>NZ_SNYL01000001.1:0-15792 GCF_004363315.1 Tepidicella xavieri
GGAACTCAACTACGGAGTCGATCTATCAACCATCTGAGGGTGGTATCAGATTGATGGGGTGAAGGTGCCCCATCAACCATTAAATCCGTATACCCGAAAAGACCAGGCCATCCTGATGGCCGCGACCGATCTCCTGTTCACCGAGGGTCCGCAAGGCTGCTCCATGGAGGCAGTGGCTCGGCGGGCGGGTGTGTCGCGGGTGACGGTGTATGCCCGTTACCCCAATCGACAGGCCTTGCTCAACGCGGTGGTCCAGGCGTGCGTGCGCGATTTGTCGGTGGGGTTGGACGTCACGCCCGCCGATGCCCTGGGGGTGCGAGGGGCGCTGGTCGAATTCGGGCAACGGCTCGTGGCATTTGTGCACAGCGATGCATACTGGCGTTTCGTGCGGGCGATTGCCGGGTTGCAAGGCCTGTCGGCGCATGAGGCGGCCCTGTTGTTTCAACAGGGGCCTCGGTATGCGCTGGAGCGTTTGGCGTCCTGGATGGCGGCCACCACAGCGGCTGGACTGGCGCAATTCCCTTGGCCCGAGCGAGACGCGGAACATCTGCTCGGCATGTGGCTCGGACTGGATATCGTGCGGGCACTGTACGGTTTGCCTCCCCAACGAGATGCCGAAGCCAGCCGCCGGCACGTGGCCGAAGCGGTGGACCTGTTTTTGCAGATGCACCCGGTCCGCCCCATAATCTGAAGCGTTTGCAGGAGTGTCTATGCTTGGTCGTCGTCGCCCCGTCCACATCGGGCTGTCTGCCCGGATTTTTCATCCCGAGTCCGGAGGCACGGGCCTCAAGACCAAGACGCTGCAGGTGCTGGAGCAATCGGTGGCGCAGTGGGCCGCCTCGCGCGACACCTTGGTGCTGATGGTGCCCTCGGTCCTGTCCGACGGGGCGCTCATGCGCAGCAACATCCGCATTCGCGATTACGCCGATTACCTCGACGGCCTGCTGCTGCAGGGTGGTGCCGACGTGAGCCCGCGCGCCTACGGCGAAGAGCCTCTCAAGCCCGAGTGGGGTGGCGACCCGGTGCGCGATGCCTACGAGCTCGAACTGGTGCACGAATTCATGGAGGCTGGCAAGCCCATCCTGGGCATCTGCCGCGGGATGCAACTCATCAACGTCGCGCTGGGCGGCAGTCTGTATCAGGATTTGCCCACTCAATGCCCCGACTCGCTCGGCCATGAAAGCCAGGCCTACGACCGCCATGCGCACGAGATCACCTTCACCCCAGGCGGCAAGATGCGCGACTGGTTCGGGGTCGATGGCGGCCGCGTCACCTCCATCCACCACCAAGCGGTCAACCGGCTGGGCAAAGACGTGGTGGTCGAAGCCACGGCGCCGGATGGGGTGATCGAAGCCATTCGCTGGACCGGACGCAGCTTCGTGTGTGGCGTGCAGTGGCACCCGGAGTTCCACCACCTCAGCGACGACTTGCTGGACTGCCATCCGCTGCTGGAAGCGTTCCTCAACGCGGCCCGGTAAAATACCGCCTCCCCAAGGAGCGTTGCAGCGCTTCGACCCAGGCCGCGTGTGGCTTGGGGCCGCGAAGCGTCAGGCTTGGGTTTTGGCTCACAACCACGCTCACCTGTCCATCCCCCCGCTTCAGGTGAGTGCCGTGCCCTCTGAACCGTCTTTTCCCGTGAATACCGCCCATCCGTCCAGTGTCGAGGTGCCGCCCCGCGACGCTGCCCCTGCCGTGCCGCCCATGCTGCTGTCGGGGCTGGAATTGCTGGTCATCGACGAGCACAGCCTGTTCGTCAACATCGGCGAGCGCACCAACGTCACCGGCTCCAAGGCCTTTGCGCGCATGATTTTGGAAGGCCGTTTCGAGGATGCCCTGGCCGTGGCGCGCCAGCAGGTGGAAAACGGCGCCCAGATCATCGACGTCAACATGGACGAGGCCATGCTCGACAGCCAGGCGGCGATGGTGCGCTTTCTCAACCTGATCGCCAGCGAGCCCGAGATCGCCCGCGTGCCGATCATGATCGATTCCTCCAAGTGGACGGTGATCGAGGCAGGGCTGAAGTGCATCCAGGGCAAGGGCATCGTCAACTCCATCAGCCTCAAGGAAGGCGAGGCCGAGTTCAAGCGCCAGGCCAAGCTCATCAAGCGCTACGGGGCGGCCACCGTGGTGATGGCCTTCGACGAGCAGGGCCAGGCCGACACCTTCCAACGCAAGATCGAGATCTGCGAGCGGGCCTACCGCATCCTGGTCGATGAGGTGGACTTCCCGCCCGAAGACATCATCTTCGACCCCAACATCTTCGCGATTGCCACCGGCATCGAGGAGCACGACAACTACGCGGTGGACTTCATCGAGGCCACGCGCTGGATCAAGCAACATCTGCCCGGGGCCAAGGTTTCGGGCGGGGTGAGCAATGTGTCGTTCAGCTTCCGTGGCAACGAGCCGGTGCGCGAGGCCATCCACACCGTGTTTCTGTACCACGCCATCCGCGCGGGCATGGACATGGGCATCGTCAACGCCGGCATGATCGGCGTGTACGACGACCTCGATCCCGAGCTGCGCGAGCGGGTGGAGGACGTGGTGCTCAACCGCCGCCGCGATGCCACCGAGCGTCTGCTGGAAATCGCCGACCAGGTCAAAGGCGCGGCCAAGGACGACTCGGCCAAATACGCCTGGCGTTCCTGGCCGGTGCGGGAGCGCTTGTCGCACGCGCTGGTGCATGGCATCAATGAATTCATCGTCGAGGACACCGAGGCCATGTGGCAGGAGGTGCGCGCTCAGGGCGGGCGGCCGCTGCACGTGATCGAAGGCCCGCTGATGGATGGCATGAACGTCGTGGGCGACCTGTTCGGCGCGGGCAAGATGTTTTTGCCGCAGGTGGTCAAGAGCGCACGCGTGATGAAGCAGGCCGTCGCCCACCTCGTGCCCTACATCGAGGAAGAAAAACGCCAGCTCCAGGCCGCCGGCGGCGACGTGCAGAGCAAAGGCCGCATCGTGATTGCCACCGTCAAAGGCGACGTGCACGACATCGGCAAGAACATCGTCGCTGTCGTGCTTCAGTGCAACAACTTCGAGGTCGTCAACATGGGCGTGATGGTGCCGTGCCACGACATCCTGGCCAAGGCCAAGGAGGTCAATGCCGACATCGTGGGCCTGTCGGGCCTGATCACGCCCAGCCTGGAGGAGATGCAGTACGTCGCCGCCGAGATGGAGAAAGACCCCTGGTTCCGCGAGCGTGGCGTGCCCTTGCTCATTGGCGGGGCCACCTGCTCGCGGGTACACACGGCCGTCAAGATCGCGCCGAACTACAGCGGCCCGGTGATCTACGTGCCCGATGCGTCGCGTAGCGTCGGCGTGGCGCAGGGCTTGCTGGGTCAGGGCCGCCAGGCGTATGTGGCTGAGGTGCTGGCCGATTACGAGCGGGTGCGCACCCAGCATGCCCAGAAGAAGCCCGTGCCGCTGTGGCCGCTGGCCAAGGCCCGGGCCAACAAAGCCGTGCTGGACTGGGCAGGCTACCGGCCGGTGCGGCCCAAATTTCTGGGGCGGCGGGTGTTCCGCCACCTCGATCTGGCCGAACTGGCGCGTTACATCGACTGGGGCCCCTTTTTCCAGACCTGGGATTTGGCCGGGCCGTATCCTGCCATTCTGGACGACGAAGTGGTGGGCGAGCAAGCCCGCAAGGTGCTGGCCGACGGCCAGGCGATGCTCAAAAAAATCGTCGAAGGCCGCTGGCTGACCGCGCATGCGGTCGTGGGCCTCTACCCGGCCCAGACGGTGGGGGATGACGACATCGTGCTCTACGCCGATGAAGCCCGCACCCAGCCCGTGCTGACGTGGTACGGCCTGCGCCAGCAGACCGAAAAACAAGAGATCGACGGGGCGTTGCGCCCCAGCCGCTGCCTGGCCGATTTCGTGGCGCCGCAAGGCAGCGGCGTGGACGACTATGTGGGGCTGTTCGCGGTGACCGCCGGCCTCGGGGCGGAACAGCGGGCGGCAGCCTTCGAGGCCGCGCAGGATGACTACAGCGCCATCATGCTCAAGGCCTTGGCCGACCGGCTGGCCGAAGCGCTGGCCGAATACCTGCACCAGCGCGTGCGCACCGACCTGTGGGGCTACGCGCCGCACGAGCAGTTGTCCAACGAGCAGTTGATCGCCGAGCAATACCAGGGCATCCGCCCCGCGCCCGGCTACCCTGCCTGCCCGGACCACTCCGTCAAGCGCGACATGTTCGCGCTGTTGCAGTGTCAGGACATCGGCATGGGGCTTACCGAGAGCCTGGCCATGACGCCGGCGGCCAGCGTCAGCGGTTTCTACATCGCCCATCCGCAGGCGACGTACTTCAATGTCGGCAAGATCGGGCGCGATCAGCTCTGCGACATGGCCCAGCGGCGGGGCATGGACGAAGCCGTGCTGGAGCGCTTGTTGGCGCCGAATTTGTGACGTTTTCGTCTGCGGCGAAGCCCCTATGGGGCGCGGGTCGGGCAGGTTTGGCTGCGCACATGCGCGTCTATCAGCGCGCACAATTGATCGGTGGAGGACAAATCCGGCAGGCCCATCAACCGCATGCGCATGAGCCCACTCAAAAAGCATTTGGTGTGCAGCGCGGCGCAGTGGGGTGAGATGTCGGCGCGCAGCATGCCTTGGTCCTGCGCCTGCGAGTAAGTGCGCTCGAGTTTGGCAATCAATTCCTGGCTGTGCGTTGCCCAATCGCGCAAGTCTTCACTGCGTTCGCCGACGAACTCGCATTTGAACTCCAGGATCTCCATGACGGTGCGCAGCCGCTCGTCATCCAGCGACTGAACCAACTGGGTCATGAAGTTGCGGATGCGGGTCAGGGCGTCGGTGCCGCAGTCTTGCAGCAGGGTGTAATCCAGGCGGTCGATGAAGGGGATGGTCACGTCGTCGCACAACGCTTGAAGCAGTTCCCGCTTGTTCGCAAAATGCCAGTAAATGGCCCCTCGCGTCACGCCCGCAGCGTGAGCGATGTGTTCTAAAGTGGTGTGGCTGACGCCGCGCTCATGAAACACTCGTCGCGCAGCGACCAGAATCTGGGCGCGGGTCTGCTCGGCTTCCTCTTTGGTGCGGCGTGCCATGGCGGTGACTGCGTATTTGTTGGCTGACCAATGCGGATGGAGATGGACTGCAAGGTGTCGGCAGGTGGCGATGTGATTGCCCCGCGGAGTGTAACCCCCATGGCCGCTGGGCACATTGGCTGTGGGCCTTGATTGCTTCTCATCATCTGGGCTTCTCAGGCTCAAATACATACATTCAAGAGTGTATGTAATAATAGCGGGTCTTTTGTTGAGTTTCGGAAGGTTGTGGCAGAGGTGGCATGTCGCCTCTGCGTACCCAGGCCTGCATTCCTCTTTTTGTCCTCTCGAGCGCGAGGCGGTGTCCGAGCGGGCTTTCTTTTGTTTAGCGAGTCTTTGTATGTCCATACCCAATCGGTCAGATTCATTGGCTTCTTCCCTTCAGGCCGGCGTCTTGGCCGTCGATAGACCGTGCTGGCGCCGAGCTGTGCTGGCAGCCTTGTTGGGCGCGGGCGGATTGTTCTTGGTGGCTTGTGGGCCGGCGCAGACGGCGCCTGAGCGAAGCAACTCTCCGTCCGCATTGCCGGTGCGCGTGTTGCATATGCAAGAGCAAGAGCTGCCGCTGTCGCTGGAGGTGGTGGGTCAGGCCGAGGCATCCAAGCACGTGGAGGTGCGCGCGCGGGTCACGGGATTGATCGAGCGGCAACGCTATTCGGAAGGCGAGCCTGTGCGTGCTGGCGACGTGCTTTATCAGATCGAGCGAGCCCCTTTCGAGATTGCCTTGCAACAGGCTCGCGCGCATTTGGCGCAGCAGCAAGCACAGCTGGAACAAGCGCGGCGGGAGCATGAACGTTTGCGTCCCCTGGCCGAGTCTCAAGCGGTCAGCCGCCGAGAAGCAGACAGTGCCGAGTCTGCGCTTCAACTGGCCCAGGCCGCCGTGGCGCAGGCGCAAGCGCAGGTGCGGGAAGCGGAGCTGAACTTGTCTTACACCACAGTCACCGCGCCGATTGCCGGGATCAGTGGGCGTTCTCAGAAGTCAGAGGGCGCTTTGGTCAACCCGGGTGCGGACAGCTTGCTCACCACCATTGCCCAAGTTGACCCGATTTGGGTGCGCTTTGCCTTGTCGGAGACGGAGGCTGCCCAGATGCGGCAAGGCAACGGAACGCAGGTCAGCTTGACAGATGCCCGGGGCGCATCGCTGCTGGGCGTGGGCAAGATCAATTTTGCGGCGACGGCGGTGGACACGAGCTTGGGCACAGTGTCGCTGCGAGCAGAGTTCGCCAACCCCCGGCAGCAAGTGCTGCCGGGGCAATTCCTCAAAGTTCATGTGACCTTGGGGCGTACTCGAGGGTTTCTGGTGCCGCAATCGGCCGTGGTCCAAACCGAACAGGGGCGCATGGTTTGGGTGGTACGTGACAGTCAGGCGCAACCGACCCCGATCCAGACTGGTGGATGGTCGGGCAGCGACTGGGTGGTGACCGGAGGGCTGAAAGCGGGCGATCAGGTCATCGTTGACAATCTCATGAAACTGCGCCCTGGCGTGCCCGTGACGACTCAGGCCGCGCCGTCCGAGGCCAATTGAAGGAGCCCGTATGAACTCCCGCTTCTTCATCGAGCGGCCGATCTTCGCGGCCGTGCTGTCCATCATCATCGTGCTGGCCGGGCTGGTCGCGATGCGCGCGCTGCCAATCGCGCAGTACCCCGAGATCTCCCCGCCCACGGTGACCATCACCGCTTCGTATCCCGGCGCCTCGGCCGAGACGCTGGCCACCACCGTGGCCGCGCCGATCGAGGAACAGCTCTCGGGCATCGAAGGCCTGCAATACTTCAGTTCGAGCGCGTCGGCCAACGGCACGGTGACGATCACCGCCACGTTCGAGGTGGGTACCGACATCGACAAGGCCACCTTCAACGTCAACAACCGCGTGCAATTGGCCACACCGCGCTTGCCAGACGAGGTGCGCCGCAACGGCGTGATGGTGGCCAAGCGGTCGAACAACTTCCTGTTGGTGATTGCGCTGCGTTCCCCGCAAGGGACCCATGACGAGCTTTTTCTGTCGAACTACGCCACGCTCAACATCCTGGACGAGCTCAAGCGCATCCCCGGCGCCGCCGATGTGCAAGTCTTCGGCGCGCGTGATTATTCGATGCGCGTGTGGCTCAACCCCGACCGCATGGCGCAGCTGGGCGTCACGCCAGCCGATGTGGCCGCTGCCATTGGTGCGCAGAACGCGCAGTATGCGGCGGGCAAGATCGGCGCTGAACCGGCTCCGCCAGGTCAGGAGATCGGCTACACCGTCACTGCGCGTGGCCGCTTGGTGCAGCCCGAGGAATTCGGCGAGATCGTTTTGCGCGCCAGTGGACCGAATGGCGTCTTGCGTCTGAAAGACGTGGCCCGCGTGGAGTTGGGGGCGCAGAGCTACGATCAGTCCAGCTATGTCGATGGCAAGCCTTCGATTGCGATTGGCGTATTCCTGCAGTCGGGGGCCAATGCGCTGGATGTGGGTGACGCCGTCAAGGCCAAGATGGCCGAACTCAAGCGTGAACGCTTTCCGCAAGATGTGGATTACGCCATTCCCTATGACACCACGCTGTTCGTATCGGCTTCTATCCACGAGGTGGCCAAGACGGTGATCGAGGCGGCGCTGATCGTGCTGGTGGTGGTGTTCGTCTTCCTGCAGACCTGGCGTGCCACCATCATCCCGATGCTGGCCGTGCCGGTGTCGCTGATCGGCACCTTCGCCGGCCTGTGGCTGCTGGGCTTCTCGATCAACACGCTCACGCTGTTCGCGATGGTGCTGGCCATCGGCATCGTGGTGGACGACGCCATCATCGTGATCGAGAACGTCGAACGCCTGATGCGCGAGGAGAAGATGAGCCCCTTCTCGGCGGCCATCGAAGCCATGCGCGAGGTCTCGGGTGCGGTGGTGGGCATCGTGCTGGTGCTGTGCGCGGTCTTCATCCCGGTGGCCTTCATGGGCGGTATTGCGGGGCAGTTGTATCGCCAGTTCGCGGTGACGGTGGCCATCTCGGTGGTGCTGTCCGGCGTGGTGGCGCTCACGCTCACGCCGGCGCTGTGCGCGCTGCTGCTCAAGCCCCACGAGCATGACGGCCCCACGCGGGGCGAGCGCTTCTTTGCCCCCTTCAACCGCGGGTTCAACTGGCTCACTGCGCGTTTTCTGGGCGGGGTGAACCTGGCGCTGAAGTACCGCGCGGCTGCCATCGGCGCCTTCGTGCTGATGTTGGCAGGGGGGAGCTTGCTGTTGGCCAAGGTGCCTGGCAGCTTCGTGCCCGATGAGGACCAAGGCTACATCATCGCCTCGGTGGTGCTGCCCGATGGCGCCACGCTCGCGCGCACGGAGCGCGCCACAGAGCAGTTGCGCCAGATGAATGCCAACAACCCGGCCATCCAAAACTTTTTTGCGATCAATGGATTCGATTTCATCGGCGGTGGCGCCAAGTCCAATGCCGCCACCATCTTCGTGCCGATGAAGCCCTGGGAAGAGCGTCAGCAGAGCTCGCAGGAGCTGGCCCGGGCGGTGTCGGGCATGGGCTTTGCCCTGCCCGACGGCATCGCCTTCGCCTTCAACCCGCCCGCCATCATGGGCCTGGGTCAGGCCGGCGGCTTCGAGGTTTATGTGCAAGGCCGCACCGAACCCGATCCGAAGAAGCTCGCGCAGGTGACGCAGGACTTCATGGCCGCCCTGGAAGCCCACCCGGCGGTCACGGGCCTGAACACCTTCTATCGGCCCACCGTGCCGCAACTGCGGGTGGAAGTGGACCGCGAGAAAGCCCTGGCCCTGGGCGTGCCGGTGGACGAGGTGTTTGCCGCATTGCAGGCGCAGATGGGCTCGCTCTATGTGAACGACTTCAACCGCCAGGGACGCACTTACCGCGTCACGATGCAGGCCGATGCGCCCTACCGTGCCAAGCCAGAGGATCTTGGCCGACTCCATGTGCGTTCACGCACCAGCGGACAAATGATTCCTCTGAAGGCGCTGATTCGGGTGGATGACATCGTCGGCCCTGAGCAGATCGAGCGCTACAACGGTTTCATTGCTGCCAAAATCCTTGGCAGTGCTGCGCCAGGCTATAGCTCTGGTGAAGCCATCGCGGCGGTGGAGCAGGTGGCTCGCGAGCATCTACCGGCAGGCTATTCGATCGAGTGGACCGGACAGGCGTTCCAAGAAAAACGTACCGGCAGCGCCTCGGTGTTTGCCTTCGGCTTTGCGCTGATCATGGTCTACCTGATTCTGGCCGCGCTGTACGAGCGCTGGGGCGTGCCGATGGCGGTGCTGCTGGCTGTGCCGTTCGCGGTGACGGGCGCCTTGCTGCTGGTGTTCCTGCGCGGCATGGAAAACGACATCTACTTCCAGATCGGCCTGGTGGTGCTGATCGGTCTGGCGGCAAAGAACGCCATCCTGATCGCCGAGTTCGCCATGCAGGGCATGGAGCGTGGCCTGTCGGCCGTGGCCGCGGCCCGCGAGGCGGCCCGCCTGCGTTTCCGCCCCATCGTGATGACCTCGCTGGCCTTCGGCCTCGGGGTGGTGCCGCTGATGATCGCCACCGGCGCCGGCGCGGCAGCCCGTCAATCGATGGGCACCGGCGTGTTCGGCGGCATGCTGGTGGCCACCTTCATCGCGCCCATCTTCATCCCGCTCTTCTACACCCTGCTGGCCCGCAAGCCGCGGCCCCAGCACAGCCATGCCCCCGGCTCGACCGAGGAGGTGCCGGTATGAACACCCTGATCCTGAACACTCCATCGCGGCTGCTGCCGCTGCTGGGCGCGGCCTTGCTGAGCGCCTGCGCGGCGGTGGGGCCCGATTACGAACGCCCCGCCACGCCGCTGCCTGCGCAATACAGCGCCGCCACGCCTGCGGCTGACGCCTTGCCCGCCGTCTCGTCCACCTGGTGGACGCTCTTCGGCGATGCCACCCTCAACGGTCTGGTGGAGGCGGCTCGCCGCAACAACACCGACCTGCAGGCGGCCGTGGCCCGCGTCGAGCAGGCCGAAGCCCTGCTGCGCGAAGCCGATGCCTTGCGTTGGCCCTCGCTGGGCCTGAGCGGCGGGGCGTCGCGTCAGCGCACGAGCGACCTCTCGGCCGCCGGCAACGGCGGCACCTTCAACACCTTCCAGCTGGTGGCCACCACCGGCTTCGAGATCGACTTCTGGGGCCGGCTGCGCCGTGCCTCCGAAGCTGCGCGCGCCCAGGCCCTGGCCTCTGACTACGCTCGTGAAGTGGTGTGGCAGACGGTCAGCGGCATGGTGGCTCGCAGCTACTTTGGTCTGCGTACGCTCGATGAGCAAATGGCTCTGAGCCAGCAAACCTTGGCTTCGCGCGAGGAAAGCCTGCGCTTGCAGCGTTTGCGCTTGCAAGGAGGGGCGGCTGGCCGTTTGGAGGTGGAGCAGGCCGAAGCGGAGCACGCCGAAGCGGCTTTGCAATTGCGGGAGTTGCAGCGCCAAAGAGCATTGATCCATTCGCAGCTGGCTTTGCTGACCGGACAGCCTGAATTGCAATTGGCTGCAGGAGCGGTGCGCGATTTGCCTGTGCCACCCACGCCTCCGGTGGGGCTGCCTTCGGCGCTGCTCGAGCGGCGGCCCGACGTGCGTCAGGCCGAAGCGCTGCTGGCCGCGGCCAATGCCCAGATCGGCGTGGCGCGCGCGGCGATGTATCCCAGCATCTCGCTGACGGGTGCCTTCGGCGGGCAAAGCGCCGAGCTGTCGGATTTGCTCAAGAGCGGCGCACGCATTTGGTCGCTGGGCTTGGGACTCGACTTGCCCATTTTTGACGCCGGGCGACGTCGTGCGCAAGTGGCTTTGGCGCAGGCACGTCAGCGCGAGGCGTTGGCAGCATATCAAGGGGCCGTGCAAGCCGCTTTCCGCGACGTGGGCGATGCCTTGACCAATCTGGAGGCTGCCCGCGCTGCGCAGGGGGATGCAGAGCGGGCCGCGCAATCGAGCGAGCAAGCACTGCGGCTCGCACAGCAGCGATACGAGGCCGGCTATTCCGCGTATCTGGAACTGCTCGATGCGCAGCGCAGCGCCAATGCGGCAGCTTTGCGATTGCTGGATAACCGCCGCGCTCAGCTTGAAGCCACTGTCGATTTGTTCAAGGCTTTGGGTGGCGGTTGGAAAACGGCTGAGCCTGCGGTTCGCGAGTCGGCGGGCAGTTGAGCCACCGACGGCGATTTCGTGGTGGCGGGCTTTCAGTGCACCGTGTTGGCCCGCACCTCGTCGATGGTCGTCAGCCCCTGCAGCACTTTGAGGATGCCGTCCTGCCGCAGGGTGCGAAACGCCTGGGTCGCCATGGCCGATTCCTGTAGCGCCTCCGACGGGGCCTTGCGCTGGATCAGGCGGCGCAGCGCAGCGTCCACCACCAGCAGCTCGTGCACCCCGACCCGCCCCTTGAGGCCGGACTGGTCGCAGCTCGGGCAGCCCGGCGCATGCCGCTGTACCAAGCGCCCTTCCTGGCCAAACTGTTGCCGCCATTCTTCGCGCAGGGCGTCCTTGCTCGGGCGCAGCGCCTCCGGGAAAACGTGCAGGTAGTCGTCCAGCAGCTCGTCCACCCAGGCGTCGTCGGCGGGCCGGGCTTGGACGCAGTTCGGGCACAGGCGGCGCACCAGCCGCTGAGCCAGCACGGCTTCGAGCGAGTCGGCGAAGTTGAAGGGGTCCATGCCCATGTCGAGCAGGCGCACCACGGTCTCGGGCGCGCTGTTGGTGTGCAGCGTGGACAGCACAAGGTGCCCGGTCAATGAGGCTTCGATCGCGACTTGGGCGGTTTCCTCGTCGCGGATTTCGCCCACCATGATCACGTCCGGGTCGGCGCGCAGAAAGGCGCGCAGCGCCTTGGCGAATGTCCAGTCGATTTTGGGGTTGACCTGCACCTGGCGCAGATCGGGGTTGCTGATTTCGACCGGGTCCTCCGCCGTCCAGATCTTACGGTCTGGCGTGTTGATGTGCTGCAGCAGCGAGTGCAGCGTCGTCGTCTTGCCCGAGCCGGTGGGGCCGACGCACAGCACCATGCCGTGAGGCCGTTCCACCGCGGCTTGCAGGTGTTGCAGATTGCGTGGCGTCAGGCCCAACTGATCGAGGGGCAAGGGCTTGGCCGATGACAGCAGCCGCATCACCACATCCTCTGCCCCGTTGAGGGTGGGGATGGTGGCCACGCGCAGTTCCAGCTTGTGGTGGGGTGAAAACTTGGCGAAATCGATCTTGCCGTCTTGGGGCTTGCGACGTTCTGAAATGTCGAGCTCGCACATGACCTTGATGCGCCCGACGATGGCGGCGCGATAGGTGTGTGGCAGCTCCATGTAGGGCACGAGGCGGCCGTCCTTGCGCAGCCGGATGCGGATCTTGCGCTTGCCCGGGTGGGTCTCGATGTGGATGTCGGAAGCGCCTTGTCCGTGGGCTTCGATGATGATGCTGTTGATCAGCTTGACCAGCGAATTGTCAGACTGTTCGATCTGCGCAGCGGCCAGTTCGGCGTCGTCCTGGACTTCCATCTCCAGCGATTCGAGCAGCTTGCCCGCCGAGGGCAGGCTGCCTTCGGGGGGGGCTTCCGGGGCGGCCGAAGCGCCGCCTTCGTCCAGACCGAAGCGGGCATAGACTTGGGAGACGGTCTGCGGCGTCACGTTGCCGCTGGCCAGGGCCGCCACCACCTTGGATTGCAACGAAAACTCCAGCTCTTCGAGCATGCCGCGCTTGGACGGGTCTTCGGCAGCCACCACCACCATGCCATTGCGCCACAGCAGCGGCACGATGCGGTGCCGCCGCGCCAGCGCGATGGGCACGCGCCGCACCGCTTCGGCGTCCACCGGGAATTGCGCCAGATCCACCACCGGGTACCCCATCTTGCGGGCCAGGGCAATGCGCAGGTCTTCGCGCGAAAGCTGGCCGCTTTGCACCAGCAACTCGCCCAGGGGCACGCTGCGCTCGCTCTTTTGGCGTTGCAAGGCTTCATCGAGCTGCGCCTGGGTGATCAGCCCCAGTGCCGTCAAGGCTTCGCCAATGCGCACCATGGGCATGCGCGCCTGCTCTTCGAGCGCCATCAGGAGCTGCTCGGGCTTGACGATTTCCTTGATCACCAGGTAGTCACCCAGCTTGCGATTGCGCAGGTTTTCTTGTTCGCGCGCCGCGATTTCCACCTGCTCGGGCGTGACGGCCTGCTGTTCCACCAGCACTTGGCCGATGGCTTCGCCCACATGCAGGGCCTGCACCATCTCACGCGGGATGAAGACGCGCTGCACCTGGTCCTGCTCGTTGAGCGGGATGAACAGAAACCACCCGGCTTCGGACTCGACGTGCCCGATCGTCGTGCCGGTTTCCTCTTGCCCGTCCTTGAGCAGCAGCCGGTACGGCAGGCGGGGCCGGTAGCTCAGCAATTCGCCGAAAGCGCTGTCACCGCTGCCGGCCTGGCCGATGGCTTGCGGGAACAGTGGTTCCGTGATGGTGATGCGGCGGAACATGTCGAAGCGCAGCGCCATCACCGCCTTGGAAGGAGGCACCTGGATCAGCGCCACCTGCCGTTTCAGGTCCAACCCTTTGAGGAGGCAGGGGCGTGCGTGCCCGTTGCTGCCTTCGGCCAGGCAGGGCAGGCCGTCCGGCGAGCTGGTGGGCTGTTCGCCGTAGCTGGCATAGGGCGGGGTGGGCCAGCGCAGGGGCGGCAGCGTGGCATCTCGCGGCGCAGGGGTGGTGGTGGGGATAGACGCATTCATGGACGGTGTGGTGGCGTGGGGGCTCCTCCACGGCATTATGCGTGAGCGCTGACGGCTTCAGCGCGGCCCGTGGTGGCGGTATTGCAAGGCTTCGGCCAGATGGACGGCTTCCACCGTGGGGCTGGCCGCCAGATCGGCAATGGTGCGCGCCACCCGCAGCGCCCGATGCGTGGCCCGACCCGACCAGCCCAGGCGCGTGGCAGCTTGCTGCAGCAGCCGCGCGGCCTCCGGCGTGAGGTGGGCGTGGCGCTCCAGGGTACTGTCGCGCAGCGCCTGGTTGGCGCAGCCTTGCCGTTGCAAGGCGCGATCGCGCGCCGCACTCACCCGCGCGCGCACCTGCGCGCTGGGTTCGCCCCGTTGGTGGTCCAGCAACTGGCCAGGTGGCAGGGCGGGCACTTCGACATGCAGGTCGATGCGGTCCAGCAGTGGGCCGCTGAGTTTGCCTTGGTAGCGGGCCACCTGCTCCGGGGTGCAACGGCAGGGTTTGTGCGTGGCGCCCAGGTAGCCGCAGGGGCAGGGGTTCATCGCGGCCACCAGTTGGAACGACGCCGGGTATTCCACCTGACGGGCGGCGCGGGAGATGCGGATGACCCCCGTTTCCAGCGGCTCGCGCAGCGCTTCCAGCGCTGCCCGCGGGAACTCCGGCAATTCATCCAGAAACAGCACGCCGTGGTGCGCCAGGGAAATTTCCCCCGGGCGCGGTGGGTTGCCTCCGCCCACCAGCGCCACGGCGCTGGCGGTGTGGTGCGGCGCGCAAAACGGCCGCTGCCCCCATTGGGCAGGCTGGAAGCGCCCGGCCAGCGAGGCGATGGCCGCAGCTTCCAGAGCGTCCAGGTCGTCCAGCGCAGGCAGGATGCCGGGCAGGCGTTGCGCGAGCATGGATTTGCCAGAACCGGGCGGCCCGCTCATCAGGAGGCTGTGCTGGCCCGCGGCGGCGATTTCCAGCGCCCGTCGCGCAGCGGCTTGGCCTTTCACATCGGCGAGGTCGGGAGCGTCGGCCGGTGCCAGGCCGGTGGCCGTTGGCGCTACCCGCTGCCAGCCGCTGTCATCGCTGGCGGGCGCATCGGCGCCGGCAGGGGCAAAGTGTTGCGCCACATCGCGCAGGTGCCGCGCCCGATACACGCGCGATTGCGGCACCAGTGCCGCTTCCTCCGCGCTGACCGGGGGCAACACCAGAGCGGGTGCTGCATTGCACTGTTGTGGTGCATCTCGGCGCAAGGCCAGCCCCATGGCCAAGGCGCCGCGGATGGGGCGCAGCTCACCGCCCAGCGACAGCTCGCCCGCGAACTCGAATCCTTGCAGCCGGTCGGCGTCGATTTGTCCACTGGCGGCCAGGATGCCGACGGCAATCGGCAGGTCGAACCGGCCAGAATCTTTGGGCAGGTCTGCCGGGGCGAGGTTGACGGTGATGCGCCGGTTGTGTGGCCATTCGAGGCCGCTGTTCTGGATGGCCGATCGCACCCGTTCACGGGCTTCCTTGACCTCGGTGTCGGCCAGGCCCACGAGCGTGAAGCCCGGCAGCCCGTTGGCCAGGTGCACCTCCACCCCGACCGGGTGGGCCTGCAGCCCCAGCAATGCACGACTTTGCACCACGCACAAGCCCATGGTGTCCATTCCTCCCTGTGGAATTGTCTCTGGCGCATTCGCCATGCACCTCGATGGTGCTTGGCGAACGGGTGTGGCATGGAGTGTAGCGGATGCGGGCGCAGGGCCGCTCAAGGTTGGCACGCATCGTGCTTGAGCCCGGCCGTGCAGTTGCCGGTCTTTGCGGGCCGGTGATTGGGACATTTCCGCGGTCGGTGTTCGAGCTGGCCGTGCCATCCATCCCACAAGTGAGAAAGGCTGACTATGAAGCTGGTCACTGCGATCATCAAACCCTTCAAGCTGGACGAGGTGCGCGAAGCGCTATCGGCCATGGGCGTGCAGGGCATCACGGTAACGGAAGTCAAGGGTTTCGGGAGGCAGAAGGGTCACACCGAGCTGTACCGGGGGGCGGAGTACGTGGTGGATTTTCTGCCGAAGGTCAAGATCGAGGCGGCGGTCTCGGACGATTTGGTGGATCGGGTCATCGAGGCGATCGAGGGTG
>NZ_SNYL01000001.1:15884-260737 GCF_004363315.1 Tepidicella xavieri
TACCGGGGGGCGGAGTACGTGGTGGATTTTCTGCCGAAGGTCAAGATCGAGGCGGCGGTCTCGGACGATTTGGTGGATCGGGTCATCGAGGCGATCGAGGGTGCGGCGCGCACGGGCAAGATCGGCGACGGCAAGATTTTTGTGTTCCCGCTGGAGCAGGTCATCCGCATCCGCACCGGCGAAACCGGCAAGGAAGCCCTGTGAAGGAGGAGATGCACATGAAACCCCTGTTCAAAGCCCTGGGTGTGGCCGCGGCCGTGCTGGCCGCCAAGGTGGCCGGTGCCGAGGAGGCCGTGGCCGATACCGCCGCCGTCAGCGAGGCCGCCAGCGTGGCGACGCAGGCGCTGCACACCGTCTTCGAGGTGCAGTTTGCCCTGGACACCTTCTACTTCCTGATTTGCGGTGCCCTGGTGATGTGGATGGCCGCAGGCTTCGCCATGCTGGAGGCGGGGCTGGTGCGGGCCAAGAACACCACCGAAATCCTGACGAAGAACGTCGCCTTGTTTGCCATCGCCAGCATCATGTACATGGTCTGCGGCTACGCGATCATGTACGGCGGCGACATCTTCCTGTCCGGCATCATGGGCAGTGGCGTGGAGGAGGGCTTCACCTATGAGGCCGAATCCACCTATGCCCCGGCGTCGGACTTCTTCTTCCAGGTGGTGTTCGTGGCCACGGCCATGTCCATCGTCTCCGGCGCGGTGGCCGAGCGCATGAAGCTGTGGGCCTTTCTGGCTTTCGCGGTGGTCATGACCGGCTTCATCTACCCGATGGAAGGTTCCTGGACCTGGGGCGGTGAGTCGGTGTTCGGCCTGTACAACCTGGAAGACCTGGGCTTTTCGGACTTTGCCGGTTCGGGCATCGTGCACATGGCCGGTGCAGCCGCTGCCCTGGCTGGGGTGATGCTGCTGGGTGCCCGCAAAGGCAAGTACGGCCCCAACGGCGAGGTGCGCGCCATTCCCGGTGCCAACCTGCCGCTGGCCACCCTGGGGACTTTCATCCTGTGGATGGGCTGGTTTGGCTTCAACGGGGGCTCGGTGCTGGCCACGGCCAGCGCCGCCAGCGCCAACGACGTGGCGGTCGTGTTCCTCAACACCAACACTGCCGCCGCCGGGGGGGCCATCGGCGCGCTGGTGCTGTCGCGCATCATCTTTGGCAAGGCCGACCTGACCATGCTCCTCAACGGGGCGCTCGCCGGCCTGGTGACCATCACCGCAGGCCCAGACACCCCCACGCCGCTGCTGGCCACGCTGTTCGGCATTGCCGGTGGCCTGTTGGTGGTGCTGTCCATCCTGGCGCTGGACAAGCTCAAGATCGACGACCCGGTGGGTGCCATCTCGGTGCACGGCACCTGTGGCCTGCTCGGTCTGCTGCTGGTGCCGCTGACCAATGACGACGCCACTTTCTTCGGGCAGATCGCTGGGGCATTGACCATCTTCGTGTGGGTCTTCGTCACCAGCCTGATCGTCTGGGGCGTGCTCAAGGCTGTCATGGGCATCCGCGTCAGCGAGGAGGAGGAGTATCAAGGCGTGGACCTGGCCGAATGCGGTCAAGAGGCCTACCCCGAGTTCACCACCAAGTAAATCCCGCTGGGCGTTGCCCGGTCGGACCGCGGGCCGCCCAAAAGGGCGGCCTTTTCAATGGTTGGCGCGACTCTTGCTTGAGTTCAGGCACCTGTGGTTTTTGGGAGTGAGAGGTTCCATGAAGCTGGTCACTGCGATCATCAAACCCTTCAAGCTGGACGAGGTGCGCGAAGCGCTGTCGGCCATGGGCGTGCAGGGCATCACGGTTACGGAAGTCAAGGGTTTTGGGCGGCAGAAGGGTCACACCGAGCTGTACCGAGGGGCGGAGTACGTGGTGGATTTTCTGCCGAAGGTCAAGATCGAGGCGGCGGTCTTGGACGATTTGGTGGATCGTGTCATCGAGGCGATCGAGGGTGCGGCGCGCACGGGCAAGATCGGCGACGGCAAGATTTTTGTGTTCCCGCTGGAGCAGGTCATCCGCATCCGCACCGGCGAGCAAGGGGCCGCGGCCCTGTGATGTTTTCATCAACCAACGAGCTGACAACATGAAACGATGGTTCTGGAGCGTGTGCCTGGCGCTGGGGCTGGCACTCGGAGGAGCGGGGGCTTGGGCGCAGGCCAGTGCGGACGGCGCTGCCGAAACCGTCACCGAAGCCGCGGTGGCAGTGGCGGAGGCTGCGGCGCCCGCCGAGGCGCCCGTCACCGAAACGGTGGACAAGGGCGACGTGGCCTGGATGATGGTGGCCACGCTGCTGGTGGTGATGATGGTGGTGCCAGGACTGGCGCTGTTCTATGGCGGGCTGGTGCGCAGCAAGAACATGCTGTCGGTGCTGATGCAGGTGATGGTGGTGTTCTCGCTCATCGTGGTGCTCTGGGCGGTGTACGGGTACAGCCTGGCCTTTGGTGGCGCGGGCCTGATCATCGGCAACCTCGACAAGGCCTTCCTCATGGGCATCACCATGGATTCGCTGGCCGCCACCTTCACCGAGGGGGTGATGATCCCGGAGCTGGTGTTCGTCGCCTTCCAGGCCACGTTTGCCGGCATCACCTGCGCGCTGATCGTGGGCTCGTTCGCCGAGCGCATCAAGTTCGGCGCGGTGCTGCTGTTCTGCACGATCTGGTTCACCTTCAGCTATCTGCCGATTGCCCACATGGTGTGGGGCGAGGGTGGCTACCTGCTGGACAAGGGGGCGCTGGACTTCGCCGGGGGGACGGTCGTGCACATCAATGCCGCCATGGCCGGTCTGGTGGGGGCCTACATGGTGGGCAAGCGCATCGGTTATGGCCGCGAGTCCATGGCTCCGCACAGCCTGACGCTGACCATGGTGGGCGCTTCCCTGCTGTGGGTGGGCTGGTTCGGGTTCAATGCCGGCTCCAATCTGGAAGCCAATGGCGGTGCGGCTCTGGCCTTCATCAACACCCTCGTGGCCACTGCCGCCGCCGTGCTGGCCTGGTCGCTGGGTGAAGCCATGCACAAGGGCAAAGCCTCCATGCTGGGGGCCGCTTCGGGGGCCGTGGCCGGTCTGGTGGCGATCACGCCGGCTTGCGGTTCGGTGGGGCCGATGGGCGCGATCATCATCGGCTTCATCGCCGGGTTGCTGTGCCTGTGGGGCGTCACTGGCTTGAAGAAGATGCTGGGCGCGGACGACTCGCTGGACGTGTTTGGCGTGCATGGCGTGGGGGGCATCGTCGGCGCCTTGCTGACGGGCGTGTTCGCCGCCCCGGGCCTGGGTGGCACCGGCGGCGAGGATTTTTCCATCGCCGGCCAACTGTTCGTGCAGGCCGAAGGCGTGGTCATCACCATGGTCTGGTCGGCCGTGGTGGCGTTCATCGCGTACAAGATCGTCGATGTGGTCATGGGCCTTCGTGTGAGCGAGGAAGCCGAGCGCGAGGGCCTGGACATCACTTCGCACGGCGAATCGGCCTACAACCGCTGACGACAGCGGAGTCTCCTGGGGTTGGGCCCGTGTGGCTTCGGCGCACGGGTCATTTTTTATGTCTCAAAACCGTCACAATGGCGCTCCATGGAATGGCTTTTCGTGACGCTGGCCTCGGGCCTGGCCGGTTTTGTGGATTCGATCGTGGGCGGGGGTGGTCTGATCCTGGTGCCGGCGCTGTTTGCGGCGTTTCCCCATGCCCACCCGGCCACGCTGTTTGGCGTCAACAAGAGCGCTTCGGTGTGGGGCACGGCGGCGGCCACCGTGCAGTATGCCCGGCGGGTGGAGATGCGCTGGTCGGCCCTGTTGCCGGCCGCGGCGGTGTGCTTCGCCGGCGCCATGGCCGGTGCCTGGCTGGTCACCGTGGTCTCGCCCGACTTTCTGCGTCGCGTGCTGCCGCTGGTGCTGCTGGCGGTGCTCGTCTATACCCTGGCCCGCAAGGATCTGGGGCGGCACCACGCGCCCCGTTTCCATGGCCGGCAAGAGACGCTGGCAGCCTGCACGCTGGGGCTGACCATTGGCTTTTACGACGGTTTTTTTGGCCCGGGCACGGGCAGTTTCTTCGTGTTTCTGTTCGTGCGCTGGCTGGGTTATGACTTTCTGAATGCCAGCGCTTCGGCCAAGTTGCTCAACACCACCTCCAACCTGGCGGCGCTGGGCCTGTTTGCCTGGAAAGGCCATGTGTGGTGGCACATCGGCCTGGCCATGGCCGTGGCCAATGTGGCCGGCAGCCTGCTGGGCACGCGGCTGGCGCTCAGGCACGGTGCCGGCTTCGTGCGCGGGGTATTCATCGTGGTGGTGACGGCGCTCATCCTCAAGACAGGCTGGGACGCCTGGGCGATGATGCCCTGATCCTGACCAGGGCTCAGTCCCCGCCGGGCCAGGGCACTTCGGCGATGGGCCGTGGCTGGCCGATCGGCGCGGCGGACTGCCCCTTTTGGGTGGCGGCGATGTCTTCTTCGCTGGGGTACAGGCCCAGCAACAGGTAATCGAAGACGCGACGCGCGATCGGGGCGGCGCTGGCCGAGCCGAAGCCGGCGTTTTCTACGATCACCGCCAGGGCCACGGTGGGGGCCTCCACCGGCGCGAAGGCCACATACAGGGAATGGTCGCGCTGGTGTTCGGCCAGCTTGGCCGCGTCGTAGCGCTCGCGCTGGCCAATGCTCACGGCCTGGGCGGTGCCGGTCTTGCCGCCGCTGCGGTAGGGGGCGCCGGCGAACACCCGCGCCGACGTGCCTTCGGTGGTGACGGCCTCCATCGCTTCGAGCACGGCTTGCAGGTGTTCGGGCTTGTAGCCCAGTGGGGTGCCGGCGGCGCGGTAGATGGGCCGGCCTTCGGGGTCCCGGGCGCTGTGCGTGCTCAGCCCCAAGTGCGGGGTGTGGCGCACCCCGCCGTTGGCCAGGGTGGCCATGGCCGAGGCCAGCTGCAGCATGGTGAAGCTGTTGTAGCCCTGGCCGATGCCGACCGAGATGGTCTCGCCCGCGTACCAGCGTTGATGCTCAGGGCGCTTGAACGTGGCCCGTTTCCAGGCTGGGCTGGGCAGGATGCCGCGCGCCTCGCCCATCAGGTCGATGCCGGTGAGCTGGCCGAACCCCAGCGGCTGCATGAAGTCGTGGATGGCGTCGATGCCCATGTCGTTGGCCAGCGTGTAGTAGTACACATTGCTGGAGACGACGATGCTGCGCCGCAAATCCACCATGCCCAGGTTGCGCTCGCCGACGCTGCGAAAGCGATGATTGCCGAACATCCAGAAGCCAGGGTCGTTGATGGCGGTGGAGGGTTTGCGCAGGCCGGTTTCCAGGGCGGCCAGCGCCATGAACGGCTTGTAGGTGGAGCCGGGCGGGTAAGTGCCGCGCAAGGCCCGGTTCAGCAGGGGCCGGTCGATCGACTCATTGAGGGCGCGCCAGTTCTCCACGTCGATCCCTTCCACGAACAGGTTGGGGTTGAAGGTGGGCATGCTGACGAAGGCCAGAATTTCGCCGTTGCGCGGGTCGATGGCCACCAGGGCGCCGCGGCGTTCGCCGTACAGGCGCTCGACGAGGTGCTGCAGCCGGGCGTCGATGGTCAGGCGCACCGAGTCGCCGGGGATGGGCGCGACGGTTTCCAGGATGCGCACCGCGCGCCCGGCGGCCGACGTCTCGACTCGCTCGAAGCCGGTGGTGCCGTGCAACTGGTCTTCATAGCTCTGCTCGATGCCGAGCTTGCCAATGTGGTCCGTGCCGCGGTAGTTGGCGCGACGCTCCTCTGGCCAGTTGGCCATCATTTGCTGATCGCGCTGATTGATCCGGCCCACATGCCCGATGACGTGGGCGGCCGTTTCGCCCAGTGGATAGTGGCGCTGACTGCGAGCCTGGATATTCACCCCGGGCAGGCGGTAGAGTTGGGCCGCGATGATGGACATCTCCTCCGGGCTCAGGCGGGTGCGCAGAGGCAGCGAGTCAAAGCGCCGGGATTCCGCCACCAAGCGTTGGAAGCGGCGCAGATCGCGCGGCGAGATTTCGATGAGTTCGGCAATCGCGTCGATCGTCTCCTGCAGCCGCCCGGCCTGCGCGGGGATGATCTCCAGCGTGAAAGTGGGCTGATTGTCGGCGAGTACCACGCCGTGGCGGTCGAGGATGCGACCGCGTGGCGGGGGAACCGGGAGCACCGCGGTGCGGTTGCTTTCAGCCTGCGTCAGCAGGGCCTCGTGGCGATGGATTTGCAGCACGTACATCCGCGCCCCGATGAGGCCGAGGGCCAGCAGCACCACGACCAGCGCGACCCAGACCCGCGTGCGAAACCGCATCAGTTGCAGTTCGACATTCTTCAGCTCGGTCATGGGCGGCGTGCGGTCAGATCGGGCGGGTGTCGTCCGGGTCGTGAGCGCGGCGCTGCGGGGCCAGCAGCAGCACCGTGGCCAGCGGCCACAGCAGGGCTTCGAAGCCCGGCGCCAGCAGGGCGGACCATCCCGCCCAGCCAGAGCCGGCCAAGCCGCGGGCCATCCACTGCAGGGCATGGGCCACGAGGAACAGGGGCAGCACGTGCAGCGCCTGGCGCGGCAGGTCGAACCACAGCACCCGCCGATGAATCACAACCGCCAAATAGCCCAGCACCGCATAGGCCAGCGCGTGCTGACCCAGCAGGGAGCCGTGGTGCACGTCGATCACGAGCCCGAAGGCAAACGCCGTGCCGACGCCGATGCGCCGTGGCTGGTGGATGATCCAGAAAGCCAGGGTGACGGCCAGGAAATCCGGCATCCAGGGCGATCGCCCGAGCAGCGCGATATGCACCAGCATGTTGAGCAACACCGCCCCGATCAGCGTGCCCCAGATGAACCAGGGGTTGGCCGGCAGCAGCAGGGCCTGTCCCGCACGCATCATCATGGCCGGGCCTCCGTCGGGGTGTCGTTGCCCGGCAGCCGGGGCCGGCCAGCCGGGGCCACCACCAGCACATGCAGGGTATTGTCCATGCGGGCCATCGGTTCGGCCTCGATGCGGGCAAAGCCACTGCCCCCCGTGGCCGAGACGTGGACCACCGTGGCCACCGGCAGACCAGGTGGATAGACGCCGTCGATGCCGCTGGTCGTCAGCACGTCGCCGGCCTCCGTCTCCGTGTTCACCGACTCGAAGCGCAACTCCAGTCGCCCGCCCGGCATCCCGTAGGCCAGGCTGCGCTGCCCGGTGCGGGTGTTGATCACGGGGATGGCCTGCTGACGGTCCACCAGCAGGGTCACTTCCGAGGTGGCCGGGTACACCCGCGTCACCTGACCGAGCACGCCATAGCCGTCCATCACCGCCGAGCCGGGCTGGACGCCATCGCGCTGCCCCAGGTTGATGACGACCTTGCGCGAAAACGGGTCGGGCAACTCATAGAGGATCTGGGCGCCTTGGGCCCCGGTGGGCAAGCGCTCCTGCATGCCCAGCAAGGCGCGCAGTTCCCGGTTTTCCTGCGAGAGGTGCTCCACGATGGCGGCACGCTGCGCCTGGCGCACCAACTCGGCCCGCGCTTGCGCCGCTTCTTGCTGGGCAGCCTGCAGACTGCCCAGGTATTGGCCGGACCAGCGCGCGGCATGCAGGGGTTGCAGCGCCAGCCATTGCAGGGGATAGATCGCGGTGGCCACCACCTGACGCACCGGCTCGGCCCACTGGCGTTTGGCATCCACCACCATCAGCAGCGCGGCGATGGCGCTGAGCACCAGCAGCTTGGACAGCGCCGATGGCCCCTGTTTGAAAAACGGGGGCGGCGTGCGATCGACGGTTCCCAGCGGCATGGCCGGTGGCGGGAGCGATTATTCGTTGGTGAAGATGCTGCCGCCCAGGCGGTCCATCTGGTCCAGCGCCATGCCGCAGCCCTTGACCACGCACAGCAGCGGTTCTTCGGCCACCAGCACCGGCAGACCGGTTTCTTCCGACAGCAGGCGGTCGAGGTCGCGCAGCAGGGCGCCGCCGCCGGTGAGCATCATGCCGCGCTCGGCGATGTCGGCGCCCAGTTCCGGCGGGGTCTGCTCCAGCGCGGTCTTGACGGCGCTGACGATCTGGTTGATCGGATCGGTCAGGGCTTCGAGCACCTCGTTGCTGGAGATGGTGAAGCTGCGTGGCACGCCTTCGCTCAGGTTGCGGCCCTTGACCTCCATCTCCTTGACCTCGGAGCCGGGGAAGGCGCTGCCGATGTTCTTCTTGATGGCTTCGGCCGTGGGTTCGCCGATCAGCATGCCGTAGTTGCGGCGGATGTAGTTGATGATGGCCTCATCGAACTTGTCGCCACCGACGCGCACGCTGCCCTTGTAAACCATGCCGCCCAGGCTGATGACGCCCACCTCGGTGGTGCCGCCGCCGATGTCCACCACCATGGAGCCGGCCGCCTCACTCACCGGTAGGCCGGCGCCGATGGCCGCGGCCATGGGTTCTTCGATCAGATACACCTCGGAAGCACCGGCGCCCAGGGCGCTTTCGCGGATGGCGCGGCGCTCGACCTGGGTGGAGCCGCAGGGCACGCAGATGATGATGCGCGGGCTCGGCTTGAGCATGGAGCGCGGGTGCACCATCTTGATGAACTGCTTGAGCATCTGCTCGGTGACGGTGAAGTCGGCGATCACGCCGTCCTTCATCGGGCGGATGGCTTCGATGTTGCCCGGCACTTTGCCGAGCATGGCCTTGGCTTCGTGGCCCACGGCCTGGATGGTTTTCTTGCCTTGCGGGCCGCCTTCGTGGCGGATGGAGACGACCGAGGGCTCATCGAGCACGATGCCCTTGCCACGCACATAGATCAGTGTGTTGGCCGTGCCCAGGTCGATGGCCAGGTCGGTGGAGAAGTGCCGACGGAAAGATTCGAACATGTTGGGTGGTCCTGTGCGGCCTGCCTGGGTCCGGCTTGCGCGGGCACGCGGGCAGCGCCGGGAAATGTCTGGCGGAAAATCGGGGGTGGTTTGGGACGAAAAATGGGCCCGAAAAGCGAACCATTCCGGACCTGCTCACCAAACCTAAGATAATACTCCATCGCCTGGACATCCCCCCTGGCCAAACCGGGCCAACGGGCGCTTTTCCCCTTGGTTTTTACACACGGTTGCAAACCGGCCGTGCCTTGAAGCGACACCACATGTCCCTGACCTTGCAAGACATCGGGCGCATTGCCCACCTCGCGCGCCTGGAGCTGCCCGAAGCCCAGGCGCAGACCATGCTCCAACGGCTCAATGGGTTTTTCGACATCGTCGAGCAGATGCAGGCGGTGGACACCGCTGGCGTGCCGCCCTTGGCCCACCCCGCCGAGGTGTTCGAAGACGTGGCCCTGCGGTTGCGCGACGACGTGGTCAGCGAGACCAACCAGCGTCAGGCCAACCAAGCCAGCGCCCCGGCGGTGGAAAACGGGCTGTTCCTGGTGCCCAAAGTCATCGAGTGAGGGGGGAGGCATGACCGATCTGCACCAACTCGACGTCAGCGCCCTGGCCGCGATGCTGGCCGCGCGACAGGTCTCCAGTGTCGAAGTCACCCAACATTTGCTGGCCCGTGCCCGCGCCCATGAAGGCCTGGGCGCCTATTTGGCCTTGGACGAGGCGGTGAGCCTGGCCCAAGCGCGAGCGGCCGACGCCCGTCTGGCCCAGGGCGAGCGTGCTCCGTTGCTGGGCGTTCCCCTGGCCCACAAAGATGTTCTGGTGACCAAGGACTTTCCCACCACGGCCGGCAGCAAGATGCTGCAAGGCTACCGCAGCCCGTTCGATGCCACCGTGGTGGCCCGGCTGGCCGCAGCGGGCGCGGTGACGCTGGGCAAGCTCAACTGCGACGAATTTGCGATGGGGTCGGGCAACGACAACTCGGCCTATGGCCCGGCGCGCAACCCTTGGGACACGACCCGCGTGCCGGGCGGGTCTTCGGGCGGATCGGCCGTGGCGGTGGCCGCGCGGCTGGTGCCCGCCGCCACCGGCACGGACACGGGCGGCTCCATCCGTCAGCCGGCCAGCTTCACCGGCATCACCGGCATCAAGCCCACCTATGGCCGCTGCTCGCGTTACGGCCTCATCGCGTATGCCTCCAGCCTGGACCAGGCTGGCCCCATGGCCCGCAGCGCCCGCGACTGCGCCTTGTTGCTCTCGGTGATGGCCGGCCCAGACCCCGACCGCGACTCCACCAGCCTGGATCGCCCGGCCGAGGATTACACCCGCGGACTGGACGACCCGCTGCCGGGTGCCACGCCGCAGCGGCCGCTGGAGGGTCTGCGCATTGGCTTGCCGCGCGAGTTTTTCGGCGCGGGCTGCGCCGATGACGTGCTGGCCCCCATTCGCGCCGCGCTGGCCGAATGCGAGCGGCTGGGCGCGGTGTTGGTGGACATCGCCTTGCCGCGCACCGAACTGGCCATCCCGGCGTACTACATCATCGCCCCGGCCGAAGCCAGCTCCAACCTCAGCCGTTTCGACGGTGTCAAGTTCGGCCATCGGGCGCAGGACTACACCGATTTGCTGGACATGTACAAAAAGTCGCGCAGCGAAGGCTTCGGGCCCGAGGTGCAGCGCCGCATCCTGATCGGCACCTATGTGCTGTCGCACGGCTACTATGACGCCTACTACCTCAAGGCGCAGCAAATCCGCCGCCTGATCGCGCAAGACTTTCAGGCCGCGTTCCAGCACTGCGATGTGATTGCCGGGCCGGTGGCCCCGACCGTGGCCTGGGCCATCGGCGAGAAGACCGCCGACCCCGTGGCCGCCTACCTGGCCGACATCTACACCCTGCCGGCCTCGCTGGCCGGTTTGCCGGGCATGAGCGTGCCGGTGGGCTTTGGTCGGGGTGGCATGCCCGTGGGGCTGCAATTGATCGGCAACTATTTCCAGGAAGCACGCCTGTTGGGCGTGGCACACCACTACCAGCGTGTGACCGATTGGCACACCCGCGCACCGGCGGCGGTCTGACACGGCACGAGGCGTCATTTTCCTATGAGCAACCCAGCATCCGCATCTCCTCTGGTCCAGGGCTACGAAGTCGTCATCGGCTTCGAGACCCATGTGCAACTGACGACCGCCAGCAAAATCTTCAGCCGCGCCTCCACCGCCTTCGGCGCCGAGCCCAACACCCAGGCCTGCGCCGTGGATCTGGCCTTGCCCGGCACGCTGCCGGTGATGAACCGCGGGGCCGTCGAGCGCGCCATCCGCTTTGGCCTGGCCGTCGGCGCCCATGTGGCGCCACGCAGCATCTTTGCCCGGAAAAATTATTTCTACCCCGATTTGCCCAAGGGCTACCAAATCAGCCAATACGAAATTCCGGTGGTGCAGGGCGGCGCGGTGAGCTTTTACCTGGGCAATGACCGCAAAACCGTGCGCCTGGTGCGTGCCCACTTGGAAGAAGACGCCGGCAAGAGCCTGCATGAAGACTTCCACGGCATGAGCGGCATCGACCTCAACCGCGCGGGCACGCCGCTGCTGGAAATCGTGACCGAGCCGGACATCCGCTCCAGCGCCGAGGCCGTGGCTTATGCCAAGGAACTGCACAAGATCGTGACGTGGATCGGCATTTGCGACGGCAACATGCAGGAAGGCAGTTTCCGCTGCGATGCCAACGTCTCCGTGCGCAAGCCCGGCCAGCCCTTGGGCACGCGGCGCGAGATCAAGAACCTGAACTCCTTCAAGTTCATGCAGCAGGCCATCGACTTCGAGGTGCGCTGGCAGATCGAGCAGTTGGAAGACGGCCACGCCATCGAGCAGGCCACGGTGCTGTTCGACCCCGATACGGGCGAAACCCGCGCCATGCGTACCAAGGAAGACGCGGCCGACTACCGCTACTTCCCCGATCCGGACCTGCCGCCGCTGGTGATCGCGCCCGAATGGGTGGAGCAGGTGCGCGCCAGCCTGCCCGAGCTGCCCCGGGCGATGGCCGAGCGCTTCGTGCGCGACTACGGCCTGCCCGAGTACGACGCCACCACGCTCACACAGAGCCCGGCCATGGCGGCCTATTTCGAGGCCGTGGTGGCCGCGGCCGGGACGGCCCTGGCCAAGCCGGCGAGCAACTGGATCATGGGCGAAGTCTCGCGCCGGCTCAATGCCGAGGAGCGCGACATCACCGAGGCGCCGGTCAGTGCCGCCGTGCTCGCGGCGTTGCTGCGGCGCGTGGCTGACGGCACGGTGTCCAACAACGCCGCCAAGCAGGTGATGGATGCGCTGTGGGCGGGCTCCATCGCCGAGGCCGATCCTCAGGCCCAGGTCGATGCGGTGATCGAAGCCAAGGGCCTCAAGCAGATGAACGACGCCGGCGCGCTGGAACAGATCATCGACGAGGTGCTGGCTGCCAACGAAAAGAGCGTGGCCGAGTACCGTGCCGGCAAAGACAAGGCGTTCAATGCCCTGGTCGGTCAGGTCATGAAAGCCAGCAAGGGCAAGGCCAATCCGGCCCAGGTCAACGAACTGCTCAAGCGCAAGCTGGGCTGAGTGCGGGCGGCAGGCTCAGCGCTGGGCCTGGTCGCGCTCTTTCCAGAGGCGCTGCAGCACCGCCAGCTCTTCGTCGAAGCGCTGGTTGATGCGCTCGATTTCCCGGCGCTGGTCGTCCAGGAAGGCGCGCTGGGCCGCGATTTGCTGCTGGTTGTCGAGCTGGCGCTGCTGCAACCATTGGGGGGCCCGGCTGGGGTCGCGCTGGTAGAACTCCAGTTCGGCCAGAATCGCCTGGCGCTGCTTTTCCAACTCCTGCTCGCGACGCTGTCCGGTCTCGATCACCGCCTGCACTTGCCGCAGCGCTTCTGTGCGCGCGTGCTGGTGGGCGTCCGGGCTGGGGTAGCGGATCAGCATCGCCTGTTCTTTGCGGCGCTCCTCTGCCGCGCGGGTGCGGGCATCGGCTTCGGCGCGCTGCCGGGCTTCGGCGCGGGCCCGTTCCTCTGCCGTCAGGGAGGGGGGGATGACGCGCCGCACCGTGCCGCTGGGGTTGAGCTCGTATTGCTCGCGGTCCAGGCATTCGGTGATCAGCCGGTCTGACGTCAGTCGCCTGCCCTTGGCATCGACGCAGGTGTAAATGCCGCCGCCCTGGGCGAGGCCCCAGACACCGAGCACCAAGGTGCAGCCGATGAGCCAGCGAAAGCGGGAACGCGACGGAATCATGGTGGGCTCTGAGGGGTTCAACGGACGCCGTATCGGTCCCGATAGGCCTGCACCCGTGCCTGGTGCTGCCCCATGTCCTCCCCGGCGTGGTGTTGCAGATATTGCAGCAGATCGGCCAGCTTGGCAATGGCGCACACGTGCAGGCCGAGTTGCGCTCGCACATACTGCACCGCGCTGTAGGGCACATCGCGCACTTGCCCGTCGGGGCCGGCTTCGGTGGCCATTTCCTGCCGGTCCAGCGCGATGGCCACCGCATGCGGCTCGGCGCCGGCGGCGCGGATCAGCGCGATCGACTCGCGCGCGGCGGTGCCGGCGCTCATCACGTCGTCGATGATGAGCACGCGACCGCGCAGCGGCGCGCCCACCAGCGTGCCGCCTTCGCCGTGGTCCTTGGCCTCTTTGCGGTTGTAGGCCAAAGGCACGTTGCGCCCACGTCGCGCCAGTTCCACCGCCACGGTGGCGGCCAGCGGAATGCCTTTGTAAGCGGGGCCGAACACCATGTCGAAGTCGATGCCGCTGGCCAGGATGCGGTCGGCATAGAACCCGGCCAGCCGTCCCAGCTTGAGGCCGTCGTCGAACAGGCCGGCATTGAAAAAGTAGGGACTCAGCCGGCCGGCCTTGGTCTTGAACTCGCCAAAGCGCAGTACCCCGGATTCGACGGAAAATTGCACGAAAGCCTGCGCCAGTGCGTCCACTGGCGTTTCTCTTTCCATGTTCATGGGGAATTCCTTGTTTCGATTGACCAGCCTCAACCTCAATGGCATCCGATCTGCCGCCGCCAAAGGGCTCGAAGCCTGGGTTGCAGCCACTGCGCCCGATTGTATGGGGGTGCAGGAGCTCAAAGCCCAGGCCCCCGATGTGCAGGGTCGTTTCGAGGCCCTGGCCGGCCTCAAGGGCTACTTCCACTACGCCACCAAAAAGGGCTATTCGGGCGTGGGCATCTACAGCCGGCACGAGCCCAGTGAGGTGATCGTCGGCATGGGCGAGCCCGAGTTCGATGACGAGGGCCGCTACCTGGAATTGCGTTTCGACACCCCGCAGCGCCGGCTCAGCCTCATCAGCTGCTATTTCCCCAGTGGCTCGTCCGGGGACGAGCGCCAGGACGCCAAGTACCGGTTTCTGGATCGGATCTATCCTTGGATGGTCAAACTGCGCCAGCAGCGCCAGGTGCTGCTGGTGGGCGACGTGAATATCGCCCACCACGAAAAGGACCTGAAAAACTGGAAAGGCAACCTGAAAAACAGCGGCTTTTTGCCTGAGGAGCGCGCCTGGATGACCCGGCTGCTGACCGAGGGCGGCTATGTGGATGTGTACCGCCGGTTGCACCCCGACGAGACCGAGGCCGCCTACACCTGGTGGAGCAACCGGGGCCAGGCTTGGGCGAAGAACGTGGGCTGGCGCATCGACTACCACCTGGCCACCCCCGCGCTGGCCGAAACCGCCCGCCAGGCCAGCGTGTACAAAGCGCAACGCTTCAGCGACCACGCGCCACTGACCATCGACTACGACTTTTGTCTGTAGGGCAGACCATTAGATGCCAATCGACGCTCATTCAGAGGCGGGGAACTTATCTCCCCTTCTGATCAGTGTCTATGTCGATGGTGGATGTCTGGATAGTGGGGGTGCGAGTGGGTGATGACCGTGTGCCGGTGCTCATGCACGTGCGGCTCCTGTCCATTCCAGGCGAAGGCATGCGGGTGCTGGTGATGCTCGTCATGGACATGGGCGTGGCTATGAATCAGCGGCTCGTGGGTGTGTTCGTGCGCATGGCGTTCGGTCAGGTGGAGCCAGATTCCCAAGGCCATGAGACTGCCGGCTGCCCAGAATCCTGTGCTGGCTTGCTCGCCCAACCAGACCAGGGATACCAGGGCACCGACAAATGGTGCCACCGAAAAGTAAGCGCCGGCCCGTGCCGTTCCCAACCCGCGCAGCGCCAGCACGAACAGCGCTAAGCTGATGCCGTAACCGAGCAGGCCCACGGCCATGGCGCCTAACGCCGATGACCAGCCAGGCCATGTGGCCCCCAACATGGCGGCCAGCGTGATATTCACACTGCCGGCGACCAGTCCTTTGCTGCCCGCGATGAACAGGGCGTCTGAGGCAGAGACATTGCGGGTCAGGTTGTTATCGATGGCCCAGCACAGGCATGCCAGGGCAATGAGCCCGGCTCCCCAGCCTCCCCCGGGTTGACTGGCATTGGCCGAGGGCCACGACAAGAGGACGCCGCCTGCGACGATGGCCAGCATGCCCAAGACGACCCGGCGGTCTGCGTTTTCCTTGAAAACCACCCATGCCAGCACTGCCGTCAGCACCGCCTCTAGATTGAGCAGCAGCGAAGCCGTGGATGCCCCGGTATGCTGCAGGCCGAACATCAGGGCAACAGGCCCTAATACACCCCCAAATGCGATGGCAGCCGCCAGCCATTTTCCTTCCCCGGGACGCAGCCCGGAGGGCTGCCAGCCCCGATCGCGCCACAGGCGTGTGGCCAACAGCCCCAGGCCGCTGCCCAGATATAGCAAGCCTCCCAATAGCACGGGTGGTATCGCCTCCAGCAGCAGCTTGGCCATTGGCGTGCTGGCGCCGAACAGTACCGCAGCGCCTAAAGCAAACCCTATGCTGGTCTGTATGCCATGGGCTGAGGTGGCGGACATGGCTGCAGGTTCAGGTGACGTTGGCGATGCCGCTGGCCACATGGCCGGCCGGCACGTGGCGCGCGGCGTGTTCGATGTGACCGGTCTGGTCGTCGAAAAAGAAATCCGGCTCGAATTCGCGCAGGAACTCGCCCTTGGGCAGGCCGCCCAGGAACATGGCCTCATCGACCTCGATGTTCCAGTCCATCAGCGTGCGGATGGCCCGCTCATGGGCCGGGGCGCTGCGGGCCGTCACCAGCGCGGTGCGGATGCGCATCTGGGCGGTGCCGGCATTTTGCAGACGGTGCAAGGCTTCAAGCAGCGGCTTGAACGGCCCGCCGGGCAGGGGGCGGCTGGCGTTGCTGACCTCGTGCGCTTGAAAGGCGCTGAGCCCCTCGGCCTGGAAGACGCGCTCGGCCTCGTCGGAAAACAGCACCGCGTCGCCGTCGAAGGCAATGCGCACTTCGTGCGGGTGCGCGTCGCTGGCGCGGACCGACTGCGGGTACACCTGGGCCGCGGGCACGCCCACATCCAGCGCGGCCCGCACGTCACTGAGGTGGGCCGACAGGAACAGATTGGCCCGCAGGGGGCGCAGGTAGCGCCACGGTGGCTGGCCCCGGGTGAAGACCCCCCGTTGAATGCTGAGCCCATAGTGGCTGGCCGAGCGGAACACCCGCATGCCTGAGACCGGATCGTTGCGCGACAGGATCACCACCTCCACCCGCTGCTGTTGCGGCGAATTGAAGCTCAGCAACTTGTGGACCAGCGAGAACGCCACGCCCCGGCCCGCCGGTTGCTCCAACCGACTGAGTTGCAACTGCATATAGGCACGGTCGTCGCCCTGTTCGAACACTTCGTTTTCGGCTTCGAAGTCGAACAGGGCTCGCGATGAGATGGCCACGACCAGTTGGCCGTCGAGGGTGGCAGGCATGGTGTGCGCATTATTCCATTCGGTGGACGATCCAGTGGCCAAAGTCGCAGACCGTCGAGGGCCAGTCGCGGGCCGCCATCGAGGTGGGGGGCTGGAGGCCGGGTTGGCGCAGGCAGACTTCCACCGCCCGGATGACGCCGGCATGGGTGAACCACAACACCCGCCGCGCGCCGCAGGCGTGGGCCTGGGAGAGGCCGTCGCGCAGGGCGTCGGCCACGCGCGTCAGCAACCGCGCCACCGATTCCCCCTGCCCCGGGCAGTGATGAAAAAAGTCCTGCGCCCAGGCGTCGAGCGCGTTGCGAGCGATGCCGTCCCATGGCTGGCCTTCCCAGTGGCCAAAGTCCATTTCCTGCAGGCGTGCGTCGGCGGTGGCGTGGGGCAGCCCGCAAGCGGCCGCGGCGCGTGCCAGCGCGTGCGCCCGCGCCGACGGGGAATGCCACGCCATGGCCGGCCCGTCGTCGGCAGGGGACGCCTGCCAGGCGCGGGCCAGGGCCTCGGCACGGGCCTGGGTATGGGCAGCGTCTGCCGGCAGGTCCAGCCGTCCGTAACACAGGCCCTCCGGGGCCAGTGGCCGGGCGTGGCGCACCAGCCACAGTTCCAGGGGTTTGGGGGCGGTCATCGGCGCGACTCAGCGGCTGCCCATGGCCAGCGCCATCGCCAGGTAAAACCCGATTTCGCTGACCTGCTGCGCCGCGCCCAGTCCATCGCCGGTGAAGCCTTGCAGCCGGCGCTGCAGCTGCCCGTGGACCAGCGCCCAGCCCAATGCCGACCCGGCCACCCCCCACCACAGCGCGGTGCTGGCGCGAGCGCCGTCTTGCAGGGTGCCCAGCCAGTGGGGGGCGGTGGCGTGCGCCCCCATCAGCGCCAGGGCCAGCGCCAGCCCGCACCACAGGGCGCCGGTGAGCAGCGCCGCGGTGGAAATCTGGTCGGCCAGCGGCTTGGACTTGCTGCCCGCCGCATCGCCCACGTGGGGCAGCCAGCGGATGGTCAGCAGCGGCCAGGTGCGCGACGCCACATGGGCCAGGAACAGCGCCAGCAGCGCCCCGCCCAGGGAGAGTTGCCCCAGCACGGCCAGCAGGCTCACCTTGGCCAGCAGGGCCAGCACCAGCGCCATGGCGCCGAAAGCGCCGATGCGCGAGTCTTTCATGATCTCCAGCGCCCGCTCGCGCTGGTGGCTGCCGCCCAGGCCATCGGCCACGTCGGCCAGACCGTCCTCGTGAAAGCCCCCGGTCAACAGCACGGTGGCGATGGTGCTGAACACCGCCGCCACCCAGGTGATGCCTGCCACCGGGGGCAGGTACCAGCACAGCAGCCCATAAACGCCCGCGGCCACCGCGCCCACCACCCAGCCCACGCCAGGGAAGTGCGCGGCGCTGGCACGCAGCATGGCGGGGCTGAAGCCCACCCAGGCGGCCAGCGCGCCCGTGATGGGGATGCGCGTGAAGAATTGCAGGGCCAGCAGAAAGTGTTTCAGGCTTTGCATGGCTGGCCGGGGTGTTCAGTGCTGCAAGAACAGGCGGTACAGCGGGTTCTCGGTCTCTTCCACGTAGGGGTAGCCCAACGTGTCGAGGAATTTCTGAAACGCCTTGCCGTCTTTGGCCGGCACCTGCAAGCCCACCAGGATGCGGCCGTAATCCGCCCCTTGGTTGCGGTAGTGGAACAGGCTGATGTTCCAGCCGGGGCGCATCAGGCTGAGGAATTTGAACAGGGCGCCGGGCCGTTCCGGGAAAACGAAGCGCAGCAGCCGTTCGTCACGGGCCAGCGGGGAACGCCCACCGACCATATGGCGGATGTGTTCCTGGGCCAGGTCGTCGTGCGTCAGGTCCAGCGTCGGGAAGCCGTGTTTCTGGAAGGTGGCGGCGATCTTGCCGCTTTCCCCTTTGCCGTGGGTCGTCAGGCCGACGAACACATGGGCGTGCTGGGTGTCGCTGATGCGGTAGCTGAACTCGGTGACATTGCGCGGCCCGCCGGGCAGGCCGCCGATGGCTTGCAGAAAGCGCTTGAAGCTGCCGCGCTCTTCGGGGATGGTGACGGCAAACAGCGCTTCGCGCTCCTCGCCCACCTCGGCGCGCTCGGCCACGAAGCGCAGCCGGTCGAAGTTCATGTTGGCGCCGCACAGGATGGCGGCGTAGGTCTCGCCCTTGGTCTTGCGTTCGGCCACGTATTTTTTGATCGCGGCCACCGCCAGCGCGCCGGCCGGCTCCACGATGCTGCGCGTGTCCACGAATATGTCTTTGATGGCGGCGCACACCGCGTCGGTGTCCACGGTGATGAATTCGTCCACCAGTTCGCGGCTGATGCGGAAGGTTTCCTCGCCCACCAGCTTGACGGCCGTGCCATCGCTGAACAGGCCCACATCGGGCAGGGTGACGCGTTGTCCGGCGGCCACCGAGCGCATCATCGCGTCGGAGTCGTTCATCTGCACGCCAATGACCTTGACCTCGGGCCGCACCGCCTTGATGACATTGGCCACCCCGCTGATGAGGCCCCCCCCGCCAATGGCCACGAACACCGCATCCAGCCGCTGGCTGCCCAGGCTCTGCAGCTGACGCAGCATCTCCAGGGCGATGGTGCCTTGCCCGGCGATCACGTACGGGTCATCGAACGGGTGGACGAAAGTCAGCCCTTGCGCTTGCTCCAGCCGCACGGCGTGCTGATAGGCGTCGGAATAACTGTCGCCATGCAGCACCACTTCCCCGCCCAGGGCCTTGACGGCGTCGATTTTGACTTGGGGTGTGGTGGTGGGCATGACGATCACCGCCCGCGTGCCCAGCTTGTGCGCCCCCAGCGCCACGCCTTGGGCATGGTTGCCGGCCGAGGCGCAGATGACGCCGCGTTGCAGCTGCTCGGGCGACAAGTGCGCCAGCTTGTTGTAGGCGCCGCGCAGCTTGAAGCTGAAGACGGGCTGCTGGTCCTCGCGCTTGAGCAGCACCTTGTTGTGCAGCCGCCGGCTCAGGGCCTTGGCCGGCTCCAGAGCGGATTCGATCGCCACGTCATACACGCGGGCGGTCAGGGTGAGCTTGAGGTAGTCGGCGGGCGACAGCGCAGCGGGTGGGGCAGGCGGTTTCTGGGGCATGGGTGGTACGGTGCAGACGCGCAGAATGATAAGCCCACGCCAGAGGCGCGGGCGGCCCTGGGGCAGTTCAGCGCGCCGGTGCGGCCGGCGCTGGCACCGGTCGTGGCCGGCCTTGCTCGTCGATGGCCACGTAGGTCAGCGACGCTTCGGTCACCTTCACAAACTCGCCTTGCGCATTCATCCGCTCGGCAAACACCTCCACCTGCACGGAGATGGACGTCTTGCCCACGCGGGTGATGGCGCTGTAGAAGCTCAGAATGTCACCGACGCGCACCGGCTGCTTGAAGATGAACTGGTTGACCGCCACGGTGGCGATGCGGCCCTGGGCCAGCCGCGCGGGCAGCACGGAGCCGGCCAAGTCCACCTGGGCCATGACCCAGCCGCCGAAGATGTCGCCATTGGCATTGCAGTCTGCCGGCATGGGAATGACTTTGAGCACCAGCGTCTTGTCCGCTGGCGGGGTGTCGATGCGGCGGGCCTCGCCAGCCGCTGTGTGGTCACTGCCACTTGGGGGCAAAATCGGATGGTTCATGCCCTGATTGTCATCCATGCGCGATTTGTCCACCGCCCGCTCCGGCCCGGCTGCCATGGCGTCGGCCCCACCCCCCGGAGAGCAGGCCCGCCCCCGTTCCGATTGGGCGGTGCTGCGCCGCTTGTTGCCGTATTTGTGGCAATACCGCTGGCGCGTGGCAGCCGCCCTGGCGTTCATGGTGGCGGCCAAGCTGGCCAATGTGGGGGTGCCGTTGCTGCTCAAGGAACTGGTGGACGCGCTGACACCGGCGCCAGGGCAGTCTTTGCTCGGCTTGCCACCCGGCACGGAACCCTGGCTGCTGGTGCCCGTGGGGCTGCTGCTGGCCTATGGCCTGCTTCGCTTTTCCACCTCGCTGTTCACCGAATTGCGCGAGCTCATCTTTGCCAAGGCCACCGAAGGGGCCACCCGCGCCATCGCCCTGCAGGTGTTTGGGCACCTGCACCAGCTCAGCCTGCGCTTTCACCTGGAGCGCCAGACCGGCGGCATGACGCGCGACATCGAGCGCGGCACCCGTGGCGTGCAGTCGCTCATTTCGTATTCGCTCTACAGCATCCTGCCCACTTTGCTGGAGGTGGCACTGGTGCTGGCGTTGCTGGGCGTGAAGTTCGAGCTCTGGTACGTCTGGACGACGTTGATCGCCCTGGTCCTGTACGTGTTTTTCACCGTCCGGGTGACCGAATGGCGCACCCAGTTCCGCCGCCACATGAACGAGATGGAGTCCGTCAGCCAGACCAAGGCCATCGACTCCTTGCTGAATTACGAGACCGTCAAATATTTCAACAACGAAGCGTTCGAGGCCCGCCGCTACGACGAAGCCTTGCAGCGCTTGCGCCGTGCCCGCCTCAAGAGCCAGGCCACCCTGTCGCTGCTCAACGCCGGGCAGCAGCTCATCATCGCGGTGGCGCTGGTGGCCATGCTCTGGCGCGCCACGGTGGGCGTTGCCCAAGGTCACATGACTCTGGGCGATCTGGTCATGATCAACGCGTTCATGATCCAGCTCTACATCCCGCTGAATTTTCTCGGCGTGCTGTACCGCGAAATCAAGCAAAGCCTGACCGATCTGGACAAGATGTTTGCCCTGCTGGACAAAGAGCGTGAAGTGGCCGACGCCCCCGACGCCCAGCCGTTGCGGCTCGATGCCGCCCCAGACATCCGCTTTGAGGACGTGCGCTTCGGCTACGAGCGTGACCGCGACATCCTGCACGGCGTCAGCTTCACCATACCGGCGGGCAAGACAGTCGCGGTGGTCGGGCCATCGGGGGCTGGCAAATCCACCTTGGCGCGGCTGCTCTATCGTTTCTATGACGTGGGCCGCCCCGGCGCCGGGCCGCACGAACCGACTGGGCGCATCACCATTGCCGGGCAGGACATCCGCCACGTCACCCAGGACAGCTTGCGCCGGGCCATCGGCATCGTGCCGCAAGACACGGTGCTGTTCAACGACACCATCGAGTACAACATTCTCTACGGCCGCCCCGATGCCGGCCACGACGAGGCCGTGCGGGCGGCCCGCGCGGCCCACATCCATGACTTCATCGCGCGGCTGCCCAAAGGCTACCAAACCCTGGTGGGTGAGCGCGGCCTGAAGCTCTCCGGCGGTGAAAAGCAGCGCGTCGCCATTGCCCGCACCCTGCTCAAGGACCCCCCGATCCTGATTTTCGATGAGGCCACTTCGGCGCTGGACAGCGCCAACGAACGCGCCATCCAGGCCGAGCTGCGGCAGGTGGCGCGTGACAAAACCACCCTGGTGATCGCGCACCGACTCTCCACCGTGGTGGACGCGCACGAAATCATCGTGCTAGAGCAGGGCCGGGTGGTCGAGCGCGGCACCCACGCCGAGCTGCTGGCCGCCGGCGGCCGCTATGCCCAGATGTGGGCCTTGCAACAAAACACCGCGGAGCAAGAGGATGGACACCAAGTGGCTTGAAGATTTCGTCAGCTTGGCCGAAACGCGCAGCTTCAGCCGCTCGGCCCAGTTGCGCCACGTCACCCAGCCGGCGTTTTCGCGCCGCATCCAGTCCCTGGAAGCCTGGGCCGGTACCGATCTGGTGGACCGCAGTTCCTACCCCACCCGGCTCACCCCGGCCGGCCAAACCCTGTACGAGCAGGCGCTGGACATCCTGCATGCCCTGCAAACCACCCGCAGCATGTTGCGCCAGCACACCGCGGTGGCCAAGGACACGATCGAATTCGCCGTGCCCCACACCCTGGCCTTCAGCTTCTACCCGGCCTGGCTGTCGTCGCTGCGCGCCACGGTGGGGCCGGTCAAAAGCCGGCTGACCGCGCTCAATGTGCACGACGCCGTGCTGCGCCTGACCGAAGGCAGCTGCGACCTGCTGCTGGCTTATCACCACCTGTCGCAACCCATCCAGCTCGATACCGAACGCTACGAGATGCTGCGCTTGGGCGAGGAAATCCTGGCCCCTTACGCCAAGCCCGATGCCCACGGCCAGCCGTTGTACCGCTTGCCAGGCACGGCCGCCCAGCCCGTGCCTTTTCTGGCCTATGCCCCTGGCGCCTATCTGGGGCGGGTGGTCGAATGGGTGCTGCGCCAGTCGGGCGAGGCGGTGCACACCCAGCGCGTGTACGAGACCGACATGTCCGAAAGCCTCAAAGCCATGGCCATCGAAGGCCACGGCGTGGCGTTCCTGCCCACCAGCCTGGTCCAGCAGACCCTGGCCGATGGCCGGCTGGTGCCTGCGGCGCCAGCGGGCGACACCTGGCGCGGGGCCATGGAAATCCGCCTGTACCGGGAGCGGCCAAACGAACGCCCGGGCGGGCGCAAAGGCAAAGCCGTGACCCAGGCCTTCTGGGACGACGTGCAGCGCCACCTGGCCCGAGATAGTGGCTGACGCGAATGCGCCAAATCCGGGCCAGCTACTCATCCCATACCCGAATGGTTATCATCGCTTCTATGCGCGATTTGCTCCTCTCGGCCTGCATGACGCACCCGCTTGCGGTGTGTGGCCGAACCGTGGCCGCACATCACTGAGCCCGGCGGTCGCCATTTCCTCCTTTTCACATTTGCGCCGCTCCAGATCGCCGGGCCCCCAGGCGGCCATGGGCCTTGAGGCCCTTTTGGAGCATCTCATGTCTTTGTCTGCTTTCATCGATCGCACCGTCACCGAACTCGACCACGTCCGCCTGCGCAATCTCATGCGTCGCCGTCAAGATGCGCTGCCGCAAAGCGCAGTCCACCTTCTGTCGGAACTCATCGACAACGCGGATGTCGTGCCATCCAGGGATGTTGGGGCCGAAATCGTCACCATGTATTCGCAGGTGCGTCTGCGCGAGCGGCCCCAGGGCCATGAGCGCGTGTTGACCCTGTGTTACCCCGATGACGCCGAGCCTGAAAAGGGCTTTGTCTCGGTGCTCTCCCCCGTGGGCGTGGCGTTGCTGGGCGCACGCGCAGGCTGCTGCATCCGTTGGCTGGCACCCGATGGCCGTCAGCACGAGGCCGAAGTGGCGGAAATCCTGTTCCAGCCTGAAGCCAGCGGGGATTACACCCTGTGAGGGCGGCGTGACTCCATGGGGCGGGCCTGCAGGCAGTGTCGGGTCCGATGAGACAATACCCGCCATGACCACCGCTGCCTCCTCCCTGACCCTGACCCGCCCCGACGACTGGCACCTGCACGTGCGCGACGGCGCGGCCCTGCACACCGTGGTGCCGCACACGGCCGCCCAGTTTGGCCGCGCCATCATCATGCCCAACCTCAAGCCGCCGGTGACCACCGCGGCGCAGGCGCTCGCTTACAAAGCCCGCATCCTCGCGGCGGTGCCGGCGGGCCTGAGCTTCGAGCCGTTGATGACGCTGTACCTCACCGACAACCTGCCCCCGGCCGAAATCGCCCGGGCCCAGGCCGCTGGCGTGGTGGCCTGCAAGCTTTACCCGGCCGGGGCCACCACCAACAGCGACGCCGGCGTGACCGACATCCGCAAGATCTACCCGACGCTGGAGGCCATGCAGCGCCATGGCCTGCTGCTGTTGGTGCATGGCGAAGTCACCAGCCCCGACATCGACCTGTTTGACCGCGAGGCCGTGTTCATCGAGCAACAGCTCGAACCGTTGCGGCGCGACTTCCCCGGCTTGAAGATCGTGATGGAGCACATCACCACCAAGGAGGCCGCGCAGTACGTGGCTGGCGCAGACGGCCATCTGGCCGCCACCATCACCGCGCACCACCTGCTGTACAACCGCAACGCCATCTTCACCGGAGGCATTCGGCCGCACTATTACTGCCTGCCCGTGCTCAAGCGCGAAGAACACCGCCAGGCCCTGGTGGCCGCCGCCACGAGCGGCAGCCCCAAATTCTTCCTGGGCACCGACAGCGCTCCCCACCCGGCCCATCTGAAAGAGCACGCCACCGGCTGCGCCGGCTGCTACACCGCGCATGCGGCGCTGGAGATGTATGCCGAGGCGTTCGAGGCCGCCGGCGCGCTGGACAAGCTCGAAGGCTTTGCCAGCTTCCACGGCGCCGATTACTATGGCCTGCCGCGCAACCAGGGCACCGTCACCCTGCGGCGCGAGGCGTGGACCCCGCCCCAGAGCTTCCCCTTTGGCGACGCCGAGCTCAAACCCCTGCGGGCCGGCGAGACCTTGCCGTGGCGGCTGCTGGCCTGACGGTCTGGCAAGCGCCTGCCATCGACTGGGCCGCGGCCTGGATGACGCCGTGGCGTGCCTGGGGGCAGGCCTTGTGGCGGCAGGTGCAGGCTGCCCAGTCGCGGGCATCGGCGCCAACGGCCGTGGTGGCCACGGTTCTGCAAGCAGCGGGTTGGGCGCCGGTGCGCTTCGTGCCCCAGGCCGAGCTGCCGGCTGGGGTGGCGTATGAAAGCCACATCTTTGCCACCGGCAGCGTGCCCACCCGCGACAACCTGCACGACTTTTTCAATGCCCTGGTCTGGATGCGGTTTCCGCAGACCAAGCGGGCCCTCAACCGCTTGCAGGCCCAGGCCATCGAGGCCGCCGGTGGCGTCGGGGCCACCCGGGGCCCGTTGCGCGATGCGTTGACGTTGTTCGACGAAAACGTTTTGTTGCTGCAGGCCCCCGAGCCGTTGTGGCAGGCCCTGCGGGCGCGTGCCTGGAAGCCCCTGTTCGGGGCGCTGCGCCCGTTGTGGGCCCAGGCCCAGGTCGTGACCTTCGGGCACGCGCTGACCGAAAAACTGGTCCAACCCTACAAATCCATCACCGCGCACGTGCTGTGCCTGCCCTTGCCGCGCGACCTGCCGCCCGATCCGGGCACCGGCCCTCACCCGTGGGACGCCTGGCTGGCCCCGCGCCTGCGCGCCGACTGGCTGGCCGCCAAGCCCTATACCCCGCTGCCGGTGATGGGCATACCCGGCTGGTGCCCGGCCAATGAGGACGCGGCGTATTACGACGACACCGAGGTGTTTCGTCCCCCGCGCCCGGCTCGCCCGGCCGGCGCTTGAGATCGGTCACACCGGCCCCATCTCGATCGGGTAAAGTGTCGCCTCGCTTTTGGGGAACCTGGGCCGCCGCCTCAGGTCTGAGTGAGGCCCTTCTTCTGGAGAAACGAATCCTATGAAACGCATACTTTTGCTGGTTCTGACCAACGTGGCCGTGATGGCCGTGCTGTTGATCACCACCCGCATCCTGGGCGTGGACCGCTTCCTCACGGCCAATGGCCTGAACATGACCGCGCTGGCCATGTTCTCGCTGGTGATTGGCTTTGGCGGCGCCTTCATTTCGCTGCTCATCTCCAAGCCCATGGCCAAGTTCAGCACCGGGGCGCGTGTGATCAACCAGCCGCGCACCGCCGATGAGGCCTGGATCGTGGAGACCGTGCGCCGTTTTGCCGACAAGGCCGGCATCGGCATGCCCGAAGTGGCCATTTACGACGGCCCGCCGAATGCCTTTGCCACGGGCGCTTTCAAGAATTCGGCGCTGGTGGCCGTCTCCACCGGCCTGCTGCAGAACATGACGCGCGAGGAGGTGGAAGCCGTCATTGGCCACGAGGTGGCGCACATCGCCAACGGCGACATGGTGACCATGACGCTGATCCAGGGCGTGATGAACACGTTCGTGGTGTTCCTCAGCCGCGTCATCGGCTACATCGTGGACAGCTTCCTGCGCCGCGGCTCCGACAGTCAGGGCGGTCCGGGCATCGGCTACTTCGTCACCACCATCGTGATGGACATCATCCTGGGCTTCCTCGCTGCCATGATCGTGGCCTGGTTCAGCCGCCAGCGCGAATTCCGCGCCGATGCCGGGGCCGCGCAACTCATGGGCCGCAAGCAGCCCATGATCAACGCCTTGGCCCGCCTCGGCGGGCTGCAGCCGGGTGAGTTGCCCAAAGGCATGCAGGCCCTGGGCATCACCGGCGGGCTGGGCAAGCTGTTCTCCACCCATCCGCCGATCGAGGAGCGTATTGCCGCCCTGCAGCAGCGTTGAGCCTGGTCGCCCGCGCCAGCCGTCTGCTCAGGCGGTGCGCGTGGGCATCACGTGTACCCATTCGCAATCCAGCCGCACCTGTAGCGGCTGGTTTTTTTGCAGCCATTGACGCTGCGGGCCGGAGCGGGCCAGCCGCAGCGTCACGCCGCCCAGGGCATCGACACGGGCTTGCGCCAGCGTCGTCTCACCCAGGTTACGCACGCTGGTGACGGTGGCATCGAGCGTGACCGTGCCCAGTTCTGCGGACGCGGACTCCGGCGCCATTTCATGGCCGATGCGCAGGCCGTCACCCTGGATCACCCAGGTCACGGCTTGGCCGGGGGACAGGCGTTTTTTGTCGCGTACGCGCAGCTTCACCGCGGTGGGCTCGCTGGCTGGCGTGAGCCATTGCAGCCAGCCGGCCTGGTCGGCTTCGTCTTGATCCGATAGCGGGCCGACCCAGCGGCCTTTGAAGCGGTTCATCACGCCCACCAGATCGGCCACCCGGGCGTTGCGCGGCGAGCGGTAGATGTGCGATGGCGTGCCTTGCTGCAACACCTGGCCGGTGTCCATCACCACCAGGGTGTCGGCCAGCTGGCGGGCTTCGACCAGATCGTGCGTCACCAGCACGATGGGGATGCGCAGTTCCTGGCGCAGCTCGGCCAGCAGGTCGTAGAGGCTTTGCCGGTTCATCTGGTCCACCGCGGAAAACGGCTCGTCCAGTAGTAGCAGCCGCGGTTCGCGTGCCAGGGCCCGGGCCACGGCCACCCGTTGCTGCTGTCCGCCCGAAAGCCCGGCGGGCCGACGCGCCTGCTGTTCGGGGGACAGGCGCACGTGCGCCAGCCAGTGCGCGGCTCGTTCGCGCCGCAGCGCTGGCGGCAGGTGCAGCAGCGACAGGGCCACGTTGTCGATGGCGCTGAGGTGGGGCATGAGGGCATAGTTCTGGAACACGAGCCCCACATGGCGGCGCTGTGGCGGCAGGCAGATGCCGGCATCGGTGTCCACCCACACCTCGCCGCCCACTTCCACCCGGCCACGCTGCGGCCGCATGAGGCCGGCCAGGCAGCGCAGCATCGAGGTTTTCCCCGCGCCGGAAGGGCCCACCAGCGCCATCATTTCCCCCGGCTCGCAGGTGAAAGCCCCATGCAGCGGCATGGGCAGCGTTTGCTCGATCTGCACCTTCAGCGCAGCGGGGGACGCGGGGCGTTGGCTCATCGGGTCTTGACCATGCGTGCGGTGGCAAAAAACGAGGCGGCCACGGCCAGCAGTGACAGCACCAGCAGCAGCAGCGCCATGCGGTCGGCGCTTTCCAGATCGAAAGCCTGCACCCGGTCGTAGATGCTGATGGCGATGGTTTTCGTCTCGCCGGGGATGCTGCCGCCCATCATCAGCACCACGCCAAATTCGCCCAGCGTGTGCACGAAGGTCAGCACCATGGCCGAGAGCACGCCCGGCCAGGCCAACGGCAGCTCCACGCGCCAGAAGGTCTGCCAACTGCTCAGCCCGCTGACGGCCGCGGCCTCGCCCAGATTCGGGGGAATGGCTTCGAAGGCGCGCTGGATGGGCTGCACCATGAACGGAATATTGAACACCACCGAGGCAATGACCAGCCCCAGAAAATTGAAAGTCAGCCGCAGGTTGAAGGTCTCCAGCACCCAGGCCCCCAGCGGGGAGCCCGCGCCGAATGTCACGAGCAGGTAGTAACCCAGCACCGTGGGCGGCAGCACCAGAGGCAGCACCACCAGGGCTTCGATCCAGGCCTTGCCCCGCAACCCGGTTCGGGCCAGCCAGCGGGCCAGCGCCAGCCCCATGGGCAGCAGCACCAGCAGCGTCACCGCGGCCAGCTCGACCGACAGGAGCAGCGCCTCCCAATCCATCATGGCGCAGTGCTCAGGGCTGCTTGGGCATGACAAAACCGTACTTCTCCATCACCGCCTGCGCGGCGGGCGTGGAGAGGTAGTCGTAAAACTGGCGCGCGGCCTGGGGCGCGTCTTTCATCAGCACCATGCGCTGGGCCAGCGGCTGGTGCCACGACTCGGGGATGAGGGCGAAATCGCCCAGCCGCGCCACCTGGGGGGCCAGCGCCAGCGAATAGGCGATGATGCCCCCCTCGGTGGAGCCCGAGGTGGCGAACTGGGCCGCTTGCGAGATGTTTTCGCCAAACACCAGCTTGGGCTCGATCGCCTCCCACAGGCCGGCGTGCTTGAGCGCTTCGCGGGCGCGCATGCCATAGGGAGCATGGTCGGGCGCGGCGATGGCGAACTTGCGCAGCCGCCCGTCCTTCAGCGCCGCGGCCAGGTCTTTGAGCTCGCCGTCGGCCTTCAGCGGGGAGCCTTTGGGCACCATGATGCCGATGCGCCCGTAGGCGTACAGCCGGCCGCGGTCCAGCGTCTTGCCGGCGTCGGCCAGCTTGAAGACGAAGTCCTCGTCGGCCGACATGAATAGGTGAAACGGCGCGCCTTGCAGGATTTGCGAGTAGAAGTTGCCCGAGGAACCGAAGATCAGCCGCAGGCGTTGCCCCGTCTCTTTCTCGAACTGGGAGGCCAGTTCTTCGATGGCGAATTTCAGGTCCGAAGCCGCGGCGACCGTGGGCACCGGCTGCGCAGCCGCGGGGGCGGCCCAGAGGGCCCAAAGGATGGGCCAGACACACAACGAACGAAACCAGGTTTTCATGACGGCTCCAGGCAGGTGTTAGGGGGATTCAATATCTTTCAAAATAGATATCGCTGGCGGAGTATATCGCGTTCGGCGCGCTATCATCCGGCCATGAAGCCCGCCTTGCATGTGACGCCGCTGGAGGAGCGCACCCGGTTCCGCATCCAGATCAAGCACGCCGTGGCCATCGGGCCGGGCAAGGCGGATGTGCTGCAAGGCATTGCCGAGACGGGGTCGATCGCCGAAGCGGGGCGGCGTCTGGGCATGAGCTACCAGCGCGTGTGGTCGCTCGTGGAGGCGATGAACCGGGACTTCGTAGAGCCACTGGTGCACAAGCAGCGTGGGGGTTCCGCTGGCGGCGGCGCCACGCTGACCCCGATGGGCCAGCGCGTGCTGGCGCTTTACCGCGCGGTGGAGCGCCAGGCCCAGCAGGCCATCGAAGCCCCGCTGGGCGAGTTGGTGCGGCTGATCCGAACCGCCGATCAGCCGTAGGCCAGGGCAGCGCGGGCGCCCCGGTCGGGCGGTGGGGCCTCGATGCCCAGTGCATGGCAGGCCAGCGCTTCGGCCACTCGCAGGCCGTCCACCCCGGCCGACAGGATTCCGCCCGCGTAGCCCGCGCCTTCCCCCGCCGGGTACAGGCCGCGCACGTTCAGGCTTTGGTAGTCGTCTCCACGGGTGATGCGCAACGGCGACGAGGTGCGTGTTTCCACCCCGGTCATCACCGCATCGGGCATGTCGTAGCCCTTGATCTGGCGGCCGAAGGCGGGCAGGGCCTCGCGCATGGCTTGCACCGCGTAGGCGGGCAGCACGTCGGCCAGGTTGCCCAGGCGCACTCCCGGTTTGTAGGAGGGCAGCACCGTGCCGAAAGCGCTGGAGGGGCGGTCGGCCAGGAAGTCGCCCACCCGTTGCCCAGGGGCCTGGTAGTCGCCGCCTCCCGCTTCGAATGCCCGGCTTTCCAACTGGCGCTGCAACACCACGCCAGCCAAGGGGTGGATGCGTCCCTGGGCGTGCCCGGCCTGGGCCTGGGCGGCGTAGCGGGCGCCGTCGGCCGCGCCGAAAGCGGCCACCCAGGCGTCGGTGTCTAGCGGAAAGTCGGTCGGGTCGATGCCTACCACCATGCCGGCATTGGCGTTGCGCTCCGCCCGCGAGTATTGGCTCATGCCGTTGGTCACAACCCGCTGCGGTTCGCTGGTGGCCGCCACCACCGTGCCGCCGGGGCACATGCAAAAGCTGTACACCGTCCGGCCGTTGCTGGCGTGGTGCACGAGTTTGTAGTCGGCAGCGCCCAGCAGCGGGTGCCCGGCGTGACGGCCCCAGCGGGCACGGTCGATCACGCTTTGCGGATGTTCGATGCGCACCCCGATGGAAAACGGCTTGGGCTCTAGGTACACGCCAGCGTCGTGCAGCTGGGCGAAGGTGTCGCGTGAGCTGTGGCCCAGCGCCAGCACCACCCGCTCGGCGGCCAAGGTGTATGCCGTGCCGCTGGCCATGTCCAGCACCTGCAAGCCGCGCAAGCGCATGCCGGCAAAGCCGGGGGGCGCGGGCGCCGCCGGGTCGGGCTCGCAGCACAGGGCGGTGACCTTGTGCTGGAAGCGGATCTCGCCGCCCAGCGCCACGATTTTCTCGCGCAAGGCCTCGACCACCTTCACGAGCTTGAACGTCCCGATGTGGGGGTGCGCCATGTAGAGAATTTCGGGCGGCGCGCCGGCGTCCACGAACTCCTGCATCACCTTGCGGCCCAGGAAGCGCGGGTCTTTGATCTGGCTGTAGAGCTTGCCATCGGAAAACAGGCCGGCGCCGCCTTCGCCGAACTGCACGTTGGACTCAGGGGTGAGCACCTTTTTGCGCCACAGGCCCCAGGTGTCCTTGGTGCGCTCGCGCACTGGCTTGCCCCGTTCGAGCACGATGGGCCGCAAGCCCATTTGCGCCAAGGCCAAAGCGGCAAACAGCCCGCAGGGCCCCAGGCCCACGACGACCGGCCGCGCCTCGGTCTGGGCGGGCCAGCCGGCTGGCGCGTGGGCCGGGGGGCGCCAGCGCATGTCGGGTGTCGGCTGGATGTGGGGATGGCCGGCATGGCGTTGCAGCAACTCGGCTTCCAGCGCCGGGTCGGCCAGCGCCACGTCCACGATGAAGACGGCCAGCAGCTCGGGCTTGCGGGCATCGAAGCTGCGCTTGTGCACGTGCAGGTGGGCGATGGCCGTTTCAGGCACGCCCAGGGCTTGGGCGGCCAGCGCGGTCAGCGCCGCAACCGGGTGCGGGGGCGGCAGGCGGTCGGCTGCGGTTTCGGCGGGCGCGTCGGCGGCCCGGCGCTCCTCGACGGGCAGGGCCGCCAGGGGCAGTTTCAATTCGGCAATGCGGATCATGACAGGCTCGTATTCATCAAGCAGTGGCTGCGATGATACGCGCTGCGTTCCATTGGGGGATAATCCGAAAGGTGAAGCCTGCCAGGCCGCCGCTGGCGCAAGGCCCGAAAGGGCGCGCTGGAGGAACGTCCGGACTGCACAGGACGGCGTAGCAGCTAACGGCTGCCCACCGTGAGGTGAGGATCAGAGCAACAGAGACGAGTCCCCATGAACCATCCGCTGCGGTGGCAGGAGCGTGGGGGGTGAAACGGGCAATCTCTACGCGCAGCAACACCAAGTAGGCCAGCCACGGCAGCGGGCAACCGCTGCCGACCCTGTGGTTCCGCAGGGCGTGCTGGCGGGTAGGTGGCACCGAGCCGCGTGGGCGACCCGCGGCCCAGAGGAATGGCGGTCACATCGGGGCAACCCGATGCACAGAATCCGGCGTATCGGCAGGCTTCACTTTTTCTTCCCTCACGGCTGCACGGCGCCCAGGCTTTGCAGCCGCTGCACATGGGCCAGCAGCGAGCGCTGGGCCACCGGCCAGAGGCGCTCGGGCACGTCGTCGTAGGCCAGGCGCACCCAGTCCTCGAGGGTGCCGTGGGGCAATCGTCGCATGGCTTGGGCCACTTTGGCCTCGCGCTGCAAGCGGTGTTGCTTGAGTTGGGCGATGGCCTGTCGGGCCGCGCCCAGCACATACCCGTGCGCCGGCAGAATGAATTCGATGCCGTAAGCCTCGCAGGCGGCGTCGAGCCGGTCCAGCGAACGCAGGTAGGCGTCCATGTCGCCGTCGGGTGGGTCGATGACCGTGGTGCTGCCGTTGAGAATGTGGTCGCCGCTGAACAGCAACCCGTCTTCTTCCAGCACCAGGCACAGATGGTTGGCCGCATGGCCGGGCGTGTGGATGGCCTGCAGCGTGTGGCAGATGCCATCGCTTTGGCGCAGGCACAGGCGCTCGCCGTCGGCCAGCACCCGATCGGGGGCGAACTGGCTGTGGGCGCGGGCGGTGGAGGCGCTGGGCAGGCCGAGGATGGGCGGCGCGCTGCCGTGCCGGGCGCACCAGGCTTGGAGCAGGGCGGCGCCGGGCGCATGGTCGGGGTGGGAATGGGTGCAGACGATGTGGCGGATGTCGCCGCCGGCAGCCCGCCAGAGCCGCTCCACGTGCGCTGCATCCGCCGGCCCCGGGTCGATCGCGATATATCCGCCGTCCGGGCTGCCCACCAGGTAGCTGTTCGTCCCGGGGCCGGTCATGAACCCGGGGTTGGGGGCGGTCAGGCGTTGCACGTTTTTCAGCAAGGCCACGGGCTGCTCGCTTTGCCAGTCCAGGTGGTGGGCTATCTGGCCGTCCGGGCAGGTGAGGGCCAGTTCGCCGAAGGGCGGCTCGTGCTCCATGTAGCGGGCCTCTTTGCCAGCGAGCCAGCCGGCCCGGGGGCAACTCGTCCACAGCGGGTCGTCGTGGCTGGCGCAGGCATCCAGCAGGGCTTGCACCGATGCATAGGCTTGGAGGCGCTCCAGCGTTTTGACGGTGGGATAGACCATGAAGAAGTCGCCGCGTTCGTGGCGGGCGAGGGCATCGGCCGGACGCACCCAGACGGGCTCGAATTGCTCCCGGTCGTCGGCAATGGGCGTCTGGCCTTCGGGCATGCGGGCCACGAGGAAAGGCACGTCGAAGCGCCGGGGCAGATCCCGGTCGGTGATCCAGCGTGCCAGCACGAACACCTCATCGGTGGCCAGCCGCCATTGGCGCGCCTGACACTGGGGCCACAGGGGCGCATGCCGGTCTGCGGTGGCCAGATCGCTGGCCGTGACCCAGGCGCCGTCGGGCCGTCGGGCCAGCAGCACGCCCAGTTCCTCGAAGCTTTCGCGCACGGCGGCCAGGGCGGTGATCAGCGTGTCGTCCGTTTGCCCGTCACGGCGTTGCGCGCAGGCCAGGCCTTGCGCGTCCTGGGCGTCGATCGTCCCGCCCGGGAACACATACGCGCCGGGCGCAAAGCTGGCTTGGGTGGAGCGCCGGGTCATCAGCACCTCGGGGCCTGTGGCGCTGTCGCGCAGCAGCAGCAAGGTGGCGGCGGGGCGCAACGGCGCGGGCGTCTGCGGGGGGTGCAACAGTTGCGAGGCGCGGGGCATGGCGGTCTCCGAAAAGGCGTCAGGGGCTGGTGACAATGGTAATCGTGTGTAACGAAACGGGGTGCCAGTTCCCATTTAGGGGGGTGCCCCGGGATAATGGGAGTCTGGTTCATCAACAGGAGGATCGTCATGTATCCGATCGGACGTCAGACGCTATGGACCGCCGCGGCGGTGGCGGTGCTCGTGGGCGCGGCCGGCTGCGCCAACATGACCGAGGAGCAGCAACGAGGCACGGCCCGGGGGGCCGCCATCGGGGCGGCGGCCGGTGCCGTTCTTGGGGCCGTGACCGATGGCAGCAAAGGGGCCGTGCGGGGCGCGGCCATTGGCGCGGGGGTGGGGGCCGTGGGCGGGCACATCTGGTCCACCCGCATGGAAGAGCAAAAGCGCCGCATGGAGGAAAGCACCCGAGGCACGGGGGTGGAAGTCACGCAGACGGCCGACAACCAGCTCAAGCTCAACATCCCGAGCGATGTGTCGTTTGCTGTCGGCCGGGCCGACATCCAGCCCAACTTCCGGCCCATCCTCGACACCTTTGCCCAGGGCATGGTGCGCAACCCTGAGGCGCGCGTGCTCATCGTCGGCCATACCGACAGCACCGGCTCCGATGCGATCAACAACCCACTGTCGATCAACCGGGCGGCCAGCGTGCGCGACTACCTCGCCGCCCGTGGCGTGCCGATCTCGTCGATGACCATCGATGGCCGCGGCTCGCGCGAGCCGGTGGCCAGCAACGACACCGCCGAAGGCCGCGCCCGCAACCGGCGTGTCGAGATCTTCATGGCCGAACCGGCCCGTTGATGGGTGCCTGGATGGGCGCGGGAATCGGGCGCCGGATGCGGCAGCCGTGCCCGATAATGGCGCCATGCGGATTCCGTTCACCAAGATGCAAGGCGCCGGCAACGATTTCGTCGTGCTCGACGAAACGCAGCAGGCCTATGGCCTGACGCCCGCCCAATACCGTTTTCTTGCCGACCGGCATTTTGGGGTCGGGGCCGATCAAATCCTGAGCGTGCGGCCCGCTCCCCATCCGGGCGTCGATTTTGCCTACGTCATCCACAACGCCGATGGCGGCGAGGTGGAAAACTGTGGCAACGGCGCCCGCTGCTTCGTGCGTTTCGTGCACGACCGTGGGCTGACCGCGCGGCGGCAGGTCCGGGTGCAGGTGCATGGCGGCGTCATGACCTTGCAGCTCGATGACGATGGCCGCGTCACGGTGGACATGGGGCCGCCGGTGTTCGACCTGCCCCGCATCCCCTTCGATCCGCAGGGCTTGACGCCACGTTTCGTGGGCGCCTGGGAGGTGTGGCCGTTGCCGTTGGCCTGGATGGGTGGCATGGCCGAGGTGCCGGTGTCGGTGCTGTCGATGGGCAATCCCCATGCCGTCTGGCGGGTGGACGATGTGGATGCCGCGCCGGTGGCCGACTGGGGGCCGCTGATCGAGCGCCATGCGAACTTCCCCCGCCGCGTCAATGCCGGCTTCCTGCAGGTGCTCGACCGGCGCACGGCGCGGCTGCGGGTGTTCGAGCGCGGCGTGGGCGAGACGCTGGCCTGCGGCACCGGCGCCTGCGCGGCCGTGGTGGCCGGCATTCGCCACGGCTGGCTCGACGAGCGGGTGGACGTGCGCCTGCCCGGTGGCACGCTGACCATCGCCTGGGCCGCCTCCCAGGGGCTCGACGCCCCGGTGCTCATGACCGGGCCGGCCGAGCCGGTTTTCGAGGGCGTCATCGACGTGCCAGACCTCCCCTGACCTTTCTTGTTCCGGAGCCGATCTTGGACCACCCACACACCATCCCCCCCATCACCGAAGACGACATCGCCCAGTTTTTGGTCAACACGCCTGGTTTTTTCGAGCGCCACGCCGAAGTGCTGGCCAGCGTGCAGCTGACCAGCCCTCACGGGCAGCGCGCCGTCAGTCTGCAGGAGCGGCAGGCCGAGATGCTGCGCGAAAAGATCCGACACCTCGAGCTCAAGGCCGCCGAGATGATCCGCCACGGGCAGGAGAATGTGGTCATCGCCGACCACTTGCACCGCTGGACGCGCGGGCTGTTCATGGTGCGCCAGCCGGATGAGCTGCCCCAGGCCGTGGTGGAGGGCTTGCGCGACGAATTCAACCTGCCTCAAGTGGCCCTGCGGCTGTGGGACTTGCACCCCGACTGGACCGATGCGCCGTTTTGCCAGGGGGTCAGCGCCGACGCCAAGGCCTTTGCCCAGTCGCTGGCGCAGCCTTATTGCGGGGCCAACCCGGGGCTGGAAGCGGCGAACTGGCTGCCTGAGCCGCAGGCGGCGGCTTCGCTGGCGCTGCTGCCCTTGCGGCCCGCGGCCGAGGAGCCGGTGTTCGGGCTGCTGGTGCTGGCCTCGGACGACCCGCGGCGCTTCCATGCCCAGATGGGGACCGATTTCCTGCAGCGCATCGCCGAACTGGCCGCCGCCGCTTTATCGCGGCTGCAACCCTGAGCCTGTCCGACAGGCCGCTTGCCGTGAGCGCCGCGCCCGACGATTCGCTGATTGTCCGTTACCTGGACCATGTGCGGGTGGAAAAGCGCCTGTCGGCCCGCACCCAGGCGCTGTATGCCCGGCATTTGCAGGTCTTGCGTGAGCAATGCCAGCAGGCTGGCCTGGCCTGGGACCAGGTGCGTGAGGCCCATGTGCGGCGCTGGGCGGCCGAGCTGCGCGCGCGAGGGCTGCACCCGCGCAGCGTGGCGCTGGCCCTGTCGTGCTGGCGCGGGTTCTACACCTGGCAGGGGCGGCAGGGGCTGATCCGGCAGCACCCGGTGCAAGGGGTGCGTGCGCCCAAGGCCGCCAAGCCGCTGCCCAAGGCGTTGGCGGTGGAGGAAGCCCTGCGGCTGGCTGGCCATGCCCCGGACGCTGCCGCCAGCGACTGGCAGGCCGTCCAGGACCGCTGCATGGTCGAGCTGCTCTATGGCAGCGGTCTGCGCATTGCCGAACTGCTGGGCCTGGACCGGCGCTATCACCCCCAGGCGCGGGGCTGGATAGACCGTGCGGCCGCCGAAGTGCACGTGTGCGGCAAGGGGGGAAAGTGGCGCGCCGTGCCGCTGGGCTCAGCCGCTGCGCAGGCGCTGGACGAATGGCTGACCGCGCGTGCGCAGATGGGCTTGCCGGTCGATGGCGAGGCCCTGTTCCTCGGTGCCCGCGGGCAGCGGCTCACGCCCCAGGTGGCGCGTCGCCGTCTGCAGACCTGGGCCCTGGCCGCCGGCCTGCCCAACCGGGTGCATCCCCACATGCTGCGGCACAGCTTCGCCACCCACATCCTGCAATCCAGCGCCGATCTGCGCGCGGTGCAGGAACTGCTGGGCCATGCCCACATCGGCACCACCCAGGTCTATACCCGGCTGGATTTCCAACATCTCAGCCGGGTGTACGAGGCGGCTCACCCTAGGGCGCGGCGCACGGCCAAGTAACCCTACCTACGCCAGTGTTTTTCGCCGCGCGGCACCGAGTGCGCCAGAATGGACGACGCTGTTTTTCCCACAACCCAAGGAGACCCCGATGAAAACCTGGCTGATCGCGCTCAAAGCCCTGTGTCTGGGCCTGTTTTTCAGTGCCACCGTTCAAGCGACCGAGCCGGTGAAGGTGGTCTATCACATGAGCGAAGGCATCCCCCAGGCCACGCGTGGGCTCAACAACATCCGCAACCATCTGGCGGCCGATCCCTCGGCCAAGATTGTCGTCGTCACCCATGGCTTGGGCATCGACTTCCTCATCGACGGGGCCGTGAACCAGGCCGACCAGCCCTTTGCGGGCGCCGTGGCCGATCTGGCCTCCAAAGGGGTGCAGTTCTTCGTGTGCAACAACACCCTGGTCGGCCGCCAGCTCGATGCCTCCAAGCTGGTGATGGAAGCCAAGATCGTGCCTTCCGGCGTGGCCGAGGTGGCCCGCTTGCAAGCCAAGGAAGGCTTCGTCTATCTGCGCCCCTGAGCGCTGCGAGCCCCGCCGCGGCTTGGGGGCCTGCCGTGGCGTCGGCACAATAGCGCCCCATGAAAACCATTCGACTCAAGCCGGGCAAGGACAAATCCCTGCGCCGGCGTCACCCCTGGGTGTTCGATGGCGCCATTGCCAAGGGTGGCGCCGATGCGGGTGAGACCGTGCGTATCGACAGCCACGAGGGCGACTTCCTGGCCTGGGGCGCCTATTCCCCCGCTTCTCGCATTCGGGTGCGCGTCTGGAGTTTCGAGCAGGCCCAGCGCATCGATGCCGCGTTCTTCCGCCAACGCCTGAGCCAGGCCATGGCCTGGCGCAACGCCTGGGCCTTGCCCAGCGATGGGGTGCGTCTGGTGCATGGCGAATCCGACGGCCTGCCCGGCTTGGTGGTGGACCGGTATGCCGATACGCTGGTGGCGCAGTTCACCAGCTGCGGCACCGAACGCTGGAAATCCGTCATCGCCGATGCCTTGCTCGACCTCACGGGGTTGTCGCGCCTGTACGAGCGATCCGACGCCAGTGTGCGGGCCCTGGAAGGCTTGCCCGAAGTCACGGGCTGGCTGCGCGGCAGCGGGCCCACGGCCCTGACCATTCAGGAGCATGGCTGGAAACTGGGACTGGATGTGGCCACGGGCCACAAGACCGGCTACTACCTGGACCAGCGCGACAGCCGCCGCGACTGTGCCGACTGGGTGCGCCGCCTGGGGCTGAAAACGGTGCTCAATGGCTTCAGCTACACGGGCGGCTTCACGGTGGCGGCCTTGGCCGGAGGGGCCGAGCAGGTCATCTCGATCGACTCTTCTGGTCCGGCGCTGGAACAGGCGCGGGCCAATGTGGCCCTCAATGGCATGGACCTGTCGCGCTGTACTTTTATCGATGCCGACGTCAACGCCAGCTTGCGGGCCTTTTGGGCCGAGGGGCGGCGGTTCGATGCCATCGTGCTCGATCCGCCCAAGCTGGCCCCCACGGTGGCCCATGCCGAACGGGCGGCCCGCGCCTACAAGGACCTCAACCGCCTCGGCCTGAAGCTGCTGCGCCCGGGAGGCGTGCTGTTCACCTATTCATGCTCCGGCGGCATTGGGGTGGAGCTGTTCCAGAAGATCGTGGCCGCTGCGGCGCTCGATGCCGGCGTGGACGCTGTCATCGCGCAGCGCCAAGGCGGTGCCGCCGACCATCCGGTGGCCTTGTCTTTCCCAGAGGGGGAATACCTCAAAGGCTTGGTGGTGATCAAGCGCGGTCCATGACCGTGAACGCCCGGGGTTCTTGACAGCCCCACTACACTTGCTGATGAAGCGGGGGCGCCGCCCCCTGGTGTTCTGACCTTTCCTGGCATCGACCGACGAACATGGCCCTCATTCCCGCCACCATCCTCACCGGCTTTCTGGGCTCGGGCAAGACCACGCTGCTCAAGCGCGTGCTGACCGAAGCCCATGGCCAGAAAATCGCCGTCATCGAAAACGAGTTTGGCGAAGAAAACATCGACAACGACATCCTGGTCAACGACACCGAGGAGCAGATCATCCAGATGAGCAACGGCTGCGTGTGCTGCACCATCCGCGAAGATCTGCGCAGCACGCTGTCGATGCTGGCGGCCAAAAAGCGCAAAGGGCTGCTGGACTTTGAGCGCGTGGTCATCGAAACCACCGGCCTGGCCGATCCTGGCCCTGTCGCGCAGACCTTTTTCATGGACGACGAGGTGGCCGAGAGCTATCTGCTGGATTCGATCATCACCCTGGTCGATGCCAAGCATGCGATGCAGCAGCTCGATCACCGGGTGGAGGCCCAGCGCCAGGTCGGGTTTGCCGACCAGATTTTCATCAGCAAGGCCGATCTGGTGTCGTCGGCCGAGCTCGATGCCTTGGTGCATCGCCTCAAGCACATGAACCCGCGCGCGCCGATCGAGACGGCCCATTTCGGCGCGGTGCCGCTGTCCAAGGTGCTGGACCTGCGGGGCTTCAACCTCAACGCCAAGCTCGACATCGATCCGGATTTCCTCAAACCAGACGGTCACGATCACCACGACGATCATGACCACAGCCATTGCGATCATGCGCATGGCCACTGCGCGCACGACGGGCACGCGCACCCCCATGAGCACGGCCAGCACTGCGACCACCCGGGGCACGCCCACCATCACCACCACGACGATGACGTCAAGAGCTTCGTGTACCGCAGCCAGCGGCCGTTCGACCCGGCGCGGCTGGAGGACTTCCTGGGTGCCATCGTCCAGGTGTACGGGCCCAAGCTGCTGCGCTACAAAGGCGTGCTCTACATGCAGGGAACCGACCGCAAAGTCATCTTCCAGGGCGTGCACCAGCTCATGGGCTCTGACCTGGGGCCGCAGTGGCGCGATGACGAAGTGCGCCAGAGCAAGATGGTGTTCATCGGCATCGATCTGCCGCGCGACATCCTCGTGCAGGGGCTGGAGCAATCGCTGGTCTGAGCACCGCCGGGCAAGGGTTGCGTTGCGCCGGCGGGCTGAGCGTACAATCGGCCGCGTCCGGATCTCTCGGCCCCTTGCAACCCACGATAACTTCAAGCAAGATGGCCCAAGCGGGATCCATCACGGCCGCCCTGCGGCCCTCAGAGAGGAGTATCGTCGTGAAAGACACTGCCAAGTCGTCCTCCGCGGCCCCCCGCGGGGCCGCCGGCAAAAGCGCTTCCCGCCCCACTCAGGCGGCAGGCGCCAAGGCCGCCCCGGTCAAGACGGCCGCCGCGCCTGCCCCTCGTCCCGAAAAGGATCAGGCTACCCCCACCTTGTCGACTCCAGAGCGTGACATGACACCGATCTCATCCGCCCCCCCTTCCAAGAAGGACCCGAAGCTCGCCAACAACTGGAAAACCAAGCCGGTGGAAGAGCTCACCGATGCCGATGTCCTGGCCATGCCCGACAGCGAGTACATGAACGAGGTCCAACTGGCCTACTTCCGGCGCAAGCTGGAGCAGCTCAAGCGCGACATCCTCATCAATGCGGGGGAGACCACCGAACACCTGCGCGAGGAAACCGTCGTCGTGCCCGATCCGGCCGACCGCGCCACCATCGAAGAAGAACACGCCCTGGAGCTGCGCACCCGGGACCGCGAACGCAAGCTGCTCAAGAAAATCGAGCAATCCATCGCCCGCATCGACTCCGGCGACTACGGCTACTGCGACGAGACCGGCGAGCCCATCGGCGTGGGGCGGCTGCTGGCCCGGCCCACGGCCAGCCTGTCGATCGAAGCCCAGCAGCGCCGCGAGCTCAAGCAGAAGCTGTTCGGCGACTGACCACAGAGGCCGGCCCAAGGGACTAGACAGACACCGGGCCGAATCGCCATGGACAAGGGAGAAACGGGCTCCACCGGGTTGCTGTCCAAGCTGGCGCGCTTCGTGCGTCACCCGACGGTGGATTGGAACGAACTCGACCAGCGCGCCCGCGGCGTCGATGCCGAGCGCGAGGCGCTCAAGGCGGCCATTTTGCGCAAACGGCGCAACGACAAGGTGCGCCACAACGAGCTCAACCAGCTTCGCGCCGTGATGCAGGCGCGGCAGCAGGCCGTGCCTTCCGCAGGGAGCAGCGGCTCTGGCGCTTCGGCCGCAGGCGTGTCGGTGCTGCCTTCTTCTTTCCACGCGCCGTCACCGGCCGATGGCGACAAAAATCGCACCATCGAGCAGATCGCCCGCATCGAACAGCAGATGTCCCAGAATTGGCTGCGTCGGCGCCAGGAGGACAAGGCCAGCGGTTTGCGCATCGGCAGCGGGACCGACATTCCTGCCCAGATGGAGGGTGGGCTGACCCAACCGGCCCATCTCGGCGCCCGCACGCTTGCGCCCGAGGAGCCGATCTCCATCGATGTGGTGGCCAGCGATCCGAACGCCACCGGCGCCGATCTGATGGCCGCTCTGGCGCATCCGGCACTGGGCGAAGCCGCCGTGTTCTTTGCCAATGGCGACATGGTTCGGGCCGAGGAGGGGCTGCGTGCCCTGATGGTGCAGGAGGTGCGTTCCCTGACGGCCAGAGTGGCTGGGCTGGCGCTGCTGGACCTGTTCCATGCCCGACGTGATTTCGAAGCGTTCGAGGAGTTTGCCGCCGAATTTGCCGAGCGTTTCGGAGTGCCTGTGCCGCGCTGGCCCGCGGCACTGCAGGCGGTGCCGGCACCCACGCCCGACAGCGGGCATGCCGCGCCTGAATCCGCCGGTATCTGGGTCAGCCCCCTGTTCCTCGACGCCGCTGCCGTGGAGGCGCTGGAGCGCATCGTGGCAGCGCCAGGTGCGGTCAAGTGGCTCGACTGGAGCGGACTGCTTTCGGCGGATTTGCCTGCGGCGCAGGCCTTGCAGCGGGCGGTGCATGGCTGGCTGGAGCGGCCGATCGAGTTGCGCTTCCAGGGCGCGGCCGTGTTGCGGCGCCGGCTCAAAGCCAGCACGCCTTCCGGTCGGCGGGAGAACGACCCCGTGTGGTGGTTGCTGCGCCTGTCGATGCTGCGGCTGATGCGCCGCCGTGACGAATTCGACCTGGCCGCACTGGACTATTGCGTGACCTATGCCGTGGCACCGCCCGAATGGCGTGAGCCCGTGTGCCGCTTCTTGGCGGTGGACAGCATGCCCGCTTCGATGGCCGACGGGTTGGCGCCCATGGCCGAACCGATCCAGCCGCTGAGCACGCAGTTGGGGGGGCTCGACGTGCATGAGTGGCCGGCGCTGGAGACCACGGTGGCCGGCAGCGAGACCCAGTTTCCTTCGGCACCGACGCAGCTCTCCTCCGAATGGCCCACCACGCTGCCCATCGTCACCGGCGCCACGGCCCAACTGAGCGGTACCTTGCTCGGTGAGATGCCGCAGGCCATGGCCGCCCTCGATGCCGCCTTGGCCACTCACCCCGCCAAACAGGTGTTCGCCATCGATTGCCAGGGCTTGGACCGGCTGGACTTCGCTGCAGCCGGCACGCTCATGCAGTGGCTGCTGGCGGCCTCGGCCCGTGGCGTGCAGGTCGAGTTGCGCGGCATCAGCCGCTTGCTGGCCGCTTTCTTCCATGTGGTGGGTATTGACGAGGCCGTGACGCTGCGCCTGCGACAATACTGAACATGGAACACCAGGACCCCTCTCTCTTTTACGGCACCACCATCGTCTGCGTGCGCCGCCTCACCCCGCAGGGGGTGCAGGTCGCCATCGGTGGCGATGGCCAGGTCACGCTCGGCCACATCGTCGTCAAGGGCACGGCGCGCAAGGTGCGCAAGCTCTACCACGGGCAGGTGCTGGCCGGTTTTGCCGGCGCCACCGCCGATGCCTTCACGCTGTTCGAGCGTTTCGAGGCCAAGCTGGAAAAGCACCAGGGCCACCTGGTGCGCGCCGCCATCGAGCTGACCAAAGATTGGCGCACCGACCGCGTGCTGCGCCGCCTGGAGGCCATGCTGGCCGTGGCCGACAAGACCGCCAGCCTCATCATCACTGGCAACGGCGACGTGCTGGAGCCCGAGCATGGCATCGTGGCGATTGGCTCCGGTGGCGCCTACGCGCAGGCCGCTGCCAAAGCGCTGGTCGATCACACCGAGCTGGATGCGGAAGCCATCGTGCGCCAGTCGCTGGCCATTGCGGGCGAGCTGTGCATCTATACCAACATGAACCACACCATCGAGGTCCTGTAAGCCATGTCGTCTGCCATGACCCCCCAGGAAATCGTCTCCGAGCTCGACGCCCACATCATCGGCCAGACCCAGGCCAAGCGGGCCGTGGCCATTGCCCTGCGCAACCGTTGGCGCCGCCAGCAGGTGGACGACAAACTGCGCCCCGAAATCACGCCGAAGAACATCCTGATGATCGGCCCCACCGGCGTGGGCAAGACCGAGATCGCGCGCCGCCTGGCCAAGCTGGCCAACGCCCCGTTCATCAAGGTGGAAGCCACCAAGTTCACGGAAGTCGGCTATGTCGGCAAGGACGTGGACAGCATCGTCCGCGACCTGGTGGACATGGCGGTGAAGCAGACACGCGAGCAGGCCGCCGCCAAGGTGCGCGCCCGCGCCGAGGATGCGGCCGAAGAACGCATTCTCGACGTGCTCGTGCCGCCGCCGCGCCTCGGCGATGGGGAGCACGAGCGCGATGGCACGGCCCGTCAGGTGTTTCGCAAAAAGCTGCGCGAAGGCCAGCTCGATGACAAGGAGATCGAGATCGAAGTCCAGGCGGCGCAGCCCCATCTGGAAGTGATGACGCCCCCCGGCATGGAGGAAATGGCCGAACAGCTGCGTGGCCTGTTCTCTCAGCTCGGCGGCGCCAAGCGCAAGACGCGCAAGCTCAAGATCGCCGAGGCGCGCCAGCTGCTCATCGACGAGGAAGCCGCCAAGCTCATCAACGAAGAAGAGATCAAGCTGCAAGCGATTCACAACGCCGAGCAAAACGGCATCGTCTTCATCGACGAGATCGACAAGGTGACCAGCCGCAGCGAGGGGCAGACCACCGGCGAGGTGTCGCGCCAGGGCGTGCAGCGCGACTTGCTGCCGCTGGTGGAGGGCACCACGGTGTCCACCAAGTACGGTCCGATCAAGACCGATCACATCCTGTTCATCGCCAGCGGGGCCTTCCACCTGAGCAAGCCCAGCGACCTGATTCCGGAATTGCAGGGGCGCTTCCCCATCCGGGTCGAGCTGCAGTCGCTTTCGGTGGCCGACTTCGAGGCCATCCTCACGCAGACCCACGCCAGCCTGGTGCGCCAGTACCAGGCGCTGCTGGCCACCGAGGGGGTTCGGCTGGAGTTCACGCCCGAAGGCATCACCCGGTTGGCGCAGATCGCGCACGAGGTCAACGAGCGCACCGAGAACATCGGCGCCCGCCGCCTCTCCACGGTCATGGAGCACCTGCTCGACGAGGTGAGCTTCGATGCCGCCCGGCTCAGCGGGCAGACCGTGACCGTGGATGCGGCCTATGTCGATGCCCGCCTGGCGGCGTTGAGCCGCAACGAGGACCTGTCGCGCTACATCCTCTGACGCCGCCATGGGCCCCCAAGGCGCTGCCTGCGGGCGCTTTGAGGGCTAACCCCATGTGCCGTGGGCATCGGGCATGGTACGGTCCAGGGTGAGCCCGGGCAGGGCGATGGGAGGAACCTTTGCCCCGCGGGCCTGTCCAGCGGAGGCATCATGTCAGTTTCCATCCGTTCCTGCGGCCGTACGCACTGCCCGCCCGGGGAGGTGATTGCGGATTGCCGGGTCCGTCAGACCCAGTTGCCCGCCGTGCCCAGCACGCTGCTGATTCCGCTGGCCGCCCGTGCGCACGGGGCCCGGCTCTACCCCTGGTTGGACTGCCAGGATCATGATGCACGGCATTTGCTGGACTGCCTGCAGACCGATTGGCGTCCCATGCTGCAGGACCGCGTGGCCGTGCTCAACGTGTTGTGGCGCACCCGCCTGATCAAAGGGTGGGCCGGGGCGTTTTTCCAGCGTCACCCCGAAGCCACCGGCGTGGCCTTGGGTTGCGGGCTGTCGCACTACTTTCAGTGGTTGGACGTCGGCACCAACCGCTGGATCGACGCCGATCTGCCCGAAGTCTGCCAGTTGCGGCACACCCTGCTGCCGCCGGCTCGGGAACGCCGCCTCAATGCCGCCGTGGACCTCACCCGGCCGGGCTGGTGGGAGGCGCTGTCGCTGTCGCGCTTGGACGATGGCCAGCCGCTGTTCCTCGTCTGCGAGGGGGTGCTGATGTACCTGTCTCCGCCCCGGGTGCGGGCCATTCTGGCCGAGTTTGCCGATCGGGCGCCCGCCGGATCGGTGCTGGCGCTGGACGCCATTTCCCATGTGGGGGTCGGGCAAGCCAGGCACAGCCTGAGCGTGGGCCGCACGGGGGCCGAATTTCATTGGGGATTGCACCAGATCGATGAACTTCTGCACATCCACCCGCGTCTGAGGATCGCCGAGTCGCGCAGCGTCTCTGAGTGCTACGGCTGGATGGGCTGGGCCGCCGAGACGCTGTGCCTGCCCTGGACCGGCGCGCCCCTGTATGCGTTGGTGGCGCTGACGGTGGGGCCTCGCTGACCGCTGATTCACAGGAGGACGAACCATGACCACCCAGCCTTTGCTGGCGGCGCTGGCCGCCGCCCTGATGGCCGTCGGCTCGGCCTGGGCCGAACCCGCGCCACGCCTGTCAACGGCCGATCAAGCCCGTATCGACCAGTGGGAGGAACACCGCGCCCGGGCCGTGGCCCATGCGAATCTGCATGCGCCGGCTGAGGCGTTGGACGAACTCGCTCATGTGCTCGACGGCCATCCCCGCGTTTGGTTGGGGGAAGATTTCACCGGCCCATGGCGGTGCCGTGCCGTGCGGCTCAGCGAAGCCGAGCCGGTTCGGCTGTTCCCCTGGGGCGATTGCCGTGTCACCGAAGACGCCCAGGGGCTGATGCTGGAAAAACGCGGCGGCTCTTGGCGCACGCGCGGGCGCCTCTATCCGCGCAGCGACCGCGAACTGCTCTACATCGACGCCAGCGCACGCCAGGTGGCTGTGGCCGTCAGCCCGTTGGAGGAGCGCCTGCGGCTCGAATTTCCCCAGCCCCGCCCCGGGGTGGCCCTGGAGGTGTTGGAACTGCGCCGGCCCTGAATCCAGCGCAGTGATTTCAGCGCAGTGACCCCGCCGGCGGATTGATACACTGTCGGCCTACGACGGTGGATCCCTTTGAATCAAGACATTGGCCAATTGCGGGAGCTGGCGGCCCGGCTCCTCATCACACCCTCTGCGCTGGGGGAATTGAGCTTCGACGATGCGCTGCAGGTCGTCGATCGCATGCGGCTGCGCGTCATCGAGGCGGGCACGGTCTTTGTTCGCGAAGGGGAGTCGGCCGGCAGCGACCACATGCTACTCATCCTCGATGGGGAGTTGTCTGTCGAAAACACCGATCTGGGGCAGGGCGAGGCCGACATGGTGGTGCGGCTCATGGGGCCGGGCAGCTTGATTGGCGAGCTGGGCCTGCTCGATGGGGCGCCGCGCTCGGCCAGTTGCGTGGCCCACACCGACATCCTCGCTGCCGAATTGGGGCGTGAAGCCCTCGTGCGCCTGATCGAAGACGATCCGCGCGTCGGCGCGCGGCTGCTGCTGGCGATTGCCAAGCGCATCGCCGACCATCTGCGCGATGCCACGCGCCGTTTACGGCTTTTCACCCAGATGAACCGTGTACTCAGCCGCGAACTGGCGCCGCTCGACCCTGCGCCGCCGGCCAGCGATCCCCCGCTGGTCTGAACCTGCCGTTCATCGGCTCGCGGCGTCACCCGAGCAGCGCCCTCAATCTCATAAATCACTTCCATAACGCCGGCTAAGTCCTTATTTTATTGAGGACTTTTGGTCCGCATTGGCTTTGATTTTTGGCGCTAAGTCTTTGATTTCATTCAAAAAAACTCGACCTCGGGTTGTTCGGCGCGCCCATTTGGTGATACAGTGGAAAAAAGTGTCATTAAGTGGTGAAAAGTGGGTTTTAGGGCCTGACGACCGTGTTCCAAGGTGCTTCCTCTCTCAGTCTCGATGCCAAGGGGCGGCTTTCCGTGCCGACCCGGTATCGTGACGTCCTGAGCGCCACGGCCGGCGGGCAACTCACCGTCACCAAGCATCCGCACGGCTGCCTGATGGTGTTTCCGCGCAACGAATGGGAAAAATTCCGCGAGCGCATCGCGGCGCTGCCCATGTCGGCGCAGTGGTGGAAACGCATCTTTCTGGGCAACGCGATGGACTGCGAGATGGATGCCGCTGGCCGGGTGTTGATCTCGCCCGAGCTGCGCGCCGCCGCGGGCCTGAGCAAAGAAGCCATCCTGCTGGGCATGGGCAACCATTTCGAGCTCTGGGACGCCCAAGCCTACGCGGCCCAGGAGGCCGAGGCCATGCAGGGCGAACTGCCCGATGCCCTCAAGGACTTCTCTTTCTGAGGTTCGACGGTGCAAGCGTCCTACACACATTGCACCGTCTTGTTGAACGAAGCGGTCGAAGCCCTTCACATCCAACCAGACGGCCACTACATCGATGCGACCTTCGGGCGCGGCGGACATGCGCGGCTGATCCTGTCGCGGCTGTCGCCGTTGGGGCGCCTGACGGTGTTCGACAAAGACCCGCAAGCCATCGAGGTGGCGCAGGCCTTGGCCAGCGCCGATGCACGGGTGGCGGTGCGGCACGAGGGCTTCAAGGCGCTGGCCGAACTGCCCGCGGCCAGCGCGGACGGCATTCTCATGGACCTGGGGGTGAGTTCGCCCCAGCTCGACGACCCCACGCGGGGGTTTTCCTTCCGGCACGACGGGCCGCTGGACATGCGCATGGACCCCACGCGGGGCATGAGCGTGGCCGAGTGGCTGGCCGATGCCAATATTGCCCAGATGGCGGAGGTGATTCGTGAATACGGCGAAGAACGGTTTGCTCCACAGATTGCAAAGGCGATTGATCGTCGCCGACAGGAACGGGGCCCTGTTCGAACCACCGCTGAGCTGGCCGAAATCGTGGCTGGCGCGGTCAAAACCCGCGAGCCGGGCAAGGACCCTGCAACGCGCACATTTCAGGCTCTTCGGATTTTCATCAACGCCGAGCTTGAGGAGCTGCAACAAGCGTTGAGCGCCAGCCTGCGGGTGCTCAGGCCCGGGGGCTGGCTGGTGGTGATCAGTTTCCACTCGCTGGAGGACCGCATCACCAAACAGTTCATGGCACAGCACGCCAAGGCGGCGTATGACCGCCGCGCCCCGTTTGCCGCGCCGCGGCCGACCCTGCTGGAGCAGGTGCGGCGGGTGATGCCTTCGGAGGCCGAGGTGGCGGCCAATCCGCGTGCCCGCAGTGCCGTCATGCGCGTGGCCTGCCGCACGTCAGCGCCAGTGGAGGGGCGGCCATGACGCGGCTCAATCTGGTGTTGTTGCTCGCGGTGCTGGCCAGCGCGTTTTACCTGGTGCACCTGCAATACGAGTCGCGCCGCCTGTATGTGGCGATGGAGCGGGCCCGCGCGGTGGGCGACCGGCTGGCGGCCGATCATGAACAGCTGGTGGTGCAAAAGCGCGCCCAGGCCACGCCCGCGCGGGTGCAACAGATTGCGGTGCGCCAGCTCCAGATGCGTCCGGCGCATCCGGGGATCACCGAATACGTGGCGCTGCCTGCGCAGTCCGGCGCCGATGGTGCGGCCACCGGTCAGGTGCAGCGCCTGCTGGGACCGGCGGCGCAGCCCGGGGGGCGGCCATGAAGCGCGGCATCACCTACGGCTCCAGCCCGCTGCTGACCAGCGCCACGCCGGTGTGGCGCAGCCGCCTCATCGTGGCCGGTTTCGCGCTGGCGTTTCTGGCCCTGGCGGGCCGCGCCGCCTATGTGCAAGTGTGGGGCAACGAGTTTTATCAGCGCCAAGGCGAAGTGCGGTTTGCCCGCACGCTGGAACTGCCGGCCAACCGGGGCCGCGTGCTGGATCGCAATGGCCTCATCCTGGCCACCAGCGTGGTGGCGCAGAGCGTCTGGGCCATCCCGGAAGACATCGACCGCCAGCACCCCAAGCTGCCCGAGATGGCCCGTCTGCTCGGCATGTCGATGGCCGAGCTCAACCGCCGCCTCGATGCCCATCCCACTTTCGTGTGGGTGCGGCGGCAGGTGGACGAGCCCATCGCGCTGCAGGTGCGCGACCTCGGCATTCGGGGGGTGTACCTGCGCAAGGAATACAAGCGCCAGTATCCCGAAGGGGAAGCGGCGGCCCATGTGGTGGGCTTCACCAATGTGGAAGACGTGGGTCAGGAGGGGATCGAGCTGGCCTTCAACGAGCGCTTGTCGGGGCGGCCGGGCTCGCGCCGTGTCATCCGCGACCGTCTGGGCCGCGTGATCGAGGACGTGCGGGAGGCCATTCCACCGGTCGATGGACAGGACATCCAGCTCTCGATCGACAGCAAGATCCAGTTCTTCGCGTACGAGCGCCTGCGCGAAGCGGTGCGCGAGCACAAAGCCCGCGGCGGTAGCATCGTGGTGCTGGACGCCGTCACCGGCGAGGTGCTGGCGTTGGCCAACTACCCGAGCTACAACCCCAACGTGCGGCGCCACCTCAGTGGCGAGCAACTGCGCAACCGCGCGCTCACCGACACGTTCGAGCCCGGCTCGACCGTCAAGCCCTTCATTGCCGCCTTGGCGCTGGAACGCGGGCTGGTCCAGCCCGAGACCGTCATCGATACCGGGCGCGGCCGCATGACCATGGGCGGCTTCACCATCAGCGACGTCAAGGACCACGGCCCACTGACCGTCAACGAAGTGATCCAGAAGTCCAGCAACGTGGGCACGGTGCGCTTGGCCATGCAAATGCCGGCCCGCGACATGTGGGAGACCTATGTGCAGGCCGGTTTTGGCCAGAAGCCGCAAGTGCCGTTTCCGGGCGCGGTCAGCGGCCGCCTGCGCTCCTACAAGACCTGGCGCCCGGTGGAGCAGGCGACCATGAGCTACGGCTATGGCCTGTCCACATCGCTGTTCCAGTTGGCCCAGGCGTACACCGTGTTCGCGCGCGATGGCCAACTGGTGCCGGTGACGCTGCTGCGCAGCGACGAGAAGGCCAAAGGCGTGCCGGTGTTCAGCGAAAAGAACGCCTTGGCGGTGCGGCGCATGCTGGCGATGGCCACCGGCCCCGGCGGCACGGCGCAGCGGGCGCAGACCGTGGGCTATTCGGTCGGCGGCAAGACCGGCACCGCCCGGGTGCAGGAAGGCAAGGGCTATGCGGCGCGGCGCTATCGCAGCTTTTTCGTGGGTTTGGCGCCGGTGGAGTCGCCCCGGGTGGTGGTGGCGGTGATGATCGACGAGCCCAGCAATGGCCAATATTTCGGCGGCGTGGTGGCCGCGCCCGTGTTCAGCGCCACCGTTCAGCAGACCTTGCGCGTGCTGGGCGTGCCGCCCGACATGAGCGTGCGGCCCCACATCGTGGCCGAAGAGATCGTGGAGGAGCTTCTCTGATGCGGCACTTGTCGAGTGTGTCCGAAGCCGTGCAGTGGCTCCAGGCCCTGCAGGCGCAGCGGCTGGTGTGCGACAGCCGCCAACTGGCACCGGGCGACGCGTTCGTGGCCTGGCCCGGCAGCGGGCAGGATGGCCGCCGCTTCGTCAATGCCAGCCTGCGAGCCGGTGCCGTGGCCTGCCTCATCGAGGCCGAAGGTGCCGAGGTGTGGGGCTTCACCGACGAGCGGGTGGCCGCTTTGCCGGGACTCAAACGGCTGGCCGGGGAGATGGCCAGCGGCTTTTACCGCCACCCCTCGCAACGGCTGCGCACCGTGGCCGTCACCGGCACCAATGGCAAGACCTCCACCGCCTGGTGGTGCGCCCAATGGCTGGCCGCCGTGGGGGATGAAGCGGGGTTGATCGGCACCCTGGGCGCGGGTGTGCCGGGGGGCGCGCTTGAGCCCACCGGCTTTACCACGCCCGACCCCACGACGCTGCAAGCCTTGCTGGCCCGATTCGTCCAGGAAGGCCGGCGCACGGCGGTGATGGAGGCTTCCTCCATCGGCATCGAGGAAGGCCGCCTCAACGGCCTGCAATTGCACACCGCCGTATTCACCAACCTCAGCCAGGACCATCTGGACTATCACGGCACCATGGAGGCCTACTGGGCGGCCAAGAAGGCCCTGTTCGACTGGCCCGGTTTGCAGGTGGCGGTGGTGAATCTGGACGATGCCCGCGGGCGCGAGCTGGCCGACGAGCTGGCTGGCCGCGCGCCAGCCCTGGATGTGTGGACGGTTTCGGTGGACGAGGCCGGAGCCCGGCATCACGATGCCCGCTTGCGCGTGGTCGAACGCGCCTGGACCGCGACCGGTCTGCATTTCGTGGTCGAGGAACTGCCCAGCGCGGAGCGGGTGGCCATGTCGCTCGGCGTGGTGGGGGACTACAACCTGTGCAACCTGCTGTGCGCGCTGGCGGTGTTGCGTGCCGGCGGCGTGACGCTGCAGGCCGCCGCCCAAGCCAGCCATGCCCTGACAGCGGTGCCCGGGCGCATGCACGCGGCCTGGACCGATGGACCGGCCGAGCTGCCGTTGGTGCTGGTGGACTACGCCCACACCCCCGATGCCTTGGAAAAAGCCTTGCGCGCGCTGCAGCCGCTGGCCGCGCACCGGGGCGGACGGTTGTGGTGCGTGTTTGGCTGCGGGGGCGACCGCGACCGCACCAAGCGCCCGTTGATGGCCGCCGCCGCCGAGCGCGAGGCGGCCCGGTTGGTGCTGACCAGCGACAACCCGCGCAGCGAAGACCCGTTGCAGATCCTCCTCGACATGCAGGCCGGCTTGACCGAGCCGGTCCGCGCCATCGTCGAGCCCGATCGCGCCGAAGCCATCCGTGAAGCCGTGCAGATGGCCGATGCCCGTGATGTGATCCTGCTGGCCGGCAAGGGGCACGAGGACTATCAGGAAGTGGCTGGCGAACGGCGTCCGTTTTCCGACGTGGTGCAGGGCCGTCTGGCGCTGCAGGCCCGCTGGCAGGCGCAACAGTCAGGGGGGCAGGCATGACCCGGGCCTTGGACCTGCTGCTGGCTGAACTCGGCGGCGCCCGTGTGGTGGGCCCCTTGAGCGGCCCGGTTCGGCGCGTGCACACCGACACGCGCAGCCTGCAACCCGGCGATCTGTTCGTGGCGCTGCGCGGCGAGCGCTTCGATGCCCATGAATTTCTGCCTCAGGCGCGCGCAGCCGGGGCCGTGGGGGCCATCGCCGAGCGCGGGCTGGCCGCTGCGGGCCTGGGGGGCGTGGAGGTGCCCGATGCCCGGCGCGCCTTGGGCGAGCTGGCCGCCCGCTGGCGCGCCCAGTTCGAACTGCCCCTGGTGGCCGTGACCGGCAGCAACGGCAAAACCACCGTGACCCAAATGATCGCGGCCATCTTGCGCGCGGCCGCGGGCGAGGCCACGCTGGCGACGCAAGGCAATTTCAACAACGACATCGGCGTGCCGCTGACGCTGCTGCGGCTGCGGCCGACAGACCGGTTGGCGGTGGTCGAACTCGGCATGAACCACCCGGGTGAAATCGCGGTGCTGGCGCACATGGCCCGGCCCACGGTGGCGCTGGTCAACAACGCGCAGCGCGAGCACCAGGAATTCATGGCCACGGTGGAGGCGGTGGCCCAGGAGAACGGCAGCGTCTTTGCCGCTTTGCCCCCGGATGGCACGGCGGTGTTCCCCGCCGCCGATGCCTTCACGGCCTTGTGGCGCGACCTGGCTGGCAGCCGCCGGGTGCTGACCTTCGGCGAGGCCGCGGCGGGCGCCGACGTGCATGCGCAGGCGCAGTGGGAAGGCGGGGCCTGGGCGTTGGCCGTGACCACGCCTGCGGGCTCGTTCTCGACCCGTTTGCGGGTGGCCGGGCGCCACAACGTGCGCAATGCCCTGGCCGCGACGGCGTGTGCGTTGGCCGCCGGCGTTGCGCCAGACGCCATCGCCCGCGGTCTGGCGGCGTTTGAGGCCGTGGCCGGGCGTTCGCGGGCGCTTTCTCTGCCGGTCCAGGGCGGCGTGCTCACGTTGGTGGATGACAGCTACAACGCCAACCCCGACTCCGTGCGCGCGGCCATCGATGTGCTGGCCGAGTTGCCAGCACCCCGCATTCTGGCGCTGGGCGACATGGGCGAAGTGGGCGAGCAGGGGCTGGCGTTCCACCAGGAGGTGCTGCGTCATGCGCTGGACCAGGGGATCGAACACATCCTGACCACTGGCCATTGGATGGCCCAGGCCGCCGCTGCGATCGGTGGCGGCGAGCAAGGGCGGCTGCGGCACCATGCCGTTTTCGACGATCTGCTCGCCGACGCCCTGTCGTTGCTGCCGCAAGCCGGCAGCGTACTCGTCAAAGGATCGCGCTTCATGCGCATGGAGCGGCTGGTGCAAGCCCTGACCGCTGCCACACAGGAGGGATCGTCCCATGCTGCCTAGTCTGGCCCTCTGGCTCCAGGGACTCAGCCCCGAGTTGGGTTTTCTGCGGGTGTTCCAGTACCTCACGTTCCGCGCCGTCATGGCCGCGATGACGGCCCTGCTCGTTGGGGTGGCGGTGGGGCCCTACTTCATCCGCCGCCTGACCGAGCTCAAGATCGGTCAGCCCATTCGGGGCTACGGCATGCAGACCCATCTGAGCAAAAGCGGCACCCCCACCATGGGCGGGGTGCTGGTGCTGTTTGCCATCACCGTCTCGACCCTGCTGTGGTTCGACTGGAGCAACCGCTTCGTCTGGATCGTGCTGGTCGTGACGCTGGGGTTTGGCGCCATTGGCTGGGTGGATGACTGGCGCAAGGTCGTGCACAAAGATCCGGAGGGCATGCGCTCGCGCGAGAAGTATTTCTGGCAGTCCGTCATCGGGCTGCTGGCCGCGTTTTATCTGGTGTTTGCCATTTCCGAAGGGTCTAACGAGCGGGTGTTCCGCCTGTTTCTGGAGTGGGTGAAGTCGGGGTTCAGCATTGATTTGCCGGATCAGGCGGGCCTGATGGTGCCCTTCTTCAAAGAGGTCAGCTACCCCTTGGGCGTGTTGGGTTTCGTGGTGCTGACGTATCTGGTCATCGTCGGCGCCAGCAATGCCGTCAACCTCACCGACGGGCTCGACGGCCTGGCCATCATGCCGGTGGTGATGGTCGGCTCGGCGCTGGGGGTGTTTGCCTACGTGACGGGCAATGCCGTGTTCGCCCGCTATCTGCTGTTGCCCCACATCCCCGGCACGGGCGAGGTGCTGATCTTCTGCGCCGCGATGGCCGGCGCGGGGCTGGCCTTTCTGTGGTTCAACGCCTATCCGGCGCAGGTGTTCATGGGCGATGTCGGCGCGCTGGCCCTGGGGGCGGCATTGGGCACCATCGCCGTGATCGTGCGCCAGGAAATCGTGCTGGCCATCATGGGCGGGATCTTCGTGGCGTCGGCCGTCTCGGTGATGCTGCAAGTGACTTGGTTCAAGTACACCAAACGCTGCTACGGCGAAGGCCGGCGCCTGTTCAAGATGGCGCCACTGCACCACCACTTCGAGAAGTCCGGCTGGCGCGAGACGCAGGTCGTCGTGCGCTTCTGGATCATCACCATGCTGCTGTGCCTGATCGGCTTGTCCACCCTGAAGCTGCGATGAAACACGCCTTGCCGCCGCTGAACGATCGCCATGTGCTGGTGCTGGGGCTGGGGGCCTCGGGCCTGGCCATGGCGCGTTGGTGCGCGCTCGCCGGTGCCCGCGTGACGGTGGCCGACACCCGTCCAACTCCGCCACAGGCCGCCCCACTCATGCAGGAATGGCCGTCGGCGCGCATCGTGTGCAGCGCTTTCGATGCCGCGTTGTGGGCCTCGGCCCCCTGGGCGATGGTTTGCCGCAGCCCCGGCATTGCGCCCGCCCAGATGCAGGATGTGCTGGCGGCTGCCCGGGCCGTGGGGGTGCCGGTGGTGGGTGAGTTGAGCCTGTTTGCGCAGGCGCTGCGGGCGTTGGCAGCCCCGGCGCGGCAGGCCGAGCCAGAGCCGCAGGCCGACCACCCCGTGCCCTACCGGCCGGTGGTGCTGGCCATCACCGGCACCAATGGCAAGACCACCACCACCGCCTTGACCGCGCATTTGTTGCGCGAGGCCGGCTGGTCCGTGGGTTTGGCCGGCAACATCGGCCCCACGCTGCTCGATGAGCTGCGCCAGGCGCTCGCCACCGGGGAACTGCCCCAGGCCTGGGTCCTGGAGCTGTCGAGCTTTCAGCTCGATGGCGTGGAGGATTTCGAGCCCACGGCGGCCACCGTGCTCAACCTGAGTCAGGATCATCTCGATTGGCACGGCAGCATGGCGGCCTACGCCGAAGCCAAGCGACGGGTGTTTGGACGCACGGCACTCATGGTGCTCAATCGGGATGATGAGATCGTCATGGGCTGGCAGCCCTCACCCGTGACCGTGCGCGAAGGGGGGCGCACGCGCACCGAGCCGGGGCGCCCGTTCGTGACGTTTGGCACCGATGGCCCCCGACGCCCGGGCGATTGGGGCCTGGAGACGGTCAACGGCATGACCTGGCTGGTGCGCGCCTTGCCGCAGGACGACACGCGCCGCAAAGGGCGCACGGCAACCGACGAGGAAGAGGTCTATCTGCAGCGACTCATGCCGGCCGAGGCGCTGCGCATCCGGGGCCGGCACAATGCCAGCAACGCCCTGGCGGCGCTGGCGCTGGCCACCGCTGCCGGTGCGCCATTGGCCCCGATGCTGCACGGCCTGCGCGAGTACCGTGGCGAGCCGCACCGCGTCGAGCCGGTGGCCATCGTGCGCGACGTGGAGTACATCGACGACAGCAAAGGCACCAACGTGGGCGCGACGCTGGCCGCCATCAACGGCCTGGGGGCCGAGCGGCGCCTGGTGGTCATCCTCGGCGGCGACGGCAAGGGGCAGGATTTCGCGCCCCTGGCGCCGGCCGTGGCGCGTCATGTCCGCGCCGTGGCGCTCATCGGGCGCGACGCCGCCGCGTTGCGTGCGGTGCTGGCGCCCACCGGCGTGCCCATGACGGATTGCGCCAGCCTGCCCGAGGCCGTGCGCTGGTGCGCGACACAGGCCCAGCCGGGCGACGCGGTGCTGCTGTCGCCGGCCTGCGCCAGCCTCGACATGTTCCGTGACTACGCGCACCGCGCCGCCGTGTTCGTGGAGACGGTGCGCGAACTCCAGCAAGCGGAGGGCACGCCGGCATGAACCAGCCCCGTCTGCCCCATCCCCTGGCCCGGCTGCTCAGCAGTTGGGGACTTGGACGCGCGGCCAGCACGGCCCAGGCTGAAAGCGGTGAGCTGCCCGTGCGACTGAGCAGCCGCGACTATGCACGCAGCCGCACCACCGTCGTGCGCGACATGGGCTTTGACCAACCCTTGCTGTGGGTGGTCGTCGCGCTGCTGTGCTGGGGCCTGGTGATGGTGTATTCGGCCTCGATCGCGCTGCCCGACAACCCGCGTTTCCGCAACTACAGCCATGAGCACTTCGTCATCCGCCATGCCATTGCCATCTGCATCGGCGCCGTCGCAGGCCTGCTGGCGTTTCAGGTGCCGCTCAAGCGTTGGGAAAAGGCGTCGCCTTGGCTGTTCTTTGGCGCCCTGGTGCTGTTGGTGATCGTGCTCATTCCCTTCATTGGCAAAGGGGTCAACGGCGCACGGCGCTGGATTCCGCTCGGAGTGATGAACTTCCAGCCATCCGAACTGGCCAAGCTGGCCATGGTGATGTATGCGGCCGGCTACATGGTGCGCCGCATGGAGGTGAAGGAGCGGTTCTTCCGCGCCGTGGCGCCGATGGGGGTGGCGCTGGCGCTGGCCGGATTCCTGCTGCTGTTGCAGCCTGACATGGGGGCATTCATCGTGATTGCCGTCATCGCCATGGGCATTTTGTTCCTGGGCGGCGTCAATGCCCGCATGTTCTTCCTGATCGCGGGCCTGCTGACGGCGGTGTTTGCCGTGCTCATCCTCAGTTCGCCCTGGCGTCGCGAGCGTGTGTTTGCCTACCTCGACCCCTTCAGCGCCGAGCACGCCCTTGGCAAAGGCTACCAACTGTCCCACGCCCTCATCGCTTTCGGGCGCGGCGAATGGTTTGGCGTGGGCCTGGGGGGCAGCGTCGAGAAGCTGCACTGGCTGCCCGAGGCGCACACCGATTTTCTGCTGGCCGTCATCGGCGAAGAGTTTGGCCTGGTGGGGGTGTTGGTCCTGATCGCCCTGTTCATGTGGATGGTGCGTCGCATCATGCAGATCGGCCGCCAGGCCATCGCCCTGGACCAGGTGTTTGCCGGCCTGGTGGCCCAGGGCATTGGCCTGTGGATCGGCTTTCAGGCTTTCATCAACATCGGCGTCAACCTCGGCGCGCTGCCCACCAAGGGCCTGACGCTGCCTTTCATGAGCTACGGCGGCTCCGCCATCCTGATGAACATGATCGCCATCGCCATCGTCCTGCGCATCGACCATGAAAACCGAAAACTCATGCACGGAGGCCGTGTATGAGTTTTCGGTATCGCCAAAACCTGAAAAAGCACGCGGTCAGCGTGCGCCCAGCGCAGCGGGGCACTCATGCACGGAGGCCGTGTATGAGTTTTCGGTATCGCCAAAACCTGAAAAAGCACGCGGTCAGCGTGCGCCCAGCGCAGCGGGGCACTCATGCACGGAGGCCGTGTATGAGTTTTCGGTATCGCCAAAACCTGAAAAGCACGCGGTCAGCGTGCGCCCAGCGCAGCGGGGCACTCATGCACGGAGGCCGTGTATGAACCGAACTCCCTGCGCGTTGGTCATGGCCGGTGGCACGGGAGGCCACATCTTCCCGGGCCTGGCCGTGGCCGAGGCGCTGCGTGCCCAGGGCTGGCGCGTGCATTGGCTGGGAGCGCCTGACAGCATGGAGGCGCGCCTGGTGCCACCGCGCGGCTTCGCTTTCGAGCCGGTGGCGTTCGGCGGCGTGCGTGGCAAAGGCGCTCTGACGCTGGCCCTGTTGCCGTTGCGGCTGTTGCGCGCGTTCTGGCAGAGCTGGCGTGTGGTGCGCCGGGTGCGCCCCGATGTGGTGCTGGGCCTGGGCGGCTACATCACTTTCCCCGGTGGCATGATGGCCGTGCTGGCGGGCAAGCCGCTGGTGCTGCATGAGCAAAATTCCGTTGCTGGCTTGGCCAACAAGGTGCTGGCGGGCGTGGCCGACCGGGTCTTCACCGCTTACCCCCGGGCTCTGGCCAAGGGGCAGTGGATTGGAAATCCGCTTCGGGCCGAGTTCCTGCATCAGCCCGAGCCGGCGCGGCGCTTCGCAGGCCGCAGCGGGCCGCTGAGGGTGCTGGTCGTCGGCGGCAGCCTGGGGGCCAAAGCCCTCAACGACACGGTGCCGCAGGCGCTGGCCTTGCTGCCGCCAGCGCAGCGCCCCGAGGTCACTCACCAAAGCGGGGAAAAACAGATCGAGGCGCTGCGCCAGGCCTACGAAGCCGCGGGTGTGCAAGCCCGGCTGACCCCCTTCATCCAAGACACGGCGGCGGCTTTTGCCGCAGCCGATGTGGTGATCGCCCGTGCCGGGGCCAGCACCGTGACCGAACTGGCCGCGGTGGGCGCGGCCGCCATCTTCGTGCCCTTCCCCCACGCGGTGGACGATCACCAGACCCACAACGCCCGCTTCCTGGTGGAAGCCGGCGCGGCCTGGCTGTTGCCGCAGACCGAACTCAGCCCCCAGCGGCTGGCCGATCTGTTGCGCGGCCTGGAGCGCCGCGATTTGCAGGCCCGCGCCGAGCGGGCCCGTGCCTTGGCGCAGACCGGCGCGGTCGATGCGATGGTGCGGGCCTGTGGCGAATTGGCCGGCATGACCCTCTCTGCCTCGAACGGAGGCTCTGCATGAAACACGCGATCCGACACATCCATTTCGTGGGCATCGGCGGCGCCGGCATGAGCGGCATCGCCGAGGTGCTGCTCAACCAGGGCTACGCCATTTCCGGCAGCGACCTGGCCGATGGCCCCACCACGCAGCGGCTGCGCCAGCTGGGCGCGCGCATCCATATCGGGCACGATGCGGCCCACATCGAGGGGGCCGACTGCATCGTCACCTCCACCGCCGTCAAGCCCGACAACCCCGAGGTGGTGGCCGCCCAGGCCCGGCTGTTGCCGGTGGTGCCGCGCGCCATCATGCTGGCCGAGCTGATGCGCATGCGCACCGGCATTGCGATTGCCGGCACCCATGGCAAAACCACCACCACCAGCCTGGTGGCCAGCGTGCTGGCCGCTGCCGGGCTGGATCCGACCTTCGTCATCGGGGGGCGGCTCAACAGCGCCGGCGCGAACGCGCGGCTGGGGCAGGGCGAATACATCGTGGTGGAAGCCGACGAGTCCGATGCGTCGTTCCTGAACCTGTTGCCGGTCATGGCGGTCGTCACCAACATCGATGCCGACCACATGGACACCTACGGCCATGACTTTGCTCGGCTGAAACAGGCGTTTGTGGACTTTTTGCATCGCATGCCGTTTTATGGCGCAGCCATCGTGTGCGTGGACGACCCCACCATCCGCGGGCTTCTGGGCGAGATCCAACGCCCGATCACCAGCTATGGCCTGAGCGACGATGCCCAGGTGCGTGCCACCGACATCCGCGCCGTGGGCGCCCAGATGCACTTCCGGGTGCAGCGCCGCAATGGCGTGGCCCTGCCCGATCTGGATGTGGTGCTCAACCTGCCGGGTCAGCACAACGTGCTCAATGCGTTGGCCGCCATCGCCGTGGCGGTGGAGCTCAACATCCCGGATGAGGCCGTGTTGCAGGCGCTGGCCAGCTTCAAGGGTGTGGGCCGGCGCTTTCAGCGGCACGGCGAGGCCGCGCTGCCTGGCGGTGGCCGCATTACCCTGGTCGATGACTACGGGCACCACCCCGTGGAGATGGCCGCCACCATGGCCGCGGCGCGCGGGGCGTTTCCGGGGCGGCGCTTGGTGCTGGCATTTCAGCCCCACCGCTATACCCGCACCCGCGATTGTTTCGAAGACTTCGTCAAGGTCATGGGCCAGGCCGACGCGGTGTTGCTGGCCGAGGTGTATCCGGCGGGCGAAACCCCGATCGTGGCCGCCGATGGCCGCGCCCTGGCCCGCGCGCTGCGGGTGGCGGGCAAAGTCGAGCCGGTCTTCGTGGACGACATCGCCGCCATGCCGCAAGCCATTTTGGACAACGCCCGCGACGGCGATGTGGTGCTTTGCATGGGGGCGGGCTCCATCGGCGCCGTGGCGGCCCAGGTGGTGGCCATGGCCCCCGCCACCACGCATCCAGAGGTCAACGCATGAACGTCAATCACACCATCGATCCCCGAGCCCTGGGCAAAGTGGCCGTGCTCATGGGCGGGCATTCCGCCGAGCGCGAAGTCTCCCTCATGTCGGGCGCGGGCGTGTTGCAGGCCCTCCAATCCCAGGGCGTGGATGCCCATGCCTTCGACCCGGCCCAGCGGCCTCTGGCCGACTTGCAGCGCGAGGGCTTCGACCGCGCCTTCATCACCCTGCATGGCCGCTTTGGCGAAGACGGCACGGTGCAGGGGGCGCTGGAGCTCATGGGCATCCCCTACACCGGCCCAGGGGTGTTGGCCTCCAGCGTGTCCATGGACAAGGTCATGACCAAGCGCATCTGGCAGGCCGAAGGCTTGCCCACACCCCAATGGCGCCAGGTGGCCAGCGTGCAAGAAACCGAGGCCGCCTTGGCCGCGCTGGGCGCGCCCATGATCGTCAAGCCCGCCCGCGAGGGATCGACCATCGGACTGAGCAAAGTCACCGAGCCGGCCCAGTGCGCCGAGGCGTATGCGCTGGCCGCTCGGCACGACCCAGAGGTGCTGTGCGAGCAGTTCATCCAGGGCGATGAGGTGACCTGCCCCGTCCTGGGCAGCGGGGCGCAAGCCCAGGCGCTGCCGGTCATCCGCATCGTGGCGCCCGGGGGCAATTACGACTACGAGCACAAATACTTCAGCGACGAGACGCGCTACATCGTGCCGTGCGATCTGCCGGCCGGCGAGGAGGCCGCCATCCAGGCCCTGGTGCTCAAGGCGTATCGCACCCTGGGTTGCCGCGGCTGGGCGCGGGCCGACGTGATGATCGACGCAGCCACGCGCCAGCCCTATCTGCTGGAGATCAACACCTCCCCGGGCATGACCGGGCATTCGCTGGTGCCGATGTCGGCCCGCGCCGTGGGCATGAGCTACGAGGCCCTGTGCCTGCATGTGCTGGCTGCCGCGGCGCTGGACAACCCTTTGCCCACGAAAGGACGCCTCTGACCATGGCCGGCAAGCCACTCGTCATTCCACTGGATGTCCGCCTCATGGGGTGGGCCGCGAACGGCTTGTTCGCGGTCGCCGTCGTCATGGGCTTGGGCGCCGTGGCCTGGTGGGTGGCCCGCCATCCGGCATGGACGCTGGCCGGCATCACCGTGGTGGGCGACGTGGAGCATCAGAGCGCCGTGACGCTGCGCGCGCATTTGGGGCCCCGCCTGGAGGGCACCTTCCTCACGGTGGACTTGCAGGAGGTGCAGCGCCTGTTCGAGGCTGCCCCCTGGGTGCGCCGCGCCGTGGTGCAGCGCGAGTTCCCCAACCGGCTGCGCGTGCACATCCAGGAACACGTTGCCGTGGCCTGGTGGGGAGAGGCGGGCAGTGGCCGGCTGGTCAACCGTTACGGCGAGGTGTTCGAAGCCCATCCGGAAGACGCCCAGGCCGATCGCTGGAGCGAACTCAGCGGGCCGATCGATCGTGCCGCCCAGGTCTATGCCGTGTACCAGGTGCTGGCGCCGGTGTTCGAGCGCATGGGCCGCGAGATCGACCGTCTGGAGCTCAATGCGCGCGGCAGCTGGAAGGTCGTGCTCGATGGCGGCGCCCGCATCGAGCTGGGCCGGGGCGATGCCGACGTCCTGCTCAGCCGCGTGCAGCCATTCGTCGCCACCCTGCCCACCCTGGCGCTGCGCTACGGCCAGCGCGAGATCGAAAGCGCGGACCTGCGCTACCCCGATGGCTACGCCCTGCGCATGCGCGGCGTGACCACCTTGACCGAAGCCCCGCCGGCGCGTCCGGCTGCCCCCACGACCCGATAGACGACACACCCATCATGCCCAAGGAATACAAAGACATCGTCGTAGGACTCGACATCGGCACCGCCAAGATCATGGCGGTGGTGGCCGAGGTGCAGCCGGGTGGCACGCTCAAGCTCGCTGGCCTGGGCGTGGCCCCGAGCAACGGCCTCAAGCGCGGGGTGGTGGTCAACATCGACGCCACCGTGCAAAGCATCCAGCACGCCCTCAAAGAGGCCGAGCTGATGGCCGATTGCCGAATCGCCCGGGTGTACACCGGCATCACCGGCAGCCACATCCGCGGCATCAACTCCCAGGGCATGGTCGCCATCAAGGACAAGGAAGTGATGCCCGCCGACGTGGCGCGCGTCATCGAGACGGCCAAGGCCATCAACATCTCCACCGACCAGCGCCTGCTGCTGGTGGAGCCGCAGGAATTCGTCATCGACGGCCAGGAGGTCAAAGAGCCGATCGGGATGAGCGGCGTGCGCCTGGAGGCCAAGGTACACATCGTCACCGGCGCGCAAAGCGCGGCCGAAAACATCATCAAGTGCGTGCGCCGCTGTGGGCTGGAGGTGGACCAGCTCATGCTCAACCCGCTGGCAGCCAGCCAGGCCGTGCTCACCGAAGACGAGAAGGAACTGGGGGTGGCGCTGGTGGACATCGGCGCCGGCACCACCGACGTGGCCATCTTCGCCGGCGGCGCCATTCGGCACACGGCGGTCATTCCGATCGCCGGGGACCTGATCACCAACGACATCGCCATGGCCTTGCGCACGCCCACCAAGGACGCCGAGGACATCAAGGTCGAAAGCGGCTGCGCCAAGCAGCTGCTGGCCGACCCAGATCAGCAAGTCGAAGTGCCCGGCCTGGGCGACCGCGGGCCGCGCATGCTCAGCCGGCAGGCCTTGGCCGGGGTGATCGAGCCGCGCGTGGAAGAGATCTTCGCGCTGGTGCAGGGGGTCATCCGCGACTCCGGGCACGAGGAGCTGCTGTCTAGCGGCATCGTGCTGACCGGTGGCAGCGCCGTGATGCCGGGGATGATCGAGCTGGGCGAGGACATCTTTCTCAAGCCCGTGCGACGCGGCATGCCCAAGTACACCGGCGTGCTCAGTGACATGGTGGCCCAGCCCAGGGCGGCCACCGTCATGGGGCTGTTGGAAGAGGCCAGGCTGGCCCGCTTGCGCGGCCACAAGGTGGCGCAGAAAGCCGGGACGGTCAGCTCGGCGTTCGGGCGTCTGAAAGACTGGTTCGTGGGGAATTTCTGATGAACGTCCGATGCATCCACCACCGATTCCACCGCCATGCCCGGCGCAGCCCGCGCGAGGCGCACGTCCGACGATGTCACGACGCGCACGCGCCACCGGGCGGATGAGCCGCCACCGTCGTACACCCATGCAGTTTTCCAGCGTTATTCAGGCATTCAAGGAGTCAAGCAATGAGCATTGAAATGATCGAAGTCGAGGAGTTCAACCGGGGCACCCAGATCAAGGTGATTGGCGTCGGCGGGGGCGGCAGCAACGCGGTCGAGCACATGATCCAGAGCCATGTGCAAGGCGTCGAATTCATCTGCGCCAATACCGATGCCCAGGCCCTGGCCCGCACCGCGGCGCACCGCGTCATCCAACTCGGGCAGACCGGCCTGGGCGCCGGCAGCAAGCCGGAAAAAGGCCGCGCCGCCGCGGAAATGGCCGAGGCCGACATCCGCGAAGCCATCAGCGGCGCGCACATGCTGTTCATCACCGCGGGCATGGGCGGTGGCACCGGCACGGGGGCAGCGCCGGTGATCGCCAAAATCGCCAAGGACATGGGCATCCTCACCGTCGGCGTGGTGACCAAGCCCTTTGACTGGGAAGGCAGCCGCCGCATGCAAAACGCCGATGCCGGCCTGGCCGAGCTGGAGCAGAACGTCGATTCCCTCATCGTCGTGCTCAACGACAAGCTGCTGGAGGTGCTGGGCGACGACGTGACCCAGGACCAGGCTTTTGCCGAGGCCAACGACGTGCTGAAGAACGCCGTCGGCGGGATTGCCGAAATCATCAACGTCGAAGCCCTGGTGAACGTGGACTTCGAGGACGTGCGCACGGTCATGGGCGAGCCCGGCAAGGCCATGATGGGCACGGCCGTGGCCAGCGGCCCGGACCGTGCCCGCATCGCGGCCGAGCAGGCCGTGGCCTGCCCGCTGCTGGAGGGCGTGGACATGAAGGGCGCCAAAGGCGTGCTGGTGCTCATCAGCGCGGCCAAGGGCTCTTTGAAGCTCAACGAGTCCAAGCTCGCCATGAACACCATCCGCGCGTTTGCCGCGCCGGATGCGCACGTCATTTACGGCACCGCCTACGACGAGTCCCTGGGCGACGCCATCCGCGTGACCGTGGTGGCCACTGGGCTCAACCGCGCCGGCGCGGCGCGTCAGCCGTTGACGGTGGTGCAGTCGCCCGCGGCCCAGGGCCTGCGCACCGGCACCGACAACATGCCCTACATCCCCACGCTCAACCAGGCGGTGGGCGGCTCCGGGCTCGCCCACACCGTCGGCGGCGCCGGGGCGGCGGTGGCCGCGGGCGGCGCCGACCCGCTGAATGTGCCGCGCGTCTGGCTGCGTCCGCGCGACCGCACATCGGCCGCGGCCAAGGTGGATGCCTTGTCCTCCGGCGGCATGGACGACTTCGAGATCCCGGCCTTTCTGCGCAAGCAGGCCGATTGACGGGACGCCCCCCGATGGCCAGCGCCTATCGGGGGCATGAAGACGTTTTTCTGCAACGGCCGGATGCCCGGCCTACAATGCCTGCATGATTGCGCAACGCACCCTCAAGACCCTGACCCAAGCCGTGGGCGTGGGTCTGCACAGCGGTCAGCGGGTGGAGCTGACGCTGCGCCCCGCGGCGCCAGACACCGGCATCGTGTTCCGACGGGTGGACCTGCCCGAACCGGTGGACATCCCCGTGTCGGCCACCGCCGTCTCCGACACCCGGCTCGCTTCCACCATTGCCCGTGGGGGGGCCAAGGTGCACACCATCGAGCACCTCATGAGCGCCTGTGCCGGTCTGGGCATCGACAACCTCATCGTGGACATCACGGCCGAGGAAGTCCCCATCCTCGACGGATCGGCCGCCTCGTTCGTGTACCTGATCCAGAGCGCCGGGATCGAACTGCAGGCCGCGCCCAAGCGGTTCATCCGCCTGCTCAAGCCGGTGGAAGTGCGCGAAGGCGAAGGCCGCCAGCTCAAATGGGCCCGGTTGGAGCCCTATCACGGTTACAAGCTCACCTTTGAAATCGAGTTCGACCACCCCGCGGTCAATGCCACGGGCCAGCGGGTGGAGTTCGACCTGGGCACGGGGCAGTACGCGCGCGAGATCGCCCGTGCCCGCACCTTCGGGTTCACCCGCGACGTGGAGATGATGCGTTCACACGGCCTGGCTTTGGGCGGGGGGCTGGACAACGCCATCGTGATGGATGACGTCAAAGTCCTCAATGCCGATGGCTTGCGCTATGCCGACGAATTTGCCAAGCACAAGATCCTGGACGCCATGGGCGACCTCTACATCGTCGGCAAGCCGCTGCTGGCGGCCTACAGCGCCTACCGCAGCGGGCACGCGCTGAACAACCAGCTGCTGCGCGCCTTGCTGGCGCAGCCCGACAGCTACGACATCGTCACTTTCGAGCACGACAGCCGCGCCCCCAAGGGCTTTGCCCAACTGGCCATGGCGTGGTGAGTCTGTCACGTCCCGAGGCGCCGCCATGTTCCTGTTCCGCTTCCTGATGTTTTTTCTGCTCGGCGGGGCGGCCATCTGCTTTGGCTTCTACATCGCCACCGGCAAGGATCATTTCCGGCGTTGGGGCATCGTGATTCTGAAGTGGACGCTGATTGCGGCGTTTTTCTTCTTCGGCGTGCTCATCCTCAGCCGCATTGCCTGAAACGCCAGGCCCTCAATAGCTGCGTCCGGCCTTGTAGGCCGCGTGGGCGCGCGCCTGCAGCTTGCCTACTTGGCCAATGGCGGCCGTGGTGCGTGCGACCTGCGCATGGGTGATGCACAGCCCCAGCGCGTCGGCGGCGTCCTTGCCGGGTAGGCCGGGCAGATGGAGCAGCCGGCGCACCATTTCCTGCACCTGTTCCTTGTGCGCCTTGCCGTGGCCGGTGACGGCTTTTTTCAGCTGCAAAGCGGTGTATTCGGCCACCGGCAAGCCGTTGGCCACCAGCGCCGTCAGGCAGCAGCCCCTGGCCTGCCCCAGCATCAGCGTGGCCTGGGGGTTGACGTTGACGAACACGATCTCGCACGCCGCCACGGTGGGCTGATAGCGCCGCACCACTTCGCCGATGCCGTCGAACAGCACGCCCAGCCGCTGGGGCAGCAGGGCGCCGTCGTCGGGGCTGGTGCGGATGGTGCCACTGGCCACATAGCTCAGCCGGGAACCGTCGGCATCTACTACGCCGAAGCCGGTGGATTGCAGGCCGGGGTCGATGCCGAGGATGCGCATGCTCATGGGGTGGACCTTCTCATGGCAGCTGCACGGCGCCCATGCGGGCCACGATGGTGTGGGTGCGCTGGTTCAGGTAGCTGGAATAGGGGTTGCGCTGATAGCGTTTGGGCGCCGGCAGCATCACCGCGAGTCGGGCGGCCTCGTGGGCATTGAGGCGCGATGCCGGTTTGCGAAAGTAGTGTTGAGCGGCCGCCTCGGCACCGAAGATGCCCTCGCCCCATTCCACATGGTTGAGGTAAATCTCCAGGATGCGTTCCTTGCTCAGCAGCGTCTCCAGCATGAGCGCGAGCACCAGTTCCTGGCCTTTGCGGGCCATGTGCCGTTCTCCCGAAAGCAGCAGGTTTTTGGCCAGTTGCTGGGTGATGGTGGAGCCGCCCACCAGGCGGGCGGTGGTGCCCCTGGCCTGGGCCCGGGCCTGACGCCGGGCATTGCGCTCGCGCGCGCTTTCCAGGGCCTGCCAGTCCACGCCGCGGTGGGTGAAGAAGCTGGCGTCTTCGGCGGCGATGACGGCGCGCTTGAGGTGGGGCGATATCGATTCGTAAGGCACCCAGGTCTGAGACCAACGCCAAGGGTCGCCGCCTGTGGCCAGCCGCCAGGCTTCGGAGCGCTGGAAGGTGGTGCTGGCCGGATCGAAGACGGCCATGGCCGCGATGCGCCCCAGGAAAAACAGTTGCAGCGCCAACGCTGCCACCAGCAGCCACCCGATCCAGCGCCCCAGAAATCGCCACACCCGTCGCATGGCCGCCTCACTGGGCGCTGAGCCGGGTTTGCAGGCCGTCGTCGCGGGTGAAGCGGAAGCGCGAGACGACCACGATCTGATCGGCCCGCCGCCGCATCTCGGGGCTGAAGCGGCCGAACGTCAGGCTGCGCACGATGGCCTGGGCCCGGCTGTCCAGGGCCGGCTGTCCGGAGCCTTGCACCACCTCGGTGTCGAGCACGCGGCCGTCGTGGTTGACCGTGATCACCATCGTCAGCTCGCCGTAGAGCTTGCGTCCGCCCACTTCGGGGAAGTTTTGGGTGCCCCGGTCTTCGATGCGGCGGCGCAGCTCGTCGTAGTAGATGGCGTACACCTCCTCGCGGGTCGAGGGGCTGATGTACCGTTTGCGCGGACGGGCGTTTTCTTCATTGATGCGGCGCTCGATCTCGGCCAGCGTGCGCACCAGCGCCTGGCGGCGCTGATCGCGCTCCTGCCACTCGGGGTGCTGCGCCTCGCTCGGGTCGGGGGTGGGCAGGGCGGCGAGCTGTTGCCGCAACTGGGCCAGCAGTCGGCTTTGCTGCTCCTTCATGGCTTCGATGCGGCGCTCCTCCTCTTCCAGCACTTCGCCGATGCGGGCCTGGGGGGAAGGGGGCAGGGGCGAGGTGGCCCGGCCCTGCTCCACGTTGCCGCCGCCTGCCAGGTTGGCCTGGGCGATGGCCTGGGCCTTTTCGGGCCGGTCTTCACTGCGGGCGTTGACGAGGATGACTTCCAGCGGCGTGTCCTGCAGCACGCGGTCGAAGCGCTGCGGATCGACGAAGCGCACCGTCAGCAGCGCAGCATGGGCCAGCACCGACAGCGTCAGCGCGATTTGCAGCGTGGTCAGTTGGCGGATCAGCTTCACGATGAGGGATTATCCCGCGGCCGGCCGTCCTCTGCCGAGCGGGCCAGCCGGTTTTCAGCTAGCAGTCGTCGCGGCCGGTGGCGATGTATCCGTGCTTTCGGATTCGTCCACATCCACCGCGATGGCCAGCGGGCTGGCGAGCGCCAAATCGTCTTCGGCGTCTTCGTCCAGCGCCTCGGGCGGGGCATCGAGCCGCTCGATCACCGTGCCGCTGATGTCGAGCGCAATGTCGTCTGCCTGCCCCAGTCGCACCCGCACATGGGCGCCGCGCTGCAGCCCATCGGCCCCGAGCACGCCAAACACCAGAGGCAGCGTGTCGGCGCGCACCAGGTTGTCTTTGATGACCGTGGCCGTCAGCTCGGTGATGCCTTCTTGGCGCAGGTAGCGCAGCGTCCAGTAGCGCTCCATGCCGGTCTGGAACTGGTTGTAGGCGGTGTAGGCGGCGTCGAAGGCGCTGATGATGGCAAACAATGCCGCATCCTTGGGCTTGAATGGCGCGGCCAGTGCCGCGGTGGTGCCGTGTCGCAGGCAGGCGATGATCTGCCACTGGTTGACCAGGTCGGTGTAGCGGCGCAGGGGCGAGGTGCTCCAGGCGTAACAAGGCACGCCGATGCCCGCGTGGGGCAGCGCCTTGGCGCCCATGCGCACTTTGACGCCGGGCGCCAAACTCGCCTGGCTGCGGTAGATGCCAGGCACGCCGCTGTCGGCCAGCAGTTGGCCCCAGGTGCTGTTGGCCAGGATCATGGCTTCGGCCACCATCAGGTCCAGCGGGGCGCCACGCGACCGCGTGCCAATGACGACGCGCTCGTTGCCGCAGGGGGCCTCTGCCGTCACGCCTTCGAGCTTGAAGGTGTAGTCCGGACGGGTGAAGGTTTCGGGCTTGCCGCGCACGGCCTCGCGCCGGGCTTTGCAGGCCAGCGCCAGCCGGTAGAGGAAAGACAGTTCAGGCCGCAGCGCGGCGTGGTCGTCGGCCAGCGGCGCCCCCGGCTCGGCGGCAGGGTCCAGCAGCCAGTCGGCGGTGATGGCGCGGTCCAGCTGGTCATGCCGCAGGTTGTGGACGATGGGCACCTGCTCCAGCCGGCTCTCGTGCCCCAGCAGCGTCAGTTCGGCTTCGTCGAACGTCAGGTACAGCGACAGCGCTGGCCGCGGCCCCCCGGCCTCCAGGGTATAGGCTTGCACCACCGCATCGGGCAGCATGGTCACCTTGTGCCCCGGCATGTACACGGTGGACAGGCGCTGCCGCGCCACCTCGTCGATGGGGCTGCCCGGCTCGATGGCCAGCCCCGGCGCCGCGATGTGGATGCCCACGGTCACGCGCCCGCTGCCCAGCCCCTGCACGCTCAGGGCGTCGTCGATTTCGGTGGTGCTGGAGTCATCCACCGAAAACGCCTGCACGCCCGCCAGCGGCAGCGCCTCGGCCACCGCCGGGGCTTGCAGCGGGGGAAAGCCCGTGCCTTGGGGAAAATGCTCAAACAAAAACCGCTGCCAGTGGAACTGGTAGGCGTTGGTGATGGCGCCGGCTTGCTGCAGCAGGGCCAGTGGCGCCAGGTGGGTGTGGCGCGCCGCATGCACCACGGCCTTGTATTCGGGCGCGTTCTTGTCGGGTTTGAACAGGATTTTGTAGAGTTGCTGGCGGATCGGTTCCGGGCAGGCGCCTGCGGCCAGTTCGGCGCTCCAGGCATCGATCTGGGCCTGAATCTGCTTTTTCTTCTCAATCGCGGCCAGCGCTTGGCGCAAAATGTCGGCGGGCGCTTTTTTGTAGCGTCCCTTGCCGGCGCGGCGGAAATAGTGCGGCGCCTCGCTTAGGCGCAGCAGCGCGGCGACCTGCTGCTCCAGCGTGGGCGGGTCCTGGAAATAGTCGGCGGCCAACTCGGCAAAGCCGAATTCGGCCTCGGGGGCGAACTCCCAGGCCAGGTCGAGCTCGATCTGGTCGGCCAGCGCCTGGGCGTTGGCCATCAGCGTGGCGGGCGCGGGTGTGTCAAATTTCAGCAGCACGTTGGCCGACTTGACCTTGACGCGCTTGCCAGACTCCAACTCCAACTGCAGGGAGCTTTCGGCTTCAGACAGCACGCGGCCGGTCAGAAATTTGCCGGCTTCATCGAACAGGGCAAACAAAACAAACTTTCAGGGCAGACAGGCAGGACAACGGCGGGCCTCCACGTCCAGCCCGCCCGCGAAGCGTCAAGTGTACCGGGCGGCCGCATCTGCGCCCAGCCCATGCCCGCCCGGGCCACGGCTCAGGCCGCTGCGGGTGTGGGCGGTGGGGCCTTGAGCGCCTTGACCAGCGCATTGAGCAGCACGGCGTACAGCGGCAGGAAGCACAGCAGGCTGATGACCAGTTTGGTCGCGTAGTCCACCGCGGCAATTTCCACCCAGTGCTCGGCCATGAAGGGGTCGGTGCTGCGGTAAAACGCCACCGAGAAGAACACCACGGTATCCAGCAGGCTGCCAAGCACGGTGGAGGCCGCTGGCGCCACCCACCAGGCCCGCACCCGCTGCAGCCGCGCAAAGACGGCAATGTCCAGCCATTGGCCCATCACGTAAGCCGCGAAGCTGGCCAGCGCGATGCGAAAGACAAACATGTTGAATTCGCCCAGCGCAGCCCAGCCGGCAAACACGCCTTCGTGAAACAGCACGGACACCACGTAGGAGGCCAGCAGCGCCGGCAGCATGACGCGGGCAATCACCCGTCGCGCGGGGCCTTCACCCAGCAGACGCACGGTCAGGTCGGTGGCCACGAAGATCAGCGGGAAGGTGAATGCCCCCCACGTGGTGTGAAACCCCCACAGCTCGAACGGCAGCTGCACCAGATAGTTGCTGGCGATGATGAGGGTGATGTGAAGGGCCACCAGGGCCGGCAGAACGGAACGGGCGCGCAGTTCAACGGCGCCATGCAGGGAGGTCATGGAGGAGTCCTTTTTTTTGAAGCAGGATGGGGGTGAGGGAACCCATCGACGATGAAAGAAAGCCAGGCTCAAGAAAGCCCACAGGCATTGTACCTGTAGGGGCTTTGGCGGTGGCATGGCCGACCGCGCTTTCCCACCCAAGACCCCAAGCGTGCTAAAGTGTCGTTGCAACGACAAATGAGGCGGGCTTCTGCGGGTTTTCGGCAGGCTGTCGGGTTTGTGGTGATGCTTACACTGCGCTGACAGTGTCAAGTCGCAAGCTCCGTGGGAAAGGGAGGGTGTATCGCGTGGGGATGAACTTCAAGCATCTGAAGCTGGCCACGAAGCTGTGGGTGGGCGTGGCGTTGCTGCTCTTGGGGCTGGCCTTCGTCGTCACGAGCGTGATCCTCCGGTCGGTGCAGTCCACGCGGGCGGCCGAGCGTGCGGTGTCGCATCAGTCCGACAAGCTGTTTGCCGCCTCGCAGTGGGCTGCCCTGGCCGAGACGGAGCTGCTGCGCGCCCAGGCCCACTTCAATGATCGCACCCCCTTGATCGAGGCGCTGTACCGCAGCACCGCGGCAGGGGCCAATGACCGCGCCGCCGAAGCCGCTGCGCGCGTGCAAGCCCTGGCGCATACCCCGGCCGAACGCGAGGCGCTGGCGCAGATACAGGCCCAGCGACGCGCGATTGACGAAGCGATGGCCCAGGCCCGCCGTGCGCACGAAACCGGCGACGCGGCCACCGCCCAAGCCGTGATCGAAGGGGCTTATGCCTCCCAGGTCGTTGCCTATTTGCAATCCCTGCGGGACTTTGCCGATTTGCAGCGTCGGACCCTGGATGCGATTCAGGCCGACATCAGCGCCGGGCGCAGCGCCAATCTGGCGTTCGGCGCATCCATGATCCTGTCGCTGATGGCTTTCATCGTGCTGGGAGCCTATTTCCTGATTCGCCACATCCGTCAGCCCCTGCAGCGGGCGGTGGCCTGTGCCCACGCGATTGCCGGTGGGGATTTGTCGCAGCCGCTGGACACTGCGCGTGGCGACGAGTTTGGCGAGTTGATCCAGGCATTGGAGGCCATGCGCGCGCAACTGGCCGGCGTGGTGGGGGAGGTGCGCCAAAGCGCCCAGCAGATCAGCCTGGCCGCCGGGGAGATTGCCGCGGGCAATCACGACTTGTCGGCCCGCACCGAGCACACCGCCAGCAGCTTGCAGCAGACGGCAGCCAGCATGGAGCAGCTGACCAGCGATGTCCAGGCCTCGGCCCATGCGGCGCATGCGGCCAATCAACTGTCGGCGCAGGCGGGCGAGCGGGCCCAGCTGGGCGGGCAGGCGGTGCAGCAGGTGGTCGATACCATGCACACGATACGCCACAGCAGCGAGAAAATCGCCGACATCATCGGTGTCATCGACGGCATTGCCTTTCAAACCAACATCCTGGCGCTCAATGCGGCCGTGGAAGCGGCGCGGGCGGGGGAGGCCGGGCGGGGGTTCGCCGTCGTGGCTGGCGAGGTGCGGGCGCTGGCCCAGCGCAGCGCCCAGGCGGCCAGCGAGATCAAGCGGTTGATCGAGGCCAGCGTCTCGGCCGTGGCCTCGGGCACGCAACAGGTCGATCAGGCAGGAGCCACCATCGGCCAGATGATTCAGGACGTGGTGCGGCTGCGCGACCTGATTGCCGAGATGACGGCCACCAGCAGCCAGCAAGCCACTGGCGTGGCCGAGATCAATGCCGCGCTCGGGCAACTCGACCACGCCACCCAGCAAAACGCTGCCCTGGTGGAGGAGACGGCGGCGGCGGCCACCACGATGTCGGATCAGGCCCGTCAGCTCGAAACGGCGGTACAGCGGTTTCGGCTGCTGGCCGTCGGCGGCTGAGCCCGGGACCCGCGCTCATGCCATGCCGCGCACCACTTGCAGGGCCTCTTCCACCCGCTCCACCGGGTGGATCTGCATGCCTTCGGTGGCCCTTTGCCAAGCGGCATCGGGTTTTTTGGGCAGATTGGCCTTGGGCACCACCGCCACGGAAAAGCCCAGCTTGGCGGCTTCTTTGAGCCGCTCCTGTCCACGCGGGGCAGGGCGCACCTCGCCGGCCAGCCCCACTTCCCCGAAGGCGATGAAACCCTTGGGCAGCGCCTTGCCGCGCAGGCTGCTGGTGATGGCCAGCAGCACCGCCAGATCGGCGGCCGGCTCGCCAATGCGCACCCCGCCGACGGCGTTGACGAACACGTCCTGATCGGCGCAGGCCACGCCCGCATGGCGGTGCAGCACCGCCAGCAGCATGGCCAGCCGGTCGCGGTCCAGCCCCACGGACAGGCGGCGCGGGCTGGGTCCGCCGCTGTCCACCAGGGCCTGAATCTCGACCAGCATCGGCCGCGTTCCCTCCAGCGTCACCAGCACGCAGCTGCCGGGCACGGGGGCCGAATGCTGGCTCAGGAAAATCGCGCTCGGGTTGCTCACGCCCTTGAGGCCCTTGTCCGTCATGGCGAACACGCCGATTTCATTCACCGCGCCGAAGCGGTTTTTGATGGCGCGAATCAGCCGGTAGCTGCTGTGGGTGTCGCCCTCGAAATACAACACGGTGTCTACCATGTGTTCCAGCACCCGGGGACCGGCCAGCGCGCCTTCCTTGGTCACGTGGCCTACCAGCACGATGGTCACGCCACTGGCTTTGGCGGCCCGGGTCAGGTGAGCGGCGCATTCCCGCACCTGGGCCACCGAGCCGGGGGCGGAGCTCAATTGATCGGAATACAGCGTCTGGATCGAATCGATCACGGCAATGGCCGGCTGCTGGGCGTCGAGCGTGGCGAGGATTTTTTCGAGCTGGATTTCGGCCAGCACCTTGACCTGGCTGCGCGCCAGCCCCAATCGGCGCGAGCGCAGCGCCACCTGAGCGCCGCTTTCCTCGCCGGTGACGTACAGCGTATCGAGCCCCGCGTGCTGCAACGCATCCAGCGCTTGCAGCAGCAAGGTGGATTTGCCGATGCCCGGGTCGCCGCCGATGAGCACCACGCCGCCTTCGACCACCCCGCCGCCGAGCACCCGATCGAGCTCGCCCAGCCCCGTGGGCGTGCGGGCGACTTCGGTGGCCTCGATGTCGCTGAGGACGGCCAGCGCTGCCGTGGGCGCCAACCCTTTCGGGCCGGCGCTGAGCCGGTTTTTGCTGGCGCTCGGGGCCTCGGCCGCGGTTTCCACCAGGCTGTTCCAGGCCCCGCAATGCGGGCATTTGCCCAGCCAGCGCGGCGTGGTGCCACCGCACGCTTGGCAGGCGAACAGGGTTCTGTCTTTGGCCATGGGGTCAGATCAATTGCAGGTGGGCGAGGATGTCATCGAGGTGCGCATCGAAGTCGCTCAGGGCATGGTCGCCGCCCTCCAGCAGCTTCAGCCGCGCCCCGGGGTAGCGGGCCACCATTTCGCGCCAGTCCAGCACTTCATCGCCCTTGGCCACGATGGCCAGCACCCGCTCCGGGTGAGGCAGGGTGCCACAGGCCAGGGCCCGCAGCTCGTCCACATACTCCGGCCGGAAGAAGAAGCGCTCGTTCGGGTCGTGCCAGGCGGTCTGCTCCCCGATGTGGCGCGCCAGATCCCGCGCCGGGTCCACCGCCGGGTTGAGCAGCACCGCGCGGCATCCGGTCTCGAGCGCCAGCCGCGTGGCATAAAAGCCCCCCAGCGAGGAGCCGATCACGGCCATGCGCGCGCGCGGCCAGTCTGCCGTGCCCTGGGCGATGAGTTCAAACGCCTGCCGGGGAGAAGGCGGCAGCGCCGGGCACCACCACCGCACCTGCGGATGGTCGCGCTGGATGCGTTCGGCCATTTTCATGGCCTTCATGGATCGGGGGGAGGAGCGAAAGCCGTGCAGGTACAGCACATGGGTGGTCGCTTGCGATGCGGTGCAGGTCATCTCCGAAGGATAATCCACCTCCATGGCCGTAGTGATCGAGAAACCTCCGTTGTGGCGCCGGGTGTTGCCGGTGTTCCAGGGCTTTGACTGGCCGCTGCTGCTCATCGTGCTGCTGCTGGGGGCGCTCGGGTTGGTGGTCATGTATTCGGTGGCCCATGAATTGCCCGGGCGGTTTCAGGCGCATGCCCGCAACATGGTGATTGCCGCCGGCGTGATGTTTCTGGTGGCGCAAGTGCCCCCACAGCGCCTCATGGCGGTGGCCGTGCCGCTGTATGCGGTCGGCGTGGCCCTGCTCATTGCGGTGGCCCTGTTTGGCATCACCAAGAAGGGCGCGCAACGCTGGGTGAACGTGGGCATCGTCATCCAACCCAGCGAAATCATGAAAATCGCCATGCCGCTGATGCTGGCGTGGTGGTTCCAGAAGCGCGAGGGACAACTGCGCGGGCTGGATTTCGTGGTGGCAGGCGTCATCCTGGCCGTGCCTTCCTTGCTCATCCTGCGCCAGCCCGACTTGGGCACCACGCTGCTGGTGGCCGCATCCGGCTTGTTCGTCATTTTCTTTGCCGGTCTCAGCTGGAAGCTGATCATCCCGCCCGCGGTGCTGGGCGTGCTGGGCATCGTCACGCTCATCGTCATGGAGCCGCATTGGTGCGCCCCGGGGGTGGACTGGCCCATCCTGCACGAGTACCAGCGCCAGCGCGTCTGCACGCTGCTCGACCCGATGAAAGACCCGTTGGGCAAGGGCTTTCACATCATTCAGGGCATGATCGCGATCGGCTCGGGCGGGCTGCTGGGCAAAGGCTTTTTGCAGGGCACCCAGACGCATCTGGACTTCGTGCCCGAGCGCACCACCGATTTCATTTTCGCCGCTTTTGCCGAGGAGTTCGGCTTCATCGGCGTTTTGGTGTTATTGGGTGCGTTCTTTTTTCTGTTCTGGCGCGGGCTCAAGATCGCGCTGGAGGCATCCACCCTCTTTGCCCGCTTGCTGGCCGGCGCCCTGACCCTGATCTATTTCGTCTATGCCTTCGTCAATATGGGCATGGTCAGCGGCATCTTGCCGGTGGTGGGCGTGCCCTTGCCCTTTCTGAGCTACGGCGGAACCGCCATGGTGACCCTGGGCGCGAGCCTGGGCATCCTGATGTCGATTGCCCGCTCCAAGCGTCTGGTGCAGACATAAAGCCCACGGATCGCTGCACGCCGCGGCGCGAGTTTCTACAATGCAGGCATGATTGCCCGAGAACCCACTTTGGCCCGTTTGGCCACCGCCCAAGACCTGCTGCTGGCGCCGTACGGTCTGGAGCTCAACCATTTGCGCCGCGCCTTGGCTGAGATCCTGGCTCCAGGCGTGGACGATGCCGACCTGTATTTCCAGTACACCCGCGCCGAAGGCTGGAGTCTGGAAGAGGGCATCGTCAAGACCGGCAGCTTCAGCATCGACCAGGGGGTGGGGGTGCGGGCCGTCAGCGGCGACAAAACGGCGTTTGCCTATTCGGATGACCTGTCCTGGGCGGCCCTGCAAGATGCCGCCCGCAGCGTACGGGCCATTGGCGCCCAAGGGCAAAGCCGCCGCGTCAAGGTGGGGGCGCGCAAGGTGGCCAAGTCGCGCTCGCTCTACCGGGAATTGGATCCCATCGGCACCCTGGACAGCGCCGCCAAAGTGGCCTTGCTCGAAAAAGTGGAGCGGCGCGCCAAGTCGCGCGACCCGCGCATCGTGCAGGTGATGGCTGGGTTGGCCAGCGAATACGACGTGGTGCTGGTGGCGCGGGCCGATGGCACGCTGGCCGCCGACGTGCGTCCGCTGGTGCGCCTGTCTCTGACCGTGATCGCCGAGCAGCAGGGGCGCCGCGAGGTGGGGTCCTCCGGTGGCGGCGGGCGTTTTGGCTTGGAGCGCTTCGACGACGCCCTGATCGATCACTACGTGTCCGAAGCGGTGCAGGCCGCATTGACCAATCTGGACAGCCGCCCCGCGCCGGCCGGTGAGATGACGGTGGTCCTGGGCCCTGGCTGGCCGGGCGTCTTGCTGCACGAAGCCGTGGGCCACGGCCTGGAAGGCGACTTCAACCGCAAAGGCAGCAGCGCTTTCAGCGGCATGCTGGGCAAGCGGGTGGCGGCCAAAGGCGTGACCGTGCTGGACGACGGCACGATGGCCGATCGGCGTGGTTCGCTCAATGTGGACGACGAGGGCTGCGCCAGCCAGAAGAACGTCCTGATCGAAGACGGCATCCTGCGCGGCTATATCCAGGACAGCCTCAACGCCCGCCTCATGGGCGTGCCGCCCACGGGCAATGGACGCCGGGAAAGCTATGCCCACCTGCCGATGCCGCGCATGACCAACACCTACATGCTCGGTGGCGACAAAGAGCCGGCGGAAATCATCGCCAGCATCAAAAAAGGGCTGTATGCCACCAACTTCGGCGGGGGCCAGGTCGACATCACCAGCGGCAAATTCGTGTTCAGCGCCAGCCAGGCCTGGTGGGTGGAAAACGGCCGCCTGCTCTATCCCGTCAAAGGGGCCACCCTCATCGGCAGCGGGCCGGAAGCGCTCAAGAAGGTCACCATGATCGGCAATGACCTGGCGCTGGACAGCGGCGTGGGCACTTGTGGCAAGGAAGGCCAGAGCGTGCCCGTGGGCGTGGGCCAGCCCACCTTGCGCATCGAGGGGCTGACCGTTGGGGGGACGGCCTGACCGCGCGTCGTGGCATTCGCCCCACATCGGGGGCGCGGTGTCAGCGCTTTGTCATGAAGTTTGTGGTACATTGAATTCCATGAAAGCCGCTCGCTTTTACTTTGCCTACTTTTGGTTCTCACGCGTCACCGACGGAAGAGAGAGCTGAATACGGCCCTGAAAAGCGCAAAGCCTCCCCCAAACCGTCGGTCACACCACCGGCGGTTTTTTTTTACCTTGAGTGTTTTTTTCACCATTAGCAGGAGTTCACGATGAGCAAAGCCGCCACCGCTGCGACCGACGTCTGGTATGCGCACCCCTCCGACCGCACCGGCCAGACCGACGACCAACGCATCGAGGACATCACCGTGCTCCCCCCGCCCGAACACCTGATCCGTTTCTTCCCCATCCGCGGCACCGCTGTGGAACAGCTCATCAGCGACACCCGCAAAACCATCCATCACATCCTCAACGGCAAAGACGACCGGCTGCTGGTGATCATCGGGCCTTGCTCCATCCACGATCCGGCCGCTGCCATCGACTATGCCCGTCGCCTCAAGGAGATGCGCGATCTGCACCGGGACACGCTGGAGATCGTGATGCGGGTCTATTTCGAGAAGCCGCGCACCACGGTCGGCTGGAAAGGGCTCATCAATGACCCTTACCTCGATGGCAGCTTCCGCATCGATGAGGGGCTGCGCATCGCGCGTCAGCTGCTCATCGAGATCAATCGACTCGGCTTGCCCGCGGGCAGCGAGTTCCTGGATGTGATCAGTCCGCAGTACATCGGCGACCTGATCAGCTGGGGCGCGATCGGCGCGCGCACCACCGAAAGCCAGGTGCACCGGGAGCTGGCTTCAGGGTTGAGCGCGCCCATCGGCTTCAAGAATGGCACCGACGGCAACATCCGCATCGCCACCGACGCCATTTTGGCCGCCAGCCGCGGGCATCACTTCCTGTCTGTCCACAAAAATGGCCAGGTCGCCATCGTTCAGACCAAGGGCAACCCCGATTGCCACGTCATCCTGCGCGGTGGCAAGACCCCGAACTACGACGCCGACAGCGTGGCCCAGGCCTGCGCCGATTTGGAAGCGGCCAAGTTGCCGCCCCACCTGATGGTGGACTGCAGCCATGCCAACAGCAACAAACAGCACGAACGGCAGATGGATGTGGCGGCCGACATCGCGCGGCAGATCGCAGGCGGCTCGCGCCGCATTTTCGGTGTGATGGTGGAAAGCCACCTCAAGGCCGGGGCGCAGAAATTCACTCCCGGCAAGGACGACGTGAGCCAACTGACCTATGGCCAGAGCATCACCGACGCCTGCATCGACTGGGATCAGTCGGTGCAGCTCCTGCAAGGCCTGGCCGACGCTGTCAAGGCCCGGCGCCATCGCCCGCGCAAGGGTTGATCGGTGGACGCGGCGGCGGCACAATCGGGCCTACCCAACCGAGTATCACATCCACAGGAGTCCCGATTCATGCGCAGCCAAGTCATCGTCAGCTGGGGAGATGCCAGGCGCTACACCTTCGATCTGGAAGAAGTGCAGCCCATGCCGCACGACATGGCACGCACCTGGCTGGACCAGCAGTTCACCGACCTGGGCTGCGAGCCCCTGCGGCTCACGGGCAAGGTGCTGCTGGCCGACAAGGTGGTGGCCATCGCGCAGGCCGTCGGCGAGAGCCGGTTCGCCGAGGAGGCCTACCGGCCCTGGGCGCAGGTGTTTGCCAAGGCCGTCAGCGCCATGCTGGCCAAGCCGGTGGTGCGCATCGACGTGCCTTCGCTGACCGTCAGCTACTGACGCTGGCCGCCTGCCAGCGTTGGCGCAGGGCATCCAGCAGTTTCTGGTGGATGCCGCCAAAGCCGCCATTGCTCATGCACAGCACGTGGTCGCCAGGCAGGGCCGCGGCGACGACTTGTTGCACCAGCGCATCGATATCGGCCGCCACCTGTGCCCGCGGCCCCATCGGGGCCAGCGCTTCGGCGGCGTCCCAGCCCAGTCCGCCGCTGTGGCAGAACGCCAGATCGGCCTGCTCCAGGCTCCAAGGCAGTTGGGCTTTCATCATCCCCAATTTCATGGTGTTGGAGCGGGGCTCGAACACGGCGAGGATGCGGGATTGTCGCGCGCCGCTCTGATCGAGCTGGCGGCGCAGGCCGTCCACCGTGGTGCGAATGGCGGTGGGGTGGTGGGCGAAATCATCGTACACCGTGATGGCCGCCGCCGGGGTGGGCACCCGGCCACGCACTTCCATGCGCCGGCGCACGTTCTGAAACCGCGCCAGCGCTTCGCAAGCCTGTGCCACCGGCACGCCCAGGTGTTCGGCCGCGGCGATGGCTGCCAGGGCATTGAGCTGGTTGTGCTGACCGCTCAATCCCCAGCATACCCGCCCTTGTGCCTGACCCGCCTGGAGCACGGCAAAGTCATCGGGTTCGCCCTCGGCCGTGAAGTCGCTCACCGCGGCGCCGAAGCTGCGCTGCTCGCTCCAGCAACCCTGGTGCAGCACCCGCGCGAGGCTCTCCTCCAGGGCATTGAAGACCACGCGGCCACTGGCGGGCACGGTGCGCACCAGGTGGTGAAACTGGCGCTCGATGGCGGCCAGATCGTCAAAAATGTCGGCGTGGTCGAATTCCAGGTTGTTGAGCACGGCCGTGCGCGGACGGTAATGCACGAACTTGCTGCGTTTGTCGAAAAAAGCGGTGTCGTATTCGTCGGCCTCGATCACGAATGGCGCGCCCGCGCCCAGCCGTGCCGACAGTCCGAAGTTCAGCGGCACCCCGCCCACCAGAAACCCCGGTTGCCGGCCCGCGGCTTCGAGAATCCACGCCAGCATGGAGGTGGTCGTCGTCTTGCCGTGGGTGCCCGCCACGGCCAGCACATGCCGGCCCTGCAGAATGTGCTCGCTCATCCACTGCGGGCCGCTGGTGTAGCGGGCGCCCGCATCGAGCACCGCTTCCATCAGCGGGAATTTGGGGGTGCCGTCCGGCAGCCGGGCGCGCGAGACCACATTGCCCACCACGAAGACGTCGGGCCGCAGGGCCATCTGGTCCGCGTCATAGCCTTCGATGAGTTCGATGCCCAGCGAGCGCAGTTGATCGCTCATGGGTGGATAGACGCCGGCGTCGCAGCCAGTGACCCGGTGGCCGGCTTCCCGCGCCAGGGCGGCCACGCCGCCCATGAAAGTGCCGCAAATCCCAAGAATGTGTATGTGCATGCCGCCATTATCCGGCGTGCAGCGGGCCGATCAGGGACAATCCGGTCGATGGACACCGTGCAACAGGAAATCGCCCAGGCCGCTGCCGCTTTGGTGGTGGATGAGGGGCTGGATTACGGGCAGGCCAAGGTTCGTGCCTTGAAGGCGCTGGGGCTGCCTGCCCGCACCGCCATGCCTGACAACCGGCTGGTGGAGGCGGCCGTGCGCGAGCACATCGCGCTGTTTCATGCCGACACCCAACCGCGGGAATTGCGCGCGCTGCGGGAACTGGCCCTGTTGTGGATGGAGCGGCTGGCCGAGTTTTCCCCGCTCGTCGGTGGGGCCGTGTGGCACGGCACGGCCACGCGACACCATGACGTCTATCTGCAACTGTTCAGTGACGACCCCAAGGCGGTCGAGGTGGCGTTGATCAACCGTCGCCTCGATTACGAGGCCAGCACCGTCAGAGGCTTGCATGGACAGGCGGTGGAGGCGTTGACCCTGCAGGTGCGCTGCGAAGCGTTGCCGGGCTGGGTCGGGCTGCACCTGCTGGTCAACGACAGCCTGGCCCAGCGCGGCGCCCTGTTGCCTGATGAGCAAGGGCGCAAGCCTCGGGGCGATATCGCCGCCCTGCGAAACTTGCTGGCGTCCCACGAATCCGACCCCGCATGAACAAACGACTTTTTCTGACCGGTGGCGTGGCTGCCGTGGCCGGCTTGGCCGGAGCGGGCTGGGCCTGGTGGCGCTTTCAGCCCCATGCCGTGGAGGACGGCACACTGCAAGCGCTGTGGCAGCACACCTGGGAGGACCCGAACGGCCAGCCCGTGGTCATGCAGCATTTCAAAGGCCGTCCGCTGTTGCTGAACTTCTGGGCCACCTGGTGCCCGCCGTGCGTCGAGGAAATGCCCTTGCTCAACGCTTTCTATCACGAGCGCCGCTCTGAAGGCTGGACGGTCCTGGGCTTGGCGGTGGACCAGCCCAGCGCCGTGCGCCAGTTCCTGCAACGACTGCCGGTGGACTTCCCGATCGGCATGGCAGGGCTGGGCGGCACTGAACTCAGCAAGCGCCTGGGCAACGCCACGGGCGGCCTGCCTTTCACGGTGGTGTTGGACGCCCGGGGCGAGATTGCGCACCGCAAGATCGGGCAGGTCAAGCCCGAGGATCTGGCTGCCTGGGTTCAGCCCCGGTAACGCAGCCCTGGCCCTTGCAGGGCCTCGCTGAAGGTTTGCGCGGGGACGGCCGGCGAAAACAGGAATCCCTGGAAATGGTCGCAGCCCAGGGCGCGCAAACGCTGGTGCTGTTCCGGCTGCTCCACCCCTTCGGCCACCACCTGCATCTGCAGGGCATGGCCCATCTGGATGATGGCCGACACGATCGCGGCATCGGTTTCGTCCTCGTGCAGCGAGGCGATGAAGGTGCGATCGATCTTGAGCTTGTGCAGAGGAAAGCGCTTGAGGTAGGTGAGGCTGGAGTAGCCGGTGCCGAAATCGTCGAGCGACAGATGCACCCCCAGGTCGGCCAGGGCCTGCAGCCGTGCCAGTGCCTCCTCGGCGTCGTGGATGAGGATGGACTCGGTCAATTCGAGTTCCAGCAGATGCGCCGGCAGCCCGTGCTGTTGCAAGGCTTGGGCCACTTCGTCCACCAGGCTCGCCTGCTGAAACTGCAGCGCCGAGACGTTGATGGCCACCTGACAAGGCGTGCCTTGCCGTGCCCAGGCCGCTGCCTGGGCGATGCCTGCTTGCAGCACCCATTGCCCCAGCTTGACGATGAACCCGGTTTCTTCGGCCACGGTGATGAACTCGCCGGGCAGCACCAGGCCGCGCTCCGGGTGGTTCCAGCGCACCAAGGCTTCGCAGGTGCGCAACTCGCCGCTTTCCATGCAGACCCGGGGCTGGTAATGCAGCACGAATTCCTGCCGTTTGAGTCCCTCGCGCATGGCATGGTCGAGTTGGATGCGCGAGAGCAGATCCGCATTCATCTGGGGCCGGTAGAAACGGTAATGGCCCTTGCCCCGGTCCTTGACCTGGTACATCGCCGTGTCGGCGTGTTGGATGAGTTCGTCGAGCGTCTGGCCGTCGCTCGGATACATGGCGATGCCGACGCTGCATGACAGGTTGAAGCTCATGTCCTCGATCTCTACCGGACGAGTGACCGCCTCGATGATGCGCTGGGCGGTGATTTCCGCCCCACTGGTGTCGGCGTCGTGCAGGTGAATGACGAACTCGTCGCCGCCCAGCCGGCACAGCGTATCGGTCTGGCGCAGGCACTGTTTGAGGCGGGAAGCGATTTCGATGAGCACCATGTCGCCAAAGAGGTGGCCGAGCGAGTCGTTGATGCTCTTGAACCGGTCGAGGTCCAGAAACAGCACCGCAAAGCCCTGGCCGTTGCGCTGCGACACATGGATGGCATGGTTGACCCGCTCGGTGAGCATGAGCCGGTTGGGCAGGCCGGTCAGCGCGTCGGTGTAGGCGAGTTGTTCGATGCGCTGCTGCGCCGCCAGCCGTTCGGACAGATCTTTGACGAACAGGATGGTGTTGAGCGGCTGGCCCTGAGGGTCTTTCAACACCACCCAGGAGGCTTGCAAGGCCACGGCGCACTGGTCGGGCCGCCGGAACCAGAATTCGCCTTCCCAGTAGCCATGTTGCTGCAAGCGTTCGTCCAGGTCGTCTTTCCAGCGGGGCAGGGTGGGAGAGTAGAACAGGTCCGGGGCTCGGCGGCCTTGCCATTCGACCGCCGGGCTCTGGGTCATCTGGGCAGCGGCGGGGTTGCAGGTCAGGATGCGCAGCGAGGGATCGGTGATGAAGATCGCATCCAGGCTGGACTCGAACACTTTGGCCGCCAGTTTGAGCTGGGCTTCGGCTGCGGTGCGCTCGGTGATGTCCCGAAACACGTGTACCCGTCCGATCGGTCGCCCGCGCGCGAGCTGGGGCTTGGCGATGCGCTCGATGACGCGGCCCGTTTGCAACACCAGCACGTCGGTGCTTTCCAGTAGGGGCGAGCGCAGCAACTCCCCGAGTTTGCGTTGATAGCCGATGGGGTCGGCCACCTGGCTGGCCAGCCAGGTGTACACGGCGCCATCGTCTTTCTGGGTCAGCAAGTGCTCGGGCAGGCTCCAGAGCTGGGCAAACAGCCGGTTGAAAGCCCGGATGCGCCCGTCCAGGTCGCACACCAATATGCCGTCGGCGGTGGATTCGAGCGTGGCCCGCAATTCGGCCAGCAACTCCTCCAGTTTTTGCTCGGTCTGGTGTTGCTGGGTGCGGTCTTGCATGGCCACCAGGTAGAGCTGGCGGCCGTCAGGCAGCTGCAAAGGGGTGGCGCGCCGCAGCACGCGAACGGTTGCGCCGTCTTGCCGGCGCAGCAGGGTTTCGGAGTGCAGCACCGGGCGTTCGCCTTGGCGCAGGGCCTCCCAGAAGAGCAGGTCTTCCGGGGTGGCCGACAGGTCCAGCACCGAAGTGCCCGGCAGGGTTTGGGGATCGAGCTGCTGCAGCCGTGCCGCTGCGGCATTGGCCGAGACGATCTGCTGGCTCAGCGGATCCACCAGCCAGATGGCTTCCAGCAGGTGGTCCATGAAGGCGATGCAGTCCATCCGGCTCACGAACCGGCCTCCTGCGAAGGGGCCGCCTCGGCCGCTCGCTCGAAGTAGTAGCAGATGCGCTGCCTGGGGGAGAGGTAGGCCAGGGCCGCTCGGGGCAACTGGTCGATGCGCAGGCTGCGCTGGATGCCGAGGTCGTCGTGCTGCTGCAGATCGAGCAGCAAGGCGTCTTCGCTGCTGACCTGTCGGTCGTACACCAGCACGCGCGGCTTCAGCGGCCGGGCCGAGTTCACCGAGACGACCAGGGCATAACGCTCGTCGGTGAGCTGCACCACCGAGCCCGGTGGATAGACCCCCATCATCCGGATGAAGGCGTTGAGCGTCTGGCGCTCGAAGCGCGGCTTCATGGTGGCGAAGATGAGCGCCAAGGCTTCGTGAGGTGTCAGCGCCTTCAACGGGTTGGGCGGATTGCACAGACCGTCGTAGCGGTTGATCAGGGCCAGGATGCGCCCCGCCGGGCTCCATTGGGCTTCACCCAGGCCCTTCGGGAAGCCGGTGCCGTCGGCGGCTTCGTGGTGCTGAGCGATTGCCAGGAGCACCGGCGCCGACAGCCCCATGCGTCGCCCCCAAGCCACGCTGTGCGTCACATGTTCTTGATAGAGCTTGAAGTGGGCGCTGGTGAACGTGTCGTCGCGGAAGCGCACCCGGTCGGGCAGCTCGATCTTGCCGATGTCGTGCAGCACTGCGGCCATGCCCAGCGTCTGCAGGTCTTCGGCCGGCAGGCCCATGGCCCGCCCCAGCAGCAGGCTGAGCACGGCCACGTTCATGGCATGCAGGGTGGAGCGATCGCCGTGACCTTCGGCCAGCAGACGCAGGGCGGAGTCCTCTTTGCAGGCGATTTGCGACACCATGCCCTGCACCAGGCGCGAGCAGGCCTCGGCGGCGGCTTCAGGGGCGCTGGCGAATTGGTCGAGCACGGCTTTGACCGCCCGGCTGCTGTCGGCGTACTGCCGCTCGCACTGCTGCAGGGCCAGGCGCTGCGCCGACAGGGCGGCCTGATGGTTGGCTGCGGCCCCGTCGCCAGCGGGCTGCGGGGGCTCGCTGCTCACAGCCTGAGGCCCTGGCGGGCTGGCTGTAGAGGGCGTGGCCTGGGGGGCCGGCTGATCGGGCGGAGGGTCGCTGCGTTCGGGGGAGTAGCGCACATGCGTCAGCCCCAGGCTGCGCAGGGTGTGGATTTGCTCGACCGAGCTGATTTTGAAACTGTTGCGCGCGAAGGGGTGATCCATCCATCCCAGGTCGAGGTGGATGTACAGACCGACGCGCAACTCCGCGACCGCGATGAGAGGGCGGTCAGCGTCCGACATGATGCAAGGTTCTCCGCGTGGGCTGGGTATTCATGATCTGCAGGGATTATCGCCAATCTTCATGCGCCGGCGGTGACGTTGTACATTCTGGGGTGCTGCACGAGGATGCCATGTTCGTACCCTTCCCGCTGGAACAGATCGCGTTTCGGGAACCGTTGCCGGTCAATATCTGGGACCCGGCGGGGGTGTTGCTGCTGCGGCGCGGCGAAGTGATACGCGATGAAGCCCATCGGGACTTGCTGCAGTCGCACCTGCCCATGGTCGATGAGGATGAGTACCGCCAGTGGACCTTCCGCTACACGGCGGCCATCGATCGCAAGCTGCGCAGCAACGAAAGTCTGCAGGCCATTGCCGGCGTCTCCAGGCCCATGGGCGTGGAACCCCCTCGCGCGACGGACCCCAACGAGCGCCCCTTGGCGGAGTTGTGGCCCGATCTGCATGCCGTGTTGGGGCTGTTGCTGCGCCAGGGTGGGCAGGCCAGCGATTTCATGGGGCGCTTGCAAGGGCTGGAGCGCCGTTTGCTCGACGGGTTGCGCAGCCGCGTCGATGACAGCCTGTTTGTGCTGGTGCAGATGTTGCAGGACCGGGCGTTGGGCTACTGCACCACCCACGCGTTGCTGTGTGGCGTGTTGTGCCACCTGGTGTCGGGCACGCTGGGGTGGGAGGCATCGAGGCGGCAGAGCCTGCTGCGTGCCAGCCTGACCATGAACATCGCCATGAGCCGCTTGCAGGACGTGCTCGCGGGCCGACCCGGTCCGCTGAGCAGTGAGGAGCGCGCCTGTATCGACGCCCATCCCCGCGAGGGGGCGGTGGTCTTGCACCGCCTGGGCGTGCGCGATGAGGTGTGGCTCAAGCTGGTGCGGCACCACCGCGCCGAATGGCCGGCCGCCGCCGTGGCGGCCAGCAACGACCCCATCGTGCCCATGGCCCAACTGCTGCATCTGGCCGATGTGTTCGTCGCCCGCATCAGCCCGCGGGCCGATCGCAAAGGCCTGCCTGCCCAGCGGGCCGCGCGCGACATTTCCCTGGGGCCTGATGGGCAGCCCACCCCGTTGGGCGCGGCTTTCATCAAGACGCTGGGCGTGTACGTGCCTGGCAGTTATGTCCGCCTGGCCAACGGCGAGCTGGCCGTGGTGGCTCGGCGTGGCCGCAAGGCCAATGCGCCGCTCGTGTTTTCGCTGGTAGGGCGGCATGGCATGCCTTTGGGGGAGCCTGCGCTGCGCGACACGTCCGACCCCGGCCTGGAGGTCAGGGAAGGGGTGGCCGCTGACGCGGTGCGGGTGCGCATCCATTCCGCCAAACTGCTGGCGCGGCTTTGAACGGTCGCGCCGCTCAGCGGTTTTGGCGCCGGAATTCCCAGGGGGGCAGGGGATGGGCGTCGGCCCACAGGCCGCGGCCAGTGGCACGGGCCTCGCGCTCGGCGTCGGCGTACAGGGTCCGGTCGGCGGGGCGTTGGTCACGCTGGAACTGCCGGTAGTGCCAAGCCATGCCATCGCGCACCATCATCAGGTTGATGTCTTCGCCGTCGAGGACGATCTTGCCGAGAATGCGGCCATAGCGGTCCCGCTTGTCGTATTCCACCTGCACCTCGCGCTGGAACACACGGTCGGCCAGATGCTGACGAGCGCGGTTGCCGAAAGCCTGCCCCCGCTCCGGCGCGTCGATGCCCACCAGCCGGATGCGATGCTGCTGGCGCGAGGCATCCAGCACGGTCACGGTATCGCCATCGGCCACGGCAATCACGCGGCCGACGAGCACCTCGGCCCAGACGGCCGGAGCCAACAGGGCCAGAAGGAGGAGCAGCAGTCCGAAGAGTCGAGCGGTGATGCGCATGGGTGGCGCTTACGGCTTGGCGGCCAGCACGCTGCCGGCTTTGGCCTGATCGCGCGCGAGGGCCTCGCGCTCGCTCAGGCGTCGGAAGAACACGGTCACGGCGCTGCTGGTCAGCACGATGAACAGGGAATACAGCACCGGAATCAGCAGCACCTCTTGCTGCAGCGGCCCGGTGAAGCTCAGCGTGACGATGAGGATGGCCAAGGGCCCGTTCTGGATACCGGTTTCCAGCGCGATGGTGCGGCTGCGGTTGGGGTCCTGACGCATCAGGCGGGCGAGTCCATAACCCAGCGCCATGCCCACCAGACCCAGCCCGATGGCCGCGGCGTACACCGGCAGCGGCGTGACGGCGAGCAACTGGTGGTTGCGAGGCACCCAGGTCACGATCAGGAACAGGATCACCACGATGCCGAGGAAGCCGCCCAGCAGTTCGATGCTCGCGCCGATGTTCGGGTTGACCTTGCGCAGCACCATGCCGATGATCGTAGGCACCAGCAGCACCAGCAGCACTTGCGCCACGTTGCTGGCCGGAATCTTGAATTCGCCGGTGATGCCGGCGGCCTGCGAATAGAATTCCAGCAGCAGCGGCACCATCACCAGCGCCACCAGGGTGGAGACGCTGGTCATCATGATGGACAGCGCCAGCACCGCCTTGCTGAAGTAGGTGAAGATGTTGGACGTGGTGCCGCCGGGCATGCAGGCAATGAGCAGCAGGCCCACGGCCACGGCCGGGTTGAGTCCCAGCAGCATGGCCATGGAAAAGCCGATGAAGGGCATGAGCCCATACTGGCACAGCAGGCCGATGAGCACGCCGCGGGGTTTGCGGAATGCGATGAGGAAGTCGCGCCAGGTGAGCGAAGCGCCCATGCCCATCATGATGACCATCATCATGATGCCCAGCAGTTTGGTTTCGAATTCGGTGACCATGTCGGGGCTCCTTCTGAAGGCTGGGGGGAGGCGTCAACGGCCAGCTGCCTGGCGCAGGGCTTGCCATTCGGCCTTGGCTTCGGCTTTGAGGTTTTTGCGCAGCACTTTGCCAATGGCGCTCTTGGGCAGCTCTTCGCGCACCACCACCGACTTGGGCACCTTGTAAGCCGCCAATGACTGGCGGCAGTGCGCCACCACGGCCTCGGGCTTGAGCGGGCCGCCATGCTCCGGGTTGTGGACCACATAAGCGCGCACCGCTTCGCCGGTTTTGTCATCAGGCACGCCGATGACAGCCACTTCCAGCACCGCATCCATCTGCGCGATCACGTCTTCCACCTCATTGGGGTAGACGTTGAAGCCCGAGACGATGATGAGGTCTTTCTTGCGGTCCACGATTCTCAGGAAGCCGTCGGCGTCCATGACGGCCACGTCGCCGGTGGCCAGCCACCCGTCGTGCAGCACTTCGGCCGTTTCGTCGGGCCGGTTCCAGTAGCCTTGCATCACTTGCGGGCCATGGACCCAAATCTCGCCCGGCTCACCCAATGGCGCGTCGGTGCCGTGATCGGTCACCAGGCGGATGTCGGTGCCCGGCGTGGGGATGCCGATGCTGCCAATGCGCGGCGTGCCCTGCAAGGGGTTGAAGCTCACCACCGGGGAGCTTTCGGTCAGGCCATAGCCTTCGGCGATGGGGGTGCCCGTGACTTCACGCCAGCGCTGCGCCACCACGCTGTGCAGCGCCGTGCCGCCGGCGATGGAGGCCTTCAGGTGCCGCGGGGGGTAGGCCACGAACCATTCTTCGTTGAGCAGGCCGTTGTAGAGGGTGTTGACCCCGGTCATCCAGGTGATGGGGTAGTTTTCCACGGCGCGTTGCAGGTTTTGCACCGGGCGCGGGTTGGGGATGAGGATGTTGTGCGCACCCAATGCCAGAAAACCGAGCAGGTTGGCCGTGAAGGCGAAGATGTGGTAGAGCGGCAGGGCGGTGAGCACGCATTCTTCACCGCCGCGCATGTGGGTGGCGCCCATGGCGAGCATCTGCTGCACGTTGTGGAGCAAATTGCCGTGGCTGAGCATGGCGCCCTTGCTCACGCCGGTGGTGCCACCGGTGTACTGCAGCATGGCCAGGTCGTGGTGCTTCAGGTGGCTCCAGTAGTGGGCGGTGGTGGTGTGGCCCTGTTGCTGCAGAGCGCGGCGGCCCTGGTCGAGAGCGGCCGCCAGCCGCACATGTGGCACGGTGACGGGTGGCAGCACGCGCGACCATACCTTCTGCACGCCGCGGATGATGGCTTTCGGGATGGCCGGAAAGAATTCCGGCACGCCGGCCAGCACCACGTGGCGCACTTGGGTCTGTGCCAGCACCTCGGGCAGCTTGTCGGCGAACATGTCGATGAGCACCAGGGTTTCGACGCCGGCGTCGTTGAACTGGTGGATCATCTCGTGCAGGGTGTACAGCGGATTGGTGTTGACCAGGACGCAGCCCGCTTTGAGCACGCCGAAGGCCACCACCGGGTATGCCAAGCCATTGGGCAGTTGCACAGCCACCCGCGCGCCGGGGGGCAGGCGTAGCGTCTCGCGCAGATAAGCCGCGAAGGCATCGGACAGCGCATCCACCTCGGCAAACCCGAGGCTGCCATTCATCCCATTGGGCACCACGCAGGTGAAGGCGGCTTTGGCGCGGCTTTCGCGGGCCCAGCGCTGGCAGGCATGGTGGACGAAGGCGCCCAAGCTGTCGTGTTGGGGTGGGGTGAGGGTGGGTTCGATGCCGACTTCGGCATACCTCGCCGTCCAAGGGCGGGAGGTGTCTCCTTGAGGACTCTGCATGGTCAGTTTCTTGTCAGGTTGAAGGTGACTGTCGATTGTGCGACATTTGAACCGGGCAGCCAGCCCGCTGGCGGTGAAATCTTGACGCGCGAACGACAAATCCCCCCGGCGTGGCGGGGGGAGGTTTAGAGCGGTCGGGGGCGGGCGCAAGCGCCCAGCGTGGCCTCAGCCGCGGCGCGCGCGGTGGTAGCTGCCATCGCCGCGGTGCAGTACCACGTCGGTGGGCAAGACGTCGCCCGGAACCAGTGTGGGCTGGGCCGCGGTGCGTTCGTACAAGGGGGCAAAGTCGATCTGGCGCAGTTCCAGCAGGTCTTCCAGCGAGCGCAGCACGAAGTAGGTTTCCTGGAAGTCGTCGATGCGGTAGCGGGTGCGCATGACCCGCTCCAGATCGAAGCGGATGCGGTTGGGCGAGGGCGAATCCAGGCAGAACAGGCTTTCGCTGTAGGACGAGGCGATGCCGCCGCCATACAGCCGCAGGCCGCCGTTTTCTTCCACCAGCCCGAATTCGACCGTGTACCAATACACGCGGGCCAACTGCTCCAGATGGCCCAGCCGCTGGGCACGCAGCCCGCCTTCGCCGTAGGCCTGGATGAAGTCGGCCATGACCGGGTGCATGAGCATGGGCACGTGGCCGAACACGTCGTGGAACACGTCGGGCTCTTCCAGGTAGTCCAGCTGGTCGGCGCGGCGGATGAACTGCCCGGCCGGGAAGCGCCGGTTGGCCAGGTGCTCGAAGAACACGTCGTCGGGCACCAGGCCGGGGACGGCCACCACTTGCCAGCCGGTGTGCTTCATGAGCACGTCGCTGAGGCGACGGAAATCCGGGATCTGGTCGTGCGCGATGGGCAGGGCTTTCATGCCAGCCTCGAACGCCTGGCAGACCCGGCCCGGAAGCATGCGCATCTGCCGCTCGTACAGGGTGCGCCAGATGGCGTGTTCTTCGGCGCTGTAGTGTTCCCAGCCCTGGGGGATGGTCCAGTCGGGGCTGTCGGGGCGGCCCGCTTCGCCAGCGGCCAGGCCATGCTTGGTGGGGGCGTCGGCGATCATGTCAGTTCCCGGCTTCACCCGCGATGCCATCGACCCACTGCGCGAAGTCGATGTCGCGCTCGGTCAGGCCGCCGGCGTCGTGGGTGGTGAAGGTGATGTCGACCCGGTTGTAGACGTTGAACCACTCCGGGTGATGGTTGCGCACCTCGGCGGCCATGGCCACGCGGGTCATGAAGGCGAAGGCTTCGTTGAAGTCTTGGAAGACGAAGCGGCGTTCGATGGACAGGGTGTCGGCGTCGAAGTGCCAGCGCGGCACTTTGGCCAGTTGCGCCTTCAGGGCGGGACCTTCGAGTTTGTTCATGGCGTGCAGTAGGCAGCGGGCCGTTGCCGGCCCGTGGAGGGAGGGGTCAGGCGCTGACGGGTTCGACCTTCAGCGCCCCACGGCGGATCTGGTCGCGCTCCAGGCTTTCGAACAGGGCCTTGAAGTTGCCTTCGCCAAAGCCTTCGTCGGCCTTGCGCTGGATGAATTCGAAGAACACCGGGCCCAGCAGCGTTTGGCTGAAGATCTGCAGCAGCAGGCGCTTTTCGCCATTGGCGGTGGAGCCGTCGAGCAGGATGCCGCGGGCCTGCAGTTCCTTGACCGGCTCGCCGTGGCCGGGCAGGCGCTCTTCGAGCATTTCGTAGTAGATGTCGTTGGGGGCAGTCATCAGCGGGATGCCAGCCATTTGTAGGGCGTCCACGCTGGCGATGATGTCGTCCGTCAGCAGGGCGATGTGCTGGATGCCCTCGCCGTTGAACTGCATCAGGAATTCCTCGATCTGGCCGGTGCCGCCTTTGCCGCTTTCTTCGTTGAGCGGGATGCGGATCATGCCGTCGGGGGCCGTCATGGCGCGGCTGGTCAGGCCCGTGTATTCGCCCTTGATGTCGAAGTAGCGGATCTCGCGGAAATTGAACAGCCGCTCATAGAAGCTGCCCCAGTAGGCCATGCGGCCGCGGTAGACGTTGTGCGTGAGGTGGTCGATGACCTTGAAGCCATGGCCCACCGGATGGCGGTTGGCCGGGTCTTCGAATTCGGGCAGGAATTCGAAGTCGATGTCGTAGATGCTCTTGCCGTCTTCGAAGCGGTCGATCAGGTACAGCGGGGCGCCGCCGATGCCTTTGATGGCAGGCAGGCGCAGTTCCATCGGGCCGGTGGCGATCTCGATGGGCTGGGCGCCGAGTTCCAACGCGCGGGCGTAGGCTTTGTGCGAGTCTTTCACCCGGAAGGCCAGGCCGCAAGCGCTCGGTCCGTGTTCCTGCGCGAAGTAGTAAGCCTGGCTGCGCGGTTCGCGGTTCACGATGAAATTGATGCCCCCTTGGCGATAGAGCACCACGTCTTTGGATCGGTGTTTGGCCACCAGGGTGAAGCCCATTTTTTCGAACAGGGGTTCGAGCACGTTGGGGGTGGGGGAGGCGAACTCGACGAATTCGAACCCGCACAAGCCCATGGGATTGTCAAACAGGTCGGCCATGGCGAAAGCTCCTTCAGATCAAATTGAAGCCGAAACTTTATGCCACTGTCAATGCAATGGGTTTGCATAATAGGCCTGGGTTTGCCATCATAGTGGATATCTTGTATCGTTTATTCATGAAATAAGGAGAAAATGTTGCACGAGATCGATTTGGATCAGACAGACCGACGCATCCTGGCGCATTTGCAGGCACATGGCCGGGTGAGCAATCTGGAACTGGCCCAGGCCGTTCACCTGTCGCCCGCGCAATGCAACCGGCGCCATCGACGACTGGAAGAGCGGGGCTACGTGAAGCGCTACGAGGCTCGGCTTGACGCGGTTCGGGTGGGGCTCGGGGTGCTGGCGATCGTGCACGTGACGATGGAGCGCGGCCACATCCGGGAGGTGGTGAAGTTCCGGGACGTGATCAGCAGCCTCGCGCAGGTTCAGGAGTGCTACGCCGTCACCGGCGACTTCGACTACGTGCTCAAGGTGGTGGCGCGGGACCTGAAGGCGTTGTCGGATTTCCTGCTGGGTACTTTGGCGCAGTTGCCGGGCGTCAATGGCGTGCGCTCCAGCGTCTGCCTGGACGAGGTCAAGTGCACCAGCGCTTTGCCGCTGGATTGAAGCGGCTGGCCGCATGTAAACGACGCACGCGGGTGCGCTGCCGCCAGCTGGCCGGTGCTGGCCGGGTACGATGCGCGGCCTGACGAGTGGGTTGAAAAACGATTTGGAGTGTACCTGTGTCTTGTCCAGTGGCGATCGTGGGCGGCGGCCCGGCGGGGCTGATGGCGGCCGAATGCCTGAGCGCCGCCGGTGTGGCTGTGCATCTGTTCGATGCCATGCCCACGGTGGGGCGCAAGTTCCTGCTGGCCGGCATCGGTGGATTGAATCTGACGCACGCCGAGCCGCTGGAGCGGTTCGTGACGCGCTACGGGGACCGTGTGGCGGCTTGCAGCCGTTGGCTGCATGTGCTGTCGCCACAGGGCGTGCGCGCATGGGCGGCGGGTTTGGGGATCGATACCTTTGTGGGCAGTTCGCAGCGCGTTTTTCCGACCGACATGAAGGCCGCGCCGCTGCTGCGTGCCTGGCTGCACCGCTTGCGCCATCCCGCGCAAGGGGTGCCGGTGGTGTTCCACATGCGCCACCGTTGGGACGGCACGTTGGAGCCGCTGGCCACGGACGGCTCGCCGCGCAAGGGCTACCGCTTGCGTTTTGCCACGCCCGCCGGCACACAAGACGTGCACGCCCGCGCGGTGGTGCTGGCGCTCGGGGGTGGCAGCTGGCCGCGTCTGGGCTCCGATGGCGCGTGGATGCCCTGGCTGCAGGCCCACGGGGTGCCGTTGCGCCCGTTGCGGCCGGCCAATTGCGGGTTTGACGTGGCCTTGGGCGCCAGACGCGGCTGGAGCGCCGTGCTGGCCGATCGTTGCGCGGGGCGTCCGCTCAAAGGGGTGGAGTTGTCGTTCACCGATGCGCGGGGCGTGCCGTTTGCCCAGCGGGGGGAGTGCGTGCTGACGGCCACCGGTCTGGAAGGCAGCCTGATCTATGCCGCATCGGCCCGGCTGCGGGATGCCATCGACGCATGGGGCAGCGCGCGCATCCACCTCAACCTCAAGCCCGACTGGACGCGCCAGCGGCTGACCGAGGTGCTGGCGCGGCCCCGCGGCGGCAAGACGCTGACCCAGCTACTCAAAGGGCGCGTCGGTCTGGCCGATGCGTCGGTGGCTTTGGTGCAGGAGGTGGCTCACGCCGATGGGGCGGTGGCCGGTGGCGTCGCAGCGTTGGCCGACCCGGGCCGGCTCGCGGCGCTGGTCCAGGCCTTGCCCCTGGATCTGGCCGCCCCCCGCCCGTTGGCCGAAGCCATCAGCAGCGCCGGCGGGGTGGCGCTGGAGGGGTTGGATGACGACCTCATGCTGCACGCTTTGCCGGGCGTTTTCTGCGCCGGCGAGATGCTGGACTGGGAGGCCCCGACCGGGGGATACCTGCTGACGGCCTGCCTGGCCAGTGGGCGGGTGGCTGGACTGGGGGTGGTTCGTCATCTGGGGCGCAATGATTGAGTGAGCCCCGTGCGCCGGCAAGGGCCGTGCGGCGGGTGTGGCGGGGTCGGTGCCATGGGGTGGAGCCTGCCATCGGGCCGGGATTGGACTTGTGGCCGTGGCGCCTCGTGGCTACCATGAAGCATCTCCCGACCCAAGCGTTCCCCGACCACGCGCCATCGCCATGGACTTGACCGACAGCCAGCACCTTGCCGCCGCATTCCGCACATCCGCCGAGACACCGCCGCACGCCGACGCGGCCTGGCTGGACGCGCACTGGATGTCCTACACCGGCAACCGCCAGTTCAAGGCCGATCCACGCCTGATCACCGCCGCCCGCGGCGCCTACTACACCACCTCAGACGGCCGCCAGGTGTTCGATGGCCTCTCGGGCCTGTGGTGCACGGGGTTGGGGCATTGCCGCGCTGAAATCGCCCAGGCCGTGGCCCGGCAGGTGGCCACGCTGGATTATTCGCCCGCCTTTCAGTTCGGGCACCCGCTGTCGTTCGAGTTGGCCAACCGCATCGTCGAGCGCATGCCCAAGGGCTTGACGCATGTGTTCTTCACGGGATCGGGCTCCGAGTCGGCCGACACGTCGCTGAAGATGGCCCGTGCCTACTGGCGCGCCAAGGGGCAGGCCAGCAAGACGCGCCTCATCGGCCGCGTCAAGGGCTACCATGGCGTGAACTTTGGCGGCATTTCGGTGGGCGGCATCGTGGCCAACCGCAAGCTCTACGGCCAAGGCGTGGAGGCCGATCACCTGCCGCACACCCAGCCGCCGAATGGCTCGTTTTTCCGGGGCATGCCGCCCGCAGAGCCGACCGGTGCCTACCCAGGGGCCGCGCTGGCCGACGAGTTGATCCAGCTCATCAACCTGCACGACGCCTCCAACATCGCGGCGGTGATCGTGGAGCCGTTTTCCGGTTCGGCCGGGGTGGTGATTCCGCCGCAAGGTTATTTGCAGCGCTTGCGCGAGATCTGCACCCAGCACCACATCCTGCTGATTTTTGACGAGGTGATTTCCGGCTTTGGCCGCAGTGGCGCTTGGACTGGGGCCGAAGCCTTCGGCGTGACGCCCGACATCCTCAACTTCGCCAAGCAGGTGACCAACGGCGTGCAGCCGTTGGGTGGCGTGGTGGCCACGCGCGAGATCTACGACACCTTCATGGCCGCGGGCGGGCCGGACTACATGCTGGAGTTCCCGCATGGCTACACCTATTCGGCCCATCCGGTGGCTTGCGCGGCCGGCATCGCCACGCTGGATCTGATGACCCGCGAGCATGCGATCGAGCGGGTGCGCGAGCTGGCCCCCTATTTCGAGCAGGCGGTGCATGGCCTGCGGGGGGCCAAGCATGTGGGCGACATCCGCAACTTCGGCCTGGCGGCGGGGCTGACCATCCTGCCCGCGCCGGGTGAACCGGCCAAACGGCCGTTCGAAATCGCGATGGCGATGTACCGCAAGGGGTTTTACGTCCGCTACGGGGGCGACACCATTCAGCTGGCGCCGCCTTTCATCAGCACCGAGGCCGAGATCGACCGCCTGGTCAGCGCCCTGGGCGACACGTTGCAGGACATCGCCTGACCAGAGGCCGGGTCACCCCCGGCCCACGAAGGGCATTTTCGTGGCCATGACGGTGGCAAACAGCACGTTGGCCGACAACGGCAGGCGGGCCATGGTCATGAAGGTCTGCACCACGGCGTCCATGTCCATGCGGGCCTCGGGGCGCACGCTGCCGTCGGCCTGCAACACGCCCGCGGCCATTTTTTCCGTCATGTCGCTGGCCACGTTGCCGATGTCGATCTGTCCGACCGCGATGTCGAAGGCCCGGCCGTCGAGCGCGGCGGCTTTGGTCAGCCCGGTGATGGCGTGCTTGGTGGCGGTGTAGCCGATGCTGCCTGGTCGTGGCGTATGGGCCGAGATGGACCCATTGTTGATGATGCGGCCGCCCCGGGGCGACTGCTCGCGCATGAGCCTAAAGGCGTGCGACAGGCAGTAAAAGGCGCCGTTGAGGTTCACGTCCACGCTGCGCCGCCAGTCTTCCAGTGGCATCTCGTCGGGGGTTTTGGCGGGTGTGAACACGCCCGCGTTGTTGAACAGCAGATCGAGCCGGCCGCAGCGTTCCCGCACCGTGGCGAACACGCGCGCCACCTCGGCCTCTTGGCTCACGTCTGCCGGCACCACGTGGGCGCGGCCCTTGCCGGCGCCCGGGGCGGCCTGGGCGGTGGCTTGCAGCGCCTCCTGGCGTCGCCCCACCAGAAAGACCTGCCAGCCTTCGGCCAGCAAGGCCAAGGCACAGGCTTTGCCGATGCCGCTGCCGGCACCCGTCACCATCGCGATTGGGCTCATCGTCACTCCTGCGTTGAAATGATGCATCCGTGGCGATTGTGGCCCACGCGCGGCCCGGGTGCCTCGGGCGGCATCAGTTCGCCAGCATCATGAGGCTGGCGTTGCCGCCGGCCGCTGCGGTGTTGGTGCTGACGGACCGTTCGGCCCAGAGGGCTTCGGCCGGCGGCGTGGTGCCCTCCCCGTCGAGCACGTACACATTGACGATGGGCCCAGGGCGCTGCGCCAACTGCGCCAGCAGCGCGCGCAGTGAGTCGGCAGGGCCGGTGAACAGCACGGCGTCCAGCGGCTGGGCCAGTGTGTTGGCATCCAATGGGCCGCTGGCCCGCACGGTGCGGCGCGGCTCCAGCCGGTAGACGTTTTGCTCGCCGGTGGGGCCGGGCAGGGTCACTTCCGTGGGCGGCTGGACGGCGCCTGCGGCACCCACGAAGCGCAGCGCCTGCGCCAGCGCATCGCCCGGGCGCTGGGCCAGCAAGCGGTACAGATACAGCGGCCCACCCGCCTTGGGACCGGTGCCCGACAAGCCTTCGCCGCCAAAAGGCTGCACGCCCACCACCGCGCCGACCATGTTGCGGTTGACGTACTGGTTGCCGGCACGCACGGCATGCAGGATGTGCCCGATGGTTTCGTCGATGCGCGAATGCACGCCCAGCGTGAGGCCGTAGCCGGTGGCGTTGATTTGCTCGATCACCTGGGGCAGGTCGCGCCGGCGGTAGCGCAGCACGTGCAGCACCGGCCCAAACACTTCGCGTTGCAATTCGCCCAGGTGGGGAATCTCGATCAGCGTCGGTGTGACGAAGTGCCCGTGCCGGGTGTCGTCGCCTTCGACCCGAGCGGCCTGGAACACCGCGTGGCCGCGCTGGCGCATGCGCTCGATGTGGGCCTCGATGCCGGCGCGGGCCTCGGCGTCGATCACCGGGCCGATGTCCACGGCCAATCGTGTGGGCGGCCCCAGCCGCTGTTCGGTCATCGCGCCCTTGAGCATGGCGAGCACGCGGTCGTACACGTCGTCTTGCACGCACAGCACGCGCAGGGCGGAACAGCGCTGGCCTGCGCTGTCGAACGCCGAAGCCACCGCGTCCTGCACCACCTGCTCGGGCAGCGCCGAGGCGTCCACGATCATGGCGTTCTGGCCACCGGTCTCGGCAATCAGCGGGATGGGGTGGCCGCGTGGCGACAAGCGCTCGGACAGGGTGCGCTGGATGATTCGGGCGACCTCGGTCGAGCCAGTGAACAGCACCCCCTGCACCCGGGCGTCTGCCACCAGGGTGGCGCCCACGGTTTCACCGGGGCCGGGCAGCAATTGCACGGCCGCCGGCGGAATGCCTGCCTGCCACAGCAGGCGCACCGCCTCGGCGGCGATGAGCGGCGTCTGCTCGGCAGGCTTGGCCAGCACGGTGTTGCCCGCGGCCAGGGCGGCTGCCACCTGGCCGGTGAAGATGGCCAGCGGGAAGTTCCACGGGCTGATGCAAACCACCGGCCCCAGGGGCAGGTGGGTATCGTTGTCGAAATGCTGGCGCACTTGGGCGGCGTAGAAGCGCAGGAAATCGATGGCTTCGCGCACTTCGGCCACCGCGTTGGCGGCGGTTTTTCCGGCTTCGCGCATCAGCAGGCCCAGCAGGCGCGGCAGTTCGGCCTGCATGGCGTCGGCGGCGCGTTCGAGCGCGGCGGCACGGTCCGAAGGCGCGGTGGCGGCCCATGCCGGGGCGAAGGTGCTGGCGGCCTGCAGCGCATGCTCGCAGTGCGCCGGGGTGGCGTCGGCGGCCATGCCCACCTGGTCCCGCGGGTCCGCGGGGTTGAAGCGGGGCTGCGCGGCCCCCGGCTCTGGGCCCCCGGGGGCCAGCATGGGGCCGGCTTGCCAGGCGTGGGCGGCCGGGTCGGTCCAGATGTGCAGCAGCTGGGCCAGGGTGTGCTCGTTGGCCAGGTCGATGCCGGCCGAGTTGCGCCGCTGCGCCCCATAGAGCTGGTGCGGACGCGGAATCGCCGGGTGCGGGCGGCCCAGCTCACCTTCCTGCCGCGCCCATTGCTCCACCCGTTCCACCGGGTCTTGCACCAGCTCGTCGATGGGGATGTGCGGGTCGGCCATCTGGTGCACGAAAGAGGTGTTGGCCCCGTTTTCGAGCAGGCGGCGCACCAGGTAGGCCAACAGGGTGTCGTGGGTGCCGACGGGCGCGTAAATCCGGCACGGGCGGCCCAGCCGGTCCGGGCCGACGACTTGCGCGTACAGCGGCTCGCCCATGCCGTGCAGGCACTGGAACTCGTATTGGCCGCTGTGGTACTGCTGAGGCCCCGCCATCTGCACGATGGCCGCCAGCGTGTGCGCGTTGTGGGTGGCGAACTGGGGGTAGACGGCGTCCGGGGCGGCGAGCAGGCGGCGTGCGCAGGCGAGGTAGGCCACATCGGTATAGGCCTTGCGGGTGTAGACCGGGTAGTCCTCCAACCCGTCGAGCTGGGCGCGCTTGATCTCGCTGTCCCAGTACGCGCCTTTGACCAGCCGCACCATCAGCCGGTGGCCGCTGCGGCGAGCCAGATCGATGAGGTAGTCGATCACGCGCGGGCAGCGCTTCTGGTAAGCCTGCACCACGAAGCCGATGCCGTCGAACCCCGCCAGCTCAGGGGCATGGCACAGGCGCTCCAGCAGATCGAGCGAGAGTTCGAGCCGGTCGGCTTCCTCCGCGTCGATGTTGAGCCCGATCTGGTAGTGCTTGGCCAGTGTCGCCAGCCGCAGCAGCACGGGGTAGAGCTCGTCCATCACGCGCTGGTATTGGGCCCGGCTGTAGCGCGGATGCAGCGCCGAGAGCTTGATGGAGATGCCCGGCCCATCGATGACGCCGCGGCCCTGCGCCGCCCGGCCAATGGCGTGGATGGCGGCCTCGTAGGCTTGGCGGTAGCGTTCGGCGTCTTCGGCGGTGAGGGCGGCTTCGCCCAGCATGTCGTAGGAATAGCGAAAGCCGCGGGCTTCCAACGTCTGGGCGCGTTCGAGGGCCTGCGCGATCGTCTGCCCCATCACGAACTGCTCGCCCATGAGCCGCATGGCCATGTCCACCCCTTTGCGGATGAGCGGCTCCCCGCCCTTGCGCAGCAGGCTGCCCAGGCGGCTTTGCAGGCTTTCCTCGCTGTGGGTGGCCACCAGCTTGCCCGTGAGCAGCAGCCCCCAGGTGGCGGCGTTGACGAACAAGGAGCGGCTGTTGCCCAGGTGCTGGGACCACTGGCCGCGGCCAATCTTGTCGCGGATGAGAGCGTCGCGCGTGGCCGCGTCGGGGATGCGCAGCAGCGCTTCGGCCAGACACATGAGCGCCACCCCCTCCTGGGATGACAGGGCGTACTCCTGCAGCAGGCCTTGGACCAGCCCTTGTCGGCCAGCGGCCGGCGGGTGGTCGCGCAGCGCCTGGGCGAGCTGCCGGGCCAGCACTTGCGTGGCCTGTCGCTCCTCGGGCTTGAGGCGCGCGGCCTCCAGCAGTCCCGGCAACAGCGCCGGCTCGCTCTGGCGCCAGGCGGCGGTGATGGCCTGGCGCAGCGCCGGGCGCTGCAACGGGCCTTGAACGAAGTCGGCCAGCGGGTGGGCAGCAGGCGTCAATGCCTGGGGCGATACGGGAGCGTTCATGGCAGTGTGTGGGCTCGAGAATGAATAATGCGCGTATATTCCTCCGAAAGTCTGCGAATGAATCACCAAAATTTGGCGCCTTAATAGTCAATAATTCAGAATATGGACGACTTGGACCGGATGGATCTGCGCATCCTCGATGTGCTGCAGCGCGACGGGCGTATCAGCAACCTCAAATTGGCCGAAACCGTGGCCTTGTCGCCCACGGCGGTGCTGGCGCGCGTGCAGCGCCTGACGCGCGAAGGCTACATCCTGGGCTACGAGGCACGGCTCAATCCCCGCAAGTTGGGGGCGGGAATGCTGGTGTTCGTCGAGGTGCTGCTGGACCGCACCACCCCCAATGTGTTCGACGAATTCCAGGCGGCGGTGCAAGTGCGCCCGGAAATCCTGGAATGCCACATGGTGGCCGGCGGGTTCGACTACCTGCTCAAGACCCGCATGGCCGATATGAACGCCTTCCGCCGCTTCGCGGGCGATGTGCTGTGGCAATTGCCCGGCGTGCGCGAAACCCGCACCTACGCCGTGATGGAGGAGGTCAAAGACTCCGCCCGGCTGCACCTGCTCTGAGGCCGATCAGATGGGTTGGCGGCGGTCACAGCGCGGCGGTGGCGACGATCTCCACCCGCCAGGCCGGATTCGCCAGCGCGGCCTGCACGGTGGCCCGTGGCGGGGTGTGGCCGGCAGGCACCCAGGCATCCCAGGCGCGGTTCATGCCCTCGAAGTCCGCCATGTCGGCGATGAAAATCTGCACCATCAGCAGCTTCGTCTTGTCGGTGCCGGCGCGCGCCAGCAAGGCATCGATGGCGGCCAACACCTGGCGTGTCTGGCCTTCGATGTCGAGGCTGGCGTCTTCGGGCACCTGGCCCGCCAGGTACACGGTGCCGTTGTGAATGGCCATCTCCGAGAGGCGGGGGCCGACGTCGAAGCGTTGCATCATGGGGTTCCTTTCCAAAGGGTTCAGGGGCAGGGCTTGGCGCCCACCACGCAGCGGGCGGCGGCCAGATCCCAGCCCGCCCAGCCGCAGCTTTTGAAAAACACCGGGCCGCCCCGGCGGGCCTGCGCCCATGCCGGGGTGCCCAGCACCACGTCGGCCAGCGTGGGCAGGGCCGCCACATCGATGCCGGCCTGCAGCAGGTCGCCGGCCTCGTGGTCGGCATCGCGGGTGTCCACCACCAGCGTGCCGCGTTGGGCGAGCCGCTGGCACACGTCGGGTGCCCATTCCACCATCTGCGGGGTGAAGGCGCCGACCGCCGCCACGAAGGCATCGTCGCGCGGCGTGCCGCGCAGTGCCACGGCCTGGGCCGAGGTGCAGCTCACCACCAGCGGGCAATGCGCCAAGGCGGCGTCGGCGTCATCCACCCGGCGGGCATGCAGGCCGCGCGCCCGCGCGTGGGTCACGAGGGCATCGGCGCTGTCGGTGCTGCGCGAGACCACCCACACTTCCCGCAGTCCGAGTCCGTCGGCGAAGGCGTCCAGATGGGCCCGGCCCTGTACCCCCGCGCCCACGATGAGCAGGGGGCCGTCGGTTCGTGGCGCGAGCTTCTGCGCGGCCAGCAAAGACACCGCTGCCGTGCGCCGCGCGGTGACGGTGGGGCCATCGACGATGCAGCGCCGCTGGCCAGTGGCGGTGTCGAACACCACGATGTCGCCCTGGATGGTGGGCAACTGGCGTGCCGCGTTGTCGGCCACGAAGGTGATGAGCTTGGTGATGGTCACCGTGGGGCTGACGGCGGGCATGACGAACAGACTGCCGCCCCCAGGCAAGGGTTGCACCAGCCGCGGCGGCACGGTCACGCCGGGGTCGCGCAGCACGGCTTCGATGGCCTGCGCCAGGGCTGGGTAGGGCAAGGCGCGGGCGGTGTCGGCGGGGCTGAGCAGCAGGGGCGTGTCGGGCATGCAACGGGGCCGGCGCAGGAAAGCCGGCAGACAGGTGAGACAGGGCACAATGGTAATACCCCCGTCGTTGGAGCGCTTGCCGCATGACCGAATCCGTTTTGTCCCGACTGGCCGCCGCGCCCTATCCTCAGCCTCGCACGCCGGATGAACTCTGGGAACTGCTGCAAGACCCGCAATCCCGGGCGCATGGGGCGCGGCACCTGGGGGAGGCCCTGGTCCACAGCGGCGTCATCAGCCCCGAGCAGTTGCGCGATGCCTTGCGGACACAGCTAGAGGAACGCAAGATCGGCATTCACCGGCCACTGGGCCAGCAGATGGTGGACAAGGGGCTGCTGTCAGAGCAGCAGTTGCGCCATGTGATCGCCGGCTGGTTGGGCAACCGGGTCTTGGACCCCCGGCATTTTCATGTCGATCCCGACGCCTTGGCGTTGGTGCCGCAGGCCGTGGCCCAGCGCGAAGCGGTGCTGCCTCTCATGCTGCGGGAAGACCTGCTGGTGGTGCTCATGGCCGATCCGCTGGATCAGCGCCTGCTCGACGAGCTGCGCTTCATGACGCAGCGCCGCATCGTTCCCGTGCTGGCGGCGCCGGGCAGCCTGCCACCGGCCATCGCCCGGGCCTATGAGCGCCCGGCGCCATCGCCTCACCCCCCTGGGCGGCAGGGCCGCAATTCGGCGGCGGCGCGCGATCTGGCGCTCGATCTGCAGACCGCCGCCGACGTGACCCACGAGCCCGAAGCCGACGTGGTCAGCGAATCCGACAACACGCTGGTGCGGCTGATCAACACCCTGATCGAAGAGGCCATTGCCCAGAAAGCCTCCGACATCCACATCGAAACCCAGCCCGCGCCCAAGCCGGTGCGCATCCGTTTCCGGCTCGACGGCGAACTCGTGCGCTATCTGGAGGTGGAGTCGCGCTTTCGCTATGCGCTGGTCGCACGCATCAAGATCATGGCGGGCATGGACATCTCCGAGCACCGCAAGCCGCAGGACGGCAAGATCGACTTCGCCCGCTTCGGCGGCACCAAAACCGAACTGCGCGTGGTGACCGTGCCCACCACCGGGGGGCTGGAAGACGTCGTCCTGCGGTTGCTGGCGGCTTCCAAGCCCATGCCGTTGGATGCCATCGGGCTGAATCCAGGCAACCTGGCCGACTTGCGCCGCATGGCGCTCAAGCCCTACGGCCTCATCCTCGTCTGCGGCCCCACCGGCAGCGGCAAGACCACCACGCTGCACTCCCTCATTGCCGACATCAACACCGAAAGCCGCAAGATCTGGACCGCCGAAGACCCGATCGAAATCACCCAGGACGGCCTGCGCCAGGTGCAGATGAACCCTCGCATCGGCTGGACGTTTGCCGCCGCCATGCGCACCTTTTTGCGCGCCGACCCCGATGTGATCATGATCGGCGAGATGCGCGACGAAGAAACCGCGCGCATCGCCGTGGAGGCCTCCCTCACCGGGCACCTGGTGCTCTCCACCCTGCACACCAACAGCGCCCCCGAAAGCATCACGCGGCTGCTGGAAATCGGCATCGACCCGTTCAACTTCTCCGATTCGCTGCTGGCCATCCTGGCGCAGCGGCTGGTGCGGCGCCTGTGCAAACAGTGCGTGCAGGCACGCCCCGCCACCGAGGAAGAACTGCTGGCTCTGGCCACGCAGTACCTCGATGGCGTGCAGCACCATGACGAACGCGACCTGGCCGCGCAAATCGAGCGCTGGAAGGCGCAGCACGGCGTGGACGACGGGCGCGGTGGCCGTTACCTGAGAACCTTCGCCAAGCAAGGGTGCGACGCTTGTGAGGGCCGGGGCCTCAAAGGCCGGCTGGGCATCTACGAGCTCATGCTCAACAGCGACGAGATTCGCCACCACATCCGCCATCGCGCCCCCGCAGGCGACATCCGTGCCAGCGCCCTGCAGGCCGGCATGAAAACCCTGCGCCAAGACGGCATCGACAAAGTGGTGCAGGGCCTCACCGATCTCAGCGAAGTGGTGGCGGCGACGAACCTGTGAGGTTGCCTACAATCGTCCCATGCTCCGTTACCACACCATCCCCGTCACGCCCTTCCAGCAGAACTGTTCCCTCGTCTGGTGTGACGAGACGATGGAGGCTGCCGTCATTGACCCCGGCGGGGATTTGGACGTGGTGTTGGCCGAGGCGCAGCGGCTGGGGCTCGCGCTGAAGCAAATTTTGCTCACGCATGCGCACATCGACCACGCTGGCGGCACCGCCACCTTGGCCGAGCGGCTGCGATTGCCCATCGTGGGGCCACACCCTGGCGACCGGTTCTGGATCGATGGGCTGCCGCAGCAAAGCGCGATGTTCGGCTTCCCGCCCGCCGGGCCTTTCACGCCCACGCGCTGGCTGGCCGATGGCGATACCGTGCAGGTGGGCCGCAGCACCTTGAACGTACGCCATTGCCCGGGCCATACGCCGGGCCACGTGGTGTTTCATTCGCCCGAGGCCAAGCGGGCCTTCGTGGGCGACGTGCTGTTTGCGGGCAGCATCGGCCGCACCGATTTTCCCCAGGGCAATCACGAGCAGCTCATCGACAGCATCCGCCAGCGCCTGTGGCCGATGGGGGACGACACGGTGTTCATCCCCGGGCACGGTCCGGAAAGCACGTTTGGCCGCGAAAGACGCAGCAACCCCTTTGTGCGCGACGGGGCCTGAGGCAGGGCGTCGCCACCGAGCGGGTCTCAGCGCCCGCGTCGGGCTTGTTCGTACAGCCCCATGACCCGGGGGACGTTGGCCTGCAGCTCACGGATGCGGTTGGGCCCGCTGGGGTGGGTGGAGAGGAAGGCCGGCCCACCGCCGCTGGTCTGCGCCACCATTTTTTCCCACAGTGTCACGCTGGCTTGCGGGTGGTAGGCGCCACGAGCAGCCAATTCCAGTCCCACCAGGTCGGCGTCGGTTTCGTCGTCGCGGCTGTATTTGAGGCTCAGCAGTTGCGTGCCCAGGTTGGCGGCCACGTTGCCCAGGTCGCCCAGGCCGAGCAACTGGGCGCCCAGCGACAGGCCCAGACTCGTGGCCTGCGTCTTGGCCAGCTGGGCGCGGGCGTGCTCGCGCAGCGCGTGCGCCATCTCGTGGCCCATGATCATGGCCACTTCATCGTCGGTGAGTTGCATCCGTTCCAGGATGCCGGTGTAGAACGCGATCTTGCCTCCCGGCATGCAGAACGCATTGATCTGGTCGCTGCCGATCAGGTTGACTTCCCATTGCCAGTCCCGCGCCCGCGGATTCCAGGGCGGCGCGAAAGGGATGAGGTCGCGGGCGATGCGGCGCAGCCGGCGCACCTGGGGATGGTCATCAGGGGCCAGCGCCCGCTGGCGCCGGGCCTGCTCCATCATCTGGCGGTATTGCTGCGCGGCTGCGTTTTCGAGCTGTTGCGCCGGCACGAGGCGGCGCATGCCGGAGGCGCCGCCCACGTCCACCTGGGCCTCGGCCGTGGCCGGCAGCAGGCCCGATGCCGCAGCGGCGCCGCTGGCCAGAAGAAAGCCGCGCCGCGACGACCAGCGGTGCGCGGGCCGATTCTGCAGGGAAGTTTTCGCGTCACAAAGCCAGCACATGCCCGAATCATAGGCAAAATCGTGTCATGCCTGTGTCACCAGCTGTAACCTCGCCCGAGCCCGCCACCGCGGCCCCCCCGCCAGCCAAGACGTGGCGCGACAGCCTGGCCGCGTTGTGGGACTGGCGCGTGCTCAGCATGCTCATGCTGGGGTTCTCGGCGGGGTTGCCCATCCTGCTGATTTTCTCGTCGCTGTCGTTGTGGCTGCTGGAGGCGGGCGTGGAGCGGCGCGCGGTCACGTTTTTCAGCTGGGCCGCGCTGGGGTATTCGTTCAAATTCATCTGGGCGCCCCTGGTGGACCGGCTGCCTTTGCCCGTGTTGACGGCCTGGCTCGGGCGCCGGCGTGCCTACATGCTGTTGGCGCAGATGGGGGTGGCTGGCGCCATCGTCGGCATGGCCATGACCGACCCTGCCGCCGGTGGCCACACCCTGACCTGGATGGCCCTGTTTGCGGTGCTGCTGGGCTTCATGTCTGCCACGCAGGACATCGTCATCGACGCTTACCGCATCGAAATCGCCCGTCCTGAGCAGCAGGGCCTGCTGTCGTCGGCCTACATCGCTGGTTATCGGGTGGGCATGATCGTGGCGGGCGCAGGGGCGTTGTTTCTGGCCGCTTACTGGGGGTCGGCCCGCGGCAGCTACAGCTACGAGGCCTGGCAATGGACTTACCTGGTCATGGCCGCGACGATGGGCGTGGGCATGCTGACCACTCTCCTGACGCCAGAGCCTGCGGTTTCGGCCCGCATGAGCGACTCGGCCCCTTCAGGGCAGCATGCGCGGCTGTTGGCGGTGTTTCTGGCCAGCGTGCTCGCTTTCGTGGGGGTGTTTTACGGCGTGGGGCAGTGGGGCGGTGCGGCCGTGGCCGGACAGGGGCCGCTGCTGAGCCTGCTGTTCGAGGCGGGCCGCATGGCCCTGGGGCTGGGGGCGGCGTTTGGGGTCGGATGGGTGCTGGTGCGCCTCGGCCTGGCCAGCCGCATGCAGGCCCGCATCACCTGGGTGGAGCCGGTGCTGGACTTTTTCCAGCGCTACGGCGCGCGCACCGCCTGGCTGCTGCTGGCGCTGGTGGGGCTGTACCGCATTTCCGACATCGTGCTGGGCGTGATTTCCAACGTGTTCTATCAGGACATGGGCTTCTCCAAGCCCGAGATCGCCTACGCCGTCAAGACCTACGGTGTCATCATCAGCATTGCCGGGGGCTTCCTAGGGGGCATCCTCGCCACCCGCTTTGGCGTCATGCGTTCGCTCATGTGGGGCGCCATGCTGGCCGCGGCCACCAACCTGGCGTTCATCGCCCTGGCCTATGCCGGGCACAACCTCACCCTGTTGTACCTCATCGTGTCGGCCGACAACCTGGCCGCTGGCTTTGCCAGCGCGGCCTTTGTGGCCTTTCTGTCCAGCCTCACGAATGTCTCGTTCACCGCGGTGCAATACGCCATCTTCAGCTCCCTCATGACGCTGTTGCCCAAAACACTCGGGGGCTATTCTGGCGCCATGGTGGACGGCCTGGGGTATCCGGGCTTTTTCCTGTTCACCGCGCTCATCGGCGTGCCGGTGATGGCGCTGGTGTGGCTGGCCGGCCGGCGGCTGGAGATTCGCGAGCCGCCGCGCGACTGAGCCCGCGGTGGGCGCGTCGGCGCTTCACGCAACTTTACACGCCCGACTCCCGCCGGCCACAGGGGCGTGGCAACATCTCGCCATGAGCATGCCGCATCTCTTGATGATCGAAGACGACACCCGCCTGGGCGGGATGGTGGGCGAGTACCTACAGGCCTCGGGCTATGGGTTCGAACAGGCCCCTGAAGGGGCGTTGGGCCTGCGTCGCGTGCAGCAGCGGTTGCCCGATCTGGTGATTCTCGACCTGATGCTGCCCGACATGGATGGGCTGGCGGTGTGCCGCCAGTTGCGCGCGTTGCCCGGGGCCGCCGGCCGGGTGCCCGTCATCATGCTCACGGCCAAGGGCGATCCGATGGACCGCGTCATTGGTCTGGAGATGGGGGCCGACGACTACCTGCCCAAGCCTTTCGAGCCGCGCGAACTGCTGGCGCGCATTCGGGCGGTGCTGCGCCGCCGGGCGGAGCCGGCGCTGGGCCCCGATGCCGACAGCCGCCCTCCGCTGCGTTTCGGTTCGCTGGAGATCGACCGCGATGCCCGCACCGTGACGGTGGCCGGGCGCCCCTGCGAAATGACCTCGCACCAGTTCGATCTGCTGGTCGTGCTGGCCGAGCGGGCCGGCCGGGTGCTCACGCGCGATCAGATCATGGAGGCCGTGCGGGGCCGGGAGTTGGAGGCGTTCGACCGCTCCATCGATGTGCACATGGGGCGCATCCGCCAGGCCATCGAAGCCGATCCCAAGCACCCGCGGCGCATCCTGACCGTGCGTGGCGTGGGCTATGTGTTTGCCAAGCAGCAGGACTGAACCGTGTTTCGCATGCGCCTGCACCAGCACCTGTACCTGCGCATCTGGCTGGCGCTGACGGCGGTCATCCTGCTGATGACCTTGCTGCTGGGGTGGCTGTGGCGCATCCAGTGGGAGCATGAGCGGGCGCAGCGCCCCGGCGGGGTGGTGGTGCTGCGCGATGCCAGCGGCCAGGAAATCGGCCGCGCCGAAGCGCGACGCCAGCGCGTGCCAGGGCAAGGCGTGGAGTTCCAGGTGCCCATGGCCGATGGGCAGATGCTCACCATCCAGTTGCCGCGGCCACACCGTCCGCCCAAGAAGCCCCCGGGCATCGACCCTTATCGCATCATCCAGTCGTTTTGGGGCTTTACCGCCTTGCTGCTGCTCATTGCCGTGGCCGTGGCGCTCGGGGCGTACCCCGTGGTGCGGCGGCTCACGCAACGCCTGGAGGCCTTGCAGCAAGGCGTGGAGCGCTGGGGCACCGGCCAGCTCGATACCCGCCTGCCCGTGCAGGGTCAGGACGAGGTGGCCTTCCTGGCCGAACGCTTCAATGCCGCGGCCGATCGGGTGCAGGCCTTGCTCGCTTCACACAAGGCCCTGCTGGCCAATGCGTCGCATGAGTTGCGCTCGCCGCTGGCCCGCATCCGCATGGGCATGGAACTGCTGCGCAGCGGCGCCTCCGATGCCCAAGCCCGCGAGCGCCAGTTGCAGGCCATGGCGCGAAACATTGCCGAACTGGACGAACTGATCGATGAGATCCTGCTGGCCAGCCGGCTCGACCTGACCGACCCGACCGACCCCGGGGCTTTGGGCACGCCCGAGGACGTGGATGTGGTGGGCTTGGCGGCCGAGGAGTGCGCCCGGGTCGATGCCACGCTGGACGTCGCGGGCGATGCGCCCCAGGCCTTGCTGCGGGGGTATCCGCGCCTGTTGCGGCGCCTCTTGCGCAACCTGCTGGAAAACGCCCGCCGACATGCCGGCCCGCAAGCCACCGAGCCGGTCCGTTGCACGGTTAGCGTCAGGCCGGCGGCGGCAGGCGGCGGGTGGCGTTGGGAGATTACCGTGGCCGATCGCGGCCCGGGCGTGCCCGATGCCTTCAAGGAACGGGTGTTCGAGCCCTTCTTCCGGCTGCCTGGGCAAAGCGAGCGCGAGGGGGGCGTGGGCCTGGGGCTGGCGCTGGTCCGTGCGATTGCACGCCGTCACCGTGGCGACGTCCGTTGTACCGATCGGCCTGGCGGTGGCGCCTGTTTCGTCGTTGAATTGATGTCGGTTTGACACTTGCTCCCCCAAACAGGGGATGTGCAAATCCTTGCTGCGGTTGCACAATATGTGCATCTGCTGTCAGCACATCAAGTCATAACAACCCCTTGAGGGTGTTCAGGGAGTGGCTGGCGCATCACAGAGGAAGCCGGCCACTTACGGAAAAGGTTCCCAACGACGTCCTGATGGACTTCATGCCGCCCCCACGGGGCGGTTTTTTTTGGGCAAAAAAAACCCGGCTCTAAAGGAGCCGGGTTGCAAGCCTTTTTGCTGTCACACACAAAGGCACCCGCTCAGGGAGGAAAAGCGGGGGGCCGTCGCGAAACGGCCCAAGTGAAGTATATGACAAGCACCAGGGGTATGCAAGAAGATGGTCGAAAAAATTTTTATGATAAAAATATGCTGCAGTTATCGAGGTCGATCGGTCGGCCACATTCAGGCGGTCGATCGGTGGGCTGCCGTTGCCTCGTGATAGAGCGCATGGAGGAGTTCAGCGCCCGATCCGTATTGGGCCGATGTGCGCTTTTCCTCTTGCCGTGTGCGCCACTTGTGGAGCGGGCGGCCACTGGCGAGTTGTTGCAGCAGATAGCGGGCCCAGCGCCGCTGCTGCTGGGCCCGCACCAGCGGGTGGCCATGATCGGCAGGGGGCAGCGGCGCGGCGGCCGGGGTGTTGCCGGGCGTGGCGACGATGCTCAGGTTGTCGGCGTCGTCCGGCGAGTGGGCCAGCACGTTCAGGCCGCCGGCTTGCAAGGTCCAACGCAGGCTGGGGCCGGTGAAGTAGAGGGTGTGCGCCCGGAAGAACATGTAATGGGGCGAGCAGGGGCGGGTGGCGTTCGGCACTTCGATGTACAACAGCCCACCGGGCTTGAGGCGGGAGGCCATGCGGCGCAGCGCGTCGAGCGGATCGGTCAGGTGCTCGAACACATGGAACAGGGTGATGAGGTCGAGCGAACCGGCGGGGATGGCGTCGAGTTGGGACTGCAGGGTGCCATGGCTCACCGCCAGACCCAGGACGCCGTTGGCATAGCTGGCGTAGCCTTGGTGGGGCTCCACGCCGCGGGCGTCAAAGCCGAGCGAGCGCATCAAGGCCACGAACTCGCCGCTGCTGGCGCCGATGTCCAGGGTGGTGCGCGTGGCGGCTTGGGATGTCCAGTCCTGCACAGGGCTGTGCGCCCGCAGCCATTGCCATCGGTTCAAGGCGTTGCGGCCGGCGCGCAGCACGTGTCGCAAGGCAGGTTGTTCGGCGCCTTTGTAGGCTTGCCGGTAGCGGGTGGCGTACCAGGCGGCGAGTGCCTGCTCGGTGGGCAAGGGGTCGATCCGGCCCAGGCCGCAGCCTTCGCATGACACGGTGAGCAAGGGCTCTCCGGTTTTGCCGTCGCGCGTGGCAACGATCCGCGCAGCGCGGCTGTGGCAGCAGGGGCAGGGTGTTTGCGCCTGCCAGGGAGCGCCTGTGGAAATAGCCATGATGGGTCAGAAAATAAGCACAACATCATATCTTTTCCAAAGGCCAATGACCCTGTTGTCAGATGGGTGGTGCCTGGGCATGGACCGCCACGCCGAGCCGCTGCAGCGGCGCGCGCAAGGCCAGCACGGCGCGGTCTTTGCTCAGCAGCACGGCGCGGTGGGCCACGGCCAAATCGATGAAGCCCTGGTCGTCAGGGTCTTGGCAGCGCAGGCCGCACCCGGGGGCGGCGGCCACGCGCCGGTGGTGGCGGTCGAAGGCGGCCAGCGCATGGGCAGGCGAGCCGCCATGGTGGCGTTGCCAGCGTTGCACGGCGGGGTAGGTGAGCACCCGCTCGAATTCGGCCCGCATGGCCTCTGTGGCCACCCATTGGGCCTGCCGGCTTTCCAGGACGTGGCGCAAGGGACGGGCTTGCGGATCGTCGAACACCCAGAGGTCGAGCAGCCAGTTGGTGTCGATCACGAAAACGCGCATGGCGGCCGGGGCGTTCAGGGGTTCAGGCTGGGCGGTGTGGACGGGCTTTTGGCCGGCAGGTGGCCGGCGATCAGGTCGAAGCGGAACAGGCGGCACTCGATGGGGCCGTTCCACAGCGGAACCCGGCGCGCGGCTTTGAGGCGCATCTTGCCGGGCAGTTGCATGTCGGGGGTCAGCAGCCAGGCGGTCCAGCCGCTGTAGTGCTTTTTCCAGTGGCTGGCGAGCTGGTCGAAAAAGGCGCTGTTCTCGCTGCCGTCGGCATGGCGGGCGGCTTGCCGGCCGCCGGCGGGCGCGGCCACACCCGAGGCATGGCGCTGGCGCGCGGACTGCCCCGCCACGCCCGCGGCGGCGATGCGCTCGCCATAGGGCGGATTGAGCAGCAGCACCCCGGGGCGCGGACTGGGTGGCATGCGCTGCAAGGCGTCTCCGCCGCGGAATTCGATGGCGTGGGCCACGCCGGCGCGCTCGGCATTGCGGCGCGCGAAATCGACCATGCGAAACGCCACGTCGCTGCCAAACACGAAGGGTTGGCCGGCCGGCCACGGGCGTTGCGCCTGCACCGCCTGCTCGCGCAAGGCTTGCCAGACGTGGGCCTGGTACGGCAGCAGTTGTTCGAAAGCGAAGCGGCGCTGCAGGCCGGGCGCGATGTTCAGCGCGATTTGGGCGGCTTCGATGGGGATGGTGCCGCTGCCACAGCACGGGTCGTACAGGGGAACCGGTTGGCCGTCGTCTGCCCAGCCGCGCCAGCCTGTGGCGGCGATCATGGCGGCGGCCAGGGTTTCTTTCAGGGGGGCGTCGCCCTTGTCCTCGCGCCAGCCCCGCTTGAACAGGGGCTCGCCCGAGGTGTCGATGTACAGGTGCGCGGTGTCGTTGGTCAGGTGGACGAAGAGCCGGACATCGGGGCGCGCGGTGTCCACGCTGGGGCGCTCCCCCCGGCGCTCGCGCAGGCGGTCGCACACGGCGTCCTTGACGCGCAGCGCCGCGAAGTTGAGGCTTTTCAGCGGACTGTGCTGGGCTGTGATCTCGACCTTGATGGTCTGCCGCGGCGTGAACCAGATTTCCCAGGCGATGCCGTGCGCGGCGCGGTAGATGTCGTGCTCGTCGCGGTAGGGCTGGCGGGCCAGGCGCACCAGTACCCGCTGCGCCAGGCGGCTGTGCAGGTTCAGCGCCAGCGCGTCGCGCCAGCCGGCCTCCAGCGCCACGCCCCCGCGTGAGGTCTGCATGGCGGGTTGGGGCACCCCGGTGATGCGTTCGATTTCCTGGGCCAGATAGGTTTCGACCCCTGCGGCGCAGGGCAGGAACAAGGTGAGGGGGGACATGGTGTGTTCAGAGCGCTTTGCGCAGATGGGCGGGGGCGATTTTCAGCGCCTCGCGGTATTTGGCCACGGTGCGGCGGGCGCACTCGATGCCTTGTTCCTTCAGGAGGTCGGAGAGCTGGTTGTCGCTCAGGGGTTTTTTCGGGTCCTCGCTGGCCACGAGCTGTTTGATGAGGGCACGCACCGCGGTGCTGGAGGCGTTGCCGCCGGTTTCGGTGCCTAGGGCGGAGCCGAAGAAGTATTTGAGTTCGTAAGTGCCAAAAGGGGTGGCCATGTATTTGGCCGTGGTCACGCGGCTGATGGTGGATTCGTGCAGGCCCAACTCGTCGGCGATTTCGCGCAACACCAGCGGGCGCATGGCCAGCTCGCCGTGCAGGAAGAAGCTGCGCTGCCGCTCGACGATGGCGCTGGCCACGCGCAGGATGGTGTCGAAGCGTTGCTGGATGTTTTTGATGAACCAGCGGGCTTCCTGCAAGCGCTGCTGCAGGCCGGCGCCCGTCTCGCCCCGGCTGCCGCGCAGCGCGTTGGCATAGACGTCCTGCACCCGCAGCCGCGGCATCACCTCGGGGTTGAGCTGGACTTTGAACCCACGCCCTTGCGGCGTGACGATCACGTCCGGAATCACGGTCTGGCGCGCCACGTCGGCAAAGCGGCGTCCGGGCTTGGGTTCGAGCCGGGCGATCAAGGCCAGGGCCTGTCGCACGGTGTCTTCGGGGCATTGGCAGAGCTGGGCCAGGCGTCGCGTGTCGCGGCGGGCCAGCAGTTCCAGCGGCTGCTGGCACATGGCCAGCGCCGCCTGGGCCACCGGGCTGTTGCGCAGCTCCATGATTTGCAGCCGCAGGCATTCGGCCAGATCGCGGGCGCCCACCCCGGCGGGCTCCATGTGCTGCAGCCAGTGCAGGGCGGTGCGCAGCGTTTGCAACCAGTGCGCTTCGCGCTCGGCCTGTTCGGCGGCGTCGAGCGACAGGGCGCGGGCGTGCATTTCCTGCGTCAGCAGGGCGCGGGCCAGTGCCTCCAGCGGCTCGGCCAGGTAGCCGTCCTCGTTGAGGGATTCGATGAGGAAGTACAGGGCGCAGCGTTCGTCGTCGTTGAGGCGCAGCGCCAGGGCTTGTTCGTGCAAATGGGCTTGCAGGGTTTGGTGCTCGCTGGCCAGATCGGCGGCGGTGAGGGTGTCATCGTCGTCGCGGCTGCCATGGCGGGCAGGGGCATCGCCGCCCCACTCGCTGTCGTCCGGCCGCAGATCCACGCAGCCGTCGCCTTCCCAGCTCGACTCCAGCGGGATGGCGTCTTCGGCCGGGTCAAAGCCGGGATCGGTCTCGCTGGCTGGCCCGTCGGCCTCGGACCATTCCACCATCCGGTCGCCCAGGCTCACCGGGGCGTCGCTGTGTTCCAGGCCGAAGGCTTCGCGCTCGGCCTCGTCGCTGGCGCGCTCGAGAAACGGGTTGTCGTCGAGCATCTGCTCGACTTCCTGTGCCATCTCCAGCGTGCTGAGCTGCAACAGCCGGATCGACTGCTGCAACTGGGGCGTCAGCGCCAGATGCTGGGAGACGCGCAGCGACAGCCCTTGCTTCATGCCGCGGCCTCACATGCGGAAGTGTTCGCCGAGATAGACCCGGCGCACGTCCGCGTTGTTCACGATCTCGGCCGGCGTGCCCTGGGCCAGCACCCGGCCGTCGCTGATGATGCAGGCGTGGTCGCAAATGCCCAGCGTTTCGCGCACGTTGTGATCGGTGATGAGCACGCCGATGCCACGCTCTTTGAGGAAGCCGATGATGCGCTGGATCTCGATCACCGCGATCGGGTCGATGCCCGCGAAGGGTTCGTCGAGCAGGATGAAGCGCGGCGAGGTGGCCAGCGCGCGCGCGATTTCGACGCGCCGGCGCTCCCCGCCCGACAGCGCCGGCGCCGGCGAATGGCGCAGGTGCTCGACGTGGAGGTCTTGCAGCAAGGCGCTGAGGCGCCGCTCGATCTCGTCGCGGGCCAGTGCCCGGCCATGCGCGTCGTGCTGCAGTTCGAGCACGGCGCGCACGTTTTCTTCCACCGTGAGCTTGCGAAAAATCGATGCTTCCTGGGGCAGGTAGCCCAAGCCCATGAGCGCCCGGCGGTGAATGGGCAGGCGGTGAATGGGGCGGTCGTCGAGCCAGATTTCACCCGCGTCGGCGCGGATGAGCCCGACGATCATGTAAAAAGAGGTCGTCTTGCCCGCGCCGTTGGGGCCGAGCAGGCCCACCACTTCGCCACTGCGCACGGTCAACGACACGTCCTTGACCACGGGGCGGCGGCCATAGGCTTTCTGGAGCCCGCGCACGACGAGCTGGCTGGCGGGGGCTGAGGCCGTCACCGGCGTGGCTCCATCTGGATGCTCGGCTGTAGCGGCGCGGGCGCGCCAGTCGCAGGCGCAGGCGCGTCGGCCGGTGGCGGGGGCGTCAGCATGGCCCGCACCCGGCCGCTCGGGTTGTCCGGGGTGCGGGCGGCCGAGCCACCCCCATCGACGGTGAACGTCTCGGTGGTGCCGTTGTAGACGATGAGTGCCCCTCGCGCTTCGTCATTGAGCGCCGTGCCGCGATAGCGCCGCAGCACGGCTTGGTCGGTGAAGCGCACGGTCTCGGTCTGGCCATCGTAGTCGATGCGCAGGGCTTCGCCTTCGATGTACTCGTCCAACCCTTCGCGCTTTTGCCGGAAAAAGGCGCGGCGCTGCGGGGTGCCTGTGATGGTCCCAAACTGGTTGCCTTGCGCGTCTTGCCGCACTTCCACCTGCTGGCCGCGGATGACGATCGTTCCCTTGGTGATGACCACATTGCCGGTGAACACGCTGGTCTGGCGGGCGTCGTCGTAGCGCAGCGCGTCGGCTTCGATGTGCATGGGCTGCAGACGGTCGGCTCGCTCTGCCCAGGTGGGCGCCACCGCCAAGGCCAGAGACAGGCCCAGGGCGGCCGGCAGCATCGACCGCACGGGCCAGCGCAAACAGGAAAGGGCAGAGATCATGGTCGGCACGGAAATTGCATTTGGCTGGCTTGCATTGTAGCCAAGCCCCGCGCCGTGGAGCGCGTCGGATTCAGCCTTTTCGCGCTTCGGCGATCAAGGCGTTGGCCACTTGCACCGTGCGGGCGGCTTGGCCCGGGATGTAGAAGCGCCCGGCGATGCCCAGGGCCGGCGTGCCTTCCACTTCGTAGGCGTCCTGCATCTGGGTGGCGCGGCGCACCTTGCCCACCACGGCGAACGAGTTGTACGTCTGTGTGAACTGGGCCTTATCCAGCCCATTGCGCTCGGCCCACTGGACGATGGCGTCGGCATTGTGCAGGCGTTGCTTGTCGTCGTGGATGGCCTTGAAGACCCGCTCGTGGTGGCTGTCGAGCTTGCCCATGGCTTCCAGCGTGTAGTACAGGCGTTGCAGTGGCTCGAAAGCGGCATTGAACCCCACCGGATTGCGGCGCACCACCACATCCGGCCCCAAGGTTTTGACCCATTCCTTGAAGACGGGCACGAAATTGTGGCAGTGGATGCAGGTGTAGGCGAAGAATTCGACCACCTCGATTTTGCCGGCCGGCGCATCCACCGGGGCGGGGCGAGCCAGGCGGCGGTAATCGCTGCCTTCGCGGAAGCCGCCGATTTGGGCGCGGGCCAGCATGGGCAGGCCCCAGCCCGCGGCGCTCAGTGCCGCCAAGCCGAGAGTGGTTTGGGTGAAACGTCGTCTTTGCATGTCAGGGTTCTCCGATCGAGGCCGGCGCCGACGCCGCCCCGGCTATTGGAGCGGCGTGTTTGCACCAAAAGTTCCGGGACTTTACAGGCTGTTGCAGAAGCTTCAGCGCTGAACGCGCACCAGGGCGGTTTCAAACCCTTGGCCTTGCACCCGCTGTTCCATCACTTCTGCGTCGATGCGGCTCTGGTAGGGGCCCAGCCGCACGCGGAAGACGGGGCGGCCGGCTTGTTCCCGCTCGCTGACGGCGGCCTCGAAGCCCAGCATGGCGAGGCGGGCGCGCTGCGCCTCGGCTTCTTCACCATTGCGGAACGCACCCACTTGCACGAAGTAGATGAAGGGGTCGGCCAGCGCCGGCGCTTCCACCGTCGCCACCGCGCCGGGGGAGGCAGCGGCCCGCTGTTCGATGAGCTGACCGATGGGGTCGTCGCTGCCCGCCGGTGGCAAGGGGGTGCCGGGCAGCGCGGGGGCGTTGGGTGCCTGCGCAGCAGGGGTGGCGGCGCTGCCAGCCGGGGCGGCTGGGCGGGTGGACAGGTTGGCGTTGGGGTTCCAATCGCGGTTGCGCTCGGCTTCCACCGCATCGGCGTTGGGCGGGCGCTGTACGCCACGATCCATCAGCGGCACGGGCACTTTGGTCACATACACCGCCACGATCAGGGCCACGGCCAGGCCCACCAGCAGTCCCGCAATGAAGCCAATGATCGTGCCGCCGCGTTGTCGGCCCTTGAACGTGATCGTCATGGAATCGTCCTGTTTCACATTTTTTGTGGGGCGCTGACCCCCAGCACTGCCAGGCCGTTGCGCAGGACCTGCGCGGTGGCCGCCACCAGGGCCAGCCGCGCCCGCTTGACGGTCTCGTCCTCGACCAGGATGCGCTCCGCATCATAGTAGCTGTGGTACGCGGCAGCCAGCTCGCGCAGGTAGAACGTCACGTCGTGCGGGGCAAAGTCCTGCGCGGCCGCGGTGAGCATGTCGGGGTATTGGGCCAGCAGCAGCATCAGGGCTTGGGCCTGGGCGCCTTGCAGTGGTGACAGGTCGGCGTCTTGCAGACTGGCCACGTCGCCGCCCCACTGGCTGAGCACCGAGCAAATGCGCGCGTGGGCATACTGCACGTAATACACCGGGTTGTCGTTGTTTTGCTGGATGGCCAGATCGACGTCGAAGGTGTACTCGGTGTCGGGCTTGCGCGACAGCAGGAAGAAGCGCACCGCGTCCTTGCTGGTCCATTCGATGAGGTCGCGCAGCGTCACATAGCTGCCGGCGCGCTTGCTGATCTTGACCTCCTGGCCGCCGCGCACCACGCGCACCATGGTGTGCAGCACGTAGTCGGGATAGCCTTCGGGAATGCCCAAGCCCACCGCCTGCAAGCCGGCACGCACCCGGGCGATGGTGCCGTGGTGGTCGGTGCCCTGGATGTTGATGACCTTGGTGAAGCCGCGTTCCCACTTGGTGATGTGGTAGGCCACGTCGGGCACGAAATAGGTGTAGGTGCCGTCGGACTTGCGCATCACGCGGTCCTTGTCGTCGCCGTAGTCGGTGGTGCGCAGCCACAGGGCGCCGTCTTGCTCGTAGGTCTTGCCGGCTTCCACCAGGCGCCGCACCGTCTGCTCGACGCGCCCGCTGGTGTAGAGGCTCGATTCGAGGTAGTAGTTGTCGAAGCGGATGCCGAACGCCTGCAGGTCCAGGTCTTGTTCGCGGCGCAGGTAGGCCACGGCAAACTGGCGAATGCCGTCCAGGTCATGGACGTCGCCGCTGGCGGTGAAGGCGCGGTCGTCGGCCTGGACGGTTTTGCGGGCCAGAAAGTCGTTGGCGATGTCCTGGATGTAGTCGCCGTTGTAGGCGGCTTCGGGCCACTCGGGGTCGCCGGGCTTGTGGCCCATGGCCCGCAGCTGGGTGGACTTGGCCAGGGTGTCGATTTGCACGCCGGCGTCGTTGTAATAGAACTCCCGGTGGACCGACCAGCCCTGGGTCTCGAACAGGTTGCAGATGGCATCGCCCAAAGCCGCCTGGCGGCCGTGGCCCACGTGCAGCGGCCCGGTGGGGTTGGCCGAGACGAATTCCACCAGCACCCGTTGCCCATGCGGCGGCCGGTGGCCGAAACGCGCGCCGGCGGCCAGCACTTCGCGGATGATTTGCTGCTTGGCCACGGGATGCAGCCGGATGTTGATGAAGCCAGGGCCGGCAATGTCCAGCGCCGCCACCCAGCGGGTGAACGCGGGCGTGGCTTGCAACGCCTCGACCAACTGCTGCGCCAGCTGGCGCGGGTTGGTCTTCAGCGGCTTGGCCAGCTGCATGGCCGCGGTGCAGGCCCAGTCGCCATGGGCGGCTTGTTTCGGGGTCTCGAACGCGGCTTTGTCGCCGGCGCCGGGGGCCAGTCGTTCCAGCTCGGCCGCCAGCGCGGCGAGCAGTTCGTGTTTCACAGAGAGCATGGGCAGGGATTTTAGGGGTTGGCGACGCCGCCCGCAGACCCGAGCCATGGCGCGCGTAGGGACGGCTGGCTTGGTCGGGGGTGGCGGCTATAGGTTGTGAAAAATGTGTTGACAAGTTTCATGAAAATATGTCACTATTATTTCATGACGAATACCGCCCAAGTGTCCAATGATGTCGATGTTGGCCGCACGTTGCGCGATTTGCGCAAGGGTTTGGGCATTACCCTGCAAGCGCTGGCGGCGGGGATAGGCCGCTCGGTCGGGTTTGTGTCGCAGATCGAGCGTGGGCTGTCGCGACCGACGGTGGAGGACATTACCCTGATCGCTGGCTACCTGAAGGTGCCGTCGGCGGCTTTGTTCGGGCGGCTGGAGGCGGCCGGCCAAGCCGACGAAGGTCCGGTGACCCGAGCGGGGCAGCGCCTGTGTCTGCGCTACGAGCGCGGCGTCACGGATCACCTCGTCTCGCCCCGCTTGTCGGACGGCTTGTGCTTGCTGGAGACGACCCTGGCGCCCGGCGCCGATACCGGGGAAGGCCCGGTGACCGACAGCCAGCAGCAAGGCGGCTATCTATTGCAAGGCCGCATCGTGCTGACGGTGAACGGCACCGAATGGACGCTGGAGCCCGGCGATGCCTTCCAGCTCGGCGCCCGTCAGGGGTGCCGCTTGTTCAACCCCGGTGCCGAAGCGGCCCGTTTGTTGTGGATTCTGACCCACTGAGGACTTTTGCATGACCCCGATTGACTCCTCTACCTTGGCGCCCGAGCCGCCAGCCGGCGACAGCGCCATCCGCCGCTCCTCCCCCTATGGCACCTGGCCCGAGAACACCTATGCCGGGGTGCTGAGCTTCATGCGGCGCAATTACACGCGCCAGTTCGAGGGCGCCGATGTGGTGATTTCGGGCATCCCGCTCGATCTGGCCACCACGTTCCGTCCCGGTGCCCGGCTCGGCCCGGCGGCCGTGCGCGCTGCCAGCGTGCAACTGGCCGAGCTCAAGCCCTTTCCCTGGGGATTTGACCCGTTCGATACCCTGGCCGTGGTCGATGCCGGGGATTGCTGGTTCGATGCCCACCACCCGCTGACCATTCCCGAAGCCATTCGCCAGCATGCCCGGCGCATTCTGGCTTCGGGCGCGCGCATGCTGACATTCGGCGGCGACCACTACATCACCTATCCCCTGTTGCAGGCCCATGCGGAGCGTTTTGGCGCGCCGCTGTCCCTGATCCACTTCGACGCCCATTGCGACACCTGGCCAGACGACAGCCCCGACTCCCTCAACCACGGCACCATGTTCTACAAGGCGATCCGAGAAGGGCTGATCGACCCGGCGCACTCGGTGCAGATCGGCATACGCACCTGGAACGACGACTTCATGGGCATGCAGGTGATCGACGCGCCCGCCGTGCATCGGTTGGGTGCGGCCGCTGTGTTGCAGCGGGTGCTGCAGATTGTGGGCGAGCGCCCCGCCTATCTCACGTTCGACATCGACTGCCTGGACCCGGCGCACGCCCCGGGCACCGGCACGCCCGTGGCCGGTGGCCTCTCTAGCGCCCAGGCGCTGGAGATCGTGCGCGGCCTGGTGCCCGTGCAGTTGGTGGGCATGGACGTGGTGGAAGTCTCGCCGCCGTTTGACCAGAGCGAGATCACCGCCCTGGCGGCCGCCCACATCGCGGCCGACCTGCTGTGCGTGCTGGCGGCCCAAAAACGGGCGGCTTGAAGCCGCCAACGCTCATGCCTTGACCCAGGCGTGGGCTTTCAAGTCGTCCAGCGAGACGAAGTCCAGCGCCCGCTCGTGGCAGCTTTCCAGCACCACGGGCGGGGCGCAGCCCGCTTCCAGCGCCTCCTTCCAGCGCAGGGCGCACAGGCACCAGCGGTCGCCGGGCTTCAGGCCAGGGAAGCGCCAGGCAGGGCGCGGGGTGATGAGGTCGTTGCCGCGTGCTTGGGAGAAGGCCAGGAATTCGGCCGTGACCTTGGCGCAGATGACGTGCGAGCCGGTGTCGTCCTCGCGGGTGTGGCAGCAGCCGTCGCGAAAGAAGCCGGTCAGCGGGTCGTAAGAACAGGCTTTCAGCACAGTGCCGAGTACGTTGCGGGCGTTCATGGCAGTCGGGCAGGTGAGGGTGAGGGCAGGGAGGTTTCGATGGGGTTCGGCATCGAGGCCGACGGCGGACGCGGCCCAGGCCGTGGCTGGGCCAAGACTTCACCCAAGGGCGGCACTTCCTGCCCTTGAAGGCGGGCCCAGAGCCAGGGCAGGCCGGAGGCCGAGTCCACCCGCTGGCCGACGCGCACCGCCGCGGATGGCTCGCTGCCAGGCGGCACGGGTGGCCCCAGATTGAACTCGAACACGTAGTAGGGTTCTTGGCCCATGCGCAGATCGGCCAGCCACAGCTCGCCATCCACCCACCGCAGCCGGTAGAAGCCGTCGCTGAAGCGGGCGATGCGCGGGATGTGCGGATGGCTGGCGTAGGCGCCCAGCGCTTCGGTGCCTCTGGGGTAACTGCGGAATTGGATTGCGCGCCCGCGGTCTGCCCAGGCGTAGTAGCCTTCGTGGTAGTGGGTGTCGTCCACCGACACCACGCGCCACAGCAGGGTGGTCAGCGGCGCTGGGGTGACCAGCACCTGCTCGGCGGGCAGGCCGCTGGCGGCCAGCGACTGGCGGGCGTGATGGGTGACCCAGCCCTGGGCGCCCACGCTCCAGCCCAGGTACAGCGTGCTGGCCAGCAGGCCCAGGGCGTTGGCCCGCAAACCGCTGCGCTTCCAGGCCAGCGCCAGCCCCACGCCCAAGAGCAGCGGCAGGGTGTAGGCCGGGTCGATGATGAAGACGCTGCCGATGCCATAGGCCGTGTCGGTGAAGGGCAACAGCAGTTGCGTGCCATAGACCGTGAAGGCGTCGAGCAGCGCGTGGGTGACGAGCACCAGCCACAGCGCCAGCCACCAGCGTCGCCACTGGTGCCTCTCGCCATGCAGCCAGGCCACGCCCCAGGCCAGCGGAAAGGCCGCCAGTACGTGGTAGAAGAGGGCGTGCGTCTCGGCGCGGTGCCGCACCATGTTGAGCACCGCGTCGCCGTGATCGATCAGAGCGTCCAGATCGGGCAGCGTGCCCACGACGCCACCCCACAGCGCGGCTTTCCAGACGGCGGTGCGCCGGCCCATGACGGCCACGCTGACGGCAGCACCCAGCGCGAGTTGGGTCAGTGAATCCATGGTGCAGGGCTGATGTGAAGCGCACCATGGTAGGCCGTCTGCGATGACCCTATGGCGTGGCGGGCGTTGTGGGTGGGGGCAGCAGCGCGGCGCGGGCGGCAGCCTTCACCGCCTGGGTCAGGCGCTGGGCCGTCGGGGGTTCTCGCTCCCAGTGGTGCCAGTACAGGGTCACGTCCACCGGGGTGTCGGGCTGCACCTCGACCATCGGTGGGCGGCCGTCGCGCTGTTGCAGGTGCAGATCCGGCACCATGCCCCAGCCCATGCCCAACTCGATGGCCACCTCGAACGCGTCGATGGCCGGGGCGAAGTGGCGCGGGTAGCGGGCATTGCGCAGCCGGAAATGCTGCGCCAGGAATACGTCTTGCAGCGCGTCCTTGCGGTTGAAGATCACCGCCGGCCGGCTCAACAGACGGTGCGGCGATACCCGGCCCGAAGCCGTGCGGCATTGCTCGGCCAGCCCGGGGGCGGCCACGCAGCGGTAGCGCATCACCCCCAGCGGCTCGGCCACGCAGCCGCGCATTGCGTGGGCCAGCGTGCTCACGCAGCCGATCACCTCGCCGCTTTTGAGGGCGTCGTGGGTGTGGTCCTGATCGTCGATGACGATGTCCAGCAGCAGGTGATGGCGCTGCAGCATCGGGGCCACGCCGGGCAGAAACCAGCTGGCCACCGAGTCGGCATTGATGGCCACCGACAAGCTTTGCCAGCGCACGCGCGAGCCGCTGGCGTTGCCGGGGTCGGCCAGTTGCGCCAGCAAATCGCTTTCCATGAGCTGCACCTGCCGCACGTGGGCCAGCAGCGCCTGCCCGGCGGGCGTGGCCCGCACCCGCTTGCCACGCACCAGCAGGCGCTGGCCCAGCGCTTCCTCCAGCGATTTGATGCGCAGCGACACCGCCGCCACCGTCAATGACAGCGACTGCGCCGCCGCGCTGAAGCCGCCGTGCTCCACCACCGCGGCCAGGGCTTCGAGTTGCCGGGCATCCAGCATTTAAAAAAACTTGAACGAATGAATAAACAATGAAAACAGTTTAATCCATGCCGATCGTCCGGCACACTCGCGCTCAGTTCTCTGATGAATTTTTTTGAGGGAGTCGTCCATGGTTTTGAGTGCATCGGCCTTCACCGTCGGCATGACGATGAGCCTGGCCTTGTTCATGAGCATTGGCCCGCAGAACGCGCACGTCATCCGCAGCGGCCTGCGCCGCCAGCACCTGTGGCTGACCGTGCTGACCTGCATCGTGGCCGACATGGTGCTGATTGCCACCGGGGTGTTGGGCCTGGCCCAGTTGGGTGGCCTGTCTGACAAGCTGCACGGCGCCATTCTGGGAGCGGGCATCCTGTTTCTGGCGGTGTATGGCTGGCAGGCGTTTCAGCGTTTCCGCTCGCCCGTGACCGGCGCCTTGCCCGTGGCCGATGGCGCCGCCGCTGCCCAGCCGACCACTGCGCGGCAGGCCATCGGCACGGCATTGGCGTTTTCCTGGCTCAATCCGCATGCGTGGCTGGACACGTCCGTCCTGATTGGGACGGCGTCCCTGGCTTACGGCGACGGCAGCACCCTGTTTGGCCTCGGCGCGGCCACGGCCTCCGTCGTGTGGTTCACGCTGCTGGGCGGCACGGCCTTCTGGCTCGGGCAGCGGCTCAACTCGCTCAAGGTATGGCGCGCCCTCGACGGCGTGGTGGCGCTGATGATGTGGGGGACGGCCGCCGCGTTGTTCGCCAGCCTGTTCTGAACGTTTTGTCCATGATTCACCCGACCGATCTCTAGGATTTGCCTCATGAAAACCCCTGCTGTCACACCTTCCCGCCGCCCGGCCGATGCGCCCATCACCGTGTTTGGCCCGGACTTTCCCTTCGCCTATGACGATTGGCTCACCCATGCGGCCGGCCTGGGCCAGTTGCCCGCCAGCCGCCACGGCACCGAGGTGGCCATCGTCGGCGCCGGCATGGCCGGGCTGACGGCCGCCTACGAGCTGATGAAGCTGGGCTTGAAGCCCGTGGTGTACGAGGCCTCGCGCATGGGTGGGCGGCTGCGCTCGCAGCCGTTCGAGGGCGGCAGCGGGGCGATTGCCGAGCTGGGCGGCATGCGCTTTCCGCTGTCGTCCACGGGCTTTTACCACTACGTCCGCACGCTGGGCCTGCAGAGCCGCCCATTCCCCAACCCGCTGACGCCGGCGGCCAACTGCACCGTCATCGACCTGGAGGGCCAGACCCACTGGGCGCGCACGCTGGAGGATCTGTCGCCGCTGTTCCGCGAGGTGGCGCAGGCCTGGAGCGACGCGCTGGAGGAAGGCGCGGGCTTCACCGAGCTGCAGACGGCCATGCGCCAGCGCGACGTCGAGCGCGTCAAGGCGCTGTGGAATGCGCTGGTGCCGCGCTGGGACGACCGCACGTTTTACGACTTCGTCGCGCAGTCCAGCGCCTTCCAGCGCCTGAGCTTCCACCACCGCGAGGTGTTCGGCCAGGTGGGCTTTGGCACCGGCGGGTGGGATTCGGATTTTCCGAACTCGATGCTGGAAATCCTGCGCGTGGTGCTGACTGGCTGCGACGAGAACCAGCATCTGATCGTCGGCGGCGTGCAGCAGGTGCCGCTCGGCCTGTGGCACCATGCGCCGCCGCATCTAGTGCACTGGCCGCAGGGCACGACGCTGGCCCGGCTGCACCACGGCGCGCCCAGGCCCGCGGTCAAGGCCATCCAGCGCGCCGGCAACGGCCAGCTGGAGGTCACCGACGCCTGGGGCGGCACGCGCCGCTTCGATGCGGTGCTGGTCACCTGCCAGAGCTGGCTGCTGACAACGCAGATCGCGTGCGAGGAGTCGCTGTTCTCGCAGAAGCTGTGGATGGCGCTGGACCGCACGCGCTACATGCAGTCGTCCAAGACCTTCGTGATGGTCGATCGCCCATTTTGGAACGACCTGCGCGCCAACGGCTGGCCGGTCATGGGCATGACGCTGACCGACCGCCTGACGCGTGGTACCTACCTGTTCGACAACGGGCCGGATCAGCCCGGGGTGATCTGCCTGTCCTACGCGTGGATGAGCGACGCGCTCAAAATGCTGCCGTACGACAGCGCCAAGCGCGTGCAGCTGGCGCTGGAGGCGCTGCGCAAGATCTATCCCGGCGTGGACATCGCCAGCCACATCATCGGCGACCCGATCACCATCTCGTGGGAGGCCGACCCCTACTTCCTCGGCGCCTTCAAGGGCGCGCTGCCGGGCCACTACCGCTACAACCATCGCATGTACGGCCACTTCATGCAGGACGCGCTGCCCGAGCGCGAGCGCGGCATCTTCCTGGCCGGCGACGACATCTCCTTCACCCCCGCGTGGGTAGAGGGCGCGGTGCAGACGGCGCTCAATGCCGTCTGGGGCATCGTGCGCCACCTGGGCGGCACGAGCCACCCCGACAACCCCGGCCCCGGCGACTGGTACCCGCACATCGGCCCGGTGGCGCTGCCGGATTGAACGATACTTCCAGCCCATGCGCGTCGCCCTCTGGCAGACCCCGCACCCGGCCGCCGGCGACGTGGCCGCGGCGCTGCGCCGGCTGGAGGACGCCGCCGCGCGCGCGGCGGCGCAAGGCGCGCAGTGGCTGGTGACGCCCGAGATGGCGCTGACCGGCTACCTGATCGCCCCCGAGCATCTGGCCGCGCTGGCCGAACCCGCCGACGGGCCGCTGGCGCAGGCGGTGGCCGCCATCGCGCAGCGCCACGGCCTCGGCATCGCCTACGGCTGGCCCGAGCGCCATCCCGACGACGCCAAGCCCTACAACGCCGTGCAGGCCATCGGGCCCGACGGCCAGCGGCTGGCCGTGCACCGCAAGGTGCACCTGTTCGGCGCGGCGGACCGGGCGCGCTTCACGGCGGGCGAGGCCGTGGCCGCGCCGTTCGAATGGGGCGGTTGGCGCATTGGCCTGCTGATCTGCTTCGACGTCGAGCAGCCCGCCGCGGTGCGGGCGCTGGCGCGGCAAGGCGCGCAGCTGATCCTGGCCCCCACCGCCAACATGCTGCCGTACGACGATGCGCCGTGCCTGACGCTGCCGCGCCTGGCCGCCGAGTCGCGCGTGGCCATCGCCTACGCCAACGCCTGCGGCGCGGAAGGCCACACGCGCTACGGCGGGCTGAGCCGCCTGGTGGGGGCGGATGGGCGGGTGGTGGCTGCGGCGGGCCGCGACGAAGCGTTGCTGCTGGGGCAGGTGCGCCGCTAAAGTTCAGCGCCCACAACACCTGCCGAAAACACCAGACCCCGCAGAGCGGGGTTTGTGCAGACCGATTGACCCTATCTCGTTCGAGGCTATGGGGTGGCGGAGAGAGAGGGATTCGAACCCTCGATACGGGAATACCCGTATACCGGATTTCGAGTCCGGCGCATTCGACCACTCTGCCATCTCTCCGCGTGTCGAAACTCGCATTCTAGCAGGCTCAGCTGGCTTCGCGCAGCGCGCGCAGCGCCGATTCGACGTCGGCGGCCGTCACGCCTTCGGCCATGGCCGCTTGGCGCTGCAAGTCCGGGCTGGCCGCCCAGCCGTGGGCTTTGAGTGCGGCCACGGCTTGTCCGGCCGCTTGGGGGGATGAGTGACCGGCGCTTTGCAGCAGCACCCGGCCCTTGGCATCGGTCAACTTGAAATAGAACAGGCCGTCTGGCTCGCGGTATTGCTTGAAGGTGGGCAGGGCGGCTTTTTCGGCCTTGCTGGCCGGGGCCTGTGCGGCACGGGCTTGCAGGGGGCGCAGGCCCACCGCGTGGCGCAGTTGCCGGATGAAGGGGCTGGCCACGGCGCGGGCTTTGGCGGCGCCCGCCTGCAGGATGGCCTCGACCCGTTCGGGGTGCGCCATCAGTTCCTCGTAGGTGGCGCGCATGGGAGTGATTTCGCGGTCGATGCGCTCGAACAGCACCTCCTTGGCTTCGCCCCAGGCAATGCCTTCGGCGTAGGCCCGGGCCAGCGCCGCCGTCTCCTCCGGGGTGGCGAAGGCTTGGTAGATCTGAAACAGCGCAGAGCCCTCGGTGGCCTTGGGCTCCCCCGGGGCTTTGGAGTCGGTGACGATGCCCATGATGAGCTTGCGCAACTGCTCGCGGGGGGCAAACAACGGGATGACGTTGTCGTAGCTCTTGCTCATTTTGCGGCCATCCAGGCCAGGCAGCGTCGCCACGCTGTCTTCGATCACCGCTTCGGGCAGGGTGAAGTGCTCGCCATAGAGGTGGTTGAAGCTGCTGGCCATGTCGCGCGCCATTTCGATGTGCTGGACCTGGTCGCGGCCCACGGGCACTTGGTGGGCGTTGAACATGAGGATGTCGGCGGCCATCAGGACAGGGTACATAAACAGCCCGGCGCTGACGCCGTCATCGGGCTCGGCCCCGGCGGCGGCGTTTTTGTCGAGCATGGCCTTGTAGGCATGGGCGCGATTGAGCAGACCTTTGCCGCAGACGCAGGTGAGAAACCAGGTCAGTTCCGGAATTTCGGGCACGTCGGACTGGCGGTAGAAAGTCACGCGCTGCGGGTCCAGGCCGCAGGCGATCCAGGTGGCGGCGATCTCCAGTGTGGAGCGCTGCAGCCGGGCCGGGTCCTGGGTGGAGATCATGGCGTGGTAGTCGGCCAGGAACAGAAAGCTGTCCACCTGGGGCTGGCGGCTGGCGCGCACGGTCGGGCGGATGGCGCCGACGTAATTGCCCAGATGGGGGGTGCCTGAAGGCTTGATGCCGGTGAGGACGCGAACAGGGGTCATGGCCTGAAAGAATGGGAGAAGGTTAGAACAGCACCCAGCGGATGGGGCTCAGCAGCAGTTCGATGACGCCGGCCGTGACGTTCATCAGCGGGCGCAGCCAATAGGTGCCCAGGATGCCCGTGAGCACCAGGGCCAGCACGATGAAAAAACCAAAAGGTTCGATGCGGGAAACCGTCATCGCTTGGCGCAAGGGCAGCAGTCCCACCAGGATGCGGCCGCCATCGAGCGGCGGCAGGGGGAACATGTTCAGCGCGAACAGCACCAGATTGACCAGCAGCCCGGCCCGTGCCATCTCCAGGAAGAACCGCTCCTGCACGCCAGCGGCCACCAGCAGATAGCCAAACACCACCCACATCACGGCCATGACCACGTTGGCGCCCGGGCCCGCGAGGGCGACCCAGATCATGTCGCGCTTGGGGTGGCGCAGCTGCCCGAAGTTCACCGGCACCGGCTTGGCATAGCCGAACAAAAACGCCCCGCTGGTGGCAAACAGCAGCAGCAGCGGCATGGCGATGGTGCCCAGGGGGTCGATGTGCTTGAGCGGGTTGAGCGTGATGCGGCCGAGCAGCCAGGCCGTGTTGTCGCCGAAATGGCGCGCGGCATAGCCGTGCGCGGCCTCGTGCACGGTGATGGCGAAGAGGACCGGGATGGCGTAGATCGCCACGGTCTGCATGATGGAGGCGATGTCCATGGGCGTATTCTCTCAGGTGGCCTTCACAGACCCAGCGCCGCCAGGGGGCCGGCGCCTTCGCGCAGGACTTCGGGGCTGCCGCCGGTGGCCATCGGGGTGAGGTCCACCACCGTGGTGGGCGCCAGCGGGCAGGCGCCCGCGTCGATGACGGCGGCCAGTTCGTGCTCGAAGCGCTCGCGGATCTCGTGCGCATCGTTCATGGGCTCGGATTCGCCCGGCGCAATGAGCGTGGTGGCCAGCAGCGCCGCGCCGTGCCACTCCAGCAGGGCCTGCAAGGCTTTGTGGTCGGGCACCCGCAGGCCGATGGTTTTGCGCGAGGGGTGGCTCACCCGCCGCGGCACCTCCTTGCTGGCCTCCAGCACGAAGGTGTAAGGCCCCGGCGTGCCCAGCTTGAGCAGCCGGAACTGGCGGTTGTCCACCCGCGCGTACTGGGCGAGTTCGCTCAGGTCGCGGCACAGCAGGGTCATGTGGTGCTTGTCGTCCACGCCACGGATGCGGCGCAGCCGGTCGGCGGCGGCCTTGTCGTCCAGGTGGCAGACGAGCGCGTAGCTGGAATCGGTCGGCACGGCCAGCACGCCGCCCTGGTTGAGCAACTGCACCGCTTGCTTGAGCAGTCGGGCCTGGGGGTTGTCCGGGTGGACTTCAAAGTATTGCGACATAGGGCGATTGTCCCATTCGGCGGGCGGCCTCAGTCGCCATCCACCCTGGGGGTGCGCGCGGTCAGCCAGGCCATGGTGGCGCCGCAGACCACGATCATGCCAATGCCCCCAAACTCCAGCGCCCCCGGCACGTGGTCGAACACCAGCCAGCCCGCGAACACGGCGAAACCCACTTGGGCATAGAGGTAGGGGGCCAAGGTGGCTGCCGGCGCCCGGGCAAACGCCTGGATCAGCAGAAAATGCCCAATCGTGCCCATGAGGCCGGCCAGACACAGCAGGGCCAGCGTTCGCCCGTCCGGGATGGCTTGCCAGATCCAGGGCAGTGCCAGGCTGATGAGCAGCGCGCCTGACCAGCCGGTGTAGAAGTGCATGGTCATGGCGTCTTCGGTGCGGGCCATGCGGCTGGTCAGGATCTGGAACACCGCGTAGAACAGCACCATCACCAGCGGGATCGCCACCGGCCAGCCGATGGCCTGACCCGTCGGCTGGATGACCAGCAAGGCCCCGCCGAAGCCGCCGAGCACGAGCAGCCAGCGCAGCCCGTTGACGCGCTCCTTCAGGAACACCGCCGCCAGCAGCGTGACCACCAGCGGCGTGAGCATGATGATGGCCGTGAATTCGCCCAGCGGCATGTAGATCAAGCTGACGAAGCCCAGGACGCTGACCGTCAGCAACAGCCCCCCGCGCACGGCGTGCAGCACCGGGTGCCGCGTGGTCAGCGAGCGCCAGCCGCGGGTGGGCAGCACCACGCCGGTCATCACCACCGCCTGAAACAGGTAGCGGAACCAGACCACCAGCAGCACCGAAACCGTGGCGCTCAATACCTTGACGGTGGTGTCTAGCGCGGCGAAGCAGGCCACGGCCGCAATCAGAAACATCACCCCCAGCAGGGGGCGGGCATGGGTAGGGGTCATGGGTCAGTGGATGCGGTCGGCCAGTAAGTCCCACACGGGGGTGAGCCGGCCTTCCAGATAGGGCAGGGCGCCCAGGTCGCAGTGGCTTTCGTCGGGGCTGTGGAAGTCGCTGCCGCGGGAAGCGGCCAACCCGAATTCGAGGGCCATGTCGGCATACTTCACATATTCGGCGGCGCTGTGGCTGCCGGTGACGACTTCCACCGCCTGGCCGCCGTGGGCTTTGAACTCGGTGAACAGGGCGTATTCCTGGGTGGGGCTGTGGGCGTAGCGCGCGGGATGGGCGATCACCGCCACGCCGCCCGCTTCACGGATCCAGCGCACCGCATCGCCCAGCTTGGCCCAGCGGTGCGGCACGTAACCGGGCTTGCCTTCGGTGAGGAAGCGGCGAAAGACCTCGTTCGTGTCTTTACAGACGCCGGTCTCCACCAAGAAGCGCGCGAAATGGGTGCGGGAGATGAGTTCCGGGTTGCCCACGTATTTGAGCGCCCCTTCGTAGGCGCCGGCGATGCCGGCCTTGGCCAGCTGTTCGGCCATTTCCTGGGCGCGCTCGCCACGTCCGCCCCGCGTGCGCCGCAGGCCCTCCACGAGGACGGGATGGTCGGGGTCGAAGCCCAGCCCGACGATGTGCACCGTCACTTCCACGAAAGTGACCGAGATTTCCACGCCCGTGAGGTAGCGCAGCCCTTGCGCCTGGGCGGCCGCCCGGGCGCGATGCTGGCCGCCGATCTCGTCGTGGTCGGTCAACGCCCACAGCTCCACGCCGTTGGCCTTGGCACGGGCCGCCAGGGCCTCGGGTTCGAGCGTGCCGTCGGAAACGGTGGAGTGGCAGTGCAGATCGGCGTTGAGGATGGACATGACCGATCCATTGTAGGGGCAAGGGCCAAGCTCTGCTGACGCGCGGGTGTCTGCCCCGGCCCACGGCTACACTTCGTGCCGTGTCGCTCTTCAAATCTGCCTCGCTCGTTTCGCTGCTGACGCTGGCCTCCCGCATCACGGGGCTGGTGCGCGAGTTGCTCATTGCCGCCACCTTCGGGGCCAGCGCGCTTACCGACGCGTTCAACGTCGCCTTCCGCATTCCCAACCTGCTGAGACGGTTGTTTGCCGAAGGCGCTTTCAGCCAAGCGTTCGTGCCGGTGCTGGCCGCGACCCGCGAGAAGGACGGCGAGGCCGCCACCCGCGAGCTGATCAACCAGGTGGCCACGGTGCTGGCCTGGGCGCTGACGCTGACCTGCATCCTCGGCGTGCTGGCCGCGCCGGCGTTGGTCTGGGCCATGGCGGCCGGCCTGCAGCAAAACCCGCAGGGGTTCGACGCCGCCGTGGTGTTGACGCGCTGGATGTTCCCCTACATCGGTTTCATGTCGCTGGTGGCGCTGGCGGCCGGGGTGCTCAACACCTGGAGGCGGTTCGCGGTGCCCGCGGCCACGCCGGTGCTGCTGAATGTGGCCATGATCGGCGCAGCGTGGTGGGGCGCGCCTTGGTTTGCCGCTCGGGGTTGGGAGCCGATCTATGCGCTGGCCGGCGGGGTGATGCTCGGCGGGCTGCTGCAACTGGGCGTGCAATTGCCGGCCTTGGCCCGCCTGGGGCTGTTGCCACGCATCGGCCTGACCGGGTCGGCGCTGCGCGCGGCGTGGCGCCATCCGGGCACCCAGCGCATCCTCACCTTGATGCTGCCGGCCCTGCTGGGGGTGAGCGTGGCGCAGATCTCGCTGCTGATCAACACCCAGATTGCCTCGCACCTGGCCACCGGCAGCGTGAGCTGGCTCACCTACGCCGATCGGCTGATGGAATTCCCCACCGCCTTGCTGGGCGTGGCGCTGGGCGTGGTGCTGCTGCCGCAGCTGTCGGCCGCCCGAGCCGCCGACGATGGCCAGCGCTACAGCGATTTGCTGGACTGGGGGCTGCGGCTGGTGGTGTTGTTGGCCATACCCTGTGCCGTCGCTTTGCTCACTTTTGCTCAGCCGCTGGTGGCGGTGCTCTACCACTACGGCGCCTTCACCGCCGCCGACGTGCGCCAGACCTCGCTGGCCCTGATGGGCTATGGCGTCGGCCTGCTGGGGCTGATCGCCGTGAAGGTGCTGGCGCCGGGCTTCTACGCCCAGCAAGACATCCGCACCCCGGTGAAGATCGCCGTGGCCGTGCTGGTGTTCACCCAATGCATGAACCTGTTGCTGGTGCCCCACCTGGCCCATGCCGGGCTGGCGCTGGCCATCGGCCTGGGGGCGCTGCTCAATGCCGGCTGGCTGCTGGTGGGCCTCGTGCGGCGTGGCGCGTACCGGCCATCGCCGGGCTGGGCGCGCTTCGGCCTGCAGGTGTTGGCCGCCAGCGCCTTGCTGGCCGTGTTCCTGTTGTGGAGCAGCGCGCAAGTGGACTGGGTGCATGCCGTCCAGGCCGGCCGGCGCGTGTTGTCGCTGGCCCTCATCGTGGCCGGCGCGGTGGTGGTGTATTTCGGGGTGTTGATGCTGGCCGGTGTTCAATTGCGCCAGTTTGTGCGAAAGTAAGGCATGGCCCTGTCTTTTCAGCCCCCTTCGCCGTTGGAGTACTTTGCCGCCCTGATCCGGGACGACGAGGGGTTTCCGCTGCTCGAAGCCACCGCGGCGGTGGCCATGGACGAATATCCCGACCTGGACGTGCAGACGGTGCTGGGCGACGTGGACCAGCTGCTGGCCCGGGTGCGCCGTCGTCTGCCGGCCGATGCCGGTCCGCTGCAGCGCCTGCGGTTGCTCAACCAGTTTTTCTTTCACGAGCTGGGTTTCGGGGGCAACGTCAACCACTACTACGACCCCGACAACAGCTACCTGAATGTCGTGCTGCGCACGCGGCGCGGGCTGCCCATCACATTGGGCATTCTGTGGCTGGAATTGGCGCAAGGGCTGGCGCTGCAAGCCCGGGGGGTCAATTTCCCGGGGCATTTCATGGTCAAGGTCAATCTGCCCCAGGGGCAGGTGGTGATCGATCCGTTCACCGGCCAGTCCCTGAGCCGCGAGGACCTGTCGGAGCGGTTGGAGCCGTACAAGCGACGCAACGGGCTGGTGGACGATTTCGACGTGCCCGTCGGTCTGTATCTGCAATCAGCGCCGCCGCGCGACATCCTCGCCCGGGTGCTGCGCAACCTCAAGGAGATCCACCGCAGCCAGGAAGACTGGCCCCGGCTGATTGCCGTGCTGGATCGGCTGGTGCTGCTGTTGCCGGACGACTGGAGTGAGCGCCGCGACCGTGGGCTGGCCTGGGCCGAGCACGGCCACCCGGAGCATGCCGTCCCCGATCTGGAGGCCTATCTGGCGCATGCGGAAGACCCGCTGGACGCCGATGCCATCGGCCAGCGGGTGCGTGAGCTGCGCCGCGAATTGAACTGATCCCCCCTGGCGGGGCGCTGGCCCGCTCAGGCCACCACCACGGGGGCCTCTGCGCCGCGTGGGGCGATGGTGCCGATGGCGTAAACCGTTTCGCCCTGGGCCCGCAGCGTGGCGGCCACGGCGTCGGCCTGGGCCGCCCCGGCGACCACGACCATGCCGATGCCGTTGTTGAAGGTGCGGTTCATTTCGTGGTCGTCGATGCCAGCGGTCTGTTGCAGCCAGGCAAAGAGTTCGGACTGCGGCCAACTGCCCTTTTTCAGATGCGCTGCCAGGCCCTCGGGCAGCACGCGGGGGATGTTTTCCAGCAGACCGCCGCCGGTGATGTGGGCCAGCGCCTTGATGCCGCCTTCGTGCGCCGGATGCTGCGCCAGCGCGGCCAGAACGCTTTTGACGTAGAGCCGGGTCGGGGCCATGATGGCCTGTCGAAACGGTTGGCCATCCAGGGTGGTGGGCCATTGGGCGCCGGCGCGCTCGATGCACTTGCGCACCAGGCTGAAGCCGTTGGAATGCACGCCTGCCGAAGCCAGCCCGAGCACCACGTCGCCGGCTTGCACGGTCTGCCCGGTCAGGATGCGGCTTTTCTCCACCACGCCCACGCAAAAGCCAGCCAGATCGTATTCACCGGGCGGATACATGCCGGGCATCTCGGCCGTTTCGCCGCCGATCAACGCGCAGCCCGACAACTCGCAGCCCTTGGCGATGCCGCCAACCACCGCCGCGGCGGTGTCCACGTCCAGCTTGCCGCAGGCGAAATAGTCCAGGAAAAACAGCGGCTCGGCCCCTTGCACCAGCACGTCGTTGACGCTCATCGCTACCAGGTCGATGCCCACCGTGTCGTGCATGTTCCACTCGAAAGCCAGCTTGAGCTTGGTGCCCACGCCGTCGGTGCCGCTGACCAGCACCGGCTCGCGGTAGCGTTTCGGGATCTCGAACAGCGCGCCAAACCCGCCGATGCCGGCCAGCACCCCTTCGCGCATGGTTTTCTTGGCCAGTGGCTTGATGCGTTCGACCAGGGCGTCGCCCGCGTCGATGTCCACGCCAGCGTCTTTGTAGGAGAGGGGTGTCGTTGTCATGAGATGGAAGCCCGATAAAATTCCTTGATTTTACGGGCCCGCCATGTCCCTCACGTTTTTGCCATGCCGCTGACCGCCAACCAAGCCCGCATGCTGGCCTGGCTGGCGCTGGCCGTGGCCGCCTGGTGGCTGATCGATTTGCTGGCCCCGGTGCTCATGCCTTTTGTGGTGGCCGGGGTCATGGCCTATGCCCTGCACCCGGTGGTCGAGCGCATGCACGCCCGGCGCATCCCGCGCTGGATCGGCGCGGCGCTGGCCATCGCGCTGCTGATGCTGGTGTTGCTGGCCGTGGTGCTGATGATCGTGCCCGTCGTCACGCGGCAGTGGCCGCTGTTGCGCGACCAGATCCCCCCGCTGCTGGAAAACCTCAACGCCTGGATGGCGCCCTGGGCCGACCGGCTGGGTATCGACGCGCAGATCGACGTCAATGCCGTGCGCGACGTCTTGCGGCGCATGGTGTCGGGTCACGAAGGCGAGCTGGCCGAGCGGGTGTTGGCATCGTTGCGCATCGGCGGCAGCGCCGTGATGGCGGTGCTGGGCAACCTGGTGCTCATGCCCATCGTGGCGTATTTCCTGTTGCTGGACTGGGACCGTTTCGTCATGCACGCCAAAGCCTTGGTGCCGCCGCGCTGGCAGGAGCCGACCCAGCGTTTTCTGGATGAAACCGATCAGGTGCTGGGGCAGTACCTGCGCGGGCAGTTGCTGGTGATGGGCATCCTGGCGGTGTTCTACACGGTGGGGCTGGCCTTGGTGGGGCTTCAGTTGGCCTTGCCGATCGGGGTGTTCACCGGCTTGGCCGTGTTCGTGCCCTATCTGGGGTTCGGGCTGGGGCTGGTGCTGGGCTTGCTCGCGGCTTTGTTGCAGTTCCAGACGCTCACGGGCGTGCTGCTGGTGGGGCTGGTGTACCTGATCGGGCAACTGCTGGAGAGCTTTTACCTGACCCCGCGCCTGTTGGGGGAGCGCATCGGCCTGCACCCCATCGCGGTGATTTTTGCGCTGATGGCTTTTGGCCATGTGTTTGGCTTCGTCGGGGTGTTGATCGCCTTGCCGGCCAGCGCCGTGCTGCTGGTGGCGGTGCGCCGCATGCAGGCGTTCTACGTGGGCAGTTCGCTTTACACCCACGGCACGCCACAGGTGCTGGTGGCGCCGTCGGAGCCGCCTGAACGGGAGCCGCGCTGATGGAGCAACTCGTCCTCGACATGGGCCTGGCGCCGCAGCCGTCTCTGGACAACTTCCTCACCGATGGGCCCAGCCCGGCGGTGGAGCACCTGCGGCTGTGGGTGGGCAACCCGCTGCGCTCGCCCGTCCCCACCCTGCTGTGGGGGGAAAGTGGTGTGGGCAAGACGCACCTCCTGCAGGCGGTGCGGCACGCCTTGCAGGCGCAGGGGGGCAGGGTCGGATGGCTCGATGCCAGCGTGACCGCGCCGCCCCCTTTCGACGAGGCCTGGGTGGCCGTGCTGCTCGACGACTGCCAGCTTTACACGGCCGCGCAGCAGGCCACGGCCTTCAACTGGTTCGTTCATGCACAATCGCCGGCGCGAGGTTCGCCGCGCTGGGTGCTGGCCGCGGCCGACCGGCCGCCGGCCGATCTGCCGTTGCGCGAGGATTTGCGCACCCGGCTGGGCTGGGGCCATGTGTTCCCGCTGCCTGCCCTGGCCGAAGCCGACCGGCGGCGGGTGCTGCGAAAGGCGGCCGACGAGCGTGGGGTGTTTCTGAGCGACGAAGTCCTCGACTTTATCCTCAGCCGCTTCTCGCGCGATTTGGGCAGCCTCATGGCCTTGCTGGAGCGGCTCGATGGCTACGCCTTGCGCACCCAGCGCGCCATCACCATCCCGCTCATCAAAGCCATGCTCGACGAAGGCACTTGAGCCCATCGAGACCGATCACGACAACGCCTCCACGATGAAACTGGCCCTTTTCGATCTCGACCACACCCTGTTGCCGCTGGATTCGGACTACGGTTGGGGCGAGTTCACCATCCGCATCGGCTGGACCGACCCGGTCGAATTCGCGCGCCGCAACGACGAGTTCTTTGCCCAGTACCAGGCGGGTGCGCTGGACGTGCATGCCTATGTGCGCTTTGCCACCCAGGCTTTTCGCGAACGCGGGCCGCAGGCCGCGGCCGAAGCCCGCGAGCGCTTCATGCGCGAAGTGATCGAGCCGCACCTGCAGCCAGCGGCGCACGCCCTGGTCGAAGGCCATCGGCAGGCGGGCGACGAAGTCATCATCATCACCGCCACCAACGAATTCGTCACCACGCCCATTGCCAGGGCTTTCGGCGTGGAGCACCTCATCGCGGTCGAGCTCGCCCGCGACGCGCAGGGCTGGTATACCGGCGACATCGCGGGGGTGCCCTCCTTCCGGGAAGGCAAGGTGGCGCGGCTCGAACAGTGGCTCCATGCGCGTGGCCTGGATTGGGCCGACGTGCACACCACCTTCTACTCCGACTCCCACAACGACCTGCCCTTGCTGGAAAAAGCCTCGGTGCCCGTGGCCACCAACCCCGGCCAGCGGCTGCGCGCCATCGCCCGCGAGCGCGGCTGGCGCATACTCGACCTGTTTGCGGAACACGCATGATCAAGAAGTTCATCGACAAATTGCTGGGCAAGACCGGCCGAGCCCCGGGGAGCCGTTTCGGCAAACGCGAAGACGTACCCGCCACCGTCCATGGCATCGACCCCTCGCTGGTCGATGGCCGGGCGCTGGATGTGGTGCACACCCTCAAACGCGCCGGCTATGAGGCCTACATCGTCGGCGGCGCGGTGCGCGACCTGCTGCTGGGCCTGCGTCCCAAAGATTTCGACGTGGCCACCAACGCCACGCCGGAGCAGGTCAAGGCCCTGTTTCGGCGCGCTTTCATCATCGGCCGGCGCTTTCGCATCGTGCACGTGGTGTTTGGCCGTGGGCGCGAACACGAAGTCATCGAAGTCTCCACCTTCCGCGCCTATCTGGACAACGCCGCCGCCGAGCAGGTGCAGGGCAACGAGCGCACCGCCAAAGGCGAATTGGCCGGGATGAAGCACGCGGTGGATGCCAGTGGGCGCGTGCTGCGCGACAACGTCTGGGGCCCGATCGAACAGGATGCCGCCCGGCGCGACTTCACCATCAACGCCATGTACTACGACCCCGAAACCGAGATCGTGGTCGATTTCCATCACGGCATTCGCGATGCGAAAAAACGCGTGCTGCGCATGATTGGCGACCCGGCCACCCGCTACCGCGAAGATCCGGTGCGCATCATCCGCGCTGTGCGCTTCGCCGCCAAGCTCAGTGGGCTGGGCTTCCAACTCGACGCCAAGACCCGCGCCCCGCTGGCCGCGGCCTTGCCACTGTTGATCGACGTGCCGCAAAGCCGCCTGTTCGATGAAATGCTCAAACTGTTGCAGACCGGGCACGCCCTGGCCAGCATCGAACAGCTCAAGCTCACCGGCTTGGCCAAGGGCATCTACCCCTTGCTCGATCTGGTGGTGCAGCGTGCCGACGAGCCTTTCGTCAAGGCCGCCTTGCAAGACACCGATCGTCGCGTGGCCGAAGGCAAGCCGGTGGCGCCCAGCTTCTTGCTGGCCTGCGTGCTCTGGAGCGATGTGCGCCAGGGGTGGCAGCAGCGCCTGCAGGCCCAGCGCCCCGCATTTCCGGCGCTGCAGGAAGCCATCGATGAGGTGTTCGAATCGCGCATTGGCGATGTGTCCGGCCGAGGCAAGCTCGGGGCCGATATGCGCGAAATCTGGACGATGCAGCCGCGGTTCGACAAGCGCGTGGGTCAGGGGCCGTTCACCTTGGCCGAGCAACCCCGGTTCCGGGCGGGCTTCGACTTCCTGCGTCTGCGCGCCCAAGTCGGCGAAGTCGAGGAAGAGCTGTCGCACTGGTGGGAGACGTTCAGCACAGCGGGGGAAGCCGTGCGACGCGACATGGTGGAGGCGGTGCGTCTGGAGCAGCAGCGCGCCCGGGCCTCGGGCAAATCCGCTGCCCGCGGGGGGCGGGCAGGCCAGCGCTCCCAGCCTGAGGCCGTGGAGCCGACCGATCCGCGCTGGCGACCGGTGCCGGCCGAGGAGGCCGAGGCCTCTCCAGCAGAGGGTGCTCCGGGCGAGGCCGCTGCCCCGGCGAAGAAACGCCGGCGGCGCCGGCGCAAGCCAGCAGGCGGCGCAGGCGCTGGCGGTGAGGGCAACCCGCCCGCGGCCGCATGAGCCCACGATCGTTGGTTGCGGCCTACGTGGGGCTGGGCGCCAACCTCGGTGACCCACCCGCCACCTTGCGTTGGGCGCTGGACCGCTTGGCCGCAGAGCCTGGCATCGAGGCGGTGCGCGCTTCCAGCTTTTACCGCAGCGCGCCGGTGCAGGCAGACGGGCCGTGGTACGTCAACGCCGTGGCCGAACTGCACACCCGCCTGACCGCGCCGCATCTGCTGCAACGGCTGCAAGCCATCGAGGCCGATGCCGGGCGGACGCGACCCTACCGCAACGCCCCGCGCACGCTGGATTTGGACCTGCTGCTCTACGGCAGCGCCGCCATCGTGTCCGAGTGGCTCATTGTGCCGCACCCGCGGCTGTGGCAACGGGCTTTCGTGTTACATCCCTTGGGGGAGTTGGCCCCGCATCGGGTGCCGCCCACGGCGCTGCAAGCCGTGGCGCAGCAGCCCATCGAGCGCCTGTCCGCCCCGTTCTGAGCAGGGGCCGTTTTCAGGGCGCCAGCCGCTCGCGCACCCATGCGCCGCCGTCGAGGCGATACTGCAGCCGGTCATGCAGCCGGCTCTTGCGGCCCTGCCAGAATTCCCAGCGGTCTGGCCGCAGCCGGTAGCCGCCCCAGTGCGGCGGGCGGGGCGGCTGCAGCAAGAACTGCGCCCCATACTTGGCGGCGTTGGCCACCAGCACGCTGCGGCTCTCGATCACCTGGCTCTGTGGGCTGGCCCAGGCGCCGATGCGGCTGTCCAGGGGGCGGCTGTGGAAATAGGCATCGCTTTCGGCGTCGTCCACTTTCTCCACCCGGCCCTCGATGCGCACCACCCGCTCCAGTTCCACCCAGTGAAATTGCAAGGCGGCCCAGGGATTGCCGGCCAACTCGCGGCCTTTGCGGCTGTGATAGTTGGTGTACCAGACGATGCCGCGCTCGTCATAGCCCTTGATCAACACCACCCGGGTGCTCGGCCGCAAATCGCTGCCGACGGTGGCCAGCGTCATGGCGTTGGGCTCGGGCAGCTCGCTGCGGAGCGCTTCCTGCAGCCACTGATCGAATTGTTGCAGAGGGTCGGCGTGCGAGGCCTCCTCGCTGAGCTCGGCTTTTTCGTAGCTTTTGCGCAGATCGGCGATGTTCATGTCGCAAGTATGGCACGCCGATGCGGACGGGTTGCCTTGGCCGTTTCAGGTTTCAGAGCCCATGGGCATGGCGCAACAGCCGCTCCAGCCCCCGGTCGCGGATGCCCAGGGCATGGAGCTGTTCCAGGGTTTGGCGGGCATACTCCAGCGTGGTGCCATAGCGGCCGCGGGCGTCCTGAAAAATCTGCCGCAGTTCCTGCGCCGACAGCTCGCCCGTGTAGCTCGGGCTGCGCCGCGACAGAGTGAAAGCGAGCGCGCTGACGCTGCCCTCGCCGCTGTGGCAACGCAGCCAGCGCGGGTCGTACACGGGGTTGGGCATTTCGCGGTCCCAGAGCCGGGGCAGCATCTCGGGCACCTCCCGGGCCGGCACCCGCAGCGCGACGCCGCGGCAACTGCCCCCCGGCAGCAATGCCAGCACCAGCCCAGGGCGCTGCGGCGTGCCCCGGTTGACGCGGCTCCACATCTTCAGCGCCCGGTGGTAGCCGTGCACCGAGGCGATGCGGCGCTCGGCCACGGGGAAATCGGTTTTCCAGATCAGCGAGCCATAGGCAAACAGCCACAGGTCGGGGCAGCCTTGCCGCTGCCAGTGGGTCAGCGTCTGGTGCAGCAGGGTTTGGGCGCAGCGCGGCGGGTGGCCAGGCATGGGCAGGGGGCAAGCGGTGGGAGGCATTCGAATTTAGAATCACCAAGCATTATTCATACCCGATTTCATGACTTCGAGTTCCCCGGTTTTTTCCGCGCAGGCGCTGGACGTGCGTCGCCTGGCCCGCGCCCATGGCGTCATGCAGGGAGCCGTTGCGCTGGCCGATCTGCCGCGCTGGCGCGAGGACGCGCCCGAGTGGCCGCAGGCCGATGCGGCGGCCGCGTTGCAGCTGGACTGGCAGGCCCGCGCCGAGCTGCGCACCCCGCCCGGGGGGGCGGAGCAGGTCTGGCTGCGCCTGACGTTCACCGGACAGGTGCCTCAAATTTGCCAGCGTTGCCTGTCGGTCTATCTGCAGCCGCTGGCGGTGGACCGCTGGTTCCGTTTCGTGGCCGATGAAGCCACCGCCGAGGCCGAGGACGACGACGCCGAGGAGGATCTGCTGGTCTGGACGCCGCGCTTCAACCTGCTGGAACTCGTCGAAGACGAGCTTTTTCTGGCCTTGCCGCTGGTGCCCATGCACGACGTCTGCCCGCAGGCACTGCCCACCGAAGCCGTGGATGCCGATTTCCATCAGGCCGAGCGCCCCCACCCGTTTGCCGCGCTCGCCGCGCTCAAGGGGCGGGCCGGCCGCCCAGGGCCGGGACAGGAGGATGCGTGAGCTGCTTGATCGAAACCGGTGTGACTGGTTATAATGCAGAGTTTCGCGCTGGCCTGAAGAGTCAAGTTTTGGCTGGTGCAGTTGACTGTCGTCTGTTTTTTCTTGTTCCAGGCCGAGAGGCCCCAGCCTTTTTCACAGGAGCCGACCATGGCTGTCCAGCAAAACAAAAAGTCTCCTTCCAAGCGCGGCATGCACCGTTCGCACAACGCCCTGACTGCGCCCGGCATCGCCGTGGAGCCCACCACCGGGGAAGTGCATCTGCGCCATCACATCAGCCCCAACGGCTTCTACCGTGGCCGTCAGGTGCTGAAGAACAAATCCGAGGCCTGATTCCAGGTGCCGCGGGCGTCCTGTCGGGCGCCGTTGGCCATGAAGGCCCGCATGCCGCATGCGGGCCTTTTGCGTCTGTAGGGCCGGCGCGGGCCGGCTCGCTGTGCAACCGTCTGAAAGACTGTTCATGATCACCATTGCGGTGGATTGCATGGGGGGCGACCACGGGCCTGGCGTCACCCTGCCAGCTTGCGCGGCCTTCCTGGCCTCCCACCCCGATGCCCGGCTCTTGCTCGTTGGTCGGCCCGAGGTGCTGCAACCGTTGCCGGCCGGCTTGGATCCGGCCCGTTGTACCGTGGTGCCGGCCACCGAAGTGGTGGCCATGGACGACCCGGTGGAGGTCGCGCTGCGCCGCAAGAAGGATTCGTCCATGCGGGTGGCCATCACCCAAGTGAAAGACGGGGTGGCTCAGGCCGCCGTGTCGGCGGGCAACACCGGGGCCCTCATGGCCATCGCCCGCTACGTCCTCAAGACGCTCGACGGCATCGATCGCCCTGCCATCGCCACGCAGATGCCCAACGCCAAAGGCCAGGCCACCACCGTGCTCGACCTGGGGGCCAACGTGGATTGCACCGCCGAGCATCTGCTGCAGTTCGCGGTCATGGGCTCGGCGCTGGTGGCCGCCAGCGGCCGGCAGTCGCCCACCGTGGGGCTGCTCAACATTGGCGAAGAAGTCATCAAGGGCAACGATGTCATCAAGCAGGCCGGGGCGCTGCTGCGTCAGGCCGCCGAGCGCGGCGACCTGAATTTTCACGGCAATGTCGAGGGCAACGACCTGTTCAAGGGCACGACGGACATCGTCGTCTGCGACGGTTTCGTGGGCAACGTGGCGCTCAAGGCCAGCGAGGGGCTGGCCAGCATGATCGGCGGCTTCATCCGTGAGGAGTTCTCGCGCAACCTCTTCACCCGTCTGGCGGCCGTGGTGGCCTGGCCGGTATTGCGTTCGTTCAAGCGCCGGGTGGACCACCGCCGGTATAACGGGGCGGCGTTGCTGGGTTTGCGCGGGCTGGTGTTCAAGAGCCATGGCTCGGCCGATGCCTTCGCGTTCGAGCAGGCCCTCGTGCGGGCGTATGATGCGGCCCGTAACCAGTTGCTGGAACGGGTGCGTGCTCGCATCGCCCGGGCGGCGCCTTTGATGGCCCCTGCCGATGCCGTGGCCCAGCCAGCGCCGAATCCTTGAACGCCGCGGCCGCGCGGCATTCAGCACACGCATTTCATGAAACGCTATTCCCGCATCACCGGCACCGGCAGCTATCTGCCGCCACGGCGCCTGAGCAATCACGACATGGTGGCCCTGCTGGCCGCCCGTGGCATCGAAACCAGCGACGAGTGGATCGTCGAGCGCACCGGCATTCGCGCCCGTCACTATGCGGATGACGGGGTCAACGCCAGCGACTTGGCGCTGGCGGCCTGCCAACAGGCTTTGCAAGCCGCGGGGCGGCAGGTGGGCGACATCGACCTCATCATCGTCGCGACCTCGACCCCGGACATGGTGTTTCCGTCCACAGCGGCCATTTTGCAGCACAAGCTCACCGAGGCCGCGCTGGCGCAGGGGCAGCCAGGCGCAGCCGGTGGGGCGGCCTTTGACGTGCAGGCCGTCTGCAGCGGCTTTATCTACGCCCTGACCGTGGCCGACGCCATGATCCGCGCGGGGGCCGCGCAGCGGGCCTTGGTGGTGGGGGCCGAAGTGTTTTCCCGCTTGCTGGATTTCAACGACCGCACCACCTGCGTCCTGTTCGGCGACGGGGCCGGGGCCGTCGTTCTGGAAGCCGTGGAGCACGACGGTCAGGGCCCGGGCGTGCTGGCCAGCGACATCCACGCCGACGGGCGTCACAGCGGCATCTTGTGTGTGCCCGGCACCGTCAGTGGCGGGCAGGTGCTGGGCGACCCGCTGCTGAAGATGGACGGCCAGGCCGTGTTCAAGCTGGCCGTCGGCTTGCTGGAAGACGCCGCCCGCGCTGCACTGGCCAAGGCGGGCAAGCAAGACGCCGACATCGATTGGCTGATCCCGCACCAGGCCAACATCCGCATCATGCAGAGCACGGCCCGCAAGCTCAAACTGCCCATGGACAAGGTGGTGGTGACCGTGCACGAGCACGGCAACACCTCGGCCGCGTCCATCCCCCTGGCGCTGGACCATGCCGTGCGTCAGGGGCAGGTCCGGCCCGGTCAACTGCTCATGCTCGAAGGCGTGGGTGGCGGCTTCACCTGGGGGGCCGTGTTGCTGCGTTTCTAAAAGGGCGCCAGCCGCCCTTGCATCGAGGAGAGAACAAGCATGACTTTCGCATTCGTGTTTCCGGGCCAGGGCTCGCAAGCCGTGGGGATGCTGGACGCCTGGGGCGACCATCCGGCCGTCGTCGAGACGCTGCAGGAGGCTTCCGACGCCTTGGGCGAGGACGTGGGGCGGCTCATTCATGAGGGCCCCAAGGAAGCGCTGGCCCTGACCACCAACACCCAGCCGGTGATGCTGGTGGCTGGCGTGGCGGCATGGCGGGTCTGGCGTGCCGAAGGCGGGGCCTTGCCCGCCGTCGTGGCCGGGCATTCGTTGGGCGAGTACTCGGCCCTGGTGGCGGCGGGCGTGCTCACGCTGGCACAGGCGGCTCCGCTGGTGCGTTTCCGTGCCCAGGCCATGCAGGAGGCCGTGCCCGTGGGCACCGGCGCCATGGCGGCCATTCTGGGCATGCCGGCCGAGCAGGTGCGCCACGGCTGCGCCGAGGTGCAGGCGGGTTTTGGCGCAGGCAGTGGCGAGGTGGTCGAGGCCGTGAATTTCAACGATCCGGTGCAGACCGTCATCGCCGGCACCAAGGCGGCGGTGGACAAGGCTTGCGAAGTGCTCAAGGCCAGCGGCGCCAAGCGTGCGCTGCCGCTGCCCGTCTCTGCGCCGTTTCACTCCAGCCTCATGAAGCCGGCGGCCGAACGCCTGAAAGAGCGGCTCGCGGCCACCCCCTTGGCCGCGCCACAGATTCCGGTGCTCAACAACATCGACGTGGCGGTGCAAACCGACCCCGACTCCATCCGCGACGCCTTGTATCGGCAATCCTTCGGGCCGGTGCGTTGGGTCGAATGCGTGCAGGCCATCAAAGCCCGCGGCGTGGCCACCGTGGTCGAGTGCGGGCCCGGCAAAGTGCTGGCGGGCATGGTCAAACGCATCGATCCGGAACTGGCCAGCGCCGCGCTGTACGATCCGGCCACGCTCGCCGAAGTCCGTGCCCTGCTGGCCTGATTGGCCGCTCGGCATTCACCGCAGCAACCAAGGAGTCAACGTGTCTGAAATCACCTTCGCGGGGCAAGTGGCCCTGGTCACCGGCGCATCGCGTGGCATTGGCGCGGCCATCGCGCTCGAACTCGCCCGTCGTGGGCTGAAGGTCATCGGCACGGCCACCACCGAAGAAGGGGCGGCCAAAATCACCCAGGCCCTCTCGGCCCACGAGGGGTGCCGCGGCGCCAAGCTCGACGTCAACCATCTCGCCGAGGCCGAAGCCCTGATCGATGCCATCGTCAAAGAGCACGGGGCGCTGCATGTGCTGGTCAACAACGCGGGCATCACCCGCGACATGCTGGCCATGCGCCTCAAAGACGAGGACTGGGACGCCGTGCTCGACACCAACCTCAAGGCCGTCTTCCGCATGAGCCGTGCCGTCATCAAACCCATGATGAAGCAACGTTACGGCCGCATCATCAGCATCACCAGCGTGGTGGGGGCGTCTGGCAACCCGGGCCAAGCCAACTACGCCGCGGCCAAGGCCGGGGTGGCCGGCATGACCCGCGCCCTGGCGCGGGAACTGGGCAGCCGAAATATCACCGTCAACTGCGTGGCCCCCGGTTTCATCGAGACCGACATGACCGCGGCCTTGCCCGAAGCGCAGCAGCAAGCCTTGCTGAGCCAGATTCCGCTGGGCCATCTGGGCAAGCCCGCCGACGTGGCCCACGCCGTGGCCTATCTGGCCAGTCCGCAGGCCGCTTACGTGACGGGGCAGGAACTGCACGTCAACGGCGGCATGTTCATGGCCTGATAACATTCGCCCCCAGCCGTTGCGCAGGGGCCTTGCAGGCCCCGGCTAAAATGGCGTGACTGTTTTCAACCACCCTTAGAGGGAACTATGAGCGATATCGAAGCACGTGTGAAGAAAATCATTGCCGAGCAACTCGGCGTGGAAGAGTCCCAGGTGACCAATGAGAAGGCTTTCGTGGCCGATCTGGGCGCCGACTCGCTCGACACCGTGGAACTGGTGATGGCCCTCGAAGACGAATTCGGCATCGAGATCCCCGACGAAGACGCCGAGAAGATCACCACCGTGCAGCACGCCATCGACTACGCGCTGGCGCACCAGAAGGGCTGATTTGCCGATGAGCCGCCGCCGTGTCGTCGTGACCGGTCTGGGCTGCATTTCCCCCGTGGGCAACACGGTGGATCAAGCCTGGGCCAATCTGATCGCCGGGCAATCCGGCATCGACCTCATCACCAAGTTCGACGCTTCCAACTTCGCCTGCAAGATCGCCGGTGAAGTCAAGGGCTTCGACCTGGAGTCCTACATCAGCGCCAAAGAGGCGCGGACGATGGACACCTTCATCCACTACGGCATCGCCGCCGCCGTGCAGGCGGTGCAGGACGCCGGCCTGCCCACGGGCGAGGCGCTGGGTGAGGAAGAGGCGTGCCGCATCGCCTGCATCATCGGTTCCGGCATCGGCGGTCTGCCCTTGATCGAAGAAACCCACGCCGAACTGCTTCATCGCGGCCCACGCCGCATCTCGCCGTTCTTCGTGCCGGCCTCGATCATCAACATGATTTCCGGGCACGTGTCCATGCGTTTCGGCTTCAAGGGGCCAAACCTCGCCGTGGTCACGGCCTGCACCACGGGGTTGCATTGCATCGGTGAGGCGGCCCGCAAGATCGAATACGGCGACGCCGACGTGGTGATCGCCGGCGGCGCCGAGTCCACCGTCTCCCCCTTGGGCATCGGTGGTTTTGCCGCCATGCGCGCCCTGTCCACCCGCAACGACGACCCGAAAACCGCCTCCCGCCCGTGGGACAAGGACCGCGACGGCTTCGTGCTGGGCGAGGGCGCCGGCGTGATGGTGCTGGAAGAGTACGAGCGCGCCAAGGCCCGCGGTGCCAAGATTTATGCCGAACTGGCCGGTTACGGCATGAGCGCCGACGCCGGGCACATGACCGCGCCCAACATGGATGGCCCGCGCCGCGCCATGCTCAACGCTCTGCGCAATGCCGGCCTCAATGCCGACGAGGTGAACTACCTCAATGCCCACGGGACCTCCACCCCGCTGGGCGACATCAACGAATCGAATGCGATCAAAGCCGCGCTCGGCGACCATGCCAAACACATCGTGGTCAGCTCCACCAAGTCCATGACCGGCCACTTGCTCGGTGGGGCAGGGGGCATCGAGAGCGTGTTCACCGTGCTGGCCGTGCACCATCAGCAGTGCCCTCCGACCATCAACATCTTCAACCAGGATCCCGAATGCGACCTGGACTACTGCGCCAACGTGGCGCGTGACATGAAGATCGACGTGGCGCTGAAGAACAACTTCGGCTTCGGTGGCACCAACGGTACGCTGGTGTTCAAGCGCGTCTGAGCGGGGCGCCCCTGGCCAACGGCATGAAGGGGCCGCCCGATCTGAGCTATCCCTGTGGCGCTGCCCACCACGAGGCGCTGGGCTTCTGGCTGTTGGCGCTGCTGTGGGCCAGTGGGCTGACCGTGTGGGCCTTGACCACGCAAACGAGCGATTTGCCCGGGGCCTGGTGGTTCTCGGCGGTGGCCGGGGTGGCCTGCATGGGCTGGGGGCTCTGGCGCGTGCCACATCGGTGCCCAGGCACGTTGATCTGGGCCAATGACGCCCGTGGTCGTGGGCGCTGGGTGCTGAGCCGGCAGGATGGCGCTGCCCGGCCACAGCACCTGGAGCGGTTGCAGGTCGTGCTCGACATGCAGTCCAGCCTGCTGTTGCGGGCGACCGCCCCCGATGGGACGCCGCATTGGATCTGGCTCCACCGCCGCGATGCCCCGCCGCATTGGCATGCCTTGCGGCGGACCGTCTTCAGCCAAGCCACCCCTTGATGGCGCCCGGGCGCCGCCTGGCGTCTTGTTGATCGGTTATATTTGCCGGCCAGATTCCGCATGTCCGACCCGAACGCCACCCCTCCCGATGCCGACTTTTTGCTGGTGCAGCGCACCCTGGCAGGGGATCAGCGCGCCTTCGAGATGTTGGTCGTCAAATACCAGCGGCGGGTAGAGCGGCTGGTGGGGCGCATGGTCAGGGATGCCGACTTGGTGCAGGACATTGCCCAGGAAACCTTCATCCGCGCCTACCGCGCCCTGGGCCAGTTCCGCGGCGAGGCCCAGTTCTACACCTGGCTGTACCGCATCGCGGTCAATACCGCCAAAAAGCAGCTCATGGAACTCAAGCGCGACCCGGTCGTGCTGATGAGTTCGCTCAAGTCGTCGGAAGACGATGAAACTTCTGCCGTCGAGCACGAACTAAACGCTCAGGTGGCCGACGCCGAGACGCCCGAAGCGGTGCTGGCGAGCAAGGAAATCGCCGAAGCCGTCAACGCCGCCATGGAGGCCCTGCCCAAGGAATTGGGGCAGGCCATCACCTTGCGCGAAATCGAGGGGCTGAGTTATGAGGAGATCGCGCAGGCGCTGGATTGCCCCATCGGCACCGTTCGCTCGCGGATTTTCCGGGCTCGGGAGGCCATTTCGGCGCGGATCAAGCCGTTGCTGGAGCGGCAGACCGGCAAGCGCTGGTGAAGTCGGCCCCAGGTTTTTTGGAAGTGTATGACCATGCAGACATCGCACACCCCCCCAGCCCCGGCAACGCCGCAGGGCTTGAACCGTCTGTCCGAGGTGGACGACGGGGTGTCACTGCCTGAGCAACTGTCGGCCTTGTTCGATGGTGAGTGCTCGGTCTTGCAGACGCAGGCCCTGACGGTGGCCTATGCCGAATCGGCCGAACTGCGGCAGACCTGGGCGAGCTATCACTGCATCGGCCATGCGCTGCGCGCCGAGAGAGAGGCGCCGGCGAACCCGGCGTTCGTGGCCGGCGTGATGGCCCGTATCGCGCACGAAGGGGTGCGGCCCGCGCCGGCTCAGCCGCTGGGGCAGGCGACGGCAGGTGGCGCTGGCGTGATTGCGCCGGCCACGGCAGACGAAGCGGCCAACGACGCGGTGTTCCGCTGGAAGATGGTGGCCGGCTTGGCCTCTTTGGTGGCCGTGGCGGCCGTGGCTTGGCAGATGGTGGCTGCGCCGTCGAGCGCGGCCGGTCCGCAGTTGGCCCAAGCGCCGGCTGCCGTGCAGGCGCCTTTGCAGGCGGTGGTCACGCCGCAAGGGGTGATGCTGCGCGATCCCCAGCTCGAAGAGCTCCTGGCTGCCCATCGCCAGTTCGGCGGCATGTCGGCCTTGCAGATGCCGGCCGGTTTCCTGCGCAACGCCACCTACGAAGCGCCCCAGCGCTGAAGCGTCAGGCCCATGAGCAAGCGTACCGAACGTCTGGGTTGGGTGTGGGGGCTGGGGTTGGCTGGGCTGCTGGCGGCCGCGCCCGCGCATGCCCAGGTGCCGGCGGCCAAGGAAGCCGGCGCCGTGGTGGCAGCGGTCACCGAAATGAGCATTCGCGATTGGCTCGAACGCTTGCACGAGGCGTCGCGCCGTCGCGCATACATCGGGACCTTCGTGGTGTCCAGCGGTTCGGAGATGGCCGTCTCCAAAATCTGGCATGTCAGCGACGGGGTGCAGCAGATGGAGCGGATCGAGACGCTCACCGGCGCCCCTCGCACCACCCTGCGCCGCGACGACGAGGTGCTGACCTTCGTGCCGGATCAGAAGCTGGTGCTCAAGGAGCGTCGAGAGGCGCTGCGTCTGTTCCCGGACCTGCTGCGCGCGCCGGGCCAGAAAATCGAATCGTTTTACAGCGCCCGCGCATTGGGCATTGAGCGGGTAGCGGGTTTCGATGCCATGGTGGTGGACTTCATCCCGCGCGATCACCTCAGGCACGGCTATCGCATCTGGTCGGAAAAAAACACCGGGCTGGTGGTGAAGATGCAGACCCGCAATGCCGAAGGCCGGGTGCTGGAACAGGTGGCCTTCACCGAGTTGCAACTCGATGCGCCGGTGCGCATGGATGTGCTGGCGCGGCAGATGGAAAACACCGCGGGCTACCGGGTGATCCAGCCCGAATGGCGCAAGACCACGCCCGAGGCCCAGGGCTGGCGGCTCAAGACCGAGGTGCCCGGCTTTCAGTCCATGAGCTGCCACACCCGTGCCGAGCCTTCAGCGCCCAGCACCGTGCAATGGGTGTTTTCCGACGGGCTGGCTTCGGTGTCGCTGTTTCTGGAAACCTTTGATCCGAGGCGACACACCAAAGAGGCAACCGCTGCCGACGGCGCCACCCACTCCGTGTCCAAACGGGTGGGAGACCACTGGGTGACAGCGCTGGGCGAAGTGCCGGCCGAAACGCTGGGGCTGTTCATCCAGGCGCTCGAGCGCACGCGCTGAGCCTTGAATGGCGTGTCATGGCCGCCATCTGGCAGCGGATGGCTCTGACTGATTGGGAGAGGATATGTCTTCAACGCCTGTGAAACAGCCAATTCGACGCTATGCGGTGGCCGGCGTGGCCGCGCTGGGCCTGGTGGCCGTGCTGTGGTCGGTGAACCACGGCGTCGTGGGGGCACAGCCCGCCGCGGTGGCCAACCCGGTCGCGCCGGTGACGCCTTTGCAGCCAGCGCCGGTGGAGGTGCGTGGCCTGCCCGATTTCACCGTCCTCGTCGATGCCGTCGGGCCGGCCGTGGTCAATATCCGCACCATCGAGCGGGTGCGCCGTGGGGCGGCGCCCACCACCCCCGACGAGCAGATGCTGGAATTCTTCCGCCGCTTCGGCATCCCGGTGCCGCCTGGCATGACGCCGCGCACACCCCAGCCGCGGCAGGAGCGCGGGCCCGAGATCGAGCGTCCGCGCGGTGTGGGCTCGGGCTTCATTTTGAGCGCCGACGGCTTCATCATGACCAATGCGCACGTGGTCGATGGCGCCGACCAGGTGGTCGTTACCCTGGCCGACAAGCGCGAGTTCACCGCCCGGGTGGTCGGTTCCGACCGGCGCACCGACGTGGCCGTGGTCAAGATCGAAGCCGAAGGGCTGCCGGCCGTTCGCATTGGCGATGTCAACCGGCTGCGGGTGGGCGAGTGGGTCATGGCCATTGGCTCGCCCTTCGGGCTGGAGAACACCGTGACGGCCGGCATCGTCAGCGCCAAGCAGCGCGACACCGGCGACTACCTGCCTTTCATCCAGACCGACGTGGCCATCAACCCGGGCAATTCGGGCGGCCCGCTGATCAACATGCGCGGCGAAGTGGTCGGGATCAATTCCCAGATTTACAGCCGTTCCGGCGGCTTCATGGGCATTTCCTTTGCCATCCCCATCGACGAAGCGGTGCGCGTGGCCGATCAGCTCCGCGCCACCGGCCGGGTGACGCGCGGACGCATCGGGGTGGCCATCGATGCGGTCAACCGTGAACTGGCCGAGTCGCTGGGTCTGCCCAGGGCCGAAGGGGCCTTGATTCGGGGCGTGGAAAACAACTCGCCAGCGGCCCAGGCCGGTATCGAGCCGGGCGACGTGATCCTCAGCTTCGATGGCAAGCCGGTCGAAAAGTCCTCGGACCTGCCGCGCATCGTCGGCAACACCGCGCCGGGGGCCAAAGCCCAGGTTCGGGTGTGGCGCCGTGGGGCCGAGCGCACCCTGACCGTGACCGTGGGGGCTTTCGAGGATGAGCAGGTGGCCCGTGCCGGCAACGCTCCCCAGGCGCCCCAGGCCACGCAGGCGGCCGACACGTTGGGCTTGACCGTGCGCGAGCTCACGGCCGCCGAGAAGCGCGAGCTCCAGGTGGAGGGCGGCGTGCTCATCGTCAATGCGGACGGGCCGGCAGCGCGGGCCGGGCTGCGGGAAGACGATGTGGTCGTCGGCGTGGGCAATCGGCAGGTCCGCAGCATGGCCGATTTCCAGGCGGCCGTCGCGGCGCTGCCCAAGGACCGCCCGATCAACGTGCTGATTCGTCGGGGTGACTGGGCGCAATACGCCCTGATCCGGCCCGAGCCGCCGCGCTGAGGCGCGCGTCGAACAGGCCGAGCCCTTACAATGAAGGGTTGACCGCTGGCGCTGCCGTCGCTGGCCACGGGCGCGTCCCCGTCGACGCGCCCGTTTCGTTTTTGAGTTCTCAGCGATGAATCACATCCGCAACTTTTCCATCATTGCCCACATCGACCACGGCAAATCCACCCTGGCCGACCGTCTGATCTCGCGCTGTGGGGGCTTGAGCGACCGTGAGATGAGCGAGCAGGTGCTCGACTCCATGGACCTGGAGAAGGAGCGGGGCATCACCATCAAAGCGCAGACGGCGGCCCTGCAGTACACCGCCCGCGACGGCAAGACCTACAACCTCAACCTGATCGATACCCCGGGGCATGTGGACTTTTCCTATGAAGTCAGCCGCAGCCTGAGCGCCTGCGAAGGGGCCTTGCTGGTGGTCGATGCCAGCCAGGGCGTGGAGGCCCAGACCGTGGCCAACTGCTACACCGCGCTCGACCTGGGCGTGGAGGTGTTGCCGGTACTCAACAAGATGGACCTGCCGCAGGCCGACCCCGATCGCGCCAAGCAGGAAATCGAGGACGTCATCGGCATCGACGCCACCGAAGCCATTCCCTGCTCGGCCAAGACCGGCATGGGCATCGATGACATTCTGGAGCTGGTGGTGGCCAAGGTACCGCCGCCGCGCGGCAACCCCGATGGGCCGTTGCGGGCCATGATCATCGACAGCTGGTTCGACAACTACGTCGGCGTGGTGATGCTGGTGCGGGTGGTGGACGGCCGCCTCAACAAGGGCGATCGCATCAAGCTCATGGCCACCGATGCCCAATACCAGGCCGAGAAACTGGGTGTGTTCACGCCGCGCAACGAGCCGCGTGACTGCCTCAACGCCGGCGAAGTGGGCTACGTGATCGCCGGCATCAAAGAGCTCAAGGCCGCCAAGGTGGGCGATACGCTGACCGCGGTCAGGACCAGTAGCGGCGCCCACCTGCCCAGCGCGGCCGAGCCGCTGCCCGGCTTCAAGGAAGTCAAGCCCCAAGTTTTCGCCGGGCTTTATCCCACCGAGGCCAGCGAGTACGACCAACTGCGCGATGCGCTCGAAAAACTCCAGCTCAACGACGCCGCCCTGCATTTCGAGCCCGAAGTCTCACAGGCGCTGGGCTTTGGTTTTCGCTGCGGCTTCCTGGGCCTGCTGCACATGGAAATCGTGCAGGAGCGGCTGGAGCGCGAGTTCGACCAAGACCTCATCACCACCGCGCCCAGCGTGGTCTATGAAGTGGTCAAGGGCGACGGCGAAGTGGTCATGGTGGAAAACCCCTCCAAAATGCCGGAGCAGGGGCGCATCCAGGAAATCCGCGAGCCCATCGTCACCGTCCATCTGTACATGCCGCAAGAATACGTCGGTCCGGTGATGACGCTGTGCAACCAAAAGCGCGGCGTGCAGCTCAACATGGCCTACCACGGCAAGCAGGTCATGCTCACCTACGACCTGCCGCTGGGCGAGATCGTGCTGGACTTCTTCGACAAGCTCAAGTCCGTCAGCCGCGGCTATGCCTCGATGGACTACGAATTCAAGGAGTACCGTCCGTCCGACGTGGTCAAGGTCGATATCCTTCTCAACGGCGATCGGGTCGATGCCTTGTCCATCATCGTGCACCGCAGCCAGGCGCAGTTCCGCGCCCGCGCCGTGGTGGCCAAGATGCGTGAAATCATCAGCCGCCAGCAGTTCGACGTGGCCATCCAGGCCGCCATCGGGGCCAACATCATTGCCCGCGAGACGGTCAAGGCGCTGCGCAAGAACGTGCTGGCCAAGTGCTACGGCGGCGACATCACCCGCAAGCGCAAGCTGCTGGAAAAGCAAAAGGCGGGCAAGAAGCGCATGAAGCAGATAGGCACCGTGGAAGTGCCGCAAGAAGCGTTTCTGGCCATCCTGCAAGTGGAGGAATGATGAACGAACAGAACATGAGCGCGATCACGGGCGTGGTGCTGGCGGCCTTCGTCGGCTACGGCTTGGCCTGGTACCTCGGGGCCATCGAGGGCAACTTCGCCTTGTTGCTGCTGCTGGCCGTGGTGGTGACCGGCGCTTACTGGGTGGCCGAGAAGGTGTATTTCCAGCCCCAGCGCCGGGCCGCCGCCGAGCGGCTGGTGGCCGAACACACCCAGCGCCAGGCCGAGCTCGCCCGCATGGGCGTGCAGGCCGATGCGGTAGACATCGAAGCGGCGCGCCAGAAACTGCTCATGCAGCCCTGGTGGCTGGACTGGACCGCCGGGTTGTTTCCCGTCATCCTCGTCGTGTTCGTGCTGCGATCTTTTCTGTTCGAGCCGTTCAAAATTCCCTCGGGCTCCATGATCCCCACCTTGCACGTGGGCGACCTGATCCTGGTCAACAAATTCCACTACGGCGTGCGCCTGCCGGTGGTCAACACCAAGATTCTGGCCAACCACGAGCCGCAGCGCGGCGATGTGATGGTGTTTCGCTATCCGCCGCAGCCCAGTCTGGACTACATCAAGCGCGTCGTTGGCGTGCCGGGCGACGAGGTGGCCTATCTGAACAAGCAACTGTTCATCAACGGCGAGCCCGTGGCCAAGGAGCCGCTGCCCGAGTTCTACGACAGCGGCAGCATGCGCTACGCCCAGCAGTTCGCCGAAACCCTGGGCGGGCGCCACTATCGCACGCTCAATGACCCGGATCGTCCGGCCTTCATCCCGGGGACCGTGGACTTTCCCCACAAAGACCAATGTCGCTACAGCGTCGAAGGGGTGGTGTGCACCGTGCCGGCGGGGCACTATTTCCTGATGGGGGACAACCGCGACAACTCGCTCGACTCCCGCTTCTGGGGCTTTGTGCCGGAAGCCAATATCGTGGGCAAGGCCTTTTTCGTGTGGATGAATTTCGGCGATTTGAGCCGGATCGGCCGTTTTGAATGACAAAAATGCCGAAAGGCTCCGCACTTTGATTAAGATGTGCGCATTCTTCGACATTGGAGCGACGGCATGAGGCACCAGCAACGCGGAATCACGTTCATCGGCATTGTTTTGATCGGTATCGTGGTGGCGGTGGTCGGTGTGGTGGCGGCCCAGGTGGCGCCTACGTATCTGGAGTACCAGTCCATCATGCGTGCCGCCCAGCGTGCGGCCGATTCCGGGGGGACCGTCGCCGAGATCCGCGCCGCTTTCGATCGCTCCAAGGCGGCCGATTATTTCGACGCCATCAGCGGCCGGGATCTGGAAATCACCAAGGTCAATGAGCGGGTGGTGGTGGAGTTCGCTTACGAGCGCGAAATCCATCTCGTGGGGCCCGCCTATCTGGTGATGAAATACCAAGGGCGTACCCGTTGACCGGAGCCGTGTCCGCGTTGCCCCCGGATTTGCTGGCGCTGCAGACGCGCATCGGCCATCGCTTCGCGCAGCCGGCGCTGCTGCTGCGTGCCCTGACGCACCGCAGCCACTCGGCCGATCATTACGAACGGCTGGAGTTTCTGGGTGACTCGGTGCTCGGTCTGGCCATCTCCACCCTGTTGTACGAGCGGCTGAGCCGCCAAAGCGAAGGGGACCTTTCCCGCATCCGGGCCAACCTCGTCAAGCAAGACACCCTCCATGAACTTGCCCAGCGGCTGGACTTGCCGCGCCTGCTGCGCCTGGGCGAGGGGGAGGTGCGTTCTGGCGGCCGGCAGCGGCCATCCATTTTGGCCGATGCCCTGGAGGCGTTGATTGGCGCCGTGTACCTCGATGCCGGTTTTGAGGCGGCCCACGCCGTGGTGCGCCGCCTCTACGCCGAGGTGGACCTCAGCCCCGGCCAAAGCGCCCAGGGCAAGGACGCCAAGACCGCCTTGCAGGAGTGGCTGCAGGGGCGCAAAATGAAGCTTCCCACCTACCATGTGGTGGCCACGCACGGCCAGGCGCACCGCCAGACCTTCGAGGTGTTGTGCGAAGTGACCGAATGGGGCTGCACCGCTCGCGGGCAGGGGCCTTCGCGTCGGGCGGCCGAGCAGGTGGCCGCAGCTGCCATGCTCGATCTGTTGAAACAACGAACCGGATGAACCCACCTCCCCCTCCTTCGCCCGCACAGGACGACCTCGAAGCCATGCTGGCCCGGGCGCTGCGCAAGCCCGTCCCCGATACCGAGCCCGCCGGCGCGTCCATGCCCGAGCCCGCGGCGGGGCCGAAACGCTGCGGTTTCGTGGCCATCGTGGGCAAGCCCAACGTGGGCAAGTCCACCCTGCTCAATGCCCTGGTGGGGCAGAAGATCAGCATCACTTCGCGCAAGGCACAGACCACGCGCCACCGCATCACCGGCGTGCGCACGGTCGGGGCCACGCAGTTCGTGTTCGTGGACACGCCGGGTTTCCAGACCCGGCACGGCAATGCCCTGAACCGTTCCCTCAACAAGGCGGTGCTGGGAGCCGTCTCGGACGTGGATGTGATCGTCTTCGTGGTGGAGGCCGGGCATTTCAACCTGGCCGATGCCAAGGTGCTGGCCTTGCTGCCGGCGGGCATTCCGGTGATTCTGGTGGCCAACAAACTGGACATGGTGCACCGGCGCGGCGAACTCGCCCCCTGGCTGCGCAGCATGCAAGAGCGGCACCCGTTTGCGGAATACGTGCCGATGTCGGCCAAAAATGCCAAGGATATCCAGCGCTTCTACGCCATTGTCGAAAAATACCTGCCCGAGCAGGATTGGATGTACGACCCCGATGAGCTGACCGACCGCAGCGAACGCTTCATGGCTGCCGAAATGGTGCGTGAAAAGCTGTTCCGCCTCACGGGGGACGAACTGCCTTACACCTCCACGGTGGTCATCGACCGCTTCGAAGAAGAGGGCAAGCTGCGCCGCATTGCGGCCACGATCGTGGTCGAGCGTGAAAGCCACAAAGGCATGGTCATCGGCGAGAAGGGCGAAAAGCTCAAGCGCATTGGCACCGAAGCCCGCCAGGAACTGGAAAAGCTCTGGGATGGCAAGGTGTTTCTGGAGCTTTGGGTGAAGGTGCGCTCGGGCTGGGCGGATGATGAAGCCCGCGTGCGCTCGTTCGGTTACGAGTGAGCAGGAACAGCCCCGTATGGCCAAGGCGTCGGCGCGGCAGCCGCGTGTGCACGACGAGCCCGCTTTTGTCCTGCACCGGCACGATTGGAGCGAGTCCAGCCTGATTTTGGAGGTGTTCAGCCGGCACCATGGCCGGGTGGCGCTCGTGGCCAAGGGGGTCAAGCGGCCGACCTCGCAATTTCGCGCCGTGCTGCTGCCGTTGCAGCCCTTGCGGCTCGGCTGGGGCGGGGATGCCGAAGTCCGCACCCTCAAGTCGGCGGCATGGCAAGGTGGGCAACTGATGCCCCAGGGCGATGCCTTGCTGGCCGGGTACTACCTCAACGAACTGGTGCTCAAACTGCTGGCCCGCGACGATCCGCATCCGGTCTTGTTCGACCATTACAGCCTGGCTGTGGCGGCGCTGGCCCAAGGCATGGCTCAGGCCGTGGTGCTGCGGGCGTTTGAGCTGTTGCTGTTGCGTGCTGCCGGGTTCTTGCCCGCGCTGGACCAGGAGGGAGGCACGCTGGCCCCCCTGCGGCCCGGGGGGGGCTATCGGTTGTGGCCAGAGCAGGGGCTTCATGCGCTCACGGGCGGGCATCCGGCCGCTTGCGATGGCGCCTTCTGGGCCGCGCTGGAGGCGGGCTTACAGTCGGCGCAACCGTTTCTGGCCCTGTGCCAGGTGGTGCAAGGCGATCGCACCGGGGCGCTGCGGCGGCAGTTGCGCGATGTGCTGCACTACCATAGCGGGGTGCGCGTGTTTCAGACGCGCCAATTGCTGGCCGATGTGCAGCGCCTTGCCGGGTGATGCCGCCGACCGGTTTGCCTGCTGGAGCAGTTTCCTCATGAGCCCCATCGGTTCCGTCCACACGGCGCTGTCCGTCAATGTCAACAAGGTCGCGCTGGTGCGCAATACCCGTCATCTGGGCATTCCCAGCGTCACCCGGGCTGCCGAGCTCTGTCTGCAGGCGGGCGCGCACGGCATCACCGTGCATCCACGGCCTGACGAGCGCCATATCCGCTGGCACGACGTGTTCGATCTGGCCGAATTGCTGCGGCAGTGGCCCGGGCGCGAATTCAACATCGAGGGCAACCCATTCCACAACCTGCTGGAGGTGGCGCGCGAGGTCAAGGCCCGTGGCTTGCCGCTGCATCAGCTCACGTTCGTGCCCGACAGCGTGGACCAGTTCACCAGCGATCATGGCTGGCGCTTCCCTGAGGACGCCTCCCGGTTGAAGCCGGTCATCGCGCAGGCCCGGGCGCTGGGCGTGCGCATCAGCCTGTTCATGGACGCCGAGGCCGACGCGATGGCGGCAGCCAGCGCCGTGGGGGCCGACCGGGTCGAACTCTACACCGAACCCTATGCCGCGGCCTATGCCCAAGGCCCGGCCGCCGCCGAGGTGCAATGGCGCCGTTTTGCCGCCGCTGCCCAGGCCGCGCTCGATGCGGGCTTGGGCGTCAACGCCGGGCACGACCTCAACCGCGACAACCTCACGCCGTTTTTGCGCCGGGTGCCGGGGGTCAGCGAAGTCTCGATTGGCCACGCCCTGATTGCCGATGCGCTGGAACTGGGCTATACCGCCACCGTGCGAGCCTATCTGGACGCCATCGGGGCGGCCCAGCAGGGGTGAAGGCCGCAGGCATGATCTACGGCATCGGCAACGACATTTGCGACGTGCGCCGCATCCAGGCCAGCGTGCAGCGGCATGGCGAGCGGTTCGCCGCCCGGGTGCTGGGGCCGCAAGAGTTGACGGTCTGGCGTCAGCGCAGCCAGCGCTGGCCGCAGCGCGGCATCCGCTATCTGGCCACCCGGTTTTCGGCCAAAGAGGCGTTCAGCAAAGCCATTGGCCTGGGCATGCGCACGCCCATGACCTGGCGCGACTGTGAAATCCTCAACCATCCCAGCGGGCAGCCCTATCTGCGGCTGCACGGCGCCCTGAAGGCGTGGTTCGAGTCCCGTCGCTTGCGCGCCCACGTCAGCGTCAGTGACGAATCCGATTACGCCACCAGTTTCGTGGTGGTCGAGCAACAAACCGTCCTTACTGCCTCATGATGCCCCATGCCCCTCTCATCATCGACGTGGCAGGCACCCGCCTGACCAAAGCCGACAAACGCCGCCTGGCCCACCCGCTGGTGGGCGGCGTGATCCTGTTTGCCCGCAACTGGCAAGATCGCGAGCAACTGAGCCGGCTGTGCCGTCAGATCAAGAAAATCCGGCCCGACGCGCTGATTGCCGTGGACCACGAAGGCGGGCGGGTGCAGCGGTTTCGCACCGATGGCTTTACCCATCTGCCGCCCATGCGCGCCTTGGGGCAGATGTGGTTCGATCCCCATGCCCGCGATGCAGCGGCTGCGGCGCTAGCGGCTTGCAATGCCGCCACGGCCACGGGCTATGTGCTGGGCGCCGAATTGCGGGCCTGCGGCGTGGATTTGAGCTTCACGCCCGTGCTCGATCTGGACCATGGCCGCAGCGCGGTGATTGGCGACCGCGCGTTTGCCCGGGATGCGCGGGTGGTCACGCTCCTGGCCCAGGCGCTGATGCACGGCCTGCTGCAAAGCGGGATGCGCCACTGTGGCAAGCATTTTCCGGGGCACGGCTACGTGCAGGCCGACTCGCACGTGGACATCCCGGTGGACGAGCGTTCGCTCGATGACATCCTCGCCGACGACGCCGCCCCCTATGGCTGGCTCAATGCCAGCTTGAGCAGCGTGATGCCGGCCCACGTGATTTATCCCCAGGTGGACCGCCGGCCAGCGGGGTTTTCGAGCCGCTGGTTGGAGGACATCCTCCGCGGCCGGCTCGGCTTCACCGGGGCGATTTTCAGCGATGACCTCAGCATGGCGGGCGCGCGCCAGATCGATGGACGCGAAATCGGCTACACCGAGGCCGCCATCGCCGCGCTGCAGGCCGGCTGTGACATGGTGTTGCTGTGCAACCAATCGGTGGAGGATGACGGCAGCCCGATCGACGACCTGATCGATGGTTTGAGCCAGGCGGTCATCGAAGGCCGCTGGCAGCCGCGGGGGGCCAGTGAGCAGCGTCGCCTGGCCTTGCTGCCCCAGGGCCCGGCTTTGCCTTGGGACGAACTCATGGTGGACGAACGCTACATGCACGCGCTGAGCTTGCTGCCGTGAATTGCGCAGCGCCCTTCTGGTCGCGCATGGCGTCCCCCAAGAGGGTGAGACGCTGGGGCGCCCGGCTTCAGTGGGCAATGCCCAGCTGCTCCAGCGCATCACCCACCAGTTCCAGCCGCAGCAGCGGGCTGTCCAGGGTCAAGAGCTGTTGTTTGGTCGAGTTGGGCAAAGGCAGGAGCTCCGCCCAGCGGTTGGCCAGCCAGCCGGCATCCTGCCACTGGGGCGAGGTGGGGTCTGCGGGTGCCGGTAGCATGCCGGGATGTTCGGTCTGCAGTCGTGTGTAGAGCTGGTGCAACGCCTGGGCCATGCCCGCCAGTTCGGCGGGCACGGGCACCGGCACGTCGGCTGGCAGCAGGCCGATGCGGGCCGTCCACAGGCCATGCCGCTGTTTTTCACGCTGCTCGATGCGAAACCGCTGCGTGCCTTCGCAGACCACCACCAGCAGGCCCGGGCGGACCGTTTGGAGATCGACGATACGGGCCAGGGTGCCGATGGTCTCGAAAGACTCTTGCAGAAACCCTTCGCCAGCGGCGCGGTCGCGCTGCTGCACCTCATGCCCCTGGGTCAGGCAGACCACGCCGAACGGCGCGCCTTCCCGGTGGCAGCGACGGATCATGTCGAGGTAGCGAACCTCGAAGATCTGCAGGGGCAGATAGCCGCCCGGGAACAAGACGGTGCCCAGCGGAAACAGGGGCATCATGTCCACGGCGCCCGCCTTCGGTGCAGCGCCGCCCGGCTCAGGCCACGGCGTCGGCGCTTTGCCGCTGCAGCATGGCCAACACGTTGGCCACGGTCGAACGCAACTCGCGGCGATCGCAAATGAAGTCCACCGCCCCCTTGGTTTGCAGGAACTCGGCGCGCTGGAAACCCTCGGGCAGCTTGACGCGCACGGTGTTTTCGATCACGCGCGGGCCGGCAAAGCCAATCAAGGCCTTGGGCTCGGCAATCACCACGTCGCCCATGAACGCAAAGCCTGCGCTGACGCCGCCCATGGTCGGGTCGGTCAGCACGCTGATGTAGGGCAGCCCACGCTTGGCCAGGCGGGTCAGCGCCGCATTGGTCTTGGCCATCTGCATGAGGCTGAGCAAGCCTTCCTGCATGCGGGCGCCGCCGGTGGCGGTGAAGCAGATGAACGGGACTTTTTGCTCGATCGCCGTTTCCACGCCACGCACGAAGCGCTCACCCACCACCGAACCCATGGAGCCCCCCATGAAGTCGAACTCGAAGCACGCGGCCACCAGTTCGATGCTCATCACCGAGCCGCCCATCACGATGAGGGCATCGGTCTCGCCGGTGGCTTCCAGGGCTTCCTTGAGGCGTTCGGGGTATTTGCGGCTGTCTTTGAATTTCAGCGCGTCCACAGGAATGACTTCCTGCCCGATTTCGTAGCGGCCTTCGGCGTCCAGAAAGGCGTCGAGCCGCGCACGCGCACCGATGCGGTGGTGATGCGCGCAGTGCGGGCAGACGTTCTGGTTTTTCTCCAGATCGTTTTTGTAGAGCACGGCCTCGCAACTCGGGCACTTGATCCACAGGCCTTCCGGGATGCTGCGGCGCTCGGCCGGATCGGTGCGGGAAATCTTGGGCGGCAACAGCTTTTCAAGCCAAGACATGGGTTCTCCTTGCGAACGGACTGGGAGGGATTATCCCGCAGTCGGGGCAGGGTGGGGCAAGCGGGTGGAGCCTTCGGCATGAGGCCCTGGCTGGCGGGCGTGCGTGCGGCCACCCTGCAGCCATCCCGCGCTTCAGAATGGCAAACGTTCAACATGAGAACGTTCATAATGACTCAGCCCGCGCAAAGGCGGGCTGAGTCATGGATTGTTGGCTCCCCAACCTGGGCTCGAACCAGGGACCTACGGATTAACAGTCCGGCGCTCTACCGACTGAGCTATTGGGGAACTGAAGCTGAAATTATAGCACGGCAGATCGTCGCGGCTTCCTCGAACTGGTCACCGGGGATGGCGCCCGTCATGACGTTCGTCGCAGCTCGGCCAGCACCTCGCGGGCGGCCGCCACGGTGGCGGCGATGTCGTCTTCGCTGTGGGCGGCGCTGACGAAGCCGGCTTCGTACAGTGCCGGCGCGAAGTAGATGCCACGCGCCAGCATGCCGTGGAAGAAGCGGTTGAAGCGCTGCGCGTCCGTGCGCATGACGCTGGCGTAGTTTTGCGGCAGTTCCTCCATCAAGAAGAAGCCAAACATGCCGCCCTGGCTGTCGCCGCACAGCGCAACGCCGGCCTCTTGCGCTGCCTGGGTCAGGCCCTGAATCAGACTTTGGGTGCGTTGCGACAGGGCTTCGAAGAAGCCGGGTTTCTGGATTTCGCGCAAGGTGGCCAGGCCGCAAGCCGTGGCCACCGGGTTGCCACTGAGCGTGCCGGCCTGATACACCGCGCCCAATGGGGCGAGTTGCTCCATGACGGCCCGCTTGGCACCGAACGCGGCCAGCGGCATGCCGCCACCGATGACCTTGCCCAGCACGGTGATGTCGGGCTCGAAGCCCGGGATGGCCTGGGCATACAGGCTCTGGGCACCGCCCAAAGCGACGCGGAAGCCGGTCATGACCTCATCAAAGGCCAGCAGGGCGCCGTGCTGGCTGCACAGTTCGCGGCAGCGCCGAATGAAAGGCACGCTGGCGCGCACGAAATTCATGTTGCCGGCGATGGGCTCGATCATCAGGCAAGCAATATCGGCGCCGTGCTCGGCGAACGCGGCTTCGAGCTGCTGCAGGTTGTTGTATTCCAGCACCAGGGTGTGTTGCACCACTTCGGGCGGCACGCCGGCGCTGGTCGGGTTGCCGAACGTGGCCAAGCCAGAGCCGGCTTTGACCAGCAGCGCATCGGCATGTCCGTGGTAGCAGCCTTCGAACTTGATGATTTTTTTGCGTCCCGTGGCGCCACGCGCCAGCCGGATGGCGCTCATGCCGGCCTCGGTGCCGGAGCTCACCAGACGCACCATCTCGATGCTGGGCACCAGGCGGATGATCTCCTCGGCCAATTCGACTTCGCGTTCCGTGGGCGCGCCAAAGCTGAAGCCGTCGCGGGCGGCTTGCTGCACCGCCTCCAGCACGGCCGGGTGGCCATGCCCCAAGATCATCGGGCCCCAGGAGCCGATGTAGTCGATGTAGCGCTGGCCGTTGGCGTCCCAGAAGTAGGCGCCTTGGGCACGTTGGACGAAGCGCGGCGTGCCGCCCACGGCTCTGAATGCCCGCACCGGGGAGTTGACGCCCCCGGGGATGAATTGTTTGGCACGGTCGAAAAGCTCTTGGTTGCGGTCTGTCATGATGCAAAAAAACGATGGAAGGCAGTGAGGCGATGGGCCTGGGGGCTCAATGCGGCGTCTGGCCGCCGGGGAAACGTTCGAGTTCGTGGGCCGGTGCCTCGGCGGCTTCGCCCGACGGCTCCTCGCCATCTTCATGGGCCCAGAACAGGCGGTCGGGCACGGCGTGGCCCATGCCGGGCTGGAAGCCCGCGTCCAGGCATTGGTCGAGGTAGGTGAGCGCTTCGGCGCAAGCGCCTTGCAGATCGCTGTCGTTGGCCAGCAGGGCGCACAGGGCGGCAGAGAGGGTGTCGCCAGCGCCGGTGAAGGTGGCTTCGAACCGCTCGTAGCGGGCGGTGGCCAGCACGGTTTCGGGCGAGGCGAGGTGACTTTCCAGAAACTGGTCGGGGGCGTTGAAGCCGGTCACCAGGGTGTAGGGCGTGCCGAATTCGGCGGCGGCCTTGGCCAGATCGCGTGGTCCAGGGGGGCGGTCGTCCGCCCAGTCTGGCAACAGCCAGCGGCACAGGGTATTGTGGTTGCCCACCAGCACGCTCACCTGAGGCAGCAGCAGTTCGGCGAAGGCGTCCAGATAGTTTTCGCGCTCCACCTCGTCCCACCAGGCCAGTTCGGGCATGTAGCCGATCACGGGCACGTCGGCATAGTCACTCAGCAACTCTGCAATCGTGCTGAGGTTTTCGGTGCTGCCGGCAAAGCCCACCTTGATCGCTTTGACGCTGGTGTCTTCGAGCACGCAACGGGCCTGCTCCTCCACCGCTTCCTCATCGAGCGCGATGTGGTGGTGAATGCTGCGGGTGTCGCGCACGTAGGTGCCGGTGACCACGGGCAGCACATGGCAGGACGCGCTGGCCATGGCCGTGAGGTCGGCGGCCAGCCCGCCAGCGCCGCTGGGGTCGTTGGCGTTGAAGCTCATCACGCAGGGCAGGGAGGCTTCGACGGGCACGGGAGCGGGCGACGGCGTGTCGGAGGAAAAGGTCATGCGCGGGACGGGCCGTGTTGCCTATATACAATGGGCCCATTCTAAGACAAGCGTTGTTCGACCATGAGTGCAAGCAAAACCTGGATGTGCCTGATCTGCGGCTGGATCTACGACGAAGAGGCGGGGGCGCCAGACCACGGGATCGCGCCGGGCACCCGCTGGGAGGACGTGCCCTTGAACTGGACGTGCCCGGAATGCGGGGCACGCAAGGAAGATTTTGAGATGGTGCAGATCTGACGCATATGGCAACCCAGGGCGCCTCCCTGAGAAAAATCCTGGTGGTTGATGACAGTCAAACGGTCAGGCGCAGCGCCGAGATGTTTCTCCGCCAGGAAGGCCACGAGGTGCTGCTGGCGGAAGACGGCTTCGAGGCTTTGGCCAGAATCCATGACTTTGGTCCGGATTTGGTTTTTTGCGACATCCTCATGCCCCGCCTGGACGGGTATCAGACTTGCGCCATCATCAAACAGAATGCCCGCTTTTCATCCACCCCGGTGGTGATGCTGTCCTCCAAAGACGGCGTGTTCGACAAGGCCCGAGGCCGCATGGTGGGAGCGCAGCATTATTTGACCAAACCTTTTACCAAAGAAGAGTTGCTGCTGGCCATCAGGCAGTTTGCGGCAGAGCCCCGCGGAGGTTGAGATGCCCATCAAGAAAATACTGATCGTTGACGATTCCAAAACGGAACGCATGGCCTTGGCCCAAATATTGAGCAAGGGGGGCTATGCCGTCTCGGCGGCCGAAGGCCCGGATGAGGCGCTTGCCCGTCTGGCGCAAGACAAACCCGATCTCATCCTGATGGATGTGGTCATGCCCGGCGGCAATGGTTTTCAGTTGACTCGTACCATTTCCCGCAATCCCGATTACGCGGACATTCCTATCATCATCTGCACCAGCAAAGGGCAGGAAACCGATCGCGTCTGGGGCATGCGGCAAGGTGCCCGAGATTACATCGTCAAACCGATCAATGGCGATGACCTGATTGCCAGAATACAGGCTTTGGGTTGACGGCATAACGAATCAGAGGGGGAGGCATGGCCAACCGCCAATCGCTCGCGGAATTGCAGGAACGCCTGACCAGGCGTTTGAAAGAGGCGGAGACGGAGGCGGTCTCCCATGCGTGGTTGGCGGTGGAGGCAGGAATCGGGCGGTATTTGCTGCCTCTGGCGCAGTCGGGCGAGATTCATGCGTGGTCAGGCGTGTTCCCGGTTCCCCACACCAAGCCTTGGTATGCGGGCTTGGCCAATCTGCGCGGGGACTTGCAGGGGGTGATTGACTGGGCGGTTTTCGTCGAAGGGCCGGCCCCAGGTGTGCTCCCGGCTGCCGATCGTGTGACGTCCGAGTCGCGGCTGGTGTGTTTGAGTCCAGCGCTGGGAGTGAACGCCGCATTGCTGGTCGATCGACTGATGGGCTTGCGGCAGCCCGGAGACTTTTCCAGTGCCGAGCCGGTTGCCGATCCTCAACAGGCCTTCATCCGGCAAAGGCTCAAGGACGGCAATGGGCAATGGTGGTCCGAGTTGGACTTGCAGATGCTTTGCGCAGACGCGCAGTTTCTCGACGTGGTGGCTTGAATAGATACTTGAAGGGGATGACATGGCTTGGCAGGCGCGCTTTTTGACATTCTTCAATCGATCCAAGGACAAAGAACTGGCCGCCGCGCAAGAGACGCCCTCCACCTCTGTGCTGCAAGACAGTGTGTATCGTGGGTTCGATGAAGACCTGTCGAAGCGGGGGCATGCCACCGAACCCCTGGCAGATGCCGATTCGCGGCATATCGTCGCGCTGCCATTGCTCGGGGCCAGGCCGGTGGAGCAGCATCGCAAGACGCTGTCCGCTTTGCTGGCCATCGCGGTGCTGCTGGCCGTGGGGCTGACGGTATGGGTGGTGGTTCAGGCACAGCGGACGTCGGCGCAGGTGGCGGCTGTGGGCCAGGCGTTGCTGGAATCGCAGCGTTTGGCCAACAGTGCCTCGCAGGCTGTCTCCGGTCGAGTCCCGGCTTTTTCCGTCGTCAGAGACAGTGCTGACTCGCTGCTGGGCAATCTGCGTGGTCTCAAAGAAGGCAGTGCGCCGTTGGGCTTGGCGCCGCTGTCGCGAGGCATGATGCCGTTGTTGGAGCAGCCATTGCTGCAGGCCGAGGAGGTGCACCGGAATGCCGGCATCATTTTGGTGCAGGAGCAATTCCTGACGAATTTCGGCTCGGCATTGCGCGCCATCGGCGATCAGTCATCAGATTTGCTGGAGTTGACCGAAACGATCGCCGCTTTGAAGTTGGCCAACAACGCCCCGTCCACGGAACTGGCGGCCATTGGACGGCTCGTGATGCTGACCCAGCGCATTGCCCGTTCAGCCAGTGAACTGCTGACACCCGAAGGCATCAGCCCTCAGGCGGCATTCAGTCTGGGCAATGATTTCAATACCTTTCAGGAAATTGCCCAGGGCTTGCTGGCGGGCAGTGACATGATGCAATTGAAGGCCGCAACCGATCCAGATGAGCGGATTGCTTTGGACCAGTTGGTGCTGCGGTTGTCGCAATTGAAAAATCAGGTGAATCCGGTTCTGGGGGGGTTGCAAGCCCTGGTTCAAGCCAATAATGCACAGGGCGTCATCGAGGCGGCCAGTGAAGATTTGCGAACTTCCTTGGCGCCCTTGCAAGAGGCGCTGTCCAGCACAGCGGGGCTGGACGTTCTGGAGTTTGCGGTACTGATGGTATTGGTGCTGCTGGTGGTGGTTTTGATTGCCGCGCTGGTTTATCTGCGGCTTCAGGACAGCCGCCAGCGGCAGCAACAGGCGGAGCAGCAGCGTCAACTGGCCCAGTCTCAAGAACAGGAGGCCAAGCGAATCAACGATGCCAACCAGGCTGCCATTCTGCGGTTGATGAACGAGCTGCAAGCGGTGGCAGAGGGTGACTTGACCCAGCAAGCCACCGTGACGGAGGACATCACGGGGGCGATCGCCGACTCCATCAACTACACGGTCGAAGAGTTGCGCTCCTTGGTGGGGCAGGTGCAGGCGATCACGAACCGGGTCAGCCTGACCACCTCCACGGTGGAAAACACCTCCACCGATCTGTTGGAAGTGTCGGCGCAGCAGCTGCGCGCGATTCAGAGCACGGGTCAGTCGGTGCTCGACATGGCGCGCCGCATCAATCAGGTGTCTGAGCGTGCGCAAGTCTCTGCCGAGGCGGCGCGGGCTTCGCGGCAAGCAGCGGAATCGGGGATGAAGGCGGTGCAAGACACGATCGGGGGCATGAACACCATCCGTGAGCAGATTCAGGTGACCGCCAAACGCATCAAGCGGCTGGGTGAATCCTCCCAGGAGATTGGCGAAATCACGGAGCTGATTTCGGACATTACCGAGCAAACCAACGTGTTGGCCATGAATGCGGCCATCCAGGCGGCTTCGGCCGGTGAGGCTGGTCGCGGGTTTTCTGTCGTGGCCCAGGAGGTGCAGCGCCTGGCCGAACGCTCGGCGGAGGCGACGCGGCAGATTGCGGCCCTGGTGCGCACCATTCAGGCCGATACCCAAGATGCCGTGCTGTCCATGGAGCGCTCGACCCGCGAGGTGGTCGAAGGCGCTCGTTTGTCTGACAACGCGGGAGCGGCGCTGACCGAGATCGACCGCCTGTCTCTGGAAGTGACGCGGCTGATCGAACAGATCGCGCAGGCCGCGACGCACGAGGCCGAACTGGCCTCTCAAACGGCCAACGACATTCAGCGCATCTTCACCCTGACCGAGCAAACGGGCGAGGGCACCCGCTCGACGGTGAATCAGGTGCGGGAACTGGCTCGTGTGGCCGAAGAGCTGCGCCGATCGGTGTCTCGCTTCAAGATCGCTTGAGGATAAAGGCGTGAAAGCTCCTCCTGTGCGCGATTTGGGGCCGCTGTCGTGGGTGTTCGACGAAGTCGAACAATCCCTGACCGAAACGGTTCGAGCCGTTGCCCGGTATGTGGAGGCGTGTATCGTGGCACGCCACACCGACATGTCCGAGCCCGATGGCACGGAGCTGAGGTGGGTGGGGCAGCAGCTGCATCAGGCTGCGGGCGTGCTGGACATGGTGGAGCTGCCTGCCGCTGCTCGCACGCTCAGAGCATTGGAGGCGGCTGTGCAGCGGTTCTTGCAAAAACCGGCTGCTGTGACGGAGGATGCCCCAGGCGTGGTGCGTCGTGGCACGCATGCGCTCATCGATTATCTCGAAAGGCTGCTGCGTGGCCGCACGGTCAAAGCGCTAGATCTGTACGCCACGTATCGTCAGTGGCAGCAATTGGCTGGTGCGGCGCGTGCACACCCGGCCGACTTGTGGGCAGAACCGCATGCCGATGTGATGTTGCCCCCGGGGCCGGTGTATGAGCCGGGGCCTGTGATTCGGGCGCATCTGGACGGGCTGGTGTTGCGCGTTGTCAAGTCGCTCGATCTCCAGGCCGCCCTCGCTTTGGCGCGGCTGTGTGCGGGATTGGGTCGCCATGCAGAAGCCGCCGAGGTACGCCGCTTCTGGGCTGTGGCTGCGGCGTATTTCGAGGCGGTGGCATCCGGCCGCTTGCCTGACGATCCGCTCGTCAAGCGGGCCGCTTCCACCGTGCTGCTGCGGTATTCCCAACTCCAGCACGGTGACGTGCAGGGTCTGGACACGCACATTCACGACTTGCTGTTCTGGACGACTCAGGTCCGGCCTGATGCCCAGGAGACTGCGCAGCATTGCTTGCAGGCCGTATGGCAGGCCCATGGATGGAACGATGTTCTGGCTTGGGATGCCGCTCATTCAGACCTGGGGAGCTATGACCCCACGGTCTTGCGTTCCCTCAAGGCGGCATTGTCTTCGATTCAGCAGTCTTGGGCCGCCTTTACCGAAGCGGACGGGGTGTCGGTCGAGCGGCTGGAAGGCATTTTGCAACCTTTGGTGGACGGCTTGCGCGCGTTGATGCCGGCCTGGCCTGTGGTGGCGCAGCTGGGCGACGCCTGGGCGGCAGTCGCGCAGGTTTGCCGACGGCATGGCCACATTCCCCAGGGGCTGGCGCTGGAAGCGTCAAATTGCTTGCTGCTCTTGGGCGCCGAACTGGAGGACTTCGACGTTCAGGACGAGTCGGCCGTGGCGCGTTGGTCCACGCTGAACCAGCGCCTGAATCAGGCATTGGCAGGCGAGGCGGTGGCTGAGCCGCAGGACTGGATGACCGAGCGTTACCGCCGCATTGGGCAGCAGGCCACGGTGGCCCAGGTCGTGGCGCAATGGCAAGCCGAATTGCATGCGGTCGAAGAAGTGCTCGATGCCTGTTACCGTGGGCAAACCCCGGTGTCTGCCTCCGTCATCCAGGAACTGAACCGCCGGCTCGAAGGCATGGGCGGGATCGCGACCTTGCTGGATTTGCCTGCGGCCCGGCAAACGGTGGATGCCGTGCGCGGTGCCCTGGCCAAGCTGCGGCCCGATGAAGGGGAGGATGCGGCTGCGCAGCTGCAATCCGTTGCCCAACAGCTCAGCACCAATATCACGGCCCTGGGTTGGATGTTGGACACGTTTGTCCGTCAGCCGGATTTGGCCAGGGCTTCCTTTGTGTTTGACGAGACCCGTGCTTGCTTGCAGGGTCTGGCAGCCGAGTCAGCCGCCGCGGATACGCCTGAAACATGGGCGTCGGATGCTTCTGCCGCCAGCGCGGTGATTCCGCTGCCGGATGCCGAGCCGGTGGAGATGGTTGCCGAGGCGCTGGTGGAGGCGCCAGAAGATGAGGAGCAAGGTCTGCTAGACATCTTCTTGGGTGAAGCCCGCAGCGTGTTCGAAGGGGTCTCGCCCACCCTGGACATCCTGCGCCAACAGCCCGATCGACTGGCCGATTTGACGGCCGTGCGCCGCGCTTTTCATACCCTCAAGGGCAGCGCGCGCATGGTGGGCCTGTCGGATTTGGGCGAGGCCGCGTGGGCCATGGAGCAGTTGCTCAACGCCTGGCTTGCCGAACAGAAGGCGGCCAGCGCGGAATTGCTGGATTTGTGTCAGGATGCCCTGACCTATCTCCAAGATTGGGTGGAGGAACTGGCCACGCACAAGCCCGAAGTGGCGCAGCGTCGCGCCGATCGCATCGCAGCCTGCGCACATGCCTTGCGGCTCGAAGGGCGCTATGAGCCCTTGGCGCCGTTTGAGACTTCTCGCGAGCCTGCCGAATCTCAGCTTCCCGTCTTGGATGAAGTGGTCTTGACGCCGAGTGCAGACGACGGTGCCGAAATTCCGGTGCTTGACGAAGAAATCAAGTGCATCGGGCCTCTCAAAATCGGTGCGGCGCTGTACAACGTCTTCATCAACGAAGCGGAAGAGTGGTCGCGCCGTTTGTGCGAAGGGTTGAGTGAATGGCGCAGCGGTTCAGCCCGAGGGCGGCCGCCGGTGGGATTGTCGGCCTGGGCCCATTCGCTGGCGGGAGGGGCTGCGACCGTCGGTTACGAAGGCTTGTCGCAACTGGCGCGAGCGCTCGAGCACGCGCTGGATCGGTTGAGCGCCCCTGAAACAGCGGCTCCGCCAGACCCGCAAGCCGATCTGCTGGTGCGCGCGGGTGACGAAATCCGTGAGCTGCTTCACCAATTTGCGGCCGGCTTTCTGCGCGCCCCCAATCCCGATGTGGTGTCTGCATTGGAGGGGGTGCCAGGCCAGACGCCCCAGCCCGCCGAACCGCAGGCCGACGCCAGGGAAGCGCCCCAGGACCAAGCGCCTGCCGCTGCACAGCCTTTGCCCTCAGGTCGGGTGGGTGTCGATGCCGATTTGATCGCCGTTTTCGTGGAGGAGGCGCAAGACTTGCTGCCCCGGGTCTCGGCGGCGCTGCGGCAGTGGGCCGACGCGCCGCACGATGCCTTGGCGCGGGCCGAGGTGTTGCGCAATTTGCACACCCTCAAGGGCAGCGCCCGTTTGTGCGGCGAAATGGCCCTGGGTGACCGCTTTCACGGTTTGGAAAGCGATGTGCTGGCATTGCCAGAAGCCCCCAATCCCGAAGACATTGCCGCGCTGCTGCACACGTTCGACGGGATCGTTGCCGATCTGGAAGCTTTGCGCCAAGGCCCCGCCCCGCTGGCGGCCCCGGTGTTGGCGGCGCCGCATGCGCGTCCGTCGGGGGGGTCGGGGGCCGAGGTGCTGCCGCCGGTGGCCAAGCCGCTGCCGGCCGATGGGGGCATGCGTGCGCTGGCCTCTGTCCGGGTGCGGCCCCAGCTGCTCGATCAGCTGATGTCGCAGACAGGCGACTTGATGATTGCCCGTTCGCGCCTGGAGAACGATGTGCGCGCCTTGCGCCAGTCGTTCAAGGACATGAGCGGCAACATCGAGCGCTTGCGGGCGCAGTTGCGCGACCTGGAAATCCAGACCGAGTTGCAAATGCAGTCCCGCATCGCGCAAAACCGCGAAGCCGACTCCCGGTTCGATCCGCTGGAGTTTGACCGTTACACCCGGGTGCAGGAACTCACTCGCCTGCTGGCCGAGGCCGTCAATGACGTGGCGACGGTGCAGCTGGGCTTGAGCCGTTCGGTTGAATCGGCCGAGAACAATCTGGCTGCGCAAACCCACATCACCCGGGAGCTGCAGCGCAACCTGCTGCGCACCCGCCTGGTCGCGTTCAGTACCATCGAGGAACGCCTGCACCGTGTGGTGCGCCAAGCCGCCGATGCTGCCGGGAAGCTGGCAGAGCTGACCATCGCGCAGCAAGACATCGAGGTCGATCGGGCGGTGCTCGAAAAACTGGTTCCGGTGCTGGAGCACCTGCTGCGCAATGCCGTGGTGCACGGCATCGAGGCTCCGGCGCAGCGCGTGCAGGCGGGCAAGCCAGAGGTGGGGCAGATCCGTCTGGCGCTGTCGGTGCAGGGCAATGATCTGTCGCTGTCGTTGTCAGACGACGGGGCCGGGTTGAACGTCGAACGGCTACAGGCCAAGGCAGTGGCCGCGGGCCTGCATCCTGCCGGCGTGCCTTTGTCGCCCGAGGATGCCGTGCGCTTGATTTTCGCCTCGGGTATTTCCACCGCGTCCGAAGTCACTGAAGTGGCTGGCCGGGGCATCGGCCTGGATGTGGTGCGCACCGAAGTGATGGGGCTTGGGGGGCGCATCGAGTGCAAACCACCGGCCGAAGGCGCCGGCACCGAATTCCGCTTGGTCGTGCCATTGAGCACGGCGGTCACGCAGGTCGTGATGCTGCGCGTGGGCGATTGGGTGTTTGGCGTGCCTTCGCCTTGGGTCGATCGCATTCGCCGGGTCAAGCTGCCCGAATTGGCGCCGGCCTATCAGAGCTGCCAATGGACCGAGGGCTCGACCAACATCCCGTTTTACTGGGCTGGCGCGCTGCTGGCCCATTCGGCGCAGAGCGCGGACATGTCCAACCCCGAGGCCAAGTATGCATCGGTCGTCGTGTTCTGGGTGGCCGGGCAGCAGGTGGCTTGGCATGTGGACGAAGTGCTGGGCAACCAGGAGGTCGTGGTCAAGCCCATGGGGCCGCAGCTGTCCAGACTGCCGGGCCTGACCGGCGTGACCGTGCTGGCCTCCGGGGCCGTGGCGCTGATTTACAACCCGGCCACCTTGTCGGAAACATACGGTCACGAAGCGTGGGCCTGGATGCGTTCACCCCGTGCGGCGCGTGACCACCCCTACGCCTCCGCATCGCCAGGCGATGCGGAGGCGACGACCCAGACCCCGTTGATCTTGGTGGTGGATGACTCCATCACGGTTCGGCGGGTGACGCAGCGCCTGCTCAAGCGCGAGGGATACCGCGTGGCCTTGGCCGCGGATGGTCAGCAAGCGCTGGAGCGTATTGCCGAGGAAATGCCCTTGGTGGTGTTGTGCGACATCGAAATGCCCCGCATGGACGGCTTCGAGCTGGTGCAACACCTGCGCAACCAGCCGCAGACTGCCTCGTTGCCGGTGGTGATGATCACCTCGCGCTTGGCTGAGAAGCACTGGGAGCACGCCAAGAGCTTGGGGGTCAACCACTATCTGGGCAAGCCCTATGTCGAGGAGGAGTTGCTGAAAATCATCGAGGGACATGTGCGCTTGGCCACCTATCGGGCCTGATCAGAAACCCGCGTATGTCCAGCGAAGTCTTAGGGAGGATGCGGATGGCATGCCCACCACAGGGCCGATACAAACGCCTGAAAACACATGGGACTGATGTGGCACCCGCAGGGAGCGTCGGTCGTGAATGGAAATTTCGGTACGCGAGGTGAATATGAAGAAATATCGATGGGTGCGTGCTTGGCTGACGGCGATGTGGCTGCTGTGGATCGGGTGGCCCATGCTGGGCGCGGCTGCTCAACCTGCTGCACCACTGAAGATTGGCGTCATCGGCCCATTTTCGGGCCCGTCTTCCGACTTTGGCGTGCCCATGCTCCAGGGTGTTCAGCTGGCGGTGGAGGAGATCAACGCCGTGGGCGGTTACTTGGGGCGCCCCATCGAACTGGTCGTCAAAGACGATGAAGGCAACAACGATGTGGGTTATGAGCGCTCCAAAGAGCTGGTGAATGCCGGGGTGATTGCCACGATCGGTTTTTGCAACACCGGTGTGGCCATGCGTTCGCGCGAGGTGTTTCAACAAGCCAGATTGCCTCTCATCGTCCCTTGTTCGACAGGTACGCCGTTGACCGCCGTGGCCTCGCCCGCCGAGAGTTACCTGTTCCGCATTTCGCCTCGGGACGCGATTCAGGCCCCGTTCGTGGTGGAATATCTGGTCCGGCGCGACTGGACCCGGGTGGCCATTTTTGCCGATACGACCGGCTACGGCGAGGCCGGACTCAAGGATGTGGAGGCGGCATTGTCGGCGCGCGGCTTGAGGCCGGCATATGTGGCCCGCTTCCCTTTGGGCGTGAAGGATTTGCGCGAAGAACTGAGCAAGGCGCGTGCGGCGGGCGCTGATGTGATTTTCAGCTATACCGTGGGTCCAGAAAATGCCGTCATCGCGTTGGGGCGCCGGGAGTTGGGCTGGAATGTGTCGCAGGTCGGGGGCTGGCCTTTGTCGTTTCCGTTTTTCATCGAGGGGGCCAAGGCTGCCGCGGAAGGGGCGTTGATGGCGCAGACCTTCATCGCGGAACCGAGCAATGTGCGCAGAACGGCTTTCTTGGCTGCTTACAGCCGCAAGTTCAATGGCCCGCCGCGCGTGCCGATGGCTGCGGCCCAAGCCTATGACGCGACCTATTTGCTGATGTACGCCTTGTTCTCGATCCGGGATGGGCAGTTCCCCGGGCCGGTGGTCAAGCGGGCGCTGGAGAACATTCCGCGGGTGTACTTCGGGGTGGTGGGCACGTTTGACCGCCCTTGGACGGAAACGGAGAAAGACGCCATCACGCCTAACATGCTGATTTTGGGCAAGGTCGTCAATGGGCGTGTGACGTTTGCCTACCCCGAGGATGCCAAGCGCAATTTGATCGTCCAGCGCAACCGGTGACCTGCCGATACCCTAGCGTCATTGGCTGGGCTTGACGACGGCATAGCGCTGCAGCGTGCGCTGCCGCGCGGCGGCATGGTCCACGATGGGCTGGGGGTAGTTCTGGCCGAGGGTCACGCCGGCGGCTTGCAGGTCGGCGGGCTGGGCCAGCCAGGGCGCGTGCAAGGCCGGGGTGGGCAAAGCGGCCAATTGCGGCAGGTAGCGGCGGATGAATTTGCCTTGCGGATCGAATTTTTCGCTCTGGCTGACGGGGTTGAAAATGCGGAAATAGGGCTGGGCGTCGCAGCCGGTGGAGGCGGCCCATTGCCAGCCGCCGTTGTTGGCCGCCAGGTCGAAGTCGATCAGGTGGTCGGCGAAGTACTGCTCGCCCCAGCGCCAGTCCAAGCCCAGGTCTTTGGTCAGGAAGCTGGCCACCACCATGCGCAGGCGGTTGTGCATGTAGCCCGTCTGGTTGATTTGCTGCATGGCGGCGTCCACCAGTGGGTAGCCGGTGCGCCCTTCGCGCCAGGCGGTGAACAGGGCGTCGGCGTGCGCGCCGTGTTCCCAGCGGATGGCGTCGTACTCGGGCTTGAAGGCGCGCTGCGCCACGTGGGGGAAGTTGGCGAGGATCTGGTGATAGAAGTCGCGCCAGATCAACTCGTTGAGCCAGCTGCTGGCGCCGGCCATGCCTTGCAGGTGCATGGCGTAGGCGGCGCTGGCCAGCGCACGGATGCTGATGGTGCCGAAGCGCAGATGCACGCTCAGGTAGCTGGGGCCTTTGACGGCCGGGTAGTCGCGGGCCTGGTGGTAATGCTCGATGCGGCTGAAAAAGTCCTCCCACAAGGCCTGGGCCCCGCGGCTGCCGGTGCGGATTTTGAGCGCGCGCAGGTTGGTGGGGGCAAAGCCCAGCTGCTCTAGCGCAGGCACCCCGGGGCTGACCTGTGCGGGGCAGGGGGCCAAGGCGTCGGCGTAGCGTTGCACCGGGTAGGCTTTGAGGTGAAAGGGCGTCACCGCTTTGAGCCAGGCGTTTTTGTAGGGCGTGAAAACGGTGTAGGGCCGGCCGTTGCCGGTCAGCAACTCCTGCCGTTCGAAGATCACGTGGTCTTTGTAGGTCTGCAGCAGCACGCCGTCGTGGGCCAAGGTGCCCAACACTTGCGCATCGCGCGTTTTGGCGGCGGGCTCGTCGTCGTGGTTGGCAAACACGGCTTGCACGCCCAACTGGCTGGCCAGGCGCGGGATCTCCGCCAGGGCGCTGCCGTGGCGCACGATGAGGCCCACGCCTTCGGTGCCGGTGGATCGGCCCAGGGCGCGCAACTGCTCGTCCAGGTCGATCAGGCTGTCGTGGATGAATTCCACCCGCCGGTCTGCCCGCAGCCCACGCTCCAGCAGGGGGCGCAGGATGTCGGTGTCGAACACGAACACGCACCAGACCTTGCGGCAGCGTTTGAGGGCGTGGTAGAGCGCTGCATTGTCCTCGGTGCGCAAGTCGCGGCGAAACCACATCAGGCCGGCGTCGTAGGTGGCGGTGGGAGGCATAGGGCAGGTCGGGTGTTGTGCTGTGCAGACATAACGATAGCGCCACAACGAGGCGTTTGGCCGGACGCCAGCCATAATCGTGCCCCATGTCGCCCCACGCCATCGAACTCATCGGCGCTTTGGCCGCCGTGCTCACCACCATCAGCTTCGTGCCGCAGGCCTGGAAGACGTGGCGCACGCGCGACGTCAGCGGCATTTCGCTGATCATGTACGCGGTGTTCACGGTGGGGGTGGGGCTGTGGCTGGTCTATGGGTGGCTGTTGGGGGCTTGGCCCATCATCGTGGCCAACGCCGTGACCTTCACGCTGGCGCTGCTCATTCTGGGCATGCGTATTCGTTACGGGCGTGCCGCCTGAGTCCTGCTTGCTGTGAGCAGGGGCGGGGCCCCACTAAAATCGGGGCATGAGTTCGGATGCCCCCACCACCAACCTGTCGCACCATTTCCTGATCGCCATGCCGGGGCTCAATGACGAGCTCTTTGGCCGCAGCGTGGTGTATCTGTGCGAGCACACCCCGCGGGGGGCGCTGGGGCTGATCATCAACAAGCCCACGGGCATCACGGTGGGGGATTTGTTCGAGAAGGTGGATCTGCCGCTGAACCGGCCCGAGCTCGCACGGCAGCCGGTGTTTCAGGGCGGCCCTTTGCAGACCGAGCGCGGTTTCGTCCTCCATGAGGCCATGGGCGATGCGCAGCCCGTGGGTGAAGATGTCACGCCTCCCGCGGTGGCCCAGGCCATGCGTCAGGGGATGGTGTCCGAGCAGGAGGAAAGCACGGAGCCCGATTCTGCTGAGCCAGCCGCCGCGGAGCCGCCGCGCCCGACGGCCTATGCCTCCACCTTGCGCATGCCCGACGGGCTGGAGATGACGACGTCGCGCGACGTGCTCGAAGCTCTGTCTTCCGGGGCTGGGCCGCGCAAGGTGTTGGTCACCTTGGGCTACTCGTCTTGGGGGGAGGGGCAGTTGGAGTCGGAAATTTCAGAGAACAGCTGGCTGACCGTGCCGGCCGATCTGGCATTGATTTTCGACACCCCGGTGGAGCAGCGCTACGAAAAAGCCATGGCCCTGCTGGGCTTGCAGCCCTGGATGCTTTCACCCGGGGCGGGGCACGCATGAGCACGCCCGAGCGGGTGCCGCCGCAATACCAGACCTTTCTGGCTTTCGATTTTGGGGTGCGCCGGACCGGCGTGGCCAGCGGCAACCGCCTGACGCGCACCGCCACCCCGCAGGCAACCATCGTGGCCGAGGGCGATGCCCGCTTCGCGCAGATCGCCGCCCGGATTCGCGAATGGCAGCCCGATGCGCTGGTGGTGGGCATTCCCACCCACCCCGATGGGGCGGCGCACGACAATACCGCCCGCGCCCAGCGGTTTGCCCGCCAGCTTCGCGGCCGTTTCAACAAAACCGTGTATGAAGTCGATGAGCGCTACAGCACCACGGAGGCCCACAGCCTGGGCGCGAAGGATGCCGATGCCGCTTCGGCCTGCATCATCCTGGAACAGTTTTTGAGGAGTCTGCCTTGAGCCAATTGCAACTCGACGCCGAAGCCCTGTACGCCGAACTGCTGCGCGGCGTGCGGGCGTTGTTGGCCACCACCCCGGCGCGGCTGGTGGGCGTGCCCCGTGGCGGGGCCTGGCTGGCCGAGCGCTTGCAGCGCGACCTGGGGCTGGAGGGCGAGGTGGGCGTCATTTCTTCGGCGATGCACCGCGACGACTTCGCCCAGCGCGGCTTGAGCGCCAGCGCCGAGCAGACACGGCTGCCTTTCGAGGTCAATGGGGCGCATGTGCTGCTGATCGACGATGTGCTCTACACCGGGCGCACGCTGCGCGCCGTGATCAACGAATTGTTCGATTACGGCCGACCCGCCAGCGTGCGGTTGGCCGTGCTGGTGGACCGAGGCGGACGCGAGCTGCCGGTGGCCGCCGATTTTGCTGCCACCCGGTTGCCGTTGCCGCCCCACCAGCGTTTCGAGCTGGCCCGAGACGAAGCCGGCACCTTCAGCTTCGACGTCGAAACCCGAGTCCAGGACTGACCACCATGGCCCGCAACCCTCAACTGAATGCCAACGGCGAGCTGATCCACCTGCTGTCTACGGAGGGGCTGCCCAAAGCCATCCTCACCCATATTCTGGACACGGCCGACAATTTCGTCAGCGTGAGCGACCGAGAGGTGAAAAAGGTGCCGCTGCTGCGCGGCAAGAGCGTGTTCAACCTGTTTTTCGAGAACAGCACCCGCACCCGCACCACGTTCGACATCGCGGCCACCCGGCTGAGCGCCGATGTGTACACGCTGGACATCGCGCGCAGTTCCACCGCCAAAGGCGAAAGCCTGCTCGACACCATCGCCAACCTCAGCGCGATGGCAGCCGACATCTTCGTCGTGCGCCACAGCGAGTCGGGCGCGCCATACCTGATCGCCCAGCACGTGGCGCCGCACGTGCATGTCATCAACGCTGGCGACGGGCGGCATGCCCACCCCACCCAGGGCTTGCTGGACATGTACACCATCCGGCACTACAAGAAGGACTTCACCAACCTGTCGGTGGCCATCGTGGGCGACGTGCTGCATTCGCGCGTGGCCCGCTCCGACATCCACGCGCTCACCACCCTGGGCTGCCCGGACGTGCGCGTGGTGGGGCCGCGCACGCTGGTGCCCAGCGACCTGTCGCACATGGGCGTGCGCGTGTGCCACACGCTGGAAGAGGGCATCAAGGACTGCGACGTGGTCATCACCTTGCGGCTGCAGAACGAACGCATGAGCGGGGCGCTGCTGCCATCGAGCCAGGAGTATTTCAAGAGCTTTGGCGTGACGCCCGAGCGGCTGCGTTGGGCCAAGCCCGATGCCATCGTCATGCATCCGGGGCCGGTCAACCGGGGGGTGGAGATCGAGTCCGCCGTCGTCGATGGACGCCAGAGCGTGGTGCTGCCGCAGGTGACCTTCGGCATTGCGGTGCGCATGGCGGTCATGAGCATCGTGGCCGGCAACGTGGCCTAAGCACAGGAGCAGCGACATGAAGATTCTGATCCAGGGCGGCCGCCTGATCGATCCGGCCAGCCAGACCGATACCGTGGCCGACATCGCGATTGCCGCAGGCCGCATCATCGGCATCGGCAAGCTGCCGGCCGACTTTCACCCCAACCGGGTGATCGATGCGCAAGGCTGCGTGGTGCTGCCCGGCTTGGTGGACCTGTGCATGCGCCTGCGCGAGCCGGGGCAAGAACACGCCGGCATGCTGGAAAGCGAGATGGCCGCTGCCGTGGCCGGTGGCGTGACCAGCCTCGTCTGCCCGCCCGATACCGACCCGGTGCTCGACGAACCTGGCCTGGTGGACATGCTCAAGGCCCGTGCCGAGAAGCTGCATCAGGCCCGGGTGTTCCCCCTCGGGGCGCTGACGCGCGGCCTGCAGGGCGAGGTGCTGACCGAGATGGTCGAGCTGACCGAGGCGGGTTGTGTCGGGTTCGGTCAGGCCGACGTGCCCATCGTCAATACCCAGGTGTTGCTGCGCACTTTGCAGTACGCGGCCACTTTCGGCTACGGCGTCTGGCTGCGGCCGCAGGATTTCTGGCTCGGCAAAGGGGTGGTGGCCAGCGGCCCTCTGGCCACCCGCATGGGCTTGAGTGGCGTGCCCGCCGCGGCCGAGGTGATTGCCCTGCACACCCTGTTTGAGCTGCTGCGTGGGGTGCACCGCTGCGGCACGCCGGCCGGGCAGGGCGTGCACCTGCACCTGTGCCGTCTCAGCACCGCGGCCGGGGTGGACCTGGTGCGCCAGGCCAAAGCCGAGGGCTTGCCCGTAAGCTGTGACGTCAGCGTCCACCATCTGCACCTGACCGATAACGACATCGGCTACTACGACACCCGCTTGCGCCTGCAGCCGCCCGTGCGTCAGCAGCGCGACCGCGATGCGCTGCGCGCGGGCTTGGCCGACGGCACCATCGACGCCTTGGTCAGCGATCACGCGCCAGTGGGCGCCGACGCCAAGACCCTGCCGTTTGCCGAGGCCGAGCCCGGTGCCACTGCGGTCGAATTGCTGTTGGGGCTGGCCTGGAAATGGGCCGAGCAAGACGGCGTGCCGCTGAGCCGCGCCGTGGCCGTGCTCACCCAGGGGCCGGCGGCCGTGCTGGGCCGCAGCTTGGGCACCTTGCAGGCCAGCGTGGGCCGCTTGGTCGAAGGGGGGGTCGCCGATTTGTGCGTGGTGGACCCGCAGCGTCACTGGCGGGTGGGCCCGCAGAGCTTGCGCAGCCAGGGCAAGCTCACGCCTTTCGAGGGGCATGAGCTGCCGGTGTCGGTGTGCGTCACCCTGGTCAACGGCCAGATTGCCTACGACGCCACCCGATGAGGGCTTTGCGTGCCAGCGCACGCCTGTTGCGCCTGACGCTGCATCTGCTGCGCGGGCTGTACACGCTGCGCGCCCGGTTTCCCGGCCTGGACGAGGCCGGCCGTCGGCGGGCCATCCAGCAGTGGTCCCGGCAGGCCTTACACATTCTTGGGGTGCATTTGCAAGTGCTGGGCGAGCCGCCTGCCGCCGGGCCAGTGCTGGTCGTCTGCAACCATCTGTCCTGGCTAGACATTTTCGTGCTCAATGCGGCACGGCCTTGCCGCTTCGTCTCCAAGGCCGATGTGCGGCGCTGGCCGGTGATCGGCCGCTTGGTGGTGGGTTCGGGCACCTTGTTCATCGAGCGCGAGAAGCGCCGCGATGCCTTGCGCGTGGTGCACCAGATGGCCGAGCATTTGCGAGCCGGCGAGGTGCTGGCCGTGTTCCCCGAAGGCACCACGGGCGATGGCCAGGGCGTGCTGCCCTTTCACGCCAACCTGTTGCAGGCGGCGGTGGCCACCGATGCGCCCATCTGGCCGGCGGGGGTGGCCTACCTGCATGGCGACGGTCAAGCCCTCCTGGGGCAGGCCCGTCACCATGAGGCCCCGGGCTTCGCGGGCGACACCGCTTTGGTGACCTCGTTGTGGCGCACGGCCTGCGCCACCGATTTGCAAGCCACCGTCCACTGGGGCGAGCCCGACACCGCCCAAGGGCGTGACCGTCGCACCTGGGCCGAAGCCCTGCGCGTGGAAGTGGCGCGACTGGCCGATCAGCCCTTGCTGACCGGCTGAGCCGTGCAGCCCCACCTGATTTTCCCGACAATTCGTGTGTTGATCGATCGTTCGATGGTCTGGAGGTACACATCTTGCCCTTGTCCACACCCGCCCCGCGCCGCCCCATGCACACCCGTCGCGTCGAGTACCGGGGCTATCTTCGCGACGATGGCCTGTGGGACATCGAAGGGGAATTGCACGACAGCAAGCCCCACGCTTTCGAAATTCAAGGGGAAGGCCGCTGGGAGGCGGGTCAGCCGGTGCATCACATGCGCATTCGCGTCACGCTCGATGCCAGTATGGTGGTGCGCGCCATCGAAGCGGTGATGGAGAGCTTTCCGCACGCCCCTTGCCCGCAGGCGCTGGCGCCGATGCAGCGCATGGTGGGCACGCGCATGGGGGCGGGCTGGCGCAAAGCGATCGAGCAGCACCTGGGCGGCATCCAGGGCTGCACCCATTTGCGGGAGCTGCTCTACAACATGGCCACCGCGGCCTTTCAGACCATGGCCGAAGTCTCTTTCGCGCCGCCGGCCGATGGCCGCCCGCCTGCGCACCTGGGCAAATGCCTGGCGTGGGATTTCGACAGCCCGGTCACCGAAAAGGTCTATCCCATGTTTTTCCGCTGGCGCCCCGAGGCCGCGGGCTCCCCGCGCCGCCCCTGGGAGCAGGCGGCTGATGCGGCCCGCCCGCTGCCTTGAAGCCGGCTCAGGCCAGCAAGTCGTGTAGCGTGCGGGCCAGGACCTGGGTGGCTCGACGCAGGTCTTCCAACACGATGTGCTCATCGGCCCGTTTGGCGTTGGACTCGCGCACGGTGCGTGGGCCTGCGCCGTAGATCACACCGGGAATGCCGCGTGCCACGTACAGCCGCACGTCGGTGTAAAGCGGTGTGCCCACCGCGGGGATGGGCTCGCCGAACACCGCTTCGCCGTGCTTTTGAATCGCCTCCACCAGCGGCCGGTTGCCGGGCAGCGGTTGCATGGCGTGGGCCAGCAACAGGCGCTTGATGTCCACCTGCAACTGCTGGCCGCCCCGCGGCGGGTGGAAGGTGGCGGCCGCTTCGGCCAGCGTCTGGCGCAGCGCGGCTTCCACCTGGGCCGGGTCTTCTTCGGGGATCATGCGCCGGTCCACCTTGAACACCACCTTGCCGGGCACCACGTTGGTGTTGGTGCCGCCCTGGATCCATCCGATGTTGAGGTAGGGGTGGGTGATGCCTTCGACCGACGAGCGCACGCGCAGGTACTCGGCGTTGAGCCGGTACAACGCGTTCATCAGGTGTACGGCGCCCTGCAGGGCGTCGGTGCCGCTGTCGGGGATGGCGGCATGGGCCATGTCGCCGTGGACGGTGACTTCCAGCTGTAGGCAGCCGTTGTGGGCGGTGACGACCTGGTAGCTGAAGCCCGCGGCGATCATCAGGTCGGGCTTCGTGAGGCCATGCGCCAGCAGCCAGCCGGGGCCGAGTTCACCGCCGAATTCTTCGTCGTAGGTGAAGTGCAGTTCGATGCAGCCCTTGGCCGGGCGGGCGACCGCTTCCAGGGCCCTGACGGCATGGGTGAAGGTGGCGAAGTCGCTCTTGCTGACGGCCGTGGCGCGGCCGTACATCTTGCCGTCCACCACCTCGCCGCCATAGGGGTCATGCGTCCAGCCTTCGCCAGGGGGCACCACATCACCATGGGAGTTGAGGGCGATGGTGGGGCCGCCGTCGCCATAGCGCCGACGCACGATCAGGTTGGTGATGCTCTGCAGGCCGGCGGCTTGCACCTCGGCCGCTGGCACGGGGTGGGCCTCGACTGCCCAGCCCCAGCCGCGCAGCAGTTCGGCGGTGCGCTCGGCGTGCGGGGCGTTGTGGCCGGGCGGGGTGTCGGTGGGCACGCGCACCAGCTGCTGCAGAAAGGCCACTTCGTCGTCGAAGTGCTGGTTCACCCATTGGTCCAGGGCGGTGTAGGTGGAAAGGCTCATGCGGGTTTTCAGAAGGCAGAGGGGGAGAAGTTCAGCACTCGCTGGCCACTTGTTGCAGCAGGTGCTGGAAGGCGCGCACGGCCAGTTCCATGTCGTCGCTGGTGGTGGATTCGAGCGGGTTGTGGCTGATGCCGCCGTTTTGTCCGCGCACGAACAGCATGGCCTGGGGCAGGAGGGTGTTCAGTTTCATGGCGTCGTGGCCGGCGCCGCTGGGCAGCCGGAAGATGGGCAGGCCCAAGGCCTGCACGGCACGCTCCCAGCGCGCCTGCCAGGCGGGGTCGCTGGGCGCGGCGCTGGCGCGCATGGTTTCTTCCAGGGTGAAGCGCACGCCGCGCCGCTGGGCAATGGCCTGCATTTCGGCGCGCACGTCGGCCAGCAGCGCGTCGCGCTGGGCGTCAGACGGGGCGCGCAGGTCCAGCGTGAAGGCGCAGCGGCCCGGCACGACGTTGACAGAGCCGTGGGGCACCTGCAACTGGCCCACCGTGCCCACCGAATCGCCGTCGCGGCGGGCCCGTTGCTCCACGAAGAGCATCAACTCCGCCACGGCGCAGGCGGCGTCGGCGCGGCGGTCCATGGGCGTGGTGCCGGCATGGCTCGCGGTGCCCACCGCCTCGCCCATCAGCCGCACGCTGCCATTGATGGAGGTAACGACCCCCAGTGGCAGGTTCATCTCGTTGAGCACTGGGCCTTGCTCGATGTGGACTTCCACAAAGCCCAAGTAATGGGCCGGGTCGCGTTTCAGCGCGGCAATGGCCTCCAGCGTGCCCGGCAGGCCGGCCGTCTGCATGGCCTGGCGCATCGTCACGCCGTCGGCGTCGGTCTGGTCCAGCCAGGCGGAGTCAAAGCTGCCCACCAGGGCCCCGGAAGCCAGGAAGGTGGCCTTGTAGCGCTGGCCTTCCTCTTCGGCAAAAGCAACGATTTCGATGCCAAACGGCAGGCGCTGGCCGGCCTGGTGCAGCTCGCGCACGCCCGCCAGGGGCACGTAGATGCCCAGGCGGCCGTCGTATTTGCCGCCGTTGCGCACGGTGTCGTAGTGGCTGCCGGTGAGCAGGCAGGGGGCGCCGGGGGTGGCTGCGTGGTAGCGGCCCACCACGTTGCCCACGGCGTCGATGTGCACCTCGTCACAGCCGACTTCGCGCATGGTCTGGGCGATGTGGGCGGCGCAGGCGCGATGGGCCTCGGTCAGGTAGGTCACGGTCAGCTCGCCGCGCTCGGCGTAGCTCGGTTCGCTGTATTGCGCCAGGTGTTCCTGCCAGTCCCACACCAGGTTGCCCAGCGTGGGTTCGGCGCCGAATTTGTCGTTGAGCCGGATTTCCACGATGCGATGGATGTGGCGCAGGCATTCCTGGAATTCGGCATCGGGGTGGCTGTGCAGGCGGCGCTCGAAGGCCTCGATGATCTGGGTCCGACTCAACCCGGTGCCGCGTGGCCCACGCACCGCCAGGATGAAGGGCCAGCCGAACTTGGCGTTGTAGTCGGCGTTGAGCCGCTGGATGCGGGCGAATTCCTCTGGCGTGCAGTGGGTCAGCCCGGCGGTGCGCTGTTCGTGGGTGGATTCGGCGGTCAGCGCCTGGGCGACCATGGCCTTGCCCGCCAGTTCGGGGTGGGCGCGGATGAGGGCCAGTTGGGCCTCGCGTCCGGCGGCCTCCAGCACGCGCACCATGGCCAGCTTGAGTGCGGCCAGGCTGGCAAAGGGGCGTTGGGTCAGTGCTTGCTCGGCGATCCAGGGGGAGTGCTCGTACAGGCCGTCGAGCATGCGCGCGGCCTCTGGCGCGGGCGCGGCGTTGAGTTGGTCCAGGGTGTAGGGCATGGCGCGGTCTTTCAGGCCGGGCAGGGGTGGGTGGCGCGCCAGTGGCGGGCGATGTCGATGCGGCGGGCGATCCACACGCCTTCGTGGCGCTGGATGTGGTCCAGGAAGCGTTGCAGGGCGGTGATGCGGCCAGGCCGCCCCAGCAGGCGGCAGTGCATGCCGATGCTCATCATTTTCGGGCGGTCCAGTCCAGCGGGATCGCCCTCGGCGTACAGCACGTCGAACGTGTCTCGCATGTACTGGAAAAATGGGTCGGCATGCGAATAGCCCTGTGGCAGCGCGAAGCGCATGTCGTTGCAGTCCAGCGTGTAGGGCACGATGAGCTGGTGCACGTCGGTGCCGTCGGTCCGGCGCACCTTCATCCAGAAGGGCAAGTCGTCGCCGTAGTAGTCGCTGTCGTAGTCGAAGTGGCCGAAGTCGGCCACCAGGCGGCGGGTGTTGGGGCTGTCGCGCCCGGTGTACCAGCCGGCGCCGTGCAGCCGGCGCGGGCCGTCGAGCCGTTCGCCGGTCAGGTCGGCGATGATTTGCATGGCCTGTGCCATGTGCTCGCGCTCCAGCTCTTCCGGCAGGTTCTGGTAGTGAATCCACTTCAGGCCGTGGCAGGCGATCTCATGGCCCCCTTCGACGAACGCCGCCGTCACGTCGGGCGAACGCTGCAGCGCGGTGGACACGCCGAACACGGTCAGCGGCAGGCCGCGCCGCTCGAATTCGCGCAGCAGCCGCCACACGCCCTGGCGCGAGCCGTATTCGTAGATGCCTTCCATGCTGATGTGCCGGGCCGGGAAGGCGGCTGGGTTGAACATTTCGCTGAGGAAGGTTTCGCTGGCCGCGTCGCCGTGCAGCACGCAGTTTTCGCCGCCTTCTTCGTAGTTGAGCACGAATTGCACGGCGATGCGGGCGCCGCCGGGCCAGCGGGCGTGCGGCGGGTTGCGGCCATAGCCGGCCAGGTCGCGCGGGTAGGGGGCGGTGCTGTCGTAAATCATGGGGCGGAGAGCGCCATCGAGATGTCGCTGGTGGGCAGTTGGCGGTCGAAGGTGAGATTGGCCATGACGTTGCGCAGATGCTCGTCCATGAGTCGGGCGGCCAGTTCTTCGTCCTTCGCGGCCAGGGCTTTGACGATGTGGGCGTGCTCGTCGTTGGAATGCTCGGCCGCGTGCGTGCTCTGGTACATGAGCGTGATCAGGGCACAGCGCGAGATCAGGTCGCGCAGCAGCTCGGCCAGTACCTGGTTGCCCATGAGTTCGGCCATGCGCACGTGGAAGTCACCCAGCAGCTCGGTGCGGCCCGGCACGTCGTTGCTGTCTACCGCCTTGCGCTCCTCGGCCACATGGGCGCGCAGGGCGCGGATCTTGGCTGGGGTGGCTTGTCGCGCGAAAGCGCGAGTCATCTCCATTTCGAGCATGCGCCGCACCTCGAACACCTGCTGCGCTTCCTGCACCGACGGCGTGGCCACGAAAGCGCCCCGCGAGGGCTCCATCTTGATGAGCCGGTGCTGCGAGAGCTGGAACAGCGCCTGCCGCACCAGCGTGCGCGAGACGCCAAAATGGTCAGCGAGCTTTTGCTCCGCGAGCTTGGTGCCGGGGTTGAGCCGATGCTCCACAATGGCACGGGTCAACGACTCGACGATGTGCGCGGTGCTCGAAGATTCCATGGGCGCATGATATCCAGAAAAACAAAAAGTGTATACACTTTCAGTCGACCACGCCGTGCCTGGCATGGTCGGATCGTTCCACCACGGGAGTTTTTCATGGGCTTGAGCACACATGTTCTGGACACGATGCATGGCTGTCCGGCCGCCGGCATGCAGGTGGCGCTGTACAGCACGGATGGTGGGCAGGCCACGCTGCTCAGGCGCCTGACCCTCGATGCCGACGGCCGCAATCCCGACGGACCGCTGCTCGACCACGCTGCGCTGCGGGTGGGCACCTATCGGCTGGTGTTCGACGTCAAGGCGTATTTCGCCGCGCGTGGCGTGGCCTTGCCGGAGCCGGCCTTTCTCGACCAGGTGACGCTGGACTTCGGCGTGGCCGATGCCTCCGCGCACTATCACGTGCCGTTGTTGGTCAGTCCCTGGAGTTACTCGACCTACCGTGGCAGTTGAGCCGCAGCCCTTGGTCGGTGGCGATTTGCCTGCCGTGCTCCACCGGCTGGAGGCCGGGGAGACGGCGGTGCTGGTGGCCGTGGCGCAGACCCAGGGCTCGGCGCCGCGCGAGCGTGGCGCCTGGATGGCCGTGTTCGCCCACGACGCCTGGGGCACGATCGGCGGCGGCCAGCTCGAATGGCAGGCGATGGCCGTGGCGCGCCGCCTGCTGGCCGATCCGTGCGCTGCCATGACCGAATGGCGGTGCCCGGTGGGGCCGAGCCTGGGCCAATGCTGTGGCGGTGTGGTGCACCTGCGGGCGTGGCGGGTCGGCGCCGCCGACGTGTCGTCGCTGCGTGCCCTGTGGCAGCCGGCGCTTTTGCCGCTGGCCTTGTTTGGCGGAGGGCACGTTGGTCGCGCCTTGGTGCGGGCGCTGGTGCCGTTGCCGTTTGCCGTGCGCTGGATCGACAGCCGCGATGGCATATTTCCGGCCGATGTGCCGCCACAGGTCCAGGTGGAGCATTCCGAGCCGGTGCAGCGCGCCGTCGCCGACTTGCCCCCCGGCAGTCGCGTATTGGTGATGAGCTTCAGCCATGCTGAAGATCTGGACATCGTGGCCGCTTGTCTGGAGCGCTGCCGGCGCCAGGACGATCTGCCCTTCATCGGTCTGATCGGCTCGCGCACCAAATGGGCGGCCTTTCGGCACCGTCTGGAGGCGCGAGGCTTTGGCCCAGCCGAGCTGGACCGCGTCACCTGCCCCATCGGGCTGCCGGGCATCCGGGGCAAGGAGCCTGCCGTGATCGCGGCCAGTGTGGTGGCGCAATTGTTGCTTGATGTCTCAGGCACGCGGTGAGAGGCGGTGGCTGGTGCAGTCCACCGAAACTGTATACACTTCGTGCTCCGTGGTCGCCGCGGCGCCTGTGTGTGACGCGACCGTTCGGGGTTCACAGCGCCCGCAGTGGTGAACCCGTGCTTCACAAGCCGGTGCGTCCGGCGTTTTGGCAAGCCACCATGGAAACGTATCTGCTGGATTGGGCCAATCTGCTGTTGCGATGGCTGCACGTCATCGTGGCCATCGCGTGGATCGGCTCCTCGTTCTATTTCGTGTTTCTCGACAGCAGCCTCACCCCGCCGCAGGATGAAGCGCTGAAGAAAGAGGGCGTCAGCGGCGAGTTGTGGGCCGTTCATGGAGGCGGCTTCTATCACCCGGTCAAGTACAACGTGGCGCCGCCCCGGCTGCCGGATCATCTGCATTGGTTCTACTGGGAGAGCTATTCCACCTGGCTCAGCGGCTTTGCGTTGTTCGCCATTTCGTATTTGTGGAGTCCGAGCGTCTATCTGATCGACCCCCATGTCATGGACTGGTCGCCGGCGGCGGCCATCGCCACGGCGCTGGCGTTTCTGGTGGTGTTTTGGTTCCTCTACGACGCGATTTGCCGCACTTTGGGGCAAACCGCCCATGGCGATGCCAAGGTGGGCCTGCTCGTGCTGCTGCTGGTGTGCGTGGCCTCCTACGCGGCCACGCAGCTGTTCGCCGGCCGGGCGGCTTTCCTGCTGGTGGGGGCCATGCTGGCCACGGCCATGAGCGCCAATGTGTTTTTCTGGATCATTCCGGGCCAGCGCAAGGTGGTGGCGGCGCTCAAGGCTGGCCAGCCGGTGGACCCGATCCATGGCAAGCGCGGCAAGCAGCGCAGCGTGCACAACACCTATTTCACGCTGCCGGTGTTGTTTGCCATGTTGAGCAACCACTACAGCTTCGTCTACAGCCACGCGTACAACTGGGTGGCGTTGATCGCCATCATGTTCGCCGGCGCGGCCATTCGCCAGTTTTTCGTCATGCGCCATGGCTGGAAGCTGGGGCGCAACGCCCACCCCTGGCCGTATGCCGCGGTGGGCGTGGCGGTGCTGCTGGCGCTCATCGCCTGGATGCGGCCGGCCGCGGTCGAGCCGGTCGAATTGCCGGCCCAGGTCGGCATGGCGCAGGTCCAGCCGGTGATCGAGCAGCGATGCGTCATGTGCCACGGCGCGGCCCTGGCCTCGAAAAACGTGCGGCTGGACACGCCGTTGGCCATCCAGCAGCAGGCGTTGACCGTGTACCAGCAGACGGTGGTGACCCGCCAGATGCCGCTGAACAACGCCACGGGCATGACGGAGGCGGAGCGGGCGCTGATCGCACAGTGGTTCCGCGCCGGCGCCCCGCTGGAGCCTTGAGCGGCGCTGCTCAGGGGGCGGTGGCCCGGTCCATCGGCCCCAGGTTCACGCCGCCGGAAGGGCGCAGCCGCCGATCGCCCAGGGCAGGCTTGTTGCGTGCCGTGCCATAGGCTTCGCGCAGCCGCTCCACCCGCTCTTGCCAGCGCTCGGCCTCGGGGATTTCGGCCGCATAGCGCTGCAACACCAGCCAGGCCGATTCCACCGCCCGGGCATTGAGCGTGCCTTCGGCGGTGCGCACCAGCTCTTCGAGCGCTGTGGCCGCTTCCCCGTTGCCAGCGGCTTTGACGGGCCGCTCGATCAGCCACACCATTTCGTCCTGGCTGCGCCGCAGCCGCTCGGCAAACGGCTCGTGCGCGCTGGCGGCGTTGGCCAGCAACTCGCCCATGGCCTTGCTGGTGGCAAAGCGCCGGCCGATGCGGTCGATGACCTTGTCGTCTTTCAACACATCCGCGCCGCGGTGGGTCAGCTCAGCCAGCGCGCACAGCAGGTTGAGGGCTGCTTCCATGTCGAAATGGGGCTCCCCGATCTGCGTGCAAGCGATGGCAATGAGGTTTGTGGCCTTTTCCCGATGTCCCTGCTGCTCGAACGACAAGGCCGCAATCAGGTCGGTGAAGCGCTGCAGCCGCAGGTCTGCCGGGTTGGCGCGCAACCGTTTGCGCAGTTCGGCCAGATGGCGCTCCAGTTGGGCCGGCTGGTTGCGCGCAAACGCCGACAGGGCCAGCAGCACCAGGCATTCGCTGTCGAACATCTTGGAGTCCAGGCCCAGATAGGTCGAACGCTCCAGCAGTTCCACGGCCTGATCCCGGTTGCCGCAAAAGTAGGCCAGCATGCCCAGGCGCTGCAGCCGGCCGATGGCCATGGGCGTGAGCTGTACGGCTTTTTCCAGCGTGGCCAGCGCGGCTTGGAATTGCCCCAGTTCGAGCTGGGCGCGCCCGAGCACATCATAGGCTTCTGGATAGTCGGGCTCGTCTTCCAGCAGGGCTTGCAGAGTTTCCATCGCGCGGTGGGGGGCGCCGGCATCGAGCTGGGTGCGGGCCACGCCCAGCCGCGCCCAGGGCTTGGGGTCGGCCTGCCCAATGGCTTGGAACAGGGCCTCGGCTTCCTCGAACCGTTCCAGCCGCAGCAGCACTTCGGCCCCGATGCGGGCGGCCTGCAGCCATTGTGGGCCGCGATCACGCAGACGCTGACGGGCCAGGGCCACCGCCTCCTCGGGGCGCTGGGCTTCGAGCGCCTGATACAGGGGCTGCAACGCCACCTTGCGAATCCGCGCCTGCTCGATGCGGTCGTTCAGGCTGCCGGCCGAATAAGGCCGCACGATGTAGCTGTCCACCGACGATTCCGCCGCCTCGGCCACCTTCAGATAGGTGGCTTCGTTCGTCAGCATGATAAAAACGGTCGCGTAGGGCAGCAGGCCGCTGCGGCGCAGATCGTCCAGCAGTTCCTGGCCCGTGCCGCCTTCTTTGGGAAACTCGTCGCCGCAGACCACCACGTCGAAATGCGACCGCTCCAGCTCGCGACGGGCATCGGCGATGCGGCTCACTTGGCTGACCGAATGCATGCCCATGGTGCGCAGCTGGCCGGCCACCGTCATGCGGGTCGTCGGGTTGCCGTCCACCACCAAAGCGGAGGCCTTGCGCAAATCGCCGGGCGACCGCGCCACGGTGGGCTGCGGTGAGCGGGGGGCATCGGGCATGGCCAAGGGCGATCCTTTGCGGGTAGGTGCTTGACAATCAATGTACCCGAAACCGGGCCGGGGAAAACCCTGCAAAGCCGCCAAAATCACCGTTTCCCCCAAGGTTGTCCTGCTAAGATTTGGCTTCCTGAACCGCCGCAGACGGTTTTTTGCGGCTACAACCCGATTGAAGGAGTCACCCTTGAAGAAGATCCTGACCGCCGCCGCCCTGGCCGCCACCATGGCCTTCGGCGCCCACGCACAAACCAACGTCAAGCTTGGCGTTCTCCTGGGCTACACCGGCCCGATCGAATCCCTGACCCCTGCCATGGCCGCCAGTGCCGAGCTGGCCATGAAAGAGGTGTCCGACAGCGGTCTGCTGCTCGGTGGCGCCAAGGTGCAGCCGGTGCGCGCCGACTCCACCTGCATCGACGCCGCCGCGGCCACCGCTGCCGCCGAGCGTCTGGTGACTTCCGAGCGCGTCAATGCCATCGTGGGGGCCGACTGCTCGGGTGTCACCACCGCCGTCGTGCAAAACGTGGCCGTGCCGCGTGGCGTGCTGATGATTTCCCCTTCCGCCACCTCGCCGGCCCTGACCACCGTGCGCGACAATGGCTTGTTCTTCCGCACCGCGCCGTCGGACGCCCGCCAGGGCGAAGTGATTGCCGAGATGCTGCGTGAAAAAGGCATTCGCCGCGCTGCCCTGACCTTCACCAACAACGACTACGGCCGTGGTCTGGCCAACAGCATCCAGACCAACTTCGAGAAACTGGGTGGCCGCATCACCATTTCTGCCGCCCACGAAGACGGCAAAGGCGATTACACCGCTGAAGTGGCCGCGCTGGCCGCTGCCGGGGGCGACATCCTCATCGTGGCGGGTTACGTCGATCAGGGTGGCCGCGGCATCATCCGCACCGCGCTGGATACGGGCGCTTTCAGCCGCTTCTTCCTGCCCGATGGCATGATCGGTGACAGCCTGCCCCAGGCCATCGGTCGTGGCCTCAACGGTTCCTTCGGCGTGGCCCCGGGCACCGACAGCCCGGGTGGTCAGCGATTCGAGGCTCTGGCCAAGGCCGCCAACATCAACGTCGGCCCCTACACCCACCAGTCTTATGACGCCGCCGCCCTGATCCTGTTGGCCATGCAGGCCGCCAAGTCCACCGACCCGGCCAAGGTCAAGGAAAAAATCATGGAAGTGGCCAACGGTCCTGGCGAGAAGATCTACGCCGGTGAACTGGCCAAGGGCCTGAAGATTCTGGCCGAAGGCGGCAAGATCGACTACGAAGGCGCTTCTGCCGTGCGTCTGATCGAGCCGGGTGAAAGCGCTGGCAGCTACCGCGTCATCGAAGTGCGCAACGGTCGCATGGAAACGGTCGGCTTCCGTTGATGCCACAGTGGCGGGCGCCGGTTGAGCGCCCGCCCTTGTTTTCGACATCCACACCGAAAAACGGTCCCGCCTCACCGGCGCGGACCGTTTGCTTTATCCCATGATTGAAGTCAAAAACCTCAGGATGCAGTTCGGCGGCATACGCGCCGTCGACGACGTGTCTCTCACCCTGGAGACCGGGCGCATCACCGGGCTGATCGGCCCCAATGGTGCAGGGAAAACGACGCTGTTCAACGTCATCGCCGGACACTACAAGCCCACCGCCGGGCAGGTGTTCCTCGACGGCGAAGACATCACGGGGCTGCCGCCCCACGAGCTGTTTGCCAAGGGCTTGCTGCGCACCTTCCAGATCGCGCACGAGTTCTCCACCCTCACGGTGCGCGAAAACCTCATGATGGTGCCGCCTCGGCAGACCGGCGAGTCCCTGCTTGGCGCCTGGCTGCAGCCGGGCAAGGTCAAGGCAGAGGAGGAGGCGGTGCGCGCCAAGGCCGACGACGTGATCCGCTTCCTGCAAATCGAGCACGTCGCCGATGAACTGGCCGGCAACCTCTCGGGTGGGCAGAAGAAGCTCCTCGAACTCGGGCGCACCATGATGACCGAGGCCAAGATCGTCTTTCTCGACGAGGTGGGCGCCGGCGTCAACCGCACGCTGCTCAACACCCTGGGCGATGCCATCGTGCGTCTGAACAAAGAGCGTGGCTACACCTTCTGCATGATCGAACACGACATGGATTTCATCGGCCGCTTGTGCGATCCGGTGATCGTCATGGCCGAAGGCCGCGTGCTGGCCCAAGGGTCTGCCGCCGAAGTCACGGCCAACGAGCAGGTGATCGAGGCCTATCTGGGCCGCGGCCTGAAGAACAAACCGGGGGTGGCGGCATGAGCTTTCTCATTGGTGAAGGGATGACGGGCGGCTATGGCGGCGCGGACATCCTCAACGGCTGCACCATCGCGGTGGACAAGGGCGAGATCGCCGTCATCGTCGGCCCCAACGGGGCGGGCAAGTCCACCGCCATGAAGGCCATTTTCGGCATGCTCAACCTGAGGCAGGGGCGCGTGATGTTCGATGGCGAGGACATCACCGCGCTCAGTCCGCAGGAGCGGGTGCTCAAGGGCATGGGATTCGTGCCCCAGACGCACAACGTGTTCACCTCCATGACGGTGGAAGAAAACCTGGAGATGGGGGCTTTCATCCGGCGCGATGACTACCGGCAGACTATGGAACAGGTCTATGAGCTGTTCCCAGTGCTCAAGCAAAAGCGTCGCCAGCCTGCCGGCCAGCTCTCGGGCGGTCAGCGCCAGCAAGTGGCGGTCGGCCGGGCGCTCATGACCCAGCCCAAAGTGCTCATGCTCGACGAGCCCACGGCCGGCGTCTCGCCCATCGTGATGGATGAGTTGTTCGACCGCATCATCGAGATCTCGCGCACCGGCATCGCCATCCTCATGGTGGAGCAGAACGCGCGCCAGGCGCTCAACATCGCGGACAAGGGTTATGTGCTGGTGCAAGGCGCCAACCGCTACACCGACACGGGCGAGGCCCTGATGGCCAATCCCGAGGTCCGCCGCACTTTCCTGGGAGGCTGATCATGGCCGACATCCTCAACGCATTCGTGCTGCTGCTCAATTTCGTCATCATTCCTGCCGCGGCCTACGGCAGCCAGCTCGCGCTCGGCGCCTTGGGCGTCACCCTGGTGTACGGCATCCTGCGGTTTTCCAACTTCGCCCATGGCGACACCATGGCGTTCGGCACCATGGTCACCATTCTGGTGACCTGGTGGCTGCAGGGCCAAGGCATTGGGCTGGGCGTGTTGCCCACCGCGTTGCTGGCGCTGCCGGTGGCCATTGGGGTCACGGTCCTGTTCGTTCTGCTGACCGATCGCTGGGTCTATCGCTATCACCGCGTCCACAAGGCGCCCCCGGTGGTCTTGCTGATTGCCTCGGTGGGCGTGATGTTCCTCATGAACGGGATCGTGCGCTTCATCATCGGGCCGGGAGATCAGCGCTTTGAAGACGGCGAGCGCTTCATCATCACCGCCAGTGGCTTTCGCGACTTCACCGGGCTCGACGAAGGTCTGGCGTTCCGGACCAGCCAGGGCCTGACCATCGTAACTGCCATCATCGTGGTGGCCGTGTTGTTCTGGTTCCTGGAGCGCACCCGAACCGGCAAATCCATGCGCGCTTATTCTGACAACGAGAATCTGGCGCTGCTGTCGGGCATCAATCCGAACCGCGTCGTCATGCTCACCTGGATCATCGCGGCCACGCTGGCCACCATCGCGGGCACGCTCTATGGGCTGGACAAGGGCTTCCGGCCATTCACCTATTTCCAGTTGCTGCTGCCCATTTTCGCTGCGGCCATCGTGGGCGGGTTGGGCAGCCCGCTCGGGGCCATCGCGGGGGGCTTCATCGTCGCGTTTTCCGAGGTGATGCTCACCTATGCGTACCGCAAGTTCTTCGCCTACCTGCTGCCCGAGGCCTGGGAGCCTGAGGGGCTGATGCAACTGCTGTCCACCGATTACAAGTTCGCGGTGTCCTTCGTCATCCTCGTGGTGGTGCTGCTGATCAAGCCCACCGGTCTGTTTGGAGGGAAAACGGCATGAGCAAGCTGTTGAACCAGAAAGTCCAGGCACCGATGCTGTTTGCCCTCATGGGGCTGGCCTTGGTACTCGTGGGCACGATGCAGAGCTGGTCGCTGTCGCTGACCATTCTCAACTACTGCGTGATTGCCGCCATCATGGCGCTGGGCCTCAACGTGCAGTGGGGTTATGCGGGCCTGTTCAACGTGGGCCTGATGGGCTTTGCCGCCCTGGGCGGGATTGCCGCTGTGTTGGTGGCCATGCCCCCGACGCAGGAAGCCTGGGAAGCGGGGGGGGCCGGCATCCTGACCGCTCTGCTGATGGCGCTCATCACCACGGTGGCCGCCATCGTGGCCTACAAAAAACTGTCCCCAGGCCGCACACGCCGCTTGGTCATGGCCGCCATTTTGGTCGTGGGCTACTTTGCGTCGCGCTATTTCTTCGATCCGGCGGTCGAGCTGATCGAAGCCGTCAACCCCGCCAAGACGGGTTATCTCGGCGGTGCCGGCCTGCCCATCTTGCTGTCCTGGATCGTGGGGGGCGTGCTGGCGGCCTGCGCGGCCTGGCTCATTGGCAAGATCACACTGGGCCTGCGCTCGGACTACCTGGCCATTGCCACGCTGGGCATTTCCGAGATCATTCTGGCCGTGCTGCGCTATGAAGAGTGGCTGACCCGCGGCGTGAACAACGTCAACGGCCTGCCGCGCCCCGTGCCCTTCGAGATCGATTTGGTCCAAACCGCATGGGTGCAGGAATGGTCGGCCCGGCTGGGCGTGCATGTGATGGACTTCGCCTCCATGGTGGTCAAGCTCAGCTACCTGACTTTGTCGCTTGCGGTGCTGCTGTTGCTGTTCTGGCTGGCGCAAACGGCCATTCGCTCCCCTTGGGGGCGCATGATGCGCGCCATCCGTGACAACGAAACCGCCGCCGAAGCCATGGGCAAGGACGTGACCGGCCGCCACCTGCAGGTGTTCGTGCTCGGTTCGGCCATCGTGGGCATCGCAGGCGCCATGCTGGTGACGCTGGATGGGCAGTTCACCCCCAACAGCTACAACCCGCTGCGCTTTACCTTCCTGATCTGGGTGATGGTGATCGTCGGCGGCTCGGGCAACAACCTCGGCGCCATTCTCGGCGGCTTTTTGATCTGGTTCTTCTGGGTGCAGGCCGAGCCCATCGGGCTGTGGCTGATGAACGTGATCACCGCCGGCATGTCGGCCGAAAGCGCCTTGCGCGCCCATCTGCTGGACAGCGCGGCCCACATGCGCCTCATGGTCATGGGCCTCATTCTGCTGCTGACGCTGCGGTTCCGCCCGCGCGGTTTGCTGCCGGAGCGTGAGGAGCGCCCGCACTCGGCCGTGCGACGCTGATCTGGTTTCACCGGCCTGCCGCCTGGCAGGCCGGTTCAGACCACTTGGCCCAGCTTGAAGATGGGCAGGTACATCGAGACCACGATGCCCCCAATGACGGTGCCCAAAATCACGATGATGATGGGCTCCATCAGGCTGGACAGGCCGGCCACCATGTCATCGACCTCTTGTTCGTAGAAATCGGCCGCCTTGCCAAGCATGTGGTCGATGGAGCCCGACTCCTCGCCGATGGCGCACATCTGCAGCACCATGGATGGGAATACGCGGGCGTTGGTCATGGCCATCGTCAGGCTGGTGCCGGTGGAGACTTCCTGCTGGATTTTCTTGGTGGCATCTGCAAACAGGCTGTTGCCCGCAGCCCCACCCACCGAATCCAGCGCTTCGACCAGCGGCACGCCTGCCGCAAACATGGTGGACATGGTACGCGTCCAGCGGGCGACGACGGATTTCTCCACCAGCGGCCCAAAAACCGGCAGCCGCAGCAGCAAGCGGTCCATGAAGCGTTGCACCTTTTCATTGCGTTTCCAGGCCTGCATGAAAAAGTAGGCACCCCCTCCCAGGCCACCGAAGATCAACCACCAATAGGCCACGAAGAACTCGCTCATGGCGATCACCGCCAAGGTGGGGGCGGGCAGATCGGCCCCGAAGGAGGAGAACACTTCCTTGAAGGCCGGGATGACGAAGATCATGATCACCGCCACCACCACGAAGGCGACGACGATCACCGCCGTCGGGTACATCAGCGCCGAGCGCACCTTGCTCTTGAGTGCCTCGGTCTTTTCCATGTAAGTGGCCAGGCGGTCCATCAAATCTTCCAGGATCCCCGCGGCCTCACCCGCTTCCACCAGGTTGCAGTACAGCGCGTTGAAGTACATCGGGTGCTTGCGGAAGGCCGCGCTCAGCGAGGTACCGGTCTCCACGTCGGTGCGGATGTCGTTGAGCAGTTTGGTGACGCTGGGGTTGGGATTGCCGCGGCCCACGATGTCGAAAGCCTGCAGCAAGGGCACGCCGGCTTTCATCATCGTGGCGAGCTGCCGCGTGAAGATGGCGATGTCCTTGGGCTTGATGCGCTTGGCCGAGGCCATTTTGCGCTTCTTGATCTTCTGCACCAGGATGCCCTGACGCCGCAGGCTGGCCTGTGCCTGGTTTTCACCGGCAGCCCGGATCTCGCCACGGGTGGTCTTGCCGTTGCGGTCCTTGCCCTCCCACTCGAACACGAACTCCTTGACGCTTTTGCTAGCCGTGGCCATGTTTTCCCCGCAATGTGGTTGTCGCGACTTCCGGCGGTGCGGGCTCAGTCGTTGGTACAGCCCAGCACTTCTTCCAGAGACGTGATGCCCAGTTTAACCTTTCGCAGGCCGGATTCGCGCAACGTGCGCACCCCTTCGGCCCTGGCCTGGGCGGCAATTTCCAGGGCGCTGCCACCGCGCAGGATGATTTGCTGCATCGCCTCGGTGATGGGCATGACCTGGTAGATGCCGACACGCCCCTTGTAGCCGTTGTTGCAGGCATTGCAGCCCACGGCGCGGTAGGGCTTCCAGGTGCCGTCAAGCTCTTCGGGGCGGAAGCCGGCGTCGATCAATACCTGATCGGGCAAATTGTCCACCGGCTCTTTGCACTGCTTGCACAGCCGCCGGGCCAGTCGCTGGGCGGTGATGAGGTTGACGCTGGAGGCAATGTTGAACGGCGCGATGCCCATGTTCAGCATCCGCGTCAGGGTGGACGGTGCGTCGTTCGTATGCAGGGTGGACAGCACCAGATGGCCGGTCTGGGCCGCTTTGATCGCGATGTCTGCCGTTTCCAGATCGCGGATCTCGCCCACCATGATGATGTCTGGGTCTTGCCGCAAGAAGGCTTTCAAGGCGGCGGCAAATGTCAGTCCCGCTTTTTCATTGACGTTGACCTGATTGATGCCGGGCAGGTTGATTTCCGACGGGTCTTCCGCCGTCGAGATGTTGACCCCCGGCTGATTGAGAATGTTCAGGCAGGTGTAGAGAGACACCGTCTTGCCCGAGCCGGTGGGGCCGGTGACCAGCACCATGCCGTAGGGGCGGTGGATGGCTTCGAGGAGTTTTTCCTTTTCATCCGGTTCGTAGCCCAGGGCATCGATGCCCATCTGCGCGCTGCTCGGATCCAGAATCCGGATCACGATTTTTTCGCCGAACAGCGTCGGCAGGGTGCTCACGCGAAAGTCAATCACCTTGTCGGGCCCGACCTTGAGCTTCATGCGGCCGTCCTGCGGCACGCGGCGTTCCGAAATGTCGAGCTTGGAAATCACCTTGATGCGGGAGGCCAGCTTTTCCTTGACCGCCACCGGTGGCGCGGCCACCTCGCGCAGTTCGCCGTCGATGCGAAAGCGCACCCGGTAGGTGTGCTCGTAAGGTTCGAAATGCAGGTCGGATGCGCGCATCGTGTAGGCATCGAGCAGCATCTTCTGCAAAAATTTCACGACCGGGGCGTCTTCGACCTCGGCGGAAATCTTTTCCGTGGCATCCGCCGACGCCATCTCGATGCTGCCTTCCTCGAACTCGAAGTCGCCCCCGACGATGTGCTCGATGGCTTCGCCTGCGGTAGTGGTCAGCGTCTCGATCAGCTTGTTGAGCTTGTCCACCTCCGCAATCACCCAGTCCACGTTCAACTGGGTGGCGAATTTCACCTTTTCGGCGGCTTGCTGGTCCGACGGGTCGGCCGTCGCGACCGTGACCCGATTGTGGCGGCGGCTCAGCACCACCAACCGGAACTGCTTGGCGATGCGCGGGTCGAGCACGTCTTTCGGCAGTCGCTGTATGTCTACCGCGTCCAGGTCGATGAGCGGAGCGGCAAACGCTTCGGCCATGGTGTGGGCCAAGTCGCGGGCCGAGACGGCACCGCTGCTGATGACCTCGGCGATGAAACTGGCCTTGCGGGCCTGGGCTTTGGCGTAGATGTCTTCGGCCGTTTTTTGCGTCAGCGTGCCGGAAGCCACCAAGGCCCGGGCCAGCCCCGGCAGGGCCATGGTGGTGACGGTGTTGTCCTCTTCTGCCATGGGACTCAATGGGAAGAAAAAAGCGGCAATAAAACCGGTGAACAGGGAGCCATGGCGCCAGCCCGCGTTTCCTCAAGTGCGGGCGCTTCGTGTATATTCCCGCCTACTTCTGCCCTGATGCGGAAATTTTGAAGCATTTTAGGTGCAATATCTGGAGAAAACATGGATCTGCGCAAACTCAAGACCTTGATCGACCTCGTCTCCGAGTCGAATGTATCCGAACTCGAAATCACCGAGGCCGAAGGCAAGGTCCGCATCGTCAAGAGCGCACCCGTCGCCCCGGTGGCCATGGTGGCGCCCGCGCCAGCCGTGACCCTCGCGGCTCCCGCCGCGCCGGCCGCCGCCGCGCCCGTGGCGAGCGCCCCGGCTGCCGAACCGGAAATCAAAGGCCATATCGTCAAGTCTCCGATGGTGGGCACGTTCTACCGTGCGCCCAGCCCGGGCGCCAAGCCATTCGTCGAGGTCGGCCAGTCGGTCAAGGAAGGCGATCCGATCTGCATCGTCGAAGCCATGAAAATCCTCAACGAGATCGAAGCCGACAAGTCTGGCGTCATCACGCAGATTCTGGCGGAAAACGGGCAAGCCGTCGAATACGGTCAGCCGTTGTTCGTGATCGAGTGAGGGTAGGGCGCCCATGTTCAAGAAAATCCTGGTCGCCAACCGTGGCGAAATCGCCTTGCGCATCCAGCGCGCCTGCCGCGAGATGGGCATCAAGGCGGTCATGGTCTACTCCGAGGCCGACCGAGACGCCAAATATGTCAAGCTCGCTGACGAGGCCGTGTGCATCGGGCCTGCGCCCTCGGCGCAGAGTTACCTCAGCATGCCGGCCATCATTTCTGCCGCCGAGGTCACGGACGCCGAAGCCATCCACCCCGGCTATGGTTTTTTGAGCGAGAACGCCGATTTTGCCGAGCGGGTGGAGAAAAGCGGATTCGTCTTCATCGGTCCCTCGCCAGAGTCCATCCGCATCATGGGCGACAAGGTGTCGGCCAAGCAGGCGATGATCCGTGCGGGCGTGCCCTGCGTGCCGGGCTCCGACGGCGCCTTGCCCGATGACCCGGCCACCATCAAGCGCATCGCCAAGACCATCGGCTACCCGGTCATCATCAAGGCCGCCGGTGGCGGTGGCGGCCGGGGGATGCGCGTGGTGCACACCGAGGCGGCCCTCATCCACGCGGTACAGACCACCAAGGCCGAAGCCGCAGCCGCCTTCGGCAACCCCGAGGTGTACATGGAGAAATTCCTCCAGAACCCTCGTCACATCGAAATCCAGGTGCTGGCCGATCAGCACCGCAACGCGGTGTATTTGTTCGAGCGCGACTGCTCCATGCAGCGCCGCCATCAGAAGGTGATCGAAGAAGCCCCCGCCCCGGGCATTGCCCGTCGCCTGATCGAAAAAATCGGCGAGCGCTGCGCGGCGGCCTGCAAGAAGATCGGCTATCGCGGCGCGGGTACGTTCGAGTTTCTGTACGAAAACGGCGAGTTCTACTTCATCGAGATGAACACGCGCGTGCAGGTCGAGCATCCGGTGACGGAGATGATCACCGGCATCGACATCGTGCGCCAGCAAATCCTCATTGCCGCTGGCGAGAAGTTGCCCTTCACCCAGCGTCAGATTCAATTGCGCGGTCATGCCATCGAGTGCCGCATCAATGCCGAGGATCCATACAAATTCACGCCCTCGCCCGGTCGCGTGACGACCTGGCACATGCCCGGTGGCCCGGGCGTGCGGGTGGACTCGCACGTTTATGCCAATTACACCGTACCGCCCAATTACGACTCGATGATCGGCAAGCTCATCGTGCATGGCGACACGCGCGAGCAGGCACTGGCCCGCATGCGCACCGCGCTGGCAGAAACCGCGATCGAGGGCATCAAGACCAACGTCCCCCTGCACCGCGAACTCATGGTAGATGCCAATTTCGAGGCCGGTGGCACCAACATCCATTACCTCGAATCGTGGCTGGAACAACGTGACCGCTGAACCCGCACCCGCTGCGCGCCTGACCGAACTGGTGCTGCTGGCGCCGGAGGATCAAGTCGAAACCCTGGCCGAGGCCCTGGAAGCGCTGGATGCGCTGAGCGTCTCCGTCGAGGACGCCGATGCCGAAACCCCGGCCGAGCGTGCTCTGTTCGGCGAGCCCGGCATGCCGGCCCCCAAGGCCGGCTGGCAGCGCTCGCGGCTCGTGGCCTTGTTTGCCGAAGTGTCCCAGGCCCACGAGGCGGCGGCGTTGTTGCGGCTGCAAGACTTTTTCCAGGGCTGCGAGGTCGTGGGGGTGCGTGCGGTGGCCGACGAAGACTGGGTGCGCCTGACGCAATCCCAATTCGCGCCGGTGGACATCACGCCCACCTTCTGGATCGTGCCGAGCTGGCACGAGCCGCCGCCCCAGGCCCGCCAGATCATCCGCCTGGACCCTGGGCTGGCCTTTGGCACTGGCACACACCCGACCACCCGCATGTGTCTGCGCTGGATTGCGCAGCATCCGCCGCTGGGGCAGCGGGTGCTCGACTACGGCTGTGGTTCCGGCATCCTCGCCATCGGTGCCGGGCTGTTCGGCGCCCGCGAGATCGTGGCTGTGGACATCGACCCGGCCGCCGTCGAGTCCACCCGACTCAATGCCCAACACAACCAAGTGCCATTGCAAGCCGGCCTGCCCGAGGCCGCCACCGGCGCGTTTGATGTGGTGCTGGCCAACATCCTGGCCTCGCCGCTGAAAGTGCTCGCGCCGCTGTTGTGCGGCCATGTGCGTCCCGGTGGTCACCTGGTGCTGGCCGGTATTCTGGAGCGGCAGGCCGAAGAACTGCAACAGGCCTACGCGCCTTGGCTGCGCCTGCAAGTGACCGATGCCGAAGACGGCTGGATTCTGATGACGGCATCGGCCTGAGGCCGGTTCCGGCCAACCCCCTTGCGGGCCTGCAATAATCGCGTCATGAGCTTCATCACGCGCTGCCCGGCTTGCTCCACCTCGTTCAAGGTGGTGCCCGATCAGCTAAAGATATCCGATGGCTGGGTGCGTTGCGGGCATTGCCATCAGATTTTTGATGCCACGCTCGACCTCCAACCCTGGTGGCCCAGGCCGGAGGACGCACCGGCGTCACCCGCCGTGTCCGAGCCTGCATCATCGGATCCGCCGGCTCAGGATGAAGCCCGGGGACCCTTCAACGGGGGCGGTGTGAGTGGGGAGCCGACACCGGATGCTGTGTCCACCGAGCCGCTCGCCCAGAAGCCTGCCGAGTCCGGGCCTGATGAGTCGCTCAAGCCCCCGCCGCCACCGCGCCCCGAGACGGAGGCTGCCGCCCAGCCAGAGTCTGACTGGCCTGTCCATACCCCGATGGACACGGGGGCCTGGCCAGCGGCGGCCGAACCGGCTCCGACCACCGAGCCCCTCGCCCCCAGCCCATCCGCCGATACCCCCGCGGTCAGCCCGCCGCCACCGATCGAGGAAGCGCCCCCGCCTTTGCCTTCTTTCGTGCGGCAGGCGCAGCGCCGCGCTTTCTGGCGCCGGCCTGTGGTGCGTGGCGCGCTGTGGGCATGCAGTCTGGCTTTGATGGGGCTGCTGGCTGCGCAGGCGTCTTTCCATTGGCGCGACCAACTGGCCAGCCGCGTGCCGTCCACCCGTCCGGCGCTGGAGACGCTGTGCGATTCGTTGGCCTGTGAAGTCTCCGCCCCCCGCCAGCCCGACGAGGTGGTCATCGACAGCTCTGTGTTGCTGCGCCGCGCTGCGGGGCGTTACAGCTTCAACGTCGTCATTCGCAATAAATCAAGGGTTGAAGTGGCGGCCCCAGCCCTGGAGCTGACGCTGACCGCCATCAACGACGAGGTGCTGGTGCGCCGCGTGCTCCTCCCCGAGGAATGGCCGCGCCCACTGCAGACGCTGGCCCCCGGCGCCGAATGGCCGGTGCAGTTCGAGCTCGCCCTCGATGGCCCGACCGATCAGGTCATGACCGGCTACCGCGCCATTCTTTTTTACCCCTGACACCCCCCCCGCACACCATGTCCATCCTCATCTGCGGCTCGCTGGCTTTCGACACCATCATGACGTTCGAAGGGCGTTTTGCCGAACAGATCCTCCCCGATCAGCTGCACATCCTCAACGTGTCGTTCCTGGTCCCAGGGCTCAGGCGGGAGTTTGGCGGCTGCGCCGGCAACATTGCTTACGGGCTGCGCCAGCTCGGGGCCGATGCCAGACCTGTGGCCACCCTCGGCGCCGATGGGCAGGACTACCTGGAGCGCCTCAGAAGCCTGGGCGTCGATACGCGGCATGTGCGCCTGGCCGAGGATCACTACACCGCCCAGGCCATGATCATGACCGATCGCGACAACAACCAGATCACGGCTTTCCACCCTGGCGCCATGGCCCAAGCGCATGACAACCCGCTGCAAGCCGCCGATGGCGCGGTGATCGGCATCATTTCACCCGACGGCCGCCAGGCCATGCAGCAGCACGCCGAGCAATTGCGGGCCTTGGGCGTGCCATTCGTGTTCGACCCCGGGCAGGGCTTGCCCATGTTCAATGGCCAGGAGTTGTTGCGTTTCGTCGAGTTGGCCGATTGGGCCGCCCTCAACGACTACGAAGCCCGCATGCTCAGCGACCGCACCGGTCTGGACTATGCGGCTTTGTCCCGGCGCTTGCGTGGACTGGTGATCACCCTGGCCGACCAAGGTTGTGAGGTGTGGCAGGACGGCCAATGCATCCGCGTGCCTGGTGAGCCGGCCGATGCGGTGGTGGACCCTACCGGCTGCGGCGACGCTTTCCGGGCGGCGCTGTTGTATGGCTTGGCGCAGGGCTGGGATCTGGTTCGCTGCGCCCAACTGGGCAACCGCATGGGCGCGGTGAAGATTGCTTCTCGTGGCGCCCAAAATTATTGCTTCAACCTCTGAAAAACATGAACAGCCCATGGTGAGCATGGGCTGTTTGGCCAAGGGGCCCTGAATCAGGGCTTTTTGGCGGTTGGGAAAGGCCAAGCTGCTTGGGGATTCAGCTTGGTCTGCGCAGCGGGGGCCGGTGCCGCGGGGGCTGCCTTGGCTTTCTTGGGGGCGGCCTTTTTCTCGACCGCCTTCTTCACTTCGGCCACCTTTTTCTCCACCGCTTTCTTCACATCCTTGGCCTTTTTCTCGACGGCCTTCTTCACCTCCGCCACTTTTTTCTCGACGGCCTTTTCTTCCTTGGCAATGGCTTTCTTGGCCGTGGCGACGGTTTTCTTGACGGCCTTCTTCACCTCGGCAACGGCCTGAGCCACCGGTGCGGCGGCTTTCTTCGCCGGTGCGGCTTTCTTGGCGGGTGCAGCCTTCTTCGCTGGTGCGGTGGCTTTCACGGCCGTGGCCTTTTTGGCGGGTGCAGCGGCTTTCTTGGCGGGCGCGGCTTTTTTCGCGGCCGGTGCGGCTTGGGTGGCCGCCGCCTTCTTCGCCGGCGTGGCTTTCTTGGCCGGTGCGGCCTTCTTTTCGGGTGCGGGTGCCGCTGCGGCTTTGGCCGGGGCAGCTTTCTTCGCAGGGGCTGCGGCCTTCTTGGCCGGTGCCGCTGCTTTCTTGGCCGGTGCGGCCTTCTTCGCAGTTGCCATGTTGTTCTCCTTGATCAAGTTGCCAAAAGCGCTTGACCTCGGACGATTCCGGGCAAGCGATTCAGCACTCGGACCACCGGCATGCAGCACACGCCTGGCCCTCCCGAGTGTTGAATGGGGGAAGCCACCCCGGCCGCCGATACCGGGGCCATGCAAGCGGGGTGGGCATGAAAGGACCGCATGAAAGAAGGCTGTTCCGGCAGGGCGTCAATCCCAGGACAGCGCGCCTCCCGACTGGTATTCGATCACCCGTGTTTCGAAGAAATTGCGCTCCTTCTTGAGGTCGATCATCTCGCTCATCCAGGGGAAGGGGTTTTCTTCGTTGGGGAACAGCGGATCGAGGCCGATTTGCGTGGCGCGCCGGTTGGCGATGTAACGCAGATAGCCTTTGAACATGCTGGCATTCAAGCCCAGCACGCCGCGCGGCATGGTGTCTTCGGCGTAGCGGTATTCGAGTTCCACGGCCTTGAGGAACAATTCCTTGACCTCGGCCTTGAACTCGGCCGTCCACAGGTGCGGGTTTTCCAGCTTGAGCTGGTTGATCAGGTCGATGCCAAAGTTGCAGTGCATCGATTCGTCGCGCAGGATGTACTGGTATTGCTCGGCCGCACCCGTCATCTTGTTCTGGCGGCCCAGCGCCAGGATCTGCGTGAAGCCGACGTAGAAGAACAGCCCTTCCATCAGGCAGGCGAAGACGATCAGGCTCTTGAGCAGGGTCTGATCCGCTTGCGGCGTGCCGGTGCGGAAGTTCGGGTCCATGATGGCGTCGATGAACGGCAGCAGGAACTCGTCCTTGTCCCGGATCGCCGGCACCTCGTGGTAGGCGTTGAAGATCTCGCCCTCATCCAGCCCCAAGGATTCGACGATGTACTGATAAGCGTGGGTGTGGATGGCTTCTTCGAACGCTTGCCGCAGCAGGAACTGGCGGCACTCGGGCGCGGTGATGTGGCGGTAGGTGCCCAGCACGATGTTGTTGGCCGCCAGCGAGTCGGCCGTGACGAAAAAGCCCAGGTTGCGTTTGACGATGCGGCGCTCGTCTTCGGTCAGGCCGTTGGGGTCTTTCCAGAGCGCGATGTCGCGGCTCATGTTGATTTCCTGCGGCATCCAGTGGTTGGCGCAGGTGGCCAGGTACTTTTCCCAGGCCCACTTGTATTTGAAGGGGACGAGCTGGTTGACGTCGGTCTGGCCGTTGATGATGCGCTTGTCGGCGGCGTTGATGCGTTGCGCGGAGGCGGCTTTGACGGAGTGGGAGGACGGAGAGCCGGCAGGTGCCGCAGCGGTGACGGGGGCATAAGCCGTGGCTGCGGGTTCAGGTGCAGCGGCAGGCAGGGGGCGCACAGGTTGCAGTGCAGGCGTGCTTTGATCGTCCCAGGTCAGCATGGTGTATTCCAATTCGTTCAATTATGAAATTGCGCAGCAGAATTGCAAGCGTTGGCCGCGCAGCACGCGCACTCGGCGGGGCGCAGTGTTGCGCGGCTGCATCGGAATGGCGCCACGGCGCTCATTGACAGGCTTCGCAACCCGGATCGTCGATGGCGCAGAACTTGATGTCGGTGGCCGGCGCGTCCAGCACCGGGGCGCTGGCCGCCACGCTGGCCGGCGCCGCTTGCAGGGTGCCACTGGCTGTCGGGACGGCGTTCAACTGGCCAATCCGGCCGGTGGCTTTTTCGGCGTGGGTGGCCCCGGTGGTGCGCAGGTAGTAGGTGGTCTTCAAGCCACGGATCCAAGCCAGCTTGTAAGTCTCGTCCAGCTTCTTGCCCGAAGCGCCGGCCATGTAGATGTTGAGGCTTTGCGCCTGGTCGATCCACTTCTGGCGCCGCGCGGCGGCCTCCACCAGCCACACCGGCTCGATCTCGAACGCGGTGCGGTAGAGTTCCTTGAGCTCCTGCGGCACGCGGTCGATCGGCCACAGCGAGCCGTCGAAGTGCTTGAGGTCCATGATCATCACCTCGTCCCACAGGCCCAGGCGCTTGAGGTCTTTGACCAGATAGCTGTTGATGACGGTGAATTCGCCCGACAGGTTGGACTTGACCGACAGGTTGCCGAAGCACGGCTCGATGGACGCATCCACCCCGATGATGTTGGAGATGGTGGCGGTCGGCGCGATGGCGATGCAGTTGGAGTTGCGCATGCCGTCGCGGGCGATCTTGGCGCGCAGGGCGTCCCAGTCCAGCGTGCGCGAGCGGTCCACCTCCAGGTAGCCGCCACGCTCTTGCGCCAGCAGGTCCAGCGAGTCGATCGGCAGGATGCCGCGGTCCCACAGAGAGCCTTTGTAGGTCGAGTATTTGCCACGCTCGGCGGCCAGGTCGGTCGATGCCCAGTAGGCGTAGTAGCACACCGCTTCCATCGAGCGGTCGGCGAACTCGATGGCCGCTTCAGACGCGTAGGGCACGCGCATCATGTACAGCGCGTCCTGGAAGCCCATGATCCCCATGCCCACCGGCCGGTGGCGCAGATTGGAGTCGCGCGCCTTCTTGACCGCGTAGTAGTTGATGTCGATCACGTTGTCGAGCATGCGCATCGCGGTGGCGATGGTGCGCTTGAGCTTGTCGTGGTCGAGTTCCTTGCCGTTGGGGCCGTCTTTGAGGTGCTGAGCCAGGTTGACCGAGCCCAGGTTGCACACGGCGGTTTCGGTGTCGCTGGTGTTGAGCGTGATCTCGGTGCACAGGTTGGAGGAGTGCACCACGCCCACGTGCTGTTGCGGGCTGCGGATGTTGCACGGGTCTTTGAACGTGATCCACGGGTGGCCGGTCTCGAACAGCATGGTCAGCATCTTGCGCCACAGGTCCACGGCCGCCACTTTCTTGTAGGGCTTGATTTCGCCGCGCGCGGCTTTTTTTTCGTATGCCAGGTAGGCACGTTCAAATTCTTGCCCGAATTTGTCGTGCAGGTCGGGCACGCTGTTGGGGCTGAACAGGCTCCATTCGCCTTTTTCCATCACGCGCTTCATGAACAGGTCCGGGATCCAGTTGGCCGTGTTCATGTCGTGCGTGCGGCGGCGGTCGTCGCCGGTGTTCTTGCGCAGTTCGAGGAACTCCTCGATGTCGAGGTGCCAGGTCTCCAGATAGCAGCACACCGCGCCCTTCCTCTTGCCGCCTTGGTTGACGGCGACTGCGGTGTCATTGACCACCTTCAGGAACGGCACCACGCCCTGGCTTTCGCCGTTGGTGCCCTTGATGTGGCTGCCCAGCGCACGCACGCGCGTCCAGTCGTTGCCCAGCCCGCCGGCAAACTTGGACAGCAGGGCGTTCTCCTTGATCGATTCGTAGATGCCGTCCAGATCGTCGGGCACCGTGGTCAGGTAGCAGCTGGACAGCTGCGAGCGCAGCGTGCCCGAGTTGAACAGCGTGGGCGTGGACGACATGAAGTCGAAGCTGGAGAGCACCTCGTAGAACTCGATGGCGCGCGCCTCGCGGTCGATCTCGTTGAGCGCCAGGCCCATGGCCACGCGCATGAAGAAGGCCTGCGGCAGCTCGATGCGCTGTTTGCGCACGTGCAGGAAGTAACGGTCGTACAGGGTCTGCAGCCCCAGGTAGTCGAACTGCAGGTCGCGCTCGGGTTTGAGCGCCGCCCCGAGCTTTTTCAGGTCGTAGTTCAACAGCTCAGGGTTGAGCAGTTCGGCTTCCACGCCCCGCTTGATGAAGGCGGGGAAGTAATCGGCGTAGCGCTCGCGCATTTGCGCGTGGGTGGTTTCTTCGCCCAGCACCTCTTTGTAGATGGTGTGCAGCAGCAGCCGTGCGGTGGCGAAGGTGTAGTCGGGGTCGGTCTCGATCTTGGTGCGCGCGGCCAGGATGGCGGCTTTGTACACCTCGCTCATGGGCACGCCGTCATACAGGTTGCGCATCGTCTCGGCCACGATGGGCTCGGGCTTGACATCGGCGCCCAGGCCTTCGCAGGCCGAGGCGATCAGCGCGTGCAGGCGCGGCACGTCCAGCTCGATGCGCTGGCCTTGGTCGGTGACATGGATGGCCGGGGCGGCGGCCGACTGTTGCTCGGCCTGTTTGGTCGCGCGCTCCTGGGCCCGGCGTTCGCGGTACAGCACATAGGCGCGGGCCACTTCGTGGTGGCCGCCCCGCATCAGGCCCAGTTCCACCTGGTCCTGCACGTCCTCGATGTGGAAAGTGCCGCCGCCCGGGCGCGAGCGCATCAGGGCGCGAACCACGGTCTGCGTCAACTGCTCCACGTCTTCGCGCACGCTGGCCGACGCCGCTCCTTGCGCGCCACGAACCGCCAGAAAGGCTTTCATCAGCGCCACGGCGATCTTGTTCGGCTCAAACGGCACCACGGCGCCGTTGCGGCGGATGATCTGGTAGTTTTGCAGCGTGCCGGCCTGGGCGGGGCGTGCGGCCTGGGGCGCATAGGCAGCGGCGCTGTGGCTGCCGGACTCGGGGGTCAAGGTGGTGGCTTGCATGGGTCCTCTCGCTAAGTGTCTGGTTCTGATGGGGCGCGGCGCACAGGCGTGCGCCGGTGTGGCGTCGCTGACCGCTTGAGCGGTCAGGCACAGCAGAGGGCACTAGGGATAGTGTGTGCCGGCTCTTTGAAACACTAGCTGTAGTGTAGCGGCACTCGTGGCCAAAGTGCGGGGGGCGACGAAAAAAAGCCGCCCCCGAGTCGGTCGCTCGCAGGCAGACCTAGGGAAAGTCCCTGTGCGCCGGCGGCGTCGCCTGCGCCGATGGGGCCTCAGGCGGTCAGGTCGACGGCAGGAAAACGGTGGGCCGGCCAGCCCGTCAGCCGTTGCAAACAAGCCCAGTCGAAGCCGGGCCCCGGGTCACGCTTGCGGCCGGGGGCCACATGCTCGTGGCCCACCACGTGCTCGATGGGGTGGCGGCTGGCCAGGGTGTGGCACAGCGCGGCCAGGGTGTGGTACTGGGCGGGCTCAAACGTCTCGCCCTCCAGTCCTTCCAGTTCGATGCCGATGGAGTAATCGTTGCAATTGGGGCGGCCCATCCACGCCGATGCCCCGGCGTGCCAGGCCCGGTGCTCGTCCGCCACGAATTGCACCGGCTCGCCGGTGCGACGGATGAAGTAGTGCGCCGAGACTTGCAGGCCGCGAATGCCCTGGAAATAGGGGTGGGCGTCCCAGTCCAGCGTGCCGGTGAAGAGCTGCTCCACCTCAGGCCCCCCGTATTGCCCGGGGGGCAGGCTGATGGAGTGGATGACGATGAGACTCGGCGCCACGCCAGGGGGCCGTGGGCCGAAATGCGGAGACGGTACCGTGCGGATGTGCAGGCTCATGAAAACGCGAACGAGCGGGCCTTGTTGTCGTCCACTTCCTCGACCGAGACGACGAACTTTTTCGACAGGATGGCCATTTCCCCGACATCCGAATTCATCTGGATGGGGAAGAACTTGCGCTCGTCATTGAGCAGATCCTGGATGCGTTCGCCGGGTGCCAGATGCACATAGCCCCGAAACCGGTCGCCATCGTGCATCTTCACGCTGACGAACACGCGCCGGGTTTCCTGCTTGAGGGGGGCGGATGGAGCGTTCATGGCGATCGAGAGCGAAGGTTCGGTTAGCAAGAGGCCTCGGTGAAAGTGTCACACAACTGGCGCAAGTTCTGGCCCTGTGCAACGCAAAAAATCATTGACACGCAGGTTGCGCGGTGGTGGGGCGTTCGATGCGGACACGCCCTGGGGCGGACATCACAATGTGCCGGAAGTACCGCGGATCTGTTTCCCCGGCTATGCAGAGCGTGAAAGTACCGGCCTGAAAGGCGCCAGAAGTCAGCCTGGGCTGTCCGTCGGGGTGGTAGCGCGCATAACGGCTTACCGGTGTGTTGCCGCTGAGGCGCACGCGGCCGGGCAGGCTGCCTTGCCACAACACCACGTCTGCTGGATCCAGCCAGCCATTGCGGTTGGTATCCACGAACAGCGTGTAGCCATGGTTCCAGCTTGTGCCCGGGGCACAAGGTGCACTGATCGGGCTGGTGGCGCACAGCATCACGGGCCGACCGCTGGCAATGGCATCCACCCTGGCGCGGTGTAGCAAGGCCAGCCAGCCATTGGTGGCTTGGGTGAGTGCCCAGTCCTGACGCCAATGCTTGAGGTGAGGGGCTGCCACCGCCCACCCTACAGCCATCACGGCCACCACGGTCAGCCATTCCACCAGCGTAACGCCACGCACGCCCGGCTGGGCGCGCCCTCTGCATGCGCGCATGATCCTGCCCTGAATATCGTTTTTGGGGCAGGATTGTAGCCATCGAGATCACCAGCAGCCTTGCGAAAGAGCGTTTTGATCGTTTCGGGACAAGCGGGCGCCTTGGTGATTGAGAATCAGCACGGCGCAGTTGGCGTCTCGTTGCGCTTGTATGCCTTGGGCCGTGGCGCGAAATTCGAAAGTGGTGGCCGTTACCGCTGCCAGGCTGAAGACGTAACGTTGCTGGTTGCCATTGATGTCGTTGACGCAATTCAGGATGGGGAAGGCATCTGGAGGCGGATTGTCGGGATCGGTGACCGGCGCATTCGGGAACGCGTCGTAGCGCAGATTGGTGGTGTACACCCGCTCGGCCAGTTGGGCGTATTCAGACAGACACGCCTGTGCTGCAGACCGGTGGGTGCGGGTGATGTGATTCACATACGAAGGATATGCCACCGCCGCGAGTATGCCCACGATAGCCACGACGATCATCACTTCGATCAGGGTGAAGCCGCGAGTTGCTTTCATGCCGATTCCTAGTTCGTCCGCCGGATTTCGCGCCATGACGTTCGGCGCAAGATGTCCTGCCCCACATTGCCGCTGGTCAAGATCTGGTTGATGGTTCCATCTTCACGGTTGACCTGCATCACGTTGCCGGTGAAGATGGGGTTGAACGGTGCATTGGCGATGCCCAGGCCAGAGACGAACAGCAGCGCGCCATTGATCACCATGCCATCTCCCGCGTTGACAAAACCGTCCAGGTTCACGTCAAAGAACGAAGCAGACAGGCGCCCGCCCTTGAACGGGTCTACCGCCATGATGAAGCCGCGCCCCGTGGGTGCACAGCGATCATTGACATCGGGGATGCGGGTGGTGCCGATCAGAACCCGGCCGCGCAGCAGGTTGGGCAACACCATGCGTTCCCCTGAGACGGGCAGATCAAAGTACCAGCCTCGCAAGGCGCCTGTGACTTCCGTGCCTTCGTTGAGGACCCTTCGCACGAACTCCTGCCCTTCCACCGTGAAGTCGCCAATGAAACCGACGGCTGATAGTTGATTGCGACCGGTGATGAGTGTGCCGTCGATCAGGCCGTACCACGTTTGCGCAGCCGTGCTGCTCAGATCGCTGGTGTTCAGATAACGTCCGGTTCCGAAGAAGATCCAGGTGTCTGCGGTGTCCGGATTTTTCGCGACCAGGGGGCTGGCGCTGATGGGTTGGGGATTGCCATTGGCGTCGCGGGCATGGAACACCTTAGTGGCTGTTGGCGTGCCCGTTCCCAGCCCACTGAAACGCCATACCCCGCCGGACAGGTCGCCCGCATAGGCGCGGTCGCTGAAGCCATCGTTGTTGCTGTCCCAGGCGAAAACGGCTGACAGGCCGATGCTTCCGGTTTCTGCCGTGTCCACCACCGTGGATACCCCGTCACTGAGGCGGATGGTGATCAGTTGAGCCCGGTTCCCGGTGCTGTTGGGGCCGTTGCCCATCAGGACTCGCCAGTCGCCGTTGGCCACCTGCGCGATCACAGGCTTGCCCAGCACATTGCCCAAGGCGGGAATGTCGCTGGCATTGCGTTCCCACATGAAGCGGATGTCGCCCGGGTTGGTCACGTCCAGCGCAAACACGCTCCGCCCGCCCCGGCCTTGGGTGCCGATGAGCACGGTGCGCCATTGAGCCTGATGCCAAGAGGTGTTGCCGCCAGACACGGCGGTGTAGGCATCGGCGACGGTGATTTCCCCGTCCAGGTAGTAGCGGTGGGTGTAGCCGGGTTGGGCGTAATCCTTCAGGTCGTTCGCAAACACCGATCGCGGGATGAATGCGAAGGTTTCAGCACCGGTGACCGCATTGAAGCCATGCAGCATGCCGTCATTGGCGCTCACATAGATCATCTTCGTGCGGTTGGCGCGATTGTTGACGAACGTGTTGTAGGCATTGGCGCCATTGAAAGCGCTGCCTGTGTACAGGCCTGCGGGCGGTGCCCCCACAAATACGGGTTGGGAATTGATGATGGAGCCCAGCACGTCAGAGCGGCGCCGGAACGTGCCATTGGGTTCTTCCAATGAACGGTCGCCCCGCAGGTAATTCACCATCTGCTGTACCTGGGTATTGGTGAAAGAGGCGCTGGGCATGCCCAAAGCATCGCGAATGCGATTGCGCTCTGCATTGTTATTGGTCCATTGGAAAGGTGCCATTTCAGCGCCATCGGCCAGATTGGCACGGATATTGCGGCTGCCATGGGCAGGCAGGTTTTCGCCGGCCGTCCAGGCCGTTCGCACAATGCGGCCATTGGTGGGATCGAGCTCGAACGCCACCAAGTCGCCCCCAAAAGTGCCAGATTTGTAGATCGACTGGTAAATGGCCGTTCCAGTTTCCAGCCGGGTGGAGTTGGCAGCCAGCGATGCCCCAGAGCGCCGCTGTTCGGCTTCCACCTGCTCAAATGCGGCCCGCAGGCTCTCGATCATTCGGGTGGCGTCGCTGGCCACGTAAAAATTATCGGGCCGGATGTAAGCGTTGTTGCCGCTGCCAGAGAGAATCTCGCCGTTGCGGCTCCACCATGATTGGGGCAAGGGCGTGGTATGGGTATAGGGGTTGAAGCCTTCAGGTACCCGGAACCCTCCATATTTGGCCGCCAGCCAGTACTGGTTATCGGTCCGGCCTGCCAGTACCTGATTTTCTCGTACATCTACCCAGTGGGTGGAGATCGTTTGCTTGCCTTGGAGGTCGGGGCGCAAATCGACCGTTCTGGCGTGGTAGGCCATGCCGGCAATATACGCGGAATTTTCGCGTCCTGTATAGATTGCAGGTACCCGATTGGTAATGCCTTCAAGTTGAAAAACTTTTTGCGTGGCCGTCAGCACATTGATGCCTGTATCGGCTGCCACGGCCGCGGGCATGGGTGGCTCGTTGGACGTGACCAAGTTGCCGGGGAGATTTTTGTCTCGATGGGTATTGACATCGCCAATACCCAAGATGGCGGTGGGCTGACACCAGAACTGGTAAGGGTCGTCCCAATTGGTGATCACAGGGAAGCCGTCGGCCAATTGATAGTTGGCACTGGCCGAATTGCCGTTTAGGACGGTGTATTCGGGAACGTTGCCTAGGCCGCGGATGTAGCGCAAGGCGGCATAATACATTTCACTGACCGGGTCTCGGCTTTTATGGTTGGCCGTGGTCATTTGTCCGAACTTATTGATGTAATTGATGATGCCACTGTCTTCGATAGTGGGGTTTCGGCTGGCCACAGTGGCTACGGTGGCAGAAGCATCCGCAGGATCGGGGTTACGGATAAAGACGCCCGTATCTGGGTTCCATTCCTGACGAGGATTGCTTCTCCACCCTTGTAAGCCATCGAACTCCCGCGGGCCCACATATTTTTGGCGGCCTCGCAATGCTGCCCCATCACGGCCACCATTGACAGTGCTGGAGTCATTCAGGTAGCCAAAAATACTGAAGCGAAGGCGCTCTGCATACTCTTGAATCAGCCCTTCAGGTTTCCAACCATTGGCTGGTAGGGTGGCGTTTTTGGGATAGCGGACACAGTTTTCCTCAAGAAAAGCGGTGCCACCGTTGGCAATGGCAAAGCTGGAGGTGGCATCGCACACCTTCACCCGTGCGCTGAACACATAGGCGCGATCCGACTGGAGGTTGTTGCGCCCATGAACGCTGGGGTTGTAAGCCACGACGTTGGAGTCGTTGGCGGCCAAATTCAGCACATTGTCGTTGTCGTTGTCCAGCACCAGGCGGAACTGGTTGCCCAACCCATGGACACGGATGCGCAACGAATTGAGTGAAGATGCGCTGCCGTTGAGGCCATTGAACGGGGTGGCACCCTGGATGATCGTGTTGTTGCTGAGGACACGAATGGGGTAGACGCCTGTTCCGCCCTGTCCATCATGACGGGCTTTTTCGAGCCAGGTTTCGCCGGGCTCGTCCTTCACGCGCAGCCCACCGGTCAGAGCCTTGCGGAATGGATCGATGGTTTGCGTCAATGCCCAGTTCAGAAAGCGGCCGCTCCAGCGCAGGTTGGTGTTGTTGCTGGCGCAGGTGCCATTGCTGTTGAACCCCACGGGGTAGAAGTGGCGCTCCGCCTCCACGTTGGAAAAATGGTAGGCGTAGCATTTGCTGGAATCGAAATAGCCGGCATAGGTGCCAGTGGCAGAATAGTTGCCGAGGTTGGCCACGCTGTTGATGGTGGGCCATTCCACCGAAGGGGTCAGCACCAGATTGCCCGGCACGCTCTCGGCCGCAATCAACGGGCGTTGGTCGATCACCACCTGCGCCAGTACCAGATTGGCTGCCGCCAGTGTGCTGAGCAACCCGATGGGGAGGAGCCTGGCCAGACGCTGGTGCCAGCGGCGTGGGTGAACGGATGCGCGGGTGTTTTTCATGGAGAACTCCCATTCAGGGCATCATTGCCTGACGCGGATCGTGCTTTGGAGCATCACGAAAGAGCGGGCGCCGACCTCGTCCGGGGCGCCGTTGCGTACGGTGATTCGGTACACATTGGAAACGGGGGTGCCGCCAGCCTGGTCACCGCCATACTGACGGGTGTTGGCGCTTTGTTCCTGCCCTAGCGAGTCTTCCGCAGGCTCTGGGGAGACGCCCAGAAACGCCACATGATATTGAGCCGTGCCCGCTTCGAAGGCCTCGTTGGGCACCGCTGCGCCCAGGTTTCGCCATGCCGCGTCGGCATCGGCCGGAATGGGGTTGCAGGAGGCGGTACTCCCTGGGCTGCAGTCGATTCCGCCATGGGCGGCAATGTCTGGGTTGTTGGCCACGGCGTTTTCCGCCAGTCGCAAAATGCTTTCCGCCGTCTGAAAGGTCAACTCGCGGTCCAGCACATTGGCACTCATGCGTTCCTGCAAGGTGGTGGTGCGTACCGTGCTCAGGCTCAGCAGGGTCACGATCACCAGCACAATGAGTGTGATGACCAGTGCCACGCCACCTTGTGGGTGGCGGTTGCGTGGCGCCGGATGGCTCTGGGGGGAGAGGTTGGCGTGAATCATGGCACGCGGTTGCGCAAGGCAACGGTGTGGGTGAGTGTGCGGGTGAGTCGCCCTTGATTCGCGGCATTGGTCGCCACATTGCGATCGGGGCTGGTCAAGGTGAGTGCGATGCGCACAGCCGTGACTTCATTCCATTGATTGGCCGTGATCGAACTGGCAGGCACGTAGGCGTTTTGTCCACGACGCAAAAACAGCAATTGCATGTCGTCCACGTCGGTGACGATTTCTTCTACCGGGCTGTTGCGTGCCCCGTTCGGAATTCGGAACAACGAGCGCCCGCCTGGCTGGTCGCAAGCAATGCCACGCCCCGTACACCCGACATACCACAAAGAGGTGGAATAGGTGGTGATGATCCCGTTGCGGGCGTAGGACTTCCAATTTTGCGCCTGCAGGGCGCAGTTGGCCGCATTGCCCAGGCACTTGGTGGCATTGCCAGGAATAGGGCAGTTTGGTGATCCTTGCGAACAGTTCGATTCGTTGTGAACGATGGTGACGTTGGTGCCGGGCGAAGCGTTGGTGACTTGGAAAATAGACGCCAACTCGTTGTCACAGACCATCACAATGTCGTTGTCATTGAGCCCGTGATTCACGGTATTGACCGAGAAACTCGCTGCGGGGGCGTTGTGGCTTTCCACCGTCACGCCGGTGCCGCGGCCGGCACCGATTTGGATGGCCGAGGTGTTGGCGGCGCGCGCTCCCCGGGTGGTGCCCACGGCCACTCCCTCGATGGCTTGGGTGCCGTCGTAGCCACGCAAACCCAAGGTGCTCCACCAAATATTGGGGTTGGTGGGTTGGCGCAATGCGCTGACGACTTCCAGATTGTTGCCGCAGGGTGTGAAGCCCGCCTCCCGAATGTCGTAGGCCATGAGTTCGAAGGCGATGCGACCGTTTTCCTGGATGCGTGACAGGTTTTCGTTGGTGCGGTAGCTCTGGCTGGTGCTGAGGTACATCGACAACACCCCCGCCACCACCAGCATGCCCAGCACGACGCCGATCATGAGTTCCACCAGCGACAAGCCCGTTTGGGCACGGCGCTGGCAACGGGGGCGAGACCGATGAGCCGGGGCAGCAACAGGGCCGTTCATAGGCGGACTTCCGTATCGATTTGGAACGCGGCTTGGCCACCCGTGGCACGTTCGTCGTTCCAACGAATGCGCACCGTACAGACGCCCTGCAGGCAGTTGATGTTGCCGCACGCGGTGGGGCCCAGGTCGGCGCGCAAGCTGTTGAGCCACTGCGCCACATCCAGGTTGGCCTGTGTGGCGCCTGATGGGGGGGCGCAATTGGGGGTGTCGATGTCGTAGTTGTAGGCACCTGCCAGCGCCGCCGTGCGGTTAGCCCGCATGGCATCGATGATGGCATAGCTGGCCACCACCGCCACGGTGCGCTCGCTGGCGCTTTGGTTGTTGCGCAGCGACGCGGCTTGCAGCCCCAGCATGCCCAGCAGACCGATGGCCAAAATCACCACCGACACCAGGACTTCAATCAGGCTGGCGCCTTGCTGCCGGTTGACCGGTGGCATGCCGAGGCGATGAGTAAAGGCGTGTGTCATGTCAGTTGTTTCCCGGGGCATTGGCGCAGCCGCCCGCGCCCAGGCTGGCGCGCTCGACCACCGCGCGGCTGAGTTCGATGCGGATGCGGCGCGCGTTTTCGGCCGGATTGGCCGTGGCCGCGCATACCTGCAAAGTGCCGGTGAGCGCGCTGCCGCCGGTATTGACCGGCAGCCCGTCACTGCGGATGACGATGATGTCGTTGGTGAGGTTGCTGCTGGCGCGCACCACCAGATTGGGCCGGATTTCCCCCCGCTTGATGATGTCGTTGTTGTCGGGCCGCACAATGATCCAGTGCGCCCAGGCGGCTTGGGCACCGCCGGCGCATGCCACTGCGGTCGCGTTGGCGGCCCGGCACAGCCGTACCGGCCGGTTGAGCCGAATGGCCTCGGCCCGAGCCGTTTGGTAGGCGGCCAGCAGTTCGTTGGTCTGGCTGGTGAGGCGGTTGGCCACCATCATCGGCTGCAAGAAAGCCACGCCCAGCCAGGTGAGGAGGGCCAAAATGGCCAGCGCGGTCACCAGTTCGATCAAGGTCAGGCCGTGATGGGGTTTCATGACGCCACACTATACGGGCCCGCGATGCCCATGGCCGCTGCCCGGCGGATGAACGGCGGCGGCGGAGCGATGAACGAAAAAGCCCCGCTGGGGCGGGGCTGTGACTAGATCAAGGTGTGAGTGAATAATATTATTGAACCGTACAGCCAGAGGGCGCAAAGGAATCTTTCCAGCCGCCAACCGGATTCGGGCGAGTGATTGTGCATGACCAAACACCCGTGGCCGCACGACTCCAAGCGATCACCGCACCGCGAACGGGGGCGGGTGAGCTGCCAGCCATTGTGGCGGAGATGGTTACCTCGCCACCGGCATCGATACTGACTGTAGGTCTGCCACTTGCAGGCGCAGCGCTATCGATTAGCGTAGAACTGGTAAAGCCTAAATCCTGGGCATTACCTGGAGTTTGACCGCGAGCCAAGGCATCTTCAACAGCGGTACGTAAGGCAGAGATTTCACCGTTGAGCCGGTTGACCGCGGCGCGTGCCGTGTAATCCTGATACTGCGGAATGGCAATGGCCGCCAGAATGCCGATGATCGCCACCACGATCATCAGTTCGATCAGGGTGAAACCCTTTTGCATCGCTTTCATGAAAAAAACCTCCTCAGGTTTGGTTGCCAGTCCCACAAGACGTTTGGAGACTGCCGAAGTATAAGCACTTCGCGTGCCAGCCCGGTGGCCGTGGCGCTCTCGCTCTGGGCGGCGGCTGCGGGGCCTGCCGAGGGCGGGGGGGCATCAAAATTTGACGTGAATATTTGATGTTTGTGTGGGTGGGTGAATGGACCCCTCCCCTCATGGGAGGAGGCGATCGTCAGACCGGGGGGGGCTGCCTGTGGGGCGTGACATGAGGCGATCGAAGGCGGCCAGGTCTGCCCGGGCTTGGCGTTCGGCAAAATACGTTTGCGCCTCCATCTGGGCGATTTTCTCGGCGACCGCGATGCTGACGAACTGGTTGATGCTGGTGCCGTCTTGCTTGCTGACGCGCTCCACGGCCGCCCGCAACGATCGGGGTAGCCTCAGGGGGTAAGTGCTCGCAGAGGTCATTGCAGGCTCCTCAAAAAAGCGCCCGGTGTCATCACGGGCAGGCTAAAGCGGGCAGCCGCCGCTTCAAAGTGCTTTCGGTTGAAGGTGATCAGCGCATGCGCGCCGGCATTGATGGCGGCTTCCAGCACAAGTTCATCGGCCAGGTCGCGCAATTGTGGTCGCCACAGGTAGTGAATGTGGATGGGTCTGATCAAGTAAGCCAAGGCGTCCAAAAACACCGGCAGATCTTCTGGATGGAGGCCTGCGGCTTCCAAATGTTCCATGCGGCTACAGACGGCTTCATATTCCATGAATAGAGGAACGCTTGCGCATATGCGCAGTTGGCGCAGCCGGGCCCGACGCAGAATTTCAGCCGATGCCCCTGAAGGGCTGCGCAAGCCCGCGACGATGACGTCGGTGTCGAGAACAATGTCCATTAAATGACATCATATACGATGTGATTTAATCCAGCCCCGTGCGCTGCATCCAGTAGCGCAGCTTGGCCAGCGTCCAGCCCAGGTGGCGGGCGGTGCGGCTCTGGTTCCAGCGGTGTTGGGCGAGCACGGCTTCGAGTTGGGCGCGGGTGGGGGCGTCGGGCAGGCCGGAGGCGTTGGGCGGAGGAGGCGGAAGGCCGGTGGGAGGGCGCGTGACGGTGTCGGTCGCTGGCCCGAGGTTGGGCAGGTGTATGGCTTCGGGGCCCAGGGTGGGGCCGGGGTAGAGGGCCAGGGCGCGTTCGAGGATGTTTTCCAGCTCGCGCACGTTGCCGGGGAAGGGGTGGTGGGCCAGTTGTTGCAGGGCCGCAGGGCTGAGGCAGGGGGGCGTGGCCTGGCCGTGGCGTTGGGCCAGCCGCTGCAGGATGGCTTGGGCCAGGGCGGGCAGGTCTTCGCGCCGTTCGCGCAGCGGCGGGATGCGCAGTTCGATGACGTTGAGCCGGTAGTACAAGTCTTGCCGGAAGCGGCCCTCTTGCACGGCGCGGGCCAGGTCGTGGTGGGTGGCGCTGACGATGCGCACGTCGGTGGATTCTTCCTGCGTGGAGCCGAGGGGGCGGACGGCGCGTTCCTGGATGGCCCGCAGCAGCTTGGCCTGCATGGGCAGGGGCAGGTCGCCGATTTCGTCCAGAAACAGGGTGCCGCCGTGGGCGGCCTGGAAGTAGCCGGGGCGGTCGGCGGTGGCGCCGGTGTAGGCGCCTTTGCGCACGCCGAAGAATTCGGCCTCGATCAGCGTGTCGGGGATGGCGCCGCAGTTGACGGCCACAAAGGGCCCATCGCCCCGGTGGCTGCAGGCATGGAGGGCGCGGGCCACGAGTTCTTTGCCGGTACCGGATTCGCCCAGCACGAGCACGGGGGCCATGCTGGGGGCGACGCGCTGCACATGGGCGCGCACGTTGTGCATGGCGGCGGAGGAGCCGGCGATGCAGGCCAGCGCGGCCTGGGCCTGTGGGCCGGTGGTGCACGGCGCAGCTGGGGGGGCGGGTCTGGGCGCTGCCTCCGGCGCGGGGGTGGCCGCGGGGAAGGGGCCGGGGGCAGGGGCGGGCGCCACCGGGGGCCGGGGGCGGCGCAGGGCGTTGGCCACGGCGGCGCGGAACTGGGCCAGGTCTACGGGTTTGGTGAGGTAGTCGAACGCGCCGGCTTTGAGGGCTTCGACGGCGTTTTCTGCCGAGCCGTAGGCCGTCACGACGATGGCTTTTTCCGGGCGTTGGGCCTGTTGCAGCTCACGCACCAGTTCCAGGCCCAGGCCGTCGGGCAGGCGCATGTCGGTGATGAGCAGGTCGTATTGCTGTTGGGCCAGGCACTGCCGCGCCTCGGCCAAGTCTGAGGCGGCATCGACCCGGTAGCCGATTTTGAGCAGCGTGAGTTCGTAGAGGGCGCGCAGGTCGGGCTCGTCGTCCACGACCAGCAGGCGTGCAGGGGTGACCATGCGCCAAGTGTAGGGGATGTGGCGTGGGGCGCGGCCGCCTCACAAGGGCTGCATTTCGCTGAGCATGCGGGCGCGCATGCCGGCGGGCACGCGGTCGATTTCCACGATGTCCACCCGAAACGGCAGTTCGCTGGCTTCCAGCGCATCGGCCAGCGCCACGCGCTGTTCCCAGGTCAGCCGGGGCGGCTTGCAGATGAGGAGGTCCACGTCGGAGTAAGGGCGGGCCTGGCCACGGGCGCGGGAACCAAACACGCCCACGGTGGCGCCCGGCAGCGTGCGGGCGAGCAACTGGCGCAGCAGGGCCTGGTGGGCGGCGTCGAGTTGCAGCGATGGCTTCATGGCGTGGGCTAGGCGCTGCGCAGGCGCTGCAGCAGGGTGCGGGCGTCTTCCAGAAATGCGGTGGCCGCCAGGGCGATTTCCTGTGCCTGGGTTTCGTCGTAGCTGTGGCTGGTGCGGTTGCGCAAGTCGCGCCAGCGCCGCCAGCCCAGCGGTTCGCTCAGCAGCGCGGCATCGGCGGCGGTACGCAGCAGGTCGTTGAAAGACAGGTCGGCAATGGCGGGGGCGGACGCAGCACGCTCCATGAGCACTCGGCGCAGCAGGCGCACGCTGAGCTCGTAGGTGAACTCGAAAGACTGGATGACGCCCGCGCGCAGGTGGGGTTTGCGCGGGGAGTCGTCGGGCTCGATGTGCCAGTAATGCAGCGCCCCGGCCAGCGCGTCGATGGCTTTGCTCAGCGGCGTGAGGTCGATCGAAGGCGTGGACGGGGACATGAGCCGCTCAGGGTGGGGGATGCCAGCCAGTGAGTGAGGATGGGGTGTAACCATTCTAGTGAGGATCTGCGCTGCCGCCAAAGCGCAGCACGAACGCGTGCCCCGGCGTGCCGTGGCGCTCAGTGGGCTGGTGGCTGAGTTCGGCGCCATAGCGTTGGCACAACTCGCGCGAGAGGTACAGCCCCAGCCCGCTGGAGCGGCTGTGCGATGAGGTGAAGGGCTCGAACAGGTGTTGGGCCACCTGGGCAGGCAAGGGCGGGCCGGGGTTCCAGACTTCCAGCGTGGCGGGTGAGTGGGTGCTGACTTCCACCCGCAGCAGGCCGGCGGGGGCGTGCTGGCGGGCGTTGTCCAGCAGGTTCATGAGCACGCGGCGCAGGTGCTCGGGGTCGAACCGCACTTGCACCCCAGGCGCTGCGGGGGCAAACGCGACCTGGGGGTTGCCCGGGTGTTGCTGCCAGTCGTGGATGATGGCGGCGGCGGTGTCGTCCAGCGGCAGGCTGGGCGCCTGGGCGGCGGGGCGGGCGGGTAGCTTGGCCACGTCCAGGATGTCGTCCACCGTGCGGCCCAGGCGGCGCGCGTTTTGGCCGATCATCTGGATCAGCCGTTGCTGCACGGGGCTCAGGGCGTCTTCGGCCAGCAGGGCGTTGGCCTGGGCAATGGCGGCCAGGGGGTTGCGGATTTCATGGGCCACGGCGGCCGAGACGCGCCCCATGGCGGCGAGTTTTTCGTTGCGCACGCGGGTTTCGATGTCGCGCAGGTTTTCCATGAAGACGACGCACACGGCGTCGATGGAGGCGGCGGGCTCGCTGGCATCGGGTTCGGGGCGGGCGACGCGAGCGCGCAGCAGCACGTGCTGGGCTTCACCCTGGGGGGTGGGCAGGGTGAGCTCGCATTGCTCGTCGCGCCCGATCTGGATGACGCTGCGTGCCCAGGCCGACAACAGGGGCCATGCCGGCAGGCGTTGCAGGCGCTCGTAGGGCGGGGTGGCGTCGAGCGTGCCCAGCATGGCGCAGGCGGCCGGGTTGGCGTGCCAGATGCGCCCGCGCGCATCGATGACCATGACGCCCTCGCTCAGCCCGGTGACGATGAGCTGGTTGACCTGGGCTTCGGCGTTGGCCAGGGCACGGTTCAGACGGGCCTGGGCCTGTTCGCGCCCGAGCCGGGAGGCCAACTGGTTGGCCAGCAGCGCCACGAGGAACAGCCCGCCGCCCGTGATGGCGCCCTGCACATAGGTGGTGGTGGGTTGGCCGGGGCGGAACACGTCGCCGGTGAAGGCGTCGAACAGCAGAAACAGCGTGGCGAATGCGGCACTGCCCAGTGCCAGCAGCAGGGGGCCCAGCACCGAGGCCAGCAGCACCGGCAGCACGAACAGGGGCGCATAGTTGAAGCTGCCGAGCTGGAAGGTTTGCAGCAGACCAAAGACGGTCAGATCTACCCACAACGTGAGCGCCCAGCCCGGTGCCCAGTAGGCGTCGGAACGCGCCGGGCGCGACCAGCGCAGCACCGCGGCCGTGGCCACCAGATAGGCCCCGCACAGGCCCAGCAGCCACAGGCTGGCCGTGCCGTGCACGTAAGCCACCGCCTGCAGCGCGAACAGCCCCATGGCCACCACCAGGCGCGCGCCCATGAGCCACGTCCACAGCCGTGCGCCAGAGGGGGTGTCGGCGTGGGTGGGCGACTTGGGCCGGGGCTGCCCCGGGGAGGGCAGGAACCACGACGGGGCGAAGGCAGACGGCTCGGGGGGCGAGGCTTCAGCCTTCGGCGAGGCGGCGGTGTTCCGGCCCACAGTAATACCCCAGCGTGCCCTGGACGGCGTCAGCGGCTGGCAGGTGCAGCCCGCAATGCCGGCAGGTGACCATGGCGTCGGGCACGGCAGGGCGGCGGGCTTGCCGCCGGGCCTGTTCGCGGGCCGCTTCGGCTTGCGCTTCCAGGCGGCGGTTGTGCCGCCAGATGTAGTAAGCCACCAGCACCACGGCGATGACGAGCAAATACTTGATCATGCGCGTTGCAACACCACTTCCAGCACGAACCGCGAGCCCACATACCCCAGCAGCAGCAGGCCGGCGGCGGCATAGAGCATGCGCACCGCCAGCCGGCCGCGCCAGCCCCACAGATGGCGGCCGCCCAGCAGCACGGCCAGCACGGCCCAGGACATCACGGTGAAAACGGTTTTGTGCGTCCAGGCCCAGCCACCGGTTGCCAGCACCACGGTGAAATACCAGCCCGCCAGCAGCGTCAGCGTCAGCAGCACGAAGGCGGCCGCCACGAAGCGGAAGGTCAGCCGCTCCAGCATCAAGAGCGGCAGCGCATTGGGCGCGGGCGTGCCACGGCGGATGTGCTGTTCGGTGCGCTGCATCATCCAGGCGTGCGCCACGGCCACGCCCAGCAGTCCGTAGGAGGCAATGCCCAGCGCCCAGTGCAGCGGCAGCCAGCTCGACAGCAGCGCCGGATAGGTGGACCCGGGGAACACCAGGGCCAGCAAGACGGCCGGCGCCCCGAGGCCGGCCAGCGTCCAGCGGGTGCCCAGTTGCGGGTAGAGCCGGGTTTCGATGGCGTACACGGTCAACACCAGCCAAGCGGTGACGGACAGCAGCGTGGCAAAGCCAAAGCGCACCGGCTCGACACCCAGCAGCGACGCCAGCGCCAGCCCGTGCAGCACCCACACCGCCACCATGATGGCGCTGATGGTGCCGCGCTGCAGCCGGGCCGACCAGCCCGCCAGCACGGCATAGCCGATGGCCGCGCCTACCGAAGGCACGGTCGTCCACCAGGGGCTCGCGGCTAAAATCATTCCCGGAGTTTAACGGCCCGTCGGGCCGCTTGTCGCTCTTTTCGCCACACAAAGCACTGCATGGCCTCCGCCCTCACCGAAAAACTCTCCCGCCTGGTCAAGGAAATGCGCGGCCAGGCGCGCATCACCGAAAGCAATGTGCAAGACATGCTGCGCGAGGTGCGCATGGCCCTGCTGGAGGCCGACGTGGCCTTGCCCGTGGTGCGCGACTTCATTGCCCGCGTCAAGGAAAAGGCCTTGGGGCAGGAGGTGGTCGGCTCGCTCACCCCCGGGCAGGCGCTGGTGGGCATCATCCACAAAGAGCTGGCGGCCACGATGGGCGCCGGGGTCAGCGACATCAACCTCGCGGCCCAGCCCCCGGCCGTCATCCTGATGGCGGGCCTGCAAGGCGCGGGCAAGACCACCACCACCGCCAAGCTGGCCAAGCTGCTGATCGACAAACGCAAGAAGAAGGTGCTGACCGTCTCGGGTGACGTGTACCGCCCGGCGGCCATCGAGCAGCTCAAAACCGTGACCAAGCAGGCCGGGGCCGAGTGGTTCCCCAGCACGCCCGACCAGAAGCCGCTGGACATTGCCCGCGCCGCGCTGGATTACGCCAAGAAGCATTACTTCGACGTGCTGCTGGTGGACACGGCCGGCCGCCTGGCCATCGACGAAGCCCTGATGCGCGAAATCCAGGAACTGCACGCCGCGCTCAACCCGGTGGAGACGCTGTTCGTGGTGGATGCCATGCAGGGCCAGGACGCGGTCAACACCGCCCGCGCCTTCAAGGAGGCGCTGCCGCTGACCGGCATCGTGCTGACCAAGATGGACGGCGACTCGCGCGGCGGCGCGGCCCTGTCGGTGCGCACCGTCACCGGCGCGCCCATCAAGTTCGCCGGCGTGAGCGAAAAAATCGATGGGCTGGAGGTGTTCGACGCCGAGCGCCACGCCGGGCGCATCCTCGGCATGGGCGACATCGTGGCGCTGGTGGAGCAAGTCACCGCAGGCGTGGACATGGCGCAGGCGCAGAAGCTGGCGGCCAAGGTCAAGAGCGGCGAGGGCTTCGACCTGGAGGATTTTCTGGAGCAGATTCGCCAGATGAAGAAGATGGGCGGCCTCTCTAGCCTGATGGACAAGCTGCCCACGCAGATGGCCGCCAAGGCCAGCGAGACCGACCTGAGCCGCGCCGAAAAAGACATCCGCCGCAAGGAAGGCATCATTTGCAGCATGACGCCGCAGGAGCGCCGCAAGCCCGAGATCATCAAGGCCACGCGCAAGCGCCGCATCGCGGCCGGTGCCGGCGTGCATGTGCAGGAAGTCAACCGCTTGCTCAAAGAATTCGAGCAGATGCAGGCCATGATGAAAAAAATGAAAGGCGGCGGACTGATGAAGATGATGAAAAAGCTCGGCGGCATGAAGGGCATGGGCCTGCCCCGCTTGCCCGGCATGTGACGGAGCGGCCATGAGCGCGGCCCCGTTCTGGCTGACCGTGCTGGAGGCTGGCATGGGAGCCGGGGCGCTGGCCTTGGCCCTGTGGCTGCGCCCGTGGCGCATGTTGCAAGGCGCCCTGCTCACGCCGGCGCTGGCCGCGCTGGCATGCTTGCCTTGGCTGTGGTTGTTGCCGCAGAAGCTGCCCCAGGGCTTGCAGGTACAGCTTTCTGGGGCATGTCTGCTGGTGCTGATGCTGGGTTGGCCGCTGGCGGTGCCGGTGTTGGCGCTGGTGGCCGTGCTGGTGTGGCTCATTGGCCATCAGCCCTGGACCGCCGTGCTCACGCAGTGGGTGTGGGTGGGGCTGGTGCCGGCGACACTGGCGCTGGCCGTCGGGGCGGCCCTGCGCCGCTGGCTGCCACCCAACATCTTCATCTACACCCTGGGGCGGGCCTTTCTGGGGACGGCGCTGTCGGTGTTCCTGGCCGGCGTGCTGTTCGAGGTCATCCACCACCTGCTCGGTGGCAACACGCTCCATGAAGCGCTGGTGGCGCGCTGGCTCATGGCTTGGGGCGATGCCTTCCTCACCGGCTTGTTTGCCGCGGTGTTCGTGGCTTTCGCGCCGCAGTGGCTCGCCACCTGGTCGGATGCGCGCTACCTCAAGCCGCCTTCGGCTTGAAGCGTTCGTAGGTGACGAAGGCGAAGGCCAGCCCGCTGCGGGAGCGGTGGGCTTCGCGGTGGGTTTCGCGCCAGCTTCCGTCCAGTTCCGGGGCCCAGGCATCGCCATCGAAAGCCTGGTCGATTTCGGTGACCAACGCCCGTTGCGCCAGCGGCAATGCCTGGGCATAAACCTGCGCGCCGCCCATGACCCACACTTCGGCCGGCGCGGGGTCGAGCGCCTCGCAGTGTGCCAGCGCCGCCTCCAGGCTGGGCATGGGCAGCGCCCCGGCGTGGCGCAGGGCGTCGGCCGTGGCGGGCTGGCGCGTCAGCACCAGGTTCAGGCGGCCCGGCAGGGGGCGAAACCGCGCCGGCAGCGATGCCCAAGTGGCGCGGCCCATGATGACCGGCCAGCCTTCGGTGTGGCGCTTGAAATGGGCCAGATCTTCCGGCAGGTGCCAGGGCATGGCGTTGTCTTTGCCGATCACGCCGTTGGACGCCCGCGCGAAGATGAGGTTGATTCGCATGGCCCGCAAGCATAACAGGGCCAGTCGCAGGCACAATGCCTGTCATGACCGATACGAGACAGACTTGGATGCAGCGACTGGGCGTGCGCTGGCCCGTGGTGCAGGCGCCGATGGCGGGTTCTCAGGGCAGCGCGCTGGCGCTGGCCGTCTGCTCGGCGGGCGGGGTGGGGTCGTTGCCCGCGGCCACGCTGTCGTTGGATGCGTTGCGCCAGGAACTGGAGATCCTCAGCCAGCAGGCGCAGGGGGCCTACAGCGTCAATTTTTTCTGCCATGCCCCGCCGCCGCACGATCCGGTGCGCGAAGCCGCCTGGCTGGATGCACTGCGCCCACTGGCCGACCGTTTCGGCGCCCAACTGCCCGCTGGTCAGGCGGTGGCCGCGCGGGCGCCTTTCAGCCCCGAGGCGCTGGCTGTCATCCGTCCCTACCGGCCGCCGGTGGTGAGCTTCCACTTTGGGCTGCCGGCAGCCCCGCTGCTGGCCGAGATCAAGGCCTGGGGCGCCCAGGTCTGGAGCACGGCCACCACCGTGGACGAAGCCCGTTGGCTGGAGAAAAACGGCGCCGATGTGATCATCGCGCAGGGCCTGGAGGCCGGCGGGCACCGGGGCATGTTCCTCACGGCCGACGTGACCACGCAAACCAGCCTGCTGGCCCTGCTGCCGCAAATCGTGCGGGCCGTGCAGGTGCCGGTGCTGGCCGCCGGGGGCATCGCCGATGCGCAGGGCGTGCGCGCGGCCCTGGCGCTGGGTGCCGCAGGCGTGCAGGTGGGCACGGCCTATCTGCTCAGCCCCGAGGCGCAGACCCACCCCCTGCATCGGGCGGCGCTGCTGTCCTCCCGTGCCGGGCACACCGCATTGACCAATGTGTTCACCGGCCGGCCGGCCCGTGGCATCGTCAACCGCGCCATGCGCGAGCTGGGCGACGGCGCCACCTGCCTCAGCGCCCGGGCGCCGGCCTTTCCGCTGGCCGGCTGGGCCATGGCGCCCATCCGCGCGGCGGCCGAGGCGGCGGGGCTGGACGACTGCACCCCCCTGTGGGCCGGGCAGGCCGCCCCATTGTGCGAACCTTTGCCCGCGGCCGAGCTGACCCGTCGCCTGGGCGCGGCGGCGCTGGCGGCCTGGGGCGCGGATGCCGGTGCCGCAACGGGCGGGCCGAGCGCCTAAAATAAAAGGTTCGCTGGACTTTTCCCCAGCCTCAGACGCCCAGACCCAACATGACCCAGTCCATCTCCACGCCCGTGGCCACCGTGGCCGAGATCCGCAAAACGTTTCTGGACTTCTTTGCCCAGCGCGGCCACACGGTGGTGGCCTCCAGCCCCCTGGTGCCCGGCAATGATCCCACGCTGATGTTCACCAACAGCGGCATGGTGCAGTTCAAAGACGTGTTCCTGGGCACGGACAAGCGCAGCTACGTGCGTGCGGCCTCCGTGCAGGCGTGTCTGCGTGCCGGCGGCAAGCACAACGACCTGGAAAACGTCGGCTACACCGCCCGGCACCACACCTTTTTCGAGATGCTGGGCAACTGGTCGTTTGGCGACTACTTCAAGCGCGAATCGCTCAAATGGGCCTGGGAACTGCTGATCGAGGTCTACAAGCTGCCGCCCGAGCGGCTGCTGGCCACTGTCTATGCCGAAGACGACGAGGCCTACGACATCTGGACGAAAGAGATCGGCCTGCCGCCCGAGCGCGTCATCCGCATCGGCGACAACAAAGGCGGCCGCTACAAGAGCGACAACTTCTGGATGATGGCCGACACCGGCCCCTGCGGCCCGTGCTCCGAAATCTTCTACGACCACGGCCCCGAGGTGCCTGGCGGCCCGCCCGGCAGCCCCGACGAAGACGGCGACCGCTTCATCGAAATCTGGAACAACGTGTTCATGCAGTTCGAAATGCATGAAGACGGCTCTGTCACCCCGCTGCCGGCCCCTTGCGTGGACACCGGCATGGGCCTGGAGCGGCTGGCCGCCATTTTGCAGGGCGTGCACAGCAACTACGAGATCGACCTGTTCCGCACGCTCATCGCCGCGGCGGCCCGCGAGACCGGCGCCACCGATCTGAGCAGCCCCAGTTTGCGCGTGATCGCCGACCATTTGCGAGCCACCGCCTTCCTGGTGGCCGACGGCGTCATCCCCAGCAACGAGGGGCGCGGCTACGTGCAGCGGCGCATCATCCGCCGCGCCATCCGCCACGGCTACAAGCTGGGCCAGAAGGCCCCCTTCTTTCACAAGCTGGTGCCCGATCTGGTGGCGCTCATGGGCGAGGCCTACCCCAACCTGGCCGCCCAAGCCCAGCGGGTGGCCGACGTGCTCAAAGCCGAGGAGGAGCGCTTCTACGAAACGCTGGAAAACGGCATGGAAATCCTGGACGCCGCGCTCAGCGGCGGGGCCCAGGTGCTCGCTGGCGAGGTGGCCTTCAAGCTGCACGACACCTACGGCTTCCCGCTGGACCTGACCAACGACGTGTGCCGCGAGCGCGGCGTGCGCGTGGACGAAGCCGGGTTTCACGAAGCCATGGAGCGCCAGAAAGCCCAGGCCCGCGCCGCCGGCAAGTTCAAGATGGACAAAGTGCTGGACTACCAGGGCGCGGCCAATACCTTCGTGGGCTATGAGCGCCTGCAAGCCCAGGCCAAGGTGGTGGCCCTGTACGTGGACGGCACGCCGGTGGCCGAACTCAAGCACGGCCAGGCCGGCGTGGTGGTGCTCGACACCACCCCCTTCTACGCCGAAAGCGGCGGGCAGGTGGGTGACCAGGGCGTGCTGACCAGCGGCTCGGCCCGCTTCGCGGTGGCTGACACGCAAAAAATCAAGGCCGATGTATTTGGCCACCATGGGGTGATGGAAGCCGGCACCCTGGCCGTGGGCGACACCGTGCAGGCCGAGGTGGACATGGCGCTGCGCGCTGCCACCATGCGCAACCACTCCGTCACTCACATCATGCACAAGGCCCTGCGCGACGTGCTCGGCCCCCATGTGCAGCAGAAAGGCTCGCTCGTCGATGCCGACAAGACCCGTTTCGACTTCACCCACGACGCCCCGCTGACCGACGAGCAGATCCGCGAGATCGAAATCCGCGTCAATGCCGAAATCATGGCCAATGCGCCGACCCAAGCCCGCGTGATGGACATCGAATCCGCCAAGGCCACGGGCGCCATGATGCTGTTTGGCGAGAAGTATGGCGAGACCGTGCGCGTGCTCGACATCGGCTCCAGCCGCGAACTGTGCGGCGGCACCCACGTGGCCCGCACCGGCGACATCGGCTTTTTCACCATCACCGCCGAAGGTGGCGTGGCCGCTGGCGTGCGCCGGGTCGAGGCCACCACCGGCTTGACCGCGCTGCGCTATGTGCAGGGCATGGAAGCCACGCTCGGGGGCGTGGCCGGCAAGCTCAAGGTCGCGCCCAGCGATGTGCCCGCCCGTGTTGGTGGCTTGCTGGAACAGATCCGCGAACTCGAAAAAGAGATGGCCGCCCTCAAGGGCAAGCTTGCCTCGGCCCAGGGTGACGAGCTCATGAACCAGGCCGTGGACGTCAAGGGCGTGAAAGTGCTCGCCGCCCGCCTCGAAGGGGCAGACGCGAAAACCCTGCGCGAGACCATGGACAAGCTCAAAGACAAGCTCAAGACCGCCGTCATCGTGCTGGCCGCGGTGGAGGGCGAGAAGGTGCAACTCGCCGCTGGCGTGACGCCTGATACCGTGGGCAAAGTCAAGGCCGGGGAACTGGTCAACTTCGTGGCGCACCACGTGGGCGGAAAGGGGGGCGGCAAGCCCGACATGGCCATGGCCGGCGGCAACAACCCGCAGGCCCTGCCGCTGGCGCTGGAATCGGTGGCGGCCTGGGTGGCCGAGCGGGTGTGACCCGGGCGGCTCACATCCAGCCGTAGCGGCGCGCGTACCAGCGCTTGAGGGCCTGCGCCGCGAAGGCGTAGGCCAGCAGCAGCCCGCCCACCCAAAGGGCATAGTCCAGCGGCAGCACGCCAAACTGCATCGGGCCGGCGAGTGGGCCCAGCACCAGCCACAGCCCGCCCAAGCCCGCGGCCAGCGTGGCCAGCCCCAGGGTCAGCGATGGCCGACTGTCCAGGAAAGGCCGACCCGGGGTGCGGATGATGTGCACGATCATCAACTGACTCAGCAGCCCCACCACGAACCAGCCGGCGTGGAAGCTGGCCTGATCCGCCAGCGTCATCAGGCCCAGCCCCCACCACAGGAAGGCGAAGGTCAGCAGGTCGAACACCGAGCTCAGCGGGCCGAACGTCAGCATGAACCGACCAATGCCAGGCGCGTTCCACTGCACCGGCTCACGGGTGAGCGCCGGGTCCACATGGTCAAACGGAATGGCCAACTGCGACAGGCTGTACAGCAGGTTTTGCGCCAACAGGTGCAGCGGCAGCATGGGCAGGAAAGGCAGCAGGGCGCTGGCCGCCACCACCGACACGGCGTTGCCCAGGTTGGAGCTCGTGGCCATGCGGATGTACTTGAGCATGTTGGCGAAGGTGATGCGCCCTTGCACCACGCCATCGTGCAGCACGCGCAGATCGCGTTGCAGCAGAATCACGTCGGCCGCCTCCCGGGCGGCATCCACGCCTTCCTTGAACGACAGCCCCACGTCGCTGCTGATGAGCGCCGCGGCGTCGTTGACGCCATCGCCCATGTACCCCACCACGCTGCCTTGCTGGCGCAGCGCCATCACCACGCGCTGCTTGTGCAGCGGCGTCAGCCGCGCGAACACGGTGGTGTGGGCGCACACCCGCTGCAATTGGGCATCGCTCATGCGGTCGATGCGCTTGCCAGTCGTCACGCCACGCACCGGCAGCCCCAGTTGCTCGCAGACGGATTGGGCCACCCATTCGTTGTCGCCGGTGAGGATGCGCACGTCCACGCCTCGTTCGCGCAGCCGGGCCATGGCTTCGCGCGCGCCGGGCTTGACCGGGTCGGCAAAGGCCAGAAAGCCCAGCAGCGTCAGGTCTTTTTCCTTGCCGGGGTGCAGCGCCTCGTCGGCACCCAGGGGGCGCCGCGCCACGGCGATCACGCGCAGGCCTTGGCGCGACCAGTCTCGGGTGAGTTCGCGCATTCGGCGGCGGCTGGCCAGATCCCAGGGCAGGGTGTAGCCGTCGTGCGCGTAGCGGTCGCACAGCGCCACCACTTCTTCCACCGCGCCTTTGCACACCAGCCAGCGCTGGCCTTGCGGGTCTTGCAGGGCCACGGAGGCACGCCGCCGCTCGGCGTCGAAGGGCAATTCGTCGAGCTTGGCAGGCACGCCGCGGGCCGTCAGCAGGCTCAGCGCATGGGCGTCGCTCAGCAGGGTCTGGTCGATCAGATGGCGCGTGCCGGCTTGCAACCGGGCATGGCTGGCGGCCCAATACAGCGGCTCGCTGCTGGGGCGCCCCAGGGCATCGATGCCGGGCTGCACCCGCATGATGCCGGCGGTCAGCGTGCCAGTTTTGTCGGCGCACAGCACGCGCATGGCCCCGAGGTTTTGCACCGCATCCAAGCGCTTGATGACCACTTGCCGCTGCGCCAGCACCCGCGCGCCCCGGGCCAGGGTGGCGGTCACGATCATGGGCAGCAGCTCCGGCGTCAGGCCCACCGCCACGGCCATCGCAAAGAGCAGCGCCGCGCCCCAGTCCCCTGTGCGCAGGCCGCTGATGAGCAGCACCAACGCCAGCAGCACCAGCGCAAAGCGGATCATGAGCCAACTCACTTGGTCGCTGCCGGCTTCGAAGGCGGTGGGCAGGCGACCGTGGCGCCGCGCCGGCGCGCTGAACTGGCCGAGCAAGGTGTCGCGGCCCGTGGCCACCACCATCGCCCACGCCTTGCCAGACACCACCGAAGTGCCCTGATACAGCATGTGCTCCAGCGCGAGCAGGTCGTCGCCACCACCCCCTGGGACGATGACGCGCTTGCGCACGGGCAGCGCTTCGCCGCTGAGGGCGGACTGGTTGACGTGGCAATCCCGCTCGTCCAGCAGCCGGCAGTCGGCAGGCACTTGGTCACCGGCGGCCAGCACCACCACGTCACCCGGCACCAGGTCGCGGGCCGGGACGCGTTGTTCGACGGGACCGTCGCCGTGGGGGCTGGGGCGCAGCACGGTCGCGTTCAGGCGCACCAGGTGGCGCAGGCTGTGCAGCGTGCGTTCGGAGCGGCGCTCCTGCGTCCAGCGCAAGAGCGTGGCCAAAGCCACCATCGTGAAGATGATGCCCGTGACAGCCACCTCCCCCTTGAGCCACGACAGCACGCCAATGATGGTCAGCAGCAGGTTGAACGGGTGGGCATAGCTGCGCCACCAGGCACGCAACCAGGCCCAAGGCTCGCGCGTGTCCACCTCGTTGGGGCCGTGGCGTTCGCGGGCCCGTTCGGCCTGGTTGCGGCTGAGGCCATGCGCGCTGCTGCCCAGCCGCACGAACAGGCGGTCCAGGTCATCACGGGCCATGCGGCGCAAAGCTGGGCTGCCACCGTCTGGCCCAGGCGCCGGCGGGGAGCGGGTGGGCGCCAGCCACGCTTGCAGGCGCTGGGCCCGTGCGCGGGCGCTGGCGCGTATGAGTTCACCGAACCAGGGGTTCATCCCATGCTCCCGGCAAGGTTCAGCCCATCAGGTGGCCGAAGAACAGGTAGGCGATGTAGAAGTAGATGAACACGCCCAGCAGGTCCATGATGGAGGTGATCATCGGCGAGCTCAGTGTAGCCGGATCGGTGCCGATGCGGCGGGCGGCAAACGGCAGCAGCGCACCGATGATGCCACCCAGCACGGTCACGATGAGCATCGTCAGCCCCACCACCATGAGCACGTCAAACCCCACGCCCTTGCTGAAATAGGCCAGGATGGCTTCCAGGATGGCAATCGTCACGCCCAGGCCCAGCGCGATGGGGATTTCGCGCTTGACCACGAACCAGATGTCGCGCCACTTGAGCTTGACGTCGCCGATGGCCATGGCCCGGATGACCAGCGTGGCCGACTGGCTGCCGGTGTTGCCGCCCATGTCGATGATGGGGGCGATGAACGCCGCCAAAATGATGACTTCCGACAGAATTTCCTCCTGGCCGGCGACGAAAGTGCTGGTCAGGATGCCGAAAAACGTCAGGATGGCCAGCCAGAACACCCGGGTTTTGTACATCTGGCCGATGGAGGACTCGCGGATGTCCAGGTCCGGGCCACCCATCATGGCCGTGCCGCCGAAGCGGGCGAGCTGGGTGGCGTCCTGTTCCTTCTCGATGTCCATCGCGTCGTCCACCGTCACGATGCCGATCATGCGGTTGCCGCCGTTGATCACGGGCAGGGCCAGCAGGTCGTAGCGGCGGATGAGTTCGGCGGCCTGGGCGCGAGGCCACTCGGCCTTGGCAAACACGGGGTCTTTGCGCATCAGATCGCTGATGCGGCTGTCGGGCGGGCACAGCACCAGCTCGCGCAGCGAGAGTGTGCCCAGCAGTTGGCGCTCGGCGTTGAGCACGTAGATGACGTACACGGTTTCCTTGTCGGGCGCGGTGGCGCGGATCAGGTCCAGCGCGGCCTGTGCCGTCATGTCCGGGGTCACGGCCACATAGTCGGAAGTCACCACCGAGCCCACCGAGCCTTCGGGGTAGGCGGCCAGGCGCAGGATGTCCTCCCGCTCCACCTGGGCCAGGGCGGGCAGCAGCTGGGCCTGCGCTTCTTCGCTGAGGCGGTTGAACAGGTCGGCCCGGTCGTCAGAGGGCAGGGTTTCGAACAGTTGCACCACCACCGGCCGGGGCAAGGCTGGCAGCAAGGCGTCCTGCAGTCGTTCGGGCAGGTGAGAGAACAGCTCCGTGCGGTCGGCCGGCTGCAGGGTCTGCAGCAGGGCGGCCACGTCGGCCACGGGCAGGGCTTCGAGCTCGTCGGCAATGTCGGCGTGCGGCGTGTGGCGCACGACATGGGTGAAAGCGTCGCCATCGAGGGAGCGGCGCAGCACCGAGAGGGTGAACTTCAGGTCTTCGCGGTTCATGGGGTTCTCCGGCGGCCCGTTGGCCGATGAGCCCCATGCTCGCCTCAGGTGGGCAGCAGGCAGGGGACGTGGCGGCGTCGGGCCCAACAACAGGTTTCAGGATCGGGGCTCATCGAGTCAGATTCGTGACGTGGGCAACTACTGGGGTCCGGGTCCATGACAGCCTCCTTGCTGGCGCGGCCAGCCAAATCGGGTGGGTCCACCCGCCCACAGACAAGTGACGGCATGGCGCCAGCCGTCTGGCGGGTTCAGCCAGAGGCGGGCGCGGAAATGCCCAGCAAAGTCCATGCAGGCCCCAAGGCCATTGGGCAATGATGCAGGGAGACTGGAGGAGTAGGCGCGGCGTGCCGGATCGACGCCGCGCCGGGGGAGGCAAGGCGTCAGTGGCGGGTACGCGAGGCGCCGACCTGTCCGGTCGTCAGCATCGAGCAACTGCTGTCACTGTCCACAAGCGGGTCCATGAAATAACGATCTGGGAAGTCTAACACGGGGTTTTGCTGCTTTGCAACATGTGCATGAGTTCACCACCCCAGCAACGCCCAAAGCCCCAGCGCCGCCAGCAGGGCCGCCGCGCCCAGATGAATGGCGCGCACGGGCAGGCGATGCGCCATGCGGTCGCCGAGCCAGACGGCCGGCGCATTGGCGATCATCATGCCCAGCGTGGTGCCCGCCACCACGGCCAGCCAGTCTTGAAAACGGGCCGCCAAGGCGACGGTGGCCACCTGGGTTTTGTCGCCCATCTCGGCCAGGAAAAACACCACGCAGGTGGTGCCAAACACCCCCCAGCGGCTGCGTGCCGAGGGGGTGTCGTCATCGAGCCGGTCGGGGATGAGCATCCAGGCCGCCATGGCCAGAAAGCCGATGCCCAGCACCCAGCGCAGCACGTCGTCGGTGAGCCAGCGTGCCACCAGCAGGCCGATACCGCCGGCCAGCGCATGGTTGGCCAGCGTGGCCGCCAGAATGCCCCAGAAGATGGGCCAAGGCTTGCGAAAGCGGGCGGCCAGAAGCAGGGCCAGGAGTTGCGTCTTGTCGCCGATTTCGGCAAGGGCCACCAGGCCGGTGGAGATGAGGAAGGCTTCCATGAGAGATGATGGGGCGGGCGGTCGCCCCAAAAGCCGCGCCAGTGTAACGTGTTTTGTCACGATGTTGACGTGGCCATCGTTTACCATCCCGGCCTTTGAACACAATCAACAGGCGAGGAGGGTGCCATGCTGCTGGCGGTGCAACATTTCGATGGGTGGTCGCTGCTCAATTCCACCGTCAGCCTGGTGGCGGCTTTCGTGCTTGGTGGCATCATCGGGCTGGAGCGGCAGATTCGCCAGCGCACCGCTGGTTTGCGCACCAACGTGCTGGTGGCGGTGGGTTCGGCCTTGTTCGTGGACCTGGCGTTTCGGCTGCACAGCATCTATGGCGGCACGCCGGGGGGGCTGCATGTGCTGGCCTATGTGGTCTCGGGCGTGGGGTTTCTGGGGGCGGGCGTGATCATGCGCGAAGAAGGGAATGTACGCGGCATCAACACAGCGGCCACGCTCTGGGGCTCGGCCGCGGTGGGCGCTGCGGCCGGCGCCGACATGCTGGCCGAAGCCATCCTGGGCACCATCCTCGTGCTGTCGGCCAACACGCTGCTGCGGCCGGTGGTCAACCGCATCAACCGCGCACCCATCGACACGCCGGATGTGGAGGTGACCAACACCTTCTACGTGATCGCGCTCAAGGAGCGCCAAGCCGAAGTGCTGGCCGCCGTGGAGCAGGTGCTGGAGCAGGCCCAATACCCCGTGCGCGAGATCGAGGTCACGCCTTTTGGCGAGCGCGAGGTGGAGGTGGAAGCTGTGCTGCTGGCCACTTCGGTCGATGGCGAGGAACTCGACCGGCTGGCCGCCACGCTGCGCAAGCTGCCTTATGTGTCGCAGGCGTTCTGGAGCCCGAGCGTGGCGGAGTGATCGCGCGGCTCCGTGGGCTCAGGCGTCGCGGGCCAGTCGAGCTGGCGTTGGCTGACGAAGCAGCGGTGCTCGCCCGTGACCGGGTCGTCGAAGGCGATGGCGCGGGCCAGCAGGCGCAGCGGGGTGGCGAAGTCTTCCGGCTCACCGGGCTGGCGGCGCACCACGGGGTAGAACTGGTCGCCCACGATGGGCAGCCCCAACCCTTGCATGTGCACGCGCAACTGGTGGCGCCGCCCCGTCACCGGGTGCAGGCGGTATAGCGCCCACGGGCCGCGCTGCTCGATGCAGTCGATGTGGGTTTCGCTGTTGGGCGGGCGGCCTTCGTGCGGGGCGGCTTCGCGCATTTTGTAGAACGCCGCTTCGCATTCCAGGATGTGGCTGCGCCGGGTCAGCGGCCAGCGCCGGTGCGCGTCGGCCGGGGCGATGGCTTCGTAGGTTTTGTGCACGCGCCGCTCCCGGAACAGGCGCTGATAGGCGTCGCGGTCTTGCGGCCGCAGGCTGAACACCACTAGGCCGGCGGTTTCGCGATCGATGCGGTGCAGGGGGCTCAAGTCCGGCAGATTCAGCGCGTGCTTGAGGCGCACCAGTAGGCTTTGCCGCACGTAGCGGCCACCGGGCGTCACGGGCAGGAAGTGGGGCTTGTCGGCCACCAGCAGGCGCTCGTCGCGGAACAGCACCTGCGCCTGAAAAGGGATGTCGGGCTCCTGGGGCAGGGTGCGCCAGTAGTACACCCGGGCGCCGTGACGGTAGGGGGCGTGCGGGGGCAGTGGCTGCCCGGCGTCGTCCACCACTTCGCCGCTGGCCATGCGCTGCGCCCATTCGTCGCGGCTGACGCGCGGCAGCCGCTCGGCCAGAAAGTCCAGCAGCGTCGGCCAAGGGCTGTGGCGCAGCCGGGGCAGCGCCACGCAGCTGGGCGATACGCCGTCGCGCATGGGTATGGCCGGGTTTTTGGGGGCGTGTGCCATCGGCGCGGGGGATGCAGCGGCGCGCTTCAGGGGCGGGGGCATACGTGGGCGCGGATGCGCACATCGTCGCCCACCGGCGTCAGGTCGATGAAGCTCAGAGCGATGCCCTGGGCCAAGGCTTCGAAAGGCCCGATCTGCGCCAGCCCGGCCCCAGGCCCCAGCAGGCGCGGGGCCAGGTACAGCAGCACCTCATCCACCAGCCCTTCGCGCAGCAGCGAGCCGTTGAGCTGATGCCCTGCCTCCACGTGCAGCTCATTGACCTCACGCTGGGCCAAATCGCGCATCATGGCCGCCAGGTCCACTTTCGGGCTGCCGCCCGCGGCTTTGGGCGGCCCGGGGCAGTCGATGACTTGGGCGCCTTGGGCTTGCAGCGCGGCCCGGGCTGCGGCGCTGCGCGCGGCATCGGCAGCGGTGTAAATCCATACCGGCCCCGGCGGCTGCAACACGCGGGCTTGGGGTGGGGTTTCGAGCCGCGAATCGACGATGACCCGCACCGGCTGGCGCGAAGCCGGCACCAGCCGCACGTCCAGGCGCGGATCGTCGGAACGCACGGTGCCGATGCCGGTGAGCACCGCGGTGGCGCGGTGGCGCCAGGCATGGCCATCGCGGCGGGCCGCTTCGCCCGTGATCCATTGGCTCACGCCGTTGGGCAAAGCGGTGGCCCCGTCCAGCGAAGCGGCCAGCTTCATGCGTACCCAGGGGCGCTGGCGCTCCATGCGGCTGAAAAACCCGACGTTCAGCGCCCGGCTGGCCAGGGCCAGGGGGTGGGTGGGATCAAGCACATCCACCCGGATGCCAGCGTCGCGCAGGCGGGCGATGCCGCGTCCGGCCACCTGGGGGTTGGGGTCTTGCAGCGCCACGATCACGTGCCCGACGCCCGCGTTGATGAGCGCGTCGCAGCACGGCGGGGTGCGACCATGGTGGCTGCAAGGCTCCAGGGTCACGATGGCGGTGGTACCTTGGACCGATACGCCAGCGGCCTGGGCGCTGCGCAGGGCCATGACCTCGGCATGCGGCCCCCCCGCGTGCTGTGTGTGCCCTTCGAACCAGCGCCCGTCGCGGGTGATGAGGCGGCAGGCCACCCGTGGGTTGGGCTCAGACAGGCCGATGGCGCGTTCGGCCAAGGCATCCAGGCCGGCCAGCCATTCGGGAGGGCAAGGGGGCGCGATGGGCATGGGGCGTGTTCAGTCGGCGCGGCGGCGGAACACCACATCCCACACCCCGTGGCCCAGCCGCAGGCCGCGCTGCTCGAATTTCGTCAGCGGGCGGTAATCGGGCTTGGGCGCGTAGCCACCCAGGCCGGCATCGGCCGCGGCGTTCAGCAGGGTGGGCTCGGCGCTGAGCACCGCCAGCATCTGCTCGGCATAGGGCTGCCAGTCGGTGGCGCAATGGAGGTAGCCGCCGGGCTTGAGGCGGCTGGCCAACTGGGCCACCAAGGGCGGCTGTATCAGGCGGCGCTTGTGGTGGCGCTTTTTGTGCCAGGGATCGGGGAAAAACACGTGCACCCCGTCGAGGCTGGCTTCGGTCAGCATGTGAGCCAGCACCTCCACCGCGTCGTGCTGCACGATGCGGATGTTGCGCAGCCCCTGTTCGCCAATGCGCTTGAGCAAGGCGCCCACACCGGGCTCATGGACCTCGCAGCACAGGAAATTGTCGTCGGGCCGCAGCGCGGCGATGTGGGCCGTGGCCTCCCCCATGCCAAAACCGATTTCCAGCACCAGCGGCGCCGAGCGGCCGAAGGCCGCGGCCGCGTCCAGCGGCTCGGGGCGGTAGGGCAGGATGAACTGCGGCCCCCAGCGCTCAAACGCCTTGGCCTGCCCCGTGGTGGTGCGGCCCGCGCGCTTGACGAAGCTCTTGATGGTTTTGGGGTGGGCCACGCCGCTAGGGGTGGCCGTGCAGGTGGACGAATCGATACTCACCCCCCAGATTGTAGAGATACTCAGGCACTGGCCAGCGCTACTGCTGCGCTGTAGACGTGGCCCATGCGACGGGTGGTTGCAGAAGGCGCAGGGTCGGCGGCTGACGGCGACGGGGTGGGCGCAGCATTGGGTGCCGCCCCCTTGTCGAGGGGCGCGCGCATTTGCCGCCACGCTTCAGCGATGGGTTTGATGAGGCGAGCCACTTCAGCCAGGGCCGCCTCGTCATTGTGTCCATTGGCTTGTGTTAGCCGGACAATGCAGTAGTCGTACAAATTGGCCAGGTTGGCGGCCAGCTCCCCACCGTTTTCTAGGTCGAGGCTGGTGCGCAAGCCTTCTTGCAAGATGCGGACAGCCCGTTGGATTTCGAGCACTTTCGTCTCGATATCGCCTTGCTGGAGGGCGCCCCGGGCACGCGCCACGCTCTCCAGCGCGCCTTCGTACATCATCGCCACCAGCTCGTGTTGATCCATGGTGGAGGCGCGGGTATGAATGTCCACGTCGCGGTATGCCGACATGCCTGCGGAGAAGGGGCGATTCATCATGGATGACCTCGAATAGGAGATATGTCCTTTTTATCGGCGATGATGCCGACATCTTGAGCCGCTTCAAGCAAAACCCCGGCCGAAGCCGGGGTTTTGTGAGGTGGCAGAGCGCGCGTCAGCGTTGCAGGAGCTGCAGCACCCCCTGAGGCACCTGGTTTGCCTGGGCCACCATGGCAGTGCCGGCCTGCTGCAGAATTTGTGCCCGGCTCAGGGCGGCGGTTTCTGCCGCGAAGTCGGCGTCTTGAATCCGGCTGCGCGATGCCGACAGGTTTTCGGCATTGACCTGCAGGTTGGCCACCACGGCGTTGAAGCGGTTTTGCACCGCCCCGAGATCGGCGCGGGCATTGTTGACGCTCTGCAACGCGAAGTCCACCGCTTTGATGGCATTGTTGGCGCCTTCGACGGTTGCAATCGTCAGGCCGTTGACCGTGTAGGTATTGGCTTCGCCGTTGGTGGTGTCTGCGAACAAGTCCGCAGCTGCGGTGCCGGTCACGGTAATGGTGCCGCCGACGCGGGTGCGCAGTTCAATCCCGGCGACAAAAGTTTCTTCGGTGGTAATGCCTGTGAAGATGGTGGCTCCGCCTGTCAGGGTTGCGCCAAAGTCTTGCAGCTTGATGTCGGCACCGGTGGAACTGATGAGCCGGACGCTGGTGCCATTGGCTTCTGCGGTGACGCCGGTTTGGGTCGAGAATTCGTTGATGCGTTCCACGATGTCGGCGACGGTCGCCCCCTGAGCCTGCGAGAAGCTGATTGCAGTGCCGTTGATCCGGATCGCCCCGATGTCTGTGCCAGTCAGGGGGGCAACCGCGAAATTGGCTTGGGTGACGGTGGCACGGGCTGCCGTGACGCCGGTGGCGCTGTTTTGTGCATCGATGCGTGCAATCAGGCCGCTGATGTCGCCATTGGTCAAGCCCGAGGTGTCGATGTTGACGCCGTTGACCACAAAGGTGCCATTGACGGCTACGTTGCTGGGGATGCGCTCCGTCAGTCCATCGGGGTCGGAGGTCAGCGTGGTGGCTCCCAAGGCGGTGGCCCGTGCGTCAGCCACAGAGACGCCGATGGTGTCTCCGGCATTGGCACCCACTTGGTATTGTTGCAGCTTGTACGACCCATCCAGCAGTTTGAGGCCGTTGAAGTTGGTGGATTCGGCAATGCGGCTGATTTCGCCGACCAATTGGGCCACTTCGGCCTGCAGGGCGGCGCGGTCAGAGGCGGAGTTGGTGGCGTTGGCCGATTGCACGGCCAGTTCGCGGATGCGCTGCAGGTTGTTGCCGATGTTGGACAAAGCGCCTTCGGCCACTTGAGCCAGCGAGATGCCGTCGTTGGCGTTGCGCACGGCCTGATTGAGGCCCCTGATTTGGGTGGTGAAGCGCTCCGCGATGGCCAGGCCGGCGGCATCGTCCTTGGCCGAATTGACTCGAAGGCCCGAGGAGAGCCGCTCGATCGTCGTGCCCAAAGCGGCAGAGTTTTTGGCCAAATTGCGCTGGGCGTTCAGCGAAAAGATGTTCGTGTTGATCGTGGTCGCCATGATGAACTCCAGGTATCGATCGTGAGATACGGCGAAGCGGTCATGTGAACATCCGCTGCCACCTCCTGGCAGGTTGGGCCACTTGAGGCTTTACCTGCTGCGGTTCATCAATTTTTCGACAAAAGCGCTGTGGTCAACACGCAAAAAAAAGGGGGCATTGGCCCCCAGTTCTATTTTTTATTGGTGTTGTTCCAGGCCTGGATCTGCTGGCTCACATACTGATTGAGCGCATTGAGTTGGGCCAGGTTGGCGTCGAGCCGGCTGAATTGTTGCAACAGCCGTTCCTCAGCGGCTTGCGCGCGCTGGTTGACCCGATCGGTCTGCGAGCGAAGTTGGTCGAGCACGCCGTTGAGCGATTGCTGCTTCTGGCTCAGCCGGCCGCCTTCATCGAGCAAGGAGCGGGTGAAGTCTACCAGTCGGTCAGCCAGCCCCGCGGAGCCCCCCGTTTGACCAGACGAGGTGAAAAAACGCCGCACGTTTTGCGGGTCTGCTAGAGCCGCGGTGAGGCGCTCGTTGTCTTCGATTTGCAGCGAACCGTCTTTCTGCATCCGGATGCCGAGCTGAGACAGGTTCTGGAATGAGGAGCCGGTTTCCAGTCGCTGCCCCAAGGCCTGGCGCAAGGCCGATTGCGTGTTGATGACCGTGACATCGCCTTGGAAGGGGCCAGCGACCTTGGTTTGGGGGTCGAACTGCAAAGCATCGGCCAGCAAAGCGTTGAGCTGGTTGTAGGCGCTCACAAAGTCTTCGACGGCTTTGCGGGTGACTGCGGTATCGCGCTGGACAGTGACCGTGACCGGTGTGCTGGTGGGGCCTGAAACCGTCAGCGTGGTGCCGGGGATGATGTCGCTGAGGGTGGCGTTGGAAGATTCCACGGCGATACCGTCCACCGTGGCCAAGGTGTTTTGTGCCGTGACGGTACGCTCCAGGCTGCTGGAGGCGCTGCCATCAAAGGACAGCCGCGCCAGCCCCGGCTGCAAGGGGCTCTCGGCCACGGCCACGGTAAACGCTTGATTCACGCCGGTTTCCCGTGATCGCAGCACCAGGCGTTGGCCACCGTCGACATTGATCACGCTGGCGCTGACGCCGCGACCTTCCTCATTGATTTTGCGCGCCACATCCACCAGGGTGTCGGTGTCGGTCACATCAACCACCAGCGGGCTGGCGATGCCCGGTGTGAAGCTCGGGCCATCGAAACGCCCCATCTGGATGGTGAGCGTGCCGGCGCCCACCGCAGCGGTGGGGCTGAACAAATCGGCGGGGCTGTTGTTGGGGGAAACGAGTGTTTGGCCCTGAGCGATTTGGCTCACCGAGACGCTGTAAATACCGGGCAGGGCCGTGACCGCCGATCGCGCCGATACCAGATTGGGTGCCGATGAATTGGCCTGCGTGGCGCTGTATGTGGTGGGGCGTTGCAAGGCACGCGCAGCGTCTTGAAATTCAGCGACGGCCGACCGCAGCTGCCCCAGGGCCGAGATCCGTGTCTCGGCCACCGTGACGCGGGACTGGATTTGGGCCAGCGGCCGCTTTTCCAGCTTCACCAGCTGGTCGACGATGGAGCGGATATCCAGCCCACTGCTGCCGATGCCCAAAGAGGAGATGCTTGCCATCGTGCGACTCCCGTTGCATTAGACTGCCAGCGTATCAGATTCGTGAGGATCTGCCAATGGAAAAAAAGGGGAAGAACCTAGGTTCCTCCCCTTTCCGGCTTGACCGACGGCCATCAGCGCAGGAGCGCCAGTACCCCTTGGGGCAACTGGTTCGCTTGGGCCACCATGGCGGTGCCGGCCTGCTGCAGAATTTGCGCCCGGCTCAGGGCTGCGGTTTCTGCCGCGAAGTCGGCGTCTTGAATCCGGCTGCGCGATGCCGACAGGTTTTCGGCATTGACCTGCAGATTGGCCACCACGGCGTTGAAGCGGTTTTGTACCGCACCCAGGTCGGCGCGGGCGCTGTTGACGCTCTGCAACGCGAAGTCCACCGCTTTGATGGCATTGTTCGCATTTTCCACCGTGGTCACACTCAAACCGTTGACCGTGTACGTGTTTGCTTCGCCGGCGTTGGCGCCAGTGGAGGCTGCATACAAACTACCGGCAACGGCGCCTGCTGCGGTGATGGTGCCGCCGGCGCGGGTGCGCAGTTCAATGCCTGCCACGAAGGTGCTTTCCGTGGTCACGTCACCAAACACCGTGTTGGTGCCATAGTCTTGGATGACGATGTCTGCGCCGATGGAGCTGGTGAAGCGAATATTGTTGCCAGCCAGTACTTCCGCTGTGACGCCGGTCTGGGTGCTGAATTCATTGATGCGAGCCACCAAGGCGGCTGGGCTGGCACCCTGGGTGTCATTGATCGAGATGGCCGTGCCGTTGAGTCGGATCGCCCCGCTTTCACCGGCACCTAAGTCGGTCGATGCAATGACCGCTTGGGTGACGGTGGCGCGCGCGGCCGTCACGCCGGTGGCGCTGCTTTGATCGTTGATGCGGCCGATGAGTCCCGAAATGTCGCCGTTGGCCAAGCCGGAAGTGTCGATGGCAACCCCATTGATGGTCAAAGCCCCCGATACTGCCACATTGCTTGCGATGCGCTCGTCGGCGGCATCCGCTACAGAGGCCAGCGTGGTGGCGCCTAGCGCAGCGGCGCGGCTGTCGGCCACGGAGATGGAGATGGTGTCGCCGGCGTTGGCACCGACCTGGTAGTTCTGGTTTTTGTAACTGCCATCCAGCAGTTTGAGGCCGTTGAAGTTGGTGGATTCGGCAATGCGGCTGATTTCGCCGACCAATTGGGCCACTTCGGCCTGCAGGGCGGCGCGGTCGGAGGCGGAGTTGGTGGCGTTGGCCGATTGCACGGCCAGTTCGCGGATGCGCTGCAGGTTGTTGCCGATGTTGGACAAAGCGCCTTCGGCCGT
>NZ_SNYL01000001.1:260833-302023 GCF_004363315.1 Tepidicella xavieri
GCGGTCGGAGGCGGAGTTGGTGGCGTTGGCCGATTGCACGGCCAGTTCGCGGATGCGCTGCAGGTTGTTGCCGATGTTGGACAAAGCGCCTTCGGCCGTTTGGGCCAGCGAGATGCCGTCGTTGGCGTTGCGGATGGCCACGTTGAGGCCGCGTACCTGCGTGCCGAAGCGCTCAGAAATCGCCAACCCCGCCGCATCGTCGCGGGCGCTGTTGATGCGCAAGCCGGAGGATAGGCGCTGGATCGTCGTGCCCAGCGCGGCGCTGTTGGTAGACAGGTTGCGTTGAGCGTTCAACGACAAAATGTTGGTGTTGATGGTAAGAGACATGTGATGCTCCTTTGGGCGAAAGAGGCGCCGGCATTGTCTGCCGCTGTCAAACCAACCCCATGCCGGCTTGACCACGAACCTTTTGGAAAGCTCGTTGAGTGCTTTATCGGGTATTGGGCCTGGAACTTTAGGGCGGTGTTGTTACCCGGCAGCCGACGATGGGGGCTGCAGGCGGCGATCCCCCCGGCGTGCTTGATCTCATGAAAAGCGGGGCTCCACGGGGGAGGCTGCCGCGGTTGGTCGGGTGGGGCTGAACGGTTTTTGCGGGCTCGGCGATAATGCTTTTTCTCTTTCTCTGTGTGTCCCTTCACCCTGCCCAGGCAGTCGATCGCTTATGCCTACCTACCGCTCCCGCACCACCACCCATGGCCGCAACATGGCCGGCGCGCGCGCGCTCTGGCGCGCCACCGGCATGAAAGACGGCGATTTCGACAAGCCCATCATCGCCGTGGCCAACAGCTTCACGCAGTTCGTGCCCGGCCATGTGCACCTGAAGGACTTGGGGCAACTCGTGGCGCGCGAGATCGAGGCCGCCGGCGGCGTGGCCAAGGAATTCAACACCATCGCCGTGGACGACGGCATCGCGATGGGCCACGACGGCATGCTGTACTCGCTGCCCAGCCGCGAGCTGATCGCCGACAGCGTGGAATACATGGTCAACGCGCACTGCGCCGACGCGCTGGTGTGCATCTCCAACTGCGACAAGATCACGCCCGGCATGCTGATGGCGGCCATGCGGCTGAACATTCCGGTGGTGTTCGTCTCCGGCGGGCCGATGGAAGCCGGCAAGGTGCGCCTGGCGGTACCCGGCGAGCAGACGGTGCAGATCAAGAAGCTCGACCTGGTCGATGCCATGGTGATGGCCGCCGACACCCAGGTGGACGACGCCACCGTGGCCGAGGTGGAGCGCTCGGCCTGCCCGACCTGCGGCTCCTGCTCGGGCATGTTCACCGCCAACTCGATGAACTGCCTGACCGAGGCGCTGGGTCTGAGCTTGCCGGGTAATGGCACGGTGGTGGCCACCCACGCCGACCGCGAGCAGTTGTTCCGCCGTGCCGGGCGGCTGGTGGTGGAACTGTGCAAGCGCTACTACGAGCAGGACGACGCTTCGGTGCTGCCGCGCGCCATCGCCACCTTCGAGGCGTTCGAAAACGCCGTGGCGCTGGACATTGCCATGGGCGGCTCCACCAACACCGTGCTGCACTTGCTGGCCACCGCCCGCGAGGCGGAGGTGAACTTCACCATGGCCGACATCGACCGCCTCTCGCGCCGCGTGCCCACGCTGTGCAAGGTGGCGCCCAACACCAACAAGTACCACATCGAGGACGTGCACCGCGCCGGCGGGGTGATGGGCATTCTGGGCGAGCTGGACCGCGCCGGCTTGCTGCATACCCAGGTGGCCACCGTGCACAGCCCCACCCTGAAAGACGCGCTCGACCAGTGGGACGTGGCGCGCCAGCCGTCTGAGGCCGTCAAGACCTTCTACATGGCCGGCCCGGCCGGCATTCCCACCCAGGTGGCCTTCAGCCAGAACACCCGTTGGCCTTCGCTCGACCTGGACCGGCAGGCTGGCTGCATCCGCAGCGTCGAACACGCCTACTCCCGCGACGGCGGCCTGGCCGTGCTCTACGGCAACCTGGCGGTGGACGGCTGCATCGTCAAGACCGCCGGCATCGACGAAAGCATGTACGAGGTGGAGGAGCTGCGCTACACCACCAGCGTGCCCACCTCGGTGCTGCGGGTGTTCGAAGGGCCGGCCCGGGTGTTCGAGAGCCAGGACGCGGCCGTGGAGGCCATTCTGGGCGACCAGATCCGCCCGGGCGACGTGGTGGTGATCCGCTACGAAGGCCCGCGCGGCGGCCCCGGCATGCAGGAGATGCTCTACCCCACGTCCTACCTCAAGTCCAAGGGCTTGGGCAAGGTGTGTGCCTTGCTGACCGACGGACGATTCTCCGGGGGCACGTCGGGGCTGTCGATCGGCCACGTCTCGCCCGAGGCGGCCGCCGGCGGCGTGATCGGCCTGGTGCGCGAGGGCGACCTGATTCGCATCGACGTGACGCGCCGCGCCATCCAGTTGGTGGTGGACGACGCCGAGCTGCAACGCCGCCGCGCCGAGCAGGACGCCCTGGGCTGGAAGCCGGCCAAGCCGCGCGCACGCAAGGTCTCGGCCGCCCTGAAGGCCTACGCCATGCTCGCCATGAGCGCCGACAAGGGCGCGGTGCGCGACCTGTCGCTGCTGGACTGACGTCGCGCCCATGCTGCAGCACCCGCAGATCGACCCGGTGGCCTTGCAGATCGGGCCGCTGGCCATCCACTGGTATGGCCTGATGTATCTGGCCGGTTTTGGCCTGTTTCTGTGGCTGGGGCGGCTGCGGCTGGCCCACTGGCCTTACCGCCAGAGCGCCTGGCAGCGGCGCGACGTGGAGGACATCCTGTTCCTGGGCGTGGTGGGCGTGGTACTGGGCGGGCGCCTGGGCTATGTGCTGTTCTACAAGCCGCTGGAGTACCTGGCCGAGCCCTGGCGCGTGCTGGCCGTGTGGGAAGGCGGTATGAGCTTTCACGGCGGCCTACTGGGGGTGTTGTTGGCCATGGCGTGGTTCGCGCACACGCGCCAGCGCCCGTGGCTGCAGGTGATGGACTTCGTGGCGCCGTGCGTGCCAACCGGGCTGGCGCTAGGGCGGCTGGGCAACTTCATCAACGGCGAGCTGTGGGGGCGGGTGGCCGACCCCGCCTTGCCGTGGGCGATGGTGTTTCCCGGGGCCGGGCCGCTGCCGCGCCACCCTTCGCAGCTGTACCAGGCGCTGCTGGAGGGCTTGCTGCTGTTCGTGCTGCTGTGGCTGTACGCCCGCCGCCCGCGCCACTTGGGCGAGGTGTCGGCGGCCTTTTTGGTGGGCTATGGCAGCTTCCGCTTCCTGGCCGAGTTCTTCCGCGAGCCCGATGCCCATCTGGGCCTGTTGGGACTGGGCCTGAGCATGGGCCAGTGGCTCAGCCTGCCCATGGTGCTGGCCGGGGCCGCGCTGTGGGTGTGGGCCGCGCGCCGGCCGGCGGCCTGAGCCCGCCAGCCAGCCTTCGACCCACCCGGTTTCCTTCACCGAACTGCACGCTCCCATGATGCCTGCTTCGAACGATCACAACGTCTGGACCCATTTGCGCGCCGCCTTCCCCGCCGATCTGGACCGCTGGGCCGTGGAGACGGACACGGGCCTCGTCTATTCCTGGCGCGACCTGGACCGCGCCAGCGCCATGATGGCCAATCTGCTGGCTTCGCTGGACCTGCCGCCCGGCGCCCGGGTGGCCGCGCAGGTGGACAAATCCGTGGAGGCGCTGGCGCTGTACATGGCCACGCTGCGTGCCGGCTACGTCTTCCTGCCCCTGAACACGGCCTACCAGCGGGCCGAGATCGAATACTTCATCGGCGACGCGCAGCCCGCCGTGGTCGTCTGCACCGGGGCGAATTTCGGCTGGGTCAGCCAAATCGCCTTCCGAGCGGGTACGGCCTATGTGTTCACGCTCAACGACGACCGCACCGGCAGCCTGCTGGAGCGTGCCGCCCACCACAGCGATGCGCACGCCCCCGTGCCGCGCCAGGCCGACGATCTGGCCGCCATCCTCTACACCAGCGGCACCACGGGCCGCAGCAAAGGCGCCATGCTCAGCCACGGCAACTTGCTGAGCAATGCGCTCATGCTGCGCGACTACTGGGGCTGGCAGCCCGATGACGTGCTCATCCACGCCTTGCCCATTTTCCACGTGCATGGCTTGTTCGTGGCCATCCATGGGGCGCTGATCAACGGCAGCCCCATGCGGTGGATGGGGCGCTTCGACCCGAAGCTGACCCTGCGCTGGCTGGGCTGCGCCACCGTGTTCATGGGCGTGCCCACGTTGTACGTGCGGCTGCTGGCCGAGCCCGGGCTCAGCCCCGAAGCCGTGCGGCCGATGCGGCTGTTCATCTCGGGCTCGGCGCCCTTGCTCATCGACACGTTCAACGCCTGGCGCGAGCGCACCGGCCACACCATTTTGGAACGCTACGGCATGAGCGAGACGCTGATGCTCACCTCCAACCCCTACCGCGCCGACCCGCGCCACGGCGGCCAAAGCGAGCGGCGCGGCGGCACGGTGGGCTTTCCGCTGCCCGGCGTGGCGCTGCGCATCGCTGGGGAGGGGGGCGAGCCGTTGCCGCCGGGGCAGATCGGCGGCATCGAGGTGCGCGGCCCCAATGTGTTCCAGGGCTATTGGGGCATGCCTGAGAAAACCCGCGAGGCATTCACCGCCGACGGCTGGTTCAAGACCGGCGACGTGGGCCTGCAGGACGAACGCGGCTACGTCACCATCGTCGGGCGCAGCAAAGACCTCATCATCAGCGGCGGCTACAACGTCTATCCGGCTGAGGTGGAAGGCGCGATCAACGAACTGCCCGGCGTGGCCGAAAGCGCGGTGGTGGGCGTGCCCCACCCCGACTTTGGCGAAGTGGGCGTGGCCGTGCTCATCGCCCAGCCGGGGGCGGCCTTGCAGCCCGAAGCGGTGCTGGCCGCCCTCAAGGGCCGGCTGGCCAACTACAAGGTGCCCAAGCGTTGCTTCGTGCTGGACGAACTGCCCCGCAACGCCATGGGCAAGGTGCAGAAAAACCAGCTGCGCGAGCGCTACCGCGACCTGTTCGCCGGATGAGCCGCAGGCCCGCTGGGGGGCGACGCTTCAGCGCAGCACCAGCACCGGGATGTGCGAGTGCGTGAGCACCTGCTGCGTTTCGCTGCCCAGCAGCAGGCGCTTGAGGCCGCGGCGACCGTGCGAGGCCATGACGATCAGATCGGCCTTGTGCTTCTTGGCCGCGGCGATGATGGCTTCGGCCACCAGATCGGACTTGACCGTGGCGGGCTTGACCTTGACCGCCATCTTCTGTCCTTCGGCCTTGACGGCGTTGACCACTTCCATCGCCTCGGCCTGCCATTCTTTTTCGATGCGCTTGATCTCTTCGGCCGCCAGGGCCACGCCGCCTTCGAAGTAGGTTTGCGGGTAGCGGGGCACCACCTTCAGGGCCACCACCTCGGCGCCGGTGACGTCGGCGAGCTTGAGGGCGTGCTGCACCGCCAGGTTGGAGAGCTTGGAGCCGTCGGTGGCCACGAGAATGCGCTTGTACATGAGGTTCTCCTGATCGTCAATGAGACGGCTCCCATTCTGCCTTGCCCTGGTGGCCTTGTGGCGTGCCGGCCTGCAGTCGCGCCGGCGCTGTTGACATAAGTCAAACCGTTCCCCGGCCAGGGCTGGTATGCTCGGCCAATGTCGGATTCCACCGTGGTTCAGCAATCGGGCGCCACCGCGCCTGCCGCGCGCCCGGCACATGCGGTGCCGCAGGAGCCGGCCACGCCGCTCGAATCGCCCGACGGCGCGCAGCCTGCCCACCGTGGCCCCCTGACGGTGGACGACGATTTCCTCGTGCTCGACGACCCGGTCGAGCAGGCCGATTTCACCCGCGCCTGCACCGTGGGTGAGCGCTCGCTCACCGAAGCCGTGTTGATGGTGCAGGGCATGTACTGCGCGGCTTGCGCCAACACCGTGGAAGATGCGCTGGCCGGCCTGCCGGGCGTGGAGTCGGCCCAGGTGCATGCCGCCACCCGTCGCCTCACGCTGCGCTGGGACCCACAGCGCGTGCGGCTTTCCACGCTGGCCCGCGCGGTGGGGCGCACCGGCTACCGCCTGCTGCCCATGCAACAGGCCCTGGGCGTGGAGCAGCGGCTGGCCGAGACGCGCCAAGCGCTGTGGCGCCTGTTCGTGGCCGGTTTCTGCATGATGCAGGTGATGATGTACGCGTGGCCGTCCTACGTCACCCAGCCCGGCGAGATTCCGGCCGACATCGATCAGCTGCTGCGCTGGGCGAGCTTCGTGCTCAGCGTGCCCGTGGTCGTTTTTTCCAGCGGTCCGTTTTTCCAGAGCGCCTGGCGCGATTTGCGGCATGGGCGCATCGGCATGGACACGCCGGTGTCCATCGGCATCCTGGCGTGCTTTTTCGTCAGCGTCGCGGCCACCTACGACCCCACCGGCCCCTGGGGCGAGGACGTCTGGTACGACTCGCTGACCATGTTCGTCTTTTTCCTGCTGGGGGGGCGCTACCTCGAATTCCGTCTGCGCGACCGCACCGCCGGCGCCCTGGACGCCCTCATGAACCGGCTGCCCGAGCAGTGCGAGCGCCAGACCGCCGATGGCGGCTTCGAGACGGTTTCCATCAAGCGGCTGGCCGTGGGTGACGTGGTGCGCGTGCAGGCGGGGCAAGCCTTTCCCGGAGACGCCACCGTGCTCAGCGATGGCGCCACCGTGGACGAAGCCCTGCTGACCGGCGAATCCCACCCGGTGACGCGCCGCCGGGGCGAAACCGTGGTGGCCGGCAGCTACAACCTTGCCGGCACCGCGCTGGTGCGCATCGACCGGCTGGGCCGCGACACCCGCTTTGCCCAGATCGTCTCCCTCATGGAGCAGGCCTCCACCGAAAAGCCCCGTCTGGTGCGGCTGGTGGATCGCATTGCCGCGCCCTTCCTGGTGCTGGTGATGCTGGCTTCGGCGCTGGCGGGCTTCTATTGGTGGCAAATCGACCCCAACAAGGCCCTGGCCGTGGCGGTGGCGGTGCTCATCGTGACCTGCCCGTGCGCCCTGTCGCTGGCCACGCCGGCGGCCATGCTGGCGTCGGCCGGCGCGCTGGCCGGGCGTGGCATCCTGGTGCGTCGCCTGCAGGCGTTCGAGACGCTGGCGCGGGTGGACACGTTCGTGTTCGACAAGACGGGCACGCTCACCCAGGACCGGGTGGTGCTGCGTGAGGTGCTGGCCCGCACCGGGCTGAGCCGGCAGGACGCGCTGGCGCTGGCCTGGCCGCTGAGTGCCGCCTCCTTGCACCCCGTCTCGCGGGCGATCGCACAGGCCGCGCGTGCCGAGGTGCCGGGTTTGCTGGCGGCGTCGGCGGCAGAGTCCGTCACCGACGTGCCGGGCGCCGGGCTGGTGCTGCGCACCGCCAGCGGGGTGGAGTACCGCCTGGGCTCGGCCCGGCATGTGGGGCTGGATGAGCAGGCCCTGCTCGCCGAAGGCCGCACCGTGGCCGATGCCCCCTGCGCCTACCTCACCGACGCCCAGGGCTGGGTGGCCACGTTCGTGATGGACGAGGGGGTACGTGCCGACGCCGCCGAGGCCATCGAGGCGCTGCGCCGGCACGGCCTGCGCGTGCACCTGCTGTCGGGCGACCGACTCGCCGCCGCGCAGCGCGTGGCGCGGCAGGTGGGCGTGGACGAGGTGGTGGCCGAAGCCAGCCCCGAGCGCAAGCTGCAGGAGGTGGTGGCGCTGCAGCAACAGGGGGCCACCATCGCCATGGTGGGCGACGGCCTCAACGACGGCCCTGTCCTGGCGCGTGCCGACGTCTCGTTTGCCCTTGGTCATGGGGCGCCGCTGACGCAGTCGCAGTCCGATTTCGTGGTCCAGAGCGGGCGATTGAGCGAGGTGGTGCAGACCGTGCTGCAGGCCCGCCGCACCCTGCAGATCGTCAAACAAAACCTGTGGTGGGCGGGTGGCTACAACGCCATTTCCGTCCCGATGGCCATCGTCGGCTGGATGCCCCCTTGGGCGGCCGGCCTGGGCATGGCGTTGAGCTCTTTCCTGGTGATTGGCAACGCCATGCGCCTGGGGCGGATTCCCATGCTGGCCACCGATCCCATCACCCTTCCTGAACCCCAACCGCTTGCCAGGTGACGCCATGGACATCCTCTACCTCCTCATTCCCCTGTCGGTGCTGCTGGTGCTGGGCATCATCGGCCTGTTCTGGTGGGCCCTGCAGTCGGGGCAATTCGACAACGTCGAGCGCGAAGGCGAACGGATTCTTCGGGGCGATTGATCTATATCAACCGCATCAGATCGGCCCGCGGTGATACTGCACAACGGTGAAATTCGAGAGGAGTTTTTATGTCCGTGACAACAACGGACGCCCAGTCGGGCGTCTATAACGACAAGGTCGTCAGGCAGTTTGCCATCATGGCCGTGGTCTGGGGCGTGGTGGGCATGCTGGTCGGCGTGATCATCGCGGCTCAGCTCACCTGGCCCGCGCTCAACCTAGGCATCGAGTGGTTCTCTTACGGCCGCTTGCGCCCGCTGCACACCAATGCGGTGATCTTCGCCTTCGGCGGCTGCGCGCTCTTTGCCACCAGTTATTACGTGGTGCAGCGCACCTGTCACACACGCCTCTTTGCCGGCCCGTTGGCCGCTTTCACCTTCTGGGGCTGGCAGCTCGTCATCGTGTTGGCTGCGATTTCCCTGCCGCTGGGCTACACCCAGGGCAAGGAATACGCCGAGCTGATCTGGCCGATCGACGTGCTCATCGCCGTGGTGTGGGTGGCCTATGCCATCGTGTTCTTCGGCACCATCGGCATCCGCAAGGTCAAGCACATCTACGTGGCCAACTGGTTCTTCGGTGCCTTCATCCTGGCCGTGGCGCTGCTGCACATCGTCAACAGCGCCGCCGTGCCCACCAGCCTGCTGCATTCGTATTCCGCCTATGCCGGCGTGCAGGACGCCATGGTGCAATGGTGGTACGGCCACAACGCGGTGGGCTTCTTCCTGACTGCCGGCTTCCTGGGCATGATGTACTACTTCATCCCGAAGCAGGCCGAGCGCCCGGTGTACTCCTACCGGCTGTCGATCGTCCACTTCTGGGCGCTGATCTTCACCTACATGTGGGCAGGCCCGCACCACCTGCACTACACCGCGCTGCCGGACTGGGCGCAGTCGCTGGGCATGGTGTTCTCCCTCATTCTGCTCGCGCCGAGCTGGGGCGGCATGATCAACGGCATCATGACGCTGTCGGGCGCTTGGCACAAGCTGCGTGACGACCCGATCCTGCGCTTCCTGATCGTGTCGCTGTCGTTCTACGGCATGTCCACCTTCGAAGGGCCGATGATGTCGATCAAGACCGTCAATGCCCTGAGCCACTACACCGACTGGACCGTGGGCCACGTGCACTCCGGCGCGCTCGGCTGGGTGGGCCTGGTGTCCATGGGCTCGCTGTACTTCCTGATTCCGCGCCTGTTCGGCCAGAAGAAGATGTACTCGGTCCCCGCCATCGAGCTGCACTTCTGGGTCGCCACCATCGGCATCGTGCTCTACATCGCCGCCATGTGGATTGCCGGCGTGATGCAGGGCCTGATGTGGCGCGCCGTCAACCCCGACGGCACCCTGACCTACACCTTCGTCGAGTCCGTCAAGGCCAGCTATCCCTTCTACGTGATCCGGCTGGTCGGTGGGCTGATGTATCTGGGTGGCATGTGCATCATGGCTTGGAACGTGTGGATGACCGCGCGTGAGGGCCTCAAGGCCGGCGCTGTGCCCGCCGTCAAGATCCCCGCACCTGCCCACGCCTGATGGAGTCGCGCAACATGGCCAATCAAAAAGAATCTCCCAAGGGTTTCACCCACGAGCGCATCGAGACCAACAACTTCCTGATGATCGTGCTGATCGTGCTGGTCATCGCGGTCGGGGGGCTGGTGGAAATCGTGCCGCTGTTCTTCCAGAAGTCCACCACGCAGCCGGTCGAGGGGGTCAAGCCCTACACCGCGCTGCAACTGGCCGGGCGCGACGTGTACATCAAGGAGGGCTGCTACGCCTGCCATTCCCAGATGATCCGTCCCTTCCACGCCGAGACCATGCGCTATGGCCACTACTCCCTGGCGGGCGAATTCGTCTATGACCGCCCGTTCCAGTGGGGTTCCAAGCGCACCGGCCCGGATCTGGCCCGAGTCGGTGGCCGCTACTCCGATGAGTGGCACCGCTTGCACCTGATCGATCCGCGCTCGCTGGTGCCGGAGTCCAACATGCCGGCTTACCCCTGGTTGGAGCGCAAGCAGGTCAACGCCGAAGCCATGCCGGCGCGGATGCGGGCGCTGCGCCTGCTCGGGGCGCCGTACACCGACGAGGAAATTGCCAACTCGGTGGAGGAGGTGCGTGGCAAGACGGAGATGGACGCACTGATTGCCTATCTCCAGAGCCTGGGCACGGCGGTTCGTTAATCGGAATAGGAGGGGATGGACATGGATGTCAACGACCTGCGCAGCATCGTTACCGTCATCAGCCTGGTGATTTTCCTGGGCATCGTCTGGTGGGCGTGGTCCAAGCGCAATCAGGCCCGCTTCGACGAGGCGGCCCAGCTCCCGTTGAAGGACGAGTGAGAAGTCCCCCAGCACAAGAGAAACATCATGAGTGATTTCACCAGCGAATTCTGGCACCTCTATGTGGCGGGGCTGACCCTGATCAGCATCATCGCCTGTCTGGTCCTGCTGTGGGTGAGCGGGACGACCAAGGTCAAGGCCCACAGCGACAACACCACCGGCCATGTGTGGGACGAAGATTTGCGTGAGATGAACAACCCCCTGCCCAAGTGGTGGGTGTATCTGTTCATCATCACCGTCGTCTTTGGGCTGCTGTATGGCGCGCTGTATCCGATGTTTGGCAGCATGCAGGGCAAGCTGGGCTGGTCGTCTGCCGGGCAGTATGAGGTCGAAAAGCAGCGCAAGCTCGACGCCATCGCGCCGCTGTATGCCGCTTTCAGCGAGATGGAGCCGGAAAAGCTCGCCGGTGATCCGGCTGCCATGGCCATCGGCGAGCGCCTGTTCATGAACTACTGCGCCCAGTGCCACGGTTCGGATGCGCGCGGCAGCCGCGGCTTCCCCAACCTGACCAACAACGACTGGCTCTGGGGGGGCGATCCCGAATCGATTCGCACCACCATCACCCACGGCCGCATGGGCGTGATGCCGCCGATGGCCGCCGCCGTGGGCACGGCCGAAGACGTGACCAACCTGGCCCACTACGTGCTGAGCCTCTCGGGCAGCCCGCACGACAGCGTGCGCGCCACCCTGGGCAAGCCGAAGTACGCGGCTTGTGCCGCCTGCCATGGTGCCGAAGGCTTGGGCAACACCGCGCTGGGCGCGCCCAACCTGACGGACAACATCTGGCTGCATGGCTGGGGGGTGGAGGCGGTGACACGCGCGATCAATGAAGGTATCACCAACGTCATGCCGGCGCAGAACCATCTGCTGACCGAGCAGCAGATCCACGTGCTGACCGCCTACGTGTGGGGCCTGTCCAACCGGCCCAAAAACTGACGGGACGCTGAAGCAGCCGTGAGCGTGCAAACCCCCAAGGCCGCCGGTCCGCAACCGGCCGGCGGCACTGACGACGAAATCGAAATCTCGCTCTACGCGGCGCGGCAGAAGATTTATCCGCGCTCGGTCAGCGGACTGTTCAGCAAGTGGCGTTGGGCGCTGGTGTGGCTGACGCAGATCGTGTTTTACGGTCTGCCCTGGCTCACCTGGAACGATCGTCAGGCCGTGCTGTTCGACCTGGAGGCCCGGCGCTTCTACATCTTCAATCTGGTCCTGTATCCGCAGGACTTCATCTACCTCACGGGCCTGCTCGTCATCTCGGCGCTGGCCCTCTTTCTCTTTACCGCCATTGCGGGGCGGCTGTGGTGTGGCTATGCCTGCCCGCAGACGGTCTATACCGAGATTTATCTGTGGATCGAGCGCCGCGTCGAGGGTGACCGATCGGCCCGCATGCGGCTGGATCAGTCGCCCCTGTCGCTGCGCAAATTCGGCACCAAGGGCCTCAAGCATGTGCTGTGGGCGGCCTTCGGCCTGTGGACGGGCTTTACCTTCGTGGGCTACTTCACCCCCATTCACGAACTGGGCGCGGCCGTGATCCAGTGGGAACTGGGGCCGTGGCAGACGTTCTGGATCTTCTTCTATGGCTTTGCCACCTATGGCAACGCCGGCTTCCTGCGCGAGCAGGTGTGCAAATACATGTGCCCGTATGCGCGCTTCCAGAGCGCCATGTTCGACAAGGACACGATGATCGTCACCTACGATCAGGCCCGGGGCGAGCCGCGCGGGCCGCGCTCGCGCAAGGCCGACCCCAAGGCCCTGGGGCTGGGAGCCTGTGTGGACTGCACGCTCTGCGTGCAGGTGTGTCCCACGGGCATCGACATCCGCAATGGCCTGCAGTACGAGTGCATCGGCTGCGGCGCTTGCATCGATGTGTGCGACGACGTGATGGACAAAGTCGGCTATCCGCGCGGCCTCATCAAATACTCGACGCAAAACGGCATGGCCCAGGGCTGGACGGCCCGGCAGATGCTGCGCCGCGTCTTGCGCCCACGGGTGCTGGTGTACAGCGGCATTCTGCTGGCCATCACGCTGGCGGTGTTCACCAGTTTGTGGCTGCGCACGCCGCTGAAGGTGGACGTGATTCGGGACCGAGGCGCGCTGGCGCGCATGGTGGAGTTTGGCCGCATCGAAAACGTGTACCGGCTGCAGTTGATGAATGCCACCGAGCAGGCGCAGACCTATCGCCTGACCGTCAGCGGCCTGCCCGGGATCGAGATCGTCTCGGAGGCGGAAGTGGCGGTTCGCCCCACTGAGGTCCGGTCCGTGGCCGTGACGGTGCAGATGCCGCCGGGGGCCGCGGAGCCCGGCTCGCACCCGGTGCATTTCGATATCGTTTCCCTCACCGATCCGGGCATTCGCGTGACCGAAAAGTCCGTTTTCATCGTGCCACGCTGAATGGCCCTGTAGAAAGGCATAGACTATGACCACCATGACCACTCCCTTGAACAATCCCGCCTCGGCGCGACGTGGCGCGCCTTGGTACCGCGAGCCCTATGTGTGGCTGGTGTTGGCTGGCCCGCTGGCCGTGGTGGTGGCGTCGATGTTCACGATCTACCTGGCCGTCACCCGGGCCGACCCCGTGCTGGATCGCACGCCGCCGCCAGCCGTGACTCTCGACGCCGAGTTGCTGGAAAAACTCAGCCCCGAGCAGCGCGCCGCGCTGGAACTGAGCGTGACGCCGGCCCACAAGGCCCGCAACCACGCGGCCAGCCCCACCGTGCCCAAGGATTGATGACCCGACGGCTTGCCCTGCCTCACACACCCAAGGAGCGCCCCATGCTGGCTCAGCGACTGATGTGGATCGCCTGGCCCGCCTTCCTGATGGCGGCGGTGCTGGAAATGGTGGTGTTTGCCTTTGTGGACCCAGGGGAGTTGCACTGGCGCGGGCAGCCGCTGGAAGCCCCGCGCATGGCCGTCTATACGGTGGCTTTCTTTTTCTTCTGGGCGGTGACGATGGCCTCTGGCTTTCTGACGACCATGCTGTCCATGTCCCCGTTCGAGGTGAACCGTTGCCCGGTACCGCCTCAACAGCGTCCGCCCGGTTGTCAAGCGCCACCCGCCGAGCCTGCCGAGGGCTGCGGCGGCCGCTGCACGCCTCGGGCCTGAATCGCCTGAATCTTGCCCAGGCCCCAGCGATGAGACCGGCTCAGGAAGCGGCGCAGCCGTTGGACTGTGGGTTGACCAGCATCTGCAGGGCTTGCGTGTTCTTGATGTGTACGTAGCGCTGCTTCACCTCGATGATGCCTTCGTCCATGAAGCGCGAGAAGGTGCGGCTGACGGTTTCTAGCTTCATGCCCAGGTAGCTGCCGATTTCCTCGCGCGTCATGCGCAAAATGAGTTCGGACTGGGAAAAGCCGCGCGCATGCAGCCGCTGCACCAGGTTGAGCAGGAAGGCCGCCAGCCGCTCTTCGGCCCGCATGCTGCCCAGCAGCAGCATGACGCCGTGATCCCGCACGATCTCGCGGCTCATGATTTTGTGGATGTGATGTTGCAGCGTGCGGAATTCGCGCGACAACTGCTCCAGCCGGTCGAACGGCAGCACGCAGACTTCGGCATCTTCCAGGGCGATGGCCGCGCACGAGTGCTTGTCATGGACGATGCCGTCCATGCCAATGATCTCGCCGGCCATCTGAAAGCCGGTGACCTGATCGCGCCCATCGGCGCTGGTGACGCTGGTCTTGAAAAAGCCCGAGCGCACCGCGTACAGCGATGTGAAGGGATCCCCCGCATTGAACAGGGCGGCGCCCCGCTTGACGCGCCGGCGCGTGGAGATGACATGGTCGAGCTTTTGCATCTCCTCCGCGCTCAGGCCCAGAGGCAGACACAGTTCGCGCAGGTTGCAACTGGAGCAAGCGACTTTGATGTTTTCGATATCCATGGCGTGAAGACCCCGCAGGCCCCGGCGGGCCCGCTCCCCGATGATAAACCGCCTGCATCGCATCTGTGCCCTTGTTTGACTCACATCAATGGCATTGGAGGCGAATTGCTGCACAGTCACGGAAACTGGAGAAACCGTCTGTGAAACATGTGATTGATGAGGAGCTGCTGCGGCGCTTCGACGTGCCGGGCCCCCGGTACACGTCCTACCCGACGGCGGACCGCTTCGTGGAGGCGTTCGGGGAGCACGACTACATCCAGGCGCTGCAACAACGCCGGGCTGGTTCGCTGGCCCTGCCTCTGTCGGTCTATGTGCACATCCCGTTCTGCGCCTCGCTGTGTTACTACTGCGCGTGCAACAAGGTCATCACCAAGCACCACAGCAAGGCGGCGGAATACCTGCGCTACCTCTCGCACGAGCTGGAACTGCAGGTGGCCCACTGCGGGCGCGGGCACCATGTCTCGCAGATGCACCTGGGTGGCGGCACGCCTACTTTCCTCAATGACGCCGAGCTCGAAGACCTGGTGTCGATGATCCGGCGCCAGTTCACCCTCGTGCCCGGTGGGGAATATTCCATCGAAGTGGACCCGCGCACGGTGACCACCGAGCGGCTGCAACACCTGCACCACCTGGGCTTCAACCGCCTGAGCTTCGGCGTGCAGGACTTCGATCCCACGGTGCAAAAAGCGGTGCACCGCATCCAGCCCGCCGAGCAGGTGTTCAAGCTGGTGGAGGCGTCGCGCCGCATTGGGTTCGAATCGGTGAATGTGGATCTGATCTACGGCCTGCCGCAGCAGACGCCGGAGTCCTTCCGTCACACGCTGGAGCAGGTCAGGGCGCTGCGCCCGGACCGCATTGCCTTGTACGCCTATGCGCACCTGCCGGCCCGCTTCAAGCCGCAGCGGCGCATCATCGCGGCGGAGCTGCCGGGGGCCGCCGACAAGCTCGCCATGCTGGCGGCCGCGCTGGACGCGTTCAGCCAGGCCGGCTATGTGTATGTGGGCATGGACCATTTCGCCTTGCCCAATGACGCGCTGGCCGTGGCCAAGCGCCAAGGGCGGCTGCATCGGAACTTTCAGGGTTACAGCACGCAGCCCGATTGCGATTTGATCGCCCTGGGCGTCTCGGCCATCGGCCGCATCGGCGCCACCTACAGCCAGAACGCCAAAACGCTGGAGGAGTACTACGATGCCCTGGACCAAGGGCGGCTGCCCATCGTGCGAGGGCTGGCGCTGAGCCGTGACGATGTGCTGCGCCGCGCCGTCATCATGGCGATCATGTGCCAGGGGGTGGTGGACTTTGAATCGGTGGGCTTGGCCCACCTCATCGATTTCCCCAGCTACTTCGCCCGCGAGCTGGAGCGGTTGCGCGAGCTGGAGGCCGTTGGCCTGGTGCGCGTGGGCGATGGCTGCCTCGAAGTCACCGAAGCCGGCTGGTACCTGGTGCGGGCCATTGCCATGGTGTTTGACAAATACCTGCAGCTCGACCAGGACCGGGCCCGGTTTTCCAAGATCATCTGACCCCACAGGCGCGCGCAGGCTGATACAGTCGCTTCATGCTGGAATCCATGATGGTCTCGGCCCTGGTGATGGGGCTGGTCGGTGGCCCTCACTGCGTGGCCATGTGTGGCGCTGCCTGCGCCGGCATTGCCCGTGGGGCGGCGCCACGCAGCACGCGGGCGCTGTGGCTGTTCCAGTTCAGCCGCTTGGCGGGTTACAGCCTGTTGGGGGCGGTGGCCGGCGGCACGGTACAAGGCATGGCCTGGATGGGGCAGCAGACGGCGGTGATTCGTCCGCTGTGGACGCTGATGCATGTGGCCGCTTTGTTTTTGGGGCTGGCGCTGCTGTGGCAGGCGCGACAGCCGGCCTTCATCGACGCCTGGGCCCAGGGGTTGTGGCGCCGGGCCCGTCCGGTGATGGCCTCGCTGGGCAGTCGAGCCCCGGTGGTGTTGGGCGCTGGCTGGGCGCTGATGCCCTGTGGTCTGTTGTATTCGGCCTTGCTGGTGGCCACCTTGTCGGGCTCGGCGTTCAGTGGAGCGGCGATCATGGCCGCTTTTGCGGCCGGCACCATGGTTTCGCTCACTGCTGCCCCTTGGTTGTTGCTCAAGCTCAAAGACGCGCGCTCCGGCGGCTGGGGTATCCGGCTGGCAGGGCTGGCGCTGGTGTTGCTGTCGGGCTGGGCGTTGTGGATGGGCATCACGAATCCGACGGGCCTGTGGTGCGCCTGAAGCGCGGAGCCGTGGCCACGACCAGCCCGGCCAGCGCCAGCGCGAAGGCCATCCATTGCATTGGCGTGAGTCGTTCACCCAGAAACAGCACCCCAATGGCGGCCGCGCTCAGCGGCAGCATCACCGTGAACACCCCCGCCTGGCTCGCCGGCACCTTCTTCAGGCCGGCCATCCACAGCCAGACCGTCCATACGCTGGCAGCCAGCGAATAGAACACCAGCAGGCCCCACAGCCCCGGCGTGAGGAGGGCAAAGTCGAACCCCTGAACAGCCCACAAGCCCAGCGGCGTCATCAGGGCCAGCCCCCACAGGTTGATCAACGCCGAGATGCGGCGCGGACTCAGGCGGCCGGCCAGCCGTTTGCCAATGACCACATACGAGGCTTCGCACACCACGGCGGCAAAGACCAGCGCATTGCCGATCAGCGGCAGAGGGATGCCCATCCACGTCTGGCTGCTGCCCACAGGGCCGCCGCCCACCTTTTCCAGGGAAAACAGGCCGATGCCCAGAAAGGCCAGCGCAATCGCCACCACCAGCCGCGCGGAAATGGATTCGCGCAACAAGGCCCAACTCAGCAAGGCCACCACCGCCGGGATGGACGACAGGATCACGCCGGCGGCCGTGGCCGTGGTCAGACTCACGCCCCAGAGCATGCAGATGGAAAACAGGAAATTGCCGAGCAGCGACTCGGCAAACAGCAGCCAGCGTGTGCGACTGTCCAGCGGGCCTTCATCGGCCGGCTTGGGCAGCCAATGCGCCATGGCCAGCGCGCCGATGCCAAAGCGCAACCAGGCCAGCAGAAACACGGGGATGACCGCCACGAGGGGCTTGGACAGTGCCACGTAGCTGCCCACCAGCGACATGCTCAATGCCAAGGCGCCGTAGGCCGCCCAAGGCGTGGAAACGATCGTCATGCATACCTCCCAAGCCGCTGATGATGCCAAAAAACCTGGCGGGCAGGGTGAAGGGCCGGGGAATTTCACATACCGATCGATTTTCCATAATGTAAAAATATGAATGCTGCGCTGCAAAAAAATTTTTCATCATGAAAGAAAATTTTTCTTTATATGGAATAAAAAACTTAAGTTGTTGTTTTTCAATGAATAAAAAAATGTCTTGTATAAGACATAAGAGCCTCCAGGGGTCTTATATAAGACTTAAACTGGAGTCCAACGGCAGCGAAATGTCCTCAGGGCCACGAGCCGCCGCACACGGTTTCTTTTCAACCTTCAGGAGAGCGTCATGTCATCCGCCATCAACCAACAACTGAGCCGCCAGCAGCAGATCGAAGCGCTGGAGAAGGACTGGGCCAACAACCCGCGCTGGAAAGGGGTCAAGCGCGGCTACACCGCCGCTGACGTGGTGCGTCTGCGCGGCAGCGTGCAGCCCGAGTACACCTATGCCCAAAACGGCGCCCGCAAGCTGTGGGATTTGGTCAACGGTGGGGCCAAGAAAGGTTACGTGAACGCGTTTGGCGCCATCACCGCTGGCCAGGCCATGCAGCAGGCCAAGGCGGGCCTGGAGGCCGTGTATCTGTCCGGCTGGCAAGTCGCTGCCGACGGCAACACCAGCGAGACGATGTACCCGGACCAGTCGCTGTACGCGTATGACTCGGTGCCGACCATGGTGCGACGCATCAACAATACCTTCAAGCGCGCCGACGAGATCCAGTGGAGCCGCGGCATCGGCCCCGGCGATGAAGGCTTCATCGACTACTTCCTGCCTATCGTGGCAGACGCGGAAGCCGGCTTTGGCGGCGTGCTCAACGCCTTCGAGCTGATGAAGAACATGATCGCCGCGGGTGCCGCCGGCGTGCACTTCGAAGACCAACTCGCCGCGGTGAAGAAGTGCGGCCACATGGGCGGCAAGGTGCTGGTGCCGACCCAAGAAGCCATCGAAAAGCTGATTGCCGCGCGCTTTGCGGCCGACGTGATGGGCGTGCCCACGCTGATCCTGGCCCGCACCGACGCCGAAGCCGCCAACCTGCTGACCTCCGACCATGACGCGCGCGACAAGCCTTTCCTGACCGGCGAGCGCACCCAGGAGGGCTTCTACCGTGTCAAGAACGGCTTGGAGCAGGCCATCTCCCGCGGCGTGTCTTACGCCCCCTATGCCGACCTGGTGTGGTGCGAAACCGGCACCCCCGACTTGGGCTTCGCGCGCGAGTTCGCCCAGGCCATCCATGCCGCCTGCCCGGGCAAGCTGCTGTCCTACAACTGCTCGCCGTCTTTCAACTGGAAGAAGAACTTGGACGACAAGACCATCGCCAAGTTCCAGGACGAACTGTCGGCGCTGGGCTACAAGTACCAGTTCATCACCCTGGCGGGCATCCACGTCAACTGGTTCAACACCTTCAAGTTCGCCTACAACTACGCCCGCGGCGAAGGCATGAAGCACTATGTCGAAATGGTGCAGGAGCCGGAATTCGCCGCCCGCGAACTGGGCTACACTTTCGTGTCGCACCAGCAGGAAGTCGGCGCCGGCTACTTCGACGACGTGACCACCGTCATCCAGGGCGGCTCCTCCAGCGTGAAAGCCCTGACCGGCTCCACCGAAGAAGAGCAGTTCCACTGATCGTCGAGGACTGACTGGGCCCGCCCCCTGGGTTCAAAAACGGGGGCGGGCTCATTGCATGCTGCCGATGGAAATCGGCACTCGCGTGCCTGTGGGGCGAAGGCAGGCTCTCAGGCTAAGCGCTTGCATAGGCATCGGGATTTTCCCTGAAGGCGTGTCCACGTGCAGTCGGCATAATCAATGCACGTTCGAATGCCTATGCTCCCTCCTGTCGGAAAGCTTGGCGGGATTGGGGATTGAAATCACCCTTGTGCTGTCACCGTGCTTGAGACCATCGATTTGTTGGGTGCCCGATTCGCGAAGACCGAACTGGGTCAACAGGAGATCCAGACCCGATCGCTGGGATTGACGCCGCTGGCGCGCAGGCTGTTGATCCTTGTCAATGGCCAAAAAAGCGGCCAGGATCTGGCGATGTTTGCCGGTGGTGCTGAAGTCGAGCCCTTGCTTCGTGAACTGCTGGACAAGGGGTGTATCGAGGTCTGTCCCATACAGATACCGGCCAAGCCCGAAACGCCTGCCGAATCGGCCCAAGCCGGCGAGATCGACGGGTTGCCCGATGCGGCGACGCGCAGCGCTGCTGAAAACGAGATGGCGCGAAACTTCATGATCAACACGGTCAACACCGTGTTTGGTCAGCACTCACGGCTGACCTTGATCGAGACCATTGCCCGCGCCCAAGGGACCTAGGGATTGCGCCAGGCTTATCGCGCATGGGCCAAGGCGATGCAGGAAGACCGGATTGGCGCCAGGCGGTTGAACGAATTTCGAGACAAATTGTTCAAGGTGCTTTGAGCTGGGCGGCGGTACGCTCGGCCGCTTGAAGCCCACTGCGCACGGCGCCTTCGAGCGTGGCCGGGTAGGGGCCGCTGATGTAGTCGCCGGCGGCGGTCAGCCGTGGAGAGATGGCCAAGTCTGGCCGTTGCAGGCCCGGGGCGCAGACGAAGGTGGCGCGTTTTTCGATGACGGTTTGCAATACCACGGCGTCACGCAGATCCAGTTGATGGGCGGCCTGGGCGACGACGGCGGCCTCGACCTCGGCGCGTTGGAGCTGGCAGGCGCTGGCCACGAAAGCGAGCACTGGACGCCGGTGCAGTGGCTCGGGCCAGTGGATGCCGTCGAGCCGGCTGCGGTGGAACACATACTGGGCTGGCGCCGTGCGGTGGTGGCTACGCAGGGCCAGCATCGGATGGCGGCCCGGCCAGCCGTGGGGCAGCTCGCCTTGCAGATAGACGGTGGCGATGGGTTCGTGGCGCAATGTGCGGGCCTGTGCCAGCCAGTCGGGCGCAACGCCGGGCAAGGTCGCCAGCAGTTCGGGGGCGTCGCTGGCCCCGGTGGCCAGAATCACGTGGTCGGCTTCGAGGTCGCCGGCCGTGGTGACCAGGCGCCAGCGTGTGCGTTCGTCCACGAGCTGGCGCAACCGGGTGCCGTTGCGCAGGCTGGCGCCTTGGGCGTGTAGCCAGTCCACGGCCGCGTCGGGCAGCAGTCGCCCCAAATCCGCGCGTGGCAGCAGCAGCGTGGAGGCGCGCCAAGGGCCAAAGCCCTGGCCCCAGAGGGCGTCGCGCAGCACGGTGAGAAACACTTGGGCGCTGGCTTCGGCCGCCGTGGTGTTGAGCGCGGCCACACACAGCGGCTCGACCAGGTCCTGCATCACGGTGGCGGGCAGGCCGTGGCAGAGCGCGGCCACGCTCAGGTGGGGCGAGCAGGTGAAGCCATCGCGTTGCCAACGCCAGGCATGCGCCATGAAGGCCAGCCGGGCCGAGCCCTCCCAGCCTCGGGCGCAGAGCACCGCGGCCAGGGTGTCCAGCGGGGCGGGCCAGCGCTGGGCCCAGCGGGGCACGGCCAGGCCGCTGCCATCGGCAAACCGCAAGTCCAGCGGCATCGGGTGCAGCACGTCGGTGGGCGATATGCCCACGGTCTGCATGAGCGCCAAGGTGTGCCGGTACGCGCCGATGAGGATGTGCTGACCGTTGTCCAGGGGCAAGCGGGTGCCGTCGGGCAAGGGCACGTCGAGTCGGCGGGCGCGCCCGCCCCAATGGCGTGCCGCTTCAATCAGGCTGACCCGCAGACCGAGTTGCACGCTGCGCACGGCCGCCGCCAGTCCGGCCCAGCCGCTGCCCACGATGGCCACATGGGGCTTCACAGCCGCCCCAGGGCCTGCACTTTCCAGGCCAGCCAGAACTTGCGCAATGGCGTCAGGCTCACGCGCTGGTTCAGCACCAGGTGCGGTTCGGTGGCGATTTCGCGCAGCAGGGTGCGGTAGATGCTGGCCATCATCAGGCCGGGCTTTTGGGAGCGCCGGTCGGCATGGGGCAGCATGGCCAGCGCTTCGTCGTAGCAGCCCAGGGCGCGTTCGATCTGGAAGCGCATGAGCGCACCGAAACGGTCGGGGAACGTGGCGTCGCTGGCCTGGCCGCGCTTGAGCAGTTCGTGGGCCTTCACGTCGAAGCGTTGCAGTTCATTGACGGGCAGGTAGATGCGTCCGCGCAGGGCGTCTTCGCCCACGTCGCGGATGATGTTGGTGAGCTGGAAAGCCAGCCCGAGCCGGTGCGCGTAGGCGGTGGTGGCGGGGTCGGTCTGACCAAAGATGCGGGCGGCCACTTCGCCCACCACGCCGGCCACGAGGTGGCAATAGCGCTGCAGCCCCGCGAAATCCAGATAGCGGGACTGTTCCAGATCCATCTGGCAGCCGTCGATCACTTGCATCAGGTGCGTGGCTTCGATGCCGTAAGCCTTCAGGTGCGGCTTGAGGGCGAGCAGGGCCGGGTGCTCTGGCGGGCCATGCGCCGCATCGAAGCAGCGCAGCACCTGCTGGCGCCACCACTGAAGCTTGGCCTGGGCGACGCCGGGGTCGTGTACTTCATCGACCATGTCGTCGATTTCACGGCAGAAGGCGTAAAAGGCGGTGATGGCTGCGCGCCGCTGCGGTGGCAGAAAGAGGAAGGCGTAGTAGAAGCTGCTGCCCGAGGCGGCGGCTTTGTCCTGCGCGTAGGCTTCGGGGGTCATGCCCGCTCCTTGCCGCGGACCCAGGCCTGACGGCGGCGCATGAAGCTCTGATAGAGCAGCGGCACGACGAAGAGCGTCAGCACGGTGGAGACGGCCAGGCCCCAGACGATGCTGGCGGCCACCGGCCCCCACAGCAGGCTTTGCCCACCCAGCCCGAACGCCAGCGAGGACAGCCCGCCGATGGTGGTGGTGCTGGTGATGAGCACGGGCACCACACGCCGCCGCGCTGCGTAGATGGTGGCGTGCATCACACTCATGCCTTGCTGGAGCCGGTCATTGGCCGCATCGATGAGCACGATGGCCGAGTTCACCGCAATGCCGCTGAGCGCGATCACGCCGTAGAGCGTGTACAGCGACAGCGGGTTGCCCGAAATGGCCAGGCCGAAGGCCACGCCCGTGAAAGCCAGGGGCACCGAGACCAGAATCATCAGCGGCTGGAAGTAGCTGCGGAATTGGGCCGCCAGAATCAGGTAGATCAGTCCCACGCCGAGCAGGAACAGCAAGCCCATGGCGTTGAGGCTTTCTTCGATGTCCTCCAACTCGCCAGAGAAGTCCAGGTCGATGCCGGGGTGGTTCGCCCGGATGCGTTCCCAGCCGGCCTTGATCATGTCGTTGGCGGCCTTGGTGTCGGTGATGTCTTTGTCGAGGTTGGCCTCCACGGTGATGGTGCGGCGCAGGTTGTAGTGGCGGATGAACCCGCGGCCGGGCTGTACCTCCACATCGACCAGTTCTCCCAGTCGGGTGATCTGCCCATTGGGCAGGGCAACGGGTTCGTTGAGCAGTTCGGCCGGGTCTGGCCGCAGATCCAGCGCCGAGGCGCTGCGCACGCGCAGTTCGATCTTGTCGCCCTGGTCCCGGGTGAAGGCGACCGTCTCGCCGTCCACGGCCAGGCGCACCAGCCGCGCCACCTGCTGGGCATTGAGCCCCATGTCGCGCATGGCTTCGCGGTTGAGGCTGAGCTGCAGTTGGGGCCGGCCCGGCAGGTTGTCGTCCTGGATGTCCTTCGTGCCGGGGATGGCCGCCACGAGTTCCTTGATGGCATTGGCCGCTTCCTGGATGCGGTCGAAGTCGTCGCCGCGCACCTTGATGCTGATGGCTTTGCCCGCCGGCGGGCCGCCAGAGAGCACGGTAAAGCTCTTGAGGCCGGGCGTGCTCATGGCCTCGATGTCGGCACGCATGGCTTCGACCACCTCCATCACCTCGCGGGCGTCGTCGGTGCGGGGGTTGAGCGAGACGAACACCTGGCCGTACTGGTCGCCATAGACCGGCTCGGTGTCGGTGAACTTCAGCCCCGCCGTGGAGGTGACGGCCCGGGCCTCGTGGCCTTCTTCGGCCGGGCCCACGCCCCGCAGGTGCCGGCGCACTTCGCGCTCCACGGCCTCGGTGGCCGCCAGCGTCTCTTCCAGCGTGGCACTGGCGGGCATGTCCACGTTCACATAAAACGCGCGCACCGGATCGAACGCAAAGAACTGCACCCGCACGATGCCGGTGACCACCAGCGAGATGGCCAGCCCGATGATGCCCAAACCCACCAGGCCGAAGCGCACGGGGCGGCGCAGCACGTAGGCCAGTGCCTGGGCATAGCGCAGGCGGATGGCGTGGTTGAAGGCGTTGCGCCAGCGCTGCACGCGCGAGGGTTTGTCGAACCGCACGCCGATCACGCTCACATGCACCGGCATCATCCAGAACGCCTCGATGATGGAGATGAGCAGCGCCACCGTCACCACGAAAGGGATGACGAACATGAACTTGCCCACGATGCCGGGCAGCAGCATCAGCGGCAGGAAGGCCGCCAGCGTGGTGGCGATGGAGGCGGTCACCGGCTTCCACACTTCGGCGATGCCGTCCAGACTGGCCTGCAGCACCTGCTGGCCACGCTCCATGCGGTAGTAGATGGCTTCCACCACTACCACGGCATCGTCCACCAGCATCCCCAGCGCGATGACCACACCCAGCAGCACCGAGACGTTGACCGTGTAGTCCAGCGGGGCCAGCAAGGCAAAAGTGCCCATGAGTGAGAATGGGATGCCCAGGGCCACCAGCACGCCGATGCGCCAGCCCAGGAACAGCCAGCACACCGCCAGCACCAGCAGGATGCCGTACAGGGCGTTGGTCTGCATCACGTCGATGGCTTCGCGCGTGGGCACGGTCTGGTCATCGGTCAGCGCCAGTGTCAGCCCTTGCTGCGCGAGGATGGGGTTCTGCTCCTCGATGTAAGCACGCAAGCGGTCCACCAGTTCCAGGGTGTTGACCCGGGCTTTTTTCGTGACCGCCATCGAGATGGTGGGGCGGCCGTCGGAGGAGGCATATTGCGAGGCCGGCGCGCGCGCCTGCTCGATGCGGGCCACTTCACCGAGCCGGGCGCCTGCCCCCGGGCGGCTGGCGGAGGCCACCGGCAGCGTGGCCAGGCTGGCCGGGTCCACTTGCACGCCGCGCAGACTGACCGACCAGGCCCCGTCCTGCGTCTTGAGGGTGCCGGCCGAGGTGTCGCGCCACCAGGCGCGCAGCGCGTCGGCCACGTCCGCCGCCGTGAGGTGGCGCGCCGCCAGGGCCGCCGGGTCGGGGCTGACGAGAATTTCCGGGTCGCGCAGGCCCGACGCAAACACCTGATCGATGCCGCTCATGCGTTCCAGGTCGGACTTGATGCGCCGGGCGTTGACGCGCAGGGTCTCGTCGTCGGCCTGCCCCATCAGGCGAATGGAGGCGGTCGGAAAACCGTTGGAGGTGGTGATTTCGAGGATGCGGGGTTCGCGGGCTTCGGCGGGCAGTTCGCTGGCCGCTTTGTTCTGGATCTCGCGCCGCAGATCGTTCATGCGCTTGTCGAAGGTGCGCTCGTTGATCTCGCGAAAGCGCACCAGCATGCTGGAGACGTTTTCGCGCGAGTTGGAGATGACGAAGCGCACGTCGGCCACGCCCTGGATGGCGTCTTCCAGCGGGTTGGTGATGAGCCGTTCGACGTCTTCCGCGCTGGCGCCGGGGAGCACCGTGGTGATGTTGACCCAGTTGAAGTTGATTTCCGGGTCTTGCTCGCGGGGCATCTGGAGGTAGCTCACCAGGCCGATCAGCATCACCACCACGAAGGCGATGTTGGCCAGCGGGTGGTTGGTCAGCAAGGCGCGCATGAATCGCATCGTGGGCTCCGCGTCAGTCGATGGATTGGCCATCGTTGAGCGCGGCCTGGCCGCGCACCACGATCAGCGTTTCGCCCGGCAGCGCGATGGGAACGGCGCGGCCTTCCTGCGCGTCGGGCAGTGCCACGAAGCGGGCGGTGCGGCCTTCGCGCACGAACACGCCGAGCCGGTTGCCCCGCTTGACCACCAGGCTGGCGGGCACATGCGGGGTGGGGTCCTCCCACCACAGCAGGCCGCTGGTGCCGGGCGGCAGCGCGGCAGGGCCCTCAAAGCCCAGGCGCACCGTCTGGGTGCGGCTGCCGGCTTGCACGGTGCCCGTCACGCGCAGCAGTTTCAGCGCATGCCGCCGGTCTTGCCCCTGGGGTTGGAAATGCACGGCGCTGGCACGGCGCAGTCCGCCGATGTCGGCCGGCGTCACGCTGGCCTGCACCTCCGCCGCCCCGGTTTCGGCCAGCACGAACAAAGGCGCGCCGGGTGCCACCGCCTCACCCAGTTGCGCCATGCGCTGCACCACCGTGCCGGCGAAGGGCGCCCGGATGCTCGTGCGCGCCAACTGGCGTCGGGCCGAGGCCAGTTGCGACTCGGCGGCAGCCAGGTCGGCCCGTTGCAGCGCCACCTCGGTTTCGCGCTGGGCCAGCGCTTCTTGCGAGAAAAAGCCTTGGGTCACCAGTTCACGAGCCCGTGCCAACTGGGCTTCACCCAAGCGCAGGCGGGCCTGGGCGGCCTGCAAGCCGGCTTCGGCGCGTTGAACGGCCAGCTCATAGTCTTGCGGGTCGATCTGCACCAGCAGGGCGCCGCGCGTGACGCTGGCGCCCACATCGGCCGTCCAGCGGGTCACGGTGCCGCCCACCTCGGCGGCCAGCCGAGATTCGTTGCGCGCCATCACTTGCGCCGGCGCCGAGCGCTGGGGCAACTGCCATACCGTGTCCAGCCGGGCGGTTTCGATCGGCACCAGTGGTTGCGTGGCGGCGGGGCCGCAAGCCAGGGCCGCCAGGGCGCCCAGGAACAGGCCAGCCAGCCTGCTGGCAACACGGCCCGCGGGCCAGAAAGGTGCAAAAGTCATGAGCGGGTCTCGTCAGTGTGGGCCTGGGAAGGGGGCAGGGCGGCGGGCCGGCGCCAGGCGCGCCACAGCAGGAGCGGCACGTCGGCGGCGGTCAGGCGCGGGCGTTGCTGCCAGGTGCGCCCATCCAAACTATCGATTTTGTCAAGAATTCGCAGCCCACCTTGTACCACCAGGCGCAATTCCCATCCCACGCGCCCGGGAAGTCGCCGGGCCAGCGGTGCGCCTTGCCGCATCAGCGCACGCGCGTGGGCCGACAGTTCCAACACCATGGCCTCGGCCGGGGGGCAGGGGCGGCCGGCCTGCAGCGTGGCTTCGTCCACGCCGTGGCGATGCAGGCATTCCGTGGGCAGGTAATGCCGTTGGCGGGACAGGTCGATGCGCAAGTCCTGCCAGAAGTTGATCAGTTGCAAGGCGCTGCAAATGGCATCGCTCTGCCGCCAGGCCGCGGGATCGCTCACCCCATAGAGGTGCAGCAGTAGCCGGCCCACAGGGTTGGCCGAACGGCTGCAGTAGTCCAGCAGCGCGGGCATGTCCGGGTAGCGCAGGCCCTCGGCGGTATATCGCACGTCTTGCTCGAAAGCGTCGAGCAGGGCATGGAGCCATTGCGCCGGCAGGGCGTGCCGCTGTATCTGGACCGCCAGCGGGCCAAACACTTCGGGCCAACGCCCGTGAGGGGGCGGCAACGGCGCGGCGCAGGCGCGGCCCAGCTCGGCCCGGTAGGCCTGCAATGCGGCCAGGCGTTGTGGAGCCGGTGCATTCCCTTCGTCGGCCAGGTCGTCGGCGGTGCGGGCGAAGCGGTAGATCGCCACGATCGGGGGACGCAAAGCCGGCGGGCACAGCCACGAGGCGACAGGGAAGTTTTCGTAGTGATCGACGCCTTGCATGAGATTCACCGGGTGAGCCGGATTATGCCCGCGCCCCATGACACGCCTGTGGCTGGGCCGCTTGGCCAAACGGGGCAGGCGGCTCAGGGGCGGCGGCCCCTACAATTCCGGTCATGGAAACTGCCGATATCCAAAGCCTGTATCACCAGGTGCTCTGGGCCGCGCTGGCCGTCGCGTTCGTGTTCGGGGCGGTGGCGCAACGCACCCATTTTTGCACCATGGGGGCCATCAGCGACATCGTCAACATGGGCGACTGGACGCGCATGCGCATGTGGGGCATGGCCGTCGGCGTGGCCATGCTCGGGTTTTATGGCATGGCATGGTTGGGGTGGATCGACCCCTTTCAGACCATCTACACCGGCCCCCGCGTCATCTGGCTGTCGGCCTTGGTGGGTGGGGCGCTGTTCGGGTTCGGGATGGTGCTGGGCTCGGGGTGCGGCAGCAAGACGCTGGTGCGCATCGGCGGGGGCAACCTCAAGTCTTTGGTGGTGTTTGTGGTGATGGGGCTGGCGGCGTTTGCCACGCTGCGCGGCATCACCGCGGTGTGGCGGGTGCAGACGGTCGATCGCGTGGCCTTCGAGATGGAAAGCAGCAATGCCCTGCCGCTGTGGCTGTCGTCGGTCATGGGCTGGAGCGTGCCGAGCAGCGGACTGCTGGTGGGCGGCGTGGTGGGGGTGGGGCTGGTGCTGTGGGCGGCCCTGAATCGCGATTTCCGGGCTTCAGCCGACAACTGGCTGGCTGGCATGGGTATCGGCGCGACCGTGGCGGCTTTGTGGTGGGTGACCGGGCACCTCGGCTTCGTGGAGGAACATCCCGAAACCCTGGAATCGGTATTCCTGGCTTCCAACACCGGGCGCATGGAGTCGCTCACCTTCACGGCCCCGATGGCCTACGTCATCGACTGGCTCATTTATTTCAGCGACGCTTCCAAAGTGCTCACCCTGGGGGTGGTGACCGTGGCGGGCGTGGTGCTGGGGGCTTTCGTGTATGCCGTGGCCTCCGGCACTTTCCGTTGGGAAGGCTTCAGCAGCACCCAGGACACGGCCCTGCACATCGTCGGCGCCATTTGCATGGGGGTGGGCGGGGTGACCGCCATGGGTTGCACCGTGGGGCAGGGCTTGTCCGGCCTGTCCACGCTCAGTCTGACCAGCGTGATTGCCGTCTTGGGCATCGTACTGGGGGCTTTGGGCGGGTTCCGCTTCCAGATGTGGCTGATCGAGCGTGAGTGAGCCCCTCTTGGCACAGGGCGCGGTGGTCGAGGCCGATTTCGAGCGCCGTTTCGGCGGCTTGCGCCGCTTGTACGGCAGCGCCGGGGCGCAGCGGATATTCGATGCGCATGTGGTGGTCGTCGGCATCGGTGGGGTCGGATCCTGGGCGGCCGAGGCGCTGGCGCGCAGCGGCGTGGGCCGCATCACCCTGATCGACATGGACCACGTGGCCGAATCCAACACCAACCGTCAGGTGCATGCCCTCAGCGACACGCTCGGCCAGGCCAAGGTGCAGGCCATGCGCGAGCGCATCGCCCAGATCCATCCTTGGGCCCAGGTGCAAACCTTGGACGACTACGTGGACCGCGACAACTGGTTGGCGCTGTGGGCGCAGGCCAGTGCGATCGGGGTGCCCGATGGCGTCATCGATGCCTGCGACCAAGCGGCGGCCAAAGAGGTGATGGCCGCTTGGGCGATGCAAGCAGGCGCCCGCTTCGTCACCGTGGGCGCGGCAGGCGGAAAGCGGCAGGCGCAAGCCGTGGAGTTGGACGATTTGTCGGCCGTGACGCACGACCCGGTGCTGGCCCGTTTGCGCCACCGCTTGCGCAAGGCGCACGCGGCCCCGCGACAAGGCCCGATAGGGGTGACTTGCGTATTCAGCCGCGAGCCGGTGGCCGCGCCCGCTGGCGCCTGCGAGATGGCGGCCGCTCCGGGCAGCGCCCTCAATTGCCACGGCTACGGCTCCAGCGTCGCGGTCACGGCCACGTTCGGCCTGTGCGCCGCCGGCTGGATGCTGGACAGGCTGGCGGCAGATCCGGGAAAGTCAAAAAATTCTGGGCCTCTTCCAAAACACTGAAAAATCACGCTATAATTTGAGGCTCAGCAAGCAACGAAGTTGATTGCAAAAAATTAAAGGTTGGGTCGTTAGCTCAGTTGGTAGAGCAGCGGACTTTTAATCCGTTGGTCGCAGGTTCGAATCCTGCACGACCCACCAATTCCACTAAAAACAAAGCCCGCCGATGTGCGGGCTTTTTGTATTTCAGGTCTTTGTTTGGTTGTTGTTTTGTGGCCGATGTAGGGGGCGGTCGGTGCAGGGCCAAGGTCTGGGTGAATACAACGTTTGATACAACGGGTGCATCAACATCTGAAAAGAAAAACGGCTTACAGCCTTGCGAGCTGTAAGCCGTTGATTTTTATGGTCGGCGTGGCGGGATTCGAACTCGCGACCCCTTGCACCCCATGCAAGTGCGCTACCAGGCTGCGCTACACGCCGAAGTCCTACATTATAGCGCGATTTTCGCGTGCTCCGGCTGGAGAATGGTGGGGCGTGCTTCGGGCAACAGGTCGGGGTGGTCGCGGCTGAAGTGCAGGCCGCGGCTTTCTTTGCGGGCTTGGGCGCAGCGCACGATCAGGTCGGCCACTTCCACCAGGTTGCGCAGTTCCAGCAAGTCGCGGGTGACGTGGAAGCTCTGGTAGAACTCCTGAATCTCGGCCTTGAGCAGCGCAATGCGGTGGGCGGCACGTTCCAGCCGCTTGTCGGTGCGCACGATGCCGACGTAGTCCCACATGAAGCGGCGCAGTTCGTCCCAGTTGTGGCTGATGACCACTTGCTCGTCTGCGTCGATGACACGGCTGTCGTCCCACGGCCGCACGGGGGGCGGCGTCCAGGGCGGCTGGGCCAGGATGTCGCCGACGGCCGCGCGCGCAAAGACCATGCATTCCAACAAGGAGTTGCTGGCCAGCCGGTTGGCGCCGTGCAGCCCGGTGTAGCTGGCTTCGCCCACCACATACAGGCCCGGCAAATCGGCGCGGGCTTTCAGGTCGGTGACCACGCCGCCGCAGGTGTAGTGCGCCGCCGGCACCACGGGGATGGGCTCGCGGGTGATGTCGATGCCCAGTTCGGCGCAGCGGGCCAGGATGTTGGGGAAGTGTTCGCGCAGGAAGGGGGGCGGCTGGTGGGTGATGTCGAGGTACACGCAGTCCAGGCCGTGTTTTTTCATCTCGAAGTCGATGGCCCGGGCCACCACGTCGCGTGGCGCCAGTTCGGCGCGCGGGTCGTGGTCGGGCATGAAGCGGTGCCCGCCCAGGTGCGCAGGCAGTTTCAGCAAACCGCCTTCACCCCGCACGGCTTCGCTGATGAGAAAGCTCTTGGCCTTGGGGTGGTACAGGCAGGTGGGGTGGAACTGGATGAACTCCATGTTGGCCACCCGGCAGCCGGCGCGCCAGGCGGCCGCGATGCCGTCGCCGGTGGCGGTATCGGGGTTGGAGGTGTAGAGATACACCTTGCCTGCCCCGCCCGTGCACAGCACGGTGTGCGGCGCCACGAAGGCTTCGACTTCATCGGTGCTTTCGTTCAGGGCGTAAGCGCCCAGGCAGCGGCGTGGCGCTGTGGCGTGTTGGGCGTGCTTGTCGCTGAGGATGAGGTCCACCAGGTTGTGGGTTTCGAACACCTGGATGTGGCTGGCCTGGCGCACCCGTTCGATGAGGGTTTGTTGCACGGCGGCGCCGGTGGCGTCAGCCGCGTGCACGATGCGGCGGTGGCTGTGGCCGCCTTCGCGTGTCAGGTGCAGTTCCCCGTCGTGCTCGGTGAACGGGGTGCCCAGCGCGCGCAGCCAGGCGATGGCCGCCGGGGCGTTTTCGACGGTGAAGCGGGTGGCCGCCGGGTCGCACAGGCCGGCGCCGGCCACGAAGGTGTCTTGCACATGGGCATCGAAGCTGTCGCCATCGGCCAACACGGCGGCAATGCCGCCTTGGGCCCAGCCGCTGGAGCCGTCTTCGATGGTGCGCTTGGTGAGGATGGCCACGCGCAAGTGAGAGGGCAGCAGCAAGGCGGTGCTCAGGCCGGCCAGGCCGCTGCCCACGATGAGCACATCGAAATGCCGGGTGGGCGCAGCGGCGCCAGAGGGGGGCTTGTCGTTCATCAGAGGAAAATCAGGCAGGCGTATAGGTCAGGCGCACGTAGATGGGGGCGTAGGCTTCGGCCTGGGTCAGCTCGATGAGCGTTTCTTTGGCCAGCTCCAGCATGGCGATGAAAGTCACCACGATCACCGCCGCCCCTTGGGTGGGGTCGAACAACTCGCCAAATTCCACGAAGCGGCGCCCTTGCAGGCGGCGCAGGATCAGGCTCATGTGTTCGCGCACGCTCAGCTCTTCCCGGGTGATTTTGTGATGTTGCACCAGCTTGGCGCGTCGTAGGATGTCGCGCCAAGCGTCGGCCAGGTCTTGTGGATGCACGTCGGGGAAGCGCGGGGTGAGGGCCTGCTCCACATAGACCTGGGCCCGCAGAAAGTCGCGCCCCAATTGGGGTAGCTCATGGAGGCGCTCGGCAGCCAGTTTGATCTGTTCGTATTCGAGCAGCCGCCGGACCAGTTCGGCCCGTGGGTCCTCGGCCTCCTCCCCATCGTCGCTGACTTTGGGCGGCAGCAGCATGCGGGACTTGATCTCGATGAGCATGGCGGCCATCAGCAGGTACTCGCCGGCCAGTTCCAGGTTGCGGGCGCGCACTTGCTCCACATAGCTGAGGTATTGCCGGGTGACCTCGGCCATGGGGATGTCGAGGATGTTGAAGTTCTGCTTGCGGATGAGGTAGAGCAGCAGGTCCAGTGGCCCTTCGAAGGCTTCCAGAAAGACCTCCAGCGCGTCCGGCGGGATGTAGAGGTCTTGCGGGAGGGTGAACAGCGGCTCCCCGTAAAGCCGGGCCAGCGCCACCTGGTCCACGACTTCGGGCATGCTCTCGGGCAGCGCTTCGGGCGCGGGCAGCGAGAGATCGGCCTCGGGCGGGGGGGCAGCGGTCATTGGGGAGCCCGGCAGAGCGTCAGCGCAGCGAGGGCTCGGTCTGGTACACGTAGGGCTTTTGCTTGACGCGGGCCGCCTGCGCCTGCGCCATGAAGGCGCGGTCGATGGCCTTGTCCCAGAGCAGGGCGCGGCCCTGGCGCTGCTCGGCCTCCAGTTCGGGCCGCTGCTGCTTGAGCGACTCGATGAATTGCGTGGCGTCGGACACGTAGTGCGGGCGGGCGAACAGGTTCATGGCGATGTGGTGAAGTGGCTGCAAAGACAACCCTTCATTGTAGTTCGTCGGCCGGTCTCAGGCGGTCGATGAAGCCGGATCGCTCGATGAGCGAGCGGGCATGTCCATGTAGGCCCGTGATGCTCAAGCGACCGCCGCGCTTGTCCAGTGCTTTGTGGAGTTGCTCCAGCGCGTCCAGGCCCGTGGTGTCGAGCGAGACGAGTTGACTGGCATCGAGCTCCATGTGCAGGCCGTCTGGGGCCCGTTCGGCGGCATCGATCAGGGGGTCGATCTTGGTGACGGCGCCGAAAAACAAAGAACCGTAAAGCCGGAACCGCAGACGTCCATCGACCGACGGCGCCAAGGGTTCGGCCCGGAAGATGTCGCTTTGGCGGCGCACGAACAGCACCACGGCCAGCACCAGGCCCAGTTCAACCGCCACCATGAGGTCAAACACCACCGTCACCACGAAGGTGGACAGCAACATCAGCCGGTAGTGAGGGCTGAATTGACGCAGGCGGGCAAACGCTTTCCATTCGCCCATGTTCCAGGCCACGAACAGCAGGATGCCGGCCAACACCGCCAACGGGATGTGCTTGGCCAGTGGCGCGGCCAACAGCACCACGGTGGCCAAAGTGGCGGCATGGACCATGCCGGCCACCGGCGAAGTGGCGCCGGCGCGGATGTTGGTGACTGTGCGGGCAATCGTGCCGGTGGCGGGCATGCCGCCAACGAAGGGCATCACGGCATTGGCCACGCCTTGCGCCATCAGTTCCTGGTTGGGGTCGTGCTTGGGGCGGTCGCTGAGTTGATCGGCCACGCGGGCGCACAGCAGCGATTCGATGGCCCCCAGCAAGGCCAGCGTCAGCGTGGGCACTACAAGCATCTTGGCCGTCTCCCAAGACAAGGGCGGCCATTGGAAGGCCGGCAGGCTTTTGGGGATGCCGCCAAACCGCGAGCCGATCGTCTCCACCGGCAAGGCCAGGGCCCAGGCCAGCCAGGATAGCCCCACCAGCGCGATAATGGGCGCCGGAACCCGAGAGACTGCCTGCAGCGTGCTGCTGCGGTCGATGCCGGCCAGCTTTTGCCGAAACACCGAGTCGCTCTGCCACAGCCGGGGCCAGAGAAACAGCAGCGCCATGCAGCCTATGGCCAAGCCGAAGGCCGATGGGTTGAAGCTGTCGATATGGTTGGCCAAGACACCGATTTGGTGGAAGAAGTCGGCCGGCATTTTTTCCACCTGCAGGCCCAGCACGTCGCGCAACTGCGACAGCGCGATCAGCACGGCGATGCCGTTGGTGAACCCAATGACCACGCTGACAGGCACGTAGCGCACCAGGGTGCCGAGGCGGAACAGTCCAAGCAGAAACAGCAAGATCCCCGCGCCCAGCGTGCAAATGAGCAGGCTGGGCAGCCCGTAGCGTTCCACGATGCCATAGACCACCACGATGAATGCGCCAGCCGGCCCGCCGATTTGCACCGACGACCCGCCGAGGGCCGAAATCAGAAAGCCGGCGATGATGGCCGTCCACAGGCCAGCTTCGGGCTTGAGACCGCTGGCGATGGCAAACGCCATGGCCAAGGGCAAGGCCACGATGCCGACCGTGGCGCCGGCGCCGATGTCTTTGGCCAGTCGTTGGCGGTTGTAATCCCGAAGATCTGCCAGTAGGCGGGGACGAAACGTGGCGAGCTTGGGCATGACAGAGGCCATGCCCGAGATATTACACCCGCCGAGCCAGGGTCAGCGCACCCGCATGCCCGGCTGGGCCCCCGGCCAGGGGTGGAGCACGTAGATGCCCGGCTGGCTTTGTTCGTCGGCATGGCTGGCGGCCAGTACCATGCCTTCGCTGACGCCGAACTTCATCTTGCGCGGGGCCAGATTCGCCACGACCACCGTGAGCTTGCCCACCAAATCCTCGGGCCGGTACATGCTGGCGATGCCGCTGAAGACGTTGCGCGTGCGGCCTTCGCCAACGTCCAGCGTCAGGCGCAGCAGCTTGGTGGAGCCTTCGACCGCTTCGCACGCCTCGATGCGGGCGATGCGCAGATCGATCTTGGCAAAGTCGTCGATGGAGATGGTCTCGGCCATCGGCTCGCCACCGGGGACCGCTGGCGCCGCTGGTGTGGCTGCCGGCGCGGCGGGGGGCTCGAACAGCGCTTCGAGCAGCTTGACATCCACCCGCTGCATCAAGTGCTGATACGTGCCGATGGTGTGGCCCGCCCCCAGCGCCACGGTGGCGTTGGCATAGGTCAGGGGTTCGCAGCGCAGGAAGTCCTCCACCTGAGCCGCCAGCGCGGGCAGCACGGGTTTGAGCAGCGCGGTCAGCACCCGGAAGCATTCGATGCAGGTGGTGCACACATCGTGAAGCCGGGCCTCCATGCCCGCCTGCTTGGCCAGTTCCCACGGCTTGTTGGCGTCCACGTATTCGTTGACCCGATCGGCCAACGCCATGACTTCGCGCACGGCTTTGCCGTACTCGCGCTCGGCCAGCAACTCGGCCACTCCCGGGACGGCTTGCTGCAGCGCATCCAGCAGCGTTTCGCCATCGGCCGAGATGGTGCCCAGCTGCCCGCCAAAGCGCTTGCCGATGAAGCCGGCGGCGCGCGAGGCGATGTTGATGTATTTGCCAATCAGGTCGCTGTTGACGCGGGCCACGAAATCGTCGGGGTTGAAGTCCACGTCTTCCACCCGGCTGTTGAGCTTGGCCGCCAGGTAGTAGCGCAGCCACTCGGGGTTGAGGCCCAGGCGGAGGTATTTCAGCGGGTCGATGCCCGTGCCGCGGCTTTTGCTCATTTTCTGGCCGCCGTTGACGGTGATGAAACCGTGCACATTGACCTGGGTGGGCGTCTTGCGGCCGCTGAAATGCAGCATGGCCGGCCAGAACAGGGTGTGGAAGTAGGTGATGTCTTTGCCGATGAAGTGCACCTGCTCCACGGCAGGGTCGGCCACAAACTCGTCGTAGGACTGCGTGGTGCGCGACGGCGCGTGCCAGTGATTCGCGGCCTGACCCTTGTCGAAGTGGTTTTTCAGGCTGGCCAGGTAGCCGATGGGGGCGTCGAGCCAGACGTAGAAGTATTTGCCGGGGGCGTCGGGGATTTCGATGCCGAAATAGGGCGCATCGCGCGAAATGTCCCAGTCGCCCAGGCCGCCGTTGCCTTGCTCGTCTTTGGCGAACCATTCCTTGATTTTGTTGAGCACCTCGGGTTGCAGCCGCCCGGGCTCGGCGGTCCAGTTTTCCAGGAATTCGATGCAGCGCGGGTCCGACAGCTTGAAGAAATAGTGTTCGGAGCTGCGCAGCACCGGCGTGGCGCCGGACAGGGCCGAATAGGGGTTTTTCAGTTCCGTGGGGGCATAGACCGCGCCGCAGCTTTCGCAGGAGTCGCCGTACTGGTCTGCCGCGCCGCACTTGGGGCACTCGCCCTTGATGAAGCGGTCGGGCAGGAACATGGCCTTCTCGGGGTCGAAGAACTGTTCGATGGTCCGGGTGGCAATCAGGCCGTTGGCCTTGAGGTCGAGGTAGATGCGCTGGGCCAGCTCGTGGTTTTCGGGGCCGTCGGTGCTGTGCCAGTTGTCGAACCGGATGTGAAAGCCATCCAGGTACTGCGCGCGGCCCGCTGCGATTTCGGCGACGAACTGTTGTGGCGTCTTGCCGGCTTTTTCGGCCGCGATCATGATCGGGGCGCCGTGCGCATCGTCGGCGCCGACGAAGTGCACCTCGTGCCCGTGCATGCGCTGCATGCGCACCCAGATGTCGGCCTGGATGTATTCCATGATGTGGCCGATGTGAAAGTGCCCATTGGCGTAGGGCAGGGCGGTGGTGACGAAGAAGCGGCGGGGAGTCGAGGACATGCGCGAGCCTGGGATGCGTGGCAGAAGTAAGCCGTGGATTTTATCGGGTGGCCCGGCTATGATGCGGCGTGTTGTCTTGCGATCGTCCAACCACTGCACGCCATGGGCCTGCCTGCTGAAAAAACCCGCTTCACCGCCGAGGACTACCTGCAATGGGAGGCCGGTCAAACCCTGCGCCATGAATACGTCGATGGCGAGGTGTTTGCCATGGCCGGGGCCGATGACCGGCATGTGACGGTCAGCCTCAATGCGGCGATGGCCCTGCGCCAGCACCTCAGCGGCACGCCTTGCCGCACCTACATGGCCGACATGAAGCTGCATGTGCAGGCGGCCAACAGCTTCCACTATCCGGATGTGATGGTGACGTGCAGCCCCGCCGACGCGCAAGACCGGCTGGTCAAGCGCGAGCCGCGGCTGCTGATCGAGGTGCTGTCGGAATCCACCGCGGGGTACGACCGCGGCGCCAAGTTCGGCTTCTACCGTCTGTTGCCCAGCTTGCAGGAGTATGCGCTGATCGATCCGCAGGACCGCACCGTGGACGTATACCGCAAAGGGCCCGATGGCTTGTGGGTGCTGCACCCCTTTGCGGCCGGCGCCACCGTGCGGCTCGACAGCGTGGGCCTGGATTTGCCGGCCGTCATGCTGTTTGCCGAGGTGGACGACGCGCCTGCGGCGGCTTGACCCCGGGTTGGGGCCTGCCCTTAGACAGGCCCATCGGCCCGCGCACGGCCATGTCATTTCCACGTGCGCGCGGCGCGTAAGCCCGACGGGCGTAGGCTCTATCGCATCTGGGCTGGGCGCTCTGCGGCGCCCTCTGCGACAATCGTTGCCCACGCTTCCAGAGGAGAGATCACGTTGGCTATCGAAACCCAAGCGCTCTTGCAGGCCTTGCAGGCCGTCACGGACCCCCATACGGGCAAAGACTTCGTCACCACCAAGGCCCTGAAAAACCTGCAGGTGCACGGCACGGACGTGTCGTTCGACGTGGAGCTGGGCTACCCCTGCCGCAGCCAGCATCCGGCCTTGCGCCAAGCGCTGGTGGCTGCGGCCAAGGCGGTGCCCGGGGTGGGCAATGTGTCGGTGCAGCTGCACACCAAGGTGATCGCCCATGCGGTGCAGCGGGGCGTGCAATTGCTGCCGCAGGTGCGCAACATCATTGCCGTGGCCTCGGGCAAGGGCGGGGTCGGCAAGAGCACCACGGCGGTCAACCTGGCGCTGGCGCTGGCGGCCGAAGGGGCCCGGGTGGGACTGCTGGATGCCGACATTTACGGCCCCAGCCAGCCGATGATGATGGGCATCGAAGGGCGGCCCGAAAGCCTCGACGGCCAGACCATGGAGCCGCTGGAGAACTATGGCGTGCAGGTCATGTCCATCGGTTTTCTGGTGGACAAGAACGAAGCCATGATCTGGCGCGGCCCCATGGCCACCCAGGCGCTGGAGCAACTGTTGCGCCAGACCCATTGGAAAGATCTGGACTACCTGATCGTGGACATGCCGCCGGGCACCGGCGACATTCAGCTGACGCTGGCGCAGCGCGTGCCCATGACGGGTGCTGTCATCGTCACCACACCGCAGGACATTGCCCTGCTGGACGCGCGCAAGGGCGTTCGCATGTTCGAGAAGGTGGGCGTGCCGATTCTGGGCATCGTTGAGAACATGGCCGTGTACTGCTGCCCCAACTGTGGCCACACCGAGCACATCTTTGGCGCCGATGGCGGCCAGCGCATGGCCCAGGAATACGGCGTCGATTACCTGGGGGCGCTGCCATTGAACATGCAGATTCGCCTGCAGGCCGACAACGGTCAGCCAACCGTGGTGGCCGATCCCGATGGCGAAATCGCCGGCATCTACAAGGCCGTGGCGCGGCAGGTGGCCATCACCGTGGCCGGCAAGGCCAAGGACTTTTCGGCCAAGTTCCCGACCATCAAGATCTCCAAGGACACGTGATGGCCCCGGGGCAGACGGCAGTGGTGGCCCAGCCGCCCTGGTGGCGGCGCATGGGGCCGCGCACGCGGCGGGTGGTTCAGGCCGTGCTGTACGAGACGTTTGCGGTGCTCATCGTCTCGGTGGCGCTGGCCTGGGTGTTTCGTGAGCCGGCGCATTCGGCGTTGGGCCTGGCATTGTTGACTTCGGGCATTGCCTTGGCGTGGAACTATGTGTTCAACGGCCTGTTCGAGCGCTGGGAACGCCGCCAGAGGGTCAAAGGCCGTACCTGGCAGCGCCGGGTGGCGCATGGCCTGGGGTTTGAAGGGGGCCTGGCCATTTTGCTCGTGCCGGTGATGGCGTGGTGGCTGCAAACCTCGCTGTGGGTGGCCTTGGTGGCCGATCTGGGGCTGCTGGTGTTCTTTTTCTTCTACACCATGGTGTTCACCTGGGTGTTTGACAAGGTGTTTGGCCTGCCCCAGTCGGCTTTGCAGCATCCGGACTGAACCGGGTGCAAGCGCCGGGGCTATCGAGGCTGCCCGGCGCGGTGGGCTTCCAGGTCACGCAGCTTGAAGCGCTGGATTTTGCCGGTCGCGGTTTTGGGCAGTTCCTCCACGAACTCGATGAACCGCGGGTATTTGTAGGGAGCCAGTCGTTCCTTGACGAAGGCTTTGACCTCGTCTTCGCTCAGCACATGCCCGGGCTTCAGAACGATGAAGGCTTTGGTCTTGACCAGGCCGTCGCTGTCGGTCTTGCCGATGACGGCGGCTTCCAGCACGGCGGGATGCTGCACGAGCGTGGCTTCCACCTCGAAGGGGCTGACGTAGATGCCGCTGACTTTGAGCATGTCGTCGTTGCGGCCCGCGTAGGTGTAGTAGCCTTCGGCGTCGCGGCTGTATTTGTCGCCGCTTTTGGTCCATTCGCCGCGAAAGGTGTCGCGGGATTTCTCGCGGTTGTGCCAGTACATGAGGGCGGCGCTGGGCCCTTTGACGTACAGGTCACCGATGTCGATGGATCCATCGGCATTGGGCGGCAGAGACAGGCCGTCTTCGCCGCGCAGTTCCACCTCGTAGCCCGGCACCGGCTTGCCGGTGGTGCCGTAGCGCACGTCCCCGGGGCGGTTGGACAGGAAGATGTGCAGCATTTCGGTGGAGCCGATGCCGTCAATGATCTCGGCGCCGAAGCGCGCCGTCCAGCGTTCGCCGATGTCGCGCGGCAGGGCTTCGCCAGCGGATGAGCACAGGCGCAGGGCCACTTCGCTGCGTGGCGGCAGATCGGGGTGGGCCAGCATGCCACCGTAGCCGGTGGGGGCCCCATAAAACACGGTGGGCTTGCGGCCGGCCAGGGTGGGCGTGCGCCCTGTCAGGCGGGCGAACACGGCGGGCGGGGTGGGGCGCTCGGCCATCAGCACCACCGTCGCGCCCACGCTCAAGGGGAAACTCAGGGCGTTGCCCAAGCCGTAGGCAAAAAACAGCTTGGCCGCAGAGAAGACGGTGTCGGCTTCGGTCAAGCCCAGCACAGGCTTGGCATACAGCTCGGCGGTCCAGTACAGGTTGGCCTGGGTATGGACCGTGCCTTTGGGCCGCCCGGTGGAGCCACTGGAATACAGCCAGAAGGCGGCTTCATCGGCCAGGGTGGGAACGGGTTGGGTGAGGGGGGCTTGTCGGGCGAGCAGCGCATCGAGCGCCAGCACGGGCAGGCCGCTGCGGCTGCTCAGCCCTTCAGAGGGGCGAGGCACGACGAGGTGCTGGATTTCATGTGGCCCCTGGGCCAAGGCGGATTCCAGCGTGGGCAGCAGGGGTTCGGACACCAGCGCGGCCTGGGCGCGGCTGTGGCGCAGCATGTAGGCATAGTCTTCGGCGGTCAGCAGGGTGTTGAGGCACACCGGCACGATGCCGGCATACAGGCCGCCCAAGAAGGAAACGATCCATTCGTTGCAGTCGTGCATCAGCAGCAGCACGCGCTCCTCACGCCGCAGCCCCAGCGACTGCAGGGCGGCGGCCATGCGTTGCACCTGTTCGGCCAATTCGCCGTAAGTGAGTTGGCCGTGATCGTCGATCAGGGCCGCTCGAGCGGCGCGGCCGGCGTTGCGCTGCATCAGGTCGTGTGCAAAGTTGTACTCGGCAGGTGGGGCGGGCGGCAAGGTCATGGGGGTCTCCTCGGCTCAGACAACGGTATCTCAGGCAACGGTATGTGGATGGAAGCAGGGCTTTCAGGCGGTTCAGGGGGCCCAGGCAACGGCCTGCGCTTGCCAGGCGTCCAATGCGGCGGTGCTGGCTTGCACGGCGCTGCGGCGATGGTAGAAATGCAGGGCACGCAAGCCCCCGAGTTCTTCCCCGCCGCCGGCTCGGCCGGCTCCATGTCGTTTCGTGTGGAAAGCAACACCGTCACTGGGGCATCGCCGGCGCGAACGGGCTGGCCGGCAGGTGCTTGAGCTTGGACATGCGCAGGTAGGCGATGGCGATGAAGTTCTGGCTCGTCCTGAAGCCGCGCGCGGCGCGCTTGGCCTGTTGTAGCAACCCGTTCATCGCCTCGACGAAGGCGTTGCTGCGGTGATCGACCATCCCGCGCACGACGGCGTCGAAGCGCTCCTTGAGCGTGGCCGCCAGCTTCTTGAACGGCTCGAGCCGGCAGCGCCGCGCCCAGCTCAGCCAGGCCCTGAGGTCGGATGCGGCCTGCTCGATGCTGTTGTGCGCTGTGGCCCGTGCGTACACCTCGCGCAGCGCCATCTTCAGCCGCCACGCCCGCGCGCTCTTGAGCGTCGAGCGCTGCAGCCAGTGCATGGCATCGAGCTGGCGGGCGCTCCAGCTGCTGGGGTTGCGCCGCATGCCCCACAGCAGCTGCCTGAGCGTCTTACGCTGGCCAGTGCCCAGCGCGGCTCGCACCGCCTGCGCGTCGGTGGCCATCTCCGCGCGGCGCACCTGGTCCATCGCC
>NZ_SNYL01000002.1 GCF_004363315.1 Tepidicella xavieri
GCATGGAGACCGCTCTTTTGTCCGCCCCCCTGAAACTGAAACGCTCATGATCGACGTCTATTCCTGGCCCACCCCCAATGGCCACAAGGTGCACATCATGCTGGAGGAATGCGGCCAGAAGCTCGGCCGCGACTGGCGGGTCCATCCGGTCAACATCGGCGCCGGCGAGCAATTCCAGCCCGACTTCCTGCGCATCAGTCCGAACAACAAAATCCCCGCCATCGTGGACCCGCACGGGCCGGATGGCAAGCCCATGTCGCTGTTCGAGTCAGGCGCCATCTTGCTGTATCTGGCTGCCAAGTTTGGCAAGTTGCTGCCCAAAACCGACCGGCAGAAGTTCGAAGTGCTCCAGTGGCTGATGTTCCAGATGGGGGGCGTCGGGCCGATGCTGGGCCAGGCCCATCATTTCCGCATCTATGCGCCACAGAAGATCGATTACGCCATCGAGCGCTACACCCAGGAAGCGCGGCGCCTGTATCGCGTGATGAACGAGCGACTCCAGCGCAGCCCCTATCTGGGTGGGCGCAGCTACAGCGTGGCCGATATCGCCGTCTTCCCCTGGCTGCGCAGTTGGCAAAACCAGGGCATCGACTGGGCCGATTACCCCGCGCTCAAAGCCTGGTTCGACCGCATCGCCGAACGCCCCGCGGTGCAGCGCGGCGTGGCGGTGCTGGCCGCCGCCCGCCAGCCACTGACCGACGACAAGGCCCGCGACGCGCTGTTTGGGCAGCAACAATATCGCCGCGGGCAGTGAGCCCATCGGCAGCACCCGCAGAGTGCGGCTACAATGCGTGTCGTGTCGGAGCGTAGCGCAGCCTGGTAGCGCATCTGCTTTGGGAGCAGAGGGTCGCGAGTTCGAATCCCGCCGCTCCGACCAAGTTTTTCACAACAAGCGCACAATCAAGGCCCATCCGTGGGCCTTTTGTTTCTGCAGCCACTGCCCGTAGCTCAGCTGGATAGAGCAACGGCCTTCTAAGCCGTGGGTCGGGGGTTCGAGCCCCTCCGGGCAGGCCATAACGGGTTGACCTGGACCGACATGACCATCACGATCAAGGATGCAGCCGGCATCGAAGGCATGCGCCTGGCCGGCCGCCTCGCCAGCGAAGTGCTGGACTACCTCACCCCCTTCGTGCGCCCCGGCGTCACGACCAACGAGCTCGACCGCCTCGCGCACGATTACATCGTCAACGTCCAGCAAGCCATCCCGGCACCGCTGAACTACGCGCCCAACGGCTACATCCCCTACCCCAAAAGCATCTGCACGTCGGTCAACCACGTCATCTGCCACGGCATTCCCAACGACAAGCCGCTGAAGAAGGGTGACATCGTCAACATCGACATCACCGTGATCAAAAACGGCTGGCATGGTGACACCAGCCGCATGTTCATCGTCGGCGATGCCCCGCCGCCCGTGCGCCGGCTGTGCACGGTCACCTACGAGGCCATGTGGAAAGGCATCCAGATGGTGCGCCCGGGCGTGCGACTGGGCGATATCGGCCACGCCATCCAGCAATACGCCGAGGCAGCGGGTTATTCGGTGGTGCGCGAATTCTGCGGCCACGGCATTGGGCAGAAATTTCACGAGGACCCGCAAATCCTGCACTACGGCAAACCCGGCACCGGCATGGAAATCCAGGCGGGCATGACCTTCACCATCGAGCCGATGATCAACCAAGGGCGGCGCGAAATCCGTGAGATGGGCGATGGCTGGACCATCGTGACCAAAGACCGGTCGCTCTCGGCCCAGTGGGAACACACCGTGCTGTGCACGCCAGACGGCTACGAAGTGCTGACCCGCTCGGCCGGCACCCCGCCGCCGCCCGCTTTCGTCACCGCTGCCGCCACCGCACCTGCCTGAACCCCGATGGACCTGGCCGCTCCACCTCTGACGAGCACCCTTCGCCTTCAGTACCGCGAAGGCAAGGCGGCCATCCTGCAGCGGATCGCGCAATTGAAGGGGGGCGCCCGCGCCATCCACGCCCAACTGCGCCGGCTCAGCCGCCTGACCGACCAAACCTTGCGCGCCCTGTGGAAAGAGGCCGGGTTGCCAGCCGATTTCGCCTTGCTGGCCGTCGGCGGTTACGGGCGGGGCGAGCTGTTCCCCCATTCCGACGTGGATGTGCTCGTGCTGCTGCCCGAGGGCTGGGCGATGGACAACACCCCCGACACCCAGGCGGCGCTGGAGCGCTTCATCGGCCAGTGCTGGGACACGGGGCTGGAAATCGGCTCCAGCGTGCGCACCCTCGACGAATGCCTGGCCGAAGCGGCCGCCGACGTGACGGTGCAAACCGCTTTGCTGGAGTGCCGATGGATTGCCGGGCACCGGCTGGCGTTCGAACGTCTGGCCTGCCGCGTCCATGAGGCCATCGACCCCAAGACTTTCTGGCAGGCCAAAAAGCTGGAAATGCGTCAGCGGCACCAGAAATTCGAAAACACGCCCTATGCCCTGGAGCCCAACTGCAAAGAGTCCCCTGGGGGTTTGCGCGATTTGCAGATCATCCTGTGGATCGCCAAGGCCGCCGGACTGGGCGGCTCATGGGATGAGTTGGCCCGTCGAGGCCTGGCGACTTCGCTGGAAGTGCGGCAGCTCAAGGCGAACGAGGCATTCCTGAGCCTGGTGCGCGCCCGCCTGCACATCATCACCGGTCGCCGGGAAGACCGGCTGGTGTTCGACGTGCAAACCGCGCTGGCCGAATCGTTCGGCTACAAGGCCATCGTGGCCCCGGACACCAACGCCCGCGTCGTCAGCGCCAAAAAAGCGCGCCGGGCCAGCGAGGCGTTGATGCGCCGCTACTACTGGGCGGCCAAGGCCGTGACCCAGCTCAACCAGATCCTGCTGCTCAACATCGAAGAGCGCATTGCCAGCGACGAGCGCGGCGACCCGGTTCCCCTGCGCCCCATCAACGAGCGCTTTCTGGAAAAAGCCGGGATGCTCGAAGTGGCCAGCGACGATTTGTACCTCCGCGAGCCGCACGCCATCCTGGAAACCTTTCTCATCTACCAGCGCACGCTCGGGGTCAAGGGGCTGTCGGCCCGCACCTTGCGCGCGCTCTACAACGCGCGGCCCATCATGAACGCGGCGTTTCGCCGCGATCCGGTGAACCGACGGACCTTTCTCGACATCCTCCAGCAGCCCGAAGGCATCACCCACGCCTTCCGGCTGATGAACGAAACCTCGGTGCTCGGGCGCTACCTCTGGGTGTTCCGCAACACCGTCGGGCAGATGCAGCACGATCTGTTCCACGTCTATACCGTGGACCAGCACATCCTGATGGTGCTGCGCAATGTGAGGCGCTTTTTCATTCCCGAACACGCCCACGAATACCCATTCTGCGCCCGGTTGGCTGCGGGGTGGGACAAGCCGTGGCTGCTCTACGTGGCCGCCCTCTTTCACGACATCGCCAAAGGCCGTGGCGGGGACCATTCCGAGCTGGGGGCCGCGGATGTGGCCACATTCGCCCGGCAACATGGCATCGCCCGGGCCGACGCCGAACTCATCCAGTTCCTGGTGGCCGAGCACCTGACGATGAGCCGCATCGCGCAGAAGGAGGACCTGAGCGACCCCAGCGTCATCGCGGCTTTTGCCCGCCGTGTCGGCTCCGAACGGCGCCTCACCGGCCTGTACCTGCTCACCGTCGCCGACATTCGCGGCACCAGCCCCAAAGTGTGGAACGCCTGGAAAGGCAAGCTCCTGGAAGACCTGTACCGCGCCACCGTGCGCGTGCTGGGCGGCGCGGCACCCGATCCGGGCGCCGAAATCGAAGCCCGTAAGCGCGAGGCGCTGACCACCCTGGCCCTGCATGCCCTGCCGCACCAAGCCCACAAGCGCCTGTGGGACCAGCTGGACGTGAGCTACTTCATGCGCCACTCGGCCGACGAAATCGCCTGGCACACGCGGCACGTCACGCGCGCCTTGTCGCACGCCAGCGGGGAAGCCCTGCCGCCCATCGTGCGGGCCAGGCGTTCGCCCGTTGGGGAAGGCTTGCAAGTCCTCGTCTATGCGCGCGACGAGGCCGATCTGTTCGCCCGCATCTGCGGCTACTTCGACAGCGCAGGCTTCAGCATTCTGGACGCCAAAGTCCACACCACGCTGGACGGCTATGCGCTGGATACCTTTCAGGTCATCACCAGCACCTTGCCCGATCACCACCGAGAGCTCATTGCCATGGTGGAAAACGAGTTGCCGAGCACCATCGCGGCCGGCGGCCCGCTGCCGCCGCCCAGCCGGGCCCGGGTCTCGCGCCGGGTGCGCAACTTCCCCGTCACGCCGCGGGCCGAACTGCAACCCGACGACAAGGGCCAGCACTGGCTGCTGAGCGTCTCGGCCAGCGACCGCAATGGCCTGCTCTACAGCATCGCCCGGGTGCTGGCCCGCCATCGCGTGAATCTGCAATTGGCCAAGGTGACCACCCTGGGTGAACGGGTGGAGGACACCTTCCTCATCAGCGGGCCGGGCCTGCATACCTACAAGCAGCAAGCCCAGCTGACCACCGATCTGCTCGAAGTGCTCGAATCCCCCTGAGCCCCGATTCAGGGAATCCCCGCTGTCCATGCCATAGACAGGGCGGTAAGGTATGTCACCAGCAGGCGCTTCGGCCCGCTTACATCCCAAGGAGGACGGCATGCAACCCCCTACCCTCTCCCTCATCGGTACCACCCCCCGCATGCGCTGGGCCTGGACGGCCGCCGGCGTGCTGCTGATCGCTGGTTGGGTCCATCGGCCCGCCTCGGCCCAAGAGCCGGCCATCTTCCGTGGCGCAGACCTCAAGCTCGGCGAGGAACTGATCGCGCAACACCGGTGCGCCCAGTGCCATGCCGAAAAGGTGGGCGGCGACGGCAGCGCCATCTACCGTCCGCTGGGCGTGATCAACAACGCCGGCTTGCTGCGCGGCATGGTGGAGCAGTGCAATGCCACGCTGAACTTCCAGATGTTTCCGGAAGAGGTGACGGCCGTGGCCGCCGTGCTCAACCGCGACCACTACCGGTTCAAAGACTGATCACGCCGCCGGCGGCTGCGCAGGGCCGTGGCGAAGCAGCGTTTGCAGCGCGGCCTCGTCGATCACCGGCACGCCCAGTTCCCGGGCTTTGTCGAGCTTGCTGCCGGCCTCTTGGCCGGCGACCACATAGTTCGTCTTGCGGCTGACCGAGCCACTGACTTTGCCACCGGCCGATTCGATCAGGGCTTTGGTCTCGTCGCGCGAGAGCGTGGGCAAAGTGCCCGTGAGCACGAACGTCAAGCCCTGCAGCGTCTGGGGCGCGGAGGCCGCACCGGTGTCTTCGTCCCAATGCACGCCACAGGCACGCAGCTGCTCGACCGTTTCGCGGTTGTGGGGCTGAGCAAAAAAGGTGTGGATGCTCTGCGCCACCACTGGCCCCACATCGCGCACTTGCAAGAGTTCGTCCACACTCGCGTCCATGATCCGCTCCAGACGGCCAAAATGGCGCGCGAGGTCTTTGGCCGTGGCCTCCCCGACATGGCGTATCCCCAGCGCGAACAGAAAGCGGGCCAGCGTGGTGTGCTTGGACGCTTCCAGGGCTGCCAACAGGTTGGCGGCGGATTTCTCGGCCATGCGGTCCAGTTCGGCCAGCGAGCGCAGGCCCAGGCGATACAGATCGGGCAGCCCCCGAATGACTTGACCGTCCACCAGTTGATCCACGAGTTTTTCGCCCAGTCCCTCGATGTCCATGGCCCGACGCTGGGCATAGTGGAGGATGGCTTGCTTGCGCTGGGCGGAACAAAACAGTCCGCCGGTGCAGCGGTGATCGGCCTCGCCGGGTTCGCGCACCACGGCGCTGCCGCAAACAGGGCAATGGGTGGGCATGCGAAATACCGGCCCTCGGGGCGGGGGGCTGACAAACAGGTCGGGCTGGGTCGCGTCGGAAGCGGCGCCTGTGGCCGTGGGGGGCTGCACCGCTGCAGGGGGCACCACCGCCACCACTTCGGGAATCACGTCCCCGGCTCGCCGCACGATCACCGTGTCGCCCACCCGCACGTCCTTGCGCAGCACCTCGTCCTCGTTGTGCAGGGTGGCATTGGTCACGGTCACGCCGCCCACGAATACCGGCGCCAGCTTGGCCACCGGCGTGAGCTTGCCCGTGCGCCCGACCTGCACATCGATGTCGAGCACGGTGGTCATCTGTTCCTGAGCTGGGTATTTGTGGGCCACCGCCCACCGCGGCTCCCGAGTCACGAACCCGAGGCGCTTCTGCCAGTCCAGCCGGTTGACCTTGTACACCACCCCATCGATGTCGAAGGGCAGGCCATCGCGCAGCTCGCCAATGCGGCGGTGGTAAGCCACGAGCGCCTCCGCCCCCAGGCAAAGCTGCACCAGTTCCGAGACGGGAAAGCCCCAATCGCGCAACGCCATCAGCCCCTCGTGCTGGGTGGCAAAGAGCACCCCGTCACCGGCTGGATCACCGATCTCCCCCCATCCATATGCAAAAAAACTCAAAGGCCGTGAAGCCGCGATCTTCGGGTCGAGCTGGCGAATGGCGCCGGCTGCCGCATTGCGCGGGTTGACGAAGGTTTTCTCGCCCTTGGCGCCTGCGGCAATGCGCCGGCGTTGCCGTTCGTTGAGCGCCTCGAAGTCGTCGCGCCGCATATACACCTCGCCGCGGACTTCGAGCACGGCCGGCGCGGGGCGGGCGTTTTCGAGCAGCCGCAAGGGGATCTGGCCGATGGTGCGCACGTTTTGCGTCACGTCTTCGCCCACTTCACCGTCGCCCCGCGTGGCGGCCTGGACCAACACGCCGGCTTCGTAGCGCAGGCTCAATGCCAAGCCATCGAATTTCGGCTCGGCCAGGTATTCCACCGGCGGATCGCCTTCGGTCAGTTCCAACTCCTTGCGAATGCGGGCGTCGAACGCTTCTGCCCCACGGGCTTCGGTATCGGTTTCGGTGCGGATGCTGAGCATGGGCACGCGATGACGCACCGGCTCGAAGCCATCCAGCACTTGGCCGCCCACCCGCTGGGAGGGCGAATCCGGGCTGCGCCATTCGGGGTGGGCCGCTTCAATGGACAGCAACTCTTGAAACCAAGCATCGTACTGAGCGTCTGGCACCTCGGGGCTGTCGAGCACATAGTAGCGGTAGGCGTGGTGATGCAGCAGCGCTTTGAGGGCTTGCAGTCGCTGGTACAGCGGATCATCGGCAGAGGAAGACATGTCGCCGATCTTATGCGAACGACGCGCCGAAACCGGCCCGGCATCAGGCCCGCCATTGCTGCCTGGCGCGCATGGCAAAGCGGTTGGTGTAGGTGTTGCCGGGTTGCACGCCCTGCCAATCGATCGGCAGGCGCAAACGGTCGAGGGCCTTCATCACGTTGAGGGCAGCGGCCTCGGGCATGAGCCCATCGACGGCCAGACTTTCGCGCGAGCGCAGAAAAATTTCCAAGAACAGCGACCTGTCCCCATGCATGTAAGCCTCTGGCACATGGCGCATCAAGTCCGATGGACCGGCCGTCCGCAGCCAGACCAGACTGCGCACCACGGCGCTGGCCAGTCCCTGAACCACCTGGGGGTGGGCCTCGATGAACGCCTGCGATGCGCTCAAACAGGCACAGGCCACCGGCCCCCCAAACAACTGCTCGGTGCCGCGCAAGGTGCGGGTGTCGGCCAGCACCCGCAACACGCCAGCGAGTTCCAGCCGGGTGACGGCCGGGTCGCCGTAGCACAACGCCTCCACCGTGCCCGAATTCAATGCGGCCATGGCCTGCGTCGCGTCGCGCAACTCGACGAACTGCACATCGGTGGGCTTGAGGCCGGCACGCATCAGCACCCACTGCGCAACCCGCTCCGACACCGTCCCCGATCCCTGGATGCCGATCTGCGCCCCCACCAGGTCGGCCACCCCCTGGCCCGCCGGCATATGAATGGCCGACGTGCCCAAGACCATCTGCGGCGAACGCGACATCAGCACGAAAGCCTGATGCGGCCGCCCGATGGCGTGCATGTACAGGGCGCGCTCGAAGCTGCCGGCAAACACGACGGCCGGCCATTGCGCCAGTGCCTCCAGGGTGCGCAAACCCTCAGGCACGGGGGTCAGCGTGACTCGGAGACCGGCTTCCTGGAAAAAACCGAGCCGCTCGGCCAGCACCAAAGGCAGATGCGGCAGGCGGTCCAGCCCCTGGACATGGATCTCCACCGGTGTGGCTGCGGGCTGGGCACGCACAGCCAGGGCTGGCGCCAGCGTGCAAGATGCCGCGCCCAACAACCAGCCTCGCCGAGACCAACGCACCACGACCCCCTTCCGGGCAGCCATCACGCCACCCGCTACCAAGGATATGGCGGGTTGGGGCCATGCACCACCCGGGCTGATCCCAAGCGGGTTAACGAGGATGGGGAGAACCCGAAAAGGCCAGGTACCCGAACAGTCAGCGACGATCGGCGTAGGCGTGGGCGATCGTGCCCAGGTCCACGTACTCCAGCTCGCTGCCCACGGGCACCCCTCGGGCCAGGCGGGTCACCTTGACGCCACGGGATTTCAGAAGCTGCGCAATCACATGCGCCGTGGCCTCGCCCTCGGCGGTGAAGCTGGTGGCCAGCACCACTTCCCGCACCACCGCGCCCGCATCGCCTTGCAGGCGATGCAACAGCTTTTCCAGCCCAATGTCCGAGGGCCCTACACCCGACAGCGGGCTGAGCTTGCCCATCAGCACGAAATAGCGCCCCCGATAAACCCCCGTTCGTTCGAGGGCAGCCTGATCGGCAGGGGTTTCGACCACGCACAGCAGGCCATCGTCGCGGGCCGGGTCGGCGCAGGTATCGCAGATCTCGTCCTGCGTGAAGGTGTGGCACCGCTGGCAATGCCGAACCTGATCCACCGCTTGCACGAGCGCATCGGCCAAATGCCGTGCCCCTTGGGGGTCGTGTTGCAAAAGGTGGTACGCCATGCGCGAGGCCGACTTCACGCCCACGCCGGGCAGGCGCTGCAGCGCGGCGATCAGCTGGTCCAGCGCCCGCGACATGCCAGCGGCATCAGAACGGGAACTTCATGCCACCCGGCAGCCCGGGCATGCCGGCGGTGATGCGCCCCATTTTTTCCTGGGTGGTTTCTTCGGCTTTGCGCACGGCGGCGTTGAAAGCGGCGGCCACCAGATCCTCCAGCATCTCCTTGTCGTCTGCGAGCAGGCTGGGGTCGATGGTCACGCGCTTGACGTCGTGCTTGCAGGTCATCACCACCTTGACCAGGCCAGCGCCCGACTCACCAGTGACTTCAATGGTGGCCAGCTCGTCCTGGGCTTTTTTCAGGTTTTCCTGCATGGCTTGGGCCTGCTTCATCAGGCCGGCCAGTTGACCTTTGTTGAACATGGGGTTTCCTTGTCGCTTGTAGGGGTTGAGGCGCTCAGAGCGCCTGAATGCTGCCGGGCACGATTTTGCCGCCAAAATCGCGCATCATCGCCTGCACGAAGGGATCGGCCAGCAGGGTTTCCTCGGCGGCACGCTGCCGTGCCTGCGCCGCCGCGGCCAACCGCCGGGCCGGGCTGTCGGCCACTGCGCCGACCTCCACCTCCAGCCGCACGGCATGGCCATGCGCCTGAAGCACCGCCTGCAGGCGCTCCCGCGAGCCGCTTTGGGCCAGCGTGGGATGGGCCACCCGCAGCGTCCAGACATCATCGTCACGCCGCACCAGCACCGCCTGCAAAGCCAGCTCGCGCACCAGGGCGCTGACGGCTTCACGCGCCACCAGCTCCAGCACCAGCTCATGCCAGAAATCTGCCAGGTCCGCCTCCCCATCAGACGCGCCCGTCGAGCGGCCAAGCTCATTGGGGCGGCCACCTTTTGGGACCGCGTCGGTGGCGGCCGGCGCCGAACCGACCGGCTCGGGCGCTGGCGCAGATCCCTGGGGCTCGGGAAGCACGGGAGAGACAGGCGCCACTGCGGGGGCTGGGGGCGCCTGTGTTGGTGCCAGCCGGGGGGCGGGGGAAACAGACGGCTCAGCGTCTTCAGGCGCTGCCCCCTCCGACGAAGCGCTGGCCGGGGTTTTCAGTGTTTTTTTTTCTGCCCCTTCCGGCTGGAAGGCCAAGAGCCGCAACAGCACCATGGTCAGCGCGGCATATTCATCCGGGGCCAGCCCCAGTTCGGTTCGGCCTTGCAGACACAGGCTGTAGAGCAGATGGGTCTGATCCGGCGGCAGCAGCCCCGCCAGTCGGGCACAGTCGGCATCGTCAGGGTCGGCTTGGCGTTGCTGCGCAGGCACGGCCTGCAGCACCGCCATGCGCTGCAGCACCCCCACCATCTCCTCCAGCGCTGAAGCAGCACCCTGCCCCTGCAGACGCAGTTCATCGACGGTCTGCACCACGGCGGCGCCGTCGCCTTGGGCCAATGCCTCGATCAAACGCTGCACATGGCTGCGGTCCACCGCGCCGAGCATCTGCCTGACCACCGTTTCCTGAAGCTGCCCGCCACCGAAGGCAATGGCCTGATCGGTCAGGCTCAGCGCGTCGCGCATCGACCCCCGGGCCGCCCGGGCCAGCAATCGCAAGGCGCCATCGTCGGCCGCCACCTGTTCGGCCTGCAACACACGGGCCAAGTGCTCGTGCACCGTGTCGGGCGCCATTGGCCGCAGGTTGAACTGCAGGCAGCGGCTGAGCACCGTCACCGGCACCTTCTGCGGGTCGGTGGTGGCCAGCACGAACTTCAGGTATTCCGGCGGCTCCTCCAGCGTCTTGAGCATGGCGTTGAAGGCGGTGTTCGTCAGCATGTGCACTTCGTCGATCATGAAGACCTTGAAGCGCCCCTGCACTGGTTTATAGACGGCCTGCTCCAACAATGTCTGCACCTCATCCACCCCACGGTTGGAGGCGGCATCCAGCTCCGTGTAGTCCACGAAGCGGCCCGAGTCGATGTCGCGGCAGGCGTCGCACACCCCGCACGGGGCGGCCGTGATGCCGCCCTGGCCATCCGGGCCGGTGCAGTTGAGCGACTTGGCCAGGATGCGGGACACCGTGGTCTTGCCCACCCCCCGGGTGCCGGTGAACAGATAGGCATGGTGCAGGCGCTGCGTGGTCAGGGCGTTCGTGAGCGCCTGCACCACATGCTCCTGCCCCACCATTTCGGCAAAATTCCGCGGGCGGTACTTGCGAGCCAGGACGACGTAGGACATGCAGGCATTCTATCTGTCGCATACAATCCTTCCTGACGGGCCTTCCCGCATGGTGAAGCGGCCAACCGGGTCAGGTGGGGAACCAAGCAGCCCTAACTGTGTAGCCAGTGCCGGGGTCAAGGCTCGTCACCTCCTTTCCTGAATGTCAAAGACGAACAGAGGCGCACACTCTCATGGCCAATGAACTGATCAAGCACGTGACCGACGCAACCTTCGAAGCAGACGTGGTGAAATCCAGCGCGCCGGTCTTGGTCGATTTCTGGGCCGAGTGGTGCGGCCCGTGCCGCATGATCGCGCCCATCCTGGACGAGGTGGCCACGGCTTACAACGGCCGCCTGCAGGTGGCCAAAATGAACGTGGACGAAAACCGCAACGTGCCTGCCCAGTACGGTATCCGCGGCATCCCCACGCTCATGCTCTTCAAGAATGGGCAACTGGCCGCCACCAAGGTGGGGGCTTTGAGCAAGGCGCAACTGACCGCCTTTATCGATCAACAGCTGGCCTGATACCCGCCTCCCATCCCTCCGCCCCGGTGCAAGGCCCGGGCGGAGATCATTTCCTGTCATAATTCGCCCAACGAGCGTCACGACCGCTTGACCTCTGCTGCCGCGCACCACCGCGAGCGGCCCCATTCCCCCTCTTCCCGCCCGACTCCTTTCAGGAGTGACTTCATGCACCTGAACGAACTCAAGGCCCTGCACGTCTCTGAAGTGCTCAAGCAGGCCGAAGCCCTGGAAATCGAAAACACCGGCCGCATGCGCAAGCAGGAGCTGATGTTTGCCATCATCAAGAAGCGCGCCAAGGCCGGCGAGCAGGTGTTTGCCGATGGCATCCTGGAAGTGCTGCCCGACGGCTTCGGCTTCCTGCGCAACATGGACACGAGCTTTACCGCGTCCACCGACGACATCTACATCTCGCCCAGCCAGATCCGGCGCTTCAACCTGCACACGGGCGACATGATCGAAGGCGAAGTGCGCACCCCCAAAGACGGCGAACGCTACTTTGCCCTGAACAAACTCGACAAGATCAACGGCCTGCCCCCCGAGCAGAACAAGCACAAGATCATGTTCGAAAACCTCACGCCCCTGTTCCCGAAGGAACAGATGCGCCTGGAGCGTGAGGCCTTCAAAGGCGAGGAAAACATCACCGGCCGCGTGATCGACATCATCGCCCCCATCGGCAAGGGCCAGCGGGCGCTGATCGTGGCCCCGCCCAAGAGCGGCAAGACGGTGATGATGCAGTCCATCGCGCACGCCATCACCGCCAATTACCCCGAAGTCACGCTGATGGTGTTGCTGGTCGATGAGCGCCCCGAGGAGGTGACCGAAATGCAGCGCACCGTCAAGGGCGACGTCATCGCTTCGACCTTTGACGAACCCGCCGCCCGCCACGTGCACGTGGCCGAGATGGTGATCGAACGCGCCAAGCGCCTGGTCGAACTGAAGAAGGACGTGGTGATCCTGCTGGATTCCATCACCCGCCTGGCACGCGCCTACAACAACGTGCTGCCCTCCAGCGGCAAAGTGCTCACCGGCGGGGTGGATGCCAACGCCCTGCAACGCCCCAAGCGCTTCTTTGGCGCCGCGCGCAACGTGGAAGAAGGCGGCAGCCTCACCATCATCGCCACCGCGCTGGTGGACACCGGCAGCCGCATGGACGAGGTGATCTTCGAGGAGTTCAAAGGCACCGGCAATTGCGAGATCCACCTCGACCGCCGCCTGTACGAGAAGCGCGTGTTCCCCTCCATCCAGCTCAACCGCTCTGGCACCCGGCGCGAGGAACTCCTGCTACAACCCGAAATCCTGCAAAAGACCCGCATCCTGCGCCAGTTCATGTACAACATGGACGAAATCGAGGCCATGGAAATGGTGCTCAAGAGCATGAAGCAGACCAAGAACAACCACGAGTTTTTCGACCTTATGCGCCGTGGCGGTTGATGCCCCAAGGCCGAAACTGCTACAATCTCAAGCTTTGCGGAAAGTACGCCAGATGGGCTGGCTGCGGCTACCGCGACAACCCGAAGGAATTTGCGATGAAAGAAGGCATTCACCCCAACTACCGCGAAGTGTGTTTCGTGGACCTGTCCAACGGCTTCCAGTTCGTGACCCGCTCCTGCGTCAATACCAAGGAAACGATCAAGCTGGACGACGGCCGTGAACTGCCGCTGTTCAAGCTGGATACCTCCAGCGAATCGCACCCCTTCTACACCGGCACCCAGAAAACCGTGGACAACATGGGTGGCCGCGTGGAGAAGTTCCGCAACCGTTTTGCCCGTGCCGCCAAGTAAGCCATCGGCACGGCAAGCACACGAAAAGCAGCCTCGGGCTGCTTTTTTGTTGGAATGCGCCCTGGGCGGGCTATAGTTTGCGCGTGATTCGTCCCACCCCTGCCATCGTCACCCAACTGGCCGCTCGCCGCCTGCCTCGGTGGGTCATCGTGCTGCTGGGGCTGTTTTATGTCGTCCCGGGCTTTCTAGGGCGAGACCCCTGGCGCAACGAAGACCTGGCTGCCTTTGGCGTCATGTTCCATCTGGCCCAGGCCCCATGGGAGCAATGGCTGAGTCCGACCTTGTTGGGTGAAGCGCCTACCCGAGCCGGCTGGCTGCCTTACTGGCTCGGCGCCGTCGCCATCCAGGCCCTGCCGTTTCTGCCAGCGGATCTGGCCGCCAAAATCCCTTTTGCCGCACTGCTTGGCATCACGCTGGCCAGCACATGGTACGCGGTGTTCCACCTGGCCCGTGCCCCAGGCGCTCAGCCTGTGAGCTTCGCTTTTGGTGGCGAAGCGCACCCAATCGATTACGCCCGCGCCACGGCGGACGCGGCACTACTGGCCCTCATTGCCACCTTGGGGCTGGCGATGCTGGCCCACGAAACCAGCGTGGATGCCGCCCGACTGGCCTTCGTGGCCATGGGATTTCATGCCGGCGCGCGCTGCCTGTCGCCGCATGCCCGCCACCCCTGGAAGACGTTGACCCTCTGGTGGACATCGGCCTACGGGCTGGCCCTCAGTGGCGCCCCGGGTTTTGCGCTCCTCGTGGGCCTGTGGCCGTTGGCGGTGCTGGGTGGCCGGCAATGGCAGCGCCGCGCCGAAGCGCCCCCCATACCTGCGCCCGCCCCCCCTCGCTGGCTGCTGCTGATGGGACTGGCCGGCGCCGTGTCCGCCGCAGCGGCTGTGTACCTCTGGGGCTGGCCCGGTGGCTGGTGGCGCGACGTGTCGCTGCTGCACTGGGGGCGCTACGAGGCCTGGCGCAGCCTCGGGCGCTTGCTGGCGTGGTTCACCTGGCCCATCGGACTGCTGGCCGCCTGGGCGATCTGGACCTGGCGCCGTCAGTGGCTCAGCAGCCACTGGCTGCTACCTACGTCGTGGGTAACGCTGGTGCTGCTGGCCACCCTCTGGCACCGCGGCAGCGACCGCACCCTCCTGCTGGCCTTGCCGGCTCTGGCGGCTTTGGCGGCCTTTGCCCTGCCCACTCTGCGGCGCAGCGTCACGGCGCTCATCGACTGGTTTGCCCTGCTCTTTTTCACGGGCGGCGCCATCATCATCTGGACCATATGGGTGGCCATGATGACCGGTGTGCCAGCCAAGCCGGCGGCCAATGTGGCCAAGTTGGCCCCGCATTTCGAGCCGGTGTTTCATTGGAGCGCATGGCTGCCAGCGCTGGTGGCGACCATCGCGTGGCTGGGGGTGATGGCCTGGCGCATGGGGCGCCACCGGCCGGCCTTGTGGAAAAGCCTGGTGCTGTCTGCATCGGGCAGCACCTTGTGTTGGGTCCTCCTCATGACGCTGTGGCTGCCCCTGCTCAATCATGGCATGGGCCAGCGCCCGATGTCGCAGCGGGTGGCGGCGGCCGTGCCTGCTGGCGACTGCGTGGCGGTGTTTGGACTGAGTCAGGCACAGATAGCGGGGCTTCAATACCACGGGGGGCTGCGCGTGGTCCGGGCGCCGTCTGCAGCCGCGGCAGACTGCAATCGCCTCGTGGTGGATACCGAAGACTATGTCCATCTGGCCGGGGTGATGCCGCTGGACGGCTGGCGCTTGATGACGCGAATTCCGCGGCTGCGGGACAACCGCGACACCTGGATGATGTTCGAACGGGCTCGGCCCTGAGTCGTCAGGCCACCAGCACCCGACTGGGCGGCAAGGTGATCGTGAAGGTCGAGCCCTGCCCGACGGTACTTTCCACATGCATCTGCCCGCCGTGCCGCTGCGCCACATGCTTGACGATGGCCAACCCCAAACCCGTGCCCCCCGTCTCGCGTGAACGGCTGCGATCCACGCGATAGAAGCGCTCCGTCAGGCGCGGCAGATGCTCGGGGGCAATGCCCGGGCCGTTGTCCTGCACGAAGAACTCGGCCCCGCCATCGCTGCACAGGCGCCAACCTGCCCTCACCACACTGCCCGCCGGGGTGTGGCGAACGGCGTTGTTGAGCAAGTTCGACATCGCACTGGCCAGCTCGGAGCGAGCCCCGGCGATGTCAAACGGCTCACAAGGCTCGGCCATCAATTGGTGCTGGCCGCCGCTGATGACGTTGGACAAAGCCTGCGCTTCGCCGAGGGCCTGTTCGAGCAGCGCCTGCGCACTGACCCACTCGGTGCCGCCCGGCGCGGGGCTGCCTTCCAGGCGCGAGAGCATGAGCAGGTCGCTCACCAACCCCTGCATGCGCTGCGCCTGCACGTCCATGAGTTGCAGGTATTGGCGTTGCTCTTCCGGGCTCAACGGCAGATTGAGCAGGGTTTCGATGAAGCCGGAAACCACCGTCAATGGCGTGCGAATTTCATGCGAGACATTGGCCACGAAATCACGCCGCATGGCTTCGGCCTGCTCCAGCGCGGTCACGTCGCGGGTCAGCATCAGCCGCCGGCCTTTGCCATAGACATGAATGTTGATGGAAATGCGCTGAGGATGCCCCGGCATGGCATCACGCCCATCGATTTCGACCGAGCGCGAATAGTCGCCCCGATTCAGAAATTCGATGAACACCGGGTCGCGCACCAGATTGCGGATCTGCTGGTGCAAGTCACGCTTGGAATCAAAGCCCAGGTGCTGCGCCGCCGTGAAATTGCACCATTCGATGGCGGCATGGCGGTCCAGCAGCACCACGCCGTTGGGTGAGGCCTGGATCGCTGCCAGGAACTCCTGCAGCCGTGCATCGCTCTTGCGCGCCTTGCGGTTGAGCAATTTGAAGCCCTTGCGCGCGCGCTCGACCACTTCCGCCCAGACGGCAGAGGTCTTCGGCGGACGCGCCGCATGCCCGTGCCGCAGCCAGGCCAGCACCCGCGCCGCGCGAATGTTGTCCAGGATGATCCAGAGGGCGGCCCCCGCCAGGCTGCCCAGCAGCGGGGCCGCCTCCCCTTCGCCGAGCCAGATACCGACCAGCCCGCCCGACAGCGTCAGGGCGAGCAGTTCCAGGGGGCGGCGAATCATGCTGGGGTGGCGTCGTTCTTGGCTTTGAGGGCTTGGGGGTGCGCGGTGATGCGGTAACCCGCCCCGCGCACGGTTTCAATCATAGCGCCAGCGGCGCCCAGCGATTCGCGCAGACGCTTGACGTGCACATCGACGGTGCGCTCTTCGATGAAGACATGGTCGCCCCAGATGCGATCCAGCAACGACCCCCGGGTATGGACCCGTTCCGGGTGCTTCATCAGGTAGTGAAGCAGCTTGAATTCCGTGGGCCCGACCTTGAGCTCCTGCCCCTTGAGCGTGACGCGATAGGTCGCCGCATCCAGCGACAGCTCGCCCAATTGCACCGCGTCATTGACCACCTCGGGCGCGCGGCGACGCAGCACCGCGCGAATGCGGGCGAGCAACTCCTGGGTGGAAAACGGCTTGGTCACATAATCATCGGCGCCGGCATCCAGCCCCTGCACCTTGTCAGACTCTTCGGTGCGGGCGGTGAGCATGATCAACGGCACCGTTTTCATGCGCTCCTGCTGGCGCCAGCGCTTGGCCAGCGCCACGCCGCTTTCACCTGGCAGCATCCAGTCCAGCAGCACCACATCCGGCAGCACCGAGTCCACCTCCCGCTGGGCAGCCTCGCCGTCAAACACCACCGTGGGCGCAAAACCGTTGTGGCGCAAATTCACCGCAATGAGTTCGGCAATCGCTGGCTCATCTTCCACCACCAGCACGCGAGGCAGCTTTCTCATTGGACGGCCGACTCCCTCTGCTCAGGCGTGGTGTGGCGCACATCCGCCCCTTTGACCACATAAATCGTGGCTTCCGCGATGTTTTTCGCATGGTCGCCCACACGCTCGACCGCCTTGGCCAGGAACAGCAGGTTTAGGCTGCTGCTGATGGTGCGGGGGTCTTCCATCATGTAGGTAATGAGCTGGCGGAAGTAGCCTTCGTACTCGGCATCGATGCGGTCATCCTCGTTGATGATGGCCAGCGCCGCCTGCACATCGAGCCGGGCGAAGGCATCCAGCGTGCGATGCATCTGGTCGGCCGCATGCTGGGCCGATGTGGCCAGATCGGCCACCGGCAGCGAGCGCGGCGCCCCGGCTTCGATGAAGGATTTGAGCATCCGCGCAATCCGCGAAGCCTCGTCACCCGCGCGCTCCAGGTTCACGATGACGCGCGAAACCCCGACGAGCAGGCGCAGATCGCGTGCGGTGGGCTGACGCCGGCTCATGGTGGAGGTGATATCGTGATCGATCTCGACCTCGTAGCGATTGACGCGCTGTTCGAGCGCCAACACCTGATCGGCCGTCTCGGGGCTGAGGTGGTGCAACGCATAAATGCACTGGCGCAACTGGGACTCGACCACGCCGCCCATTTCGAGCACGCGGGTGGAAATGCTGCTCAGTTCGGCATCGAACTGGCTGGAGAGGTGTTTGTCGGCCATGATCAACCAAACCTTCCGGTGATGTAGTCTTCGGTCTCGGTGCGCTTGGGCTTGAAGAAAATCTGCTCGGTGGCACCGTATTCCACGAGTTCGCCCAGGTACATGTAGGCGGTGTAGTCGCTGCAGCGGGCGGCCTGCTGCATGTTGTGGGTGACGATGGCGATGGTGTAGTCCTGCTTGAGCTCGTGCACCAGTTCCTCCACTTTACCCGTGGAAATCGGGTCCAGCGCAGAGGTCGGCTCATCGAGCAGCAGCACCGAGGGCTTGACCGCCACGCTGCGCGCGATGCACAGGCGCTGCTGCTGCCCACCCGACAAGCTCAGCCCGTTCTGGTTGAGCTTGTCCTTGACCTCGTTCCACAGCGCGGCCTTGGTCAAGGCCCATTCCACCCGGTCGTCCATTTCGGAGCGGCTGAGGTTTTCGTACAGCTTCACGCCAAAGGCGATGTTGTCGTAAATCGTCATCGGGAACGGGGTGGGCTTCTGGAACACCATGCCGATGCGGGCCCGCAGCAGGTTCAAGTCCTGCTTCGGGTCGAGGATGTTCTGCCCGTAAAAATTGATCTGCCCCTCGGCGCGCTGACCGGGGTACAGGCTGTACATGCGGTTGAGCGTGCGCAGCAGCGTGGACTTGCCGCAGCCCGACGGCCCAATGAAGGCCGTAACCTTGCGCTCCACGATGTCGAGATTGACGTTCTTCAGCCCCTGGAACTTGCCATAGAAGAAGTTGAGGTTACGCACCTCGATGGCATTTTTTTGGGCGATGGCCGTTTCGGTCATGATGATATTTCCTGTATGGACGGTGATCAGGCGCGAACCTTTTCGCGGAACAGCACGCGAGCGATGATGTTGAGAAGCAGCACGGTCATGGTGATGATCAAAGCGCCACCCCAGGCCAGCCGGTTCCAGTTCTCGAACGGGCTCATAGCCATCTGATAGATCCAGACCGGCAGGTTGGCCATCGGGCCGCTCATGTCGGTGGTGAAGAACTGGTTGTTCAATGCGGTGAACAGCAAGGGCGCCGTCTCGCCGCTGATCCGGGCCACGGCCAGCAGCACCCCGGTGATCACACCGGCTTTGGCCGCGCGCAAGGTCACCATCATGGCCACTTTCCAGCGCGGAGCCCCCAGGGCGAAAGCCGCTTCGCGCAGGCTGCCCGGCACCAGGCGTAGCATGTTCTCGGTGGTGCGGACCACCACGGGCACCGCAATCAGCGACAAAGCCAAGCTGCCAGCATAGCCGGAGAAATTGCCCACCGTGGCCACGGCAATCGCATAGACGAACAGGCCCAGCACGATGGAAGGCGCCGACAGCATGATGTCGGTCACGAAGCGGGTGATTTCCGCCGTCTTGCTGGTATCGCCGTACTCGGCCAGATACACCCCGGCCAGAATGCCGATGGGGGTAGAAACCAGCACCGCCAGCCCCACCAGCATCGCACTGCCCACGATAGCATTGCGCAGCCCCCCACCCGGGGATCCAGGCGCCGGCGTGTCTTGCGTGAACATGGCCCAGTCGATGGCGGTCAGGCCGTTGTAGAACAGCACATACAGAATCCACAGCAGCACCGCCAGCCCCAAGGCCATGGCGGTCATCGACAGGGTCAGACCTATTGCATTATTGCGGCGACGGCGGTTGTACAGCGCTTGATTAAATTCCATGTCAGACTCCCTTGGCCTTTTCGGCGCGGTTGACCAAGATCTTGGCCAGGGCCAGCACCATGAACGTGATGCCGAACAGCAAGAAGCCCAAGGCAAACAGCGTATGCATGTGCATCTCAAACGCTTCGCCAAATTCATTGGCCAGCACCGAGGCAATCGACGTGCCCGGCGAGAACAGCGAAGTCGGCATGCGGTTGGCATTGCCAATCACGAACGTCACGGCCATCGTCTCGCCCAGCGCACGGCCAAGACCGAGCATGATTCCACCAATCACCCCTTTTTGGGTATAGGGCAAAACGACCTTGCGCACCACCTCCCAGGTGGTACATCCCAGGCCGTAGGCCGACTCGCGCAGAATGGGGGGGACGATCTCGAACACATCGCGCATCACCGCCGCCACGAAAGGCAACACCATGAAGGCCAGAATCACCCCCGCGGCCAGAATGCCCAGGCCATTGGTCACCCCCCCAAAGAGGAAGCCGATGATGGGCATGCCACCGAGCACCTGCTGTAAAGGCACCTGGAAATAATCGGCAAACAGCGGCGCGAACACGAACAAGCCGAACATGCCGTAAATGATGGACGGCACGGCGGCCAGCAACTCGACCGCCGTGCCCAGCGGGCGCCGCAGCCACACCGGGCAGGTTTCCGTGAGGAACAGCGCAATGCCAAAGGCCAAGGGTACCGCAATCAGCATGGCAATGCCCGCCGTCAGCAACGTGCCGACGATGGCCATGGCGGCGCCGAATTCCTCATTGACCACGTCCCACTCGACGGTCCAGAGAAACTTGACACCGAAAGCCTTGAATGCCGGCCAGGCATTCATGAACAACGACACGATGATGCCAATGAGCGCCACCAGCACCAGCAGGGAAAACAGTTGCGTGACGCGATGAAAGAAAAAGTCCTGCACGCGCTGGCGCTTGGCAATCGCCACCATGCGGGCCGAGCCCGTCTCGTGTGACATGTCTTCGTGGTTCATGGATGCCTTGATGGACAGAGAGGAGTCGCCGGATGCCATTTCGTATGCCTCTACACGTTGACACCCGCCGACCGGAAAACGAGCCAGCCGGCGGGTGTGGAACCGAAGTTTCAGAGCGATGGCGATCAGCGCTTGATCTGCGACCAGACCTTGGTGCGGATGTCGTTGGTCACGCTATCCGGCAGCGGCACGTAGTCCAGTTCCAGGGCCATTTTCTGGCCATTCTTGAACGCCCAGTCAAAGAACTTCAGCACCTCGTTGCTTTCGGCCACGTTGGTGGGCTCTTTGTACATCAGAATGAAAGAAGCGGTGCTGATCGGCCAGGAGTTGTCCCCCTTGGCATTGACCATGGACACGCCCATGCCCGGCACGCTGAACCAGTCCACGCCCGCGGCAGCGGCGGCGAAGGTGGTTTCATCGGGCCGCACGAACTTGCCCGAGGCGTTCTGCATGGCCATGTACGGAATGTTGTTCTTCTTGGCGTAGGCGTATTCCACGTAGCCGATGGCGCCACGGGTGCGCTGGACGTTGGCGGCCACGCCTTCGTTGCCACGGCCACCGATGGAGGTGGGGGCCGGCCATTTCACCGAAGCGCCCTTGCCCACGGTGTCGGCCCACTCCTTGCTGATGACAGAAAGGTAATCCGTGAAGTTGAAGGTGGTGCCGGAGCCGTCAGCGCGGTGCACCACGGTGATGGCCTGGTTCGGGAAAGTCTTGCCAGGGTTCAGGGCGGCAATCTTCGGATCGTTCCAGTTGGTGATCTTGCCCATGAACATTTCGGCCAGCACCGGGCCGGTGATGCGCACTTCACCCTGCTGGAAGCCAGGCAGGTTGAACACGGGCACCGTGCCCCCGATGATGGCGGGGAACTGCACCATGCCGTCGCGCTCCAGTTCCTCGCCCGAGACCGGCGCATCCGTGGCGCCAAAGGCCACCGTGCGGGCGCGGATCTGGCGAATACCGCCAGAGGAACCGATGGACTGGTAGTTCAGACCGATGCCGGTCTGCGCTTTGTAGGCTTCGGCCCACTTGGCATAGATCGGGAACGGGAAGGTGGCACCTGCGCCGGTGATGTCGGCGGCCAGGGCCACGTTGCTGAAGCCGATGGTGGCCACGGACAGCGCGGCGGCAGCCACGGTTTTCAGAAAAGTACGTTTCATCGATATCCTCTTGGAAGGAAGGTTGAAGGGGACAAGCGGACTGTAAAAAGCTTGTGTGACACTTCTGTGACAGATCCAAGAAAAGCGTGTCACGGGCTGATGCCGCGCCCGGCGTCAGCGACCCGGGGCCACTTCGGTGGTATGCTGGGCGCCCTTCAAGTGATTCAGCGGCATGCAAAACGGAACGTTGCTGGCGGCAGTGGACCTGGGGTCCAACAGTTTCCGCCTGGAAATCGGACGCTACGACTCGGGGCACATCGAGCGGGTGGAGTACCTCAAGGAGGTGGTTCGCCAAGGCAGCGGCCTCGACGAAGAGAAAAACCTCAGTCTGGCCGCCATGGAACGCGGCTGGGAATGCCTAGCCCGCTTTGCCGAGCGGCTGCACGGTTTCAAGAAGAACCAGGTACGGGCCGTTGCCACCCAGACACTGCGCGAAGCCCGCAATCGTGACGTGTTCCTGCGCAAGGCGCAGCAGATCCTGGGCTTTGCGATCGACGTGATTTCAGGCCACGAAGAAGCCCGGCTCATCTACCAGGGGGTCTCCCACCTGCTGCCCCAGTCGGAGGAACGGCGGCTGGTGATCGACATCGGGGGCCGCTCGACCGAAGTGATTCTCGGCCAAGGCTATACGCCCATCCGCATGGAGTCGTACCGGCTCGGCAGCGTGGCCTGGTCCACGCGCTACTTCCCGCGCAACCAGTTCACCGCCCCCATGCTGCGTACCGCGGTCATCGCAGCCAAGGCCGTGCTCGACGAAGCGCTGGAAACGTTCCCCAGGGCCGAATGGCAAGTGGCCTATGGCTCGTCCGGCACCATGGGGGCCGTCGCCGACATCTTGGCCACCCACGGCTTTCCCGCCGGCATGATCACCAAGCCCGGGCTGGATTGGATGACAGAGCGCATGTTGCGTGCCGGCAACGTGGACGAGCTGCGCCTCGACGGCCTCAAGGAAGACCGACGCCCGGTGCTGGCCGGGGGCATCAGCGTGCTGCACGCCCTGTTCGAGTTGTTCGAGATGGACGCCATCCTGCGCGCCGAAGGTGCCTTGCGCCAAGGCGCCCTCTATGACTTGATCGACCGCGACAACGACCAGACCGATGTGCGCGAACGCACCGTGCGCTGGCTGGCCGACCGCTTCACCACCGACAAGGCCCAGGCGGCCCGTGTCTCTGCCGTGGCCACTCAGTTGTTCGCGCAAGTCGCCACCGCCGACCCCCTCAATGGCCGCTACTCCCAAAAGCTGGAGTGGGCCGCCCGGCTGCATGAAATCGGCACCCACATCTCCCACGCCGACGCCCACCGTCACGGGGCCTACATCCTCGACCATGTGGACGCGCCGGGTTTCTCGCTCCCCGAACTGCACCGCATGAGCCAGTTGGTGCTGGGTCAGAGGGGCAAGCTGAAAAAACTCGAAGCCGAACTGGCCGACGAGCTGTTTGCCAAGCAGCTCATGTGTCTGCGGCTGGCCGTGCTGCTGTGCCATGCCCGCAAAGACCCGGACATTGGCGCCTTGCGCCTGCAATACAAGTCCCGGCAGTTCAAGCTCACGGCGGTGCCGGGCTGGGCCAAGCAGTTCCCACAGTCGGCATGGCTGCTGGAGGAAGAAGCCCTGGCCTGGCAGAAGACCGACTGGCGGCTGGTGCTGGACTTGCGTTAAAGCAGCTCGGGCGTCTGTACCGTCAGGATGACCGTCTGCCACTGACCGTGGCGCTCGCGCTGGCGCAGCCACCACACCGACCCCTTGCGCACCGAGCACTCGGCCTCGCGCAAGCCCAGCAAGCGCGCGATGGTACGCCCGAGTGTGGGCTGATGCCCCACCACGAGCACCGGCTGTCGCCCATGGGGCCACTGCGCCAGGGCCAGCAGATCGTCCACCGTGGCATCGGGGAGCAATTCGTCGCGCGCCTTGTATTTGCGGCCCAGGGCGATGACGGTCTGCTCGGTGCGCACGGCAGGACTGCAATACACCTTCACCCCCTCGGGCAGTTGCCGATCCAGCCAAGCGGCCATCCGGCTGGCCTGCCGCTCGCCTTTGGCGGTCAACCGACGAGACAGGTCCGCCCCGCCGCCCTCATCGGTTTCTTCCAGATCCTCGGCTTCGGCATGCCGCCACAGTATCAGATCCATGCTCATCCTTTGCTTCCGTGTCGGGCCATCAAGGTGGCCTGGGCCGAATGCAACGCCGCCCGCCCTTTGGCGCCGGTCTGCGCGGCGGCTTTGACATAGCTGCCATCAGGCTGCAGCAACCAGGCGTCGCGCGTGTCCTGGAGGTATTGATGGATGCATTCGTCCATCAGCCGGTGGCGCAGGACCGGGTCGGTCACGGGCCAGGCCAGCTCGATGCGCCGCAACATGTTGCGGTTCATCCAGTCGGCGCTGGACAACCACAGCTCCTCCTCGGCGCCCATGCGGAAATAAAAGACCCGGGAATGCTCCAGCAAGCGCCCGATGATCGAGCGGATGTGCACCCGCTCGGTGAATCCAGGCACCCCGGCCGGCAGAATGCAGGCGCCGCGCACGATCACATCCACCTGCACGCCCTGTTGCGACGCATTCGCCAGCGCCCGGGCCAGCGGCTCGTCGGTCAAGGCGTTCATCTTGAGGATGATGCGGGCCTCCTGCCCCGCCTTGGCCGCGGCCACGACGGCTTCGATGCGCTCCAGCAAGCCCTTGTGCAGATGGAAAGGGGCCACCATCACCTTGTTGAGCTTGGGCAAGCGGTTCTGGCTGGCCAAGTGCAGGAATACCTGCTCCAGATCGCTGGTCAAGGCCTCATCGGCAGTCAGGTAGCTCACATCGGTGTAGAGCCTTGCGGTGCTGGGGTTGTAGTTGCCGGTGGAAATGTGGGCATAGCGCACGATGCGCCCCTCCTCCCGCCGGGTGACCAGCAGCATCTTGGCATGGGTCTTGAGCCCCACGATGCCATAGACCACCTGGGCACCCACGGATTCGAGGCGCTCGGCCTGGTTGATGTTGGCTTCCTCGTCGAAGCGGGCTTTCAACTCCACCACCGCCGTGACTTCCTTGCCACGACGCACCGCCTCGCGCAGCAGTTCGACCATTTCCCCTTTGGCACCGGTGCGGTAGATGGTCTGCTTGATGGCCAGCACGTCCGGGTCTTCCACCGCCTCGCGCAAAAAGGCCATCACCGCCTCGAAGCTCTCATACGGCTGGTGAATCAGCACGTCGCCTTTTTTCAGGCGCTCGAAAAACGACTGCCCGGCGTTGAGCTGGGTCGGCCAGCCCGGGTGATAGGGCTCAAACCGCAGGGCGGGCGCCTCCACCCGGTCGATGAGCTGGTTCAGGCGCACCAGGTTGACCGGCCCCGGCACGCGAAACAGCGTCTCGGGCGGCAGATTGAACTGCTGCAGGAGGAAGTCGGCCAGAAAATCAGAACACCAAGCCGACACCTCCAAACGCAGGGCCTGCCCGTAATGGCGCTGCTGCAAGCCCAACCGCATGGCCGTGCGCAGGTTTTTCACTTCCTCCTCGTCCAGCGCCAGATCGGAATGGCGCGTGACGCGGAACTGAGCAAACTCGGTCACCGTCCGGCCGGGGAACAGGTCATTGAGGTGAGAGCGGATGATGCTGGAGATGGAGGCGAAATAGACCGACTTGGAATGGCGTTGGCCGGGAACGCGGGCATAGCGCGGCAACGCCCTGGGCACCTTGACGATGGCGATTTCGTTTTCGCGGCCGAATGCATCACGCCCGGCCAGCCGCACGATGAAGTTCAACGACTTGTTGGCCACCTGGGGAAACGGGTGGGACGGATCGAGCCCGATGGGCAGCAACAAAGGCTGCACCTCCTGGGTGAAAAATTCCTTCACCCAGCGGCGTTGCGCGGCGTTGCGTTCGGTATGGGCCAGCAGCTTGATGCCGCGCTTCTCCATGGCCGGCAGCAGCTCGTCGTTGTAGATGGCGTATTGCTGCGCCACCAGCTCTTGCACCTTGGCCGACACCTCGCGAAAGGTCTGGGCATTGACCGGGCCGCGCTGCTCGTTGGTCTGGAAGGCCGCCAAATGGGGCGCAAAGCGGACCTCGAAAAACTCGTCCAGATTGGATGAGACGATGGCCAGATAGCGCAGCCGCTCCAGCAAAGGCACGTCGGGCCGACGCGCCCAGTCCAGCACGCGTTCGTTGAAAGCCAGAATGCTCTGGTCCCTGTCCAGAAAACCGCTTTTGGTCGTTGTGATCGCGCTCATTCGGGTTGTCGTTGTGCTTATCGGTTTCCCCGATTATTGAGCACCCGAGCCCCTCGAATATGTCAATTTCATGAAAAACCGACCCCGCTCGGCTGGAAACTTCAGGCCACCAGATCGGCCAGCGCTTCGATGTCTTCCGCAAACATCTGCCCTTGCTCAGCCGCGCGCACCCGACCGGCGGCATCGAGCAGCAGAGTGATCGGCAGCCCCTTGGGCTTGGGAAAGCCTTGCCGCCATTGCGGGCTCGTCCAGGCGGAGGGAAAGGTGTATCCACGACGGATCAGGTATTGGTGGGCCAAATCGGCGTGGCGGTCGATCGACAAGCCCAGAAAATCGATCTGGCCGCGATGCTTGCGCCAGAAAGTTTCCATGTGGGGGCTCTGCAAAGCGCAGAAGGGGCAAATGCTGGCCCACCAGTAGATGAGCAGCGGCCGCGCTGGCCGGCGATCGGCGTCGAACACGCTGCCGTCGAGCAAGGCAATCGATGGCACGCGCAACTCCGCTCCCAAGGCAGGCAAGGGCGGCGCCTGGGCCTCCTCGGCCGCGGCAGAAGCAGGCTGCGCCCACGCACGGCCAGCCAGGGCCCAGCCACCGATGGCGACCGGCACATTGGCAGCCGTCACCAGAAAACGGCGCCGTGATCTGCCCACGCTGGCCCACTCGACATTGGACGTGGAAATGCGGCTTCTCATCATGGCGTAGATTACGCCACCGCTCCGGTGTTGCCAAGCCCCGAAGCCGGCGCTCCTCAGGCCCTCAAAGCCATTTCTGCATGAAACGGGCCTGCCCCATGGCAGGATCGAGCTGATAGCCTTCGAACCCGATGCGTTGATAGAGTCGGACGGCCGGCCGGTTGCCTTCGAGCACTTCCAGCGTCAGCTTGCAGGCCCCTCGCGCACGGGCCAGTTGCTCCACCAGTTCCAGCATGCGCTCGGCAATGCGCAGCCCACGGTGGCTGGCCACGACGGCCACGTCATGCACATTGACCAGCGGACGGCACTTGAACGTGGAAAACCCCTCGATGGCGTTGACCAGACCCACCGGTTGCTCGCCATCGAAAGCCAGGACGCTGTAAGCGGGGCGACGCGCGAGCTCTTCCACGAGATGGGCGCGGGCATGCTCGGACAGCCCCTCCCCGCCCCCGGCCGGATCGCGCGCATAGGCGTCGAGCACTTCAACGATGGCACGGGCATGCACCGGATTGCGGTAATCGGCTTCGACGATGCGGATGGCATTCATGCGGCGGCCACCTCTGCCAGACGCCGCGCCCAGTGCTGTGCGGTTTCGGCCTCGCGAGCCTCGACCATCACGCGCAACAGCGGCTCGGTGCCGCTGGCGCGAATGAGCACCCGCCCCGCCTCGCCGAGCGCGGTTTGCGCCTGCGCGATTTCGGCTTGCAAGGGCGCATGGGTCTGCCAATCCTGGTCGGGCCGCAGGCGGACATTGATGAGCACCTGGGGGAACAGCTGCAACCCTTGCAACAGTTCGGCCATCGTCTGGCCGCTGCGCACGCACGCCTGCAGCACCTGCAACGCCGACACGATGGCGTCCCCCGTGGTCTGCCGGTCCAGAATGAGCAGGTGGCCAGAACCCTCGCCACCCAGTTGCCAGCGCCGCCGCAGCAGCTCTTCCAGCACATAGCGGTCCCCGACCTTGGCACGCACGAACTGCACCCCCTTGGCCTGCAAGGCATGTTCCACGGCCATGTTGGTCATCAGCGTGCCCACCACCCCCGGCACCACCTCATCGCGCCCAAGCCGGTCATCGGCCAGCAGGTACAGCAATTCATCGCCGTTGTAGAGCCGCCCCGCGGCATCCACCATTTGCAGGCGGTCGGCATCGCCATCGAGAGCGATGCCCACATCCGCGCCATGGGCACGCACCGCTGCCACCAACGTTTGCGGATGGGTGGCGCCGACTTCGTGGTTGATGTTGAACCCATCGGGCTGGCAACCGATTTCCACCACTTCAGCCCCGAGCTCGTGAAACACCTTGGGGGCGATGTGGTAGGCCGCGCCGTGTGCGGCATCGACGACGACCTTGAGCCCACGCAACGACAGGTCATTGGCGAACGTGCTCTTGCAGAATTCGATGTAACGGCCGGCAGCATCGTCGAGCCGGCGCGTCTTGCCCAGGCGGGCCGAATCGACCCACAGCGGCGGCTCAGCCAGCGCGGCCTCAACCGCCAATTCCCACTCGTCAGGGAGCTTGGCGCCCCGGGCATCGAAAAACTTGATGCCATTGTCGGCAAACGGGTTGTGACTGGCCGAAATCACCACCCCCAGCGAGGCCCGCTGGGCGCGGGTGAGGTAAGCCACCGCCGGAGTGGGCACCGGGCCGAGCAACACCACGTCCACGCCGGCGGAGTTGAAGCCCGACTCCAGCGCCGACTCCAGCATGTAGCCAGAAATCCGTGTGTCTTTGCCAATGAGCACGACGGGGTGCGATTCGGTGCGCTTGAGCACTCGGCCCACGGCATGGGCCAACCGCAACACGAAATCTGGCGTGATGGGCGCCTGACCGACGGTCCCCCTGATGCCGTCGGTGCCGAAATACTGTCTTTTCATGAGATGTCTGTCGTCAGCGAAAGCCGACATTATCACGCGGCCCGCGCCACCATCGCCTGCCACACCTTGAGCGCCTCGGCGGTGGCCGCCACGTCATGGACCCGCAAAATCCGGGCGCCTCGTTCAGCCGCCAGCACGGCCGCCGTCACACTCGCCAGCACCCGCTCCTGCGGGGATTGGCGGCCGGTGACGTGCCCAAGCGACGATTTGCGCGACCAGCCTGCCAGCAAGGGATGCCCCAAGGCCAGCAGTTCGTTTTGTCGAGCCAGCAGGGCAAAATTCTGCTCGACCGTCTTGCCAAAGCCGATGCCATAGTCCAGCACCACCCGCTGCGGGGCCACGCCCAACTCGCCCAGGCGCTGCGCCCGCTCCCTGAGAAACGCCACCACCTGCGGCACGGCATCGCCCTGCATGGGAGCGATTTGCATGGACTGCGGCTCCAGATGCATATGCATCAGGCACACCCCGCAGCGGCCGTGCTGCGCCACCACCTGCTCCGCCGACAGGCCGCGCTCGCCCGTCCGGCGCAGGGCCCACACGTCGTTGATGATGTCCACCCCCAAGTCCAGGCAGGCTTGCATCACTTCGGGTTTGTAGGTGTCCACAGACAGGGGCACGCCCCAGGTCACCAATTCCCGCAACACCGGCAGCAGCCGCTCCAGTTCCGCCTCCAGCGGCAGCGCCGGGGCGCCGGGGCGGGTGGACTCGGCGCCCACATCCAGAATGCCCGCCCCATCCGCCACGAGCCGCTCGGCCTGTTGCAAGGCGTCGCCAGGCGCCAGAAAGCGGCCTCCATCGGAAAAAGAATCGGGGGTGACATTGAGAATCCCCATCAGCACGGGGCGGCTGAGGTCGATGGTGAAGCGGGAAGTCTGCCACTGCTGCATGGAGGGTGTCGCCTGCAAAACCGCAGGGGCCCGAAGGCCCCTGCAGGTGGGTGGGAACGGCCGGCGTGTCAGGCGGCCGACGGTGCCGGGTCGGATTTCACGGCGGCCGAACCGCCGCTGTCTCCGCCACCCGTATTCGGATTGCGGGGCGTGAAGTCTTTCGGCGGACGCGGCGGCTTGCCGGCCATGATGTCGTCGATCTGCTCGGACTCGATGGTCTCCCACTCCAGCAGGGCCTTGGCCATCGCGTGCATCTTGTCTTTGTTTTCTTCGATCAGGCGCCGAGCAAGGGCGTATTGCTCGTCGATGATGCGGCGCACCTCGGCATCGACCTTGCGCATGGTTTCTTCGCTCATGTGCGTGGTCTTGGTGATGGAGCGGCCCAGGAACACCTCGCCTTCGTTTTCGGCATAGACCATCGGCCCGAGCTTTTCGGACATGCCATAGCGCATGACCATGTCGCGCGCGATTTGCGTGGCACGCTCGAAGTCGTTGCTGGCGCCGGTGGTCATCTGGTTCATGAAGACCTCTTCGGCAATGCGGCCGCCAAACAGCATGCTGATCTGGTTGAGCATGTACTCCTTGTCGTAGGAGTAGCGGTCCTTCTCGGGCAGGCTCATCGTCACGCCCAGCGCGCGGCCGCGCGGGATGATGGTGACCTTGTGCACCGGATCGCACTTGGGCAGCAACTTGCCGATGAGGGCGTGCCCTGCCTCGTGGTAAGCGGTGTTGCGCCGCTCCTCCTCGGGCATGACCATGCTCTTGCGCTCGGGGCCCATGAGGATTTTGTCCTTGGCCTTTTCGAAGTCCTGCATCTCCACCACGCGGGCATTGCGGCGGGCGGCCATCAGCGCGGCCTCATTGCACAGGTTGGCCAGATCGGCGCCACTCATGCCCGGCGTGCCGCGCGCAATCACGGCGGCGCTGACGTCGCTACCGATCGGGATCTTGCGCATGTGAACATTGAGAATCTGCTCGCGGCCGCGGATGTCGGGCAGCGTGACGTACACCTGGCGGTCGAAACGCCCCGGGCGCAGCAGGGCGGCGTCCAGAATGTCGGGCCGGTTGGTGGCGGCGATCACGATGACGCCCAGGTTGGTCTCGAAGCCATCCATCTCGACGAGCATCTGGTTGAGCGTCTGCTCGCGCTCGTCATTGCCGCCGCCCAAGCCAGCGCCACGCTGACGGCCCACGGCGTCGATTTCGTCGATGAAGATGATGCACGGGGCGTTCTTCTTGGCCTGCTCGAACATGTCGCGCACGCGAGCAGCGCCCACGCCCACGAACATTTCCACGAAATCGGAGCCCGAAATGCTGAAGAACGGCACCTTGGCTTCGCCAGCGATGGACTTGGCCAGCAGCGTCTTGCCGGTACCCGGGGGCCCGACCAGCAACAGACCGCGCGGAATGCGCCCACCCAGCTTCTGGAACTTGGCGGGGTCTTTCAGGAAGTCCACCACCTCCTTCACCTCCTCCTTGGCCTCGTCGCAGCCGGCCACGTCGGCGAAGGTGACAGTGTTGGCATTCTCGTCGAGCATGCGGGCCTTGCTCTTGCCGAAGCTGAACGCGCCGCCCTTGCCGCCGCCTTGCATCTGGCGCATGAAATAAATCCACACGCCGATGAGCAGCAGCATCGGCCCCCAGCTCACGAGCAGCGTCATGAGGAGCGAACCCTCCTCGCGCGGGCGCACGTCGAAGCGCACGTCGTTGGCGATCAGGTCGCCAATCAAGCCCCGGTCGAGGTAGGTGGCGTTGGTGCGCACGCGGCGGTCATCGCTGGTGATGGCGATGATCTCGGTGCCACTGGAGCCTTCCTGGATGGTCGCGCTCTTGATGCGCTGGGCCTTGACTTCGTTGAGGAAGTCGGAATAGCTGATGTAGCCGGCGCCGGCCGTGGTGCGCCCGTCGAATTGCTTGAAGACGGTGAACAGCACCATGGCGATCACCATCCACACCGCAACTTTGGAAAACCACTGGTTGTTCAAGAAAGGCTCCTGCTCGAAATCACTGACCTTGACATTGGACCCATTTTAGGTCTTTCAAGAGGTCCGGCCCACCCCGACGACAAATCCATATGCATCACAGGGATAGGAAAAACCGATCGGGGGCTTCATTTCAGACCGATGCCGACCAAAAAGGTTTCCGCCGATTTGTCGCGCGAGGCTTTCGGCTTGCAGGGCTTGACGGCGCGAAACGTGTCGCGAAACAGCCGCACCAAGCCATCGTAGGCCCCGCCGTGGAACACCTTGGCCACCAAGGCGCCTTCGGGCTTGAGGTGCTGCCGGGCAAACGCCACCGCCAGTTCCACCAAATGCTCGATGCGGGCCGCATCGACCGACTCCACCCCCGACAGATTGGGAGCCATGTCCGAGACGACCACATCCACGGGCCGGCTGCGCCCATCGGGCAGGCGCAGCGCCTCTTCGAGCTGAGCCAGCACCACCTCCTCGCGAAAATCCCCCTGGATGTAGCGCACGCCCTCGATCGGCTCCATCGGCAACAAGTCCAGCCCCACGATCAAGCCCTCCAACGACCCGGCGGGCGCGCCTTGCGGGGCCAGCCGCCGGCGCACATACTGGCTCCAGGCCCCGGGCGCGCAACCCAAATCCACCACACACTGCCCGGGGCGCAACAGGCGGAAGGTTTCATCGATTTCCTTGAGCTTGTAGGCGGCCCGCGCACGGTAGCCCTCCTTCTGGGCCAGTTTGACCCATGGATCGTTGACGTGCTGATTCAGCCACGCCTTGTTGACCTTTTTGCTCTGCGTTTTGACTTTCATGCTGGGATAATTGTCCCATGCCACAGATTCAACTCACCCCCGCCCAGCGCAAACTTCACCGTGCCGATGCGCACCATCTCGACCCGGTCGTGCTCATCGGCGCCGACGGCCTGACCGATGCCGTCCGCCGCGAAGTGGATGCCGCGCTCAATGCCCACGGGCTGATCAAGGTGCGCGTGTTCAGCGACGACCGCAACGAACGCGAAGCCATGCTGCGCGACTTGGCCGACACGCTGGACGCCGCCCCCATTCAGCACATCGGCAAGCTGCTGGTGCTCTGGCGCCCCATCCCCGACAAGGCCAAGGCGCCCGACGAAGACCGCAAACCCGGCCCGCGGGAGATCAAAATCCTCAAATACAGCAAAAAAGGCGGGCAGCGCCCCGAGGTGAAAACCGTGCGCTTGCTGGGCAATCAGCGCCTGACGGCCGGCGGCCTGATCAAGAAGGCCAAAAAGCCCAAGCCCAAGAGCGTGAAAAAACTCAACCAGGCCTGACGGTCTGCCTCACCCCTGTCAGCCACAGGGTTGAGGCTTCCGCCTTAGTCTCGGGCTATTGATACTCGACCAGCCATCGCACACTCATGAACGCCGTCTCCCCTGCTGACACCCTGAACCTGGCCAACAACCCGTTGCTGGACTTCACCGACCTGCCGCGTTTCGACGCCATTGCGCCCGAGCACGTGGCGCCGGCGATCCAAGCGCTCCTGGAGCAAGCCCAGGCCGCGCTGGACACCGTGACGGCGGCGGACTTCCCCGCCGAATGGTCGCGCATGGCCGCCGTGCTCGACGTGGCCACTGAGCGCCTGGGCCGGGCTTGGTCGGCGGTCAGCCACCTCAATGCGGTGGCCGATACGCCCGCGCTGCGAGCGGCTTACAACGCGGCCTTGCCGCAAGTCACCGAATTCTGGACCCGGCTGGGGGCCGATGAGCGGCTGTACGCCAAGTACAAGGCCATGGACCCCGCCCGCTTGACGCGCGAGCAAGCCCAGGCGCACCGCCATGCATTGCGCGGCTTCGTGCTGGGCGGGGCGGAACTGCAGGGCGCGGCCAAGGAGCGGTTTGCCGCCATCCAGGAGCGGCTGGCCGAGTTGAGCCAAAAGTTCAGCGAAAACACCCTGGATGCGACCGACGCCTACACCCTTTATGTGCAAGCGCACGAGCTCGACGGCGTGCCCGAAGACGTGAAGGCCGCGGCCCGCGCCGCCGCCGAGGCCGACGGCCAAGCAGGCTACAAGCTCACGCTCAAATTGCCCTGCTACTTGCCCGTGATGCAATTCGGCAGCAACCGGGCGTTGCGCGAACGCCTCTATCGCGCCTACACCACCCGCGCCAGCGACCAGGCCAACCCTGCCGAAGTGCCTGAGGCGCCGCGCCTGGACAACACCGCGCTGATCCGGGAAATTCTGGCGCTGCGGCAAGAGGAAGCCCAACTGCTGGGCTACCCCGACTTCGCCACCTTGTCGCTGGTGCCCAAGATGGCCGAGTCGCCCGAGCAGGTGACCGCGTTTCTGCGCGAGCTGGCGGCCAAAGCCCGCCCCCATGCCCAGCGCGACCTCGACGACATGCGCCGCTTCGCCGCCGAGCACCTGGGGCTGGACGCCCCCCAAGCCTGGGACTGGCCTTACATCGGCGAGCAATTGCGCCAGGCCCGCTACGCCTACAGCGAGCAAGACGTCAAGCCCTACTTCACCGCCCCCAAGGTGCTGCAAGGGTTGTTCCGAATCGTCGAGACCCTGTTCGACGTGCGCATCCGGCCCGACCAGGCCCCCGTCTGGCACCCGAGCGTGCAGTTTTTCCGCATCGAGCGGTTGCGCGCGGGCGCGACCGAACCCGAGTGCGTGGGCCAGTTCTACCTGGACCCTGGCGCGCGCACGGGCAAGCGCGGCGGGGCCTGGATGGACGACGTGCGCGCCCGCTGGCTGCGGCCCGACGGCGGGCGCCTCCAAACCCCTGTGGCGCACCTCGTGTGCAACTTTGCCGAAGGCGTCGATGGCAAGCCGGCCCTGCTCACGCATGACGATGTCATCACCTTGTTCCACGAGTTCGGACACGGCCTGCACCACCTGCTGACCCAGGTGGACGAGCACGACGTCAGCGGCATCAGCGGGGTGGAATGGGACGCGGTGGAACTGCCCAGCCAATTCATGGAGAACTTCTGCTGGGAATGGGACGTGCTGCGCCAGTTGACCGCCCATGTGGACACGGGCGAACCGCTGCCGCGGGCGTTGTTCGAGAAAATGCTGGCGGCCCGCAACTTCCAAAGCGGCTTGCAAACCCTGCGGCAAATCGAGTTCGCCTTGTTCGACATGCTGCTGCACCGCGCCGACGCGCCGCGCAACGCCGACGGGGTGGACTTCATGGGCCTGCTGCAACAGGTGCGCCAAGAGGTGGCACTCATCCATCCGCCGGCCTACAACCGCATGCCGCACACATTCAGCCACATTTTCGCGGGCGGCTATGCGGCGGGGTATTACAGCTACAAATGGGCCGAAGTCCTCAGCGCCGACGCCTATGCGGCTTTCGAAGAGGCCGCGCGGCACAGCGGGACCGTGCTGGATGCCGCCACCGGCCAGCGCTATCTGCAAGAGATCCTGGCCGTCGGCGGCAGCCGGCCAGCCATGGAATCGTTCAAGGCCTTTCGCGGACGCGAGCCACGCATCGACGCGCTGCTGCGCCATCAAGGCATGACCGACCCATCGCCCGTGGCGGCTTGAACCGGCGACAATGCGAACATAGACCTTTATCCACAGGAGACAACCATGTTCAGCCACGTGATGGTCGGCACCAACGACATCGAAAAGTCCAAACGCTTCTACGACGCCGTCCTCGGCGTGCTGGGCGTGCCCGAAGGGATCCGCAACACCGCAGGCAGCGGCCACCAGCGGGTGTTCTACCGGCATGAGGGTGTGTCGTTCGCGGTGACCCAGCCCATCAACAACGAGCCGGCCACCTGCGCCAATGGCAGCACCATCGGCTTCAAGTGCCAATCGCCTGAGCAGGTGCAACAGTTCCACGATGTGGCCGTGGCGCACGGCGGCACCTCCATCGAATCTCCCCCGGGCCCGCGTCAAGGCCCTACCGGCGTGTTGCATCTGGCCTACGTGCGCGACCCCGACGGCAACAAGCTCTGCGCGCTGCACCGCCCCAAGTGACTGGGGCTGGACGAAGGAGCCAAGACGCCATGCGCCTGCTGCTTGCGATCTTTCTGCCCTGGCTGCAGTTTTTTACCATCGGCCGGCCGTTTGCCGGCATCATTTGCCTGATTCTGCAGATCACCATCATCGGCTGGCTGCCGGCGGCGCTGTGGTCAGTCTATGCCCTGAGTCAGTACAAGACCGACCAGAAAATCGCGCAGGCGCTGGGCAGAAAACCCTGACAGATGGCTCTGCCCTATCAAGCGCTGGCCGACGCGGTGCTGGTGCTGCACCTGGGGGTGGTGCTGTTCGTGGTGCTGGGGCTGCCCGCCATCGTGATCGGGAATCGGCTGGGGTGGGGCTGGGTCAATGCCTGGCACTGGCGACTGACCCATCTGGCGGCCATTGGCGTCGTGACGCTGCAAGCTTGGCTGGGGCGCTATTGCCCGCTGACCGTATGGGAATCGGCACTGCGCGAACGGGCCGGTCAGCCGTCGTACACATCCAGCTTTGTGCAGCACTGGGTAGAGCGGATCATCTACTACCAAGCCCCTTTGTGGGTGTTTGCGCTCATCTACACCGCCTTCGGCTTGCTGGTGCTCTGGGCGTGGTGGCGTTATCCGCCCAGGCGCCGCGGCCAGCAGGCACCCGACTGACGGCCCGCCGCTGGCGCTCACACATCGATCTCCACCGCGTCCCCGTGTCGCTCCATGAGCTCGCGGCGGGCGGCAGCCTCACCCTTGCCCATGAGCTGACTGAACTGGGCCTCGGTGGCGGCGAAGTCGAATGCGCCCAGTTGCACCGGCAGCAGACGGCGCGTATCGGGGTTGAGCGTGGTGTCCCACAGTTGTTCGGCGCTCATTTCGCCCAGCCCCTTGAAGCGACTGATGCTCCAGGCGCCTTCCCTGACGCCGTCTTTGCGCAGCTTGTCCAGAATGGCCGTCAGTTCGCCTTCGTCCAGCGCATACACCTTGCCCGCCGGCTTCTTGCCGCGCGCAGGCACGTCCACCCGAAACAGCGGCGGACGCGCCACATACACGTGGCCCGCTTCGATGAGCTTGGGGAAATGGCGGAAGAACAAGGTCAACAGCAGCACCTGGATGTGCGAACCGTCCACGTCTGCGTCGCTCAGAATGCAAATCTTGCCGTAGCGCAGACCGCTGAGGTCCACCTCGTCATCGGGACCATGGGGGTCCACGCCAATGGCAACGGCGATGTCGTGTACCTCGGCATTGGCAAACAGCCGGTCGCGCTCCACCTCCCAGGTGTTGAGCACCTTGCCACGCAAAGGCAAGATGGCCTGGTACTCTTTGTCGCGCCCCATTTTGGCGCTGCCGCCGGCACTGTCGCCCTCCACCAGAAACAGCTCGTTGTGGGCGATGTCGCGGCTTTCGCAATCGGTCAGCTTGCCCGGCAACACGGCCACGCCACTGCCTTTGCGCTTTTCTACCTTCTGGCTGGCCCGCTGCCGGCTTTGTGCCGCGCGAATCACGAGTTCGGCCAGCCGCCTGCCGTGGTCCACATGCTGGTTGAGCCACAGCTCCAGCACCGGCCGCACGAAACTGCTGACCAACCGCACGGCATCGCGCGAATTCAGCCGCTCTTTGATCTGCCCTTGAAACTGCGGATCCAGCACCTTGGCGCTGAGCACATAACTGGCGCGGGCAAACACGTCCTCGGGCAGCAGCTTGACGCCTTTGGGCAGCAGGGCGTGCAGCTCGATGAAACTCTTGACGGCCTGAAACAGCCCGTCGCGCAAGCCACTGTCGTGGGTGCCGCCGGCGCTGGTGGGGATGAGGTTGACATAGCTTTCCCGCACGGGCGCCCCTTCTTCGGTGAAGGCCACTGCCCAGGCAGCGCCCTCCCCCTCGGCAAAGCTGTCGTGCCCGGCATCGGCATAGCCTTCGCCCTCGAACAAAGGAATCAACGGCTCGCCATGGAGGGTCTGTTGCAGGTAGTCGCGCAAGCCCCCCTTGTACTGCCAGCTTTGGGTTTCGCGGTTTTTCTCGTTGACCAGGGTGACCGTCACGCCTGGCATCAGCACGGCCTTGCTGCGCAGCAGTTGCACCAGTTCAGCGGCCGGCAGACTGGCCGACTCGAAATACTTGGGATCGGGCCACACGCGCACCGTGGTTCCCTGTTTGCGGTCGCCATCGGCCGCCGGGCGCCGCGTCAGAGGCGCGACGACGTCGCCGCCAGCGAAGGCCATGTGGGCCACGTGGCCTTCGCGGTAGCTCGTCACTTCGAGCCGGGTGGACAGGGCGTTGGTCACGCTCACGCCCACCCCATGCAAGCCGCCCGAGAAGCTGTACGCCCCGCCCTTGCCTTTGTCGAACTTGCCGCCGGCGTGCAGCCGGGTGAACACCAGTTCCAGCACTGGCGCGTTTTCTTCGGGGTGGATGCCGTGCGGAATGCCGCGGCCATCGTCTTCCACGCTGACCGAGCCATCGGCATGCAAGGTGACGCGAATGCGCTTGCCGAAGCCGGCCAGCGCCTCGTCGGCGGCGTTGTCCAGCACCTCCTGCACGATGTGCAGCGGGTTGTCGGTGCGGGTGTACATGCCGGGGCGCTGCTTGACGGGCTCCAGCCCCTTGAGCACGCGGATCGAACTTTCCGCATAACCGGAAGCTCGCAAGGCCCCGGAGGAGGAGATCGGTGTGTCTGCCATGGCCCGGGATTGTAAGGAGGCCACCAGCGAACAAGGCTGGCGCAAATTCGCTACAGTGTCGGGATGACTGCTCACGCCCCCCGTTTGTCCATGCTGCAGGTGCTGGCCTGCGGCGCAGCGATCGTCACCTTGTCCATGGGCATCCGCCACGGCTTTGGCCTGTGGCTCCAACCCATCACCCAGGACCAAGGCTGGACACGCGAGACTTTCGCTTTCGCCATGGCGGTCCAGAACCTGTCGTGGGGGCTGTTCGGCATCTTTGCCGGCATGCTGGCCGACAAGTTCGGGGGCTACCGGGTGCTGGTGGGCGGCGCCTTGCTGTATGCCCTGGGTTTGACCGGCATGGCGCTGTCCACCTCCACGCTGGTGTTCGCGCTGACGGCCGGCGTGCTCATCGGCGCAGCCCAAGCCGGGACGACCTACGCGGTGATCTACGGCATCATCGGCCGGCAGATCCCCGCAGAGCGTCGCTCCTGGGCCATGGGCATGGCCGCCGCAGCCGGCTCGTTCGGCCAATTCCTCATGGTGCCGGTGGAAGGCTTGCTGATCGCACAGTTTGGCTGGAAAGAAGCGTTGCTCATTCTCGGGGCCGCGGCCTTGCTGATGGCCCCGCTGGCTTGGGGCCTGCGCGAACCGGGCTTCAGCGGCCAGGCAGCGCCCGTGGCCCGAGAACAGACGATTGCGCAAGCCCTGCGCGAGGCTTTCGGCTACCGCAGCTTCCAGTTGCTGATGGCGGGCTACTTTGTGTGTGGTTTTCAGGTGGTGTTCATTGGCGTGCACATGCCCAGTTACCTGAAAGATAACGGCCTGTCGCCCCAGGTGGCCAGCTACGCGCTGGCGCTGATCGGGCTGTTCAACGTGTTCGGCACCTATGCGGCCGGCGTGCTCGGCCAAAAACTCGCCAAACGGAAGATCCTGGCCTTCATCTATTTCATGCGTTCGGTCGCCATCACGCTGTTTCTGCTGGCGCCGCTCACACCAGGGGCGGTCTATCTGTTTGCCAGCGCCATGGGGCTGCTGTGGCTTTCCACCGTGCCGCCCACCAACGCCATCGTGGCACAAGTGTTTGGCGTGGCCCATCTGTCTATGCTGGGCGGGTTCGTGTTCTTCAGCCACCAAGTGGGCAGTTTCATGGGGGTGTGGCTCGGCGGCCTGCTGTACGACCGCACGGGCAGTTACGATATCGTCTGGTACATCTCGATCGCGCTGGGCATTTTCGCCGCGTTGGTGAACTGGCCGATTCGGGAACACCCCATTCAGCGCGGCCCTCAAAGGGTGGCCGGCGCTGCCGCATGATTTCCGCCCGTCTGCCATGCCACCACCGCATTCCTCCCCCGCTGCACGGCCCAACGCCCCGCTTCGGCCGCTCTGGCGCTGGCTGGCCTGGATCGGTGCAACGGGCCTGATGGGACTGGCGTTCACCCTCTACACCCATCCTGCTTTCATGGTGGACATGGCCGACCGTTTGTGGGCCTGCTTTTGAGCACGCATGAACCCTACCGCGCAAACGCCTTCCGATTGGGTCTGCCGCTGGAGCCATCTCATCCCCGGCCAACATCCTGCAGGGCCGCGCGCGCTCGATCTGGCCTGCGGTCATGGCCGCCACACCCGTTGGCTGGCGCGGCAGGGCTGCCACGTGACGGCGGTGGACCGTGACGCCGCCGCGCTGGCCACCTTGATCGACCTGGGCGAGCAGGTGCGCATCGTCTGCGCCGACATCGAAAACGGCCCCTGGCCTCTGGAAGGCCAATCCTTCGATGCGGTGGTGGTCACCCACTACCTCTGGCGCCCATTGTGGCCCCACATTCTGGCCTGCCTGGCCCCGGGCGGCGTGCTGATCTACGAAACGTTTGCCCACGGCAATGCCAGCGTGGGCAAGCCCTCCCGGCCCGACTTTCTGCTCCAGCCGGGGGAACTGCTGCAGGTGTGCGCGGGCCTGCACATCGTGGCCTATGAAAACGGTTTTCTGGCTTCGCCGGATCGCTATCTGCAGCGCATCTGCGCCGTCCGCCCTGATGCGACAGAAAACGCCCCTCCGCCACGCTATTGGCTTCGTGCGGCTGGGTAGAATGTGTGTTTGATCCTTCTTTTCATCCCTCATACCTGTTCATATGACAACGATCACTGGCAGCATCGTGGCGCTGGTCACCCCCATGCTTGAAGACGGCAGCGTGGACTACCCCACCTTGCGCAAGCTGATCGACTGGCACATCGCCGAAGGCACAGACTGCATCGGCGTGGTGGGCACCACCGGCGAATCCCCCACGGTGAGCGTGCAGGAACATTGCGAAGTCATCCGCGTGGCGGTGGAACAGGCGGCTGGCCGTATTCCCATCATGGCCGGTTGTGGCGCGAATTCCACGGCCGAAGCCATTGCCTTGGCCAAATTTGCCCGCGATGTCGGCGCCGACTGCCAGCTTCAGGTGGTGCCCTACTACAACAAGCCCACCCAGGAGGGGCAATACCAGCATTTCAAGGCCATCGCCGAAGCCACCGGCGACCTGCCCATCGTCCTCTACAACGTGCCTGGCCGTACCGTGGCCGATCTGGCCCACGACACCGTACTGCGTCTGGCCCAGGTACCCGGCATCGTGGGCATCAAGGAAGCCACGGGCAACATCGAGCGTGCCCAATGGCTGATCCGCGAAACCCCAGCGCATTTCGCGGTGTATTCGGGTGACGACCCCACCGCCGTGGCGCTCATGCTGTGTGGCGGCCAGGGCAACGTCAGCGTCACAGCCAACGTGGCCCCCAGACTCATGCACGAACTGTGCATGGCCGCCATCGCCGGCGACGTCAAAACTGCGATGGCCATCCAAATGAAACTGATGCCCGTGCACAAACTGCTGTTCGTCGAACCCAACCCCATCCCTGTCAAATGGGCCCTGCATCAGATGGGCAAATGCGGTCCGGGCCTGCGTCTGCCGTTGACGCCCCTGAGCCCCGCCCACCACCCTGCCGTCGCCCAAGCCCTGCGCGACGCAGGGCTGCTCTGAACGCCCACCCAGGAACCCCTTACGCGCCGAATTTCCGATGAGCCGATCCATGCACCTCGAACGCCCTGCCACCTCCCCCCAGACCTTCCGCAGCACGCCCTTGCGCTGGGGCGCCGTGGCGCTGGCCGTTGCGCTGGCCAGCGGTTGCTCCATTCTGGAAGAAGACCGCATCGACTACAAAAGCGCCAAACAGGTCAATGCCCTCGAAATTCCACCCGACCTCACCCAACTGAGCCGCGATACGCGCTACACGGTGCCTGGCGGCGTGGTCACGGCCAGCGGCTACCAGACGGCACAACCTCACCGCGGCATGCCGACGGCGGCGAGCCAGATCGGCGACGTCCGCATCGAACGCGCCGGCAACCAGCGCTGGCTGGTGGTGGATCGCGCGCCCGAAGAACTCTGGGGGCCGATCCGGGACTTCTGGCAGGAAAATGGCTTTTTGCTGACCTTGGACCAGCAAAACCTCGGCATCATGGAAACCGACTGGGCCGAAAACCGCGCCAAACTCCCGCAAGACTTCATTCGCGCCACCATCGGACGCCTGTTCGAGAACCTCTACTCCACCGGCGAGCGCGACAAATTCCGCACCCGGCTCGAACGCAATGCCACTGGCGGCACCGAAATTTTCATCAGCCACCGCGGCATGGTGGAGGTCTATACCACCACCCGGCAAGACAACACCGTCTGGCAGCCACGCCCGGCAGACCCCGAACTGGAAGCCGAATTTCTACGCCGCCTCATGGTCAAGCTCGGCGTGAGTCAGGAACAATCCCAGGCCCTGATGGCAGCCGGCGCCGTGCAGCCTGCCGCCCGCGTGAGCAGTGTCAACAACGTGCCCGTGCTGCAACTCGACGAAGGCTTCGACCGTGCCTGGCGGCGCGTGGGGCTGGCGCTGGACCGCACCGGCTTCACCGTGGAAGACCGTGACCGCTCGCAAGGCGTGTACTTCGTGCGCTACGTGGCGCCCGACGCCACCGTGGCCACGGCCCGCCCCGGCATCATCAGCCGCGTGTTCGGCGGCTCGCGCGCCAGCGAGGCCACCCCCGTGCGCTACCGCATCGTGGTACGCAGCAGCGACACCCAGACCACCGTCTCCGTGCTGGATGCCAACGGGCAACCCGAGTCGTCGGCCAACGCGCAGCGCATCGTGCAAGTGCTGGCCGATGATTTGAAATAAACGGCCTCGCTTCTCTTTCTCGGTATTCAAAAAAACGGCCAGCAAAGCTGGCCGTTTGTCTGTGGCTGCCGAGGTCAGGCCAAAGCCGCTTCCTCCACCGCAGGCATCGGTGTGCGGATGAGGTAGTCGAAAGCGCTCAATGCCGCTTTGGCGCCCTCGCCTGCCGCGATCACGATCTGCTTATAAGGCACCGTCGTGCAGTCTCCGGCGGCAAACACCCCTGCCACGTTCGTGTGGCCTTTGGCATCCACTTCGATTTCGCCGAAACGGCTCAAGTCCACCGTGCCTTTGAGCCATTCGGTGTTGGGCACGAGGCCAATCTGCACGAAGACGCCTTCCAGTTCGATGTGGTGCTCGCTGCCCGTGGCCCGGTCTTTGTAGCGCAAGCCATTGACCTTTTGCCCGTCACCCGTGATCTCGGTGGTCTGGGCATGGGTGATGATGGTCACGTTGGGCAGGCTCTTGAGCTTGCTGACCAGCACCGCATCGGCTTTGAGGGTGTCATTGAACTCGATGAGCGTGACATGCTGGACGATGCCGGCCAGGTCGATGGCGGCCTCGACCCCCGAATTGCCCCCGCCGATGACCGCCGTGCGCTTGCCCTTGAACAGCGGGCCGTCACAATGCGGGCAGTACGCCACACCGCGGTTTTTGTATTCCTGCTCGCCCGGCACATTGACGTTGCGCCAGCGCGCGCCAGTGGACAGAATCACGGCGCGGGACTGCAGCGTGCCCCCATTGGCCAGTTCCACCGTCACATAGCCGCCCTCCTCCTCGGCGGGCACCAGTCGCACGGCCTGTTGCAGGTTCATGATGTCCACGCCATAGTGCTTGACCTGCGCCTCCAGCGCCGCCGCGAACTTCGGGCCATCGGTTTCCAACACCGAAATGTAATTCTCGATGGCCAACGTGTCATTGACCTGGCCGCCAAAACGCTCGGCCACCACGCCGGTGCGAATGCCTTTGCGCGCGGCATAGACGGCGGCTGCCGCTCCGGCCGGCCCGCCGCCGACGATCAGCACATCGAACGGGTCTTTGGCGCTGAGCTTGGCCGCCTCTTTCTCGGCGCTGCGCGTATCGAGTTTGGCGAGGATCTCCTCCACCATCATCCGGCCAGAGCCAAACACCTGGCCGTTGAGGAACACCATGGGCACCGCCATCACGTTGCGCTCGGTCACTTCCTGCTGGTACAGCGCCCCATCGATCACGACGGTCTGCACGCGGGGATTGAGCACCGCCATGAGGCTGAGCGCCTGCACCACATCCGGGCAATTGTGGCAGCTCAAGGACATGTACACCTCGAAGCGGTAATCGCCTTCCAGGCCCCGGATCTGCTCGATCACTTCGGGCTCCACCTTGGGCGGATGGCCGCCCGTCCACAGCAGCGCCAGCACGAGCGACGTGAACTCGTGCCCCAGCGGCACGGCCGCGAAACGCAAGCCCATGTCGCTGCCCGGACGGCGCAGGGCAAACGAGGGTTTGCGGGCGTCGTCGCCATCGGTGCGCACGGTGATCTTGTCCGACAGCGCGGCGATGGTCTGCAGCAGTTCGAGCATCTCCCGGCTGCTGGCCGAATCATCCACGCTGGCCACCAGTTCGAACGGCTGGGTCACGCGCTCCAGATAGGTTTTGAGTTGTGCCTTGAGGGTGTCGTCAAGCATGTATTTCTCCTTGAGTGGGGGATATCGATTGCCTGCCTCGACAGGCCACGGTCAAATTATAAATTTATGCTATTGATAAGTGGATTGGATATTTCTAAACTATCGATAGCCAGGATTCATGTCGCCGAGCGCGCCCACAAAAAAGGGGTTGCCGAGGCAACCCCTGGATGCTCATCACTGCATGCGCAGCCGCATCAGATCTTGCCCACCAGTTCCAGAGAGGGGGCAATGGTCTTGGCGCCTTCGTTCCACTTGGCCGGGCACACTTGGCCAGGGTTGGCGGCGGTGTACTGAGCGGCCTTGAGCTTGCGCAGCGTTTCCTTGACGTCGCGGGCGATCTCGTTGCTGTGGATTTCAGCGGTCTTGATCACGCCCTCGGGGTTGATCACGAACGTGCCGCGCAGGGCCAGGCCCTCTTCTTCGATGTGCACGCCAAACATGCGGGTCAGGGTGTGGGTGGGATCGCCCACCAGCGGGAACTTGGCCTTGCCCACCGCGGGGGAGGTTTCGTGCCACACCTTGTGGCTGAAGTGCGTGTCGGTGGTCACGATGTACACCTCGGCGCCCACTTTCTGGAACTCGGCGTAGTTCTCGGCGGCGTCTTCCACTTCGGTCGGGCAGTTGAAGGTGAACGCGGCAGGCATGAAGATCAGCACAGACCACTTGCCCTTGAGGGTCTGATCGGTCACTTCGACGAACTTGCCATTGTGAAAGGCTTGGGCCTTGAAAGGCTGGACCTGGGTGTTGATCAAAGACATGACGATTTCCTTTCGGTTGAACAAAACGGGGATGACACTGCCCTAGGCGTCTATACACAGGACGCCTCATCGGAGACCCCTCAATGATAGCCGAAACCAATGATCTTGACCGAATGATAGTTTCTATTGAGACGATAGATTTTGTTGCACCACAGCATTCCCCGCCTCGACAGCCGCCTTGCCTGTGTGGAAAATGCGGGCTTTGATTCTTCAGGAGAACCCCCATGAAAGGTGACGCACAGGTCATCACCCACCTCCAAGCCCAGCTCAAAAACGAACTGACCGCCATCAACCAGTACTTTGTGCACTACCGAATGCTCAAGCACTGGGGCTTCGACAAGCTCGCCAAAAAGGAGTATGAAGAGTCTATCGGCGAGATGAAGCACGCCGATGCCCTCATGGACCGCATCTTCATGCTCGACGGCCTGCCCAACCTGCAAGACCTGGGCAAGCTTCAGGTGGGTGAAGACGTGCAGGAAATCCTGCAATGCGACCTGGCACTGGAACGCGCCGCCCAAGCCACCCTCAAAGACGGCATTGCCCACTGCGAGACGGCGCGTGACTACGTCTCGCGCGATCTGCTGGCCGGCATTCTGGAAGACACCGAAGAACACATCGACTTCCTCGAAACCCAATTGGAGCTCATCGACAAGGTGGGCCTGCAAAACTACCAGCAAAGCATCATGGGCGACTTGAGCTGAAGCGCTGCCCACCCGCGCCCCTGTCCACGCAGGGGCTTGATTCATTTAACGCGAATCATTATCATTGGCTTCGTTTTCAGGAGCCTCTTATGATCGTGTGCGTGTGCCACCGCGTCAGCGATAAAACCATCGCTCTGCGCGCCCAGCAGGGCGCCGAGTTCGATGAAATCCAGCTCGAACACGGCGTGGCCACCCAGTGTGGCCAGTGCGAATGCATGGCTCGGCGCATTTGGGCGGAGTGCCGCTCCGCCTGCCCCGTGGCGCATCTGCGCAAAGAAATTCCCGCAGCGCCGCTGAGCGCCTGAACCCACAAAATATATTGATTCTCATTTACAATACCGAATTCTAGCCAGCCAGCACGGATTGCCGTGGTCAGCCAGCCAACAACTTGTCTATCTGTTTTCTGCTGACCCATGAAAATCCGTGACCCGAAGCCGGGCGCCGTTGCGCCCACTGCTTGCCGCGATGCCGGCAAACCCCACTCCTCCACCCTGTCTTCATCGAGCGCTCTGTTGCCACTGGGCGCAATGCTGCTGGCCGGCTCCCTGTCGGCCATGGCCCAGACACCACCAACCGAGGCATCGCTGCCCACCGTCACCGTCAAAGAACAGGCCGAGCCCGAAGAAATCAAAGCCAAGCAAACCCTCCGGGCCACCGAGACCCGCATCGGCAAAGGCCAGCAGGCGTTGCGCGACATCCCGCAAAACGTCACGGTGATGACCGAGCGGCTGATCGACGACCGCAACCTCGACGACTTCAAAGACGTGCTGCGCGCGACCGCCGGCGTCACTTTCCTGGCCGGGGAAACCGGCGAGGAAGACGTGCGGCTGCGCGGCTTTTCGCTGGGGCAAGCAGGCGACATCTACCGCGATGGCATGCGCGAGGGGCAACTCATCACCCGCGACACGTTTGCCACCGACCGGGTGGAAGTGCTCAAGGGGTCGGCGTCCATGCTGTTTGGCAAGGGATCGACCGGCGGCGTCGTCAACCAGGTGACCAAACAGCCCTTCCTGATGGACCGCCACGAGGCAGAGCTGACGGTGGGCAGCGGCAACCACAAGCGCGCCCAGGTGGATCTGAACAAGCAGCTCGGCCCGAGCAGCGCGGTCCGGCTCAACGCCATGGTGCAAGACGCGGACAACCACGGCGCCAAAGACGACCGCCGTGGGCTGGCCGCCAGCTGGCGCACAGGCATTGGCGAGCGGCACGGCTTCCAGGTCGATCTTTACCACCTCAAAACCGATCAACGCCCGATCTACAACCACCCGCAGTTGCTCACGGGCGCGCCGGGCGACTTGAAGCGCACCATCGTGCCGGTGCTGGACGCCAAGAACTTTTACGGCCTGGCCAGCGACTACCTGCGCAGCGAGCAGACGGTGTTGTCGCTGTCGCACGCGCTGCGGTTCAGCGCCACCGAAGAACTCACGACCACGCTGCGCCACGGCCGCTACAAGCGCGACCTCTGGACCACGGTGGTGAGCTTTTGCCAGAACAACGCCACCTTGTGCCCGGGGCAAGTCGTCAGCCTGGACAACCCGCCCGGCCCCAACACCATCCTGAGCCGCAACAACTTCAAGGGCCGCCGCGGCATCAGCGACATCACCCAGGTGCAGAGCGACTACAGCAACCGCTTCGACCTCGGCGGCATGAAGCACCACCTCACCGCTGGTGTGGACATCACGGTCGAAAACGCCCTGCGCAACCCGAACAATGGCGGCGGCAATCTACCCGTCATTCCGGGCAATGCAAGCACTCGCCTGACCACCGTGGGCAACCCCAACGACGGCGCATCCCGCCCAGACACCCGGACATGGAGCTACAACGACTTTGACGCGGAAAGCCTGGGCCTGTATGTGCAGAACGTCGCCAGCATCACCCCCCATGTGAAGCTGGTCGGCGGCCTGCGCTTCGATCACTTCCGCGCCAGCTACCGCGACACGGCCGGCAACAGCGGCCGCATGCGCGACAACCTGTGGAGCCCCCGCATCGGCGCCCTGTTCCAGCCGAATGAGGCGTCGTCCTACTACATCTCGTTTGGAGAGTCGTACAACATCTCCGGCGACACCTACCAATTCGCCCTGGGCAACCTGGCACCCGGCTCAGCCAACAGCCGCCTGGCCAACACCCCGCCCGAGAAGAGCCGCAATTTCGAAATCGGCGGCAAGTGGGACCTGTTCAACCAGCAAGCCACGGTGGGCGTGGCCCTGTTCCGCTCCGAAAAATACAACGAGCGCAACACCGACCCCGACAGCGCCGCCACCCAAATGCTGCTGTCAGGCAAGCGCCATGCCACGGGCCTGGAGATCAATGCCGCCGGGCGCATCACGCCGAAGTGGGAGGTGTTCTACAACCACACCTGGATCCCCAGCGCCAAGATTGACCGGTGCAATGCTGCCACTTGCAACCCGAATGGCATGGTGCAGCGTGAAGGCGACCGCCCCGGCCTGACGCCCAAGCACAGCCTCAGCGCATGGACCACCTATCGCGTGGCGCCCCAGTGGCGCGTGGGCCTGGGGGCGACTTACCGCAGCGAACAAAACCCCGAAGGCAACCGCATCACCACAGCCCCGGCATTCACCGTGTGGGATGGCATGGTCGAGTACACGGTGGACGAGAAAACCACGGTCAAGCTCAACGTCAGCAACCTGACGGACAAGACCTATGTCGATGGGCTATACCGCGGCTTCTACACGCCGGGCGCGCCGCGCAAGGTGATGCTGTCGCTCAAGACCGTGTTCTGATGCGCTGACCATGTTGCTGAAACTGCCCCAGATCTTGAGCCGCGCCGAGGTACAGGCCATGCGCGAGCGCTTGGCCGACGATGGCCTGTGGCGAGACGGACGCATCAGCGCCGGCCCGCAGGCCCAAACGGTCAAGCGCAACGAGCAGGCCGCCCAGGACCACCCGACGGTCCTGGCCTTGCAGGCCGAGGTGCTGGCGGCAGTGCAGCGCAGCGCGCTGTTCTTCTCGGCGGCATTGCCGAGGCGCTACTACAACCCCTTGTTCAACCGCTACCGGCCCGAGCATCCCACCTACGGGCCGCACATCGACGGCGCCATCCTGCATTCGAGGCGCACCCAGGAATGGGTGCGCACCGATGTGTCATGCACCCTCTTTCTGTCGGACCCTGACGAATACGACGGCGGCGAACTCACCATCCACGACACCTACGGGGTACAACGCGTCAAGCTGGCAGCCGGGGATGCGGTGCTGTACCCCGGCACCAGCCTGCATGAAGTCACGCCCGTGACCCGGGGGGCGCGGATCGCCTCGTTCTTCTGGATCGAGAGCATGGTGCGCAGCGACGAACAACGCCGCTTGCTGTTCGAGCTGGACATGAACCTGCTGAAATTGCGCGAGCGCTTGGGCGAAACCGCCGAAACCACGGCCTTGACCGGCGTCTATCACAACCTGCTGCGCCAATGGGCCGACAGCTGATGCATGCGCAACGCGCTTGGCCGGTGAATCTGGCCGACCACGAAACCCTGGCCCGCGCCCACCTGACGCCCGAAGCCGACGCCTATTTCAATGGCGGGGCGGCAGACGAAATCACCATGGCCGCCAACCGGCAAGCCTGGGCGGCCATCCCGCTGTGGCCGCGTGTCCTGCGGCTACGCGCCGCGCCCTGCCTGAAAACCCCCCTGCTCGGTCGCACATGGCCCTCGCCGGTGTTGGTGGCACCGATGGCCCAGCAAGGCTGGCTGCATCCTGACGCCGAGCGCGCGACGGCGCTGGCCGCCAGCGCGCTCGGCGCGGGCATGGTGTTGAGCATGCAGGCCAACACCCCGCTAGAGCACATCGCCCAAGACGTGGCCCAGGAACCCGGCAGAGGCCCCCTCTGGTTCCAGCTCTACCACTTGGGCAACCGTGGCCACACCCTCGCTTTGGCGCAACGCGCCGCCGAAGCCGGCTACGAGGCCCTCGTCCTTACGGTGGACGCGCCCATACACGGCGTGCGCGACCGCGAGCGTCGCCATCCCGGCCATCCGCCTCGGGCATTGGCGCAACCCCACATGCCCACACCTGCATCGGGGGCCGAGGGGCTGGACGCCCTGCTGCGCCAAGCCGCCACCTGGGAGGACGTGGTCTGGCTGCAATCACGCAGCCCGCTGCCCCTGCTGCTCAAAGGCATCCTGCATCCTGCAGACGCTCGCACCGCTTGCGAACTGGGCGTGGCGGGTGTGATCGTCTCCAACCACGGCGGCCGGGTGCTCGACACCGCGCCCTCCACCGCCACAGCTTTGCCGCTGGTGGCCGACGCCGTGGCCGGACGCGCGGCCGTGCTCGTGGATGGCGGTCTGCGCCGCGGGACCGACATCCTCAAAGCGCTGGCGCTGGGCGCCCATGGCGTACTCGTGGGCCGACCGGTCTTGCATGGGCTGGCCCATGCCGGCGCCCAGGGAGCGGCTCACGTGCTGCGGCTGCTACAGGATGAGCTGATGGCCGCGATGGCACTGTGCGGCCTGGCAGACATCGCCGCTATCGATCGGGCGTGCTTGCAGCCTCAATAGATCCACCGATAGATTTATAAATACGAGTCATTCTCGTTTATAATCCGAAAACATACCATGCATACAATGCCATGTTGTCCGGTCTTCTGCTCTCTCTGTGCCTCGTCGTCGTGCTGGGGTGGTGGGTGCTGAAGCCATGAGTTCCACCGTTCACGACTCCATGCCCGTTTCCACCGCGCGCCTGCTCACCGTCGTGACGGGCGTGCTCGCCGCCCATGCAGGCGCGCTCTGGCTCGTGCAAACCGGTTGGCAGCAGCGTCCACAAGAGATCATCGTGGCCGCGGAGATCCTGGGTGAATGGGTAAGGCCAGAGCCTGCCGTGCCGACGGCAGCGCCTCCCGTGGCGCCACCACCGCCAGCGCCACAACCACCGGCACCCCGCCCCAACCCGCCGCGCCCAGCACCGACGCCTGTGCCCAGCCCTGCTCCTGCGCCCGTGGCAGCTGCCGATCCCACGCCGGCGCCAGACATGGCGGTCGAATCCACCCCTTCGGCCTCACCCGCGCCCAGCAACGCGGCCTCAGCCACGGCCACCACCAGTGCCACTTCGAGTGCCACCTTGGTCAGCGCCAGCGCCCCGTCGGGACCGCCCGGCCCACCGGCGCCGCGCATCGAACTGCCGTCTGCTTCGGCCCGTTATCTGAACAATCCACCGCCGCGCTATCCCCCGCTGAGCCGTCGGCTTGGCGAACAGGGCAAAGTGGTTCTTCGGGTGCGCATCGAGGTGGATGGCACCGCCTCGCAGGCCGAAATCCACACATCCAGCGGCTATGCACGGCTGGATCAGACCGCCCTGCAAACCGTGCTGACCTGGCGTTATGTGCCCGGCACCCGCAACGGCGTGCCCGAGGCCATGTGGTTCAACATTCCCATCAATTTCGTACTGGAGTAATTGGCAATGGACATGCAATTCGGCCTCGGCCACGTGTGGCAACAAGGCGACTGGGTCATTCGTTCGGTGGCTATCATTCTGTTGGCCATGTCGGTGGCCAGTTGGGTGGTGATCGTGCTCAAGGCGCTGGCCCTTCGCCATCACCGCGCCCAGGCCCGGGCCGTGGACCAGTTCTGGCACAGCCAAGACTTCGCCGAAGGTCTTCACAAGCTCGAACCGGCCGAAAACAACCCCTTCTATCTGCTCGCCCTGCAAGGGCGCGAGGCCACCACCCACATCCTGCATCTGGATGGCGAGCCCAAGCGGCAGCTGCACGACAACCTCGACGTGAGCGAGTGGGTCACGCGGGCGCTGCGCAACACCATCGACGACGTGACGGCCCGGCTCCAATCGGGCCTGGTGATTCTGGCCTCGGTGGGCTCGACCGCCCCTTTCATCGGCCTGTTTGGCACGGTCTGGGGGATTTACCACGCGCTCATGGGGATAGGCGCGGCCGGTGCGGCGACCATCGACCGGGTGGCCGGCCCCATCGGAGAGGCGCTCATCATGACGGCTCTGGGCCTGCTCGTCGCCATTCCGGCCGTGCTGGGTTACAACGCCCTGGTGCGCGGCAACAAAGCCCTGTTGCACAAGCTCAACCGCTTTGCCCACGACCTGCACGCCTACTTCGTGACCGGCGCCCGAGTGGGTGAAGAAAGCGCGCAGACATCGGCCAAAGTACGCCCGATCAAACAGGCTTGAGGATCACGGACATGGCGTTTTCCGATCCGCAAACCGACGACAACGACGTGATGAGCGAGATCAACATGATCCCGCTGATCGATGTGATGCTGGTGCTGCTCATCGTGTTCATGATCACCGTGCCAGTGATGACGCACTCGGTCAATGTGAATCTGCCACAGGCAGCCACCGAGCCCAACCGCGACAAACCCGAAACCATCCGCCTGACCGTGGATGCCGACGGCCAGTTCCACTGGAATCAGAGCCCGCTGACATTCAGCGAGCTCGAAGCCCACCTGGCCCAAGCCGCGCTCATGGATCCGCAGCCCGACCTGCACATCCGCGGCGACAAAGCCGTGCGGTACGAGCATGTGGCCAGCGCCATGGCCGCCGCACAGCGCGCTGGCATTCGCAAACTGGCCTTCGTGACGGAACCATGATGGAAGCACGCCTGCCCCTGAGCCCGGCCACGCGAGATGCCGAGCTTGGCGAATGCCCGCCACGCCCAAGCCTGTGCCATCATGAAGCCGCAGCGCCGGTGGACAGCCGCGCTTTGCTCAACGGCCGGCGCGAGTTGCTCATCCACCACCAAGGCCAGCTCTACCGGCTACAGGCCACCCGCCAGGGCAAGCTCATCCTCACCAAATGAGGACTGGGCCCACGGCTGGCAGCCGCCGAGGCCGGGTTCAGAGACCCAGCGCCGCGATGCCCGCTTTGGCGATCTGGGCGTCCTCGTTGGACTTCACGCCGCTGACCCCCACCGCCCCCAGGCAATGGCCATCTTTGATGATCGGCACGCCGCCTTCGAGCATGCCGGCAATCCCGGGGGCGCTGAGAAACGACGTCCGGCCCTGATTGATCACGTCCTCGTAAATCTTGCTTTCGCGCCGACCCAGGGCGGCGGTGTGGGCCTTGGCCGGCGCAATGTGGGCCGAGACGGCTGGCGCCCCATCGAGCCGCTGCAGCCACAGCAGATGACCGCCTTCGTCCACAATGGCGATGGTGACGGCCCAATGATTTTTCAGGGCTTCGGCTTCGGCGGCGGCAGCGATGAGCTTGACATCGGCAAGCTCCAGTGCGGGTTTGGATTTCATGAACTTTCCTTCGTGGGACGAATCAGTGCAGCAAGCGTAAGCTTAATCGCAATCGGCGCGATGGGCTTATATATAGAATGTGGCTGGCATTTTCCTACAGGAGCAAGCAACAATGACCCAACCGACTTCGAGCTACGGCCGCTTTGGCACGACCTTGGCCACGCAGCAGCGCAACAAGGTGTTGCGCAACACCTACTGGTTGCTGGCCCTGAGCATGTTGCCCACCGTGCTGGGCGCATGGATCGGCGTGAGCACGGGCATCACGGCGTCGCTCAGCGGCGGCCTGGGCCTGATCGTGTTCCTGGGTGGCGCCTTCGGCTTCATGTTCGCCATCGAGAAAACGAAAAACTCCGCCGCCGGCGTGCCGGTGCTGCTGGCCTTCACCTTTTTCATGGGGCTGATGCTTTCCCGCCTGCTGGCGATGGTGTTGGGCTTCAAAAACGGCGCTGACTTGGTGATGACCGCCTTCGGCGGCACGGCCGCCGTATTCCTCATCATGGCCAACCTGTCCACCGTCATCAAGCGCGACCTGGAAGGTCTGGCCAAATGGCTGTTCATGGGAGCCATCGTTCTGATGGTGGGCGCCATCATCAACGTGTTCGTGGGCAGCCCGGCCGGCATGGCGGTCATCAGCGTGATGGCCATTGGCATCTTCAGCGCTTTCTTGCTGGTGGACCTCAAGCGCATCGTCGATGGCGGCGAGACCAACTACATCAGCGCCACGCTCGGCATTTATCTGAGCTTGTTCAACGTTTTCCAGAGCTTGCTGGCTTTGTTGGGGCTCTTTGGCGGCGAACGTGACTAAAGCGCGCATTCGGCCTGAAAATGAGGGGGCTTTGGCCCCCTTTTTCCTGGCCAATCGGGGCAGTTTTCATTGAACAATCACGCCATGCCCATGTCCATGCCCTGCATCCGCCATGTGAGAGTGCTGCTGGCTCTGCCGCTGGCGGTGGCACTGTCGGCTTGCGACATGCTGGGCATCGAGACGCCCGGCATGGCCAACGCCAAAAAAGAAGCCGAAGGGCGCGCCATCGGCGCGGCATGCCGTCACGCGGTGCGCAGCCTGGAAGACTGCTACGGCGCCAACCCCCGCATATCGAAAGCCGCCATCTTTGAAGGGTGGCGCGAGATGGACGCCTACATGCGTGACAACGAGATCGAGGGCATGCCCGCACCGGCTCCCCCGCCCGCACCGGCTGCGGCAGCGCCCGAGGAAGTGATCTTGCCGCCGTCTGCGCCCATGCCCGTGCCGGCGTCAACGACACCAGCTCCGCCCAGCGGGCAAGTCCCCGGACAGGCCGCTCCCACGGGGGCCATTGCCTTGCCGCCGCGACCCAACATCGCTCCAGCCCGCTGAACCGGTGCTTCTGGGGCTGGCGCTTGCTGTGCGCCCCGTGTCAGCTGGCGGTGTCTCGGTCGAACACGGCGATGCTTTCGACATGGGCCGTGTGCGGAAACATATTGACGACCCCAGCGGCCGTACAGCGATAGCCGGCCTGATGGACGATGAGCCCAGCATCGCGGGCGAGCGTGGCCGGGTTGCAGCTGACATACACGATACGCTGGGGGGGCAGCCAGGCGCGGCCGGGACGGCCGCCGCTGAGGTGTTCCTGGTGCAGATCGGCCAGCGCCTTGGCCAACGCGAACGCCCCCTCGCGCGGCGGATCAACCAGCCACTTGTCGGCAGTCCCATCGGCTTCCAGCATGGAGGGCGTCATCTCGAACAAATTGCGGGCCACGAACTGCGTGGGCGCCAACACGCGCCCATCGCGCTGGTGGAGCCGGAGGTTGTCGCGGGAGCGAGCCACCAGGGCCTCGCTGCCCTCGATGCCCAGCACCTCCCGCGCCCGGGTGGCCAATGGCAGGGTGAAATTGCCCAGACCACAAAACCAGTCGATCACGCGCTCGTGCGGCTGGACATCGAGCAAGCGCAACGCCCGATCCACCAGCACCCGGTTGATGTGGGGATTGACCTGGGTGAAGTCGGTGGGCTTGAAGGGCATGCGCACGCCAAACTCTGGCAAGCGATAGGCCAGCGTCGGCTCATCGGGTTGGGGGTCGAGCCGGTGCGCCGTCTCGGGCCCTTTGGGCTGCAACCACCACTGCAGCACCACACCCTCTTCACGTTGGGCGGCGGCAAAATCGCGCAGACGCTGCAAATCGGCTGCGCTCAAAGGCTGCAGGTGCCGCAACACCAAGGCCGTGACCTCGTCGCCCACGGCCAGTTCGATCTGGGGGCAGCTTTCCCGGGCCTCCATGCCGAACACCAAGGCGCGCAGCGGCATCAGCATCCGGCTGACGTGCGGCGGCAACACCGGGCACTCACGCATATCGGCCACGTAACGGCTTTTACGCTCATGAAACCCAACGAGGACTTCGCCCTTCTTCGGCACATAGCGCACCGACAGGCGCGCCCGGTAACGGTAGCCCCATGCCGGGCCGGCGATGGGACGCAACAGGTTTTGCGCACGCACCTTGGCCAGATGCCACAAGTTGTCTTCCAGCACGCGCTGCTTCATGGCCACCTGGGCGGCGGCGTCCAGGTGCTGCATCTTGCACCCCCCGCAAGCGCCCGCATGCAAGCCAAATTGCGGGCAGCGCGGCACCACCCTCAAGGCCGACTCGTGGTGGATTTCCGTCAGCTGGGCCTGTTCCCACTGGTTTTTGCGGCGCTGCGTCTCGGCGCTGACCCATTCGGTGGGCAGCGCCCCATCGATGAACACCACCTTGCCATCGGGTCGCCGGGCCACTCCCTGCGCCTCCAGGTCCATGGAGGTGACGTGCAGCCACTGCGGCGGTCGGTCCGTCTGCGCGACGGCCTCCGTTGCCTCGACGCCGCTCATCAACGGCGCGGCAGGTGGTTGAGCGGATCGACCGGCTTGCCCTGGCGCCGCACCTCGAAGTGAAGCTTGACGCGATCGGTGTCGCTGCTGCCCATTTCGGCGATCTTCTGCCCTTGGCGCACGGTCTGGTCCTCGCGCACCAACAACGCCTGGTTGTGGGCGTAAGCGGTCAGGTAGGTGTTGTTGTGCTTGAGGATGATGAGGTTGCCGTAGCCACGCAGGCCGGCCCCGGCATACACCACCCGGCCATCGGCCGCAGCCACCACCGGATCGCCGGGGCGCCCCCCGATTCCGACGCCCTTGTTGCGGGCTTCGTCAAACGGATCGATGACCGGGCCATTGGCCGGCCAAATGAAGCGGATTTCTTCGCTCGCCGGCGGGGTGGGGGAAGCCGCGGGCGCAGGCGAGGCCGCCGCCGTGGTGGTGGCGCTGGAGGACTCGGTCAGCGGGCGCCCCTGGGCCGAGGGGGACGCCACCGGCTGGGCGGCCGTGCCTTGCACAGCGGCGGCAGCCGGCGGTGCGGCCGCCACCACTGGCTCCGGCGGCACCACGCGCAACACCTGCCCCACCTCGATCACGTTGGGGTTGACGATGCCGTTCCAGGCTTGAATATCCCGCCAGTTCTGGCCGGTTTCCAGGCCAATGCGAATCAGCGTATCGCCGGGCCGCACGGTGTAGTAACCGGGCTTGCCGGCGTTTTCGGCACCAGGAGGCAACGGGGTAGAGGCGGCCGTGGAGGCCGGCACCGGCGCACGATCGACCACCGGCGCACGCTGGGCCGGATTCTTCGGCGCCGCGCAACCCGCCAACACCAGCGCCGACAGCAGCATCACACCCAGGGCGCTCGTCCTCCCGCAGGGCAGATTCGGTTCCATGCAATACCTCATCGAAAATCAAAAAGCCCAACGCGCCGCATGGCGGTCAGGCCACCCCCGATTTTAGAGGGACAAACAGGACCGCTTCGAGCACGTTCCTCACATAGCCATGCGCGGTGCGCTCCACCACGACCAGACTTTGCCGGCCCGGCGTGAGTTCCGCAGGCGCCACCAGCCGGCCGCCGACCGCCAGTTGCTCCAGCCAGACCGCAGGAATCTCCTGCCCGCCTGCCGCAGCCACGATGCCCGCGTAAGGCGCGCCCGAGGGGAAGCCCGCCATGCCATCGCCAAAAATCAGATGCACATTGGGCAACCGCAAGGGGCGCAGATTCTCGCGTGCGCGCTCATGCAGGCTGCGGATGCGCTCCATGCTGTAAACCTCTTGGCACAAATGGCTGAGCAGCGCGGCTTGATAGCCGCAGCCGGTGCCGATTTCGAGCACGCGCCCCAGTCGGGCGGGACGGTCGGCGCAGAGCAGTTCCAGCATCCGGGCCACCACACTCGGCTTGGAGATGGTTTGCCCCCAGCCGATCGGCAAGCTGGTGTCCTCATACGCCTGGGCCACCAGGCCAGAGTCCACGAAACGGTGGCGCTCCACCGTGGCAAAAGCCTGCTGCACCCCGGGGTGACGCAAGCCCTGCGCCACGAGCCGCTGAACCATCGCCAGGCGCACGGCCTGCGAGTCCAGCCCCGCCCCCGTGGGCAACGCACTGAACGCGGCGGGGTGTTGCCCACTGCTGCGCCCTGAAGCGGCGGCAGCGGCACCAGCCACCGACCGGGCATGAGGGGACGAAGCCGGCGCCGCCGAGCGGGCCACCCACCCCGGCAAACGATCGGCTGAAGGGGGCGTTCGGCGGTTCACCGGGAACGGAACTCCGAGGAGGCTGCGGCGGGCAGCGGCTCAGCCATGGGCTGGCGGGCCGACAAGTGCGCCACCGACTGGGCCCAGTAAGCCAGTCGGGCATGATCGGTCAGATCGATTTGCAGCGGGGTGACCGACACATAACCCTGGGCCGTCGCGTGGAAATCGGTACCTTCGGCCTCGTCCTTGGCCGGCCCGGCGGCGCCGATCCAGTACATCGTCTCGCCGCGCGGGTTGACTTGCTTGATCACGGGCTCGGCCGCATGGCGCCTGCCAAGGCGAGCGACCTTGAACCCCTGCAACTGGGCCAAAGGCAGGCAAGGAATGTTGACGTTGAGGAGCCACGGCTCGTGATGCCCGCCCTCGGCCGCCTGCCGATGGGCCAGAATGGACGGCGTCAGAAAGCGTATCAACTCCTGGGCTTTGGCCGCTGCCGCATCGAGGTGGCGCCAGCCTTTCTCGGTCTGGGAAAACGCCACCGCAGGCACGCCAAACAGATAGCCCTCCATCGCCGCGCCGACGGTCCCCGAGTAGATGGTGTCGTCTCCCATGTTGGCGCCGTTGTTGATGCCCGAAACCACCAGATCCGGGGTGTAGCCCAGAAACCCCGTCAGCGCGATGTGGACGCAATCGGCCGGGGTGCCATTCACATAGCGAAAGCCGTTGTGGGCGGTGTGCACGTACAGCGGCGAGTGCAGAGTCAGCGCGTTGGATTTGGCGCTGTTGTTGTGCTCCGGCGCCACCACCTCGACGCAGGCGATCTCGCTCAAGGCCTCATACAGCGCCTGGATGCCCGGCGCCTGATAGCCGTCGTCGTTGGACAGAAGGATTTTCATCAGAGGTGATTGTAGGCCGTCGCCACAGGGACAAGCGCGTCTGGCCGGCTGGCCCGGTGCTGCCTATGATGGCCGCTGAGCCATTTTTCGAGAAGGAGACCCGCATGCAAGCCTGGCTGTGCGACAACCCCGTGGGCGTGGAGGCCCTGACCTGGAAGAACCTGCCCACGCCGACACCCGGCCCCCGGGAAGTGCTGATCGAGATCCACGCAGCCAGCCTCAACTTTCCCGACCTGCTGATCGTCCAGAACAAGTACCAGATCAAGCCCCCGCTGCCGTTTGTGCCCGGCGCGGAATACGCCGGGGTGGTGCAGGCGGTGGGCAGCGAGGTGACCCACCTGAAGCCCGGACAGCCCGTGGCCTGTCTGAGTGGGACGGGCGGCTTTGCCACCCACACCCTGGCGCCGGCCGCGCTGTGCATGCCCCTGCCCCCCGGGTTCGACCTGGTGGATGCGGCCGCTTTCATCATGACCTATGCCACCTCTTACCATGCCCTCATCGACCGCGCGGCCCTCAAGGCAGGGGAAACCGTGCTGGTGCTCGGCGGTGCCGGCGGGGTGGGCACAGCGGCCATCCAGATCGCCCGGGAGGCTGGCGCCCAGGTGATCGCCGCGGCGTCCAGCGAGGAAAAATGCGCGCTGTGCCGTGAGGCAGGGGCGCACGCCACCATCAACTACAGTGAGCATGCGCCCGCAGGCACACTGCGCGACGCAATCAAACAGGCCACGGACGGCAAAGGGCCTGATGTGATTTACGACCCGGTCGGCGGGGATTTTGCCGAACCCGCTTTCCGCTCCATCGCCTGGCGGGGGCGCTATCTGGTGATAGGCTTCGCTGCTGGCCCCATTCCCAGCCTGCCGCTGAACCTGCCGCTGCTCAAGGGGGCGTCCATCGTGGGCGTGTTCTGGGGCGACTTTGCCAAGCGCGAGCCCCAGGCCAATGCCGCCATGCTGCAAACCCTGGCGCAGTGGTATCTGCAAGGCAAGATCAAACCCGTGATCGACCGCACCCTGCCCATGGCCGAGCTGCCCCAGGCCTATGCGTGGATGGGCAGCCGCCAGGTCAAAGGCAAACTGGTGCTCGTCAATCCGCGCTAAACTCGCAGCTCATCCATTGTTCAACAGTCGCCAGGGGAGTCCCGCCAAGGGGCTGAGAGTGCGCCCAAGCCGCGCAGACCCTGGAACCTGATCCGGTTCATGCCGGCGGAGGAAGCGCGACATGGCATACGCCACTTTGGCCGCCCTGGGGGCGGCGCTCTTGCTGTTCGTCTGGGTCGGGCTGCGGGCCCGCAGCGCACCAGGCGATCTCGATCAATACCTCACGGCCCGCAATTCGCAGGGGGCCGTCACGCTCGGCCTGTCTTTTCTGGCTTCGGGCATGGGGGCGTGGATTCTGTTCGCCCCACCCGAAGTGGGGGCTTTCGTGGGCCCGGTGGCCGTGGCGGGGTATGCGCTGGGGGCGGCATTGCCCTTCTTGGTGCTGGCCTGGTGCGGTTCGGCCATCCGGCGCCGGCTGCCGCAAGGCCGCAGCATCGGCGAATACGCCCAGCAACGCTTTGGCAACGGCTTGCGCCACTGGGTCTCGGCCTTGTCGGTGCTGTACATGCTGTGCTTCATCACGGCCGAACTCACGGCCATCGGCGCCATCACCGCTATGCTGTCAGACATCCCGGGCAGTCGGACGGTGGTGGGCGTGGCCGTCACCACGCTGATCTACACCGCGTGGGGCGGTCTGCGCGCCAGCCTGGCCACCGATCGCTGGCAGGCCTGGCTGTTGGTTGGGCTGCTGGCCATCGTGGCGGGGGTGGCGGTGCCCACGCTGCCCAGCAGTGCTTTTGACAACCCCCTGCCCGCCGCCCCGATCGGGGTGTCGCTGTCGGTGGCGCTGACGCTGGTGATCGCTGTGACCGCGGCCAACCTCTTTCACCAAGGGTACTGGCAGCGGGTCTGGGCCGCGGCCAGCGATTCCGCCTTGCGCCGAGGGGCCTGGATCGGCGGCATGGCGACGGTGCTGGTGGTGCTCCTCGTCGGTGCCCTGGGCATCCTCGCCGCCGCTTCGGGCAAACACCTGGGGCAGCCGCCCATTCCTTTCTTCGCCCTGCTGGCCGATGCCCCCGGCTGGCTGGCCCTGCCGGCGCTGCTGCTGGCGCTGGCGCTGGTCGCTTCGTCGGTGGACACCCTGCAAAACGGCATCGCCTCGCTGGTGGCCACCAGTCGGCGCGGGTTTTCCCTGTCAGCGGCGCGCTGGGTCACGGTCGCGCTGATGGTGCCGGTGGTGTTGGTGGCGTTGCAAGGGCTGTCGGTGCTGCGCCTGTTCCTGATCGCCGACCTGCTTTGCGCCACGGCCGTGGTGCCGGTGCTGTTGGGCCTGTGGAACCGCATGACCCCAGCCGCCGCCGTGGCGGGCTGCGTGGCGGGCCTCATCGGCGCGGTGCTGCCCGGATGGATGCAAACCGGCTCACTGGCGGGCAGCCTGCTCGCGGCCAGCTTCCCCGACAGCATCCCCACCCTCGCCCCCTTCCTGGGGGCCTTGGTGACATCGACCGTGGTGAGCATGGGCTGGGCGCTGGCGCGGCCGGCGCGTTGAGCCAGCCTGTTGAGGGCGTCCGGCCCCGCCGGGCCTCGCTGCCGCCTGCCGGGGCTTTGGCCGGCGGCTCGGCGCGCTCACACATGCAGCAACAGGAAGCGCCGCTCCCAGGGGCTGACCACGTCGAAATACTCCTGGTATTCCGCCTCCTTGATGGCGCTATAGGTTTGCAGAAAATGCTCGCCAAACAGCTCGGCCAGCGGCTGACAGGCCGTCAGGCGTTCGATGGCGTCATCCAGATGGCGCGGCAACTGGTGGGGCTGCTCGTAGGCGCTGCCCGTGGTCGGCTCGGTCGGTCGGATGCGCTGCTTCATGCCCAGATAACCACAGGCCAGGCTCACCGCAATCGCCAGATAGGGGTTCACATCCACCCCCGCCAGCCGGTTTTCCACGCGCCGCGCCTCTGGCCCTGAATGGGGCACGCGCAGGCCGCAGGTGCGGTTGTCGTAGCCCCAGCTCAGGTTGATGGGTGCCGACGTGAAGCGCGACAGGCGCCGATATGAATTCACATAAGGCGCGAAGACCGCCGTGGCCGCCGGCAGATAGGTTTGCAAGCCGCCGATGAAGTGGAAAAACTCGTCGGAAGCCTGGCCGTCGGGCCGGCTGAAAATGTTTTTTCCCGTGGCCGTGGAGAGCACGCTCTGGTGGATGTGCATGGCGCTGCCGGGCTGCCCTTGCATGGGCTTGGCCATGAAGGTCGCGTACATGTTGTGGCGAATGGCCACCTCCCGCACCGTGCGCTTGAACAGAAACACCTGGTCGGCCAGCGGCAAGGGGTCGCCGTGGTCGAGGTTGATCTCCATCTGCGCCGTGCCCATTTCATGGATGAGCGTATCGAGCTGGATGCCCTGGGCTTCGCACCAGTCGTACATCACGTCGAAGATGTCGTCGTACTCGTTGACCGAATCGATGGAAAAGCTCTGCATGCCGGCCTCGGTGCGGCGGGTGCGGCCCACCGGGGGCTTGAGGGGGATGTCTTCATCGGGCTCGATCTGCACCAGGTAGAACTCCATCTCTGGCGCGACCACAGGCTTCCAGCCTTCGGCTTCATACAGCCGGATGAGGCGACGCAACACGGCCCGCGGCGACAGCGGGGTTTCCGTGCCATCGAAGCGGTAGCAGTCGTGGATGATTTGCGCTGTCGGCTCTTTGGCCCAGGGAACGGGCCGCAGGGTGGTGGCGTCGGGCACGAGCATCATGTCGCCGTCGGCCACCGAGGTAAAGTCTTTCTCCGGATAGTCGCCGGTCACAGTCATGGTCAACACCGCTTCAGGCAGCCGCAAGCCGACGGCAGGGTCGTACTTGTGGCGCGGCACGATCTTGCCCCGTGCCTGGCCGGCCATGTCGGGGATGAGGCATTCGACTTCGGTGATGCGGTGTTCATCCATCCACCGCTGGATGTAAGCTGGGTCCTGTGTGGCTGAAGGCTGGTCCATAAAATGGTCAAAAATGGCGATGGCGCAACTGTACGCCCAAGCTGGCGGCCTTGCACAGCCGTTTGGGCAAGGCGCGTTGGTGCCGCTTTGCCGCTCAGCGGCTCGGTGCCGCGCCCTGCATCGTAACCACAGGAGCATCACCCCATTCGGCCATGAACGACGTGCAACTGATTTTCACCACCACCGACTCTCGCGCCACGGCCCAGGCACTGGCCCGGGCACTCGTGCAGGCGCGACTGGCCGCATGCGTGCAGATCGAGACCATCGACAGCGTGTATGAATGGAACGGTGCGATCCAGGAGGCCCGCGAATTTCGCCTCTGCATCAAGACCACGGCCACGCAAGCCCGCGCGGCCATTGACCTCATCCGCGCCCAGCACCCTTACGAATTGCCCGCCATCTGGTGGAGCGCTGCCCAGTCCTCCCCGGAATACGCCGCCTGGGTCGCGGCGCAGACTGGACCTGCCCCCTGAAGCACAAGGGCCGCAAAGTTGCACGCAGAGGGCCTTGGCGGCATAGCGCCATTCCATCCCCGGGAGCACGGGCGCATAAAAAAGCCCTTGCCGCCGAAAGGCGCAAGGGCTTTGAACATCATGAATGCTTGGGGTGGCTGATGGGACTCGAACCCACGACAACCAGAATCACAATCTGGGACTCTACCAACTGAGCTACAGCCACCGTAGCCTTCAATTATAACCTGTATTGCGCTCCTTTTTACGGAGCCCAAAGCTGCTCAAGCCATTTTTACGAAGCCTGCTGGCGCTTGGCGAGCACCTGCACCTTGTAGCGGGCACGCAAGGCTTGCAGATAGGCTTGCGCCTCTGCCTGGGCCCAGAGTTCGGCCAGTTGGTTGCGCTCCAGCGAAGCGCGTACGGCGTCAGGGGCTTCACGCTCCAAGACACGATTGACGCGAATCACCATCACGCCATCGGCCCCCAGATCGGCGCTGGTCCAGGCGGCGGTCGAGGGGCCGGCACTGGCGCTCAGCGCCGCCCCCAGAGCCGGGCCGGGCAGCCCTTGATCATCGATGCGCGACACCACCACAGGTGCTTGCAAGCGCGGCTGGGCGCCGTCGCGCCAAGCGGCCAGCTGCTTCTGGGCCTCCTCGCGGGCGGCTTCCTGGGCGCGCTGTTGCAGCAGGCGCTCCCGGACTTCGGCCTTCACGTCATCGAGCGGCTGCAGGCGTGCCGGCCGATGCTCCAGCACCCGGGCCGACACCAGGCGGCTGGCGCCGATCTCCACGGCTTCGGTGTTGCGCTTGGTGCGCAGCGAATCGGGCGCGAAGACGGCCTCCAGCACGCGGCTGTTGGCCAGCGCGGCATCGCGGCCTGCATCCAGCGGCCCGGTGCGCAACACGCCATTGGCGCGGCGCACGGTCAGCCCCAGGGCTTCGGCGGCGGGCGCCAGCGAATCGGCCTGTTCGTACACGAGGTTGCTGAAATCCTCGGCGGCTTCGGCGAAGCGACGCTGGGCTTGCTGCTGACGCAGCTCGCGCTCCAGGCGCGGCCGCGCCACCTCGAAAGGCTCGGGCGCGGGGCGGCGAATGTCGGTCACTTGAATGATGTGGTAGCCGAATTCGGTTTCGACCACGTCGGAAATGGCGTTGCGTTCGAGGGCGAAGGCCGCATCCTCGAACGGCTTGACCATGGCGCCGCGGGAGAAAAAGTCCAGATCGCCCCCCTGGGCCGCAGAGCCCGGGTCCTGCGAGCGGGCACGGGCCAGCTCGGGGAAGCGTTCGGGGTGCTGGCGCAATTCCGCGAGCAACGCCTCGGCCTCGGCCTTGACGGCGGCACGGGCTTCGGCGCTGGCACCGGGCTCCACGGTCAGCAAAATGTGGCGAGCGCGGCGTTGCTCCTGCAGCGCCAGATTGGCGCTGTTTTGCTCATGGTAAGCACGCAAGTCGGCTTCGCTGAGTTGCAGGCGGGCGGCCACGGCGTCGAGGTCGAGGACCAGGTATTCCACATCCACCTGCTCGGGCGACTGAAACAGTTGCGGGTTCTGGTCATAGAAAGCCTGCACGTCGGCATCCGTCACCTGCACCGCGGCGCGGAAGTCGGCGGGGCGGAAATGCGCCACCTGCACCTCTCGGCGCTCGAAGAAAGCCTGCAGGGCCTGGTCGGCCACAGCCGGCGTGAGAAAGGCAGACGCGGTCAACCCCTCGATGACTTGGCGCCGCGCCAGATCCGCCCGGACGGACGCTTCAAACATCTCGGGCGTCATGCCCTGCGCGCGCAACAGTTGCTGATAGCGTTCCACGTCGAGCGTGCCATCCGCGCGGCGCAGTGCCGCGATGTTCGGGTCCTGGGTGAGTTCCCGGGCCAAGCGCTGGTCGGTGGCGAGAAACAGCCCGTCCTGCGCCGCCAGCGCGAGCACGCGGTCATTGATGAGCCGCTCCAGCGTGGCCATGCGGCTGGATTCGTTGTCGAGCAGGCTGCGATCGATGCCAGGCATGGAGGCCACCAGACGATCCATCTCGTTGCGATGAGCCAAGTCCCACTCTTGGCGGGTGATGTCGATGCGCCCGACTTTGGCCACCACGTCACGGTTTTCGCGGAGGTTGCTGTACCCCTCGACGCCGAACAACACGAACGCCGGAATGATCAACAACATCAGGAAACCCATCAGGAATTTGATGTTGTTGCGAAAGAAATCAAACATGTCTGCGCTGCCCGAAACAGAAAAGGCGAACCCGCGTTCGCCTTTTGATGGAGGTGGTGGGTGCTGACGGGGTCGAACCGCCGACCTACGCCTTGTAAGGGCGCCGCTCTACCAACTGAGCTAAGCACCCCACCGAAATCGGAAAACCGTTACTTGATGGCGTCTTTCAACGCCTTGCCAGGACGAAACTTAGGAATTTTAGCCGCTTTGATCTTGATGGCAGCGCCCGTGCGGGGATTGCGACCCGTGCGAGCCGCGCGCTTGGCGACCGAGAAGGAACCGAACCCGACCAGCGACACGGTGCCGCCTTTCTTCAGGGTGGTGCTGATGGCCTGGATGGTGGCTTCCAAGGCGCGCGCCGCCGCCGCTTTGGACAAATCGGCGCTGCTGGCGATGTGCTCGACGAGTTCAGCCTTGTTCATGGAATCCCCTCAAGAATCGTTGAAATGGATGAATCGGGCCGGCAAACGCCACCGTGGACGGCGGCTTGGCGCATGCCGGGTGTCAGATCATACCAGCGACGGCGCGACCCAGGTCCTGCGTGGTGGCTCGCCCACCCAGATCGGGCGTGCGGGGTCCGCCGCTGCCCGGCTCCAGCACCGCCTCGATGGCCCGCAGCACGGCATCGTGCGCATCGCGATGCCCCAGAAAGTCCAGCATCATGGCGCCGCACCAAATCTGGCCGATGGGGTTGGCAATGCCTTTGCCGGCAATGTCGGGGGCAGAGCCATGCACCGGCTCGAACAGCGAGGGGTGGGTGCGATCCGGGTTGAGGTTGGCGCTGGGCGCGATGCCGATGGTGCCCGTGCAGGCTGGGCCCAGATCGGAGAGGATGTCGCCGAACAGGTTGCTGGCCACCACCACGTCGAAGTGGTCGGGGCGCTGCACGAAGTGGGCCGTGAGAATGTCGATGTGGAACTTGTCCACGAACACCTCGGGGTAGGTTTTGGCCATCTCGGCCACGCGCTCGTCCCAATAGGGCATGGTGATGGCAATGCCGTTGCTCTTGGTGGCGCTGGTCAGGTGTTTCTTGGGGCGGCTTTGGGCCAATTCGAATGCAAACTTCAGCACCCGGTCCACACCGTGGCGGCTCATCACGGTTTCCTGCATCACGATCTCGCGCTCGGTGCCGGGGTACATGCGCCCACCGATGCTGGAGTACTCCCCTTCGGTGTTCTCGCGTACGATCATCATGTCGATCTCGCCGGGCTGGCGCGGGCTGCCGTCGCGCCGCACCACGGGCGCGATCACGCCGGGCATGAGCCGGGCCGGTCGCAGATTCACGTACTGGTCGAATTCGCGCCGAAACAGCAGCAGGGAACCCCACAGCGAGACGTGATCCGGAATCTTTTCGGGCCAGCCCACCGCGCCAAAGTAGATGGCGTCGTGCCCGCCAATCTGATCCTTCCAGTCGTCGGGCAGCATCTGGCCGTGCTTTTCGTAGTAGGCCCAGCTCGAAAAATCGAAGTGGTCGAACTGCAGGCCGATGTCGAACTTCGAGGCCACGGCCTCCAGCACGCGCAGCCCTTCGGGCATGACTTCTTGGCCGATGCCGTCACCGGCAATCACGGCAATGCGATGGGTCTTTTTCATAGAGAGAGATGCGTCTTCAGGCTTTGGCCGGCCGAACCACCAGGCTCACGCCCAGCGCGGTGATGGCCGTACCGGCAATCGTGACCACGGTGATGGGTTCGCTGAACAGCAACCAGGCCAAAATGGCCGTGCAGGGCGGCACCAGGTACATGAGGCTGCTGACCGAAGCCGCCGCCCCCCGCTGGATGAGCATGTAAAGCAACGAACTGCCGCCCAGCGTCAGGCCGAGCACAGACCAGGCCATCGCGCCGACCAGTTCACCGTTCCAGTTCATGCCCTCGGTTTCCAGCAGGGCCAGCGGCAGCGTCACGACGAAGGCGGCGATGAGTTGCACGGTATTGGCGCTGCGCACATCGCACGGCTGCACGAATCGCTTCTGGTAGAGCGTGCCCACGGTGATGCTGATGAGCGCGATCACGGCAAAAGACAGGTTCAGCCAGGTGGCGGTGTCGCCCTCGCTGCCGGCGCCAAACTTGCGCGCGACCACGAGCACCAACCCGGTGAAGCCCAAGGTGAGACCCAACCATTGCCGGCGGGTGACGGCACCACCCGTGGCCGACAGCCACACCGCCGTCAGCACCGGTTGCAGGCCCACCACCAGGGCCGACAGGCCCGAGCCCATCCCGGCCTTCACCGCCGCCCACACCCCGCCCAAGTAGCCCGCGTGCATGAGCACACCCAGCACCGCCAAATGCAGCCACTGGGCGCGGTCCTTGGGCCAGGCCACCTTGGCCAGCCAGATCCACGGCAGGAAGCACAGGATGGACAGCGCATAGCGCCAGGCCAGGAAGGTCATGGGCGGGGCATGCGGCATGCCGTAGCGTGCCACGATGAAGCCCGTGCTCCAGATCAGCACGAACACCCAGGGCATGGCGCGCAGCCACGAGTTGTCTCCGGCGTTTCCGACCATGATCGTCAACCCCGGGTCAGCGCGCCTTGGCCCGGATTTCGGGCAAGGCTTTGCGCAGGTAATAGACCATGGACCACACCGTCAGCACGGCCGCCAGCCAGATGAGCAGCGTCCCCCAGAAACGGGTGTCGATCACGCCGAGCACCGTGCCGTCGTACAGGAGAAAGGGGATGGCCACCATCTGCACCGTGGTCTTGAGCTTGCCCACCATGTGCACCGCCACGCTCTTGTTGGCACCGATCATGGCCATCCACTCACGCAACGCGGAAATGGCAATCTCACGACCGATGATGATGAGCGCCACGAACACGTCGGCGCGGTCCAGATGCACCAGCACCAGCACGCAGGCGCAGACGAGAAACTTGTCGGCCACCGGGTCGAGGAAAGCCCCAAAGGAAGACGTCTGGTTGAGCTTGCGCGCCAGGTAGCCATCGGCCCAGTCGGTGATGGCAAACGCCACGAACAGCACGGTGGCGATCAGGTTCTGCGTCGCCTCGCTCAAGCCGGGCCAGTAAAACACCGCCACAATGAGCGGAATGGCGACGATGCGCGCCCACGTGAACAGTGTCGGCAGGTTGAAGAACATGGCCGTGATTATGCGGGCGAATCAGTGCAGGGCGCGGTAGATGGTTTCGGCCAGTTCGGCAGAAATGCCTTCCACGGTGGCCAAATCCTCGACGCTGGCGGCAGCCACGCCGCGCACGCCACCGAAGCGCTGCAACAGCCGGGCCCTTTTCTTCGGCCCCACGCCGGGGATGTCTTCCAGCCGGCTGCCGCCGGTACGGACTTTGGCGCGCTGCGCCCGCATGCCGGTGATGGCGAAACGGTGCGCCTCGTCGCGGATCTGGGCCACGAGCATGAGCGCGGCCGAATCCGCCCCCAGGTAAATCTTCTCTCGGCCATCGGCAAACACCAGTTCCTCCAGGCCCACCTTTCGGCCTTCGCCCTTCTCCACGCCGACGATGCGCCCCACGTCCAGGCCGAGCGCCTCAAACACCTCCCGCGCCACGCCCACCTGCCCTTTGCCACCGTCGATGAGGACGATGTCGGGCAGGCGCGCCTGAGCGGGCTGCGCCGTGCCGTCGTCATCGCGCAGCGCCTGGGCCAGTTTGCCGTAGCGCCGCTGGAGCACTTGGCGCATGGCGGCGTAGTCGTCACCGGGGGTGATGCCGTCGATGCGGTAACGGCGGTACTGGGCATTCTGCATCTTGTGGCCTTCAAACACCACGCACGAGGCGACGGTGGATTCGCCCGCGGTGTGCGAAATGTCGAAGCATTCGATGCGCAGCCGATCCAGTGCGTCGTCCGGCAGGTCCAGCGCCTGGGCCAAGGCACGGGTGCGGGCCTGCTGCGAACCTTCCTCGGCCAGCAAGCGGGCCAATTGCAGTTCGGCGTTTTTCTGCGCCATGTCCAGCCAGGTACGGCGGTGCTCGCGCGGATGGAACACCGTGTGCAGGCGAATGCCGCTTTGCGCCGTCAGCAGTTCGATGAGGTGCGCGTCCACCGGCGCCCCCAGCACCAGCACGGGCGGCGGCGGCACGCCGGTGTAGTGCTGCGCCATGAAGGCTTCCAGCACACGCTGCTCCACGCTGCGCGACGGTTCGACCGCGCCGGGCGCCTCGCTCGGCGCCGCTGCGGCGGCATCGTCCCAGGCGGCCAGCACCGCGCCCTCCTCCACATGGGCGGGAAAGTACGGACGGTCCCCCAGGTGCCTGCCCCCACGCACCATCGCCAAATTCACGCAGGCGCGACCGCCCTGCACCCTCACGGCCAGGATGTCCACGTCCTGATCGGTGGTGCTTTCCATGGCTTGCTGGTGCAGCACTTTGGACAGGGCCGTGATCTGGTTGCGCACTTCGGCGGCCTGTTCGAAAGCGAGCCGCTCGGCATGGGCCATCATGCGGCGCTCCAGCTCATCGAGCACGGACTGCGTCTCCCCGCGCAGGAACGCGCTGGCGCTGCGCACGTCTGCCGCATAGTCGGCCGGGGCGATGAAGCCGACGCACGGCCCGCTGCAGCGCTTGATCTGATACAGCAGGCAAGGCCGGGTGCGGTGGCTGAACACCGTGTCTTCGCAGGTACGCAACCGAAACACCTTTTGCAGCAGCTGGATGGTCTCCTTCACCGCCCAGGCATTGGGATACGGGCCGAAATACTGGTGGCGTTTGTCCACCGCGCCCCGGTAATACGACATGCGCGGATAGTGGCCTGGATCGGGCGGCGAGACGCCCTCGCCCGAGCCCGCCGTGGGCGCCGGCACCCAGGTGCTGGCGCTCAGCCGCAGGTAGGGGTAGCTTTTGTCGTCCCGAAACAGGATGTTGAAGCGCGGCTGCTGCGTCTTGATGAGGTTGTTTTCCAGCAGCAGGGCTTCGGCCTCGGAGCGCACCACCGTGGTCTCCAGCCGCGCAATCTTGCTGACCATGTGGCCGATGCGGGTGCCGTCATGGCTGCGGCTGAAGTAGTTGGAGACGCGGCGCTTGAGGTCGCGAGCCTTGCCCACGTACAGCAGCAGGCCGTGCGCGTCGAAAAACCGATAGACGCCCGGCAAGGCAGGCAGAGCGGCCACGGCGTTGAGCAGTTCGTCGGGGTGCGGACTCGTCATGATGCCTGCCGATTGTGGCACCAAGCCGGCGACAATTCGGCCATGTCATCCACCTTTCCCCCTTTGCGCTGGGACGTTTTTTGCCGCGTCATCGACAACCTGGGCGATGTGGGCGTGTGTTGGCGCCTGAGCCGCGCATTGGCCGCCCGCGGCCAACAGGTGCGGCTGTGGATGGACCAGACCGAAGCCTTGCGCTGGATGGCTCCCGGTGCCCTGGAGGGCCATTGGCCCGGCATCACGGTTCTGCCCTGGAATGACGAGGGAGATGGCGCTCCCCCATATGGCCAGTTGCCGCGCTCGGACGTCTGGATCGAGGCCTTTGGCTGCGAGCCGCCACAGCCCTTCATCGCGCAGCAACGCGCCCTGTGGCCCGCCGATCAGGCTCCTGTGTGGATCAACCTCGAATACCTCAGCGCCGAAAGTTATGTGGAGCGCACGCACGGGCTGCCCTCGCCCTTGATGAACGGCGCAGGGCGGGGTTGGACGCGCTGGTTCTTTTACCCGGGCTTCACGCCTTGCACCGGGGGGCTGCTGCGCGAGGCCGACCTGCTGCAACGGCTCGACGGCTTCGATGCCCAAGCCTGGCGGCAAACGGCCGCCCCGGCCGCTGCGGCTGTCACGACGGGGCGTTGGTTCAGCCTGTTTTGCTACGAACCGCCGGGCCTGCCCTGGCTGCTGGAGCAGTTGCACAGCGCGCCAGACGCCGTGCTTTGTGTGACCCCCGGCCGCGCGCAAGCCGCCGTGGCGCAGTGGCTGGGCTCGCGGCCGTGGCCGTCGGCGTGGCCGGTGCGGCCATGGGTGGACCAACCCCGCTTCGACGAAATGCTGTGGGCCTGCGACCTCAATGTCGTGCGCGGCGAAGATTCCCTGGTGCGCGCCCTGTGGGCAGGCCAGGCATTCGTCTGGCACATTTACCCCCAGCACGACGGCGCCCACCACGCCAAGCTCGACGCCTTTTTGGACTGGCTCGACGCCCCGCCAGACCTGCGCGCCTTCCATGCCTTCTGGAACGGCTCGGGCGGCGAGCCGCCACCGGATTTGTCGGCCGCGCGGCTGCAGGATTGGGCCGAGGTGGCCCGCGCGGCACGCCGCCGCCTGCTGGCCCAGACCGATCTGACCACGCAGCTCTTGGCCTTCGTCGCGGAAAAACGTTAAAATCGAAGGCTTTGCAAGGCCTCGAACCGAGCCTTTGGAGGCGGGTACGGGCCGGCTCGCGCCGCCGCTGCTGACTGAAAAGCGCGCCCTCCAAGGCCAGCCCCAGTCAGGCGACATTCCACCAGCGGCCCAACCATCCACGGAAACACCATGAAACTCGCTCAAGAAATCCGCGCCGGCAACGTCATCATGCACGGCAAGGACCCGATGATCGTCCTCAAAACCGAATACCAGCGTGGCGGCCGCGGCGCAGCCACCGTGCGCATGAAGCTCAAGGCCCTGCTGAACAACAGCGCCACCGAAGTGGTGTTCAAGGCCGACGACAAGCTCGACAACATCATTCTGGACAAAAAGGAGTGCACCTACTCCTACTTCGCCGACCCGATGTACGTCTGGATGGACGCCGAATACAACCAGTACGAGGTCGAAGCCGCCAACATGGGCGACGCCCTCAACTACCTCGAAGACGGCATGGCAGCCGAAGTCGTGTTCTACGACGGCAAGGCCATTTCCGTCGAACTGCCGACCAGCGTCGAGCGCGAAGTGACCTGGACCGAGCCCGCCGTCAAGGGCGACACCTCCGGCAAGGTGCTCAAGCCCGCCAAGATTGCCACCGGCTTCGAGGTCCAGGTGCCCATCTTCGTCGAACAGGGCGACCGCATCGAGATCGATACCCGCACCGGCGAATACCGCAAGCGTGTCTGATCGCCCCGGCCATTCACACGGCCCCTTTTCCCAAAGGCTCCACGGAGCCTTTTTTCTTGCCTTCACGCCAACCGGGGCACGCCATGGACCTGCTGAGCCGCATCGCCGAAGTGATCGTGCCCGTCTTTCTGATCGTGGGCATCGGCTACGGCTACGCCCGCAAGCACCCGCCGGACCTGGCCGGGTTCAATCGAATCGCGCTGGATGTGCTCGCGCCGGTGCTGGTGTACTCGGCACTGGCTTCGAAAGATTTTCGTCTGGCCGACCATCTGCCCCTGCTGCTGGGCGGAACCATCCTCATTCTGGGCAGCGGCCTCCTGGCCTGGCCCCTGGCTCGAGCTTTGCGGGTGTCGCCGCGCACGCTGGTGCCGGTGGTGATGTTCAACAACTGCGGCAACATGGGACTGCCGCTGGCCTTGCTGGCGTTTGGAGCCGAGCATTTTGGCGCAGCGGTCGCCCTGTTTGCCATCAGCAACCTGCTGCATTTTTCCATCGGCGCGCGCCTGACGAGCCGCGCTGCCCGCACCCGTGAGTTGCTGCTCAGCCCGGTGATGGTGGCAACCGCCCTGGGCTTTGCCAGCGCGTTGATTGACATCCGACCACCAGACCTGATCCTGTCCGGCATGCAACTGCTGGGCGACTCGATGCTGCCCATGATGTTGTTCGCCCTGGGCGTCCGGCTGACCTCATTGACCCGCGCTGGCGTGGCGCTGGGCTTCGTCGGCGCCTTGGCCCGCCCATTGATCGGATTGGCCATTGGTCTGCCCCTGGCGTGGGCACTTGGCCTGGAAGGCGCGGCCAAAGGCCAACTGCTTCTCTTTGCCGCCCTGCCCCCGGCCGTGATCCAATTCATGCTCGCCGAACGGTATCGGCAAGAGCCGGACAAGGTCGCGGCCATGATCCTGGTGGGCAATGCGCTGGCCATCGTCTTCGTTCCCCTGGCACTTGCGCTGGGGCTTTGAGTCCAACCTTTGACCGTCACCACCATAACCCTTACCGCCATGGACGCCACACACAGCCTACAAGCCAGCCGCCTGGCCGATGCCGCCGTCGAAATGCACCTGATGTCTGATGGCGAGCAGCGTCTGGCGCCCGATGCCTACCGGCTCGCTTTCGCCGACCCCGAATTCCTGCTGCGCCGAGAAACCCGCGGCATTCGCTTTCAGCTCGAGCTGCTCAAACCCGATCTGGCCCAGCAAGCCCATGGGGTGGAAAACACCATCGTCGTCTTCGGCAGCGCCCGCTTCCGCGAACCCGCTGAAGCCCAGCGCCAATGGGAAGCGGCCCGAGCCAGTGGCGACCCGCAAGCCGTCCGCCGTGCCGAAGCCCTGCGCCGCAACGCCCATTACTACGACAAAGCCCGCCGGTTTGCACAGCTCGTGGCCGACTATAGCCTGAGCTGCCCGAAGGCAGACCAGCTCTACATCGCCACCGGCGGCGGCCCCGGCATCATGGAAGCGGCCAACCGCGGCGCCCATGACCGGGGCGTGCTCAACGTTGGCCTCAACATCCTGCTGCCCCACGAACAAGAACCCAACCCCTACATCAGCCCGGAACTGTGCTTCAAATTCCACTATTTCGCGCTGCGCAAGATGCACTTCCTGATGCGAGCCAAAGCACTGGTGGCCTTCCCGGGCGGTTTTGGCACACTCGACGAACTGTTCGAAGTGATGACGCTGGTGCAGTGCAAGAAGGCCAAGCCGGTGCCGATTTTCCTCTTCGGCTCAGAGTACTGGAAACGCCTGATTCACTTCGAGGTGCTGGTCGAAGAAGGCGCCATTTCCCCTGAGGATCTGGACCTGTTCCAGTATGTGGACGAGCCCGAGGAAGCCTGGGAAGGCATCAAACGCTTCTACGGCCTGCCAGACGCCTGTGGGCGCTGATCCGTCGCCCTCCGATGGCCGGCCGGCGAAGCCCTCAGCGACCGGCTGGCACACGATCCTTCAGCGGCGGCTGGCTTTCTGCGCCGGATCGTCACCCACCAGCGGGGCTTGGGAAACGTGGGCAATCGTCCCGGCTTCGCGCACCGCCGCCCGAGCCAGCAGATGTGAAGCCACCGGCAGCGTGGCCAGCAGGAAGCCCACGATCAACACCAGACGCCATCCCCACTCCCACGACAGGGCCGACAGCGCCGCGCCCACACACACCATGGCCAAGGCCAGCGTGCCGGCCTTGGTGGCGGCGTGCTGTCGCGTCAACGCATCGGGCAAGGCGATCACCCCCCAGGCCGCAATGACCAGCAACACCCCGCCAGCCACAATGAACAGTGCCGCCAATGCGCTCATGATCCCGCCCCCTTGTCCACCAGCCGGGCCCAGCCGATGGTGGCCACGAAACCCACCAGGGCCAGCCCGATCGCCACATCCAGAAACACGGTGCGCCCCGTGTAGAGCGAAGCCGCCACGCACAGTCCCACCGCCGCGGCCAGAAAAATGTCCAGCGCGACGATGCGATCGGCGTGCTGCGGCCCCTGCACGATGCGATAGGTGGCCATTCCAATGGCGATGAGCGCGGTCATCACCAGCACCCAAGTGGCCAGAGCGATCATGCCTTGCCTCCAAACAAGACCACCAGGCCGGGTTCGAAATCCTCCCGAATGCCCTGCACGAGGGCATCGGTGTCGGAAGCGTCGAGCACGTGCAACAAAATCTCCCGTTTGTCCATGTCGATGTCGAGGGTGGTGGTGCCGGGCGTCAGGGAAATCATGCAGCCCAGCAACGATGCGCCTTGGGCGCTCATGGGCGCGAAGTGCACCCGCAAAAAGGCCGCCGGCGGCGGCTTGCGCTCGCCCAGGCTGGCCCGCAAAATGACCTGAACCGTCTGAAAGCCTGAAATCACCACGGCCTTGAGGAAACGCGCCAGCAACACGATGGCAGCGATCAGCTTGCGCATGTCAACGCCCTCCCAGGGTATGGGCAGCGGCCTGAGCGTACTCGACCAGGAACTGCGGATACAAAGAGATGCTCAGCGTCACGGCCGCCAAGCCCACGGTGGCCAACCAGGCCGGCCACAGCCGGGTGTACGCCGGCAGGCTCCAATGCTCGTCGGGATGCGGCTTCCAGAACGCCTCCATCCAGATCTTGACCATCGAATACAGCGTGAGCACGCTGACGATGAGCGCGATCACCGTCCAGGCGATGCGCCCCTGGGCAATGGCTTCTTGCAGCACCAGCAGTTTGGACCAGAAGCCCGACAGGGGCGGAATGCCCACCAGCGACAGCGCCGGGATGAGGAACAGCACCCCGAGCAAGGGCTTGACCTTGTACAAGCCGCCGATCTTGCGCAGGTCGTAATTGCCCGTCAGGCGCCAGATGATCGCAGCAATCAGGAACAAATTCGCTTTGACCACGATGTGGTGGAGCGTGTAGAACAAGGTGGCGGCATTGCCCGCCTCGCTGGCCAGCGCCACGCCCAGCAGGATGTAGCCGATCTGGCTGACGATGTGGAAGGCCAAAATGCGCCGCATGTCCCAGTGGTAGGCCGCGCCCAGCACCCCAAAGAGCATCGTGCCGGCAGCAATCCAGCCCAAGGCCTCGTACACCAGGTCGGGCGCCGGCGCAAAAATGTCGCCGGCGGCACGCAGCACCGCATACACCCCCACCTTGGTCAACAAGCCGGCGAACAACGCCAGCACCGGCGCCGGCAGGGTGTGATAAGAGGCCGGCAACCAGGCAAACAAGGGGAACGCGCCTGCCTTGATCAGGAATGCCAGCAACAGACCGGACACCAGCAGCGTGAGCACCCAAGGCGAGAGCTGGGGAGCGGCCTGGGCCATCGCGGTGTAGTTCAGATGCCCGGTGGCCCCGTAAATCATGCCCACGGCCAAGAGCAACAACAAGGTGCCAAAAATGTTGAGCACGAAATACTTGAACGTGCCGTCGAGTTGATCGATGCGGCCGCCAATGGCAAACAGCCCCACCGCGCAGATGAGCATCACCTCGAACCACACATACAGGTTGAACAGGTCGGCGGTGGCAAAAGAGCCCCCCACGCCTGCCAGCACGCCGAACATGAGTGGCAACAGCAAGGGGTGACGCGGCTCGCAATCGGCATCGCTGGCCAGGAACACCAGCGAGGCCAGCCCCATGATGGCGGTGATCAACACCATCGCCGCGCCGGTGCGGTCGATGTGAAACTCGATGCCAAAAGGCGCGCCCCACCCGCCAAACACGGCCTGGGCCGCAGGGCCATGGTGCGCGGTATCGACCAGCGCCACGGCGCAGCCGAAAAACAGCAGCATGCCAAGATAACTCAGCCCCTGCTGCAAGCCGGGGCGTTTTTGTGCCAGGGCCGTGGCCACGACGGTGGCCAACGGCACCAGCACCGGGCTGATGGCCAGCACGCTCATGCAGCCTCCTTGCGCGGGGCGCTGGCAGCGTCCGGCCAAGCCGGCTCATGGGCGGCGCCGTTGTACGGCGGCTTGACGGGATCGGTAGGTAGGGGTTCAGCCATGCGAAGTTCGAGGGCATCGTCGGTGCCCGCGCGCTGAATGAGGCGCAGCACCAAAGCCAGAGAGAAACAAACCAGGGCAAAGCCGATGACGATGGCGGTGAGCACCAGCGCCTGCGGCAGCGGGTTGGCGGCATCGCGCAGCACGGTCTCGCCCAGCGGCACCACCGCCGGCTCCATCACCTCGATGCGGCCCGAAACGAACAGCACCAGATTGACCGCGCTACCCAGAATGCCCAGGCCGAGCACGCAGCGAAACACGTCCTTGGACAGCGACAGGTAAATCCCCGCGGAGACGGCCACCCAGACCGTCAGGGCCAGTAACCAGATCATGAACGTCCCTCCTCCGTGGCCTCTCCACCATCCTCGGCCTCGCCCAGGGCCAGCAACGCCAGGGCGTAGCCCGCCAGCGCGCCCCACACGCAGAGATACACGCCAATGTCAAACAACAGCACCGTGGAAATGGCGAACTCCGTGAACCCCAAGGGAATTTCGCCCCACCAGTGGGTGAGGAAGCTTTCGCCGGAAAAGAACGCCGGGATGCCCGCCAGCGTGCCCACCCCAACCCCGATGGCCGCCAAGCGCACGGGCGAGCCCGTGGGCAAGCGGCGGGCGGCGGCATCGCTGCCCTTGGCAATCGCCCACAGCACCGACGCGCTGACAGCCACCAGCCCGCCAATGAAGCCACCGCCAGGCTCGTTGTGCCCGCGCAGCAGCACCCACACCGAGGCGGCCAAGATCACCCAATACAACGGACCGGCCACCGACTCCAGAATCACCAAACGCTTGTTCATGCCTCACCTCCCTGACGCCGGACGCCGGGCTTGTCGTTGCGCATGTGGGCGCGAACCGCCTGCAACAGCGGCAGCGCAGCGAGGAAAGACAACATCACCACGCTGATTTCGCCCAGGGTGTCCAAAGCACGGAAGTCCACCAGAATGACGTTGACCACGTTGCGGCCATGGGCCTCGGGCACGCTTTTCTCGGCGAAGAACTTCGACAGCATTGGGTCGAAAGCCCCGCCCACGGCCACCAGCAGCCACAGCGTGACCACCCCGCCGAACACGAGCGACACCACGAGCGCGGATCGGCTCACATGAGCGCCGGCCAGACCCTGCCCCATGCCGCGCTGCTTGAGCTTGAGCAACACCGAAGCCACGACGATGACAAACACCGACTCGACCACGAACTGGGTGAAGGCCACGTCGGGCGCCCCCACGTACATGAAGAACACCGCGCTGCCGAAACCCACCAGCCCGGAGGCCAGCAACAGCACCAGGCGGTCACGCATCAGCACCGCCAGCACGCCACCCGTGGCAATGATGGCGCAGGCTCCGACGAAGCCGGCCGTGGGCGTGATCCATGCGGGCCACACCCACTGGCTCCAACCCGCCAGCAGAATGCCCCCCATGAGCGCCGACACGAAGCCGAGCAGCAGCACCCCGTAGTCCGGCAGGCGCCCATGCTGCAAGGCGCGCGTGGTCCAGGCCGCGGTGGCGGGAATGCCTTTGAGGAAGCGCTCGTAATTGGCCACCATGCTGAAGCTGTCGAGCACGCCGGCCAGGCGGTCGAACAGGCGGTGCAGCGGGTCCCAATACCAGAAGATGGCCGCGCCAATGCCCAGGGTCACCAGCAGCGACAAGAGCCCTGGCCCCACCTCCAAGGCGAAATGCACTGCCACCGCCTCGGCACGTGGCGACATGGCTTGCGAAGCCACGCTCACCAGCCAATCGGCCATGAAGGGAAAGATCCCCAGCACGATGCCCATGGATGCCAGCAGCAGCGGCGGGGCGATGAGCGCGAGCCCCCCCTCGTGGGCTTCCGGGGTGTCGTTGCGGCCCGGGTGGCGCCAGAAAATGCGCACCGCCGCCACCCCGGCCACGGCCACGGCCACGGCCCCGAAAATGGTGTTGGCCACCTTCACGATTTCCATCACGTCACCCACGGCCTTGGCCTCGGAGATCACATCCTTGACCACATAGCCGAACGACAACGGCACGCCTGCCATCGACAGGCCCGCCAGCAAGGCCGCCGCTGCCGTGAATGGCATCGCATGGCGCAGGTTGCCCAGGCGGTCGATCACGCGCGTGCCGGTGCCATGGTCCACATTGCCGGCGACGAAGAACAACGGCGCCTTGTACAGCGCATGCGCCAGCAACAAGGCGCCCACCGCCACCGTGGCGCCGCGGCCATCCATGCCCACCAACATGACCAAGGTGCCCAGGGTGGCGACGGTGGACCAGGCCAGGATGCGCTTCAAGTCACGCTCGCGCAGGGCCAGCAACATGGCCCAGGCGGCCGTGATGGAGCCAAACAGTTGCAACGTCCACTGCCACAGCAGCCAGTCACCGAAGCCGGGATCGAGCCGAGCCACTAGATACACACCGAGCTTGACCATGGTGGCCGAATGCAGGTAGGCCGACACCGGCGTGGGCGCGGACATGGCATTGGGCAACCAGAAGTGGAACGGGAACTGGGCGCTCTTGGTGAAGGCGCCGAGCAGGATCAGCACCAGCGCGGTCGTCAGGGCCGGGGTACGCTCGGTATCGGGCAACGCGGCGATGATCTCCTGGATCGACAACGTGCCCATGACCTGCCCGAGCAAAATCGCGCCAGCCAGCAGGGCCAGGCCGCCCGAGCCGGTCACGACCAACGCCTGCTGCGCGGATTTGCGGCTGCTGAGATCCTCGTGGTTGAAACCGACCAGCAGGAAGGAAACGAGGCTGGTCATCTCCCAGAACAGGAACAGCACGATCAGGTTGTCGGCCGTCACACAGCCGATCATGGCGATCATGAACATCGTCAGCAGGATGTACAGCCGGTTCTGCTGCGGATGCCCGGCCAGATAGCCGCCCGCATAGACGAACACGGCCGTGCCCACGCCGGTGATCATCAGCAGCATGAGCAACGACAAGCCGTCGATGTGGAAGTCGAGGTTGACGCCAATGGCCGGCACCCAGGCCACCGAAATGTCGGCAGGCAGGTGCACGGCGGTGGCCGTCCACAGGACGATGAGCAACGCCGTCAGCGGAATCAGCACGAAAGCTGCCCGGGCACCGAGGCTCATCGCTTCGGAGGGGTCATGGTGAGGGGAGTGTTGCGCCATGGGGGCAGAGTGTAATTTTTTTTGTCAGGTGGGCTTTCGCGGCGGGTGGAAACACGTCACGAATCTTCATAGCGATCCAGCGCCGGCAGGATGGTTCCCGCCTGCTCGGCGGGAAGCGCCTCCACGCTTTTGAGGGCGCGGCCCATGGCCCGGCTGCGGACTTCGGCGGCATCGAGCGTATTGAGCACGGTCTGGGTCTGGTTTTTCACCTTGGCCAGCACGTCGCCGAATTTGCCGAACTCCGTCTTGACGGCGCCGAGCACCTGCCACACTTCGCTGGAGCGTTTTTCCAGCGCCAAGGTGCGAAACCCCATTTGCAAGGCATTGAGCATGGCCAGCAGCGTGGTAGGCCCCGCAATCGTGACACGGTATTCGCGCTGCAGCGCCTCCACCAAACCGGCGCGGCGCAGCACCTCGGCGTAGAGCCCTTCGGTAGGCAGAAAGAGCAAGGCGAAATCGGTGGTGTGTGGCGGCTCCAGGTATTTTTCCGCAATGGATTTGGCCTCCAGCCGCACGCGGGCCTCCAGCGCCTTGGCAGCCGCCTCGGCGGCCACGGGGTCGGCCTGGCGCTGGGCTTCGAGCAGGCGCTCATAGTCCTCGTTGGGGAATTTGGCGTCGATGGGCAGCCACACGGGGGCGCCATCACCGCCTTTGCCCGGCAGACGGATGGCAAAATCCACCACGTGACGGCTGCCCGGGCGGGTGGGCACCTGGGCGGCGTACTGCTCGGGCGCGAAAACCTGCTCCAGCAACGCGGCCAACTGGGCTTCGCCAAACATGCCGCGGGTCTTCACGTTGGTGAGCAGGTGCTTGAGATCCCCCACGCCGGCGGCCAGCGCCTGCATTTCCCCGAGCCCTTTGTGGACTTGCTCCAGCCGTTGCGCCACGTGGGCAAAACTTTCGCTAAGGCGGGTCTCCAGGGTCTGGTGCAGTTTTTCGTCCACCGTGGCGCGCATTTCGTCGAGCTTGGCGGCATTGCTTTGCTGCAATTGGGCCAACTGGGACTCCAGCGTCGCGCGCACCTCGGCCATGCGGCGGTCGTTCGCCTGGCTGAGGGCCTGCAATTGCTCGGTGAGCCGGTCGCCCAGGGTGCCACGCAACTGCACGAGCTGCTGCGCAAAAGCGTCGAGCTGGGCGTTCTGGGTTCGGGCCGTTTCGGCGCCCTGCCGCAGCAAGGCCTCTTGAAACGTGGCCAGGGTCTGCGAGACTTCCTGCCGTTGCCCGCGGGCCGACTCGCTCACCTCGCGGCGCAACTCGCTTTCGAGCCGATCCAGCCGATCGGCCTGGGCCTGCATCCAGGCCCAGAGCCGCTGCCGCGCCTCCACGGCTTCGGCAGGCTCGGGCGGCACTTCCGGCTGGAGGGCCTTGCGGGCCAGCCAGAGCAAAACGGCAAGCTGGGCAATGGCCAGCAGCGCCAGCCACAGGTAGGGGGATGCGGTCATCCCCCGATTATCGGGCGACTCGCAAGCGCGGCGGCGCGTTCACGGGGGTCAAAGCCCGGCCCTGGGTCAGAAAGGCGATGAGATTGTCGGCCGCCAGATGGGCCATGGCCAGCCGGGTGGCCCGGGTCGCGCTGGCGATGTGAGGCGTCAGCACCACATTGGGCACGGTCAGCAAATCCGGGTGAACCCGTGGCTCTCCCTCGAACACATCGAGCCCGGCCGCTGCGATGCGGCGCTCACGCAGGGCATGCGCCAGTGCCGCGTCGTCCACGATGCCGCCGCGGGCGATGTTGACCAAGGTGGCGGTCGGCTTCATGAGCGCCAGCTCGGCCGCGCCGATGAGGTGGTGGTTCTCTGGCGTGTAGGGCAGCACCAGCACCAGGTGATCGGCCTGCCGCAACAGCGCCTCCTTGCTCACATACGTGGCCCGGCATTGCGCCTCGATGGCCGGATCCAGCCGGGAGCGGTTGTGATAAATCACCCGCATGCCGAAACCGTGCGCCCCGCGCAGAGCGATGCCCTGCCCGATGCGGCCCATGCCCAGGATGCCCAGCGTGCTGCCGTGCACGTCCTGCCCGGCGAACAGATCGTAGGCCCAGCGGTCCCAGCGGCCGGCACGCAAGAAATGCTCGCTCTCGGTGACGCGGCGCGCGGCGGCCAGCAACAGGGCGAAACCGAAATCGGCCGTGGTTTCGGTGAGCACATCGGGGGTGTTGGTGCCCACGACGCCCGCTTCTGTCATGGCCGCGACGTCGAAATTGTTGAACCCCACCGCCATGTTGGCCACGATGCGCAGTTGCGGACATGCCTGCAGCAGGGCCGCATCGATGCGCTGGCTGCCCGTGGTCAGCACGCCGGCCTTGCCTTGCAAGCGCGCGATCAGTTCCTGCGCCGACCAGTCCTCATCGTGCTCGTTGTCGCTGACCTCGAAATGCTGGCGCAATTTGTCCAGCACCTCGGGAAAGATGGCCCGCGCCACGAGCACCGCGGGCCTGGGCGCCGGCGTATCGGGCACAGCGCGCATGCCGTTCACTCCAGCCAGGTGGTGAACTCGGCCACCGGCACGCGCGGGGTTCGGAAGGTGTTGACCTTGTCGGCCGTGTCGGCATAGCCCAAGGCCATGCCGCAAACGAGCATCTCATGCTCGCCGGCGCCGATGTGCGGCAGGATGATGCGGGCATAGCCGTTCCAGGCCGCCTGCGGGCAGGTGTCCAGCCCGTGGGCGCGCGCGGCCACCATCAGGTTTTGCAAAAACATGCCCGTGTCCACCAGCGAGCCGCCGCCCATGACCTTGTCGATCGTGACCATCAGGCCCACGGGCGCGTCAAAGAAACGGAAGTTGCGCTGGTGCTGGGCGTGCATTTTGTCCTTGTCGCCTTTTCCGATGCCCAGCAGGCCATACAGCCCCCAGCCGTTTTCCCGCCGCCGATCGATGTAAGGGCTGACCCACTGCTTGGGATAGTAGTCGTAGGCCTCCTGATACTCGGCAGCCAGCGCCGGGTTGTCGCGAATGGCATCGTGGGCGGCGCACACCTTCTCACACAGGGCATCGCGGCTGCGCCCTTGCAGCACATAGACCTTCCACGGCTGGGTGTTGGTGCCTGACGGGGCGCGGCTGGCCACTTCGAGGAGGTGGGTCAGCACCTCCCGGGGCACGGGCGTGGGCAAAAAGGCGCGAACCGACATCCGGCCAGTGATGGCGGCATCCACGCTGGCGGGATCGTGCACCGGCGGGCGGGCCGTGGGATTTTGGGTCATGAAGTCTCCTCGGTTGACGGTTGTGACGTTGACGTTAACGTCAATTATGACCCCCCGCGCCGATTCGCGCTCAGCACAGCGCCGCCAAGGCCTCGCGCAACGCCGGCGGCAGGGGCACAGGGCGGCGTGTTTGGCGGTCCACGTACACGTGGACAAAGTGCCCGGCCGCCGCCGTCAGCTCGCCCGAGGCGCTGAACAGCCCCACCTCATAGCGCACGCTGGACCGCCCCAGATGGCCAACCCGCAGCCCGGCATGGATGGTGTCAGGGAAAGCCAGCGATTCGAAATAGTTGCACTGCGTCTCGATCACCAGGCCAATGACCGCACCGTGATGGATGTCGAGCGCGCCCTGCTCGATCAGGTAGCCATTGACGGCGGTGTCGAACCAACTGTAATAGACGACGTTGTTGACATGGCCGTAGATGTCGTTGTCCATCCACCGGGTACCGATCGTGCGAAAGACGCGAAACGCGTGACGTGGCTGCGGCCTGGGCCGCTCGACGGCAGATGCGGGCTGCGAAGGCGTGCTCATGGCAGGCCATTGTGCCACTGCGCAGCGGGCAAGGCAGCCTGCCAGCGCTGCCAATGCGACACCGCCAGACGCCAGGTGTTGAACTGCACGCGCAAGGTGGACTCGATGTCGTGCCCATAGCCGCCGGCCATCGTCATGGCCATGGGAATGCGGCGCTGCCAGACCCATTCGAACACCCGCCGATCGCGCGCCTCCATCCCGTCATCCGTCAGCTTCAGGCGCCCCAGGCGGTCGCCTTCATGGGGGTCAGCCCCGGCCAGATAGATCACCAACCCCGGCTCGAAGCGGCGCTCCAGTTCATGCAGCGCCCATTCCAGCGCCTCGATGTAGGTGGCATCGTCGCAGCCATCGGGCAGATCCACGTCCAGGTCGCCCGGCTCTTTGCGGAAGGGGAAGTTTTTGGCACCGTGCAGCGACAGGGTGAATACCGAGGGATCGTCGCGAAAGATGCTGGCGGTGCCGTTGCCTTGATGCACGTCCAGATCAATCACCGCCACCCGCAGCGGGCGCTGCCGCCGCGCCGCCCCGTGCCGCTGCCACTCGGCCTGCATGAGCCTGGCGGCCACGGCCGTGTCGTTGAACACGCAAAAGCCGCCGCCCTTGTGGGCATACGCATGATGGGTGCCACCGGCCAAATTGGCCGCGATCCCCTCACCCGCCATGGCCGCCCGGCACGCCTGCACCGTGGCCCCCACCGAGCGCCGGGCGCGTTCGGCCATCGCCGGACTCCAGGGAAAGCCAATCTCACGCTGCTCTGCCGGCGTCAACCCCCCTTCGGCCACGGCCTGGATGTAGCGTGGGGTATGCGCCAACGCCAGTTCGCCGTCGCTGGCCGGCAGGGCCTGTTGCAGACGCACCTGGGGCAAGCCCGCTGCCAGGCGCTCCCGCAAAGCCGCGTATTTCGCCATCGGGAAGCGGTGCCCCGGCGGCAGCGGCAGAACGAATTGATCGGCGTAGAAGGCAAGCACACCGCCATTGTGGCCCGTCGATCAAACCCTTGCGACGGACCCCCCAATCTTTTTTGCTGCACCGCAACAAAAAGGCTTGCAAAAACCCGAGGAATCCCTATAATTGAATTCATGTTGCAGCGCAGCAAATCCATCCCAGTCACGGATCGCCGCCTTCAACATGCCGACGAACATACTCAGGAGAGCAGGACATGCTGACCGCTGAACAACTGGTTGCCGCGCAAAAGGCCAATATCGAAACCCTCTTCGGGCTGACGCAAAAGGCTTTCGAAGGCGTGGAAAAGCTGATGGAGCTCAACCTCCAGGCTACCAAAGCCGCCCTGGCCGAATCGGCCAATAACGCCCAAGCCGTGCTCAGTGCCAAAGACGCCCAGGAACTCATCGCCCTGCAGGCTTCGCTGATGCAGCCCCTGGCCGAAAAAGCCGCCGCCTACAGCCGCCAGCTCTACGAAATCGCATCCGGTACCCAGGCCGAATTCACCAAAGTGGCCGAGGCCCAAAGCCAAGAGGCCCAGCAGAAGTTCATGGCCGTGGTGGATAACGTGGCCAAGAACGCCCCGGCCGGCTCTGAGACTGCCGTGGCCGTGATGAAGAGTGCCGTGGCGGCCGCCACCAACGCGATGGAAACCGTGCAGAAGGCCGTCAAACAGGCCAGCGAAGTGGCGGAAGCCAACTTCCACGCCATGGCCAACCAAGCCGCTGCCCCCAAATCTTCTGGCCGCCGCCGTTGAAATCTGGCGGCCAACCCCGATTTACAGGTTGTCTCCTCGGGTCTCTTCGAACCACGTTTCAGAGACCTTTCAAGGGCTTCGCGTCGCGAAGCCCTTTTTTTCTCCAGCAAGGCAAATAGGAATCGTTTTTGTTTGTGTTAGTATGGCGTCTGTCACCGTTTTGTTCCTTCACGAAGACGCACCATGAACCTTCGCCACACCCTTCGCCTTGCCCTTGGCTCCCTGGCGCTGGCCGCCGTCGCGGTTTCGGCCTCCGCGCAAGACAAAGTGCTCAACCTGTATTCCGCCCGGCACTACCAGACGGACGAGGTGATGTATGAAGCCTTCACCCGCACCACGGGCATCCGCATCAACCGCGTCGAGGCCGACGATGCCGGCATCATCGCCCGCTTGCGCGCCGAAGGCGCTGCCTCCCCGGCCGACGTGGTGCTGCTCGTCGATGCGGCGCGCATAGCCGCCGCCGACAGCCAGGGGCTGTTTCGTCCTATCCAATCTGCCAAGCTGGATGCCGCCATCCCCGCCAACCTGCGGGCCGACCCCACCCCCGAAGGCGTGACCTGGACCGGCTTTTCCACCCGCGCCCGCGTGATCGTGTACGACCCGCTGCGCGTCAAGCCCGAAGACGTGGCCACTTACGAGCAACTGGCCGACCCCAAGCTCAAAGGGCTGGTCTGCACGCGCTCCGGCTCGCATCCGTACAACCTGTCGCTCTTTGCCACCGTGGTCGAGCGGCTGGGTGACGAAAAAGGCCAAGCCTGGCTCAAGGGCATCGTGGACAACATGGCCCGCGCGCCCAAGGGCGGCGACACCGATCAGATTCGCGCCGTGGCCTCCGGCGAATGCGGCGTGGCGCTGACCAACAGCTACTACGTGGCTCGCCTGATCAAGTCCAATCGCCCGGAAGACCGTGCCGTCATGGAAAAAGTGCGCGTGGTCTTCCCTAACCAAGCCACCACCGGCACCCATGTGAATATCGCAGGCGCTGCGGTGGCCCGGCACGCCAAGAACGTGGACTCGGCCATCCAGTTCATGGAATTTCTCGCCAGCCCGTTTGCGCAAGAGTATTTCGCCAACGGCAACAATGAATTCCCAGCCGCCAAGGGCGTGAAGATCGACAACCCAGCTCTGCGCTCCATCGGAGGCGACGATTTCAAGTCGGAAAACATTCCCCTGGGCGTGGTGGCCAAGAACCTGACGAAGATCCAGCAGATGCTGGACCGCGTCGGCTACAAGTGACCGCCTGACAGCCCACCTTTCCACCCTGTCGAACCCGCTCGCGCGGGTTTCTTTTTGCGTCATAATTGACGTTTACGTAAACGTCAAACAGGAGCACGGCAATGGAGATCGCAGGCAAGGTTTTCGTGGTCACGGGCGGGGCATCCGGCCTGGGCGAGGGAACGGCACGCATGCTGGCCGCAGCGGGCGGCCGGGTGGTCGTGGCCGACATGCAGGCCGACAAAGGCCAGGCCGTGGCCAAGGACATCGGCGGCGTTTTCGTGGCTTGCGACGTCACCCGCGAAGCCGATGGCCAGCAAGTCATCGACCAGGCCACCGCCATGGGCAAGCTCATGGGCTTGATCAACTGCGCCGGCATCGCCCCGGCCGAAAAGACCGTGGGCAAGAACGGGCCGCATGACCTCGGTCTTTACACGAAGACCATCATGGTCAATCTGGTCGGCACCTTCAACATGATCCGCCTGGCCGCCACCGCCATGAGCCGCAACGAGCCCGAGCCGACCGGCGAGCGCGGCGTGTTGATCTCCACCGCGTCCGTGGCGGCTTTCGACGGCCAGATTGGTCAAGCGGCCTACGCGGCCTCCAAAGGCGGCATCGTCGGCATGACCTTGCCCATCGCCCGCGATCTGGCCCGCAGCGGCATCCGCAACATGACGATCGCACCGGGCATCTTCGGCACCCCCATGTTGTTTGGCATGCCCCAGGAAGTTCAGGACGCGCTGGCCGCCAGCGTGCCCTTCCCTTCGCGTCTGGGGCGCCCGGAGGACTATGCCAAGCTGGTTCGGCACATCATCGAGAACGACATGCTCAATGGCGAGGTGATCCGGCTCGATGGCGCCATTCGCATGGCCCCGCGCTGATGGCTTCAAGGGCTGCCGTGCAGCCCATTGACCGGTGTAAGATGATAAGGTTCACACCTACGATCTAGGGCATGCCGGCATCCACCCCCCAGGAGATTGCAAGAGAAGCGGTCAAGCGGTTGGCCGCACGCAAGCTGCCTCCCACGCCAGAAAACTTCCAGGCCACTTACCATGAAGTGGCCGGCACCAAGCCGCTTCGGCCCTTCCCGTTGGAGAACCTGCGCCACATCGGCGCCATGCTGCCCGACCGCACCCCGGCGCAGATACGCTTCAAGGCCCAGTTTGGCAAGGCGGTGACCCAGCACAGCTGGGAGGATCTGGAAAAAGCCCTGGTCAATCACCTGAAAAACCACTCCACACCGGAAACGCCAGCCCCCGTGCCAACGGCGGTGCCGGTGGTGGAGGAGCACAGCCTGCCGGCAGATCTGCGCGAACAGGTGGCCCGCATCGTCAACTTTTCGCTGCCCGCGGTGGGCAATGACGACACCAAAGTCGTCGAGCTGGCCGAAGAGCTCGTGGCTTACCTCAAGCTCGACAGCTTGCATCTGCCCACGCTGCGCAAGATGATGGCGGATTTCGCGTTCCGCCTGTCGTTCGTGGCCGAAGAGCAGCAGCACATCCGGGAGACCCTGCTCGGCCTGCTGCACACCGTGTTCGAAAACATTGGCGCCATCACCCCTGAAAACCCCTGGCTGCAGGGCCAGATGGAAGCGCTCATGCAAGCCACGCAGCCGCCCCTGTCCACGCGGCGGCTGGAAGACGTGGAGCGCCGCCTCAAAGGGCTGATCGTCAAGCAGATCGAAGCCAAAGAGCAAACGCTGGCCGCCCAGCAGGTGATGAAAGAGACGCTGAGCACCTTTCTGCAGCGCCTCTCTCAGACCGCCGACAGCAGCGAACACTATCAGCAGCAGTTCGAAGCCTGTGCACAGCGGCTGGAACATGCCCGCAGCCTCGCCGAAATGGCGCCGGTGGTCCAGGAAGCCATCCAATCGGCACGCAGCCTGGCACTGGACAGCCGCCGCACCGGCGAGGAACTCTCCAGCCTGCGCCAGCGGGCCGAAGAAGCCGAGCAGGAGGCGCAACGGCTGCGCGACGAGCTCGACCGCATGAGTGAAATGGCCCGCCACGACCTGTTGACCGGCACGCTCAACCGCAAAGGCATGGCCGAGGTGGCTGCGCGAGAAATGTCACGCGCCGACCGTGGCGCCAGCCAACCCTGTCTGGCCCTGCTCGATATCGATGACTTCAAGCGCCTGAATGACCGACTGGGCCACCTCAAGGGTGACAACGCCTTGCAACATCTGGCCCGGGTAGCCAAAACATCGCTGCGCCCACAAGACGCCGTGGCCCGCTTCGGGGGAGAAGAGTTCGTCATCATCCTGCCCGACACCTCCATCACCGAGGCGGTCGAAGTCATCACCCGGTTGCAGCGCGAGCTCTCCAAGCAGTTGTTTCTGGAGGGAGACGAGCACATCCTCATCACCTTCAGCGCCGGGGTGGTGCAACGCCGGGATGGCGAGTCCATCGAAAGCATGCTGAACCGGGCCGACCAGGCCATGTACGCGGCCAAACGGCAAGGCAAAAACCGGGTGGTGGCGGCCTGAACCGGCCGCCCCTTGCGCCATTCCCCCGGCGATGCATCGGTGAAAATACCGCGTGGCCATCCCTCCGAGCTTCATTCAGGAACTGCTGTCCCGCGTCGATATCGTCGAGGTGGTGGGGCGCTATGTGCCCTTGCGCAAAGGAGGGGTCAACCTCATGGGGCTGTGCCCCTTCCATGGTGAGAAAACCCCATCCTTCAGCGTCAGCCCTGGCAAGCAGTTTTTTCATTGTTTCGGTTGCGGCAAGCATGGAGACGCGATCGGCTTTCTGATGGAGCACACCGGGGTGAGCTTCATCGAGGCCGTCAAAGACCTGGCCCAACAAGTGGGCCTGGCCGTGCCCGAAGAAGACGTGCCGCCCCAAGAGCGTGCCCGCGCGGCCGCCCAACGCCGCCACCAAGCCACCCTGACCGAAGTGCTGCGCAAGGCCGAAGACGCCTTCAAGGCCCAGTTGCGCACCGCCCCGCGCGCCATCGAATACCTGAAAGGGCGTGGCGTCAGTGGCGCGGTGGCCAAAACCTTTGGCCTGGGCTACGCCCCGCCTGGCTGGCGGTTCCTGTCCACGGTGTTTCCCGATTACCAAGACGCCTTGCTCGTGGATGCCGGACTGGTCATCACCGCCGAGGAGACGGCTGGGGCGGACGGCGCCCCCGCCCAGGAAGCGCGGCGCTACGACCGCTTCCGGGACCGGATCATGTTCCCGATTCGCAACGTCAAAGGCGAAACGATCGGCTTTGGCGGACGGGTGCTCGATCAAGGCGAGCCCAAATACCTGAACTCCCCGGAGACGGCCGTCTTCAGCAAAGGGCATGAGCTCTACGGCTTGTTCGAAGCCCGAACCGCCATCCGGCAGGCCGGCTATGTGCTGGTCACGGAAGGCTACATGGACGTGGTGGCCCTGGCACAGCTCGGCTTTCCCCAGGCCGTGGCCACCCTCGGCACCGCCTGCACGCCGGACCACGTGCGCCTGCTGTTTCGGTTCAGCGACCAGGTTGTCTTCAGCTTCGATGGCGATGCCGCAGGCCGCCGCGCCGCCCGCAAAGCCCTCGAAGCCACCCTGCCCTGGATCAGCGACACCCGCAGCGCCAAGTTCCTCTTTTTGCCGCCGGAGCACGACCCAGACAGCTTTATTCGTGCCCACGGCCCGCAAGCGTTCGCCCAGGCCATCCAAGACGCCCACCCCTTGAGCCGATTTCTCATGGAAGTGGCCAGCAGCGACTGCGAGCTCGACACCGCTGAAGGGCGGGCCCGCATGGCCAGCCAGGCGCGGCCGCTGTGGGGTGCCATGCCCGACGGCGCGCTCAAGCGCCAGCTGCTGCAAGAAATCGCCGACCAGGTGGGGCTGGACCCGCGTGAGCTGGCGCAACTCTGGCAAGGGCGGGCCAGCGGCACCACACGGCGCGCCGGTCTGCGCGGCGAACGCGCCACACCCGCAGCCACCACCCCGTCCGCGCCTACCAGCCCCGCGCCCATGGGCCCAGGCCGACCGATACCTGCGCCACGGTCGCCCCGTCGCCGATCCGTGCAACGCGGGCTGCTGGGGCGGGCCGACCGGGTGGCGCGGATCGTGCTCAGCCACCCGCAAGCCTGGGACTGGCTGACGGCCGATGACCATCAACTGCTCGCCCAAGAGCCCGAGCCCCACGGCCCGCTGTTCGCCTGGCTGGAAAGCCAATGGCTCGAACATGGCCCACAGCCCTGGGCGGCGCTGAGCGTGGCCTTGCGCGGACAGCCGTTTGAAGACCTGGCCTTGGCCCTGCACGCCAGCGGCATCGCCCTGGAAGCCCCGCCTGCCCATGGCGAAGCGCCGCCCCAAGCCCCCACCGAAGGCGACCTGCGACGTGAATTGCGCGAACTGCTGCGCCGCATGCGGATCGAGCACCTCAAAGCGCTCGAAACCGCGTGGATCGCCCGGGCCGCCTCCGACCCCGAAGCCCTGGCACGCTACCGGGAGACGCAGGCACTGCGCAAGGCGCTGGAAGCCGAAGCAGGAACCTAAAACCATCGGTATAATCCAAAAGTTTGCGCAAGTGCGACAGCAGCACCTCCGGGCAGGCCAAAGGCTCACGAACGAGTGATGGGGTCAGACTCCCCCGGCCAAGGCAGCACGCCTTCAACCCGCAAGGGCTGCAATCCAAATGATCGCCCCCACAGCTTGCGCGACGCGCCGCGGCATGCCGGCGCGCCTGCGTCCCGTGTTCACGGGGCCGAGTGTTTTGTGTCGTCTGAATCCATCGTCGGGGCAGCCCCCGGCAGAAAGTGTTGTTCGTGAGCACCAAGAAAACGTCCGCCAAGTCCAAGACCACGGAGCAGGAACTGCCTGAACAGGAGGCCGTGGCCGAGGCGCCTGCCAAGAAGAAGACCACTCGCACGGCCAAAGCCACTGGCGAGAGCAAGCCCGCCAAAGCCGCGGCCAGCAAGCCGGCGGCCAAGCGTGGCCGCAAGCCCAAGGCCGCCAAGGCCAGCGAGGACGACGACATCGACCTGAGCGATCTGGACGAGGACCTGGGCGAAGACCCGGACGTGATCGAGGCCGAGGCCGCCGAAGCCGAGCCGACTGAAAAGGCCAAACCCCTGCGCATGAAGATCAGCAAGGCCAAGGAACGGGCCTTGATGAAGGAGTTTGGCCTGGATGACACGGTGCTGACCGAGGAAGAAGCCAAGGCCCGGCGCGAACACCTCAAAGCCCTCATCAAACTGGGCAAAACCCGCGGCTACCTGACCCACGGCGAAATCAACGACCACCTGCCCGACAAACTGGTGGAGCAGGAAACGCTGGAAGTGGTGGTCTCGCTGCTCAACGACATGGGCGTGGCCGTCTATGAACAGACGCCCGACGCCGAAACGCTGCTGTTGAGCAACACCGGCCCCACCGCCGCCACCGAAGAAGAAGCCGAAGAAGAAGCCGAGGCCGCCCTGTCCACGGTGGACAGCGAATTCGGCCGCACCACGGACCCGGTGCGCATGTACATGCGCGAAATGGGCACGGTGGAGCTGCTGACCCGCGAAGGCGAGATCGAGATCGCCAAGCGCATCGAAAGCGGCCTGCACGACATGATGGCGGCCATCTCGGAAAGCCCGGCCACCATCAACGAAATCCTGACGATGGCCGAAGAAATCCGCAACGGCACCACCGTCATCTCCACCGTGGTGGACGGTTTTGCCGATGCCGACGAGGCCGACGACTATGTGGCCGAAGAAGACTTCGACGATTACGACGAGGCCGACGACGACGATGGCAAGGGCGGCTCCAAGGCATTGACCCGCAAGATGGAAGAGCTCAAGCGCGAAGCGCTGGAACGTTTCGACGCCATCCGCGACCTGTTCGAGAAGCTGCACAAGGTCTACGACAAGGAAGGCTACGGCTCGGCCAACTACCTCAAGACCCAGCAAGCCCTCACCGAGAAGCTGATGACCATCCGCTTCACGGCCAAGGCCATCGAGAAGCTGTGCGACACCGTGCGCCAGCAGGTCGAGACGGTGCGCAAGAAAGAACGCGAGCTGCGCAAGATCATCGTCGAGAAGTGCGGCATGCCCCAGGAGAAATTCGCCGCCGAGTTCCCGCCCAACTTGCTCAATCTGGAATGGGTGGAAAAACAGGCCGCCGCTGGCAAGCCCTGGAGCGCCGTCATGGGGCGCAACATTCCGCCCATCCAGGAATTGCAGCAGCAGCTCATCGACTTGCAGGCCAGCGTGGTCGTCCCGCTGGAACAGCTCAAGGACATCCACAAGCGGATGAACGAGGGCGAAAAAATGTCGCGCGACGCGAAAAAAGAGATGATCGAGGCCAACCTGCGCCTGGTCATCTCCATCGCCAAGAAGTACACCAACCGCGGCCTGCAGTTCCTCGACCTGATCCAGGAAGGCAACATCGGCCTCATGAAGGCGGTGGACAAGTTCGAATACCGCCGCGGCTACAAGTTCTCGACCTACGCCACCTGGTGGATCCGCCAGGCCATCACCCGCTCCATCGCGGATCAGGCCCGCACCATCCGCATCCCGGTGCACATGATCGAGACCATCAACAAGATGAACCGCATCAGCCGCCAGCACCTGCAGGAGTTCGGCTACGAGCCCGATGCCTCCATCTTGGCCGAAAAGATGGACATGCCAGAGGACAAGATCCGCAAGATCATGAAAATCGCCAAAGAGCCGATCTCGATGGAAACGCCCATCGGCGACGACGACGACAGCCACCTGGGCGATTTCATCGAGGACACGGCCAACACGGCGCCGATCGATGCCGCCATGCAGGCCGGTCTGCGCGAAGTGGTCAAGGAAGTGCTCGACACGCTCACCCCGCGCGAAGCCAAAGTGCTGCGCATGCGCTTCGGCATCGAAATGTCCACCGACCACACCCTGGAGGAAGTGGGCAAGCAGTTCGACGTGACGCGCGAGCGCATCCGCCAGATCGAGAGCAAGGCGGTGCGCAAGCTCAAGCACCCCAGCCGCTCAGACAAGCTGCGCAGCTTCATCGATTCGCTGTAAGCCACCGACATCGCGCATCCAGCCCAACGGGAGCCACAGGCTCCCGTTTTTTGTGGTTCACCGTGGTTCCAGCCGGAGCCGGCATCAAGCCAGCACCTCCAGCGCCAACACCCCCGTGGCGGTGTTGGAGATGGGGATGTGGTAGTGGCTATGCACCTTGCGCACTCCAGCACCGGCCGTGGTGAGTGCTGCGCGCATGGCCAGCCACATCAGCAGTTCGACCCCCTGGGTACCGGCGCGATCCACCAGTTCCGTGTCGCTGAACTGGGTGGCCCATTCCGGGTTGGAGACCATGCTCTCCATGAACTGCTGGTCAAACGCTTTGTTGATGAAACCGGCTCGCTCACCTTCGAGCTGATGGCTCAGGCCGCCTGAGGCCAACACCGCCACGCGCTGCTCGCTGCGCCACGACTGGATGGCCGCACCCACAGTCTTGCCCAGTTTGTACACACGCTTGGCCGTGGGCAGCGGAAACTGCACGGTGTTGATGTCGATGGGCACGATCTGCACCGGGGCCACGGCGTCGTTCGGCCAAAACAACTTGAGCGGCAACGTGCAGGCATGGTCCACCAGCATTTCCTGGCAAGTGACGATGTCAAACTCCTGCGCCATCAGGTGTCGGATGATGTGCCATGAGAGGTCCGGGCAGCCTGCCACAGGGGGCGAGGTGGGGATGCCCCAGCCTTCGTCGGCGTTGGCGTACTCGGCCGCTGCGCCCACGGCGAAGGTGGGCATTTTGTCGAGGAAGAAGTTGAGGCCGTGGTCGTTGTAGAAAACCACGAGCACGTCGGGCTTGACCCGGGCCAGCCAGTCGTGGATGGGCGGGAAGCCGTCAAAGAAAGGCTTCCAGTAGGGGTCGCTCTGCAGGCCTTTGGCGATGGCGCCGCCAATGGCCGGGATGTGGGAGGTGGCCAGACCACCGATGAGACGTGCCATGCTTGCACTCCTGACACTCAATGCGAGACGGGGGTGGAATGTGAGGCCGCAGGCCAGTCGGGCTGCTGATTGGCCGCCTGCAGCCGGGCCATGAAGGCCTCTTTGGTGGTGCCGGTCTGTTGGGCGCCGATGTCCTGCATGTTGAGCCCGAAAATGCCCGCGAACTTGGCCAGGTAATAGGCGTTGCCGCCCGCTTCGAGCAGGGCCAGCACCTGCCTGGACCGGACCGCGGCAGCCTGCTGGGCCGTCAGACGGTACTTCCGCATATAGGCCTCAGGGTCGGCCAGAAAAGCCTGGCGATTGGCCGCTTCGTTGAAGGAAAAGCACATTTTGTTGAGCGCATAGCCCTTGCGGGCCATCTCGCCGTCGAACAGCGCCGTGCCAGGTATGGCTGAACGGTTTGGAGCGTTCACAGGGCCTCCTTGGTTGATGATGGTTGGGGCCACAGTGTCCCGCGCCTGTTGCAAAAAATAAACCGATGAATCATCATCAAACCCATGAAAAATTTCGATTGGTCTGACTTGGACGCGCACCTGCTCAGGCTGCTGGTGACCGTGGTGGAGACTGGCTCCGTGACCGGCGCCGCGCAGCGACTGGGGGTGACACAGTCGGCCGTGAGCCATCTGTTGGACAAGCTGCGGGCCATCGTGGGCGATCCGCTGTTCGTCAAGAGCGGGCGCGGCATCGTGGCCACGGCGCGGGCTGAGGCCCTGGCGCCGCAAGCCCGGGAGCTGCTGGCCGCCCTGGAACGCTTCGCTCGCGCCGAAGCGTTTGACCCGGCGCGCTGGCACGCCACCCTCACCATTGCCGCCAATGATTTGCAGCGCGATGTGCTACTGCCACCTCTGTTGGCCCGTCTGCGGCAGCAGGCCCCGGGGGTGGACTTGCGGGTGATTCCATCAGGCATTCCAAGCCTGGATATGCTGCGGCAAGACCATTGCCAGATCGCCATCAGCCCTCGTCCGCCCGAAGGGGCGGACATTTTGCAGAAAAGGCTGTTTCAAGACGCATACCGTGTTTTCTACGACCCCGAGGCGCGCCATGCCCCCAAGACGCTGGCCGACTACCTGCAAGCCGAGCATGTCACGGTGGTGTATGAGTCGCAACGCCTGCTGGACGTGGACCAGTGGATGATCGCCCGAGGGGTGCGACGGCGCTTTCGGGTGATGGTGCCGGGCTTTGCCGGCGTGCCGGCGTTTCTGCGCGGCAGCGACCTGTTGGCCACCGCCCCCTCCATGCTGCGCGTGCACCTGCTGCGCGGGCTGGCACATATACCCGTCCCGGCGCCCTGCCCGCCTCTGCCCATGTACCTCATCTGGCACCGCAAGCATCAGGCCGATCCGGCGCACCGCTGGCTGCGCGGGGAATTGGAGGCCGTGGCCGCCGGCTGCGCGGATTCAGCCTGTCAGGCGGACTCTTCGGTATCGACCTCGCGGCGGGCTTGTTCGTTGTAGCGGTTGCCACTGACCAGCCGATCATTCATCACCGCATCGAGCCGCTCCAGCACCTCGGGCGACAACGACAGGTCGGCCGCGGCGATGTTGTCGCGCAAATGCTCGACGTGAGTGGTACCCGGTATCGGCAGGATGTCCGGCCCCTGGTGCAGCAGCCAGGCCAACGCCAGCTGCGCGGGCGAGCAGCCCACCTCCTGCGCCACCGCCAGATAGGCGGGCAGCAAGCCGGCGTTGTGGGGGTAATGCGCGGGCGTGAAACGCGGCATGGTGCGGCGGATGTCCTTGGCATCGAAGGCGTCGATATCGAGCGGCCCACACAGAAACCCGCGCCCCAGGGGGCTGAACGCCACGAAGCTCACGCCCAGTTCGCGGCACGCCTGCAAGACGGCAATCTCGGGGTTGCGCGTCCATAGCGAGTATTCGGTTTGCAGCGCGGCAATCGGATGCACCGCATGGGCTCGCCGCAGCGTGGCGGCCGACACCTCGGACAAGCCAATCGCACGGATCTTGCCGTCGCGCACCAGGTCGGCCAGGGCGCCGACACTGTCTTCGATCGGCACCGACTTGTCCCAACGGTGCAGGTAGTACAGATCGATGACGTCGGTACGCAGGCGCCGCAGCGCCTCCTCACAAGTGGCCTTGAGGGTGGCGGGCCGGCCATCGATGACGCGCACCTTCACGCCCTGCTCATTGGGCACCCCCGTCATGCCACACTTGCTGGCCAGGGTGAACCGCTGGCGCAGCGGCGCCAGAAAGCGGCCAATCAGCGTCTCACTGACGCCAAAACCGTACAGCGCGGCCGTGTCGAAATGGGTGATGCCCAAATCCAGCGCGGCGTGCAGCAGGCGCTCGGCCTCGGCCTCTGGCACCGGCTGCCCGTAGGCATGACACAGATTCATGCAGCCCAGGCCAATGGCGCTGACCTGGAAGGGACCGAGTGAGCGTTGTTGCATGGGTGTGCTTCAAGCCTGCAATTGCTGCTCCAACTGGTGCAGCACTTGGTAGCACGGCAGCACCTGGGCCACGCTGGCATTGGGCTCGCGCCCCTCGCGGATGGCGGCGAAGAACTCACGGTCTTGCAGCTCGATGCCGTTCATCGACACATCCACCCCCGACACGTCGATCGGCGTCTCCGGCCCCTTGCTGTGCGACTGCACCAGGTCGTCGTAGCGGGCGATGTAGGTGCCGGTGTCGCCGATGTAGCGGAAGAAGGTGCCCAGCGGCCCGTCGTTGTTGAAGCTCAGCGACAGCGTGCAGATGGCGCCGTTGGCGGCCTTGAGCTGGATGCTCATGTCCATCGCGATCTTGAGCTCGGGGTGGATCGGCCCCTGGATGGCGTTGGCCTGCACGATGGGGCTTCGCGTCTGGTAGGCGAACAGGTCCACCGTATGGGCGGCGTGGTGCCACAGCAGGTGGTCGGTCCAGCTGCGCGGCTGCCCCAGCGCGTTCATGTTGGTGCGCCGGAAGAAATAGGTCTGCACATCCATTTGCTGGATGTGGTACTGCCCGGCCAGGATGCGCTGGCGCACCCACTGATGGCTGGGATTGAAGCGGCGGGTATGGCCGCACATCGCCACCAGCCCGGTCTGCTTCTGCAGCGCCACGACTTCCTCGCCCTCCTTGAGCACGTCGCACAGTGGGATCTCCACCTGCACGTGCTTGCCCGCCTCCAGGCAAGCCTTGGCCTGCGCGGCATGCAGCTGCGTGGGCGTGCACAGGATGACGGCATCGACCTCCTGGATCTTCAGGCTCTCGGCCAGATCGGTGGTGACGTGCGGGATGCCGTACTGGTCGGCCACTTCCTGGGTTTTGTCCAGTTCGCGGCTGATGAGCGACACCACTTGCACGTCCGGAATGTTTTGGATGCCGTCCAGGTGCTTGATGCCAAAGGCACCGGCGCCGGCAAGCGCGACTTTGATCGTCATGTCATTGCTCCTGTTGGGCCGCCACCCCCTGCCTGGCGCGGTAGGCGCTTGGTGGGGAGCGGACGGCGAAATCACGGTGGGTTCACGGGTTTTCGAGGATCAGGTGCCCGACGGCCGTGTTGGACGCGGGCACATGGTAGAAGCGGTGCGCCACCTTCGGCGGCTTGCCGGAGCCGGCCACGTCGCTCATCGCGCCGCGGGCGATCAGCCACATCACCAGCTCGATGCCTTCGCTGCCGGCTTCGCGCACGTACTCGATGTGCGGCTTTTGCGCCAGGCCGGCCGGATCGGCGATGAGCTGATCCAGGAAAGCATTGTCCCATGCCTGGTTGATCAGCCCCGCCCGCGGCCCCTGCAGCTGGTGGCTCATGCCGCCGGTGCCCCAGATCTGCACGTTCAGCGGCTCGTCGTACGACTCGATGGCCCGGCGGATGGCCTGCCCCAGTTGGAAGCAGCGCCGCCCCGACGGCACCGGATACTGCACGACGTTGACCGCGAAGGGAATCACCGCGCAAGGCCACTCGAAATGGTCCTGCGGCGGCGTGCCGCACACCAGCGACAGCGGCACGGTCAGACCGTGGTCCACGTCCATCTTGTTGACGATGGTCAGGTCGAAATCCTCCTGGATCACCGACTGCGCGATGTGCGAGGCCAGCTCCGGATGCCCCTTGACCACCGGCACCGGGCGCGGCCCCCAGCCCTCGTCGGCCGGCTGGTATTCGGCCGCGGTGCCGATGGCGAAGGTGGGAATCAGCTCCAGGCTGAAGGCGGTGGCGTGGTCGTTGTAGACGAGAAAGATGACGTCCGGCTGGTGCTGACGGAACCACTCCTTGGAAAACTCGTAGCCCTTGAACAGCGGCGCCCAGTAGGGCTCGGCGGTCTTGCCCAGGTCGATGGCCGCGCCGATGGCCGGCACGTGCGAGGTATAGACGGATGCGGTGATCTTGGCCATGGGTGTTCCTTAAATGAGCTTGCCGGTGCCGTGGCCCTGTGGCTGGTTCTGCGGCTGGGCCGAGCCGTTTTCGCCCAGATAGCGGTTGCCCTCGATCGAGCGCCCGCCCTTGAGCATCATGTCGCGGTATTCCTCTTCGGTCATGCCGGTCATCGAGCCAGCCATCTGCTGGAAGCTCTTGCCCAGCGTGGCGCCCAGCTTGGCCAGGAAATAGATGTTGCCGCCTAGCTGGATGCAGCGGTTCAGGTCCGCCTCCAGCACGGCCTGTTTCTGCGCCTCGCTCATCGGCCACTCGTCCAGATAGCGGCGCGGATCGGCCTTGAAGCGTTCGCGGTTGTCGGCCTTCATCAGCGACATGCAGAACTGGTTCAGCCAGTAGCCCTTGCGCGACTGCTCGGCATCGAAGATGACCGTTCCGGGAATGTCTTTGTAGGGTTTGTCCAGTGCCATGCAAGGCTCCTTCACTTCACTTCTTCGGGCCAATACAGCCGCATGGGGTTGTCCACCAGCAGTTTTCGCTGCAGCTCGGCCGTGGGGGCGATATGGGGAATGAAGTCCACCAGCAGCCCGTCATCGGGCATGTGGTCCTTCAGGTTCGGGTGCGGCCAGTCGGTGCCCCAGAGCACGCGGTCGGGGAAAGTCTCGACGATGCGCCGCGCAAAAGGCACCACGTCGCGGTAGGCGGCCTGCTCGCCGTGCAGCGCCGGCGGGCCGCTGTAGGACAGCCGCTCCGGGCAGCTGACCTTGCTCCAGACGTTCTCGTGCTCGCGCATGAACCGCACGAACAGCTCGAACTCGGGGCCGTCCAGCGGCTTGCGCACATCGGGGCGGCCCATGTGATCGACGACCACGGTGGTCGGCAAGGCGGTGAAGAAGTCCCACAGTTCGGGCAGATCCTGGGCCTCGAAATAGATCACCACGTGCCAGCCCAGTTGGGCGATGCGGCCGGCGATCTCCATCAGCTCGTCCTTCGGGGTGAAATCCACCAGCCGCTTGACGAAATTGAAGCGCACCCCGCGCACGCCAGCGGCGTGCAGGGACTGCAACTCCTCATCGGTGACGCTGCGGCGCACGGTAGCCACCCCGCGGGCCTTGCCGCCGGAAGCCAGGCAGGCATCGACCAGCGCGCGGTTGTCGGCGCCATGGCAAGTGGCCTGCACGATCACATTGCGCGCAAAGCCCAGGTGGTCGCGCAGGGCGAAGAGCTGTTCCTTGCTGGCGTCACAGGGCGTGTACTTGCGCTCCGGCGCGTAGGGAAACTGCGCGCCCGGCCCGAAGACATGGCAGTGCGCATCGACCGCCCCGGCCGGCAACTGGAAACGGGGCTTGCTGGGGCCGTCGTACCAATCCAGCCAGCCCGGGGTTTTGGTGAAATCACCCGTTGTGGGTTTGCTCATGGAAGGCGCTCCGGTCAATCGATGTAGCGCAGCCCTTTGGCCGCCAGGGCGTCGCGCATGCGGTACATGTCCAGCCCCAGCACGCCGCTGGCCAGTTGCTGCCGCTTGGTCGCCTCGTTGGCCTCACGGGCACGCGCGGCGGCCAGGGTCTGCGCGGCCAAGGCCTTGGGCACGCAAACCACCCCATCGTCATCGGCCACGATGACGTCGCCCGGGTGGATGAGCTGCCCCGCGCACACCACGGGGATGTTGACCGAGCCCAGCGTCTCTTTGATGCAGCCTTTGCTGGATATGCACTTGCTCCAGACGGGAAAGCCCATCTCGTTGAGCGTTCGCACATCGCGCACGCCGGCATCGATGACCAGCGCGCGCGCGCCGCGGGCCTTGAAGCTGGTGGCAAGCAAATCGCCGAAATAGCCATCGGTGCAATCGGCGGTGATCGCCGCCACCACGATGTCGCCAGGCTGGATCTGCTCCGCCACCACATGCATCATCCAGTTGTCGCCGGGATGCAGCAATACGGTCACGGCTGTGCCGCTGACCTGCACCCCGCTCTGGATGGGACGCATGTAGGGTTTGAGCAGGCCGACACGGCCCATGGCCTCATGGACGGTGGCCGAGCCCAAGGCGGCCAATGCGTCGGCGGCCTCACGATCGGCCCGGGTGATGTGGCGATAAACCACGCCAAGTTCGTACATGATGGTTCCTCCTGGTCGCTGCGTCACAGACCTTTGGCTTTGAGGGCGGCGTCCAGCCGCGGGAAAACGCGCCGGGCATTGCCCTCGAACACTTTGAAGCGCTGCTCCTCGGTCAGGTGCGGCGTGGCCAGGATGTAGCGCTTGGTGTCGTCGTAGTGGTGGCCGGTTTCGGGGTCGATGCCGCGCACGGCGCCAATCATCTCGCTGGCAAACAGGATGTTGTCCACGGGGATGACCTGGGTCAGCAAATCGATGCCGGGCTGGTGATAGACGCAGGTGTCGAAAAACACGTTGTTGAGCAGATGGTCTTTGAGCAGCGGCTTTTTCATCTCTTGCGCCAGCCCGCGGAAGCGGCCCCAGTGATACGGGACGGCGCCGCCACCGTGCGGAATGAGGAACTTCAGGGTCGGAAAATCCTTGAAGAGATCCCCCTGAATCAGCTGCATGAAGGCGGTGGTGTCGGCATTCAGGTAATGCGCGCCCGTGGTGTGGAAGCAGGCATTGCAACTGGTGGAGACGTGAATCATGGCCGGGATGTCGTACTCCACCATGACTTCGTAAATCGGATACCACCAACGGTCGGTCAAGGGGGGCTCTTTCCAGTGGCCTCCCGAGGGGTCCGGGTTGAGGTTGATGCCGACGAAACCGTACTGCTCGACACACTTGCGCAGCTCTGGGATGCAGGTGCGGGGATCGACGCCGGGCGACTGCGGCAACATGGCCGCGCCGATGAAATGATCGGGGAAGAGCTGGCTGACGCGGTGGCACAGCTCGTTGCAGATGGCCGCCCATGCCGCGGAGGTGTTGAAGTCCCCAATGTGGTGGGCCATGAAGCTGGCCCGGGGGCTGAAGATGGTCAGATCACTGCCGCGCTCGCGCATCTTGGCCAACTGGTTGGTCTCGATGGACTCGCGGATCTCGTCGTCACTGATGCGCAGCGCCTTGGGATCGGCGCACAGGCTTGGGTCTTTCAAGGCAGCGATTTGCAAATCTCGCCACGCCCCCAGGGCCGCCGGAGCCGTGGTGTAGTGGCCATGAACGTCGATGATCAGGGGTTTGCGCATGGTTGTCCTCGGAACGAATCAAATCGGATGGGTCAGGCGGGCTCCATGCCCTGGCGGCGCTTGGCGGCAGCGGCGTCAGGGCCGGCCATGAAGGCCAGGCATTGACGCACGGCTTCGGGTTGCAGGCTCGATGCGGCCACCCCACCCGCAAACACGGTCTCGATGGCCACCTCGGGCGGCAAGTCTCCCAGCAGGGTGATGCCGGGGACATGCAGCATCTCGCTGCGCTGCTGAAAACCCAGCTCCACCTCGCCGGTGGCCACGAGCGAGGCCACGGCCACGCCCGGCGGCGGGGTGACGATGCGTGGGCGGATGGCATCCATGATGCCCCAGCGCTCGAACAATGCCGCCAGCGCCACCCCGCTGGGTCCGGTGGAATAGCCAATGGAACGGGCCGCGCACACCGCCTGCCGCAAGGCGGCCTCGGTGGAAACGTCGGGCAGCACGGCCCCTTGGCGCACAGCCACGGCCACGGCAGAGCGCATCAAATCGACCCGGCTGCCCGCCAGCACATGCCCTGAAGCCATCAAGCGCTCCAACGCATCGGCCGCCAGAAACACGGCATCGAACCGTTCGCCGGCCTGCACACGGCGGGCCGCATCCACCCCACCAACCGATTCGACCGCCACTTCCACCCCCGTGCGCTCCCGGTAGGCTTGCGCCAGCTCGGCCAACACTTGGCGGGTGGCCATGGAGGAGATGGCAGTCAGTCGGGTGGGTGTCATGAACCGTGTGCGGCAACAGGCTGGCAGATGCATCGATTGTGGCCAACGCCCTGTGCCGCCACAAGCCCGAGCGGCATCTATCAGCTATAAAAATTTGGCATTTCTCAAGCGTGGCTATTTACAATCCTTCCATGGATCTGAAGCAACTCGAATACTTCGTGCGCGTGGCCGAAATGGGCAGCTTCACCCGGGCCGCCGCAGCGCTGCAAGTGGCACAACCGGCATTGAGCCGGCAAGTGCGCCTGCTGGAGGTGGAGCTGCGCCAGACGCTGCTGCTGCGGAACGGCCGCGGCGCCATCCCGACCGAGGCCGGCAAGCTGCTGCTGGATCATGGACGCGGCATCCTGCATCAGGTGGAGCGGGCGCGCGAGGAGATGGGCCGCGTGCGCGGGGCGCTCGCCGGCCGCGTGGCCATCGGCTTGCCCCCGACCATGGCCCGCCTGCTCACCGTGCCGTTGACCCGGGCCTTTCGGCAACACATGCCGCAAGCCCAACTGTCCATCACGGAAGGGTTGTCGGCCAGCATGGCGCAAGCCGTGGCCGATGGACGTCTGGACCTGGCGGTGCTCTACAACGCCCCGCCCATGACCGACATCGACCTGCAGCCCCTGTTCGACGAGATGCTGGCGCTGGTCGAAGCACGCCCGGCCGGCTTGCCGGAAGATCCGCCGCCCGACCCGATCACCCTGACCGAACTGTCGCGCCGGCCTTTGGTCATACCGAGCCGACCGAATGCGGTGCGCATGCTCGTCGAGACGGCCATGGCCCAACGGGGGCTGCGCCCGACCATCGCGCTGGAAATCGATGGCGTGGGCGCCATCCTGGACCTGGTCGCCGAGGGCATGGGCTGTGCCGTGCTCTCTCCCCATGCCGTGGCCAGCACGGTGCGGCCATCGGCCTACACGGTGCGGCCGATCGAGCAGCCGCCGCTGACCATCCGGGTGTGGCTGGGCACGAGTTCCCAACGCCCCACCACCCTCACCCAGCAAGCGGCCATGGATTTGATCCGTCAGGCCTGCGCCCCGCTGGCGCCCCAGCGCACAACCGCTTGCCCGGTCATGCCGGAGCCGGATGCAGCAGGGTAAGCCGGGACAAGCCAGAATACGCCGGCCAATCAGCCCTTGCCCCGCGCGGCCAACAAACCGTCGGCATATGACTGCCAAGGTTCGCGGCGACCATCCGCCGGGATGTGCCCGGCGCGGGCCTGGGCGGCCACCCAGTCGTGCTTCTCGGCCGTGGCGGCAGCCATCCACGGCTCGAAACCGGCTTCCCGCACCGTCTGCGCCACCTCGCGCATTTCCTCGGCGCGCCGTCGGCCGTGCTGGGCCACGCGGCTGAAGAAATAGCCGCCTTGCTGGGTCCAGTCGATGCCGGGGAACGTCTCCTGCAAGGTGGCGATCATGGCCGCTTCCACCCCATAGTGGCGCGCGGCGCTGTAGCTCTCGATCACCAAAGCTTCCAGCCCTTTGATGAGGATGCTGCGACACATCTTGGTGGCCGAGGCCACGCCGATGCGCGGCGAAACCACCTCCACATCCATGCCCCAGGCACGCAGCACGGGCGCCAGGCGGTCGGCCTGGGGTCCACCCAGCAGCATGGGAACGCGGATGCCATAGGGGGGCACCGACGTCATCACACCCGCTTCCACATAACGGCCGCCGGCCACCTCCACCACAGCGGCCGCCCGCTGCTTGATGCCTGGCGAGGCCGAATTCAGATCGAGCAGCCAACTGCCGGGGCGCAGATGCGGGGCCACGGCCTCGGCCACCGTCAGCGCCTGGGAGGCCGTGACGGCGGAAATCACCAGATCACTCTGGCGCGCCAGCTCTGCGGCCGAGGCGCAAGCCGCCACCCCTTGCGCCGCCGCGTGCGCCCGCTCGGCCTCGGCCACTTCGGGCTGGGCAAACTTCAAGTCCCAGGCCCCGACCCAGGGCAGATCGAACGCGCGCAGCGCCTGCCCGAAGATCTTCCCCACCTCACCATAACCGATGAGGCCGACACACTGCACCGGACGCTCCATCGGCTCCATCAGAGACGCAGCACAAACAGCGTGATGGCCGGGAAGGCCGCCAGAATGGCGGTGCGCACCAGATCGCTGATGACGAAGGGCGTGACGCCACGGTAGGTGTGCGTGATCGGGATGCCCTTGGCCATGTTGTTGATCACGAACAGGTTCATGCCCACTGGCGGTGTGATCAGCCCCACCTCCACCACGATCAGCACCAGGATGCCGAACCAGATCGCCGTCTCCTCAGGCGTCAGGCCGAAATCCAGCCCCATGATCATGGGAAAGAAGATCGGGATGGTCAGCAGGATCATGGACAACGAGTCCATTACACAGCCGAGCAGCAGATAGATCAGCAGCACCGAAGCCAGCACCAGCCACGGGCTCATGCCCAGGTCCAGCACCCACTGGGCCAACTCCTGCGGCAGTTGCGAAAGCGCCAGGAACGTGTTGTAGAGCCCCGCGCCCAGCACGATCATGAAGATCATGCCCGTGGCCAGCGCCGTGCCCAAAATGGCGTCGCGCAGCGTGCGCCGGTTCAGGCCACCGGCCGCCCAAGCGGCCACGCCCGTGCCAAACGCCCCGACCGCCGCCCCTTCGGTGGGCGTGAACAGGCCGGTGTAGATACCGCCGACCACCGCCAGGAAGATGACGATCACCGGCCACGTCTTGGCCGTGGCTTTCCACCGTTCCTTCATCGGCACGGGGGCCATCTTGCCCGCGCTGTCGGGCTTGAGGCGCACATACACGGCAATCACGATCATGTAGCCAATCGCCGCCAGAATGCCCGGCACGAACGCCGCCAGGAACAGCTTGGCAATGTTCTGCTCGGTGAGGATGGCGTAAATCACCAGCACCACCGAAGGCGGAATCAAGATGCCCAGCGTCCCGCCCGCGGCCAGACAGGCGGTGGACAACGCCCCGGAATAGCCCGCCCGGCGCAGTTCGGGCAAAGCCACTTGACCCATGGTGGCCGCCGTGGCCAGCGACGAGCCACAGATCGCGCCGAAACCGGCGCAAGCCCCCACCGCCGCCATGGCCACGCCGCCCTTGCGGTGCCCGATCCAGGCCTCGGCCGCCTTGAACAGCGCCTGCGACAGCCCGCCCAACGCGGCAAACTGCCCCATCAGCAGAAACAGCGGGATGACCGACAGCGAGTAGTTGGAAAACGTGCTGTAAGTGACCTGCTTGAGCTGGTTGAGGATGGGTATGGGCGTGCCATAAATGAAATACGCCCCCACCAGCCCGCACAAGGCCATGGCCAGACCGATAGGCACCCGGATGAAGATCAGCGCCAGCAGAACAGGGAACGACCACGCGGCCAGTTCGATTCCGGACATCTCAATGTTCCTTTGCTTCTTCAACGGGCCAACCGGCGGGATAAGACGCCAGGCCAAACATGATGAGGTTTTTCGCGATGTAGGCCAGGCAGCCGATCACGGCGCCCACCAAGCACAGGGCATAGGCCCACCACACCGGCATCTGCAAGATGAAGGTGGACTCCATGTACATGCGCTTTTCCAGCATGCCTTCCCACAGGCGCCAGGTCAGCACCAGCCATAAAGCCAGCATCAGCAGATCGCTCAGCGTCACGACGGCGCGCTTGGCCCAGCCAGGCAAGTGGGAATAGAGGATGTCCACCGTCGCGTGGCCACCGCGCAGGTAAGTCCAGGGCAGGAAAAAAAAGACCGCCACGGCCGTGCCGATTTCGACCAGTTCGAAATCGCCGGGCACCGGCCCCAGCCCGACATCGATCAGCGCCCGGCCACTGACGCTGGCCACGATCATCAGCGTGAGCAGCACCAGCAAGATACCGCCCATGATGGCAGACCACTTGGCCAGCCGAAACACCCATGCAATCATGTTCAAGACCTCAATTGCAGAACAGGCAGGGTCGCCCCTGCCTGCGTTGTCCCCTCTGCTACGAGTGGGCTCAAACGAGAGAGTTTACTTCCCGCTGTGCTTGGCGATCAATGCCCGGGCCTCAGCTGCGAGTTTGGCGCCATCGATGCCACGGCCACGCATCTCGTTGACCCAGTCGGCCTCCACCGAAGCGGCCGTTTCCAGGAAGCGGCGGGTTTCGGCTTCACCCAGCACCACGATGTTGTTGCCCGTCTTGCGGGCCTCTTCGTAAGCCGCCTTGTCGCCCTGGTCCATCGCCCGACCAAAGGCCGCCGAAAGCTCCAGACCGGAGTTGTTGTCAATGACTTTCTTCAGATCGGCCGGCAGGCGGTCATAGGTGTTGCGGTTCATGGCAAATGCGAAAGCCATGTTGTACAACCCCTTGTCGCCCGAGAAAGCGGTGTGGTTCTTCACGATTTCGGTCACCTTCACGCTGGGGGCCACTTCCCAGGGGATGGTGGTCCCATCGATGACGCCGCGCGACAGGGCTTCCGTGACGGCGGGCACAGGCATGCCCACCGGCGTGGCACCGAGTTTGACCAGCATGTTGTTGACGATGCGGGTGCCGCCACGGATCTTCATGCCGCGCAAGCTCTCCAGATGGGTGATCGGGTTGCGGGTGTGGAACAGCCCGGGGCCATGGGTGTGCACGGCCAGCAGCTTGACGTCGCGAAACTCCTCGCTCGCGTGCTTTTGAACGAACTCCCACGCCGCCTTGGAAGTGGCCTCCGCCGCACCCGGGCCGGATGGCGCGATGAACGGGATTTCGAACACCTCGGTGCGCACGAAGCGGTTCGGGGTGTATCCCAACACCGTCCAGATCACATCGACCACGCCATCCTTGGCCTGGTCATAGAGTTGCGGCGGCGTGCCCCCCATCTGCATGGCCGGGAAAATCTGCACGCGCAGACGGCCCTGAGACTCCTCCTCGATCTTCTTGGCCCACGGGGTGATGGCATTGGCCGGGATCGTCGCCTGCGGGGGCAGGAAATGGTGCAAGCGCAGCGTGACCGTCTGCGCCATCGCGCTGGCGGCCGTGAAGGCTGCGCACAACACGCCCAAGGTACGGAGTTTGAGCAGTTTCATGGTTGGATCCTTTCCAAAGTCGTCGAGGAAGCGGCGCCAGGATGGCACAGGTCAATGTTATTCAGCATAACCGGTGCATGCATAAAAATGCATAATGGTAACCCGAATACGAATCAGAACCCGCCATGCATGCGCCGCACTTCACTGTATGCCACCCTAAAGCCAGTCAAAAGGGAAGAAAGAAGCTATCTGATATAGCAAGACGGCATAGCCCAGGCAAAGCGCTGCCCCGCCGGGCAGCACCCTTTTAGGGCCGGGCCGGCAGCACCGTCCCCCAGCACTCGCCAAAGCCAATGCGGGCTGCGCCGGCCTTCTCGCACCAGCCGCGCAGGACCACGGCATCGCCGTCGAGCAAGAAGGTGCGGGATTCGCCATTGGGCAGTTGCAGCGGCTGCTTGCCGCCGAGCGTCAGCTCGATGAGGGCAGCGGCCTGGTCCAGCGTAGGGCCAGAGAGCGTGCCCGTGCCCAGCAAATCGCCGGGTTGCAGGTTGCAGCCGTTGACGGTGTGGTGCGTCACCATCTGCGCCACCGTCCAATAAGCGTGGCGATAGCTGGTGGCGCTGATGCGGGCATCGCGCAGTCCGGCTTCGCGCATGGCCTGGGTTTGCAGTCCCACTTCGAGCTGGATGTCGATGGCGCCCGCGGCCCGGTTGGCCGGACTGTCCAGATACGGCAGGGGCTGAGGATCGTCGGCCGGCCGCTCGAAGGCGGTGCGGTACGGGGCCAGCGCCTCCAGCGTCACCACCCAGGGGGAAATGCTGGTGGCAAAGTTTTTCGACAAAAATGGCCCCAGGGGTTGGTATTCCCAGCCCTGGATGTCGCGGGCCGACCAGTCGTTGAGCAGGCAGATGCCGAAGACGTGTGGCTCGGCTTCGGTGATGGCGATCGGATCGCCCAGCGCATTGCCGGTGCCGATGAACACACCCAGTTCCAGCTCGATGTCCAGGCGCTGGCTGGCACCCAGCACGGGTGCCTCGGCATCGGGCTTCTTGAGCTGGCCCTTGGGCCGGTGGAAAGCAGCCCCGGAGACGACGATGCTGGACGCCCGCCCATGGTAGCCAATCGGCACCCATTTGTAGTTGGGCAGCAGGGGGTTGTCGGGGCGGAACTGTTTGCCGATGTTGGTAGCGTGGTGGACCGAGGTGTAGAAGTCGGTGTAGTCGCCGATGCGGGCCGGCAGGTCGTATTCCGCCTCGGCCTGGGGCACCAGGCAGGCTTGCAGGGCGGCTTGCTGAGGGCTGCCCTCGCGCAGCGCCCGCGACAGCGCCAGGCGCAGCGCCGACCAGGCCCCCTGCCCCAGCGCCATCAAGGCGTTGAGCTTGTCCTGCGCACCGGCCTGGGCGGCCTGAGCGACGTCACCGGAGAACACGCCGGCCTGGGCCACGGCGGCCAGATCGACGATCTGCTCGCCAATGGCCACACCGCCGCGCCAGGCCTCGGCAGAACCTCGGCGCCGAAACACGGCAAACGGCAGGTTCTGAATGGGGAAGTCGGTGCCGCTGCGGTTGGCCGAAGCCACCCAGCTGCGCAGCGCCGGATCGTGGGTTTCGTTGAGCAATGGGGTCATGTCGATGTCAAACGGGTGAGGCCAGGGTATTGTCGCGGGCCAGGGCGATGGCCTCGCGCAGCACCTCGCGGTCACCGATGTGGTTGCACAGAATCAGCACCAGCTTGGCCAGCATCATGTCGGCCTGCTCGTCGGTCAGGTCGCGCTGGGCATGGATCAGCTCGGCGTAGAAAACGTCCTGATCGGGAATGTTGGGTTCACGGTTGAGTGCCATGGTCAATCTCGCTTTTCATTGCAGCTTGAGCGCGCGGCGCATGGCGGCCTGCACCTGAGCCGCATCGAAGCGGCGCCAGCGCGCGGCCACGTGCTGGTCGGGCCGGATCAAATAGACCGTGCCGGGCTGGCCATCGTAGCGCTGGGTCAGCACGCCTTTGGTGTCGATGATGTCTTTGCCCACTTCCAGCACCTCAGCGGTGAAGCCGCCCACGGTCACGGGCTGGGCCGGCCCGAAGCTCAGCAGCACGAAGCCGCGGCCGAGCTGATTGAGCAGCCACGCCGGGCGGCCGTCGCGCTGGATGGGGGCGTCGGCGCAGTTGGTGCCGGGCCGCATCTTGCCGGCAAACGCCTCGCTGTCGGGTGTGTTCAGGGAAGACTTCAAATACGGCGTGGGCGTAGACAGGCGGCCGCTGTTGACCAGTGGACGCGCGAAGGCTTGCGTCCGCGCCAGTTCCAGCACGGCGTTGCGCAGGCGCAGCGAGGTGCGGCTCTTGGGGGTGATGAAGTCGGTCGAGCGGGTGGAGTGTCCGATGTTGTCGTCGGCGGCGTAGGCGCGCTCCTCGTGATAGGTGTCCAGCAAGGCCAGCGGAGCGGCCCCGTCGAGCACGGCTTTGAGTTTCCAGCTCAGGTTGTCGCAGTCCTGAATGCCGGTGTTGGCTCCTCGCGCGCCGAAGGGCGAGACTTGGTGCGCCGCATCGCCGGTAAAAATGACGCGGCCATGGCGGAACTGGTCGATGCGTCGGCAGGCAAATTGGTACACCGACACCCATTCCAGCTCGAACGCCACGTCCTTGCCCAGCATGGCCTGGATGCGGGGGATGACTTTCTCAGGCTTTTTTTCTTCCTGAGGATCGGCGTCCCAGCCGAGTTGGAAATCGATGCGCCAGACGTTGTCACACTGCTTGTGCAGCAGCACGCTCTGCCCGCGGTGGAAGGGCGGATCAAACCAGAACCAGCGCTCGGTGGGGAAATCCGCCTTCATCACCACGTCGGCAATGAGGAAGCGGTCCTGGAAGAACTGGCCGGTGAAGTCGGCGCCGATCATGCGGCGCGTGTCGCTGTTGGCACCGTCGGCGGCGATGACCCACTGCGCTTCCATCTTGAAGATGCCATCGGGCGTCTCCACCGTGAGGGTGGCGAAGTCATCGGCCTGCTCGATGGCCAGCACCTTGTGCTTCCAGCGCAGATCCACCAGCGGGGATTCGTCGCAGGCCTTGACCAGGCGCTCCTCCAGGTGGTACTGCTGGTAGTTGATCATCGCCGGCATCTTGTGGTCGTCTTCCGGCAGCAGGTCGAAGGTGTAGGCCAGTTCGTCGCGGAAGAACACCTTGCCCACCTTCCACTGCACGCCCTTGGCCGCGAACTCCTCGCCCAGACCCAGGCGGTCCCAGATTTCGAGCGGGCGCTTGGCATAGCACACGGCGCGCGAACCCACGCTGACGGTGTTGTTGTCGTCCAGAATGACGGCGGGCACGCCACGGTAGGCCAGGTCCAGCGCCTGGGTCAGGCCAATGGGGCCGGCGCCGATGACGACCACCGGATGGCGCTTGAGGGTGCCGGTTCGCTGCTCCTCACTCTGCCGATAGGCGTATTCGGGGTAGGTGTAGGTCTTGAGCATGGTGGATGGCCAAGGGAAAGGATGGATCGGATGCCGCCGCTCAGCCTTGCGGGGTGAATTCTTTTTCGTGCATCCAGGCGGCGTGCTTGGGCGCGCGCTTGGTGCGGGCCCACTCGTTGAGCATGTCCCACTTCACTTCGTCGAGCTTTTTGTACATCTCGGGGGTACCCACGTCGGCCGCCAGTTCCAGCCGATGGCCGTTGGGGTCGAAGAAGTAGATGCTCTTGAAGATGGTATGGTCGGTCGGGCCGATGACTTCGATGCCTTCGGCTTGCAGCTTGGCCTTGATGGCCTCCAGCGTCTGCAGGCTGTCCACCTTGAAGGCGATGTGCTGCACCCAGGACGGGGTGTTCTCGTCACGGCCCATCTCGGGAGAATTGGGCAGTTCGAAGAAAGCCAGCACATTGCCCTGACCGGCGTCGAGGAACACGTGCATGTACGGATCCGGCGCCTTGGTCGATGGCACCTGGTCTTCGGCGATGGCCAGCACGAAGTCCATGTTCAAGTGCTTGACGTACCACTCGACGGTCTCTTTGGCGTCCTTGCAGCGGTAGGCGACGTGATGAATGCGGTCGATTTTCATGATCGGTGCTCCTGTGCGTGATCAACCTTCGAGGGCTTCCCACATCTGGCGGTCGCGCTCGGCCGTCCAAATGCGGGGGTCGGGGTATTGCGTGGCCTCGTCGTAGGCGCGGGTCACGTCAAAAGGCATGCAGTGATTGAAGATCACCCAATGGCCGTATTTGGGCTGCAGCTTGGCAAAGGTTTCTTCATAGACTTGGCGCAAGTCACGCCCGGCATCGGCGCCGGCCTTGACGCAGGCCCACAGGTCGCTGATGAAGGCGCGCGTGACTTCCAGCCCCTTTTGCACCTGGGCTTCGCCGCGCAGCGCCGGGCCGCGGCCAGGCACCAGCGCCTGCGGGTTGAGCTTGGCGATGTTGTCCAGCGTCTGTGGCCAGTCTTGGAAGTAGGCGTCTCCGGCGTAGGGCGTGGCGTCGAACTCGACCAGGTCGCCCGAGAGCAAGGTGCGCTCCTGCGGCAGCCAGACCACGGTATCGCCCTTGGTGTGGCCACGGCCCAGTTGCAGCAGTTGCACCTCCAGCTTGCCCAGCCACAACGTCATCTTGCCGGTGAAGGTGATGGTCGGCCACGTCAGCCCCGGCGGCACCGTCTCTACGTTGCGGAACAGGCGAGGAAAGCGGCCGATCTCGCTGGCCTTGTCCTGTTCGCCACGCTCGACGATCAGGTCGTAGGTGTCTTGGCTGGCAATGATCTGCTGCGGCTGGTAGGCGCTGGCACCCAGCACACGCACGGCGTGATAATGCGTCAGCACCACGTACTTGATGGGCTTGTCGGTGACTTCACGGATGCGGCGAATCACGTCGGCCGCCATGGCGGGCGTGGCCTGGGTGTCGGCCACCAGCACGGCATCGTCGCCAATGATGACACCGGTGTTGGGGTCGCCCTCGGCCGTGTAGGCCCAGGCGTGTTCCGACAATTGTTCAAAAGTGACCCGTTTCTCTTCCAGGTCGGCGGCGGAGGCAAACGCCTTCTTGCTCATGAGCCATCACTCCTAAAATTCAATAATGACAAACCGATTCGCCATTGATCAATGACGCCATCTTATCGAGAAAATTCACCATTGACAAATCCATTCGTTTAGGTAAAAACCCTAGGACGTACCCGACCCTGGGTGCCCAGATGACAATCTACGCATGAAAAACCTCAAACACAACCCGTCGCGCGAGCCGGTCGAGGACTCGGAGGAGCGGACCTCGCGCGGCATCCAGAGCGTGGAAGTGGGCGGCCAGTTGCTCAAGGCACTGGCCAACACGGGGCGTCGCATGGCGCTGAAAGACTTGGCCCGCGCGGCCGAAATGACTCCGGCCAAAGCCCATCCTTACCTCGTGAGCTTTGGCAAGCTCGGCCTCATCGAGCAGGACCCGGTCAGCGGGCACTATGGCCTGGGGCCTCTGTCCATGCAACTGGGCTTGATCAGCTTGCAGCAGGTGGACCCGGTGCGGCTGGCGATCGCCGAATTGCCCGGACTCGCCCAACGCGTGGGCTGCACGGTGTCGGCGGCCGTCTGGGGGGCGCAAGGGCCGGTGATCATCCGGGTGGAAGAAGGCCCCACGCCCGTCTATGTGGCCATGCGCCACGGCATCCCGGCCTCGCTGCGGCACACCGGCACGGGCAAAATCTTCGCGGCCTACCGCCACCCGGCCGAAGTGGCCGCCGCCCTGGAACGCGAAGGGCTGCCCGCGGCGCTGGAGGAGCCGGCCTTCGCCGCCGAATTGGCCGACATCCGTCGGGGCGGCTTGTCGCGCGTGCGCGACGAACTGCTGCCCGGCATCAGCGCGATGGCCGTACCGGTGTTCGATGGGTTTGGCCGCTTGGCCCTGGCCATTGCCGCGATCGGCCCGAGCGCGTGGCTCGATCTGTCGGACGACAGCGCCCAGGCACGCGCCTTGCGGGAAACCGGGCAAAGCCTCTCGCAACGGTTGGGGGCCGCCAGCCCGCGACCGGGATGATGCGCCCGGGGCTCAGACGCCCCGAAATACCGGCTCGCGCCGCTGGGCAAACGCCGCCCTGCCCTCGGCAAAATCCGCGCTGGCTTGGGTCAATGCTTCGCGCCGGCGCCATTCGTCCAGCCGCGCCTCGCCCCAGGCGATTTCCTGCAAGGTCTGTTTCATGCCTTGCAAGGCCAGCGGCGCCAGGCGAACCAGACGCTCGGTCAGCGCCATCACCCGCGCGTCCAGCGCCTCGGGGGGCACCAGTTCATCCAGATAGCCGATCTCCAGCAAAGTCTGGTCATCGAGTTCCTCGGCCAGCAGAAACAGCCTTCGCGCCGCGCCCAGCCCCAGGCGCGCCACGAAACGGCGCAAACCGCTCGGGTAGTAGTGCAAGCCGAGGGCGGCGGCGGGCATGCGCAAGCGCATGCCTTGCACCCCGATGCGGAAGTCGCACGCCATGGCCAGGTCGGTGGCACCCCCATAGACACTGCCCGCAAGCGCGCAAACCGTGACCACGCGCAGGCGCGCCAAGGCATCAGGCACCTGTTCGAAAGCCAGGGTGCCTCCCGCATGTCCGCCGCGAAACTGCCCCAGGTGGTAGCCAGCGCTGAACACGGGCGAAGGCGGTGTGGTGCGGGCACGCAACACCAGCACGCGGACCGCCGGGTCCGCCTCCACGGCTTCGAAATGACGCAACAGGGCGAGCAAATCCTCATCGTGCAGGCGGTTGCGATGGACGGGGCGGTTCAAGGTGATGGTGGCCAGCGGACCAGCCACATCCAGCAGCGGCTCGCCAGACGGAGGCAAGGAGGAAGCAGGCAGCGATGACATGGGTGGCGATAGGGGGGTTCAGCGGTGTCCGGGCGGCCGGGTGAGCGCAAAGATCTTAACGCCCCATCCCCCAATCTTCAGCCCATGACCGCGCCAAATCAGGACGGCAGCAAGCAGCACATGCAAGCGCCGACGGCGGGGCGATATTAGCTTGGAGTCCCAATGTACCGTGCGCTGACCAAAGGCCTACTTGGCCATCGCTGACACCAACCTGACGTAAGCCCGGGTCAAGCGGGTAATATTCCGCCCTATGCCGGCCGCTCAACCCCCTTCTGCCCCCGCCCTGGCCTGGACCGATGCCTCCCCGGCGGTCAACGCGTCCTTTCTCGAAGGCCTCATCGGCTACAACGCCCGGCGTGCCGCGCTGGCCGTCATCGGCGTGTTTCTGGAACGCATGGCGCCTTTCGATCTTCGGGTCGTGGACTTTTCGGTGCTCACGCTGATCGCGCACAACCCCGGCATCACCTCGCGCCAGCTCAGCGCGGCGTTGGCCATTCTGCCCCCGAATCTGGTGGGGCTGGTGCGCCAGCTCGAAGAGCGCGGCCTCATCGAGAAACACCCACACCCGCACGACCGTCGGGCCCAGGGTCTGTACGTGACCGAAGCCGGCCGTTCGCTCCAAAGCGAAGCCCAGGCGGTGGTGGCCTCGCTTGAAACCGAAGCCATCACCCACCTCACCGAGGACGAGCGCCAGACCCTCATCCGCCTGCTGCGCAAGGTCTATCACTCCCAGCCCTGAGTGCCTTGTCGGCGGGCCGCTGCACCACGCCCAGTCCTATCTCCCCGGCTTTGCCAGAGCCAACGCCACCCCTTGAAACCCGCGGCGGCGCCCCCATTTCTCGTTTTTTGAAGCCCATCCATTCCACACCCAGCCATGCAACACGAGCAAGATCCGACCTACGCCAAGCCCGAACCGAACACTGCCGCCCCCTCGCCCGAAGAGGCTGAAGCGGCCGCAGCGGCCCAGGCGGCGGAGGCCTCCGCCAGCGTGGCCGACGAGCTCGCCGCCCTCAAGGCCCAGAACGCCGAGCTGGCCGAGCAATACCTGCGCGCCAAAGCCGAAGTGGAAAACATGCGCCGCCGCACCGAGGAAGAAATGGCCAAGGTGCGCAAGTTTGCCGTCGAAGGGCTGGCCGAAAGCCTGCTGCCCGTGCTCGACAGCCTCGAAGCCGGCCTGGCCGTGCAGGAAGCCACGCTGGAGCAAATCCGCGAAGGCGCCGAGGCCACGCTCAAGCAATTGCAAAGCGCCCTCAGCCGCCACAAGGTGCTGCCGATCGTGCCGGCCCCTGGCGACAAATTCGACCCCCACCAGCACCAGGCCATCAGCATGGTGCCTGCCGAGCAGGAGCCTCACACCATCGTCGCGGTGCTGCAAAAAGGCTACCTCATCAGCGAGCGCGTGCTGCGTCCGGCGTTGGTGACCGTCGCCGCCCCCAAGTGAGGCCATCCCCTTGAAAACCCGGCCGGCAGCCACACATCGGTATCAGTTCAACTTTTTTCAGATTTCCAAGAATTCTCAGGAGTAACACATGGGCAAGATCATCGGCATCGACCTGGGCACCACCAACTCGTGCGTGGCCGTCATGGAGGGCAACACCACCCGCGTCATCGAAAACAGCGAAGGCGCACGCACCACGCCGTCCATCATCGCTTATCAGGAAGACGGCGAAATCCTGGTGGGCGCCAGCGCCAAGCGCCAAGCCGTCACCAACCCCAAGAACACGCTGTACGCCGTCAAGCGCCTCATCGGCCGCAAGTTCACCGAAAAAGAAGTGCAGAAGGACATCGACCTGATGCCCTACAAGATCGTGGCCGCCGACAACGGCGACGCCTGGGTGGAAGTGCGCGGCCAAAAGCTCGCCCCGCCGCAGGTCAGCGCCGAAGTGCTGCGCAAAATGAAGAAGACCGCCGAGGATTACCTGGGCGAGCCGGTGACGGAGGCCGTCATCACCGTGCCGGCCTACTTCAACGACGCGCAGCGCCAAGCCACCAAGGACGCCGGCCGCATCGCCGGGCTGGAAGTCAAGCGCATCATCAACGAGCCGACCGCCGCGGCCCTGGCCTTTGGGCTGGACAAGGCCGGCAAGGGCGACCGCAAAATCGCCGTCTATGACCTGGGCGGCGGCACGTTCGACATCTCCATCATCGAAATCGCCGACGTCGATGGCGAAAAACAGTTCGAGGTGCTCTCCACCAACGGCGACACCTTCCTGGGCGGCGAAGATTTCGACCAGCGCATCATCGACTACATCATCGCCGAGTTCAAGAAAGAGCAAGGCGTGGACCTGACCAAGGACGTGCTGGCCCTGCAGCGACTGAAGGAAGCCGCCGAAAAGGCCAAGATCGAGCTGTCCAACAGCTCGCAGACCGACATCAACCTGCCCTACATCACCGCCGACGCCTCGGGCCCGAAGCACCTCAACATCAAGCTGACGCGCGCCAAGCTCGAAGCCCTGGTGGAAGACCTGATCGAGCGCACCATCGCGCCCTGCCGCACCGCTATCAAGGACGCGGGCATCTCCGTCAGCGACATCGACGACGTCATCCTCGTCGGCGGCATGACGCGCATGCCCAAGGTGCAGGAAAAGGTCAAGGAATTCTTCGGCAAGGAGCCGCGCAAAGACGTCAACCCCGACGAGGCCGTGGCCGTGGGCGCAGCCATCCAGGGCTCGGTGCTATCGGGTGACCGCAAGGACGTGCTGCTGCTCGACGTCACCCCGCTGTCGCTGGGCATCGAGACCATGGGCGGCGTGATGACCAAGATGATCAGCAAGAACACCACCATCCCGACCAAATACAGCCAGGTGTTCTCCACCGCCGACGACAACCAGCCCGCCGTGACCATCAAGGTCTATCAGGGCGAGCGCGAGATGGCCGCCGGCAACAAGCTGCTGGGCGAGTTCAACCTCGAAGGCATCCCTCCGGCACCGCGCGGCATCCCCCAAATCGAGGTGACCTTCGACATCGACGCCAACGGCATCCTGCACGTCAGCGCCAAGGACAAGGGCACCGGCAAGGAAAACAAGATCACCATCAAGGCCAACTCGGGCTTGACCGAGGAGGAAATCCAGCGCATGGTCAAAGACGCTGAGCTCAACGCCGCCGAGGACAAGAAGAAGGTCGAGCTGGTGCAGGCCCGCAACCAGGCCGACGCGCTGGTCAGCTCGGTGCGCAAGAGCCTCAAGGAATACGGCGACAAGCTCGACGCGGCCGAGAAAGACAAGATCGAAGCCGCCATCAAGGCGGTGGAAGACGCGGTCAAGGGCGACGACAAGGCCCTGATCGAAGCCAAGACCAACGAGCTCATGAGCGCCAGCCAGAAGCTCGGTGAGAAAATGTACGCCGACATGCAGGCCAGCCAGGCCGCAGCCGGAGCTGCCGGGGCCGATGCCGCGCAGCCCACCGGCGGCAGCCGCGCAGCCGATGACGACGTGGTGGACGCCGAGGTCAAGGAAGTCAAGCGCGACTGATGCCACGCCGCAGGCGCCGGCAGCCGGCGCCCGGCCCCTCCACCGCCGCGTCAGGGCACCGTGGTGACCTGGCGCGGCGTTTGCACTCCAACCGAGCACTGGTACCGATATGGCCAAACGAGACTTTTACGAGATCCTGGGCGTCGCCAGAAACGCCAGCGAGGACGAGATCAAAAAAGCCTATCGCAAGCTGGCGATGAAGTATCACCCTGACCGCAATCAGGGCGACAAGGCCAAGGAAGCCGAGGAAAAGTTCAAGGAAGCCAAGGAGGCTTACGAAATGCTGAGCGACCCGCAGAAGCGGGCCGCTTACGACCAATACGGCCATGCCGGGGTGGACCCGAACCTGCGCGGCGGCCCCGGCGGGCCCGAGGGTTTCGGCGGCTTCGCCGATGCCTTTGGCGACATCTTTGGCGACATTTTCGGGGGGCAGCGCGCCGGCCGTGGCCGGCAGGTCTATCGCGGCAGCGACCTGTCGTACGCCATGGAAATCACACTGGAAGAAGCCGCCAACGGCAAGGACGCGCAGATCCGCATCCCCAGTTGGGAAGACTGCGACACCTGCCACGGCAGCGGCGCCAAGCCCGGCACCAGCGTCAAAACCTGCCCCACCTGCAACGGCAACGGCGTGGTGCAGATGCGCCAAGGCTTCTTCAGCGTGCAGCAGACTTGCCCGCACTGCCACGGCAGCGGCAAGATCATCCCCGAGCCTTGCACCACCTGCAACGGCCAGGGCAAGCTCAAAAAGCACAAGACGCTGGAAATCAAGATCCCGGCAGGCATCGACGACGGCATGCGCATCCGCTCGGCCGGCAACGGCGAGCCCGGGCGCAACGGCGGGCCGGCCGGCGACCTGTATATCGAAATCCGCATCCGCAAGCACGACATCTTCGAGCGCGACGGCGACGACCTGCATTGCCAGGTGCCGGTGAGCATCACCACCGCCGCCCTGGGCGGGGAAATCGCCGTGCCCACCCTGCAAGGCAAGGCCACCATCGAAATCCCCGAAGGCACGCAGCACGGCAAAACCTTCCGCCTGCGCGGCCGCGGCATCAAGGGCATCCGCTCCAGCTACCCCGGCGACTTGTACTGCCACATCGTGGTGGAAACGCCGGTCAAGCTGACCGAGCACCAGCGCAAGCTCCTGCGCGAGCTCGATGAGTCGTTCCAGCGCGGCGGGCACCGCCACAGCCCGAACGACAAGGGCTGGTTCGAGAAGGCCAAGGCGTTTTTTTCGTGACAAGCTGTGGTGAAATGAACGCATGAGCGTTCAGATCACCTTTCTCGGCGGCGCCGGTACCGTGACCGGCTCCAAGTTCCTCGTGCAGCACGAGGGCCAGCGTCTGCTGGTCGATTGCGGTCTGTTCCAGGGCTACAAACAGCTGCGGCTGCGCAACCGCACGCCGCTGCCGTTCGAGCCCAACCATCTGCAGGCCGTCATCCTCACCCACGCCCACCTGGACCACAGCGGCTACTTGCCGTTGCTGGTCAAGGAAGGCTTCAAGGGCAAGGCCTGGTGCACCCCCGGCACCCGCGACCTGTGCCAAATTCTGCTGCCCGACAGCGGGCATTTGCAAGAAGAAGACGCGGCCTTCGCCAACCGGCACGGCTTTTCCAAGCACACCCCCGCCCTGCCGCTGTACACCGAGGAAGACGCGCTGCGCAGCCTCAAGCAACTCAAGGCCGTGGCGCCGCTGCGCGAATTCGAGCCGATTCGGGGCTGGAAGGCCCGCTTCTACGGCGCCGGCCACATCCTGGGGGCGTCGAGCGTGGCGCTGGAAGTCGGCGGCAAGCGGCTGCTGTTCTCGGGCGACCTGGGCCGCCCCGACGACCTCATCATGCTGCCGCCCGACCCGCCACCCGGCGCCGACGCGGTGATCGTCGAGTCCACCTACGGTGACCGCGAACACCCCCGCGACAACCTGATCGACGAGCTCGCCCCCCTGCTGGACAAGGTGGCCGCCCGCGGAGGCACGGCGGTGGTGCCGGTGTTTGCGGTGGGCCGGGCGCAGGCGTTGCTGCACGCCATCGCAGAACTGAAAAAACAGCGGCGCCTGCCTCCATCGCTGCCCGTGTACTTGGACAGTCCCATGGCCATCCACAGCACCGAAGCCTTCACGCGCCACCTGGGCGAACACCGGCTGAATGCCGCCGAGTGCAACGCCATGGCCAACGTCGCGAAAATGGTGCGCACGCCCGACGAGTCCAAGGCGATTGCCGCGCACCATGGCCCCAAAGTCATTCTGGCGGCCAGCGGCATGGCCACGGGCGGCCGGGTGTTGCACCATCTGGTGCAATACTTGGGGGATCACCGCCACATGGTCATCCTGACCGGCTACCAGGCGCCGGGCACGCGCGGCGCCACACTGGCCAAAGGCAGCGGCACGGTCCGCATCCACGGGCAAGACGTGGCCATCAAAGCCGAAGTGGCCCAGCTGCTGTCCTCCTCGGCCCATGCCGACGCAGGCCAGCTCATGCAATGGCTGCGCGCCATCCCGGGGCAGCCACACCGGGCCTTCGTGGTCCACGGCGACCCGGAGGCCGCCGACTGCCTGCGCCGCCGCATCGAAAACGAACTGCGCTGGCACGCCATGGTGCCGGAGCACGGCTCCACCTGGGCGGTGTGAAACTCAGCCGGCCCGCTTTGGGCCACAACGCCCCTGCAGAAAACGCCACAGGCGCTCGTCTTCGCTGAAGGCCACGTTGAAGCGTATCCAGGGGCTGGGCTGCAGGTCGGTGGTGAACAGGTGGCCGGGGCCGAGCAGGATGTCGTGCTCCGTGGCCTGATAGGCCAGTTCGGTGGCGTTGTCCACGCGCGGGTGCCGCGCCCACAGGAACATGCCGGCCTTGGGTTCGCAGAACAGCTCGAAGCCGTGCGCCTCCAGCTTTTCGGCCACGACCTGCTGGGCACGCGCCAGCCGCTCGCGCAGGCCACGCAGGTGCTTGCGCCAGCGCCCGTCGATCAATGCGCCATAGGTCAACCTTTCGGCAAATTCCGACGACGTGAGGCCCGAAATCATCTTGAGCTGGGCCAGGTCTTCGAGCACATCTGGGTGCGCCGCCACATAGCCCACGCGCAGGTTGGGCGACACCGTCTTGGAAAAGCTGCTAATGTACACCACCCGCTGGAGCTGGTCCAGGCTGGCGAGCGAGGGGCGCGGCTCCGGGTCCAGGTCGGCATAGATGTCGTTTTCCACCACGGTGAACTGGTGGCGCTCGGCCAGTTGCACCACGCGATGCAGATGCGCCAGGCTGACCACCGAGCCGGTGGGACTTTGCAGCCGTGGCTGGGTGAAGAACACCTTGGGCGCGTGCATGCGCGCCAGGTCTTCCAGCGCGGCCAGGTCGTAGCCGTTGGGCGTGCGCGGCACCCCCACCAGCCGCGCCCCCAGAAAACGCAGCGAAAACAACAGGTTCGGATAGCCCGGCTCGTCCACCAGCACCGTGTCGCCGGGCTGCACCAATCGCCGCGCCACCATGTCCATGGCCTGGCTGGAGCCGTTGGTCAGCAACACCTGCTCGGCATTGAGGGCGATTTCTTGCTCGGCCAGCATGTCGCGCACCAGCAGGCGCAGGGGCAACAACCCCTTGGGCTCGCCATAGCCGCCCAGGTCCACCGGGTCCGACGCCAGGCTGCGCAGGCTGCGACGCAACCCTTCTTCAAACAGCCAATCACCGGGCAGCCAGCCGCAGCCGGGTTTCAGGTCCAGGTTGCGGTTCTCGAACACGCGGCGCAGGTACCACATCGAATCGAAATGGTAATCCGCGCCGGCACGCCCGGCCACGCTGGCGGTCACCTCGCGGCGGCGCACGAAAAACCCCGAATGCGGGCGCGAAACGAAATAGCCCAGCGCCACCAGCCGGTCGTAGGCATCCACCACGGTGTACACGCTCACCCCGTGGGCATGCGCGAACTGGCGAATCGACGGGGCCTTGGCCCCCGGCCGCAACGCGCCCGACTCGATCAGGCCCCGGAACCCTTCCACGATCTGAGTGACGAGCGGGGTGGCATCTTGCGGGTCGAGCGTGAACATGTCAGGATGAGGGTTGTACTGTATCGGTCGGCCAGGCTGCACAGTGTGTCGGCCGCTGCCGCCTGTCTGTATATGTTAACGAGGTGCCTCCACCGCCTACAGTGCAGACTCGGCCCCGCGCACCCGCGCCTGGGCGCCCCATTTTCAGGAGCCTGACCATGCACCGCGACCCCCAACTCACCGAAGCCAAGACCAACGCCACGCTGATGGCCCGCCGCCGCGCCGCCCTGCCCGCCGGCCTGGGCCAGACTTACGAGGTCTTTGCCGACCATGCCGAAGGCGCCGAGATCTGGGACGTCGAAGGCCGCCGCTACATCGACTTTGCCGGCGGCATCGCCGTGCTCAACACCGGCCACCGCCACCCCAAGATCGTCGAGGCCGTCAAAGCCCAGCTCGACAAGGTGCACCACACCTGCTTCCAGGTGCTGGCCTACGAGCCCTATGTCGAGCTGGCCGAGCGCCTCATCGCCAAGGCGCCGGGCCACTTCGCCAAGAAAGCCTTCTTCCTGTCCACCGGGGCCGAGGCGGTGGAAAACGCCATCAAAATCGCGCGCGCCGCCACTCAGCGGCAAGCAGTGATTGCCTTCGGCGGTGGCTTCCACGGCCGTACCTTGCTGGGCATGGCGCTGACCGGCAAGGTGGCGCCGTACAAGGCGGGCTTTGGCCCCTTCCCGGCCGAGATCTACCACGCCGAATACCCCAACCCGCTGCACGGCATCAGCGTGGCCGACGCCCTGCGCTCGGTGGAGCACATCTTCAAATACGACGTGGAGCCGCAGCGCGTGGCCGCCATCATCCTGGAGCCGGTGCAAGGCGAAGGCGGCTTCTACGTGGCCCCGCGCGAATTCGCCCAGGCGCTGCGCACGCTGTGCGACCAGCACGGCATCGTGCTGATCGCCGACGAGGTGCAAACCGGCGCCGGCCGCACCGGCACCTGGCTGGCCTGCGAACAGTGGGGCGTGGCGCCCGACCTCATCACCATGGCCAAGAGCATGGCGGGGGGCTTCCCCCTGTCCGCGGTCATTGGCAAGGCCGAGATCATGGACAAGCCCCTGCCCGGCGGCCTGGGCGGCACCTACGCCGGCAACCCGCTGGCCTGTGCCGCCGCGCTGGCCGTGCTGGACGTGTTCGAGGAAGACAACCTGCTGGAGCGCTCCCGCGCCGTGGGCGAGCGCCTGACAGCCGGCTTGCGCGCCCTGGCGCAACAGCACCCCGAGATTCAGGACGTGCGCGGCCTGGGCGCGATGGTGGCCATCGAGCTGTTCGACAGCGGCGACCACAGCAAGCCCGCCGCTGAACTCACCAAGCGCATGTGCGCCGAAGCGCTCAAGCGCGGGCTGGTGCTGCTGTCGTGCGGCGTGTATGCCAACGTCATCCGCATCCTGGTGCCCCTGACCGCCAGCGATGCGCTGCTGGACGAGGGCCTGGCCATCATGGGCGAATCGCTGAAGGCGGCCAAGGGTTGACGGACGGGGCCATGCGCCCCTCAAGCCAGCGCAATGATCTGATTCAACACCCCGCAAACCTCCTGAAAAGCGGCCGCTGGCAGCCGCTTCATGGGGTGGGGGCTGGCTTGGCGTACCCGCCAATCAAAAGACTTGGGTTGGTGACACAGCACATAGCTGGTTTTACCGGCTTTCGGGCCACCGGCTTGCCCCGCCACCACCGCAAAGGGGTTGTCGGCGTTGTAGGCGGCGGTGGTCATGGGCAGCCCGATCACCAATGACGTACGCTCATTGAATGCCTTGGGCGACAGCACCAGGAAGGGATGCACATCACGCATTTCGCGCCCGGCCTGGGGGTTGCAATCTATCCAGATGATGTCTTGCCTGTCCGGGACCCATGGCGGCGCCGCGGCTCGGCGCGTCACCACTTTTCAGCCCCCACCGGGGCAGTGCGCATGGCTTCGCCGCCATGCCGCACCGGGTCAAACCGCTGCAAACGCGCCTCCAGCGACAATCTATCCGCGGGCAGAGGCTCAATCACCACCCTGCCCTGCTCCACACGGATGCGCACCTGCTGGTCGGCATGCAAATGCGCCGCCTTGGCGACCGCCTGCGGCAGGCGCACCCCCAAACTGTTCCCCCAGTGCTTGATCGACAAAACCGCTTCAGACATGACTGACCCTTTTGTTTATACAAAGTATAAACACTTACCGGATGTCGGTCAAATCCTTGTGCGGCCAGCCGCGAAAAACGCAGGCCACCAGTGGTCAATGGCTACCGCCGGCCCCCACCGCCTGTGCTTCGGCTTCTTGCGCCAAATACACCCAGTCCACAATGTCGTCGCTGGGTGTGTAGCCGGCCACCAGCTGCTGCAGCATCAGGCGGATCAGGCCCACATCGTTCGCATTCAGCGCCAGCTCCAGTGCGCGGAGTTTGCCCTCCAATTCGGCCCAGGGGATGAAATCCTCGTGGGCTTTCATGATGCGGGGGTGGGCCGTGGGCTGGGGATTGTCGCCAATCAGCAGCTCCTCGTAGAGCTTTTCGCCGGGGCGCAGTCCGGTGATGGCAATCTCGATGTCGCCTTCCGGGTTCTGCTCGTCTTTCACCGTCAGGCCCGAGAGTTCGACCATGCGCCGCGCCAGGTCCATGATCTTCACGGGCTGGCCCATGTCGAGCACGAACACATCACCGCCCTTGGCCATGGCGCCGGCCTGGATCACCAGTTGCGCCGCTTCCGGGATGGTCATGAAGTAGCGCGTGACTTCCGGGTGCGTGAGGGTGATAGGTCCACCATCGCGGATCTGCTGGCGGAATTTGGGCACCACCGAGCCGGATGAACCCAACACGTTGCCAAAGCGAACCATGCTGAACCTCGTGCTGCCCGTCACGCACATGCCGGCCTGGGTGGCGGCAAGGGCCTGCAGCGCCATTTCGGCCAGGCGTTTGCTGGCGCCCATCACGTTGGTGGGGCGCACGGCCTTGTCCGTGCTGATGAGCACAAAGTCGCTCACGCCGTTTTCTGCGGCGGCCTGGGCGGTGCGCAGCGTGCCCAACACGTTGTTCTTGATGCCCGCTGCCGGGTTGTGCTCCACCAGCGGCACGTGCTTGTAGGCGGCGGCGTGGTACACCGTGTCCGGGTGCCAGGTGGACATGATCTCGCGCATTCGGTCGTCGTCCTGCACCGAGGCCAGCAGGGGCACCAGCACCGGTGGCATGGCACCGTCCAGCCCAGCCAGCTTCTCTTCAAGTTCCTGGTGAATCGCGTACAGGGCAAATTCGCTCTGCTCAATCAGCAGCAGCTTGGCGGGGCCCACCGCCAGAATCTGGCGGCACAGCTCGCTGCCAATGGAGCCGCCCGCTCCGGTCACCAGCACCACTTTGCCGGTGATGTTTTTGGCCAGCAGGATGTGGTTGGGTGCCACCGGCTCGCGGCCGAGCAGGTCGTCGATATCCAGCTCGTGCAAGTCCGAAATGCTCACCTTGCCCTGGGCCAGGTCGGTCACGCTGGGCAAGGTGCGCACCGCTACGTGTGCGTTGCGAATCTGGCTCAGGATCTCGTTACGGCGGCGGCGCGAGACACTGGGCGTGGCCAACAACACAGTGCGCACGCCCTGCGTCTCAACCAGCCCCCGCAAGTCCATCGGGCTGTGTATCGGCAAACCATCCAGTACATGCCCATGCAGGCGATCGTCGTCATCCAAAAAGGCCACGACCCGCATCTCATGGCCGTGGGCCATCGCCTGTGCCAATTGCCGGCCTGCTTGTCCCGCACCGTAGATCACCGCCTTGGGCAAGTTCATTCGCTGAAAAATGTTCTGGTACAGGCCGCCCAACCAATAGCGCGCCAGCGCGCGCGAGGCGCCTACTGCCAACAGCAGAAGCAAGGGTTGGATGATGCCCACACTACGCGGCACACCAGGCAGCCCTATGGCCGTCACCACCGACGCATACAGCAGACCATACAGGGCAAAGGCCCGCAGCACCATCTGCATCGCCGCCGTGCCCGAGTAACGGAAGATCACCCGGTAAAACCCATGCGTGATGAACAGCGGCAAGGCGATGAGCCACGAGGCTGCTATCGCCCACATGGGCTGGAATAAGCCTTCGCCTGATAAACGCACCCACTCATCCAGACGCAGGTAAAACGCGATCCAAACGGTGATGACGATCAAGCAGGCATCCACGGCCAGCACGAACGCGCGCTTGGCAGGGCGTGGCAGGGCCAGCAAGGGAAGCGCCAGTTTTGTCAGCGGCATGTATTAGCTCCTCACGCGCTGATCGTCGGGCAACCAAGAGTCGGGCCTGCCGCCCCCCAACCACAAAACCGCCAACACCAACGGCAAATAGGCAGCCACCACAAACGCCACCGACCCGGCCGGCCATTGCACACACGCCCAGGCCCAAGGCGCGAGCCACAGCCCATTGATTGCAGCCACGAGCAAGGTCACCGCGCGATGCCCCGCCTTGCGGCCACCCTGCCACCGCCGGGACAAGCGTTGGTAGGCATGGCTGCGATGCGCTTCATACCAACGCTCCCCGCGCAGCATGCGGGTGAGTAGGGTAACGGTTGCATCGGTCACAAAAACAGCCGCCAGCACCAGCCAGGCCGCGTAACTCAACCAACCGGCTTGAACGGAAAGCAGCGCCAGCGCGAACACCATGAACGCCAGCCAGGTGCTGCCCACATCGCCCATGAAGATTTTGGCGGGCGGCCAATTAAGCAGCAAAAAGCCAACCGTTGCTGCTGCCACGCACAGCATCCACATCCAAACGGGACTGTGAACCGCCTGCGGCTCGGCCCACAGCACCAGCACCGCACCGGCCAGCAACATGAAGATAGCCTGCATCCCGGCAATGCCGTCGATACCGTCCATGAAATTGAACAGGTTGATCCACCACACGCCAGCCAGCAGCAACAGCCCAAACAGCACCCAGCCAGTCACCTGAAACGCCAGCCCATCGCTCAAGGCTAATCCTGGCAATTCACCCAGCGCAATCAGCCCCCCTGCGCAAACCACCACCTGCACGCCGAAGCGCACCCGAGCGGGCAGGTGCGCCATATCGTCGCGCAACCCCACGGCAGCCAGCACGGCAGCGAGCCCGAGCAACAACCCACCGACCATCCAGCCAGAGAGCAGCACCAAGGCGATACCGGCAAGGCTGCCAGCCACCACAATGCCCAGACCGCCGCCATTCGGGGTTGGGCAGTCATGCGATGAGCGGTGATTGGGCATTTGCACTAGGCGCAGCGCCTCGGCACGGCGAAGCACCCACGCCGCCACGCCCCAGGCCAGCAGGGCGGTCGTCGCGAGCAAGACCAACAGGGTCACCCACAGGCTCATCGCGGCAAATCCTCCGCTACCAGCGCAAAACCCCTGGGCTTGAAGCCAAAATCCCGTGCTGCCTCTGCGTGGTCGAACACCAGGTCCCGGTTCATGCGCTCGGCCATGGCCGCCGACCAGTGCCGATAACGCGGCAAGCGCCGCAGCACGGCTACCGCCAGGCGGAAGGCCCACAGCGGCACAGTCACCAAACGCGCCGGGCGGCCCAGCGCCGCAAACACGCGCGCCACCATCTCGCGGTAAGCCAGCGTTTCGCCACCCGATAGGTTATAGGCCCGGTTAGCCGCCCCGGGTGTCTGCAAAGCGGCCACGCAAGCCGCCGCCACATCCTCGGCATGGATGGGTTGGCGCAGGCCCTGTGCGGAACCGAGCAATGGAAAAAAACCAAAGCGGCGGATAAAGCGCGCCATCTCGCTGATGTTCTTGTCCCGCCCCTGGCCATAAATCAGCGTGGGCCGCAAAACCACCCACTCGATACCTCGGCCCTCAGCCCACGCCTGCACTCGCGCCTCCGCATCAATCAGCTTTGCCGCGATGGCGTTCTCTGCCGTATCGCCAGAGCCGACTTTCGTGAAACGGCTGGTGGAAGACAGCGCCACCACCCGCCGCGCGCCACTGGCCTCGATGAGGGAAAAATAATCCGGCAACACCCAGATGGGGGCAACGCAAATCCAGTGACTGATGGTGCTCGCAATGTCGGTGCCTATGGTGCCAGGCGCAGCTAGCTGCCTCCAGTCGACAGCGCCACCTTGATTCTCCACCCGTTTTTCACGACTGAAGGCGACAGCACCCCACCCCATCTCCTCCAGCTGCGCTAGGAGATAGCCACCAACGAGACTACTTGCCCCCAGGACGCCGACCTTCTGATCAGGCACGCACGCCTCCTCTGAGCGCACCCTTTATTTGCGCCAATGCCAACCGCGCAGCGAAGTACGTGGACACCAAGCCAAAGCGCAACCAGACACCCAATACAACCAGCCACCAAAGCGGACCCGGGTACTGCTTTCTGAAGAACTTGTTGTAGAAGCGAAGCATGCCGTGGTGCTTGTGCCACTCCACAAAAAACGGTCTACTCCGGCTACAAGCTCCCCACACGTGGATCACCCTGGCATCCGGGACGAAGACCACACGCCAATTGTTCAGCCGAAACCGCATGCACCAGTCCAGGTCCTCGCAGTGCAGAAAATAGCCTTCGTCCCACAGCCCTACATCCTCTACGGCCTCGCGCTTCACCAACATGCAGGCACCAGAAATGGCCTCCACGGGGGTGGGTGCAAGCGGTAGCGGCTCCTTGTGAAGCAAAAAATCAGAGAACAGGGAGGGAAACCACTTGCCCAGGTGCGACAAGCCGAAGGCCCGCATGAATGCACGCCTGGGCGTGGGAAAGACTCGGCGCCCACCCGGCTGCTCAGAGCCATCCGGGTTACACAGCAGCCCACCCACCATACCGATTGAAGAGTCGCTTTCCAGCACCTCCATCATGCGCCGCAAGCTACCCTCGGCAAGCACGCTGTCTGGGTTGAGGAACAACAGGGTGCTGGCATTGGAAGCGCGTGCCCCCATATTGCAAGCGGCAGCAAACCCCAGGTTCTGACCATTTCGAATAATGGTGACGCACGCATCGCTGATTGAGGCGGACAAATGGGCAAGGCTGTCGTCGTGCGAATCGTTGTCTACAACAAACACATGGCAAGCGCCTTCGGCTAAAACAGACTGCACGCAGTCGGCGAGCAGATTGCCAGCGTTGTAGTTGACAATGACTACGTCAGTGCTCACGTCGCGTACCATCCATCTGGTGTTCGAGGTGTTGTTTTGGAGTCATCAACTGGACGGCGTCACACAGATATCCGAACAAAGAAGCGGGCACTTTGGGGTCTTTCCAGACCACGCGATCGAAGTAGGCGTTGAACTCTCGCAGGTAGTTGATATGTTCCAGGGCAACGTCACCGGAAAGGTCGGCGACACACCGACCACCCTGCTTCCATATGCTTTTGAGCTGATCGAGCTGCACAGGGAAATCTGCCAGACCGAACGTGTGGACCGAAGCTGTCTTTGTGGCCGAAGAGCGCCAGCGCTCCAGGTGCTGGCGCAAGACCGCGTTGGTCTTGCGAAGCTGGCTGACATGGTTGCTTCTGGTGACCGAGCGACTGTGGATTCGTTGTTGGTACAAGGGTTGGGCCAGGTAATACAGCTTGTGAGCCTGTGCGATGCGCAGCGCGAGATCCCAGTCCTGAACGCCCGAATGCTTGTCGTCACAACCTCCCGCAGCCTGATAGACACTGCGACGTATGACCTTCAAATGCGATGCGACCATTCCATCCAGGAGGTCATCGGGGATCTGGTCTTGTGACTTGAACTTCAGCCGCTCGTATCCCCCGTAGCGGGCGACACGGAGGGTTTGACCCGTTTCATCGACGTCGATACGGTCAGTGAACAGATAGTCCACGTCAGGCTTGGACTGCAGTGTCGTCCAAACCAATTCCAGAGCGCCTGGAACGAGCGCATCATCGCAGTCGAGAAAGGCCACAAACTCGCCGCTGGCCATCTCAACGGCCAGATTCTGGACTCTGCTGATACCTACGTTACAAGGTTCTTTGTGAACAATCAGTCGGGGATGCTTGTCGCGCAGCTCATCCATCAGCAGCGAGACACGCGGGTCAGGTGAGCCGTCGTCAATACAAATGATCTCGAAGGCTACCTGCCCCTGTTCGGCCAAGGAGCCCAGGCAAGTCCGCAGATAACTGAAGTGGCCGTAGACTGGCACCACCACGCTAATCATCGGACGCTCCTGCAACGGCCTAAGAGAAGACAACGCTTCAAGAATAGCGCACGCCTCCTGCCGGGCCTGAAGGCTGGGGTCTTCGGCAGGCGCAGGCTCAAGTGAGACTTTTTCCGGATCGGAAGAGGCGGCCTGTCGGCTCGCAATTTCGGCCCGGTAGCTGGGGTTTGAGCGATAGCACTGCTCGAACCATGAAACGACCGATTCGAAGAAAAGGGGTTCTCGGTGCGCTACCTTTTCGTTGATTTTCAGTCCGGCTTGAAGCCAGGCCAGCCCCATGTTGACATAGGAGCGCCGCATGCTCGTTTCGTGTTGCCGGTAGATCGCCCAGTGGCCTTCAAGGTAAGCGATACGCGCTCCCGCGAGGGACAGGTGGGTCCAGAACAACCAGTCTTCCTTGGCTCGGGCGTGGGTGTCAAAGCGGAGCTCAGGTGTCAGCACGGTGCGACGGAACAAGCCGGCGTGAATGGGGATCACGAAACCGCGTTCCCAACGGTAAAGAAAATCCTGCTCACTTATTTCGAAGCGCGCAATGGCCTCCTCAGTCTTGGTGAACATTCCACGTGCTTCATCACACAACAGGTAGTTGCAGACGGAGACGTCCAGCTCCGGATTGATCTCGAGCTGAGCAACCTGGGCATCCAGCTTGCCAGGCGCGATGAGGTCGTCTGCGTCCAGAAACTGCACGTACTTGCCTCGTGCCAATGCAATGCCGGTGTTGCGCGCTCCGGAAAGCCCCTGATTAACCTGCCGATGGACACGGACGACGCCCGGAGCCAGCATTTCCGCGCGGGCCAGCTGGTCAGCGATGCTCGGATCGGTGCTGCCGTCATCCACCACCAGGATTTCCATCGGGCAGGTCCCTGCCGACAGCGCCGACATCACGCTTTGCTCCAGGTAGTGTCCCTGATTGAAGCAGGGGATGATGACCGTCACCAGGGGCGATGCACCCTCGTTGTACGTACCTGCCGCAGGGTCTGGTCTACCGGCGGGTGGCAGGTAATTGGGCAGCTCAGCCACCCCCTTCACAAAGCCAGACCATCCGTGGCGCTCTTGGATCAGCTTTTGCAGCTTGCTCGCGCGTAGGAGTGATTGGGCCGGATCGGAGGCGACTTGCTGCAAGGCCTGCTCATAGTCGGCCACACTGGGTTGCTCGGGCAGCGGATAACCGGTGGTCTCGTCGATGAGCTCAATGACACCGCCCACCGTGGGCGCAATCACCGGAATCCCCAGTGCCCCCACTTCCAGCAGGATATTGGGCATTCCTTCCCAGCGGGAAGTGAACACGAAGGCGTCAAACTCGTAGCGTTCCAGCCACTCGAGCGGCGACGTGAAAGGGCCTTCGTAGCTCAGGTTGGGCATTTCAGGCAAGGCCGCCTGATCATTCAGCACCACCTGCCCAAACACCCGGAAGTCGGCAAACTGGCAGCGACGCACGAGCTCCAGGAACAGGTCGACACGCTTTTCGGCGTCCAGACGACCGGCCCACAGAACCTGAGGCCGTCGCCTCGGTTGCGAGCTATCAACAGGAATCGTTTGGGACTGGCGCCTTTGCAGAGCGCCCACAGGGGATTCCGGCGAACCGTCGAGCAACACACGGCACGGCTGATAGAGAACAGCCATGCGTGCCGTCTCGGAGGCCGACAAGGCGTATTCCCGCGCTGCATCCTTCAGAAAACGCTGGTTGTCTGACAGAAGCCCTGCCAGGTGGGGCATACCTTTCTTGAGAAAGTAGGCGGCATAGCCGATCTTTGTGCGATGGTCAGGAGCGAACTGAAAAGCAAAGATGCTGGCGAACAGACGGGTGTATCGTTCCAGTTGCGACCCGTGGGCCAAGATCAGATGCCAGGCCACTTCGCTGTTGATGTTGTGGAAGGTGTGCGGTTGACCGGCCCTCAGCAAGTTGTGTAGCAAAGTCTGCTTGCGTTCGTAGCCAGATGGTACGGACAGGTACCTGTCCAGGACCACCAGCAACACCCCAGGCGGCAACGGCATACGGTCGCTGACCAGATCTTTGTCCGTGACCAGAAGAACCACGGATTGATCGGGACGAAGCTCCAACGCGGCTCGGCACAGGTGTAGTGCGGCCCATTCAGCCCCCCCGGTCGTCAGAAAGGGCAAGGCTATCCAGAGGCGGGGTGCACCATGCCGCTCTGCATGAGCTGCCATGTCCTGCAGGATGGCTGCCAGTGCGAGTTCAAGGTCATGGTCTCGAGCGGCGTTGTCGCCGCGTTTGCCGGGACGCAGCACAGCACCGAGGGATTTGAGGGAGATGTCCGCTGATTTGCCCGAAGTCAGGTCTGACAGGACTGGCTGCAGTCGAGCACGCAAGCGCCATTTGGTCTCTTGCGACAAGGGCAGTCGGTGATAAATCGCCTTAGCAAGTGACAGCAAAGACGTCCTGGACGGCTTCTTCATGAGCGGTGTCGCGTGAAGCGCTGGCGCAGCGCTGCGAAAACAGCGCCAAACTCGCCGCGAAACAGACGGCCCAGGGCACGAAGTCCTCGTGTCAGGCGCCAAGATCGAGAGGCCAAAATGACCGAAATCTGCGTTGACAACGTCTCCACCCGCCCATGCAATTCCGCGTTCTCACTTCTTGTCGCACCCAGATCGCGCTCGGCCACCTCAGCACGGGATTTAAGCCATAGATTGTCCTTCTCCGCTGAGCTCAACTTATCCTGAAGCGTTGGATGCCCCTTGTAAAAAAAGGACCAAGGCGCAGGCCCACTCTCGACACTTTCAAAACGCAGACAGTTCTCGATAGGATCAATACTCGAGAGATGTCGCTGCAACTTATCATTCCAAGTCGCACGCCGCTCCAAATTTGAGGTGTGATCAGCCAGTTTCGGATTTCGAAGAAACTCATCCAGCCCCTGCGACACCTGTAGCGCACGTGATTTTTGATCGTAAAACGAATTCGAACTGCGTAACCAACAAGGGATGCCCGCCAATTGCAACCAAAGTGTCACGTGATAGGAGCACGAATAGCCAAGCGCCAAATCTAATTTAATTTGCTTATTACTAGATGATTGATCGAACAAGAGGCCAACCAAATCGATTGTGCGATACTCGTGGAACGGAAAAAGATAATCCAACCGCTTGATGGTTTCGCTGGAATCAAACACATCTTGGCGGGAATCTCTGAACGCCTGAAAAACAGTGACTTCGTGCCTAGCGGCATCTTGAGAAGCTACGCTCGCCAACTCTCGGCCTAAGCCATCCGCCAAAGAGGTGTTGGCAGTGTAATCAGATGAATTGAGATGGAGCGCCAGCCCCTGACCTTGCCGAATCGACAGTCGATCACTCAAACCTTCAAGCGCCTCGGTCGCATCATCAAATGAAAAATCTGCGTCATAACCGCGCTCTGCAAGCAACCGTAGGCTCACCTCGTCACGAACCCCAAACAGCTTGGGGTGAAATGCCTTGATATGCTCTAAAACACGGGCCTCAAAAGGCGAGGTGATTTGCTGACCAGAAACCCAATAATTAATCTTTTGATCGAGTCTAAGAAAATGTTCAACTACAGATAAAACAAAGTCTCCCCACATTGAATTCAGAAAACCACCGCCGTAAAGACCAAGTCCTGCGACATTGCGAATTTCGGCAACCCGTGTCAGTTGTGGATCAGTGTCGACAAGAATTAAGGGGTAGCTCGAGACGAAAATAACCGCGTCAGTTTTGTAAGCTTCAGGCACAAACGAGGGGAAAGCTTGGCTGTTGATGGCATTTGCGGCCATGACAGAAACGGTCGCAAATCTACCTGTCTTTTTGATTGCTCTTAACGCATTGATGTGTTGAAGAACATCGCCGAAGTTGCCATAGCCGAAATCACCCCCTATGGAAATGATCTTTTGGGCATCTCCAGCAAGAATTTTCTGACTGGCGTCATCAGCATAAAAATAAAGGCTACTCATAGATTGACCTCCCTCAACATGCAAAGCCAGTTCAAATACATCGCTAACGCGTTGCCGAAACTTGGCTTCGCCATGCCGATCCGCGATCAATTGTCGCCCACGCTCGACTATTTCCACCGTGCGATCCCAGTCGCCATAGAGACGTCGTACCGCATCGACATACGCTTCGACCAGTGCGTTTTCATCAACCAGATCAGGCACCAGAAAACCGGTCTCACCCTCGATGACAGCCTCGCCAATGCCCCCGACATCTGGGGCGATCACGGGTAAACCAGCCCCCAAAACCTCGAGAATCACATTGGGGAGACCATCGAAAGCACTGGTGTAGATGAACGCATCGAAACGATCTATGGGCAGCGTTTGAAACCCGTCATAACTTCCGCGATAGATCACACCAGGAACATCGAACAAACGTTGCTGGTGGTAGTTATTTTCGATTTGCCCGTACACTTCGATAACAATTTCAGGGCAATCCTGACGTAGCGCTGTGGCGATTTTTCCAAGCAAATCAGGTCTCTTTTGAGCTGAAACTCTTGATGCCCAAAGCAAGCGCTTGTTGGGCAAGCGTTTGATTGACGGATGCTCTTGAGATGCGCAAAGAGCGTAAATGGTTTGATATTTTTCTTTGTGCGCACCCAATCGAGCCCAATCGGCCGCGACGATGCTGCCGCAGTCACTGATCAAAAGGTGAATATTGTTCAACTGGCGACGCAGAAAGGCGACAGCCCAAGGGCTATTGACGCGCTCATTGCGCCAGGCATACGAATCATCACAAAAGCGGTAATAGACGACCTTGTATGTTGAAGACAAGACAGAGCCAAAGCTATCCATTAAACGATGGGAAAAAGGGCTGGCCTTGATGTGCAAGCGCGCGCCTTCGGCTGCAACAGCCAAAAGCGCTCTTGCGATCATGGCGTCCCTTCCGGCATCGTCAAGCATGGGAAATGCATTAAATACATCAACAAAAACGGAGCCTTTGGGTAGCAAGCTCGCCCATTCATGCCTGCTCGCCGCCTGACCACTCAATACCAATAGTCGCCGGCAAGCGCCAAACTTCCATAACTCACCCAGGACTTGCAGGATGTATTTCTCTGCGCCACCCGGTTTAAGCCAGGGTAACAGCAAAACATCGGAAAAAGGCTGATCGCCAACTAACTGGTAGAACCTCTCCAGCTGGAATCCCCAGTGTTGAGAGTCCCAAGGCACAGGACAATAATTGCTTGCGGCTTCAATTCGGATGGGCTCGACTTCGGGATCTAATTGAGCTGCTTCAGTGACGTAGCCAACCAAAGTCTCCGATGCCAACATCTCATGCACAAATTTCCTTTCGTAAATCGCCTGCCTTTCACGCATAAACTTTTGCCAATCAGGGTTTCTCTTGCGCGCATCAGCCATGGCTGCAACAAAGGTTTTCGGTTCAAACAGGGCAGAGTGGGGAACCATTCTTGCCGATACCGCATTAGCCTGCTTTAACAGACTGTTGCTTCGTTGTCGATAAAATATAATGGTATTTTGTGCAACCAGGAATTCGAACCCAGAAGCAAACAGGCGGACATTGAAATCCCAATCCTCATAGGCAAAGCCTGTGGTAACTTTTAGGTCGCGATAGGACAGATGTTGAAACACATCTCGCTTGATAAAAATTCTGGAAACATAAGGGTGATGATAAGCAAAGTCAGCAGCGGTCAACCACTGATCGCTCACATAACGCGCGACATGGTATGATTCACCAAAGGCAACCAAGAAGTCGATAAACACAGCGATCTTTGAGTGTGGGTGATTTCGGGCGGTCTTGACGAGTTCAACGATTGAATTTCTGGATACTAGGTCATCCCCGTCGGAAGTCCAGACGAATTCGCCTTCAGCAAGATCAATTCCTGCATTACGTGCAAGCCCCAAAGATCCTACATCGATGGTAGTGGTTTTTATTTGTTCAAAAGCTTTTAGCGGGGTTCGATGAAAGACTTCCAGGGTGTCTTGATCTGGTCTGTCGAAGACAGCAATCAATTCGACATTGATTCCGGCATTTTTTGCCTCATTGGCGCAAGCGTCCAGTGAAAGCAAAGTTGGACGCAAATAGAGTGCTTCACGGTGCATGTTGAGCACCACACTGACATCAATCTTTCTCATTTACATGCAACCTCAAAAGGCATTTTGAACATAAACCACATCGGATTATCTGTATCAGCTAACACATCGAACACCATGGCCAATTCGTCCGCAAAGATAATCACGTTGTCACTGCGATCCCACTGGCTCACCTGATTGATGCGGAGCGCGACTGAATAGGACTGACCGCCACGCAAGAGCATTGTTGAGCTGAAAACAAAACGCACGGTTTGTCCTGCTTCGAAATTCAGACTCTTTCTGTATGTGTTAAAAAAACTCTCGCCAGTGAGTTCTTGTCCAAATTGATCTTTGATGAGGAATCCGAGACTCAGGTTATTTATCTGCCTGTGAATTTCGATCTCGAACTCCAGTGAAAATCTTTCGCCTTGATGGAGGTGATCTGTTACCTGCCCTTGTTGGTTTTTCAGCAACTTTGAACGGACGGAGACAACAGTCCCGTCAACAAGGTCTGCCGATATAGGTTGCTCTGCTTTTTCACTCCTGTGATCGAGCTCAGGCACATCTTGTTGGGTCGTAGTCGGCAGGCTGGTCGATTCTTCAGCAGCCACTACCTGTTTCATCGACTGCAAAACAATTCGGTTGTGCTCAATGAACACATCATTCATATAAGCGTTCGTCACGTCCGTGACGTTGCCCTGCATCTTCACCCGACCTTGCTCCAGCCAGATGGCCTCATCGCAGAGCGCGCGCACAGCGTCTATCGAGTGGCTGACGAACAAAACAGAGCAACCGCTTTCCATGAGCTGCCGCATGCGTGCCATGCTTTTGTGCTGAAACCAGGCATCACCCACGCTCAACGCTTCATCCACAATCAACAGATCGGGTTCTACGTTGACTGCTACGGAAAAGGCCAAGCGAGCAAACATGCCGCTGGAGTAGGTTTTTACTGGCTGGTAAACAAAATCTCCAATGTCTGCAAAGGCAAGAATATCGGCAAGTTTTGCATCAACTTCTTCTCGGCTGAGCCCGAGGATCTGGCCATTCAGGTAAATGTTTTCAATACCGGTGAACTCCGGGTTGAATCCGGACCCCAGTTCTAGAAGTGCTGCTACTCTGCCGCGCACTTCTACTGTGCCATCGCTAGGCGTCAGCGTCCCACAAATGATCTGGAGCAGAGTGGACTTGCCGGCCCCATTTTTTCCCAGAATGCCAACGACCTTGCCCTTGGGTACGGTGAAGGAAATATCCTGCAGGGCAACAAATTCTCTGTAGAACCTTCTACCTGTGCGAGCCAGCAGCATTTGCAGCAGTCTTCGGTGAGGTTTGTCGTAGATATAGTATCTTTTTGCCAGCCCCTTGACCGTAAGCGCAACTTCAGAGGACATCGGCAAACCCCTTGCGCGTTTTCTGGAACCAGGCAAAACCAAGCCAGGCGACGACGGCGGCTCCCGCTGTCCAGCGGGCCCAGGCGTTCCAGTCAATCAACTTTCCCCAGATCATGACGTTGCGGGTCTCCTCGACAATGTAGGTCAGCGGATTCATGTACATGAAGGCGTGGTATTGATCCGGCAGCGCTGCCACCGGATAAAATATGGGTGACATAAACATCAGTGCCATCGTGATCACTCCGATGATCTGGCCAACGTCGCGCAGGTAAACCCCCAGGGAGGCCAGAATCCAGGCCAGGCCCAACGTCATGAGGATCAATGGCACCAGCACGACGGGCAGTTGAATCACCGTCCAGGTGGGCAGACCAAAGAATATTGCGTAAAAAAGCAGCCATACCAGCAGGCTCACCAGCATGTGAAAGGCCGCTGCCCCAAAAGCCACGATGGGTAAGACCTCCAGCGGGAAGATCACTTTCTTGACATAATTGGCGTTGTTCAGGATCAGGCTGGGGGCCCGGTTGAGCACTTCCGAAAACAGGTTGTAGACCAGCAGTCCGGTGAACAGCACCAGAGCGAACTCCACCTTGGAATCCGAGCCGCCAAGCCAGCGTGCCCGGAAGACGACGCTGAACACAAAGGTGTACACGACCAGCAAGAAGACCGGGTTGAAGAAGGACCACAGCAAGCCCATGACCGAACCTCTGTAGCGGCCAACCACTTCTCGCTTGATGAGATTGAAGATCAGGCTCCGGTTGGTGTGAAAGGACCTCAGCAAGGCTGTCGGCCGCAAAGACTGTGCTGCGTGGGGGTTCATGAATAACCTCGTGGGTTGCGATCCTGCCAGCGCCAGTGGTCTTGACACATGGCGGCCAAGTCACGCTCGGCTTTCCAGCCCAATAGCTGAATCGCCAGGCGCGGGTCGGCATAACAAGCCGCCACATCGCCCGGTCTGCGCGGGCCGATGCGATAAGGGACAGGCTTGCCGCTGGCGGCTTCGAAAGCTTTGACGACATCGAGCACGCTGTAGCCCACGCCAGTGCCCAGGTTCACGGCTATGCACTGTGGTCGATCAAGCGCTTCAAGCGCTTTGAGGTGACCCGCCGCCAGATCGACCACATGGATGTAGTCGCGCACGCCAGTGCCATCCGGCGTGGGGTAGTCGTTGCCCCAGACGTTGAGAAATTCCCGCCGACCCACGGCCACTTGGGCCACATAGGGCATGAGGTTGTTGGGCGTGCCTTGTGGGTCTTCGCCGATCAGCCCGCTCTCGTGCGCGCCCACCGGGTTGAAGTAGCGCAGAATGGCCATGCGCCAATCGGGATGGGCGCGATACACATCCCGCAGCATATCTTCGATCACCAGCTTGCTGCGCCCATAGGGGTTGGTGGCCGATAGCGGGTGGTCTTCTGTTAGTGGCAAGCGTTGAGGCTCGCCATAGACGGTGGCGGAAGAGCTGAAGACCAGGGTAGAGACACCGCAGTTGTGCATGGCTGCAAGAAGGCGGTGGGTGCCGACGACATTGTTGTCGTAGTAGAGAAGCGGTTTTTCAACAGACTCGCCAACCGCCTTCAACCCGGCGAAATGAATGACGGCCTGACACTGGTGTTGCCGCAAGGCCGACTCGATGGCCGCCTGGTCGCGAATATCGCCCTGCACCAGCATGGGCTTGCGCCCAGTGATCTGTTCGACCCGATTGAGCACTTCGGGGTGGCTGTTGCTGAAGTTGTCGAAAACAACAACTTCGTGGCCGGCATGAAGCAGTTGGACGCAGGTGTGGGATCCGATGTAACCGGCACCGCCCGTTACAAAAATATTCATACCCACTCCCGACTTGGATCTCCGATAGCGCAGCTATCGCCATCTGTGTATTCGTTTCGAAGTTGACTCACCAACTCGCCTCCACTCATGCAATCATTCGCCACAGCTAATCAACTGTACGACCTGACAGGACAACCGTGAAGTCGTATTATGGCATTGAGCCCCCCACACTCCCCCACCACCCATACCCTGAACACCGCCAGCGCCGGCCGCTCGGCCACCTGCGGCTGCACCAGGTAGTACGCCCGCTGCGCTTTCAAGGGCTGCGGGCACGCCACCACCAACACGCCACTGGCCAGCTCCGCCTGCACCAGCAGGGTGGGCATCAGCGCCACGCCCAGGCCGGCCATGGCGGCGGCGGCTTGCATGGAAAAGAGTTCGTACCGGGGGCCAGCCATGGCGCGGGGGGCGTCCACGCCTTGGGCGTCGAACCACTGGCGCCAGGCCTCGGGCCGGGTGGACTGTTGCAGCAGCGGCCATTCGGCCAGCGCGGCCGGCTCGACGGGCTGGCCCCGGGGCAGCAGGCGCGGGCTGCACACCGGCAGCACGTCTTCGTCCATCAGGTGGGTGGCCTGGGTGCCGGCCCATTGCTGCAACTGCTGCGGGGTGCCGGCCCACAGGGCGGCGTCGATACCGGTGTCGGTGAACAGAAAGGGGCGGGTGCGGGTTTCCAGATGCACCAGCAAGTCGGGGTGTTGCGCGGCCAGCCGGGGCAGGCGGGGGATGAGCCAACGGGTGGCAAAGGTGGGCACGGTGGCCAGCGTGAGGCTATCGCCCTGGCCGCGGCGGCCCATCAAGTCCACGGCGTCGCGCTCCAGGGCATCGAGCCGTTGGCGCACCTGGCGGGCATAGTCGGCCCCGGCGGGGGTGAGCGCCATGCCGTGCTGGGTGCGCTTGAACAGCGGCACGCCCAGAAATGCCTCCAGCGCCGCCACCTGGCGCGAGACGGCGCCCTGCGTCAGGTTCAGCTCTTGCGCGGCGCGGGTGAAGCTCTGGTGGCGGGCGGCAGCTTCGAAGCAGTTCAGGGCTTGGGTGGAGGGAAGCTTGCGCCTCATGGCTTGCCTCATCGGTGGCGAGAGTCAACGCCCACAGACTAGCACGGCATTCATCAAAAAAACTCATATCTGAAGGAAAATTTTTCGTTTGCCAATCAGCTGGCCGGGCCTTAGCATGGCTGTGTCCGTCAATTTTTCATATGCAAGGCACACCCATGGCATCAAAAGCACGCTTTTCCTGGTCCGACCCTTTCCTGCTGGACGATCAACTCACCGACGACGAGCGCCAGGTGCGCGACGCCGCCCACGCCTACTGCCAGGAGCGCCTGCTGCCCCGCGTGCAGGAAGCCTTCCGCCACGAGAAGACCGACCGGGCCATCTTCAACGAGATGGGTGAACTGGGCCTGCTGGGCCCGACCATCCCCGAACAGTACGGCGGCGCGGGCCTGAACTATGTCTGCTATGGCCTGGTGGCGCGCGAGGTGGAGCGGGTGGACAGCGGCTACCGCAGCATGATGAGCGTGCAAAGCTCGCTGGTGATGGTGCCGATCTACGAATTCGGCACCGAGGCGCAAAAGCAGAAATACCTGCCCAAGCTGGCCACGGGCGAATGGGTGGGCTGCTTTGGCCTGACGGAGCCCAACCACGGCTCTGACCCCGGCAGCATGATCACCCGGGCCAGGAAGGTGCCGGGCGGCTATGCCTTGAGCGGCGCCAAGATGTGGATCACCAACTCGCCCATCGCAGATGTGTTCGTCGTCTGGGCCAAGGACGATGAGGGGCAGATTCGCGGCTTCATTCTGGAAAAGGGTTGGAAGGGCCTGAGCGCCCCGGCCGTGCACGGCAAGGTGGGCCTGCGGGCGTCCATCACCGGCGAAATCGTGATGGACGAGGTGTTCTGCCCCGAAGAAAACGCCTTCCCCGAGATTCGCGGCCTCAAAGGCCCCTTCACCTGCCTCAACAGCGCGCGCTACGGCATCGCGTGGGGAGCACTGGGCGCGGCGGAGGACTGCTACCTCCGCGCCCGCCAGTATGTGCTGGACCGCCAGCAGTTTGGCCGCCCGTTGGCCGCCAACCAGCTCATCCAGAAAAAGCTGGCCGACATGCTGACCGAAATCAGCCTGGGCCTGCAAGGCTGCCTGCGCCTGGGGCGGCTGAAGGATGAGGGCAAGGCCGCGGTGGAAATCACCTCCATCCTCAAGCGCAACAGCTGCGGCAAGGCGCTGGACATTGCCCGCATGGCCCGCGACATGATGGGCGGCAACGGCATCAGCGACGAATTCGGCGTGGCCCGCCACCTGGTGAACCTGGAGGTGGTCAACACCTACGAAGGCACGCACGACATCCACGCCCTCATCCTGGGCCGCGCCATCACCGGCATTGCCGCGTTCTCGAACTGATTTGCTGCCCATCCATGGCCTTGCCCGACTTTCGCCCCCCTGCCCCACCCCCGCGCCCGCTGGAAGGCGTGAAGGTGCTGGACCTGTCGCGCGTGCTGGCCGGCCCCTGGGCCGGGCAGATCCTGGCCGACTACGGCGCCGACGTGCTGAAGGTGGAGCGCCCCGGCAGCGGCGACGACACCCGCGCCTGGGGCCCACCGTGGTGGGGCGAAGGCGACAACCGCGTGGCCGCCTACTTCCTCTGCGCCAACCGGGGCAAGCGCTCGGTGGCCATCGACATCGCCAGCCCCGAAGGCATCCAGCAGGTGCGCGAACTGGCCCGCGAGGCCGATGTGCTGATCGAGAACTACAAGGTCGGCCAACTGGCCAAGTATGGGCTGGACGCCCCCAGCCTGCAGGCCCTCAACCCGGCTCTGATCTACTGCTCCATCACCGGCTACGGGCAGACCGGGCCGCTGGCGCACAAGGCGGGGTACGACTTCGCCATCCAGGCCGAAGGCGGGTTGATGAGCATCACCGGCAACCCCGGCGAGGAGCCGCAGAAGGTGGGCGTGGCCGTGACCGACCTGATGACCGGGGTGTACGCGGCCACGGCCATCCTGGCCGCGCTGCACGAGCGCCAGCGCACCGGCAAGGGCCGGGTGATCGACGCGGCGCTGTTCGACGTGCAGGTGGCCATGCTGGCCAACCAGGCCAGCAACCAATTGATCGGCCAGACGCGCCCCACCCGCATGGGCAACGCTCACCCCAACATCGTGCCCTACCAGGTGTTCCCCACCCGCGACGGGCACATGGTGCTGGCCGTGGGCAACGATGGGCAGTTCACCCGCTTCTGCGAGGTGGCCGGCCACCCCGCCGTGGCCCGCGACGCGCGCTTTGCCACCAACCCCGCCCGCGTGGAGCACCGCCAGACGCTGGTGCCCCTGATCACCGGCTGGACGCTGGCGCGCGACACCGCCGACTGGGTGCGCCTGCTCGACCAGGCTGGCGTGCCCTGCGCCCCCATCCTGGAGGTGGCGCAAGTGATGGAACACCCCCACGTGGCCGCGCGTGGCATGACGCTGCCCGCCCACCACGGCCACCCACCCATGGTGGCCCACCCCGTGCTGTTCGACGGCCAACGCCCCACCGCCCAACGCCCCCCGCCTGCTTTGGGCAAGGACGCGGCGGTGTGGTTGGAAGCTGCGCGGCCCCGCGGTTGACCCCCTCTCTGGCGATTCCACTCGGCAAGCCGTATCATCGTCTGTACCGGTTCGGGAGGCTGCACAGTCCTTTCTGTTGCAGCCTTATCTGTACATGGCCCGCTGAGGCTGCCCGCCATTACAGTCAGTTTCACCCATTCAACAACCAACGAGACAACCGACCATGGACATGAAGGCTTCCCCCCTGGCCCTGCTCAAAGACCCAACACTGCTCAAAACCGATGCCTTGATCAACGGCCAGTGGGCCGCTGGCGGCAGCCGCTTTGCCGTGCACGACCCCGCCACCGGCCAGCACTTGGCCGACGTGGCCAACCTGGGCCCAGCGGATGCCGAAGCCGCCATTGCGGCCGCCGACGCCGCCTGGGGCGCCTGGAAAGCCAAGACCGCCAAGGAGCGCAGCAACATCCTGCGCAAGTGGTACGAGTTGCTGATGGCCAATCAGGACGACCTGGGCCGCCTGATGACGGCCGAGCAAGGCAAGCCCCTGCCTGAAGCCAAGGGCGAAGTGGCCTATGGCGCCAGCTTCGTGGAGTGGTTTGCCGAGGAGGCCAAGCGCGTCAATGGCGAGACGCTGCCGCAGTTCGACAACAACCGCCGGCTGCTGGTGCTCAAGCAGCCCATCGGCGTGTGCGCCGCCATCACGCCGTGGAACTTCCCGCTGGCCATGATCACCCGCAAGGTGGCCCCTGCCCTGGCCGCCGGTTGCCCCGTGGTCATCAAGCCCGCCGAGCAGACGCCCCTGACGGCCTTGGCCGCTGCTGAGCTGGCCTTGCGTGCCGGCATTCCGGCCGGCGTGCTCAACGTCATCACCGCCGACAGCGCCAACTCCGTGGCCGTGGGCAAGGTGTTGTGCGCCAGCCCCGTGGTGCGGCATTTGAGCTTCACCGGCTCCACCGAAGTGGGCCGCATCCTGATGGCCCAGTGCGCGCCCACGATCAAAAAGCTCTCGCTAGAACTGGGTGGCAATGCCCCCTTCATCGTGTTCGACGATGCCGACATCGACTCGGCCGTGGAAGGGGCTTTTGCCAGCAAATACCGCAACGCCGGCCAGACCTGCGTGTGCTCCAACCGTATTTACGTGCAAGCCGGGGTGTACGAGGAGTTCGTGCAGAAATTCGCCGCCAAAGTGGCCACAGCCAAAGTGGGCAACGGCTTTGAGGAGGGGGTCAACCAAGGGCCGCTGATCGAAGAGACGGCACTGCAAAAGGTGGAGCGCCACGTGCAAGACGCCGTGGCCAAGGGCGGCCGCGTGCTGGTCGGCGGTCACCGCTTGCAAGGCCAGTTCTTTGCCCCCACCGTGGTGGCCGACGCCCATGCCGACATGCTCTGCGCCCGTGAGGAGACCTTCGGTCCCTTCGCGCCGGTGTTCAAGTTTGAGACCGAGGCCGAGGCCATCGCCGCGGCCAATGACACCGAGTTCGGCCTGGCGAGCTACTTTTACAGCCGTGACGTGGGCCGGATCTTCCGTGTCAGCGAAGCGCTGGAATACGGCATGGTCGGCGTGAACGTGGGCATACTGGCCACTGAGCACGTGCCCTTCGGCGGGGTGAAGCAGTCTGGCCTCGGCCGCGAAGGCAGCCACTATGGCATGGACGATTACGTGGAAATCAAATACGTCTGCGTGGGCGACGTGCTGAAGTAAATCCTATCCAGGCACCCGCCGCCTGCAACGATGCCAAGGGCTCCGTCATGCGGAGCCCTTTGTCTTTACACTCAGCCGCAACGCCATACCATCCCCACCTCCATGCCGCTGCTGTTGAACCGCTTGCTCCTTGGACTTTGGGCTTTCGTGGGCTGCTGCCTGCCCGGCCTGGCTGCGGCCTCACCGCCCGCCGAACGCCCTGTGACCGCGCTGGTGCTCTCGGGCGGTGGGGCGCGGGGCTTTGCCCACGTGGGTGTACTCAAAGCCCTGGAAGAAGCCCGTGTGCCGGTGGACATGGTGGTGGGCACCTCCATGGGCGCCATCATCGGCGGCCTGTATGCCAGCGGCATGAGCCCGGCCGAACTGGAGCGGGAAATTCTGGCGGTGGACTGGAACGCGCTGTTCTCTGCAAGGGTGCCGCGGCCCACGCTGTCGCAGCGGCAGAAGGAGGAGGACTTCAACTTCTCCGCCGTGCTGCAGTTGGGCTTTCGCGATGGCCAATTCGTGCTGCCCAGCGGGGCCGTCTCCAGCCGTTCGCTGGAGCTGCTGCTGCGCCGCTACACCCTGCATACGCGCGACCTGGCCGACTTCGACGAACTGCCGATCCCGTTTCGGGCCGTGGCCACCGACATGGTCAGCGGCGAAGCGGTGCTGCTACGCCAGGGCGATCTGGCCGCGGCGTTGCGGGCCAGCATGTCCGTGCCCGGGGTGTTTGCCCCGCTGGAGTGGGAAGGCCGGCTGCTGGGCGATGGGGGGCTGGTAAACAACCTGCCGGTGGATGTGGCGCGGCAGATGGGCGCCGACCGCATCATCGCCGTCAACATCGGCACCCCGCTGGCCAACCGTGACAGCCTCGACAGCGTGATTGGCATCACGCTGCAGATGATCAACATCCTGACGGAACAGAACGTGCAGCGGGCCACTGCCCTGCTCACCCACGACGATCTGCTGCTGCAGCCCCAACTGGGCAACCTCACTTCGGCCAGCTTCGACCAGGCCGAGGAACTGGTGCGCCTGGGCCTGCGCTATGGGGAAAGCGTGGCGGCCTCACTGGAGCGCTTCGCGCTGCCCGCCGACGACTACCAGGCTTGGCAGGCCCAGCGGCGCCTGCGCCATGCCGCTTTGCTGGACAGTCTGCCACAATCGCTGGCTTTCGTGCAGATTGAAGGCGCCCCCCCCCAACAGGCCCAAAGGCTGCAACGGCGCTTGGACGTACAGCCTGGCACGCCCCTGGCCGCCGACGCCGTGGAATCCGACATCAAACGCCTGCTGGCGCTGGATGAAACCCGCCGCATCGACTACCGGCTGCAACGCGAGCCGGCCTCCGGACAAGAAGGGTTGATCTACACCCTCAGCGACAACCCGGCCGGCCTGCATCAGTTTCGCATCGGGCTGGACTTGAGAACCGACTTCCAGGGGCTGGGCGACTTCAACCTGCGCTTGAGCCACACCCGGCGCGACCTCACCACACTCGGTGCGCAACTGCGCAGCCGCTTGGAGCTGGGCGCCACCGTGAGCGCGGGCACCGAATGGTTCCAGCCCCTGGGCCACGACCGCCAGTGGTTCAGCAGCCTCTATGCCGAGCACGAACTGCGCAAGATCGAATGGTTCGACAGCGACGGCGATCCCTTTGCGCTGTTTCGCCGGCGCACCAGCCGCATTGGCCTGGATTTGGGCTGGCACCTCGGGCGCACCAACCATGCCGGCGACCTTCGCATCGGCGTGCTGGGGGCGCGCCGGCAGTCGCTGCCCGATTATGTGAACGACACGGCAGGCTTTTCGCTGACCCCCATCCATTGGACAGAAGCCGCCATGCGGCTGGCCTGGGTGGCGGACCAGCTCGACCGGGCCCACTTCCCCACCAGCGGCTACCGCTACACGCTCGACCTGCAGCAAGGCCACTACCGGGTGCTGGCGCAAAAAACCGATTTCGTGCGCTGGAACCTCACCGCCCAGCAGGTATACAGCCACGGCCCCCACACCTGGAACGCCTACATGCGGCTGGCCAGTTCGAGTGCCGTGGCAGCAGGCGCCGTGGATGAATATGCCCTGGGCGGGTTCCACAACCTTTCGGGCTACCGACTGGGCCAACTGGCAGGCAACCGGCTGGCGCTGCTGCGGCTGGGCTACTACCAGCGGCTGCCGTACCAGCCAGGACTGGTGCGCAGCCTGTTTGCGGGCGGCAGCCTGGAAGCCGGCACCGCCTGGACGGACGGCGCGCTGGCGCCACCCGGATCGGCGCAGCGCCGTTGGCGCCTGGGCTCCAGCCTCTACATCGGGGCCGATACCGGCATTGGGCCTTTGTACTTGGGCATCGTGCACGCGCCGCGGGGCTATACCGGGCTGTACTTCGTGCTCGGCCGCCCTTGAGCGCTCGACGGCATGAGGCTCAAGCGCCTGACCCGATCCAAGCCGCCTGAAGCTGCTACACTACGCAGCTGCAAAGACAGGCGGCTGTCGTTCAATGGTAGGACCTGAGCTTCCCAAGCTCAAGACGTGGGTTCGATTCCCATCAGCCGCTCCAGGCGCTTCAGCGCACCGGCTGGATATTGCCGCATTGCGCACCCAACCACTTCCCCGTCTGCGTCATCTGCAAGCGTTCAGGCTTGCCATCGACCGTGGTATGCACCACAGATTGGGCGGTGTACCCCGTATCCCCTTGGAACCGGACTTCAGACTCCCCGCGCATGGGCGCATCGCCCTTGCACTGAAAAGCCACCTTCATGCTGCTGGCTGATCGCTGGAGCACCTGCTGGGTGCAACTGCCGTCGGGCATGGCGATATCGAGTTTTTTGGCTTGCTCGGCAGTGAGGCACACCTTGATGGTCTGCCCGCTGGCATCGATGCCCATGCCTTGGGCGGCCATCATGGTTTCCATCTGGCGGCGCTGCTCGGGAGGCAGGCTTTCCAACTGGCGGCGCATCTCGGCGGCCATGCGTTCGATGGTTCCACTGTCGCTTTTGGTGACAACATGGTGCTCCCAAAGACCCGGCTTCATGGCCTGGGCATGGCCTGCGGCAGCGGCGCAAGCCAGCAGCCCCGCTGCTGCCAGGCGGTGTGTGCGTTTCATGCGTTTCCCTCGCGTCTGACGGACAACAGTGTCAAGTATGCGCCCGTCAGACGGGAATGTCACCTGTTGGCCGCAGGATGGGTGCCGAACCCGCCTCCACCAGGGGTATGGATTTCAAACACATCGCCCGGTTGCATGTCGGCCTGGCCGATGTGCGCCAGCGTTTCTACCGAACCGTCGGCGCGGATGACCCGATTGATACCCGGCGCGCCGGGCTGTCCACCGTCCATGCCGAAGGCCGGATGCACCCGGCCGTTGGACAGGATGCTCGCCGTCATGGGCTCCAGGAAGCGAATGCGCCGCACACCCCCATCGCCCCCCTTCCAGCGACCGGCCCCGCCCGAGCCGTGGCGGATTTCGTAGCTTTCCAGCCGCACCGGGAAGCGGAATTCCAGCACCTCGGGGTCGGTCAGGCGCGAGTTGGTCATGTGGGTCTGCACCACCGCTGTGCCGTCGAAGCCACCCACCAGCCGCCCGTGCGCGTCGAACTCGCCACCAGCGCCGCTGCCGCCCGAAATGGTTTCGTAATACTGGTGCTGGGCGTTGCCGAAGGTGAAGTTGTTCATGGTGGGCTGGGCACCGGCCATGACGCCCAGTGCGCCAAAGAGCGCGTTGGTGATGCAGGTGGAGGTTTCGACATTGCCCGCCACCACCGAGGCCGGCGGATTCGGATTGAGCATGCAGCCTTCGGGGATGATCACCTGCAAGGGCTTCAGGCAGCCGGCATTCAGTGGGATGTCGTCGTCCACCAGGGTGCGGAACACGTACAGCACCGCCGCCATGCACACGGCTTTGGGGGCGTTGAAGTTGTTGGTCTGCTGCTCGCTGGTGCCGGTGAAGTCGATCACGGCGCTGCGGCTGGCCGCGTCGATGCGCACCGCCACGCGGATCTGCGCGCCGTTGTCCAGCGGCAGGGTGAATTGACCGTTTTTCAGGCGCGTGGCCAGCCGGTCGATGGCGCGGCGCACCGCTTCCTCGGCGTTGTCCTGCACGTGGCGCATGTAGGCCTGCACCACGTCCAGCCCGAACTGCTCCACCATTTTGCGCAGTTCCTGCACGCCTTTTTCGTTGGCGGCGATCTGCGCTTTCAGGTCGGCCAGGTTTTGCTGCGGATTGCGGCTCGGGTAGGGTCCACTGCCCAGCAATGCCAGCAATTCGGCCTCGCGCAACGTGCCGCCGCCACGCCCGTCGCCTTGGACGAGCAGGAAGTTGTCGATCTGCACGCCCTCTTCCTCGATGCGGGTGGAAAAGGGCGGCATGGAGCCCGGGGTGGTGCCGCCGATGTCGGCGTGATGGCCGCGCGAGCCCACGTAGAAGGTGGGCTCTGCCACATCACCCACGTACACGGGGGTGATCACGGTCACGTCGGGCAGGTGGGTGCCGCCGTGGTAGGGGTCGTTGAGCACGTACACGTCGCCAGGCCTCATGCGCCCCCGGTTCTCGCGGATCACGGTCTGGATGCTTTCGCCCATGCTGCCCAGGTGTACCGGCATGTGAGGGGCATTGGCGATCAGGTGGCCTTCGGCGTCGAACAACGCGCAGGAAAAGTCCAACCGTTCCTTGATGTTCACCGAGTAGGCCGTGTTCTGCAGTTGCAACCCCATCTGTTCGGCGATGTTCATGAACAGGTTGTTGAACACCTCCAGCAGCACCGGATCCACCTGGGTGCCGGCGGCAAAGCGTTGCGCACGCGGCACGGTGCGCACCAATTCGAGGTGGTCGAGCGCGGTGAGCGTGGCCTGCCAGCCGGGTTCCACGACGGTGGTGGCGTTTTTTTCGGCGATGATGGCCGGGCCGGGAATCACGTCGCCGGGGCGCAGGTCTTCACGCACCACCAGGGCAGCGTCGTGCCAGGCGTCGGCGCCGTCCACCCCTTCGGTATAGACGCGCACGGTGGCCCGGCGTGGCGTCTCCCGCGCCGGGGCAAGTGGCCGGGCCTGCTCGGCCGGCGCCTCACCACCGATCACCGCCTCGACCGATACCGCTTCCACCACCAAGGGCTTGCCCTTCATGACGAAGGCAAAGCGCTGGCGATATGCCTGCTCGAAGCCCGCGACGATGGTGGCCAAGTCGCCAAACGGCACCACCAGCGCCGAGTCGCTGCCGGCGTAGCGCACATGCACCCGGCGGTGCACCACCACCTGCCCTCGCCCCACTTGCTGGCGCTGCAATTCATCGGTGGCGGCTGCCGCCAGCGCATCGAGTTGGGCGGCGATGCCGGCGAGCGCCCCCGCCTCCAGCGGGACTTCCACCGCCTGCTCGCGCATCACGCTCTGGTCGGCCAGGCCCATGCCGTAGGCGCTGAGCACGCCTGCCAGCGGATGCACGAACACCTTCGTCATGCCCAGCGCGTCGGCCACCAGGCAGGCGTGCTGACCACCGGCACCGCCAAAGCATTGCAGGGTGTAGCGCGTCACGTCATAACCGCGCGCCACCGAGATTTTCTTGATGGCGTTGGCCATTTGCTGCACAGCGATGCGGATGAAACCCTGGGCGCAGGCTTCGGGGCTCAGTCCGGTCTGCGCCCCCAGTTCGGCAAAGCGCCGGCGCACCACGTCGGCATCCAAAGGCTGGTCGGCCTGGGGGCCGAAGGTGCGCGGGAAGTGATCGGGCTGCAGCTTGCCCACCATCACATTGGCATCGGTCACGGCCAGCGGACCGCCACGGCGGTAGCAGGCCGGGCCGGGGTTGGCGCCTGCGCTCTCGGGTCCCACACGGAAACGGGCGCCATCGAACTGCAGCAGCGAGCCCCCGCCGGCCGCCACGGTGTGGATGCTCATCATGGGCGCACGCATGCGCACACCGGCCACCTGGGTTTCGAACTCGCGTTCGAAAGCACCCGCGTAGTGGCTCACGTCGGTGGAGGTGCCCCCCATGTCGAAGCCGATGACCTTGCCATGCCCGGCCAGGCTGGCGGTACGCGCCATGCCCACGATGCCCCCTGCCGGGCCGGAGAGGATGGCGTCCTTGCCCTGGAAGGCGTGGGCATCGGTCAACCCACCGGAGGACTGCATGAAAAACAGACGCACACCCGGCATCTCGGCCGCCACCTGGTCCACATAACGGCGCAGGATGGGCGAGAGGTAGGCGTCCACCACCGTCGTGTCCCCCCGGCTGACGAATTTCATCATCGGGCTGGTGCCGTGGCTGGTGCTGATCTGCGTGAAGCCCACTTCGCGCGCCAGTTCGGCGGCACGGGCCTCGTGCGCGGTGTAGCGGTAGCCGTGCATGAACACGATGGCCACGCTGCGCAGGCCGGCGTCGTAGGCGGCCCACAGGCGTTCGCGCAGGTGGAGCTCGTCCAGCGGCTCGATGACCTCGCCTTGGGCGCTCATGCGCTCCTGCGCCTCGATCACGCGCTCGTACAACAGCTCGGGCAGCACGATGTGGCGGTCGAACAGGCGCGGCCGGTTCTGGTACGCGATGCGCAGCGCGTCACGAAAGCCCCGCGTGGTCACCAGCAGCGTGGGCTCGCCCTTGCGCTCCAGCAGCGCGTTGGTGGCCACGGTGGTGCCCATTTTCACGCACTCCACCTGCTCAGGCGTGATGGGTTGGCCGGGCTGCAGGCCCAGCAGGTGGCGAATGCCGGCCACCGCCGCGTCGCGGTATTGCTCGGGGTTCTCGCTCAGCAGCTTGTGCGTGGTGAGGCTGCCGTCGGGCCGCCGTGCCACGATGTCGGTGAAGGTGCCGCCGCGGTCGATCCAGAATTGCCAGCGAGCGTCAAGGGTCTGGGTGGGTGTGGTTTGCATGATGGACTTGAAAAGAGTTACATGGAGGCCGCCGCCCGGGCCGCCTGGTCATACACGCCGGAGAGCACGCGCAGCAGCCGTGCCAGTTCACCGATGTCACGGTTGAGCGCATCATCCGCCTTGAGCGCGTTGATGAGGCAGGCCTCGCGGATCGCCCGGTAACGCTCCACATAGGCCTTGCCGGTGTCGGTGGCGGCATAGGTGACTTCCTTGCCGTTCTTGCTCGACGCCACCACCCCCAACCCTTGCAGCTTCTTGAGCGAGTAGTTGATGAGGTGGGTGTCCTCCACGTTCATGATGAAGCAAATATCGGCCAGCCGCTTGTCGCGGGCGCGATGCGTCACATGGTGCAGCACCAGCACGTCCAGCGGCGTGAGATCCTTCAGACCAGCCGCACTCATGCAATGGACGATCCAGCGGTGGAACGCATTGCCGGCGACGATCAGGCCAAACTCGAACTCGCTCATCTCGGCGCTCTGCGGGGAAACGAGGTGGGCCGAAGACACGATGCGCGGCTTGTCGAGGCTGCCGGCCGCACCAGGCTGGCCTGCGGCACGTGAACGGGGCATGGGCACTTCTCCTGTGCAGGATGACGACGCCGTAGTCTAAGAATTTTTCCAACAAATTGCCAACAATTTATTGACATTTAGGGAAAACACGCATGACACTTTGCACAGGCCACGCGCACAATGGCAACGCCTTGTCGGGCGCCCAGCGCTCTGGCCGGACAGCGGGCCTGGCCCGTCCTTTGCTACGTGTTTCCCGATCTCAACCTTTTGCACCGATTGGAGTCATCACATGAAGCGTCGCCTGTTCACCCTCACCCTGGCCGCCAGTGCACTGGCCTTTGGCAGCCTGGCTCAAGCCCAGACCCGCTGGGACCTCCCCTCGGCCTACCCGGCCTCGAACTTTCACACCGTCAACCTCAACCAGTTCGCGGCCGATATCGATCAAGCCACCGGTGGCAAGCTGAAAATCACGGTACATGCCAATGCCTCGCTGTTCAAGGCGCCGGAGATCAAGCGCGCGGTACAAGGGGGGCAAGCCCAGATCGGTGAAATCCTGCTGGCGGCTTACCAGAACGAGTGGGAGATTTTCGGTGCCGACGGTATCCCCTTCCTGGCCACCGGCTATGACGACGCCTTCCGGCTGTACCAAGCGCAAAAGCCCATTCTGGCCAAAAAGCTCGATGAGCAAGGCATGATGCTGTTGTATGCCGTGGCCTGGCCGCCCCAGGGCATCTACAGCAAGAAGCCGCTGAACAGCGCCGCCGACCTGCGCGGCAGCAAGTGGCGCGCCTACAGCCCGTCCACCACCCGCATCGCCCAACTGGTGGGCGCCCAGCCGGTCACGGTCCAGGCCGCCGAACTGTCGCAGGCGCTGGCCACGGGCGTGGTCGAGGCCAACATGACCTCCGGCGCCACGGGTGTGGACAGCAAGCTCTACGAGCACCTCAAGTACTACTACGACGTGCAGGCCTGGCTGCCCAAGAACGCGGTGATCGTGAACAAACGGGCCTTCAACGCCCTCGACAAGGCAACCCAGGACGCCGTGCTCAAGGCCGCCGCCGATGCCGAGAAGCGCGGCTGGGAAGCCTCGCGCAAGGTCAACACCGACACCCTGGCCACGCTCAAGGCCAACGGCATGGAGGTGCTGCCCCCATCGGCCCAGCTCAAGGCCGACATGGAAAAAGTCGGTGAGACCATGCTCAAGGAATGGCTGGAGAAGGCCGGACCCGAAGGCCAGGCCCTGATGATCGCCTTCCGCAAGTAAACCCGCCATGCGCCGCCTGCTCGACGCCCTGTACCTGAGCGCCGCCTGGCTGGCGGCGCTTTTCATGATCGGCGTGCTGCTGATGGTTCTGCTGTCCATCGCCAGCCGCCTGTTCCACTTCTACGTGCCCGGCACCGATGCCTACGCGGGCTACGCGATGGCCGGCGCCGGCTTCCTCGCGCTGGCGCACACGCTCAAGCGCAACGAACACATCCGCGTCACGCTCATCATTGGCAAGCTACAAGGGCGAGCCCGCCGCGTGCTGGAACTGTGGTCACTGAGCATCGCGGTATTGCTGTCGGGCCTGTTTGCCTTCTATGCCGCTCGGCTGGCCTGGCAGTCCCATCTGTTCAACGATATTTCCACTTCGAGCGACGCCACGCCCCTGTGGATACCCCAGATCACCATGGTGATTGGCACGACCGTGCTGTTCATTGCCTTCCTCGACGAGTGGGTGCTGGAATGGCGCGGCCAGCGCCGCCCTGCGCCCAGCCAGGCCGGAGACCCGCCCCATGAATGAGGCCATCCTCACTTTTGCCCTGATCGTCGCGCTGTTTGCCCTGCTGGGCAGTGGCGTGTGGATCGGCCTCACGCTGGCGGGCGTGGCCTGGATCGGCATGGAACTCTTTTCCTCCCGACCGGCCGGCGACGCCATGGCCATCACCATCTGGGGGGCCTCCAGCAGCTGGACGCTCACGGCCTTGCCGCTGTTCATCTGGATGGGGGAAATCCTGTTCCGCACCAAGCTTTCGGAAAGCATGTTCAAGGGGCTGGCCCCCTGGGTGAACCCGCTGCCGGGGCGCCTGCTGCACACCAATGTGGTGGGCTGCACCATCTTTGCCGCCGTTTCGGGCTCCTCGGCCGCCACCTGCGCCACCGTGGGCAAGATGAGCATCCCCGAGCTGAGCCAGCGCAACTACCCGGCCGACAAGATCATCGGCTCCCTGGGTGGCGCCAGCACGCTGGGCCTGCTGATCCCGCCGTCCATCATCATGATCGTCTATGGCGTGGCGGCAGAGGTGTCGATTGCCAAGCTGTTCATGGCCGGGGTGCTCCCGGGGCTGCTGCTGGGTGGGCTGTTCAGTGGCTACCTCATGGTCTGGGCCTTGCTCAACCCCGACAAGGTCCCCCGCGCCGAAGCCGCTACCACCATTGGCCGCAAGCTGTGGGAATCGCGTCACCTGCTGCCGGTGGTCCTGCTGATCGGCGGCGTGATCGGCTCCATTTACAGCGGCGTGGCCACGGCCACCGAAGCCGCTGCCGTCGGTGTGGTGGGGGCGCTCATTTTGTCGGCCACCCAAGGCTCGCTGAATTGGCGCAGCTTCCGCGATTCACTGCTCGGCGCCACCCGCCTGTACTGCATGATCGCGCTCATCCTGGCGGGCGCAGCCTTCCTCACCCTGTCGATGGGTTACATCGGTCTGCCGCGCCAACTGGCCGAGTTCGTCACCGGGCTGGGCCTGTCCAGCGGCATGCTCATTCTGGCGATTGCGCTGTTCTACATCCTGCTGGGCTGCTTTCTCGACGGCATTTCCATGATCGTGCTGACCATGGGCGTCATCCTGCCGACCATCAGCGGTGCCGGCATCGACCTCATCTGGTTCGGGATCTTTGTGGTCATCGTGGTGGAGATGGCGCAGATCACGCCGCCCGTGGGTTTCAACCTGTTCGTGCTCCAGGGCATGACAGGGCGCGAGATCACCTACATCGCCAAGGTCACCGCCCCCTACTTCGCGCTCATGGCGCTGGCGCTGCTGTTGCTGTGGTGGTTCCCGGGCATTGCCACCTGGCTGCCTTCGCGCATGTGACGCGCTGACACGAGTGCCTGCCCTCCCAGGCATTTCCCGCCTGCCACGGCCCGGCATCCACTAAGATGCCGGGCTCACTACGCCAAGAAGGGAACCCGTGTTCAAGCATGTGATGATCTACCGCATCGGCGCCGGCTGGTCGGCCCCGGTGGAGCAGATGGAAGAAGCGCTGGCCGCCATGCCATTCGAGCCCTGCGGCGCCACGCAAGACCAATCGATGGGCTGGGTGCCGCCCCGCGGCCAGGCGCATGGCGCCCTGGTAGAACTCGTGGGGGGACACCGCATCCTGCGCTTCCAGATCGAGACCAAGGCCGTGCCTGGCTCGGTCATCAAGCGCCACCTCGACGAGCGCGTGGCCCAAATCGAAGCCCAGGAAGGCCGCAAGCCAGGCCGCAAGGAAAGCCGCGAGCTGCGCGACGAAATCGTGCAGACGCTGCTGCCAATGGCCTTTGCCAAAACGGCCAGCGTGATGGTCTGGATGGACTTGCAGGCCGGCCGCCTGATCCTGGACACCAGCAGCCAGGCCCGCGCCGACGCCGTCATCACCGCCCTGGTCAAAGGGCTGGACGGCTTGCAGCTCAGCCCGTTCAACACCCAGATGTCACCCCAAGCCGCCATGACGGCCTGGCTCAGCGGCAGCGCCGACGACTGGCCCGCCCACTTTGCCCCCGGCCGGGAGGTGGAATTGAAGTCGTCCGACGAGCTCAAATCGGTCGTCAAGTTCACCCGCCATCACCTGGATGAGGAACAGATGCGGCTGCACATCAGCCAGGGCAAGCTGCCGACGAAACTCGCGCTCGACTGGGATGGCCGTGTGAGCTTCGTGCTCACGGAAAGCACGGTGCTGAGCAAGATCGCCTTCCTGGACGGTGTGTTCGAAGACAACGCCAGCGCCGAAGACGAAGGCGGCTTCGATGCCGACGCGGCCATTGCCACCGGCGAATTGAGCGCCCTCATCAACGACCTGACGGCCGCCCTGGGTGGCGAACTGCTCTGACGGCGGGTTACACTGCGGCCATGCTCACCGTCGTCGCCATCTGCCTGGGGGCCTGCATCGGCGCCTTGAGTCGCTGGCAGCTCAGTGTCTGGCTCAACCCCGGCCAACTGCTGCCTTGGGGCACACTGACCGCCAACTGGATCGGTGCCTACGCCGTGGGCGTGGCGGTGGTGTTCTTCCAGCAGCACAGCGGGCTCGACCCCACCTGGCGTCTGGCCATCGTCACCGGGCTGCTGGGTGCACTCACCACCTTTTCCACCTTTTCGGTCGAGACGGTGGCCATGCTGCAGAGCGGCCGGGTGAACCTGGCCCTGCTCAACGGGGGCCTGCATCTGTTTGGCTCCCTGACGCTGACGTGGTTGGGCATACTGAGCGCACAATGGTGGTGGTCAAGCCGGCCCTGAGCGGTTAAAATACTTAGGTTGCGGCCCTCTCGCCGTTGCAACCTCTGTTGCATGACTCGCCCTTGACCCTTCCGGGTCATCAGCCCCCTGAAGCGCCTGCCGGTACTTCCGAGGCGTCAGCTTCAATGGCGTGGCGGGCGTTTTTTTTCGTGTGGTTCCCGCTGGCGGCCCATGCCTGCTGCGTGGCATTGGCGTTGCGGCACTAGCCCCGCAGGCCATTGGACCACCCTGTCAACCCCATGCCACTGCCCGCACGACTGGGCAGTGCGCAAACCTTTTTAAAGGAAAGACCCTTGGCCAAAGAAGATCTCATCGAAATGCAGGGCAAGGTGGATGAAGTGTTGCCCGACTCGCGCTACCGCGTCACGCTGGACAACGGCCACACCCTGGTGGCCTACTCGGCCGGCAAGATGAAAAAACACCACATCCGCATCTTGGCAGGCGACAAGGTGTCGCTCGAACTCTCGCCTTACGACCTGACCAAAGGCCGCATCACCTTCCGCCACATCGAGCAGCGCACTGGCGCCGCAGCACCCGCACGCCGAAGCGTCCGCTGAGCCGCACCTCGCCAGGCCCGCTTCTGGGGCGGCCTGGTTTGAGAAAAATCAAAACCATGAGGGTTTCATGGCTGTACATTCACACCCCCAGGAGTATGAATGTCAGGACGCAAGCCATGAAATCCGCCGATCCCCAACGCCGTCGACTGCTGGGCAGTCTGGCCGCCATGCCGCTGGCGGCCTCCCTCAGCGGCGCCAGTCTGCCCGCGCAGGCCCGCACGAAAACCAACGCCCGCATCGTGATCGTGGGCAGTGGGCTGGCGGGCATTGCCGTGGCCAACCGCTTGAGCAAAGGGCTCGATGGCGCACGCATCACCATCGTCGATGGACGCGAAGCGCACTACTACCAGCCGGGATGGACCCTGGTGGCCAGTGGCGTGTGGCCAGCCAGCAAGGTGGTGGACCGCAACGACCGCTACCACCCTGCCGGGGTGGAATGGGTGAAAGACTTTGTGGCCGAGTTCGACCCTGCCGCCAATGCCGTGGTCACCCGCAGCGGGCAGCGCATCGGTTATGACTTTCTGGTGGTGGCCACCGGGGTACAACTCAACTACGGTGCCATCGAAGGCATGGACGTGGCCGCCATCGGGCAAAACGGCCTGGGCTCGGTGTACGCCAGCGTGGATGCCGCAGCCGCCACCTGGTCGGCCATGGACGCTTTCCGTGGCACCGGCGGCCGAGCCGTCATGACGCTGCCGGCCACGCCGCTGAAATGCGCCGGCGCCCCCCTCAAGATGACCTTCATGCTGGCCGACCGACTGCGGCAGGCCGGCACGCTGGCCAACAGCCAAATCACCTTCTATTCCGGCATCGGCGCGGTGTTTGGCGTCAAAGCCGTCAACGACAGCATCCTCCAGCGCTGGAGCGATCTGGGCATCGGCGTGGAATACAACGAGCGGCTCACCGGCATCGACATCGGCAGCCGGCGCGCCACCTTCACCTCGCCCGAAGGGGAAAGCCGCACCGTGGATTACGACTTTATCCACGTGGTGCCCCCCATGAGCGCGCCGGACGTGGTGCGCCAAAGCGATCTGGCCTGGAAAGAAGGTCCCTTTGCCGCTGGCGGCTGGCTGGAGGTGGACGAGCAGACTTTGCGCCATCGCCGCTACCCGAATGTGTTCGGACTGGGCGATGTCAACGGCACTCGCCGCGGCAAGACCGCCGCCACCGTCAAGAAAAGCGCCCCGATGGTGGCCACCAATCTGATCGACGTGATCAACGGGCGGGAGCCGAGCCAGCAATTCGACGGCTACACCTCCTGCCCGCTGATTCTGCGGGAAGGTTCGGCCATGTTGATCGAGTTCGACTACGAAGGCCGGCTCACCCCCACGCTGCCGATGATCGACCCCATGCAGGAAAGCTACTTTGCCTGGGTGATGAAGCACCGCATGCTCAAGCCGGCTTACATCGCCGTGCTCAAAGGCCGCGCCTGACACCAGGAGAGACGCATGTACGAAATCTGGCTTGGACTCAACATCATTTACGAAATCCTGCGCCCCGCGTTCGGGTTTCTCGCCATCGGGGCGCTGGCGTGGCTCGCCCTGCTGGTGGCGGTGTGGCGCTCGCCCGGCGCCCAATGGCGGCGCGCGCTGCCTTCCACCCTCATCCTCGGGGTGTTTGCGGCCATCGTCGTGTTTGTGCTGGCGCCGGCATTGACGGCCTCCAGCCTGAGCGAACTGAAATATTGGGTGGACTGGGCCTTCTTGGGCAGCAGCGCACTGGGGGCTGGGGCCGTGGTGGCCGTGGCTGCCTGGCCGCTGCTGGCTTGGCTGGCACGCCGCGCCTGAGCGCCCGGGGCTGGCCACGCAGCCCCAGGATCAACCGCCACCGCGCTGCAGCACCAGATCAAAGCGCCGCATGAATTGGGCACGCTGCTCGGCGCTCAAGCCCTCGAACCGAAACGCCACCGCCAGGCGCGGCAGCCGGATCGAGCCCATCACGCGGTCTGGCAATGGCTGCCAGCACAGCCGCAACCTGCCATCCGGCCAGCGCACCACGGCGGCCGAGTCGCTGAGCCGCTCCCAGAGGCATGGGCCGATGGCCTGCGGCAGGCGGTCCAGCCACTCGCTCACGCTGCTGGCCATTTCGCGCTCGAACGCCTCGGCGTAAACCGATTGCACCGCTTCAGCCGCCTGCAATCGGGGGCCAAATGGCCAGCACATCGCCTTCGGCGAGCGCACGGCCCGATCGTTCCTGGGGCGGGACGAAATGCCCATTGACCAGCACCAGATGCACCAGCTTCGGAGGCAGGTTGTGGCGCTCGATCACCGCCTGCACAGTGGTGCCGGCTTCCAGATCGAGCTCGACCTGATTGAAGCGGGCGTCTGCAGGCAGGTAGTCGCCCAGGGTGGCAAACAGTTTGAGGGTGACTCGCATCGGGGCATCAACGGCGCCGGGCATCGGCCGGGCCGCTCCAGCGCCCCTGAGCCTGTGCCGTGGCCAGATAAGCTTTCATGAGTTGAGTCGGATCTTGCAGCAGGCGGTCTTTCCACGGACCCAGCCGCACGCGCCCTTCCACCAGGCCGCGCATCACGCCGATGTGCTCGGTCCAGCCCACGCTGTTGCAGCCGACCATGACGTCGCCATCGAACTGTAGGCTGAGCACCCGGTGCCGTTCGGGGTCGTGCCGCTCGACCGATTCGCCGCCAGGCACCCCCTCCCAGTTGCCAAAGCTCGCCGAGATCAGGCCCAGCGTGTCGAGCACGTTGATCTGCGTCACGCCCTTGAGTTCGGCGGGCTTGCCGGCCATGTTCATGGCCGCCACATAGGCCTGATCGGCCGCGTTGGGCTGGATGGCGCTGACGATGGCCTTGCCGCTGACCTTGTCGAAGGCCTCGGCGCAGTCGCCAGCGGCGTAGATGCCGGGCACATTGGTCTGCATGTGCTCGTCGGTGAGCACGCCCAGCAGGCAGGTCACGCCCGAGCCCTCCAGAAAGCCGATGGCCGGGCGCACGCCCGTGGCGCTGATGACCAAATCCACCTCCAGCGCCTCGCCGTTGGACAGGCGCACCCGCAAGGCCTCGCCAGCAGCGCGCTCGATCGCCTCCACCTTGGTGCCGGTGAACACCCGCACGCCCTGCGCTTCGCACCAGGCCCGGATCATGCCGCCGGCCGCCGGCCCCATCATCCGCGGCACCATGCGGTCGCCCATCTCGACCACGGTCAGGGTCACCCCTCGCTGCTTCAGCGCCTCCATGATGATGCAGCCGATGAATCCGGCCCCCATCTGCAGCACGCGGGCCCCGGGGCGGGCCAGCCGCATGATGGCGCGCGCGTCCTCCAGCGTCCAGCAGGGGTGCACCCCCGGCAGGTCCATGCCGGGAATCGGCGGACGGACCGGGTGCGAGCCCGTGGCAATGAGCAGCCGGTCGAAGCCAAGTGTCTGCCCATCGTCCAGCGTGACGGTGCGGGCCGCGGCATCGAGCCGGGTGGCTCGGCCGCGAACGATGTCGATGCGGTGCCGCGCGAAATGGTCGGGTGACTTGCGCAGGTAAGTCCCGGGCTCATCGATGTGGCCGATGAGCAGGTAGGGAATGGCCATGCGCGAATACGGCGGCTGCGGCTCATCGCCCACCAGGGTGATGCGGTCGTTGGGCGCGTGCTTGCGGATCGTCTCGGCCGCGATCACCCCGGCCGGGCCGGCGCCCAGGATCAGGTGATGCATCATGGGCTTACAGACCCAGGCGGGCCTTGGTGGCAGCGGTGGGCCGGCCTTCGGCATCCCAGCCGCGGACTTCGTAGTACTTCGGCAGCATCTCAGGCAGCTTGCTCACCGACCCCTTGCCCGGCCCGGTCTTGGCCGCCTCGGTCAAAAGGCGCTGGGGCAAGGTGTCATCGGCTTTGGTGAAGCCGGCGGCGTTGTTGAATTCCCGCTCCATGTTCCAGATGCGTTCACCAATCAGGTTGAGCTGCTCCATGGTGAACTCATCGCCACAAGCCGCCTGCAGCTGCGGGGCCACATCGGCCAGCGTCCAGGCGAAGCTGGTGAAGATGCAGATGCCGGCCGAGTCGAAGGCCGCGGTCGCGTCCTGAAAGGCCTTGACCAGTTCCGGCTTGCCTTCGGAAGCGGTGGGCTCGGTCTTGACCGGAATGCCCAGCACCTCCGAAGCAATGGTGTAGCCGCGCAGGTGGCAGGCCCCCCGATTGCTGGTGGCGTACGCCAAGCCAATGCCCTGCGCCACACGCCCATCGTAGGCCGGGAACTCCTGCCCTTTGACGCTCATGGACAGTTCTGGGTGCCCGTACTTGGCGGTCAGCCGCTTGGAGCCCAGGCCGATCTCCTTGCCAAAACCCACGCCATTGGCCGTCATGTCGGCCAGCTCGCACAGCGCCCGGGCCGAGCCGAACGGCGCCTCGATGCCGATCTGCTCCTTGGTCAGCACGCCCATTTCATAGAGCTCCATGACGGCGCCTACGGTGGCGCCAAAGCTGATCGGGTCCATGCCCTGCTCGTTGCAGATGAGGTTGGCATACTGCAGGGCCTCCAGATCGTTGACGCCGTTGGCCGCGCCCAGCGCCCAGGCCGCCTCGTACTCCAATCCGCCGCTGGCCCCCCAGTACTGGGGTTTGTTCTGCACGCTGAAATGGGTCTCGTCGATCTTGCTGACGCGCCCGCAGGCAATGGTGCAGCCGAAGCAGGCCTGGTTGGTGACCAGGTGCTTCTTGCCATCGCTGGCACGGGGGGTGAGCATGGCCTCGGCCGAAATGTCCTTGGCGCCTTCGAACTGCACGTCGCGGTGGTTGCGGGTGGGCAGCAGGCCCACTTCGTTGATCACGTTCATCAGCACCTGGGTGCCGTAGGCGGGCAAGCCTTGGCCGGTCACGGCGTTGTCGGCCAACACTTTTTTGGCGGCTTTGGTGGCGGCCATGAAAGCTTTGGGGTCGCGCACATTGCCCACGCCCTTGGTCCCCCGCACCGCAATCGCCTTGAGGTTCTTGCTGCCCATGACGGTGCCCACGCCCGAACGCCCGGCCGCGCGGTGCAAGTCGTTGACCACGGCCGCATAGAGCACCCCGTTTTCACCGGCCTTGCCAATGCTGGAGATGCGCAGCAGCGGGTCTTGCAGGCTGGTTTTGAGGATTTCCTCGGTGTCCCAGACCGACTTGCCCCAGAGGTGCGCGGCATCGCGCAGCTCGGCCACATCGTCGTTGACGTACAGATACACCGGCTGGGGCGATTTGCCTTCGAAGATGATCATGTCCCAGCCCGCCATCTTGAGCTCGGCACCCCAGTAGCCGCCGGAGTTGGAGCAGGCAATGGCCCCGGTCAGCGGCCCTTTGGTGGTGACGGTGTAGCGCCCACCGGTAGAGGCCATGGTGCCGGTCAATGGACCGGTGGCCCAGATGATCTTGTTGTCGGGCGACAGCGGATCGACCTTGGGATCGATTTCGCTGGTGAGGTATTTGGCCGCCAAGCCACGCGAGCCCAGATAGGCGCGGGCCCACTCCATGTTCAGCGGCTCAGGGGTGACGGTGCCGGCCGTCAGATTGACGCGCAGGATTTTTCCAGCCCAAGACATGTCTTTCTCCTTCCGTATCAAGCGGCCGCGGCCTGGTTGCCCAGTTTGTCGGCCCACTGCTTCATGCGGTCCAGGCCGGTCCAGTTGGCGTCGATGAAGGTGATGGCGCCGGTCGGGCAGGCATCGGCGCAGGCCGGCTCGCCGCCGCACAGGTCGCACTTCTGCACCTTGCCGGTTTCCTGCACATAGTTGACGGTGCCGAACGGGCAGGCGATGGTGCAGACCTTGCAGCCCACGCAGGTGGTTTCATTGACCACCTTGGCACCGGTGAGCTTGTCCACCGTGATGGCCTCCACCGGACACGCATGCAGGCACCAGGCTTCGTCACACTGGGTGCAGGTGTAGGGCACCTTCTTGCCCGTGTGGTGGAAGTCGAACACCTTGATGCGCGACTTGGAGGTGGCATAGGTGCCATAGTTCTCGAAAGAGCAGGCCATTTCGCACTGCAAGCAGCCGGTGCATTTGTCCGGGTTGATGTGCAGGACTTTCTGCATGTGTGTCTCCTGTTGTTGGGTAACGACGCGCGTGCGCCTTGCCTAGAAACGGGGATGCCCTTGCATTGTTGGGGTCTTGCGGCGTGGGCCGGATCCGGGTAATCCCTAGTCGGGCTTGCCCGCCTCGACTTATTCTCAAAATGAAACACTGGTGTAATGGGAGGCATGATGCAGGAACTCTCTCAGGCTGGCGGGTCCGAAGCGCATCGGCTGCGTCAGATCGAGCACGCGCGCCAATCGCTGTTGCAAGAGCAGGCGCCCGCCGTGGCCGGATACCTCCCCGGCTGGGTGGAGCGCTCGTGGCGCCGCTGCCTGGCGCGCGGCCTGCAACCCCGCCAGCGCGTGGTGTTCGAGGCCGTTTCGGCCACCGCCATGCGGCAGGCGCTGGACGCCAGCCAACCCCTGCTGCAAGCCGCCGCGCCCGTGATCCGTTCACTGGCCCGGGCCATGGCGCAGACACGCTATTTCGCCATCCTGACCAACGCCGACGGGGTGGTGATCCACGTCAACGGCCCGATCGATCGGCAGGACCCACGCGCCACGGCCATCGCGCGGGTGGGGGTGGATTTGTCAGAAGCCGCCGTGGGCACGACGGCCATCGGCACCACCCTGGCCGAGCAGCAGCCGGTGTGGCTGCACCGGGGCGAGCATTTCTTCGAAGACACCTCGGTGTACAGCTGCGCCGGCGCGCCACTCATCGGCCCCAATGGGCGCTGCATCGGCATGCTGGACCTGACGGGCATCGACGTGCCGGAGCGCCCCGCGCTCAAGCATCTGGTCACCCAATCGGCGCGCAGCATCGAAAATGCGCTCACGCTGGCGCAGCCACACCACCTGTTGCTGCGTCTGCAATGGCCCGGCCGACTGATTGGCGAGGACGGCGATGGCCTGCTGACGGTGGACGCCGACGGCCTGATCACCGGCGCCAACCGCCACGCCATGGAAATGCTGACCCTGCCAGCAGGTGGCGGTTGGCCGCACTGCGATGACGTGTTTGCCGTGCCTTCGGCCAGCTTGTTCGACGCCGCACGCAAGCGCCGTGGCGTGCTGGAGTTGCCCCTATGGTCGGGGTTGCGGATGCAGGTGTGGCCGCTCAGCGCCGTGGAGGCGGCCCCATCGGGGGGGCCACCCACCCCGCATGGTCACGCCGTGCCGCTGCGCGAAGTGGAAACCGCCATGATCCGCAAGGCGGTCGAGGATGCGGGCGGCAACGTCGCCGAGGCCGCCCGGGCGCTGGGCATCAGCCGAGCCACGGTGTATCGCCGGCTGGAACGTCGCTGATGGCCGCGCTTTCTCCTGTGCCGGCCGCGGCCGATCGCTCACCCCTTGCGAGCGCTCAAGACCCCGGGGCGATGGCCACAGGCACGAACACGGTCTGCCCGTCGATACGAAAACGGGCAATCGCGCGCTGCCCCTGGGTGCCGGTCAACCAATCGACAAAGGCCCGGGCTTCGGCCTGCCGCACATGGGGGTGCCGCGCCGGATCGACCCGCAACACGCTGTACGGATTGAGCAAGCGCTCATCCCCCTCCACGAGCACCTCCAGCCCCTGGCGGTTGCGAAAACTCATCCAGGTGGCGCGGTCGGTCAGCACATAGGCGTTGCCCGCCGCGGCGATGTTGAGCGCCTGCCCCATGCCACAGCCGCAAGCGCGGTACCAGCGCCCCGCCGGCCTGCCTGAGCCACCCCAGTGCCAAAACCGCTCCTCGGCCGCGTGGGTGCCGCTGCGGTCGCCACGGGAAACGAACGGCGCCTGGGCCGCGGCCACCCGTTGCAGGGCCTGCACGATGTCAGCGCCACGCGCGCCTGCGGGGTCGGCACGCGGGCCGACGAGCAGGTAATCGTTGCGCATCACTTCACGGCGGTCCAAGGCAAAGCCCTCGGCCACCAAGCGGGCCTCGCCTTGCGGATCGTGGACCAGCAGCACGTCGGCGTCACCGCGGCGTGCCATGTCCAGCGCCTGCCCGGTGCCCAGCGCCACGACCTTGACATCGATCCCGGTGGCCTGCCGAAACTGGGGCAGCAAATACCGCAGCAGGCCGGATTGTTCGGTGGACGTGGTCGATGCCAGCACCAGCGTCTGGGCATGCGCCACTGCGCCCAGCCACAGCAACCACCCGAGAAGCAGCCCCCTGCAACACCACGAATGCGTCAGACGCATCAGCCCACCTCCCCACGCACGAACGCCAGGGCCTGCGGGCTGGTCTGCGCGAGTATGGCTTCGTCAAAAAACCGCTCCACCGGCAAATCGGCCAACAAGCGGCCACCCTCCAAATAAAGCACGCGCTGCGCCAGCCGCTTGACCTGCCCCAGGTTGTGGCTGGCAAAGACGAGGGTCGCGCCGGGTTCGCTGGCAAACACGGCCATGAGCTGTTCAATTTCGCGTTTGGCGTGAGGGTCCAGGCTGGCCGTGGGCTCATCGAGCAGCCACACCTGAGGCCGCAATGCCCAGGCACGGGCAAACGCCAACCGCTGCTGCTGCCCTCCAGACAGGGCCCGCGCCGAGCGGTCTGCCCACGCCTGCAGCCCCACCCGCTCCAAAGCGGCCCAGGCAGGCTGCCGGGTGGCCCGCCAAGGCAGCCCCGCGAGCCACAGGCCGAGCCTGATGTTGTTCAGCGCGCTGCACCTCAGCAAAAAAGGGCGCTGAAACAGCATGGCCTGTCGCCTGCCGGCTTCCACAACACCCGCCTGCCCGCGCGAAGCGGCCTCCACCCGCCCAGCCGCCACGGGCACCAGGCGGTGAAGCGCGCGCAGCAAGGTGCTCTTTCCACTGCCATTGGGGCCGATGACGGCCACCCGCTCACCGGCATGGATGCGCAGTGTCACGCCCTGCAACGCCTGCACCTGGGCCCGGCCACCGAGCCGCACGTCCACGCCTTGCCAGTCGAACACCACCGTCATGCCCCAGCTCCGTGCAAGGGCCGCTCAGCGGCAAACGCGCTGTCCGCCCGCTCCCGCCAGCGGCGCAGCGCCGTGACCAAGGCATTGAGGCCCAACACCACGGCCAGCAGCACAATGCCCAACCCCAGCGCCATGGGCAGGTCGCCCTTGCTGGTTTCCAAGGCGATGGCTGTGGTCATCACGCGGGTATGGCCTTCGATGTTGCCCCCCACCACCATGACGGCCCCCACCTCCGAAATGGCGCGGCCGAAAGCGGCCAGCCAGACGGTCAGCAAGGCGTGCCGCTCGTCCCAGGCCAGCAGGGCCGCTCGGCTGGCCGTGCCCGCCCCCAAAGACGCCAATTGCTCACCGTGCAACCGCTCGGCATCTTCGACCACCTGCCGGGTCAGGGCTGCGGCCACCGGCAACACCAGACAGGTTTGCGCCAACACCATGGCCTGAAAGCTGAACAGCCACCCCAGAAAGCCCAGCGGGCCAGAGCGCGACAGCAGCAGATACACCATCAGCCCCACCACCACGGCAGGCACAGCCAGCGCCGTATTGAGCAGGGTGATGAACACATGCCGCCCCCGAAAGCGCGCCACGCCCAGCCAGGCGCCGGCGATCATGCCCAACGCACCGCCCAACAAAGTGGCCAGCCCACTGACGGCCAACGACCGACCCACCACCGACCACAGTTCCGGGTCCAGAGAGGCTATCAGGCGCAGGGCGGTCAGGGTGCTGGGCGTGATCGTGTCCATCAGGCCATGCATCCTAGCAGAACCGCGCCAGGCCAGGGCTCAGAAGGCGATCTTCTCGGCTTCCAGATAGGCCAGGCTGACGTATTTGCCGATGTTGCTGTCAAAGCCCTGCATGGTGCGGGCGTGACGGGCCACCCGCGGGTCCTTGAGCACGTTGGCGCGCGCCACCTCCACGCCCTGCCCGTCTTCCACCGCCTTGAGGGCAGGCTCGTAAATGCCGGCCATGAACTCGCCGTAATCGCGCAGCAAGGTCCGGCTCGGGCGACCGTGCCCCGGCACCCAGAGCTGGTCGCCAGCGGCCTGCTGCAAGGCTTCGTAGTATTTGAACGTGCCCACATAAGAGCCGTCGTCCATGTTGGCGATGCGGTTGTTCATGGCCACATCCCCCACATAAGTGACACGGTCGGGCAGCACTTCCACACACAGGTCAGACGGCGTGTGGGCGGTGCCGTAGTGGTGCATCCGCAACGTCACCTGCCCAAAGCGGAAGGTCTGCCCATGCTCGACCACCCGGTTGGGCGCCACCACTTTCGTGCCCATCGTTGCCTGGTTGGTCCAGCGCTCCATGAGGCTGCGCCACAGATTGCCTTCAGCGCCACGAATTTGCTCGATGTTGTGCGCCAGGGAGTAAATCGGCAAATCCGGGCCGTACGCATTGACGAAAGCGTGGTTGCCCAACCAGTGATCGCCGTGATAGTGGCTGATGAAAATCGCCACCACCGGCTGCGGGGTGACCTTGCGGATCATGCGAATCGCCATCTCTCCGATTTGCAAAGACCCCCCGCTGTCGAGCACCACCACCCCCGCCCCGGTGACCACAAACACCACATTGGCCATCATGCCCTGGTTTTCCGGCGTGGGGAAGCCGTCCTTGGCATAGATCATCCAGACGTGTTCGGAGAGTCGCTCAGGCTCGATGTCAGGCACGGGCGGGCCCTCGATGAAATCTTGCAACTGCTGCGCAAAGAGCCGCACCTCGGGCATGGCTGCCAGCCCGGCTACCGCGGCCGCGCCGCCTGCGGCCGTCACCAGCCAGCGCCGGCGACTCCAGCCAGCCGCCTGCACCCGCGCCTGCGCTTCGTCTTTCATGCTCACATCCTCCGACAGGCGGCTCGGCCGCCAAAACATCCAAATATTTTTAATGGCTGATTCTTATTCTCCGCGAGCGGGTGCAAGCTGTCAAAACACCGCGCGGTCAGGCCCGGTACGGGATGGCCCTGGCAGAAGGGAAACGGCACACCATCAGACAGGCGGCGCCGCGACGCGGCGGGCGATCTCAGCCACCAGTTGGCGCGCCAAGGCCAGCTTGGGGCCATGCGGCACGGCGCGGCAGCCGTGCTCGTCCACCAGTAGCAAGGCATTGTGGTCCTGCCCGAAGGTGGTCGGCCCGATGTTGCCCACCAGCAAAGGTACGCCTTTGCGCAGCCGCTTGGCCTGGGCATGGGTTTCCAGATCGTGACTTTCGGCGGCAAAGCCCACACAGAACAATTCGCCTCGGCGTGCGCGGTCACTGGCGGCCACCCCAGCCAGGATGTCGGGGTTTTCCACGAAGCTCAGAGTTGGAGGCAGGCCAGAGCCGTCTTTCTTGATTTTCTGTGCGCTGGCCTGAGCCGGCCGCCAGTCGGCCACCGCGGCCGCGGCCACGAACACGGACGCCCGATCCACCTCGGCCTGCACGGCGGCCTGCATCTGCAAGGCCGACTCCACTTGCACCCGCCTGACCCCCCAGGGGGTGGGCAGATGCACCGGCCCGCACACCAGCGTCACTTCGGCACCGGCTTCATGCGCGGCACGCGCAATCGCAAAGCCCATCTTGCCCGATGAGTGGTTGGTGATGCCCCGCACGGGATCGATGGCCTCGAAAGTCGGCCCGGCGGTCACGAGCACCCGATGGCCCATCAGCACTTTGGGTTGAAAATGCGCCACCAGCAAATCCAGCAGTTGATCGGGCTCCAGCATCCGGCCATCACCGACTTCACCGCAAGCCTGGTCCCCCTGCCCCACTGGCAGCACCACGGCCCCATCGGCCTGCAGCTGGGACACGTTGCGCTGCGTGGCGGGGTGGGCCCACATCTCCCGGTTCATGGCGGGGGCCAGGAGCAGGGGTACCCGCTCCAGCGGGCGAGCCAGAGACAGCAGGCTCAACACCTCGTCGGCCCGCCCTTGCGCCAGCTTGGCCATCAGATCGGCGCTGGCCGGCGCAATCAGGATGGCGTCGGCCTCACGCCCCAGGTTGATGTGCGGCATGTGGTTGGACGCGCGGGCATCCCATTGGCTGGTCACCACCGGCCGGCCGCTGAGGGCCTGCATGGTCACCGGGGTGATGAACTGCGTGGCCGCCTCGGTCATCACCACCTGTACCGAAGCCCCTGCCTTGGTCAACAGCCGGCACAGCTCGGCGGACTTGTAGCACGCAATGCCCCCCGAGAGGCCCAGGACGATGTGTTTGCCGGCAAGGTCGTTCATCATGGGCGGGAATGTAACACCCGCCAGCCGCTTCAGCGCAAGGGATAAGCCTCTTTGGGGCGGTCGTTGGGACTGGCCCAGGCCAGGCGGGTGTTTTCATTCAACGGCATGCCCACCCGCACATTGGACGGCGGGATGGGCTGCTCGAACCATTTGGACCACAAACGCGCCATCTCACCGGATCGCATCATCTGCTTGATGGATTCGTCAACGGCTTGCTTGAAGGCTTCGTCACCCTTTCGCAGCATGATGGCAATGGGCTCCAACGACAAGGCTTCTCCCACGATCTTGAAATCGGCAGGGTTACGGGATCGGGCGATGTTGCCGGCGAGGATGGCGCTGTCCATGATGAAGGCATCGGCCCGGCCGGATTCGAGCATGGCAAAGCATTCGCCGTGGTCACGGCACTGCAACTCGGTAAAGCCGAGCCCCAGATCCCTCTGGCGCCGCCGCAACACCTGCACCGACGTGCTGCCCACCGTGGTAACGACAGTCTTGCCATTCAAATGCGCCACCGACTGGATGCCCGAATCCGCCCGCACGGCTATGCGCACCTCTTCGACCATCGTCGTGACGGAAAACGCCACATCGCGCTGGCGCGCCAAGTTGTTCGTGGTGGAGCCGCACTCCAAGTCCACTGTGCCATTTTGCACCATGGTGATGCGGTTGGAGGCGCTGACCAACTGATACCGGATGTCCAGCCGGGGCAGTTCGAGCTTGCGCTGAATGTCTTGCAGCACCCGCTCGCACACCTCCACCTGGAATCCGGCATAACGGCCGTTGCCCAACGCATAGGAAATGGCGCCCGAGCTGTCGCGTACACCCATGACCACCGCGCCCGCGTCACGGATGCGTTGTAGGGTGTCCGCTGGCTGCGCCCAGGACACCGACGCCAAGCACATGCCCCACAGGGCGATCCAGATCGTTTTCATGTCCACTCCGGGCCCGCGGCTCAGCGGGTTTTCAAGGCGTCTTGCAGACGCTTGAACTCTTCGGCCTCGCGCCGCACCACGGCCTTGACCTCCTCGCCACGCATGAACTGAATCGGCTGACGAATCCGGTTGACCGTGACATCGATGAAGCGTGGGTCGCGCGTGGCCGCTTCGAGTGCGGCGGCCAGCGCGTCGATGTGCGATTGCGGCGTATTGACCGGTACCGCGACCACGCGCAGCGACTCGACCGACACCCCGTAACCCAGTTCCTTGAGGGTGGGCGCGTCCGGATAGCCCATGAGCCGACGCTCATCCAAGCTGGCCAGCACGATCATGCGCCCGCTGTCGGTGTAGTCGGTGTGGCTGCCGCCGCTGAACGCCAACCAGGCCTCGCCGGACAACACCATGGGCGCCGATCCAGCGCCGCCCGTGGTCGGCACGATGCGCAGTTCCAGCCCTTCCTTCTGGGCGATGTGTTGAATGATCAGCCGGTCCTGGGTCGCTTGAGTCGCGTACACCTGACCGGGATGGCGCTTGAGCGCCTGCATCATGGAACGCCAGTCTCGAATGCCCGTGCGCTCACCCGTGACGAAGGCCAACTGATTGCGCGAAACCGATGCCACATAAGCGAAGCTGTCCAGATTGAAAGACGTGCTCATGATCAGTGGCGTGAGCGCAAACGATGACGACACGCCGAACTGAAACACATAGCCCCCCTCGGTACTGCTGGCCACCATGGCGGCGGCCGCCCCACCACCGGCACCGGGCACATTGAGCACCGTCACCGGCTGGCCGAGCTTCTCCGACATCACCTTGGCCAGCACGCGGGCCTGGGTGTCGGTACTGCCTCCCTGCGCAAAGCCCACGACCATCGTGAGAGGTCGGGCCGGAAAATCGGCCGCCTGCGCGAGCACGGCCGTGCACCAGGCCACACACGCCAAGCCCCAGCGCATCCATCGACTCATACCACTCTCCTTCGACTCGACGCCTCGTCGATCTGTTGCACCAATTCAGCCAGCGGAACCGGCCGCCCCATCAAAAAACCCTGGAAGCGCCGACATCCGCATTCCAGAAGCCGCTGTCGCTGATGAGGCGTCTCCACGCCCTCGGCCACCACATCGAGTTGCAAAGCCTGCGCCAACGACACGATCGTGCGCACGAAATCCCCCGAACGCGGGTCATCGTCCAGGTCATGCACAAAGCAGCGGTCGATCTTGAGGACATCCAGAGGCAAAGCCTTGAGGTAGGACAAGGAGGAATACCCCGTCCCAAAATCGTCCAGAGAAAACCGCACACCCATGCGTTTGAGCTGCCGCATTTTGTCGATGTCGCTGTCGCGCACGTCCAAAAACAGACTCTCGGTCAACTCCAACGACAGACGCTTGGGATTGCCCCCGGTACGGGCCAGTGCGTCCTGCACCACCTGCACGAAATCAGGCTGCTGGAATTGCTTGACGCTGACGTTGACGGACAACATCAGATGCGCGTATTCAGTGGATCGGCCCCAGCGGGCGAGTGTGCGGCAGGCCTGTTCCAACACCCAAGCGCCCAGCGGGAGAATCAGCCCCGAACGCTCAGCCGCCGGGATGATTTCCCCACCCGAGCGCAAGCCTCCCTCCGGGTGGTTCCAGCGCAGCAGCACCTCGGCCCCAACAATCTCGTCCTGGGCGGACCAGATCGGCTGATAGTGCAGCACGAACTCCTCGTTGGCCAACGCGCGGCGCAGTTCCTGCTCCAGGCCCACGCGCTGCATGGCCACCGCATACATGTCGGGCTGAAACAGGCGCACCGCATTGCGGCCATGCGCCTTGGCCTCGTACATCGCCAGATCGGCCTGCTGCAGCAGTTCTTCCACCGAGAGTGGGTCGCCGCAAAACAGCGTCACCCCGATACTCACCGTGCAATGGTGCTCGCCATCCTCCAGATCGACCGGGCGGCGCAGGCTTTCCAACACCGCCGTAGCCACGCCCATGGCACGGTCCTGGGCTTGCCCGCCCTCTTGCCCGAGGTGCTGCAGCAAAACGACAAACTCATCACCCCCCATGCGAGCCACGCTGTCGCCCTGGCGTACGGCCCGCGTCAGGCGCGAGGCCATCTCCACCAGCAAGCGGTCGCCACTGGCATGCCCCCGGGTGTCGTTGAGTGATTTGAAGTCATCCACGTCCAGATACAGGATGGCCCCGAACTGCAGCGAGACGGCGCTGTCGGCCAAAGCCCGCTCCAGCCGTTCGAGCTGCAAGCGGCGATTGGGCAGCCCGGTCAGGGGATCGAAATAAGCCAGTTGCTGAATGCGTGCCGCATCCGCCTTTTGCTGGCTCACATCGGCCACCGTCACCACGTGGTTCATCACCTCCTGCCGCCGGCCACCCCGGACTTCGCTGATGGCCACCCGAAGCGCCAGTTCAGCCCCATCGCAGCGCAGGCCCGCCACGTCCCCACGCCAGGCGCCCTTGCGCACCAGGCGCTCCAGCACAATGGGCCGCAACGCTTCCTGTCCCTCACCGGCCAGCACCTCCAGCACATCGCGTCCAGGCAAGGTGCGCGCGTCGCAACCGAGCATCTGCGCAAAAGCCCGATTGACCCGAAGGATCTTCAGCGCGCTGTCGGTCACGATCATGCCGTCGGCCGAATCAAACACCGCGGCGGCCACATGCAGATCCTCCACCATGTCCTGCATCGCCGCGCCCACGCGGTTGTATTCATAAATGCCCGTGTCCTGGAAGTGAACGCCGCGCTGCCCGGTCTGCACCGCATGAATGAAGCCCATGAGGCGAGAAATGGCTTTGTCATGGTGCACTTTCACCCAAACGGCAAACAGCATCACCAGCACCAAGAACCCCCCCGACAAGCCCAGCCCGGTAGACAAATGCCCCGTCAGCAAGGCCGTGAGTTGTTCCCTGGACAAGCCAATCTCCAGCCAGATCGGATCGACCAGCCCTTTGAGCTCCAGGGTGAACTCGCGCGCATGCAGACCGCGCAGATCGAAGAAATTCCATAACGCGGCAAACGGATCGGGCGCGTCCACCGGCACGGCCCGGCGAGCAATCAGGATGATGTCGGCCTCGTGCCCGAGCACAAACCAGTCCAACGTGGTATTGGCAAACCACTCGTTGACGAAAGGGCTCTTGTCGCTGAGCGACAGCCCAACGAACAAATACCCCCGGACGCTGAGCGATGCCGGCTCGAACAGCGGCGTCGATTTGATCAACGCATGCCCGGCGGGCAGGCTCTCCAGGCGCCAGCCCCCCACATACTGGATAGGCGAGGTCATGCGGGCCAGCAACGGTTGCAAATCGATGCGGGCGTTGTCGATCACGGGCTTGCCCGTCGGGTCCAACACGAAAAAGATGTCCACGTCACTGCCGACACTGACCTCTTGAAACACCAGCGAAATGTCTGCCGCCATCTCCTCCAAAGGTTGGGCCGGTGCCGACAAGGCAGACAGCGTGCGTCGCGCGGTGGCACTCTGTAGAAAAATCTCCAGCCTCTGCAGCCGGTTGTCGAGCAAGGTCGTCACCGTGACCTTGTGCCGATCGAGGCGACTGTTGATTTCCGCCTGCATGGCGGCACGGGTGGACAGAAAAGAATAGGCCAGACTGGCCACGATCCCGACGACCCCGAGCAAGCCAAAAATGAGCGAGAGCCGCGTCGATAGACTGAACTCCCACCAGCGGCGATGCGGTGCCGCCCGCGTGGGCACAGATGGGGAAGCGGCCGGTTCGGAAGGACTCATGTGCTTGGCCATCGAGCTTGGGTTGGACCCAACGAAATGAACGCCCCGGCCGTCATGCCACCGGCAGCCCGACCCACCGGCACAGACCCCCGCAGACGAAACGCCTTTTCGGCCCATTCTGCGGGAACCCCAGGGTTCGGTCAATGCCTGTTTGCATGCCCCTGGGCATGACAGGCTGCCTTTTATAATCGGCATTTCCTCACCCGCGGGCCCCTGAAGGCTCGCCCGAGTCATGACCAAATTCGTGTTCGTTACCGGCGGCGTGGTGTCCTCACTGGGCAAGGGTATCGCGTCGGCCTCCTTGGCCGCCTTGCTCGAATCGCGCGGCCTCAAAGTCACCCTGATCAAGCTCGACCCCTACCTCAACGTGGACCCGGGCACCATGAGCCCCTTCCAGCACGGCGAGGTGTTCGTGACCGACGATGGCGCCGAAACCGACCTGGACCTCGGCCACTACGAGCGCTTCATCACCACCCGGATGAAGAAAGCCAACAACTTCACCACCGGGCAGATCTACAAATCGGTGCTGGAGAAAGAACGCCGCGGCGACTACCTGGGCAAGACCGTGCAGGTGATTCCCCACGTCACCAACGAAATCCAGGAATTCATCAAACGCGGCGCCGGCGTCGGCACGCCGGATGGGGTGGACGTGGCCATCGTGGAGATCGGCGGCACCGTGGGCGACATCGAATCCCTGCCTTTCCTGGAGGCGGTGCGCCAGCTCAGCCTGCGCCTGGGGCCGAACCAGTCCGCGTTCGTGCATCTGACTTACGTGCCCTACATCGCGGCCGCTGGCGAGCTCAAGACCAAGCCCACCCAGCACACCGTGCAGAAGCTGCGCGAAATCGGCATCCAGCCCGACGCTCTGCTGTGCCGGGCCGACCGCGTCATCCCCGACGAGGAGCGGGAGAAGATTAGCCTCTTTACCAACGTGGCGCAATGGGGCGTGATCTCCATGCCCGACGTGGACACCATTTACAAAGTGCCGCGCGTGTTGCACGAGCAAGGGCTCGATGGCCTCATCTGCGACAAGCTGCGCCTGAACACCCCGCCGGCCAACCTCAAGCGCTGGGACGACCTGGTCCATGAAGTGCAAAACCCGCAGGGCACGGTGCGTATCGCCATGGTGGGCAAGTACGTGGACCTGTCAGACAGCTACAAATCGCTCAACGAGGCCCTGCGCCACGCGGGCATGAAGAACCACGTCAAGGCGGAGATCACCTACATCGACTCCGAGACGCTGGAATCGCAGGACGTGGCCGAGGTGCTCAAGCCTTTCGACGCCATCCTCGTGCCCGGCGGCTTTGGCAAGCGTGGCACCGAAGGCAAAATCGCCGCTGCGCGCTACGCCCGCGAGCACAAGGTGCCCTACCTCGGCATCTGCCTGGGCATGCAGGTGGCCACCATCGAATTCGCCCGCCATGTGGCCGGTCTGGAGGGGGCCAACTCCACCGAATTCGACCCGCACACGCCGCACCCGGTCATCGCCTTGATCGACGAATGGCAAAACGCCGATGGCACCATCCAGAAGCGCGACGCCAACTCCGATCTGGGGGGCACCATGCGGCTCGGCGCCCAGAGTTCCGACGTCATGCCCGGCACGCTGGCCTACGACATCTATGGCCCGGTGGTGACCGAGCGCCACCGCCACCGCTACGAGGCCAACACGCAGTACCTCGACCGGCTGCGCGCCGCTGGCCTGGTGATTTCGGCCATTACCCAGCGCGAGCAGCTCACCGAAATCGTGGAACTGCCCCGGGAACAGCACCCCTGGTTCATGGGCGTGCAGTTCCACCCCGAATTCAAATCCACCCCGTGGGACGGTCATCCGCTGTTCAACGCCTTCGTCAAGGCCGGTCTGGAGCAGCGTCAGCGCAAGGGTGAACGTCCATGCCCCTGACGTTGCCATGCCTGGCCGCCCCGTGCAACCGCACATGCCTGCCCATGCCGGCACAACGGAGACAGCCATGAAACTCTGCGGATTCGAGGTCGGCCTGGATCGACCGTTTTTCCTGATCGCCGGCACCTGCTCCATCGAGGGGCTGGAACTTTCCCTGGAGGTGGCCGGCACGCTCAAGGAGATCTGCGCCCCGCTGGGCATCCCGCTGATCTTCAAAGGCTCTTTCGACAAGGCCAACCGCTCCTCTGGCAGCAGCAAGCGCGGCGTGGGGCTGGAGGCGGGGCTCAAGATCCTGGACGAAGTGCGCCGCCAAACCGGCCTGCCCGTGCTGACCGACGTCCATGACGAGTCTCAGGTCGCCCCCGTGGCCAGCGTGGTGGACGTGCTGCAGACCCCGGCTTTCCTCTGCCGCCAGACCGACTTCATCCGCGCCGTGGCGCAGTCGGGCAAGCCGGTCAATATCAAGAAGGGGCAGTTCCTCGCACCCTGGGACATGAAAAACGTCATCGACAAGGCCCGTGCCGCGGCACGCGAAGCGGGCCTGTCGGAAGACCGCTTCCTGGCCTGCGAGCGCGGCGTGAGCTTTGGCTACAACAACCTCGTGGCCGACATGACCAGCCTGGCCGAAATGCGCAAGTCCGGCGCGCCCGTGGTGTTCGACGTGACCCACTCGGTGCAAAAGCCCGGGGGGCTGGGCAACGCCAGCGGCGGCGCGCGGGAGATGGTGCCCGTGCTGGCCCGCGCCGGCGTGGCGGCAGGGGTCGCGGGCCTGTTCATGGAAACCCACCCCCGCCCGGCCGAAGCCTGGTCCGACGGCCCCAATGCCGTGCCGCTGCACCGCATGAAAGCCCTTCTCGAAACCCTGGTGGCGCTGGACCGCGTCACCAAGCAACACCCCTTGCTGGAGAACGATTTCCAATGAGTGCCTACATCGTGGCGGAAGTCACCATCACCAACGAAGAACAGATGAAGGCCTACCGGGAGTGGAGCACCCGGGCCATGCAGGAGTTCGGCGCCGAAGTGCTGGTCCGCGGCGGCCGCGTCGTGCCCCTGGAAGGCGACTGGAACCCGCAGCGCGTCGTCGTGCTGCGCTTCCCCGACCTCGCCACCGCGCAAGCCTATTACCACTCCGAGACTTACACCCATGCCCGCAAAGTCCGTGAAGGCGCGGGCACCATCCGCATGTTTGCCGTCGAAGGGGTCTGATGGGCCCCTCGGCGCCCCCGTTGTTTTGTTTGATTTGAGAAGGTAACCCACATGAGCGCAATCGTTGACATCGTCGGCCGCGAAATTCTGGACAGCCGAGGCAACCCCACCGTCGAATGCGACGTGCTGCTGGAAAGCGGCGTCATGGGCCGTGCCGCCGTCCCCTCGGGCGCCTCCACCGGCAGCCGCGAGGCCATCGAACTGCGCGACGGTGACAAGAACCGCTACCTCGGCAAGGGCGTGCTCAAGGCCGTCGAGCACATCAACACCGAAATCAGCGAAGCCGTGTTGGGGTTGGACGCCTCGGAACAGGCTTTCCTGGACAAGACCCTGATCGACCTGGACGGCACCGACAACAAGAGCCGCCTGGGCGCCAACGCCATGCTGGCCGTCTCCATGGCAGTGGCCCGCGCCGCCGCTGAGGAAGCCGGCCTGCCGCTGTACCGCTACTTCGGCGGCAGCACCCGCATGCAAATGCCTGTGCCCATGATGAACGTCATCAACGGCGGCGCGCACGCCAACAACAACCTCGACCTGCAAGAATTCATGATCCTGCCGGTGGGCGCACCCAGCTTCCGGGAGGCCATTCGCTGGGGCGCGGAGGTGTTCCACGCGCTGAAGAAAATCATCCACGACAAAGGCATGAGCACCGCCGTGGGCGACGAAGGCGGCTTTGCCCCCTCCGTGGCCAACCACGAGGCCGCCATCCAGCTCATCCTCGAAGCCATCGACAAGGCCGGCTACACCGCTGGCGAGCAAATCGCCCTGGGCCTGGACTGCGCCGCCAGCGAGTTCTACAAGGAGGGCAAATACCACCTCGAAGGCGAAGGCCTGGTGCTGACGGCCGAGGAGTGGACCCACATCCTGGCCACCTGGTGCGACAAGTACCCCATCATCTCCATCGAAGACGGCATGCACGAGGGCGACTGGGCCGGCTGGGCCCACCTGACCGAGCGGCTGGGCAAGAAAGTGCAGTTGGTGGGCGACGACCTGTTTGTCACCAACACCCGCATCCTCAAGGAAGGCATCAAGAAGGGCATCGCCAACTCGATCCTCATCAAGATCAACCAGATCGGCACGCTCACCGAGACCTTCGAGGCCATCGAAATGGCCAAACGCGCCGGCTACACTGCCGTCATCAGCCACCGCTCCGGCGAAACCGAGGACTCCACCATCGCCGACATCGCCGTGGGGCTGAATGCCGGCCAGATCAAAACCGGCTCGATGAGCCGCAGCGACCGCATGGCCAAGTACAACCAGCTCCTGCGCATCGAGGAAGACCTGGGCGACGTGGCCACCTACCCTGGCCGCGACGCGTTCTACAACCTGCGCTAAAGCGGCTGCGCCCGCGCCACGAGCCGCCACGCCATGAACGCCCGTTGGGTTGCCGCTTTGCTGGTGGGCTTGCTCGTGGTGCTGCACGTGCAGCTGTGGACGGGCCGCGGCAGCGTGCCCCAAGTGCGGGCTTGGCGCAGCGATCTGCAAGCCCTCGAAGCGGCCAACGCCGAAGCCCGGCAACGCAACGAGCAACTGGCCAATGAGGTGCGCGACCTGCAAGACGGGCTGGACATGATCGAGGAACTGGCCCGGCACGAACTGGGCATGGTCAAACCCAACGAAATCTTCGTGCAGATCCAGCGCACCGCGCCATGAGCCCGTCGGGCGCACCCGATACCGCACCCACCTGGTGGCTGCTCGGCCCCGGAGCGGATTGTCTGGCGGCGGAATTGCCCAGCCCTTGGCCCACGCGCATTCGGCCCTGGACGCAGTTCGACCTGCCCAGCGCCGACATCGCCCTGCAAGCCACTCCAAACCCTACAGCGCTGCGCATGGCCGTGCTGGCGACAGATGGCCGCACCCTGCCCGCGGATGAAGCCCTGTGGCGGGCGTGGCTGTGCGCGCACGGTCTGCCCCACCATGTGCTGCATCCGGTCGGGGGCTGTCACCGCCAGCCGCTGCGACGGCTGCTGGGCATCGACGAGGCTCCAGCTCCAAAACCCCAGACCACGGCCCGCTGGCATTGCGAATCGTGCTCAGACCCGGATGGCGAGCATCGCCTGTTCCGTCGCTTGCTGGCCGGGCGCCCGGCCTGAGTATCCAACCTGAGTGCCCGGCCTCACTGCACCCGCGAGGAAGTCGGCGGCTGGTTCTGGCGGTTCAAAAAAATCTGGGCCGCGTCCACCGGATCGAACACATACCGCGCGCCACAGAAATCGCACCCAATATCCACCTGCCCTTGCTCGGCCAGGATGCTTTCCACTTCAGCCACGCCCAGGCTCTCCAGCATGGCGGCCACCCGCTCCCGGGAGCAAGTGCAGGCGAAACGGGGGCGCAGCACGCCTTGCGCCGGCTCCAGGCGCTGGATGGGCTCCTGCCAGAACAGCCGGTGCAGGATGGTGTCGGCATCGAGCGTGAGCAACTCCTCCTTCTTGAGGCTGGCGGCCAGCGTGGCAATGCGGTTGTAGTCCTCGTTTTGACCGAGGGCATCCTCGCGCGCCTGCACCGCCGCCGTGCCCGCGAGATTGGCCTCGCCGGTGGCCGGAATGCGCTGGATCAGCAAGCCGGCAGCGATTCGGTCATTGGCCGCCAGCACCAGCCGCGTGTCGAGCTGCTCGCTTTGCCGCATGTAGTGCTCCAGCACATCGCTGAGCCGTTCCAGCTTCTGTCTGCGCTCGTCCCACAAAGGCACAACGCCCTGGTAGGGCTGCTGCCCAGGCTGGCGGTCTTTCGGGTTCAGGGTGATGGCGCAGCGCCCCTGGTTGTTGACGTTGACCATGTGGCTCAGGGGCACATCGTCGGCCACCTCGCCCAGCACCGTGGCCGTGGCGCGAAAGGCAAAGTCCGGCTGTACCTCGGCCACGGCCACTTTCACCGGCCCATCGCCAAAAATCTGCAACACCACCGAACCGTTGAACTTGATGTTGCCCTGCATCAACACCGCCGCCGCCGACATTTCGCCCAACAGCTCCGAGACCGCACGCGGATAGGTGCCCGACTGGGCGTGGCGCTGCAACAGTTCCTGCCAGCCATCGGTCAGGCGGACCAGCATGCCGCGCACTGGCAGCCCCTCGAACAGAAATTTGTGGAGTTCCGACACGATGCTCAATCCAGCTTCTTGAGGCCCGCCTTGTACCGCTGCGCGTTGGCCACGTAATGGGCGGCACTGCGGCGCAGGCCCTCGATCTGCTCGGGCGTGAGCTGTCGGACCACCTTGGCCGGACTGCCCAGAATCAGCGAGCCGTCCGGGAACGTCTTGCCCTCGGTCACGAGGGAACCTGCCCCGACCACGCAGTGCTTGCCGATGCGGGCTCCATTGAGCACCACGGCCCCAATGCCGATGAGCGACTCATCGCCAATGACGCAGCCATGCAGCATCACCTGGTGGCCGACCGTGACGCGCTCGCCAATCACCACCGGATAGCCCACGTCGGCATGCACCACGCTGGCATCCTGGATGTTGCTGCCCCGCCCCACCGTGATGGGCTCGGTGTCGCCTCGCAGCACGGCGCCGAACCACACGCTGGTGTCTTCGGCCAGCGTCACCCGGCCCATGACCTGGGCACTGTCGGCCACGAAGGCGCTGGGATGCACCTGCGGCACGTCATCGTCAAGTTGGTATGTGCTCATTCGTAGAATTGTAGGATGCACGCTCACGAACTGCGCGCGGCGGCCCTGCACGCCCTGTGCTGCGCCGACTGCGACGACAAATGCCGCCAGGTGCAAGCCCTGCATGCCCAGGCCGACGCCCTGCCCCTGGACACCGGCGCCACGCTGCGCCCGTCGCCCTGCCTGCCTGGGCGGCCCGAGCTTCCCCGGCTGATCGACCCCGCCACCGTGCCCGCGCGCTCCCCCTTCACGGCCGAGGGCCATGCCGCGCTCGTTCACGCCATCTGCCACATCGAATTCAACGCCATCAACCTGGCGCTGGACGCCGTGTGGCGCTTCGCCGGCATGCCCCAGGCGTTTTACCTCGACTGGCTGCGCGTGGCGGCCGAGGAAGCCTACCACTTCAGCCTGCTGCGCGCGCACTTGCGCAGCCTGCCCCATGCCGGCCGGCCCGAGCCGTGGGACTACGGCAGCTTCGACGCCCACGACGGCCTGTGGCTGATGTGCGAAAAAACCGCCGACGACATCGTGGCCCGCATGGCCCTGGTGCCCCGCACGCTCGAAGCCCGTGGGCTGGACGCCTCCCCACTGATCCAGGCCAAGCTGCGCCAGGCCGGCACCCCCGCCGCGCAAGAAGCCATCGGGTTGCTCGACATCATTCTGCGCGACGAGGTGGGCCATGTGGCCATCGGCAACCACTGGTATCGCTGGCTGTGCGAACGCCAGGGGCTGGAGCCGATCGCGCATTACCGCACGCTGGCCCGGCGCTACAGCGCGCCGCGCCTCAAGCCCCCGTTCAACGAAGACGCCCGTCGCCGCGCCGGCTTCTCTCAAGCCGAGCTGGACTATTTGCAACAGATCGTCTGATCCGAGGCGGCCACCGCATGCCTCATCCGCGGGGATGGTGCCGGGCGTGCAATTGCTTGAGCCGCTCGCGCGCCACGTGGGTGTAGATCGTCGTGGTGGAGATGTCGGCGTGGCCCAGCAGCATTTGCACCGCTCGCAAGTCTGCCCCGTGGTTGAGCAAATGGGTGGCAAAAGCGTGGCGCAGCGTGTGCGGCGACAAGGGCGCCTCGACACCGGCCTGGAGGGCGTACTTTTTCACCAGCGTCCAGAACATCACCCGCGTCATGCCCTGCCCCCGCGCCGTCACGAACAGGTCATCGGTGCGTTGACCGGCCAAAATCAGCGGTCGAGCCTCGGCCAGATAGCGCCGCAGCCAATGCAGCGCTTCATCCCCAAAGGGCACGAGCCGCTCTTTGTCGCCCTTGCCCTGTACCCGCACCACCTGATCTGGCAAGCTGAGCTCGTGCAGCCGCAAACCCACCAGTTCGCTCACGCGCAACCCGCTGGCATACATCAGCTCCAGCATGGCCCGATCGCGCAGGCCCAAAGGCTCATCGACAGCGGGCGCCTGCAACAACCGCTCCACCTGCATCTGCGTCAGGGTCTTGATCTGCCGCTGCAAACGCTTCGCCGGCAGCAGCTTGAGGGTCGGATCCTCGGCCACCAGCCCTTCGCGCAGCGCCCAGCGGTAAAAGCGCCGCAACACCGTCAAGCGCCGATTGGCCGACGTGGCCTTGCCCCGCGCGTGGCGCCAGGCGATGTAGGCCAGCACCTCGGCTTCTCGGGCTTGGTGCAGCGCCAAGGCGGCCTGCCCGGCGCGTGCGCTTCCCGGCCCGGTATCGGCCAGCCAAGCGGCGAACTGTTGCAGGTCGCTGCGGTACGCCGCCAGCGTGTGCGCCGCCAGTCCATCTTCCAGCCACAAAGCGTCCAGAAACCGTTCCAGCGCCACGTCCGCCGCTTTATCATCCATGGATGCGCATCCTACACCCCATCGCCGCCTTCACCGACAACTACATCTGGGCGCTGCACGATGGCCAATCCGCGCTCGTGGTGGACCCGGGCGATGCCGCGCCGGTCCACGCCTGGCTACAGGCACAAGCGCTGACGCTGACAGGCATCCTGATCACCCACCACCACGCCGACCACACCGGCGGCGTGGCCGAACTCATGGCACGGTACCAGGTACCGGCCTGGGGGCCAGCTTTCGAGCCCCTGCCCGATGGCGTGCACCGCCTCGAAGGGGGTGACCGGCTCGCCCTCAACGGCCTGGCGATAGAAGTGCTCGACGTGCCGGGCCACACGGCAGGTCACATCGCTTACTACTGCCCGGGCGCCGAAGGCGGCCCGCTTCTTTTTTGCGGTGACACGCTGTTTTCGGCGGGTTGCGGCCGCCTGTTCGAAGGCACCGCCGCCCAGATGCTGGACTCCCTCGACCGGCTGGCCGCCCTGCCCGGCGACACCCGCATCTGCTGCGCCCACGAATACACTTTGAGCAATCTGCGATTTGCCCAGGCCGTCGAGCCCCACAATGCCGCATTGGCCGAATACCGCCACTGGTGCGAACGCCAGCGCGAGAGCGGCCACCCGACCCTGCCTAGCCGGCTGAGCCTGGAACGCGCCATCAACCCCTTCTTGCGCAGCCGGGAACCTTCGGTGCGGGCCGCACTCAGCCCTCTGGGCCCCTTGGCCTCGGACGACGCCGGGGTCTTCGCCGCCCTGCGCGCCTGGAAGGACCGCTTCCGCTGATCCGTTCATCCGCCCGAGCCGTCATGAATCCCTCGAATGCTTCACCGATGCAGTCCCGCTTCATCCGCTTAAGCCTCGCCCTGCTGCCCCCACTGATCTTGGCCGCCTGCGCCCAACTGCCCAGCGCGCCCGCCGGCTCCGAAACCGCCACGCCGCCCCACCAGCCCAGCGATGCCCAGCCCATCGCCCGCAGCAAAAGCCCGACGAGCGCTCCGGTGATTCCCAATGGGCCGCTGCAATCCCTGACCACCGCTGCGGCGCCCCCCGTGCCCACCGCCACCGTGGCCACGCTCGAAGCGCCGAAAGACCTCTGGGACCGTGTGCGCCGCGGCTTCGCCATGCCCGACCTGGATACCGACTTGGTTCGGCACCACGAGCAGTGGTACGCCAGCCGCCCCGACTACATCCAGCGCATGGTCGATCGTGGCAGCAAATACCTGTTCCACATCGTGGAGGAAGTCGAGCGCCGCGGCTTGCCGCAAGAGCTGGCCCTGCTGCCCTTCATCGAAAGCGCGTTCAACCCCCAGGCCGTCTCCCACGCCAAAGCCGCCGGCATGTGGCAGTTCATGCCTGCCACCGGACGCGACTTCGACCTGAAACAAAACGCCTTCCGGGACGACCGCCGCGATGTGCTGGCCTCCACCCGCGCCGCGCTGGACTACCTGGAGCGGCTGCACCGCATGTTTGGCGATTGGCACCTGGCCTTGGCCGCCTACAACTGGGGCAACGGCAACGTGTCCCGGGCCATCCAGCGCAACCGCGCCGCCGGCCTCGGCACCGGCTACCTGGATTTGCGCATGCCCGACGAAACCCGCAACTACGTCCCCAAGCTCCAGGCGGTCAAAAACCTCATCGCCGACCCGCAGCGGCTCAGCGTCCGCCTGCCCCATGTGGGCAACCATCCCTTCTTCGACACGGTCACCATCGACCGCGACATGGACGTGGCGCTGATCGCCGAACTGGCCGGCGTCAGCGTGAACGACTTTCACCAGCTCAATCCCGCGCACAACAAACCCGTGATCATGGCCGCGGGGACACCCACGGTGCTGCTGCCCTGGGACAACGCCGCCCTGTTCGAGGAGCGGCTGCGCCAACACCAGGGGCCCACGGCCACCTGGACCGCCTGGCGGGTGCCGCGCAACATGACGATCGCCGAAGCCGCCCGGCAGCACCAGCTCACCGAAGCCCAGTTGCGGGAAATCAACCGCATTCCCCCGCGCATGATGCTGCGCGCCGGCTCCACGGTACTGGTTCCCCGCCAAGGCAAGCTCGATGCCGATGTGCCTGAGCACATCGCCGACAACGGCCAGATATTGCTACTGCCCGAAGCCGCCGCCACACGGGCGCAGCGCGTCACCGTGCGCGCCGGCGACACACTCTCGGCCATTGCCCGCCGTCATGGCGTCACGGTGGCCAATTTGCAGGCCTGGAACCACTTGCGCCCCAACCAGCCCATCCGCGTCGGTCAGGTGTTGGTGGTGCACAGCCGCACGGCGGCGAATACTGCCCCGGCACGCGCCAGCGCCCCAGCGCGGCAGACAAGCAGCAAGACGGCGGCATCGCCAGGCCGACAAAGCCCCACACGCACGGCGCAGGCCAGCAGCAAGACGCCCGTGACCAACCGCTGACCCCGCCCGCGCAAGCCCCGCTGCGCGAGCCTTGTAAACGGATGCGCCGCTTCTGGTTGACAGAGGCGGCAAGATGGCATTCCGATGGTGGAGGCCCGGGCGAAGCAGAAAGACGCCATAAAAAAAGGAAGCCCAAGAGCTTCCTTTTTTCACATCTGGAGCGGGAAACGAGGTTCGAACTCGCGACCTCAACCTTGGCAAGGTTGCGCTCTACCAGCTGAGCTATTCCCGCATCGGCCTGCATAGACTGCAGGCTGCTGGCGTTTTGGAGGCGCGGGCCGGAGTCGAACCGACCTACTCGGATTTGCAATCCGGTGCATAACCGCTTTGCTACCGCGCCTTGTTGGATCAACCCGGCTTGCACCGGATAAAAAAGGGAAGCCTGGGCTTCCCTTTTTGGAATTTGGAGCGGGAAACGAGGTTCGAACTCGCGACCTCAACCTTGGCAAGGTTGCGCTCTACCAGCTGAGCTATTCCCGCATGGGCTTCAAACTTTGCTTTGTTTCCGTTGCATCGTCTGAAGCCATTATTCTATACCGATTTTCGGGCCTTCGTCAAAAAACGGCAAAGAATTTTTAGTGCTTGATCGAGGTCTGCGTCTCGGTGCCTGCTGGTGCAGGCACGGGGGTGGCCGCCTCCTCATCCGTCAAGGGCAGCGGCTGACGCTCCAGCGCGAGTTCCAGCACCCGATCGATCCACTTGACCGGCACGATCTCCAGTCCTGCTTTTACATTGTCTGGAATCTCGGCCAGGTCCTTGACGTTTTCTTCCGGAATGATGACGGTGCGGATGCCGCCACGCAGCGCGGCCAGCAGCTTTTCCTTCAGGCCGCCAATGGCCGTGACTTCGCCACGCAGCGTGATCTCGCCGGTCATGGCCACGTCGGCCCGCACGGCAATGCCGGTCAAGGCGGAGACCATGGCCGTGGTCATGGCAATGCCCGCGCTCGGCCCGTCTTTCGGGGTCGCGCCATCGGGCACATGGATGTGGATGTCTTTCTTCTCGAACACCTCGTCCTTGATGCCGAGCGAGCGCGCCCGGCTGCGCACCACGGTACGGGCCGCCTCTACGGACTCCTTCATCACGTCGCCCAGCGAGCCGGTGCGGATGACGTTGCCCTTGCCGGGCATGAGGGCGGCCTCGATGGTCAGCAGATCGCCACCGACCTCGGTCCAGGCCAAGCCCACCACCTGCCCCACCTGGTTTTGCGCCTCGGCGCGGCCATAGGTGTATTTGCGCACGCCCAGGAAGTCGCTGAGGTTGTCACGGGTCACCACCACGGTGGGGGCATACTTCTTGAGCAACAGACCTTTGACCACCTTGCGGCAGATTTTCGAGAGCTCGCGCTCCAACGAGCGAACGCCGGCTTCCCGGGTGTAGTAGCGCACGATGTCGCGCACCGCCTCCTCCGTCACCTGCAATTCGCCGTCCTGAATGCCGTTGTTCTTGATCTGCTTGGGCAGCAGATACTTCAGCGCGATGTGGGTTTTCTCGTCCTCGGTGTAGCCCGACAGGCGAATGACCTCCATGCGGTCCAGCAGGGCTGGCGGAATATTCATGGAGTTGGAGGTGGCCACGAACATCACGTCAGACAGGTCGAAGTCGAGTTCGACGTAATGGTCCTGGAAGGTGTGGTTTTGCTCGGGGTCGAGCACTTCCAGCAGCGCCGAAGCCGGATCGCCCCGGAAATCCATGCCCAGCTTGTCGATCTCGTCGAGCAGGAACAACGGGTTCTTGGTCCCCACCTTGGTGAGGCTTTGCAGCACCTTGCCCGGCAAGGCGCCGATGTAGGTGCGCCGGTGGCCGCGGATCTCGGCTTCGTCGCGCATGCCGCCCAGCGCCATGCGCACGTATTTGCGCCCCGTGGCCTTGGCGATAGACTGACCGAGCGAGGTCTTGCCCACGCCGGGCGGCCCCACCAGGCACAAAATGGGGGCCTTGACCTTGTCCACCCGCTGTTGCACAGCCAGGTATTCGAGGATACGGTCTTTGACCTTTTCCAGCCCGTAGTGGTCTTCGTTGAGCACTTCCTCGGCAAAGCCCAGGTCGTGCTTGATCTTGGTCTTTTTGCTCCAGGGCAGGTTGACCAGCACGTCGATGTAGTTGCGCACCACGGTGGCTTCGGCCGACATGGGCGACATGAGCTTGAGCTTTTTGAGCTCGCTCTCGGCCTTCTTGCGGGCCTCGGCCGGCATGCGGGCCGCTTTGATTTTCTTCTCGATTTCCTCGATGTCGGCGCCCTCTTCGCCTTCGCCCAGCTCCTTCTGGATGGCCTTGACCTGCTCGTTGAGGTAGAAGTCGCGCTGGTTCTTCTCCATCTGGCGCTTGACGCGGCCGCGGATGCGCTTGTCCACGTTGAGGATTTCGACCTCGCGCTCCAGTTGGACGAACAGGTTCTCCAGACGCTGGGTGATGACTTCCAGGTCGAGCACGCTTTGCTTGGCGTCGAGTTTGAGCGGCAGGTGCGCGGCGATGGTGTCGGCCAAGCGCCCCGGATCGTCGATGCTGGCGATCGAGGTCAGGATCTCGGACGGAATTTTCTTGTTGAGCTTGACGTACTGGTCGAACTGCTGCATGACCGCGCGGCGCAGCGCTTCGAGTTCGGTGGGATTGGCCTGGGCGTTTTCATCCTCCGGGGTGACGGGTGCCACTTCGGCGTGGAAGTGCGTCTCGCCCTCACGGATGCCCAACACCTTGGCACGCTGGACACCCTCCACCAGCACTTTTACCGTGCCATCGGGCAGCTTGAGCATTTGCAGGATGCTGGCCACGCAGCCCATGTCGAACATGTCGCTGGCAGTGGGCTCGTCCTTGGCCGCGGTTTTCTGCGCCACCAGCATGATGCGGCGCTCGTGCTCCATGGCGGCTTCCAGCGCCTTGATACTCTTGGGCCGCCCCACGAACAGGGGGATGACCATGTGGGGAAACACCACCACGTCGCGCAAGGGCAACAGGGGCAGCGTCACGGGCTGGCTGGGGAGAGTGGGGTGTCCTGACATCTTCTTACCTCGATCTGAACCGGGCAGGTGGGGGTGAAGTCGGTCACTTCAACCCGTCCACCCTGTGGTTGGGGGCGGCCCGGCCGCCGCGCCAGTCAGGCCTGGCGAGCCGCTTCGCGGTACACCAGCAAAGGCGGCTTGCCTTCCTCGATCGTGGACTCGTCCACGACCACTTTTTCGACATTGCGGATGCTGGGCAGTTCAAACATCGTGTCCATCAGCGCTTGCTCCAGAATGGAGCGCAGCCCACGGGCACCGGTCTTGCGCTTGAGCGCCTTGCGCGCAATGGCGCGCAGCGCCGCTGGCCGCACCTCCAGTTCCACCCCCTCCATGCGCAGCAATTGGGCAAATTGCTTGACCACGGCATTCTTGGGCTCGGTCAGGATGTCTACGAGCGCGTCTTCGCCCAGTTCGGCCAGGGCGGTGACCACCGGCAGACGCCCCACCAGTTCAGGAATCAGTCCGTAGCGCACCAGATCGTCCGGCTCGACTTCGGCAAACACCTCAGTCAGGCTGCGCTGCTGCTTGCTCTTGACCGCGGCGCCAAACCCGATGCCCGAGGCCTCGGTGCGGTTCTCGATGATCTTTTCCAGGCCAGCGAACGCACCGCCACAGATGAACAGGATGTTGGAGGTGTCCACCTGCAGCATGTCCTGGTTGGGGTGCTTGCGCCCACCCTGCGGAGGCACCGAGGCAATCGTGCCTTCGATGAGCTTGAGCAACGCCTGCTGGACCCCTTCGCCCGAAACGTCTCGGGTGATGGAGGGGTTTTCAGACTTGCGGGTGATCTTGTCGATTTCGTCGATGTAGACGATGCCCTGCTGCGCCTTTTCGGGATCGTAATTGCAGGTCTGCAGCAGCTTGGCGATGATGTTTTCCACGTCCTCGCCCACGTAGCCGGCTTCGGTCAGCGTGGTGGCGTCGGCCATCACGAAGGGCACGTCGAGCATGCGCGCCAAGGTGGAAGCCAGCAGCGTCTTGCCCGAGCCGGTGGGGCCGATCAGCAGGATGTTGCTCTTGGCGAGCTCCACGTCGTCTTTCTGGGCGTGGTCTTTGTGCCGCAGGCGCTTGTAGTGATTGTAGACCGCCACGGACAGCGTCTTCTTGGCGGCCTCCTGACCAATGACGTAGTTGTCCAGGTGCTGCTTGATTTCCAGCGGCGTCGGCAGGGCCTCGCCCTGTGCCTGCCGGCCCATGGTGGACGGCGGCAGCTCATCGCGGATGATGTCGTTGCACAGGTCGATGCACTCGTCACAGATGAACACCGAGGGGCCGGCGATGAGTTTCTTGACCTCGTGCTGACTCTTGCCGCAGAAGGAGCAGTACAGGGTTTTTTCGCTGTGGGCGCCTTTTTTATCGGCCATGAGGGAATGCCTTGCTGCAGTCTCGAAAAGGGGGAAAGGATCTGTGGAGGATGATACGCCAGGCCAACCGGTGCGGCTCAGGCGCCGCGCTTGTCGATCACCTTGTCCACCAGACCGTATTCAGCGGCCTCGCTGGCCGACATGAAGTAGTCGCGCTCGGTGTCGCGCTCGATTTTTTCCAGCGGCTGACCGGTGCGCTCGCTCAGGATGCGGTTGAGGTCGGCACGCAGGCGCAGAATCTCACGGGCGTGGATTTCGATGTCGGTGGCTTGCCCTTGGGCACCGCCGAGCGGCTGGTGAATCATCACGCGGGAATTGGGCAGCGCAAAGCGCTTGCCCTTGGCGCCGGCTGCCAACAAGAAGGCCCCCATGCTGGCCGCCATGCCCATGCACAGGGTGGAGACGTCGGGCTTGATGAAGTTCATCGTGTCGAAAATGGCCATGCCGGCACTGACCGACCCGCCGGGGGAGTTGATGTAGAGCGAAATGTCTTTGTCGGGGTTTTCGCTCTCCAGGAACAGCAACTGCGCCACCACGAGGTTGGCTGTCTGGTCATTGACCGGCCCCACCAGGAAAACCACGCGCTCCTTGAGCAAGCGGGAATAGATGTCGTAGGCGCGCTCGCCACGACCCGATTGCTCGATCACCATGGGCACCAGGCCCAGGTTTTGTGCGTCCAATGCGCTCATTCGTTGTGCTCCATTAGAGAAAGGCTGAACACCGCTACTGTAACCAATGCGGCAAGGCCACGAGGCCGCAGCGGGCACCCGCGCCCCGGCCACCGACAAAAAAGGGCGGAAAACTCCGCCCTGCCTGCTGCAGCGCCAGAGACGCCAGCGCGCCCCGGCACCGGTCTGGATCAGGCCTGCCCCATCAGCTCCTCGAAGCTGAGCGTCTTTTCGGTGACCTTGGCTTTGCCCAGCACGAACTCGGTCACGTTGTTTTCGATCACGATGGCTTCGATCTCGGCCAGGCGGCGGTTGTCGCTCTTGTACCAGCGCACCACGTCGGCCGGGCTTTCGTAAGAAGCGGCCAGTTCGTTGATGTGGGCATCGATCTGCTCGGGCTTGGCATGCAGGCCGTTGGCATTGACCAGCTCGGCCACCACCAGACCCAGGCGCACGCGCCGCTCGGCCTGCTGCTGGAACAGTTCGGCCGGAATCGGGGCCTTGTCGGCGTCCTTGATGCCGCGCTGCTTGAGGTCGGCACGGGCGCCTTCGATGAGGCGCTGCACCTCGGCCTCCACGCTGGCCTTGGGCAGGTCCAGTTCGGCCTTGGCCACGAGCGCGTCCATGACGGCGGCCTTGTTGCGGGCCTGCACGCGGAACTTGACTTCGCGCTCCAGGTTTTTCTTGATGTCGGCACGCAATGCCTCGACCGTGCCTTCGGCAATGCCCAGCGACTTCACGAAAGCCTCGTCCACTTCAGGCAGGTGCGCAGCCTCCACCTTGCTGACCGTGACCAGAAAATCGGCCTGCTTGCCGGCCACTTCCTTGCCGTGGTAGTCCTCGGGGAAGTTCAGCGGGAAGGTCTTGCTCTCGCCGGCCTTCATGCCGCGCACGGCGTCCTCGAACTCCTTGAGCATCTGGCCTTCGCCCACCAGGAACTGGAAGCCAGTAGCCTTGCCGCCTTCGAACGGCTCGCCGTCGATCTTGCCTTCGAAGTCGATGGTCACGCGGTCGCCGTCCTGAGCGGGCTCGCTGGCCGGGCGCTGACCAAAGGTGCGGCGCTGCTTGCGCAGAATGTCGAGCGTGCGGTCGATGGCGGCCTCGTTGACTTCGGCAGAGACCTTCTCGACTTCGGCCTCGGACAGATCGCCGATCTTGACGTCGGGATAGACCTCGAAAATGGCTTCGAAAGCCACCTTGCCTTCAGGGGCGCCTTCCTTCTCGTTGATGCGGGGCGTGCCGGCGATGCGCAGCTTGGCTTCCAGGGCGGCGGCATTGAACGCCTCGCCCACTTTGTCGTTCATGACTTCGTACTGCACCGAGTAGCCATAGCGCTGGGCCACGACGTTCAGCGGCACCTTGCCCGGGCGGAAGCCGTCCATCTTCACCTGCCGCTGCAGGCGCTTGAGGCGGGTCTCCACTTCTTTCTGGATCACATCCACCGGCAACTCGAGCGTGATCTTGCGCTCCAGCTTGTCCAGGGTCTCGACGTTCACTGCCATGGTTTTCTCCTGTAGGGGCACAGGGCAGCGGGCCGCTGCCACTGGGAATTCGGTTCGGAAGGGTTGGCTGGTGCGCGGGGGGGGACTCGAACCCCCACACCATTGCTGGCGTCAGGACCTAAACCTGGTGCGTCTACCAATTTCGCCACCCGCGCTGGCCATTCATGCCCCGCTCGACCAGCAGGCCGGCGCGGCAAACCTGCTATTGTATGCGTTTCAGCGCAAGCACAGATTCCAAGCATCGCCATGTTTCGCACTCTGCTCAAGTCCAAGATCCATCGCGTCACCGCCACCCACGCCGAACTGCACTATGAGGGCTCGTGCGCCATCGACGAAGACCTGCTCGATGCCGCCAACATCTGCGAAAACGAACAGATCCACATCTGGAACATCGACAACGGGGAGCGCTTCGTCACCTATGCCATCAAGGGCGAGCGTGGCTCGGGCATGATTTCGGTCAACGGCTCGGCCGCGCGCCGGGTGCAGGTGGGCGATTTGCTCATCATCGCGGCATTTGCCCAAGTGCACGAGGAGCACCTGTCCCGGCACAAGCCGCGGCTGGTGTTCGTCAATGAGCGCAACCAGCAGGTGGAACTGCGCGACAAAGTGCCCACGCAAATGCGCTGAGGCCGCCCAGGCGGCTCGCCCGCCCCGTCAATGCGCTGGGGACCTGAGCGCCCAGGTGGCCGACATCCGCCCGGCGAAGGTGACGTCCAGCGTGGCGCCGTCGTCGGACTCGGTCAGACGCACGCCGGGCTGCGGCGCGGGCTGGGTGTGCTCGACGGCCAGCAGCCCGGGCGGCCATTTGAGGCTGAGTTTGGCATCCATCGGCAGATAGCCGTCGAGGTAGCGCCGCATCAATGGGCCGGCATGCAGTCGCCAGCGCCCCTGCCCTGTCGATTCCAAGGCCTGGGAGCGCAAGCCGATGCAGATGTACCCACCGCGCTGCACATCGGCCAATTCCACCCGATGGCCTTCGACCCAAGCACGCCCCACGCCTGAAAATTCGAGGATTTCGATGTGCTGCACCCGCTCGCGGTTGAACGCCACGACCACGCGCCGGTTGGGGTCGAGCTGCCAGTGGCAAGTCCGCAGCGTCACGACGCCGGTCTGCAGGCTGTGCCGGTCGATGGTGGCGTCGGCTTCATAGCGGTAGGCATGCGGGTCGGGGCGCTGAGCCAGAAAGCGCAATTGCCCTTCCAGGGCAACGTCTTCCATGTCCAGGGGCGACGACTGGCCCCAGGCGGCAAAACCGGCCACCAGCAGCGGGACGCCGATGGCGGCGACGCCAGCAAGACAATGAGGCATGGCAATCTCCTTTCGCAGCGACCCGGCCAGGTGTGCTATCGAAAAAGATTGTGGGCAAAACCCATCACCCCTGCAACCCGTCGGGGCGAAACACCTGGGGCGTGGCCCCCCGCGACACCGAGAGCCACGGCGATGGCCCCCACCTCTTGACCAGTGCTCAGGCCGCCCCCAGATGCGGCACCAAGACCCCGGCATCATGCCCGCCCTTGAGCGCCGCGGTAAAGGCCAGCATTCGGTCGATCGGCTGCCGGGCCCGGGGAATGAGCGCCGGATCGACGTGGATCTCATTGGCGCCGGTCTCCAATACATGGGCCACGCCCGCCAGGCTGTTCATCGCCATCCATGGGCAGTGGGCGCAACTTTTGCAGGTCGCGCTGTTGCCGGCGGTGGGGGCCTCGATGAACACCTTGCCCGGATTGAGGCTGCGCAGCTTGTGCAGCATGCCTTTGTCGGTGGCCACGATGAAGGTTTTCGCGTCCATCGCCTGCGCCGCTTTCAGGATGGCGCTGGTCGAACCCACGGCATCGGCCAAAGCCACCACGTCGGCCGGGCTCTCGGGATGCACCAGCACCTTGGCGTCGGGATGCTCGCGCATCAAGGCCTGAAGCTCGAAGGCTTTGAATTCGTCGTGCACGATGCAGGAGCCGCGCCACATCAGCATGTCGGCCCCGGTTTCGCGCTGGATGTAGGCCCCCAGGTGCTTGTCGGGCGCCCACAGGATTTTGTGCCCTTTGGCCTTGAGCGCGCGCACGATGTCGAGCGCGCAGCTGGACGTGACCAACCAGTCTGCCCGGGCTTTGACCGCCGCGCTGGTGTTGGCATAGACGACGACGGTGCGCTCGGGGTGCTGGTCGCAAAAGGCGCTGAATTCGTCAACCGGGCAGCCCAGATCCAGCGAGCAGTTGGCATCCAGGTCGGGCATCAGCACGGTTTTTTCCGGCGACAGGATTTTGGCCGTCTCGCCCATGAAGCGCACGCCGCTGACCACCAGGGTCCGGGCGGGATGGTCGCGGCCAAACCGGGCCATCTCCAGGCTGTCGCTGACGATGCCGCCGGTTTCTTCGGCCAAATCCTGCAGGTCCGGGTGCACGTAGTAGTGCGACACCATCACCGCATCGCGCTGCTTGAGCAACTGGCGGATGCGCGCCTTGAGCGCCTGGCGCTCCTGCGCCGTGGGCTCGGGCGGCACACGCGCCCAGGCATGGCGCGTGGCGCATGCGGGTTGTTCGTAATCGACTTCGATGAGCTGTTCCATCCGTGCCCGTCCTGCCTGCGCCCAGCCCCCATCAAGGGGCCTCGAAGCGCATCGAAAAATCCACGGCCTTGACGTCTTTCGTCAAGGCGCCGATCGATATGCGGTCCACTCCGGTTTCCGCCAAGGCCCGCACCGTGCTTTCATTGACGCCACCAGAAATTTCGAGCACCGCTGGCCCGCGGGGATGGGCGGCATTGCACTGCACGGCCTGGCGCAACGTCGGCAAGTCCATATTGTCCAACAACACCATCCGCGCGCCAGCGTCCAGGGCTTCCTGGAGTTGCGCCAGCGTCTCCACCTCGATCTGCACGAAACGGGCCTGCGGCGCGCTGGCCTGCACGCGCTGCAGCACCGCCGTCACGCCGCCGGCGGCGGCAATGTGGTTTTCCTTGATGAGCACGGCGTCATACAGGCCCATGCGATGGTTGTGGCCACCGCCGACGCGCACCGCATACTTCTGCGCCAACCGCAAGCCGGGCAAGGTCTTGCGGGTATCGACAATCTGCGCCCGCGTGCCCGCCACCAGCGACACGTAATGCGCCGTCTTGGTGGCCACGGCGCTGAGGGTCTGCAAAAAATTGAGCGCCGTGCGCTCGGCGCTGAGCAAAGCCCGGGCCTGCCCCTCGATATCGAGCACGACCGCATTGGCCTGGCCATGCTGGCCTTCTGCCACGTGCCAATGCAATCGGGCCTGCGGATCCAGCGCCAGAATGGCCGCCTCCACCCACGGCCGGCCGCAAATCACCGCCGACTCCCGCGCCAGCACGCGCGCCCGCGCCATGCGGTGCGGCTCGATCAGCGCCGCCGTCAGGTCGCCCGACCCCACATCCTCGGCCAATGCGCGAGCCACGTCGGCTTGCACCACGGCGGCCCAATCGGTCGCCGGCCATGCATCGGAAACATTCATCACCGTTTCACACCCACACCGAAACATCCCCGTCAGACGGGGGCCAAAGGCCGCAAGCATAGCGGGTCCGCCGCCCACCCTCGGCGGATCGACTAGACTTCCGGTGTTTTCAGTGTGGATTTTGCAGCGCAACATCCACTTTCCCGAACCGCATTGCCATGAGCGAGACCACCGCCAGCACCCCCTACGGCACCCTGCCAGCCGCTTCGCCCTTGCCACAGCGCAAGCCCGTGAGCCTGCCGCGCCTGCAAGACATGCGTGAGCGCGGCGAAAAAATCACCATGCTCACCGCGTACGACGCCACCTTTGCCGCGGTGGCCGACAGCGCCGGCGTGGAGTGCCTGCTGGTGGGCGACTCGCTGGGCATGGTGTGCCAAGGGCTCAGCAGCACCGTGGGCGTGACGCTGGAGACCATGTGCTACCACGTCGAGAGCGTCACCCGCGGCTTGCGCCGGGTGCAAGGCACGGCCTGGGTCATTGGCGACCTGCCCTTTGGCAGCTACCAGGAATCGAAGGAACAGGCCATCCGCAGCGCCTCGGCCCTGCTGCGGGCCGGCGCGCACATGATCAAGCTTGAAGGCGGCGGCTGGACCACCGAAACCGTGCGCTTTCTGGTCGAACGCGGCATCCCCGTGTGCGCCCACCTGGGCCTGACGCCGCAGACCGTCCATGCCCTGGGCGGCTACCGCGTGCAAGGCCGCAACGACGCCGACGCACTGCGCCTCAAGCGCGACGCACTCGAACTGCAAGACGCCGGCGCGGCCATGCTGGTGCTGGAAATGGTGCCTGCGGCCCTGGCCAGCGAAGTGACCCAGCAATTGCCCCGCTGCCACACCATCGGCATCGGCTCGGGCAACGGCACGGCCGGCCAGGTGCTCGTCATGCACGACATGCTGGGCATCCACCTGGGCAAAACCCCGAAATTCGTGCGCAATTTCATGGAAGGCGCGCCGAGCGTGCGCGAAGCGATGGCCGCTTATGTGCGCGCCGTCAAAGAAGGCCACTTCCCGGACAACGCCGTCCACGCCTGGTGAGCGCATGCAAGTCATCCACACCATCGCCGAGTTGAGGCGCCATCTGGCGCACTTTGATGCGCCCGCATTCGTGCCCACCATGGGCAACCTGCATGACGGTCACTTGGCCCTGGTGCGCCAGGCCAAGCCGCTGGGCGACGTGACCGTGGCCAGCATCTTCGTCAACCGCCTGCAGTTTTTGCCGCACGAGGATTTCGACACCTATCCGCGCACGCTCGCGGCCGATTGCGACAAGCTCGCCGCCGAAGGCTGCGACGTCGTCTTTGCCCCGACGGAGCAGGAACTTTACCCCGAGCCCCAGGGCTTCAAGGTTCAGCCTCCCGCGGCGCTGGCCGACATGCTCGAAGGCCACTACCGGCCCGGCTTCTTCACGGGCGTCAGCACGGTGGTGATGAAGCTGTTCCAGATCGTCTTCGGCCAATCCAAGCAGGGCGGTCATGCGGTGTTTGGGAAGAAGGATTACCAGCAACTCATGGTGATCCGGCAGATGGTGCGCCAGTTCGCCCTGCCGGTGACCATCCATGGCGGTGAAATCGTCCGCGCCGAAGACGGCTTGGCCCTGAGTTCGCGCAACGGCTACCTCTCGCCGCAGGAACGCATCGAAGCGGCGCAGTTGTCCCGTGCGCTGCAAGCCCTCGCCGCCCAGACCTTGGCCGCGGGCAGCGACGGGCAAGCCGCCGAGCAACGGGCCGTGAAAGCGCTGGCCGAGCGCGGCTGGCAGGTGGACTACCTGACCGTGCGCCGGCGCGAGGACCTGCAACCGCCGACGGCCGCCGATCTGCAATCCGGCCGACTGGTGGCGCTGGGCGCCGCACGCCTGGGCCGCACCCGGCTGATCGACAACTGGGAATTCTGAGGCCGCCTGGGGAGGCCGTTAGCGCCTTTCCACGGCCGGATCTCGGCCCATGAGACGGGCCACGGCGTCCTGCGGCCGAAGTTGTCCGTCGAGCAGGGCCACCACGGCCTCGGCGATGGGCATCTCCACCCCCAGGCTGCGTGCCCGCGCCACCACGGTGCGCGCGCTGTACACGCCTTCGGCCACATGTCCGAGCGATGCCACGGCCTGCTCCAAGGTCAGACCCTGTGCCAGCAAAAGCCCGACCTGCCGGTTTCGGCTCAAATCACCCGTGGCCGTGAGCACCAAATCGCCCAGGCCGCTGAGGCCCATGAACGTTTCGGGCCGCGCCCCCAATGCCTGCCCCAGACGCACCATCTCGACCAGTCCGCGGGTGATCAGGGCGGCGCGGGCATTGAGCCCCAGCTGCAGGCCATCGCACAAACCCGTGGCGATGGCCATGACGTTTTTCACCGCGCCGCCCACTTCCACGCCCACCACATCGTCGTTCGCGTAGACGCGCAGCGCATGGCCGTGGAAAGCCTCGACCAAGAGTGCGCACACCGCCGGGTCGGCGCTGGCGGCCACCAGCGCCGTCGGGCAGCCTGCCGCCACCTCTTTGGCGAAGCTCGGGCCGCTGAGCACGCCGCAGCGCAGGGCGGGCGCCACCTGGGCACAGATTTCATGCCCGAGCAAGCCGGCCACAGGCACGCCAGAGGCGTCCTCCTGGGGCTGTTCGAACCCCTTGCACAGCCAGACCACCGGCACCGACAGATCGCGCAAGCGGTGCAACAGGCCACGCAGCGCGGCCATCGGCGTGCCGATGACGATGAGCGTCTCGTCTGCCAGGCTGGCCGCCAGTGCGGTTTCGGGGACCGACAGCACCGACAGCGCCGCCGGAAACCCCGCGCCGGGCAGATAGCGCCGATTCTCCCGCTCTGCCGCCATGGCTTGGGCCTGGGCGGAGTCCCGTGCCCACAAGCGCACCCGGTGTGGTGCGCCCGGTCTGGCCGCTGCGGCGATGGCCAGCGCCGTTCCCCAGGCGCCTGCCCCCAGCACGGTGATGTTCATCGCGCGGGGCCCCCGGCATCACTGAGCCGGGGCCTGAGCGGCCGCGGCGTCTTGCAACTGCTGCTGCTCGTACATCGCCTGGAAGTTGATCTCGGCCAGGTGCACCGGCGGGAAGCCGCCGCGCTGGATCAGATCGGCCACGTTGCCACGCAGATAGGGGTACACGATCTGCGGGCAGGCAATCCCCAGGATCGGCCCCATCTGCTCCTGGGGCAGGTTGCGCAGCTCGAAAATGCCGGCCTGCTTGGCCTCCACGAGGAACACCGTCTTGTCCTTGATCTTGGTCTGGACGGTGCAGGTGACGCTGACCTCGAAAATGCCGTCGGCCACGGGCTCGGCGGCCACGCCAAGCTGAATGTCCACGCTGGGCTGCTCCTGCTCCAGCAGGATCGCAGGGGAATTGGGCTGCTCCAGCGAAGCCTCTTTCAGGTAGACGCGCTGGATCTGGAAGACGGGGGTGAGTTGGTCGGCCATGATGATGGATAAAGGTAAAAACAAGCCCGCTGAGAGAGCCTTCTCGCAGCGGGCAAGAAACTCGGAACAACCGATTATGTCAGCAAGGGCAGCAGTTCCCCACGGGCGTCGAGCGCATGCAGGTCATCACAGCCGCCGATGTGGCGACCGTCGATGAAAATCTGCGGCACGCTGGTGCGCCCGGCCAAGGCCGCCATGGCCGCCCGCACTTCTGGCCGGCCGTCCACGACGATTTCTTCGTAGTCGGTCACGCCGCGGGCCTGTAGCAACGCCTTGGCGCGGTGGCAGTAGGGGCAGAAATCGCTGCTGTAAATCTTCACATGGGCCATGCGACACCTCCTTAGCCGGATGATCACCCTTTTTGCACCGGCAGGCCGGCCGCGCGCCATGCACCCATGCCCCCCGCGAGGGAATACGCCTTCTCGTAGCCGAGCTTCTGCGCCGTGGCCACCGCCCGCTTGGAGCGAATGCCCGAAGCGCAGACCATCAGCAGCGGCACCGATTTGTTCTTGGCCACCTGCGTCAAGCGGTTTTCCAGTTCGCCCAGCGGCACGTTCTTGGCGTTGGTCAAGTGCCCGGCGGCGAATTCTTCGGGCGAGCAGACGTCGATGACCAGGGCTTTTTCGCGGTTGATCAACTGCACCGCCTGCGTGGGCGTGAGGCTGTGGGCGCCGCCCCCTTTGGTCATGGCCGGCCACAGCAGCATCGCCCCCGAGACCACGGCAATCAGTATCAGAACCCAGTTTTGAACGATGAAATCCACGGTATCCCCTTGATGAACAACCCAGTATTTTAGAATGACGGATTTGCCCCTTCAGCACTGCGCCACTTCCTTGTCTCCCATGTTCAAACTCGTGCTCATTCGCCACGGCGAATCCATCTGGAACCTTGAAAACCGTTTCACCGGCTGGACCGACGTGGACCTCACGCCCACCGGCATTTCCCAGGCGATTGCCGCCGGGCGGCTGCTCAAGGCCGAAGGGTGGGATTTCGACGTGTGCTACACCAGCGTGCTCAAGCGCGCCATCCATACGCTGTGGTACGTGCTCGACGAAATGGACCGTACCTGGCTGCCCGTGGTCAAAGACTACCGCCTCAACGAGCGCCACTATGGCGCGCTGCAGGGCCTGAACAAAGCCGACATGGCCCGGCAATACGGCGACGAGCAAGTGCTGATCTGGCGCCGCAGCTATGACACCCCGCCGCCCGCGCTGGAGCCGGACGACCCGCGCGGCCAGCGCCACGACCGGCGCTACGCCCATCTCGCGCCGCAGCAGATCCCGCTGACCGAATGCTTGAAAGACACGGTCGCCCGCGTCGTGCCCTATTGGGAAAGCACCCTCGTACCGGTCATCCGCTCGGGGCGGCGCGTGCTCATCGCCGCGCACGGCAATTCCATCCGCGCCCTCATCAAACACCTCGACGGCATCTCCGACGCCGACATCGTCCACCTGAATATCCCCAATGGCATCCCGCTGGTGTACGAGTTCGACGACGCCATGAAGCCCCTGCGCCGCTACTACCTGGGCGATGCCGCAGCGGCCGAAGCGGCCGCGGCCGCCGTGGCCAGCCAGGGCAAAGCCTGAATCCCCGGCCGGGCTTGGCGGAACCGAAGCCGCCCGGCCTCCTCCAAGGTGTATATTGCCAAACAATCCCGGTGCACCCGGTCGAAGGTTGAGACATGGGCCAGAAATTGAAAATCGCAGGTTGGGTGGCGATCGGCGCCTTGGCGGGCGCCCTCACCACGGTTCAGTTGCAGGCGGTGGCGCGGGGCGCCATGTCGCCCCTGCCGCTGGAAGAGCTCCAACAACTGGCCGCCGTCTTCGGCATGATCAAGACCGATTACGTCGAGCCGGTGGATGACCGCAAGCTCATCACCGACGCCATCTCGGGCATGGTGTCCGCGCTGGACCCTCACTCCCAGTACTTCGATGCCAAGAGCTTTCGCGAATTCCGCGAGGGCACGAGCGGCCGCTTCGTCGGCGTGGGCATCGAGATCACCATGGAGGACGGACTGGTCAAGGTCGTCTCCCCCATCGAGGACTCGCCGGCCTTCCGCGCGGGCCTCAAGGCGGGCGACCTCATCACCAAGATCGACGAAACCCCGGTCAAAGGGCTGACGATCAACGAAGCGGTGCGGCGCATGCGCGGCGAGCCCAACACCCGCGTGACGCTGACCATCTTCCGGCGCGATGAAAACCGCACTTTCCCGGTGACCATCACGCGCCAGGAAATCCGCACCCAGAGCGTGCGCGGCCGCATCGTCGAGCCCGGCTACGCCTGGTTGCGGGTGTCGCAGTTCCAGGAGCGCACGGTCGAGGACTTCGCTCGCCGGCTCGAAGCCATCTACCAGGAAGACCCCAACCTCAAAGGGCTGGTGCTGGATCTGCGCAACGACCCAGGTGGCCTGCTGGATGCGGCGGTGGCCTTGTCGGCGGCCTTCCTGCCTGAGAACGTGGTCGTGGTCACCACCAACGGCCAATTGCCGGAAAGCCGCGCCACGTACCTGGCTTCGCCGCGCTACTACCTGCGCCGAGGCCAGCCCGACCCCATCCGCCGCCTGACCGAAAACACCAACGGCTTGTTCAAGCGGATTCCGCTGGTCGTGCTGGTCAATGAAGGCTCTGCCTCGGCCAGCGAGATCGTGGCGGGCGCCCTGCAAGACCATCGCCGCGCCACGATCATGGGCAGCCAGACATTTGGCAAGGGATCGGTGCAGACGGTGCGGCCGCTGGGCCCGGACACGGGGCTGAAGCTGACCACCGCCCGCTACTACACCCCCAGCGGGCGCACCATCCAGGCACGCGGCATCGTACCGGACGTGTGGCTCGACGAAACCGCGGAGGGCAACCTATTCTCAGCCCTGCGCACCCGCGAAGCCGATCTGGACAGCCGCCTCAACAGCGGCCGCGAGCTCAGCGAAGCCGAACGCGCCGCCGAGCGCCAGCGCGAGCAGGAGCGCGAACAGGCCCGCCAGCGTCTGGAGGAAGAACAACGCCGCAACCCCGGCCAGCGCCTGCTGCCGGAGTTTGGGTCGGACCAAGACTTCCAGCTCCGTCAGGCGCTCAACCAGTTGCAAGGCAAGCCCGTGATCGTCAGCCGCACGGCCACCGAACGCACCGAGCCCAAGGCCGAGAATTGAACGACGAACAGCTGCTGCGCTATTCCCGGCACATCCTGCTCGACGAACTCGGCATCGAAGGGCAGGAGCGGCTGCTGGCCTCGCACGCGCTGGTCATCGGCGCCGGTGGCCTCGGCTCGCCGGTGGCGCTGTATCTGGCCAGCGCAGGCGTGGGGCGCATCACGCTGGTGGATCATGACCGGGTGGACACCACCAACCTGCAACGGCAGATTGCCCACAACTTGGAACGCGTCGGCCAGCCTAAGGCGGTCTCGGCACGCACCGCCATGCAGGCCATCAACCCGGAGGTGCGGATTCAGACGGTGCTGCAACGCGCCGATGCGGCTGCGCTGGACGCCCTCGTGCCCCAAGCCGATGTGGTGCTGGACTGCACCGACAACTTCGCCACGCGCCATGCGGTCAACCGGGCCTGCGTTCGCCACCGGGTGCCTCTGGTTTCGGGCGCGGCCATCCGCTTTGACGGCCAGCTGTCGGTGTACGACCCCCGGGACGCCTCTTCCCCGTGCTACGCCTGCGTCTTCCCCGATACCGAAGGGCTGGAGGAGACGCGCTGCGCCACCATGGGGGTGTTCGCGCCGCTGGTCGGCATCATCGGCACCATGCAGGCCGCCGAAGCCCTGAAATTGCTCTCGGGCATGGGGTCGAAGATGGTGGGCCGCCTGCTCATGCTCGATGGGCGCGAGCTCGCCTTTCACGACGTGCGGCTCGCGCGCACGCCCGGCTGCCCGGTCTGCGGCCAGGCCTGATCACGCGGCAGCCCATCCCCCAGCGCCCACGATCCAACCTTCCAGCGGATCACAGGCCGGCAGCCCATAGCGCGGATGGCCACAGGCATGCTGCCGCCAGCCCCAGGCCGCTTGCACCAAGCACAGCACGGCATCGATGGCATCGCCCTGCGCATCTTCGATCAGGGCCTCGCGCCCCGCAGGGGACACCCTCAGCCGGGCCCCGATGGCATGCAGCGGCGCGGCCTGGCCCGTCTCCAGCGCATGCAGCAGGTCTTTGCGGGCCAGCAGCCGATCGGGCGTCTGCCGCGAACGGTCATCGCTCTTGTAGCTGCGCGAGCCCAGCACTTCCCGGGCCACCAGTCCGGGGTAAGCCTCCAGCGCCACCCGGCAGGGGTCGCCAGGGTGCAGGCCGGGCAGGCTCACGCCGGCATCGATCAAGCGCGCCACGCCGGCATGCAACATGAAAGCCACGGGCGGATTCACCCATTTCATGCTCGGGCTGGAACCGGCGGGGCCATCGGTGGCCCGATGCGCGAACTTGCTCCCCACCGGCCTGGAGCGGCAAAACGCCGCGAAACGTTCGCGAATCTCGGCGCGCTGCAGCGACGCATAGTGGCGCATGCAGGCCAGCCACTCGATCGGCCAGCCCAATGCCTGCACCAGTTCTCTGGGCAAGCCCAAAGGCAGGTCGAAGCCGCCGACCCAGTGCCCTGGCGCCCGCAGCCAGTCGGCCCAAGCGTCCAGCGACTCCAGGCGGTGCAGCCCATCGAGCACCAGCAGCGCCGCCGACCCACGGGCCTCCCAGCGCCCCTGCGCCAGCACGATGGGCTTGCGCCGGCTCGGCGCGCTCGTGAAATCGCAGCCCCAAAGCCCAGGCAACCCCGCCGCCATGTGAGCGCCGTCAGGCCCGCCCGATGATGCTGGCCGTGGCCATGAGCTCTTCCAGCAGCGCCAGCGAGACCTTGCCCGAGACGCTGTAGGGATCGAACTCCGGCCGCTCGGAATATTTCAGCACGATGGAGGTGTTGAGCTTGCTCAGATTGACCTGCCCCATGGTCCAGCCACCGAAACGGCGCTCGGATATCTCCTCGTAGTGCAGGAGTTCGATGTCGGTGTGGCGCGGGTCTTCGATGATGTGGTTGTAGAGCTGGTTGACCGCGCGGCGCCCGCCTTCGATGGCCTGCACGAAGATGCCGCCCCCATAGCACAGGATGCCGGTGATGCCGTTTTGCAGATTGTGGTGGCGTGCCGCTGCCAAGATCGATTCGATGGCCTCGGTGCTGTCCTTTTCCACCGCACGGCTGACGTAGAGAAGGCGAACCAACATGGCTTACTTGCCTCGTGGAATGAGTGAGAGGAATTCGCGGCGCAGGTTGCTGTCTTTGAGGAACACGCCGCGCATCACGGAATTGATCATCTTGCTGTCCATGTCCTTGACGCCACGCCAGGCCATGCAATAGTGGCTGGCCTCCATCACGATGGCCAGGCCGTCAGGCTGGGTCTTTTCCTGGATCAAGTCGGCCAATTGCACCACGGCCTCCTCCTGGATCTGCGGCCGCCCCATCACCCACTCGGCGAGCCGGGCATACTTGCTCAATCCGATCACGTTGGTGTGCTCGTTGGGCATGATGCCAATCCAGATCTTGCCGATGACGGGGCAAAAATGGTGGCTGCAGGCACTGCGCACCGTGATCGGCCCGACGATCATCAGCTCATTGAGGTGCTCGGCATTGGGAAATTCGGTGATGCTCGGCGCCTTCACATACCGTCCGGCAAACACCTCTTTGAGGTACATCTTGGCCACGCGACGGGCGGTGTCCTCGGTGTTGTGGTCGTTGGCGGTATCGATCACCATGCTGTCGAGCACGGCCTGCATCTTCTGGGCCACTTCGTCGAGCAAGGCATCGAGCTCACCGGGTTGGATGAAATCGGCGATGTTGTCGTTCGAATGAAAGCGCTTGCGCGCCGCCTGGATGCGCTCGCGGATCTTGACGGACACGGGCGTGCCCTCGTCGTGGTGGACGTCGGTCATGGTGTCTTGGGTCTTCATCAGCATGCAGGCATGGTAACACCCTCGTCGGTCAGGCCGGCATTCCCCCAGACTGCGGGGGGATGTCGGCCCACCTCGGCAAGGGCAGTCACCGGTCAGTAACGGTGGCCGGTGAGAAACAGCACGGTCCGCATGACGGCAAACGCAATGCGGTCGCGCCAGCGCTGGTGCCAGGGCCGGGCCTGCAACTGCTCCAGGCACAAGCGCCTGCCCTGCTCCCGCATGAGGCGATCCAAATGGTCGCGCAACTGGCGGGCAAAACCGGCGTCGGTCGTCACCACGTTGGCTTCTCGGGCCAGCAACAGGCTCAGCGGGTCCAGATTGGTCGAGCCGACCGTCGCCCAGCGGCCATCGACCACCGCCACCTTGGCGTGCAAGGCGCTGGGGGCGTACTCGTGGATTTCGACCCCTTCTCGCAACAGCCGTAGATGCACAGGGCGCGCGGTGTGATATTGCAAAAAGCGCTCGTACTTGCCTTGCAACAGCAAGCGCACCCGCACGCCACGCTGCACCGCCAGGATGAGCGCCCGGCGCAGGCGTCGCCCCGGAATGAAATAGGCATTGGCGATGACCACCTCCTCGCGCGCCTCGCCGATCGCCTTCAGGTAAGCCTTCTCGATGTCATGGCGGTGGCGCACGTTGTCACGCAGCAGCAGCGCCGCATCGGCCTGGTGCGCATGCAAGGCTTGCTCGCGCGAACCCGGCTGCGCATCGGGCTCCCACCAGGCCCAGGGCTCGATGTAGGGCAGCCCCTCCAGCAAGGCGTGCCAGGCCGCGCGAAACTCGCGCTGGCGCGCCGCGCGCAACGCCTGCAGGCGCCACCACAACTGCTCCATGGTGTCGAGCATGTCGGCCACGAGCGGCCCGCTGACTTGCAAGGAAAAATCCAGCCGGGGCGCCTCCAATCGGCCCAGCACGATGTCGTCGCGGTCATCGATGAGGTTGATGCCGCCACAAAACCCGATGAGGCCATCGACCACGCACAGCTTGCGATGCAACCGCCGCCAGCGGCTCGGGATCAGCAGACCAAGCCGCCCCAGCGGCTGATAAATGCGCCACTGGACCCCAGCCTGGTTGAAACGCGCCACCCACTGCGGCGGCAACGCCGGCGTGCCCACGCCATCGACCACGAGGCGCACCGTCACCCCGCGCAGCGCGGCCCGCTCCAGGGCCTCGGCCACCTGCAAGGCGTCATGGGCAAACTCGAAAATGTAAGTTTCGAGATGGATGAGCCGCTGCGCCCTGTCCATCGCCTGCACCATCGCCGGAAACAAGGCCGCGCCGCCTTCGAGCAGGCGCAGACGGTGCCCTGGCCGCATCGTTGGCTTCAGTCCCACGCCAGCTCCGCGATCAAGGGAAGATGGTCAGACATGCGCCGCCACGCCCTACCGTGCGGCACATAGGCATGAATGGGGCGCAGGCCACGGGCATAAATGCGGTCCAGGTTCAGTAACGGCAAACGGGCCGGAAAGGTGGGCAAGCGCATGTCCTCGAAAGTATGCAGCCCGAATTCGGCCATGGGCCGGTGCAAGCGGGCTTCCCAGTCGTTGAAATCCCCCGCCACGATCAGGGCCTCCTGGGCGGGCACGTGCGCTTCCACGAAACGCCGCAACGCCTGCACCTGCCGCTCGCGGCTGGCATGGATCAAGCCCAGATGCACCACCACCACATGCAGCGGGCGCTCGTGCGCCTGCACGGTCACATGCAGCAGCCCCCGCTGCTCGAAGCGGTGATCGGAGACGTCCTGATGCTGCTGCGCCAGCACCGGCCAGCGGGTCAACAACGCGTTGCCATGGTCCCCATGCCGGGTCACCGCATTGGTGTGATACACCGCCTCGTAGCCCTCGGGCGCCAGAAAATGGGCCTGCCCCTCGACAGGCCAATGGGCAAAGAGCCGCTGCATGCGGCGGTTGACGCCGCGCACTTCCTGCAGGCAGACGACGTCGGCATCGAACTGCTCGACGGCATGCACCAGGTTATGAATTTCCAGCCGGCGCGTGGGGCCCAGCCCCTGCACGCCTTTGTGGATGTTGTACGTTGCCACGCGAAGGGTGTTCATGGCCGTTTTTTTTAACCTCCAATGCGCCCACCAGCACGGCCCTGGCCGCGCCCGATTGAAGGCATGGACACGGCATCCCCCTCAAAATTCCCGCGCTGGCCCAAGCCCCAGCGGTCAGACAGGCTATCAGAAACGCCGTGAACGAAACCCCTTGAGCCGCTCGCGGCTTTCCTCCTGGCGCTGCTTCTTGCGCCGCTCCTCTTTCTCCATGGCCTTGCGGCTGGTGTAGCCCGATGCATCGGCAATCCACCACCACAGCGCCGCCAGGGCAAACGGCGACAGCACCCACCACCAACTCCAGTCGGTCACCGGAGCCACGCCGGCCCACTTCAGGCCCATCAAAATCAAACCCAAGACCAACAAATACATGACGCATCAACCTCCTGTAACCCGGGCCGTATCGATTGCAACAAGTGGTAATTTCACACCGGAAAGCATGGACACCCCCGGTAGAATTCCATCGTCCCATCCCTCATTCTCACCCAAGGAAGACATCATGAAACGCGCACTCCTCATCTTGGCCGCCAGCACCGTGGTCGCAATGCCCGCGCTGGCCGACGAAGCCTTGGCACGCGCCAAGAACTGCATGGCCTGCCACGCCGTGGATAAGAAACTGGTGGGCCCCTCCTACCGCGACATCTCCGCCAAGTACGCGGGCGACGCCGGTGCCGTGGCTCGGCTGGCCACCAAGATCCAAAAAGGTGGCTCCGGCGTGTGGGGCGCCATCCCCATGCCGGCCAACCCGCAAGTCAGCGACGCCGAAGCCCAGAAGCTGGCCGCCTGGTCACTGAGCTTCCGCTGATTTTCGCCACTCCCCTCGCCTCGCGCCTGAGCGGCGCAGGCGGTGGCGGAGAAACACCCCAAAGCCCGGCCCTAGAGCCGGGCTTTTTATGCTTTCCCCAGTCATGATGGCTGGGCGTCTTGCGACCGAATGGTGGATAGGATCATGGACAAATAGCTAAAGTTGTGCAAAATTTTGCACTATCTTTGTCTGAAAGAAGCCCCATGACCCTCTCCGTCAATGACGTGATCCCCTTGTCGCACGCCCGTGCCCACTTCTCGGAACTGGCCGAGGATGTCAGGCGTGGCGCTGAAAAGCTCATCACCAAAAACGGCGAGGCCTATATCGCCATGATCGACGCTCAACGCCTGGACTACTACCACCGGCTAGAGCGCGAGCGCATCCACCTGCTGCTGATTGACGAAGCCTCCAAGGGCCTGGAGGACGTGAAGGCAGGGCGTACACAAGATGCGCGCGCAGCGCTGACCGCCATCCAACAGCGACGCGCGGCGGCTTGAATACGGCTGTCATGCCATGACCCGCCGCGTGGCCATCCAACTCACCGCCAACTTCGAGCGGAACCTGGCCGATATCGAACATTTCCTGACCGAGGCTCAAGCCCCTGAGGCATTCGACGGACTGATTGAGGAATTGCTCGGGACGGTGCTGCCCAACCTGGAACGGTTCCCCGATCTGGGTCGCCCCTTTTTCAGCCGCGCCACCGGCTCAGCGGAGACCTGCATCGCCGCCGATGCGCTGAAAACCAGGCTGAATGCCCTGGCGGGCACCTCGTCGGTCAGCTTGCGCGAATACGTGATGAGCCACTATCTGGTGCTGTATATGCAAGCGGAAGATACCCTTTTCCTGCTTTCCATCAAACACCACAAGCAACTGTCATTCGACTTCGAGGGGCATTGGGGCCGCGGTGCCTGAGCGACTTGTTGCATCACCAATGCGGGAGACCTTCCCCCTCGCACGGCACGGCGACTCGGCAAGCCTGAAATCCCTCAGATGCCTGCCAATGAGACGGGGATTCGAGGACTCTGCCGGGATCACAGCCAGGAACCTGCAACAAAAAGCCCCGCAGACTGCGGGGCTTCACTGTGCGCTTATTGACGCCAATTAGCCCGCCTAAAGGGCGGGCATTGGCGGAGTGAGAGGGATTCGAACCCTCGATGCGGCTCTACACCGCATACTCCCTTAGCAGGGGAGCACCTTCGGCCTCTCGGTCATCACTCCGGAACGCAATATTATGCCTCAAAAACCGGGGCCGACTCAGCGGTTGCCCAAAGAATCGACCGGTTGATCCAGATCGAACTCGCGGTGCAGGGCACGCACGGCCAGTTCCATGTATTTTTCGTCGATCACGACCGAGGTCTTGATTTCGGAGGTGGAGATCATCTGGATGTTGATGCCTTCTTCGCTGAGGCAACGGAACATCCGGCTGGCCACGCCGACGTGACTGCGCATGCCAATGCCCACGATGCTGACCTTGCAGATCTTGGCATCTCCCACCACCTCGGCCGCGCCCAGTTTGGGCGCGACCTGGGTTTTGAGCAGGTCCAGCGTCTTGGCCAGGTCGTTGCGGTGAACGGTGAAGCTGAAATCGGTCTTGCCGTCCTTGCTGATGTTCTGGATGATCACATCCACTTCCACATTGGCGTCGGCCACGGCGCCCAGGATCTGGTAGGCGATGCCAGGGGTGTCGGGCACGCCCAGGACGGTGATCTTGGCCTCATCGCGGTTGAAGGCAATACCGGAAACGACGGCTTGTTCCATGGATTCGTCATCCTCAAAAGTGATCAGGGTGCCCGAGCGGGCTTCTTCGTTCAGGTCGATGTCCCAGGGGGTGAAGCTGGACAACACGCGGATGGGCACGCGGTACTTGCCGGCAAACTCCACCGAGCGAATTTGCAGCACCTTGGAACCCATGCTGGCCATCTCCAGCATTTCCTCGAAGCTGATACGCTCCAAGCGCCGCGCTTCGGGCACGATGCGCGGATCGGTGGTGTAGACGCCATCGACGTCGGTGTAAATGAGGCACTCGGCCGCGCCAATGGCCGCGGCGACGGCCACGGCAGACGTGTCGGAGCCGCCACGACCCAGCGTGGTGACATTGCCCGCGGCATCGATGCCCTGGAAGCCGGTGATGATGACCACCTTGCCAGCGGCCAGCTCGGCCTGGATGCGGGCGTCGTCGATGGATTCGATGCGGGCCTTGGTGTAGGCGTCGTTGGTGCGGATGGGCACCTGCCAGCCGGTGAAGCTCACCGCTTCCAGCCCTTCGGCCTGCAGGGCGATGGCCAGCAGGGCCGACGAGGCTTGCTCGCCGGTGGCGGCGAGCTGGTCAAGCTCGCGGTAGTAGGCGGTGCCGGGTTTTTCGGGGGCCACTTCCTTGGCCAGCGCCAGCAAGCGGTTGGTTTCGCCGCTCATGGCACTGGGCACGACCACCATCTGGTGGCCGGCACGGTGCCACTTGGCGACACGTTTGGCGACGTTGCGGATGCGCTCGGTCGAGCCCATGCTGGTGCCGCCGTATTTGTGAACGATCAGTGCCATGAAATACCAGTTACGCGCCGGATGGAGACATTTTTGCGACGCCGGCGACCTGACGCAAAGCTTTAGATTATAAGTTCGGGCCAGCCGCCCCCTCATCGGGCTTATACAGCAACACCTCACCCTGGCGCCACAGGTAGCCCTGGCCGACCCGGAGGTGGATGCGGTGGCCTCGGGTGCGGCAGGCGGCAATCTGCCGCAGGACCTGCTGCAATTGGGCTTCGCTGGCCTGGCGCGCGCCGGCTTGGCGCAACCAGAGCCGCAGCACATTGGCCTGCCGCGGCTCGCTGAGCGCTTGCAGGCGCCGGATGTTGGGCGGCTGACCGATGGCCTGGAGATCGGCTTGGGCCATCTCTTCCAACAAGGCCTGGGCCTGCGCGGCGTGGCGTGCGCTGCGGGCGAATGTCTGGGCAAAAGCCGGAAAGCTTTCCTGCAACACCGGCAGGAGCCGATGGCGGATGCGGTTGCGGGTGTGGCGCTGATCCTGGTTGCTCGGATCGTCCACGTATGACACGCCGTGCGCATCCAGCCAGGCGCGCAGCGCCGCGCCATCGACATCGAGCCAGGGGCGCAAGAAGCCGATGCCGTGACGCCGCATGTGCCGTGGCATGCCCGCCAGCCCAGGCAATCCCGCGCCGCGCGTCAAAGCCAGCAGCAGGGTTTCGACCTGATCCTGCCGATGATGGGCCAGCCAGACGGTGCTCGCCCCTGCCTCGCGGGCCAGACTGGCCAAAGCGGCGTACCGGGCCTCGCGCGCCACCGCTTCGAGGCTGTCGCGGGCAGCGGGGGTGGGCCGGACCTGGCGCACCCGCAGCGGGATGCCCCAATCGGCGCAGACACGGCGAACATGGCGCTCGAAATCGGCAGCGGCCGGTTGCAGATTGTGATTGACGTGCAAGGCGCACACGCGCTGGGGCCACAAACGCCAAGCGGCCAACAACAGGGCGGTGGAATCGGCGCCGCCGCTGTATGCCACGGCCACGGGACCCTGCTCACCCGCCGTCTGCGAATCCGCCAGGCGCTGCAGCGCCGCCATGCCGGGATGCGAAGACCAATCCACGGCGCCATGAGGGGCGCTGGCGCCCACGGCATCAACCCTTGCGGCTGTCGGCCTTGGTGTCGTTGAAGCGGCCGTAGCTGTTGAGGCGGGCGTGACGGCGTTCCAGCAGTTCCTTGGGCTTGAGGTCGGCCACCTGCCGATAGGCGTCGTTCAGCGCCCGCTTGAGGAAAGCCGCCATCTGCTTGTGGTCCCGATGGGCGCCCCCCACGGGCTCGTTGACGATTTTGTCGATCAAGCCCAGCGCTTTGAGGCGATGCGCGGTGATGCCCAGAGCCTCGGCGGCCTCGGCGGCACGCTCGCTGGTCTTCCAGAGGATGGAGGCGCAGCCTTCAGGGCTGATGACGGAATAGACGGCGTACTGCAGCATCAGCACTTGATCGGCCACGGCGATGGCCAGCGCGCCGCCCGAGCCCCCCTCGCCGATGATGGTGGAGATGATCGGCACCTCCAGCTGCGCCATCTCGAAGATGTTGCGGCCAATGGCTTCGGACTGGCCGCGCTCCTCGGCGTCGATGCCCGGGTAAGCCCCCGGCGTGTCCACGAAGGTGAACACGGGCAAGCCGAATTTTTCGGCCAGTTTCATCAGGCGCAGGGCCTTGCGATAGCCTTCGGGGCGGGTCATGCCGAAGTTGCGCGCGGTGCGTTCTTTGGTGTCGCGGCCTTTCTGGTGGCCAATCACCATGCAGGGCTGCCCGTTGAACCGCGCCAGCCCGCCCACGATGCTCAGATCGTCGGCGAAGTGCCGGTCGCCGTGCAATTCCACGAAGTGGGTGAAGATTTCGCGCACATAGTCCAGCGTGTAGGGCCGGTCGCTGTGGCGGGCGATTTTGGTGACCTGCCAAGGGGTCAGGTTGCTGTAGATGTCCTTGGTGAGCTGCAGGCTCTTTTTGCTCAGCTGCTCGATTTCCTCGGAAATGTCCACGGCCGATTCGGTCTGGACGTAACGCAGTTCTTCGATTTTGGCTTCCAGCTCCGCAATGGGCTGCTCGAAGTCCAGAAAGGTTTTCTTGGCCAAGGTATGACTCCTGTGGTCGTGCAAGGGCGCAGCGCTCAGTAGGCCACCGGCACCGGATCCAACGAGCGCCAAATATACCAAGTCGCCACGCTGCAGTATGGCGCCCAGGCAGCGGCGACTTCCCGCGCATCGCTGCGGCTGACCGGGTCGCCCGAGAAGTAGTTGAGGCTGATGCCCCGGATCAGGCCCACGTCGTCGAGCGGCAGCACATTGGGGCGCATCAGGTAGAAGATGAGGAACATCTCGGCCGTCCAGCGACCGATGCCACGGATGGCCACGAGCTGCTTGATGATGGCTTCGTCATCCATGCCGGGCCAGTCGTCGGGGCGCAGTGTCCCGTTGTCGAAATGCAGGGCCAGATCCACCAGGTACTCGACCTTGCGGGCACTCAGCCCGGCGGCGCGCATGTCATCGACTTTCAGACGCAGCAACTGCGCCGGCTCCATGGTCGGCATCAGGGCGGCGAAGCGGTCCCACACGGCCTGCGCGGCCTTGACGGAAATCTGCTGGCCAATAACGCTGCGCGCCAGGGTGGTGAACGGGTCGCCGCGGGACTGCAGGCAGGCGTTGGGAAACTGCGGGATGAGTTTGTTCATCACGCGGTCGCGCTGCATAAGGTGGTCGCAGGCGGCGGACCAATAAGGGGGGGTCTTCAGGGTCATCGCGGATCAGACCCGTTCCCACGTGGTGCCCTGGGGGCCGTCTTTGAGTACGATGCCTTGGGCCAGCAGGGCTTGGCGAATGGCATCGGCCTCGGCCCAGTTCTTGGCGGCCTTGGCCGCTGCCCGGGCGGCGATCTGGGCCTCGATGGCCGCTTCGTCCAGGCCGCCCACGCCCCCGCCTTGCAGGTAGGCTTTGGGGTCTTCCTGGAGCAGGCCCAGAATGGCGCCGAGGGCCTTGAGCAGGCCAGCGAGCGCCGGGTTGCGGCTGCGGTTGACTTCGGCGGCGAGCTCGAACAGCACGGCCACCGCTTCGGGGGTGCCGAAGTCGTCGTCCATGGCGGCCTTGAACCGCTGGGCATGGGGGTCGCTCCAGTCGATGGCCACGGCCTGCGCGGGCACCGCATCCAGCGCGGTATACAGGCGCTTGAGCGCGGAGCGGGCATCGTCGAGATGGGCGTCGCTGTAATTGAGCGGGCTGCGGTAGTGGGCCCGCAAAATGAAGAAGCGCACCGTCTCGGCGTCGTACTTTTGCAGCACCTCGCGGATGGTGAAGAAGTTGCCCAGGCTCTTGGACATCTTTTCGTTGTCCACCCGCACGAAGCCGTTGTGCATCCACACCGTGGCCAACGCCTTGCCCGTCGCGCCCTCGCTCTGCGCGATTTCGTTTTCGTGGTGCGGAAACTGCAGGTCGGCACCACCGCCGTGGATGTCGAAGCTCTCGCCCAGCATTTCACAGCTCATGGCCGAGCATTCGATGTGCCAGCCCGGACGGCCCAGCCCATAGGGGCTGTCCCATTTGGCCTCGTCGGGCTCGCTGGGCTTGGCCGCTTTCCACAGCACGAAGTCCAGCGGGTCGTGCTTGCCGTCGTCCACGGCCACGCGCTCGCCGGCGCGCAAGTCGTCCAGGCTCTTGCCCGAGAGCTTGCCGTAGCCCGGGAACTGGCGCACGGCGTAGTTCACGTCGCCGTTGGGGCTGCGGTAAGCCAGGCCTTTGGCCTCCAGCGCCTCGATCAGGCGCAGCATCTGCGGCACGAATTCGGTGGCGCGCGGCTCGAACGTGGGCCGCTCGATCTTGAGGGCGTCGGCGTCTTCGTGCAGCGCCTGCACCATGCGGTCGGTCAGACTGCGGATGGTCTCGCCGTTTTGCAGGGCGCGGGCGATGATTTTGTCGTCGATGTCGGTGACGTTGCGCACATAGGTGACGCGGTAGCCGCTGGCCTTGAGCCAACGCTGCACCACGTCGAACGCCACCATCGAGCGGGCGTGGCCCAGGTGGCAGAGGTCGTACACCGTCATGCCGCAGACGTACATGCGCACATGCCCCGGTTCCAGGGGCTCGAAGGGATCTACGCGGCGCGTCAGGGAGTTGAAAATACGCAGAGTCATCAGCAGGAGCGGGGAAAAACACCCCTCAGATACAATCTTTCGAGTATATCGGGGTCCTCTGACATCGGGCGGTGAGGTGCATGGCACATGTGTCCGCCGCGCTTGGGGCCCGTCGTCTGTCACCCATGAGCACGCACACGCTTTCTGCCCCCCTTCCCCGCCTCTGGACGACCCGGCTGGCCGCCCCCCTCATCGCGCTGGCGGCTCTGGCCGGCGCACTCGCCAGCCCCGCCGCGCTGGGGCAGGACGCCCCCTATGACCGGGTGCAGCGCCTGATCCAGGCGGGTGAATGGACCGCGGCCATGACAGAGGCCGAATCCTGGCTGAGCCAGAACCCGCGAGATCCGCAAATGCGCTTCATGCAGGGAGTGATCCAGCAGCAGCGCGGCGAAGCCGACGCCGCCTTGGCCACCTTCCTGGAGCTGACCCGCAGCTATCCCGAACTGCCCGAGCCGCACAACAACCTGGCCGTGCTGCACGCGGCCGCGGGCCGGCTGGGCGAAGCCCGCGAAGCGCTGGAAATGGCAATCCGCCTCAACCCGCAATATGCGATTGCCCACCGCAACCTGGGCGACGTGTACCTGCGTCTGGCGGAAAATGCGTTTCGCGCCGCCTTGAGCCACGCCCCGGGCTTGCCGGATGCCAGCCGCAAATTGCAGGCGGTCGAGCAGTTGCTGGCCGCGCCGGCGAGCCGCTGAGGGCTTGGCCTGTCGATTTTTTCGCCCGTTTTGCCGTTTTCGAACCGCCCCATGACGAACCGCCGCTTCTTCCATCGCCTGGCCGCCCTGACGCTGATCGCACCGACCTTGTGGGGCAGCAGTGCGCTGGCGCAAAGTCAGCCGCCCCGCGTCACCCTGCAGACCAGCCTCGGCGCGATCGTGCTGGAGCTCGACCCCCAGCGCGCGCCGCAAACCGTGGAGAACTTCCTGCAATACGTGCGCGACGGCCACTACGACGGCACCATTTTTCACCGGGTCATCGCCGACTTCATGATCCAGGGCGGCGGGTTCACGGCCGACATGCGGCAAAAGCCCACGCGCGAGCCCATCGCGCTGGAGTCCCGCAATGGGCTGAGCAATCTGCGGGGCACGGTGGCCATGGCACGCACCTCTGCCCCCCACTCGGCCACCGCCCAGTTTTTCATCAATGTGAAAGACAATGCCTTCCTCGACCAGGCCCAGGCCCGGGACGGGCACGGCTATGCCGTGTTTGGCCGGGTCGTCTCGGGCATGGACGTGGTGGACCGCATCCGCGTCGTGCCTACCACGCGGCACGGCCTGCATGCCGACGTGCCGGCCCAACCCGTCACCATCCTCAAAGCCACTCTGGAGAACTGAACATGGCCAACCCCCAAGTCGAACTGCACATCAGCGGCCACGGCGTGATCACCCTGGAACTCGACGCCGACAAAGCCCCCAAGACCACGGAGAACTTCCTGGCCTATGTGACCAGCGGGCACTATGACAACACCATTTTTCATCGCGTGATCGACGGCTTCATGATCCAGGGCGGCGGCTTCGAGCCCGGCATGAAGCAAAAGCCGACGCGCGAGCCGATCGAGAACGAAGCCCACAATGGCCTGAAGAACGACAAATACACCATCGCCATGGCCCGTACCCAGGCCCCGCATTCAGCCACGGCGCAGTTCTTCATCAACGTGGCCGACAACGGCTTTCTCAACCACACCTCGCCCTCGCTGCAAGGCTGGGGCTATGCCGTGTTCGGCAAAGTCATTGGCGGCACGGAGGTGGTCGATGCAATTCGCGCCGTCAAAACGGGGCGCCGCGGCTTTCACGACGACGTGCCGGTGACCGACGTGGTGATCGAAAAGGCGGTCGTGCTCTGAACACCTGGACCACCCTCGAAGCCCGGCCCGAATGGCGTCGGGTGGATGTGATCTCGGACCTGCACCTGCAGGCCCATGACCCTGCCACGGCCGCGGCCTGGCGCAGCTACCTGGGCCGGGGTGGGTTCGATGCGCTCATCATCCTGGGCGATCTGTTCGAGGTGTGGGTGGGCGATGACGTGCTGGACCAAGCCAGCGACGCGCCCGAGCACCGTTTCTGGCACGCCTGCGCGGCCGCCTTGCGCGCCGCGAGCCGCCACGCGCCGGTGTACGTGATGCGCGGCAACCGGGACTTTCTGCTCGGCGCGGGCTTCGCCCAGCATGCCCAGGTCACGCTCCTGGATGACCCCTGCGTGCTGGCCTTCGGGCCTCAGCGCTGGCTGTTGACCCATGGCGACGCCTGGTGTCTGGCAGACACCGAGTATCAAGCCTTCCGGCAGACCGTCCGCAGCCCCGAATGGCAAGCGGCATTCTTGCAACGCCCCCTGGCCGAGCGAGAGGCCATCGCCCGGCAGCTGCGCGATGCCAGCCAGGCCCGCCAATCCATGCAGCAAGCCGCCCACCTGCCCTGGGCCGATGTGGACGATGCCACCGCCCTGCATTGGCTTGAAACCACCGGTGCTCAGCACCTCATCCACGGCCATACTCACCGCCCAGCCGCCCACAATCTGGGTCGAGGCCACTGGCGACTGGTGCTCAGCGACTGGGACGCATCCGCCCAGCCCCCCAGAGCGCAGCGCCTGAGCCTGGACGCCGGTGGGGGCTGGCACAGACACGCCGAAGTGGCATGAGTCCCCTGCCCGAACGCTGGCTGCGATGCTGGCGGCACAGCCGCGTCGGCCGAACGCTGACCCGATGGCTCGGCGGCGCCCCCGAGATTCCCGACGGGATGTGGCAACGGGCGCTTCGGGCCCAGCCCGTCGTGGACAACCTGACGGTGGCCGAAAAGCGACAGCTTCAGATGCTGTGTCAACGCTTTCTGGCCGACAAGGAATTCAGCGGTGCGCAGGGCCTGGCCATCACCGACGACATGGCGCTGGCGATCTCGATCCAGGCGTGCCTGCCCTGGATTCATTGGGGGCTGGAGGGACTGGACTGGTACCGGGGGTTTGTGGGAATCGTGGTGCACCCGGATGAGGTGGTGGCCCAGCGCGAGGTGGTGGACGACGCCGGCGTGGTGCACCGCTACCGGGAGGCCCTGGCCGGCGAGGCCATGCACGGCGGGCCGGTGATGTTGGTCTGGTCGCATGTGGCAGGTGCCCGGCAGGACGCTGCGGTCGGCCGCAACCTGGTGATCCACGAGTTCGCCCACAAGATCGACATGCGGCACAAGTCGCGCCATGAAGCGGCAGACGGTTGCCCGCGCCTGCCACGGGGTTTCATGGGGCTGTCACCGCCAGCGGCCGAACGTCTGTGGCGCCAGACCTGGGGGCAGGCCTATGAGGGGTTCATCCGGCAGGTGGAGATGAGTGCGCGCTTTGGTGCCCCGCCCCCTTGGCTGGACGCCTACGGCGCCACTGATCCGGCCGAGTTCTTTGCCGTCTCGTGCGAGGCTTACGTGGTCAACCGGCCCCGCTACGCGTTGGAATTCCCCACCTTGCTGCCGCTGCTGGATGCGTTCTTTCGGCACCCTGCCTTCAGCGGCGCAGCAGCGCCTTGAGCGCGGCCTGCAACCGCTTGGCGGCCTGTGCCTCGTAGGCGCTGGACAGGACCGTGGCCACGTCTTGCGCCCAGGTGTCGGCAGGAGCAGGATCGTGGCGGCGCGTGAGCAACTTCAGTTGCAACGCGCGCCGGTCGTCGAGGTGGGCGGCTGGGGTGGGCACATCGGCCGCGATTTCCAGCCGCAGCAGGCTTTCGGCGCTGCGGGCCTGAGCCTCGGCACTGGGGGCAGCGGCCAAGGCGTTGACCCAGGACGCGCGGGCAGCCGCCACGGCCTTGCCACCCAGCGCCTGGGCCGGCGGGACGGCATCGGCCGCACGCTGCTGCCAGGCATGAAGGAGTTGCATCAGTGCTTCGCCATGCGCTTGCGCGGCCAATTTGCGCAGCACCTGATCGGCCTGCTCCATCGCCTGGCGCTGCGCCCGGAAAACCGCATCGCTCAGGCGAGGGCCGCGGGATTCCCGCAGCGCGCGGCCGCCGGAGCGATCGGGCCGCTGGCGTCCGGCCTCGGCATCCCGCCCGGCCGGACGTGCCGCCGGCAGGCCTTTGCCGACGCCAGGGCGGTCGTCTCCGCGCATGGCCACCAGCTTGCGCGGGGCCGCCTGAGATGGGGTGGGATCGATGGGCGCATCGGCTGCCGGCTCTGTGGCTGGCGCCGGATCGGCACCCGTCTGGGCGGGCGTCACCGCCTCCTGGCGCATGGCGGCCTGCACAGCCGCCATGGCCGATCGGATCTGCTGCGCGTCGCCGCTGGCCGTGGCGGCTTCGAGCGCCCGCACGGCATCCAGCACGGCCTGATCGTGGGCATGCAGGGCCTCGACCGCCTTGTCCCGCGCCGCCGACTTGCGCGCGAACGCTTCATCAATGGGCTGACGGAACGCTTCCCAGAGCTTTTGCTCTTGGCGTCGGTCCAGCGGCACGGCGTGCGCCTCTTGCTGCCAGCGCTGCTGCAGGGCCTTGACGGCATCGACCCGCAGCGCCGGTGACTGGGCCAATTGGCGGGCTTCTTCGATCAGGGCTTGCCGGCGCTGGACGCTTTCGGCCTGGGCGGCTTCCAGCCGCTCATGAGCCTGGGCCATGGCCGCTTTCCACAGCGGATGCACCTCGGCAAACAACTTCTCGCTGAGGTGCCCGGCCTGGCGCCAACGCTCGGAGAAGGCGTGCAGATCGCGCACTTGCTGCTTCCAGTCGGTGGCATCGGCATGGGCAGCCGTCCATGCTTTGACCTCCTCGATCAGCGCCAGACGCTGCGCGCGGTTGGCTTCGTTTTGCTGTTTCAACTGGCCAAGCCAAGCCTCGACCACCTTGTGCGCTTCGTTGCAAGCCTCGTCGAACTTCTTCCACAGGGCATGGTTGGGCGCGCCGCCCTGATCGACGGTTTTCCACTGCTCGCGCAACTGGCGCAAGGTTTCCTGCATTTTCCGGCCACCCAGGCGTTGCCCCTCGGGGCTTTGGGTCAAGGCCACGGCCTTGGCCAGCAATTCTTCGCGCAATTGATCGGCCCGCCAGCGCTGCCAGCCTTCGAGCTCGCCGCTCTTGGCGAGCAGGGCCTGCGCCTGGGCCTCCACGGCGGCGGGGATGTGGCGGCCATGTTCTTTGAGGGCCTGGCGCAATTGCGCCGCCGCCTTGGGGGCGGCCTTGACATGCCCTTCGGCGAGCTCTTTGTCCAATGCCTCCATGGCCACGGTGACCGCCCGCACGGCCTGCGCCTGACGGGCCGCCAATTCGGTCGGATCCACGGCGGCAACGGGGGCCGGAACCACTTCGCCACGGGCAGCGCGCAACTCATCGGCCCACACGGGCACCGCGGGCAAGGGGGCCTGGGGATCGGCCGCGGCGGCGATGGCCTGGGCCAGGGCCGCTTCAAAGGCTTCCCAGACGATGCCCAACTGCTGACGGGAACCGTCCAAGGCATTCTGGTGCCGGGGTTCGAGGCTGGCCCAGCCAGCGTCTTGCATGAGCGCTTGCGCCTGGGCTTGCCAGTTCGCCACGTCCTGCCGCAACGAGTCCAGCGCTGCCTGCGCCTCTAGCCAGGACTTGGTGGACAACACCTCGATACGCTGGGCCAACAGCACGGCGGCCTCCTTGGCCACCAGCACGCGGTGTTGCAGGTCTTCGATCGCCTTCATGCGCTCGGCCAGTTGCTGGCGCAGGCTGGCCAGCGGCTCGCGCGACAGGGGCGCTCCCGCCTTGGCGGCGTCGCGCTGCCAAGCCATGGCATCGGCCAGATTGAGCCGAGGCTGCGCCAACAAGGCGCGCGCCCGGGTCGCCCACTCTTCGGCCATGGCGTCCTGCGCCTTGGCCCGGCGGATGTCGTCGAGCCGCTCTTTGAGGAGCTTGGCCGCGCCCTTGTCACGCTGAGACATCTCGCGGTACACCTCGGCCAAGGCGTCGGCATCGGGCTCGCTGGCCAGCCACTCGCGCAAGCGTGCCGCACGCTCGCCGGAAGTGGGCGCGGAGAAAGCGCCGCCGGTGCGTGCGTCGAGCTGTTGGAGATCGGAATGAGCGGCAGAGGTCTTGTCGGAAAGGTTCACGGCAACGGTAAGCAAAGGCTTGCAATGACAGACGCTTTGCGCACAACAGGGGGTGCGCAGCACGGCAAATCCGTATTGTCGCCGGTTTCAGGCCGTGCGCAGACGCAGACCCTCAACCCGCCCACAGATCGAGCGGCGGATCGTGAACGACGGCCTTGAGGATGTCGCTGCGCGAGACGAAGCCCAGCAGGCGGCCATCGGCATCGACCACCGGCAGGCCCTGCAGGCCGGTATCGAGCAGCGCCTGGGCCAAGCGGCGCAAATCGGTGTCGGGGCTGACGCAAGGCACGGGCGAGACCATGACCTCGCTGACCGGCTGGGCCAGCAGGGCCTGCCAGACGAGGGCGTGTCCCCCGGGTTGCGGCAGACGGTCCGGCTGCATCAATTCGGCACGCGACAGCAGCCCCACCACGGCCCCCTCGGCGTTGAGGACGGGGGCCTGCCCCACCCCGTGCTCGTAAAGCGTCCACCAGCCCTCGCGCACGTTCATGTCTTGCCGCACCACCACGGCGCGTCGGCTCATCACGTCGGAGACGATTTGCAGCGGACGCCGCTCGGTGGGCGGATGCTGCACCCTGCCGTAGGCCGAAAGGGCCTGCTGGGCAGGGCGGCTCTCGGCCTCTGCGGCCACGGCGGGGGGCGGCTCGGCGGCCGGCCGATCCAGATCAGGGGTCAGGGCGCGTGCGCGCCCGGCCCGCAGGGTTGGGGCCACTTTGCGCATGTCTTCCAGCGGGCCGCGGTACATCAGCCCGGACGTGCCGTAGATCGCAAACATCGCACACCTCTCTGCGGCCATTATGGCCCGCCCCCTGGCATCTGTACACCGCAGCATGGCCGCCGGGCCGGATCAGGGCAGAAACAGCGCTTGCAAATCGCTCAGGAAATCAAAGCCACGCTCGGTCGGCCGCACCCATGGCCCATCGCGCTCGATCCAGCCCTGGCGCTCGGCCTGCTGCAGCGCCGGCCCCAGCAACGTGACCGGCAACCCCGTGCGTTCGCTGAATTGCGTCAGCAAAAAGCCCTCGCGCAGGCGCAAGGCGTTGAGCATGAATTCGAACGGCAGTTCGGCGGGCGCGACGTCCTCCTCGCTCGCCACAGGCTGCCCTTGCAGGGCCTGGGCCATGTAGCGCTGCGGCTCGCGCCAGCGCACCTGGCGCACGATGCGGTGGGCAAAGCTGAGCTTGCCGTGCGCCCCGGCGCCAATGCCCAGGTAGTCGCCGAACTGCCAGTAATTGGTGTTGTGCCAGCAGCGGTGCCCGGCCCGTGCGAACGCCGACACTTCATACCGCGTCAGCCCGGCTTCGCCAGTGCGGCGGGTGATGGAGTCCAGCATCTCGTAGGCGGTGTCGTCGTCGGGCAGTTCGGGCGGGTGTTTGGCGAAGTAGGTGTTGGGCTCCAGGGTCAGGTGGTACACCGACAGGTGGGGCGGCGCATAAGCCAGGGCGATGGCCAGATCCCGATCCAGATCGGCCGGCGTCTGCCCGGGCAGGGCGTACATCAGGTCCAGATTGAACGTGTCGAAGTGACGCGCCACTTCCTCCAGCGCGGCACGCGCTTGGGCGCCGTCGTGGACCCGGCCAAGCGCGTGCAGGAAACGGTCGTCGAACGACTGCACCCCGACGCTGAGACGGGTCACGCCGGCCTGCCGGTAGCCCCGAAACCGGTCGGCCTCGAACGTGCCGGGGTTGGCTTCGAGCGTGATTTCGGCATCGGCCTCCAAGCGCACCCGCGCGCGGATGTCGGACAGCAGCCGGTCGATCGCTTCGGGCGGAAAGAGGCTGGGCGTGCCCCCACCGATGAACACGCTGTGCACCGTGCGCCCCCATATCAACGGCAAACTGGCCTCCAGGTCGGCACGCAACGCCTCCAGATAAGCCCCCCACGGCAGTTCACCCGCCTGCCCCTTGGCTCGCCCCCATTCGTGCGAATTGAAATCGCAATACGGGCATTTCTTGAGGCACCAGGGCAGGTGGACATACAGGCTCAAGGGCGGCAGGGCCGAAAGCTGCAACTGCCCAGGCCGCTGGAGGCGGATGACCTGCGGCTTAGTCATCGGGGTACCAGCGCTCGCGCATCAATTCGAGCATGGCCCGAGCGGCTCGCCCGCGGTGGCTGTGGGCGTTTTTCACTTCGGTCGGCAACTGGGCAAAGGTCTGGCCGAAAGCGGGGATCCACATCACCGGATCGAAACCAAAGCCGTTGTCGCCCAGCGGCGCTTCGGTGATCAGGCCACTGACCCGCCCCGTGGCCACCAGGGGCTCCGGGTCGTCGGGTGAGCGCACGGCCACCAAGGTGCTGACCATGGCCGCGCGGCGATCGGTGATGCCACGCATCTGCTCCAGCAAGGCACGCACGTTGTTGGCATCGCTTTTCTCGTAGCCGAAGCGGGTGGCGTAGTAAGCCGTGTCCACCCCAGGCTGACCGCCAAAGGCCTCGACACACAGACCGGCATCGTCCGCCAACGCCGGCAGGCCACTGGCGGCGCTGGCATGGCGGGCTTTGGCCAGGGCGTTTTCGATGAAGGTGCGGTGCGGCTCGGGGGCTTCGGGAATGCCCATCTCGGCTTGCCGAATCAGCCGCACCCCCAGGGGAGCGAACATGGCTTGCAGCTCGGCCAGCTTGCCCGCGTTGTTGGAGGCCAGCACCAGGGTATGTCCCATCATGCCAGGCCCCTCACCGGACATCGGCGCCCGCCAGGGCGGCGCGTTGCAGACCGATCAGCTCTGCGATGCCCTTTTCCGCCAGCACCAGCAATTGGTTCATCTCGTCGCGGCTGAAGGTGGCGCCTTCGGCGGTGCCCTGCACCTCCACATAATGGCCGGCGCCAGTCATGACGACGTTCATATCGGTGTCGCAGCCCGAGTCTTCGACATAGTCCAGATCGAGCACGGGCACGCCCTGCACGATGCCCACCGACACGGCGGCCACCGGGTGCAGCACCGGCGAACGCTCCAGCACGCCCTCGGCCAGCAGGCGATGCACCGCGTCCTGGGCGGCCACGAAAGCACCGGTGATGGCCGCGGTGCGGGTGCCGCCATCGGCTTGCAACACATCGCAATCCAGCGTCAGGGTGCGTTCGCCCAGGGCACGGAGGTCGAATACCGCGCGCAGCGAGCGGCCAATGAGGCGCTGAATCTCCTGCGTGCGACCGCTTTGCTTGCCCTTGGCCGCTTCGCGGGCGCTGCGGGTGTGGGTGGCGCGGGGCAGCATGCCGTATTCGGCCGTGACCCAACCCTCGCCGGAACCCTTCTGGTGTGGGGGCACTTTGTCCTCCACCGAAGCGGTGCACAGCACCCGCGTATCGCCGAACTCGATCAACACCGAGCCTTCGGCGTGCTTGGTGTAGTGGCGGGTGATGCGCACATGGCGCAACTGGTCGGGCCGGCGGCCATCGTGGCGCAGGGAACCGGCATCGCTGCTGAGGGAATCGGTCATGGGTGAGAAAACTGGGTCAAGGGTCAGGGGTCGCGCTTGCGCAGCGCGGTTCGTCGGATGGCTTCGTTGATTTCGGCAATCGCTCGCTCGATGGTGTCCTCGTCGAACGCATCGGTAGCGGTTTCGGCGGTGTCATCCACGGCCCCGAACGACGAGGCAAACGAGCGATCGGCCAAGCCTTCGGAGCGTATCACCACTTGGGTGGACTCGAAGTCGTCGGCAGTGTCCCATTCCAGCGCCAGCAGCGAGACGTTGTCCCCATGACGGCCGGCTTTGTGCTCGGCCTCGTCGGCCAATGTGTGGACGGCATCCTGCAAAGGCACCCCATGCAAGCCGATAGCAACGTCTTCATCCGTCATGACCGACCACAATCCGTCGGAGCACAGCAGCAACCGGTCACCCTGCTCCAGCGCCTGGGGTCCGAAAACATCGTACAGGGGCGGGGAGTCGGAACCCAGGCAGGTGAACAGCACGCTGCGGTTGACGCCGGCCGGAATCTGCCGAAACAGCTCTGGCTTATCGTGGTAGGAGTGGTCGCGCGTGCGCTGAACCATGTGCCCATGGCGGATCCAGTACAGACGGGAGTCGCCCGAATGCACCACACTGAGGCCGCCCGCCTGCACCACCGCCGCCACCAGCGTCGTGCGCGGGTAGTCGCTCATGGAGTGGGCGTGCGCATAATCCACGATGGCCTGGTTGGCATCCAGCAGTGTGCGTTCCAGGAACGCGCGAGGGTCCCGCAAACGGGGGTGAGCCTCTGACACAAAGCGCTGGGTGAACACCCGAACCGCGATTTCGGCCGCCTTCTCCCCGTCTGGATGACCGCCCATGCCGTCGGCCAACGTGAGCAGCACCGCATCGCGGGTGTAGGTGTAGCCCACGCGGTCTTCGTTGACCTCTCTGCCGCCTTTGCGGCTGACCTGATAGACCGAGAATTTCATGGCTCTTGAAAGCTCGAACGCTCGGTGCTAGAGGTCGCGGCCACCGTCTTGGCCCCCAGCAGCCCGCCAATGTGCAAGCGCATCTTCTCCATCAGGCCAGGCTGGGTGTAAGTCGGCTCTTCCTCGCGGTTGAGTTCTTTTTGCAAGGCAAATACCGATTGCGGACGCGACAGCGGATCGAGCGCCATGCACCACTGCACCACCTGGATCAAGTTGTCGGAATACAGGCCGCGCAGCCGGGTCATGGCCAGCGCCAGGCGGTCCTTTTCCTGCCGCTGTGGCGCATCGTGAGGCGGATAGCCCTGCATGCAGGAGTACATGCACGCGCCCACCGCGTAGATGTCGGTCCAGGGCCCCAGGCCGGACTGACGTTTATACATCTCTGGAGCGGCAAAGCCAGGGGTGTACATGGGGCGCACGAAATTGCCTTCGGTGTTGAGCACCTCACGCGCAGCGCCGAAGTCGATCAGCACGGCTTTGTTGTCGTCGGTGATGAAGATGTTGGCCGGCTTGATGTCCAGATGCAGCATCTTGTGCTGATGCACGATGCGCAGCCCGCGCAGCACCTCGTCAAACAGCGAGCGGATGGTGGCCTCGCGCAGGATCTTCTTGCGTTTGAGCCCGCGGGCGGTGACGATGAAGTCCTGCAGGGATGCGCCCTCCAGATAATTCATCACCATGTAGACGGTGTCGTTCTCGCGGAAGAAGTTGAGCACGCTCACCACCGAGGGGTGCGAGATCTGGGCCAGCGCCCGGCCTTCCTCGAAAAAACTCTTGAGGCCCAGCCGGTACAGAGAAAGCTTTTCGGGGGGCACGGAGGGCAGCAACTCCCCGGGTTGGCGCACCACCAACGCCGAGGGCAGATACTCCTTGAGGGCCACCCGCTGACCGGCGCCATCGACCGCCAGATAGACGACCCCAAATCCACCGGCCGCCAGTTGGCGCACGATTCGGTAACCCCCGATCAGGGTGTCTGGTGGCAAGGGGGCGGGCTTGGTCTTTGACATAATCGAAGAATCGGCAACCCCCAACAACGTTGCAAACAGACTGCGAGTTTTGAATGCCAGTTTACAGCATGACCGGCTATGCCACTGGTCAGAGCCAGCCGGAACCGGTCGCCGGATCCCCTGCTGCCCCTACCGCGGCGCTGGGCCTGGAAATCCGCTCCGTCAACAGCCGCTTCCTGGACCTGAGCTTTCGCCTCTCCGATGAGCTGCGCCCCAGCGAGCCGGCGCTGCGCGAGTTGGTGAGCGCCCGGCTCAAGCGAGGCAAGGTGGAAATCCGCGGCTGGATCGAAGGCCGCCAGGAGCAAGCGCTGCGCATGCCCTCGCCGGCCGAACTGCAACGCTTGGCCGGCTTGCAGGAGCATATCCGCGCCTGGCTGCCACAGGCACGCGAATGGTCCGTGGCCGAGGTGATGGGCGCCCTGTCACGCCATGCCCCGCCGCCGGCCGGGCTGGCCGACGAGCTGGCCGCGCTGGCACGCCGGGTGTTGGACGATTTCACCGCTTCCCGCGCACGCGAAGGCGCACGCCTCGCCGACATGCTGCTGGACCGCGTGGCCCAGTTGCGTGCCCTGGCCCAGCAGGCCCAGCCCTTGGTGCCGCAGCTGGTGGAGATGCAGCGGCAGCGCTTTCTGGAGCGCTGGCACGAGGCGCTGGGCGGCGCCCAGGCCGATGCCGGCAGCCAGGCGGCCCAAGATCGCGCGCTGGCCGAAGCGGCCGCCTACGCCATGCGCATCGACGTGGCCGAAGAACTCACCCGACTGCAATCCCACCTCGAAGAAATCGAGCGGCTGCTGCGCCAGGGCGGCGAAGTCGGCAAACGGCTGGACTTCCTCATTCAGGAACTGCACCGCGAAGCCAACACCCTGGGCAGCAAGTCCTCCAGCCTGGAGCTGACCCGCATCTCGGTGGACATGAAAGTCCTCATCGAGCAGATGCGCGAACAGGTACAGAACCTCGAATGACCATGGACTACCCCGGCAACCTCTACGTCGTCGCCGCCCCCAGCGGCACTGGCAAATCCAGCCTCGTCAAGGCGCTGCTGGAAGTGGATTCGCGGATGGAGCTTTCGGTGTCGCACACCACACGGGCCCCGCGCGGGCAGGAAGTCCACGGCCGCGAGTATTACTTCGTGAGTAACGAGGAATTCGACCGCATGATTGCGGCCGACGCCTTCATCGAATGGGCCCAGGTGCATGGCAACCGCTACGGCACCTCGCGCAAGGCCATCGAAGACAAGATCGCTGCCGGCGCCGACATCGTGCTGGAAATCGACTACCAAGGCGCCATTCAGATCAAGCGCCAGTTTCCCAATGCGGTGCTCATCTTCATCCTGCCGCCAAGCTGGGAGGAACTGCGCTCGCGGCTCATGCGCCGGGCCGAAGACAGCGAAGAAGTCATCGAGCTGCGGCTGCGCAATGCGGCCGAGGAGGTGGCGCACGTCGATCATTTCGATTTCGTTATAATCAATGAGATGTTTGAGCGTGCGCTGTTCGACCTCAAAGCGATTGCGCATGCCCAGCGCCTGAAGGTCGCGGCCCAGCGCCGCGCTCGCGCAGACACGTTCCGCGCCCTCAATATCGGCTGAACACCCCATACACCGCCCGGAGCCCGCATGGCACGCATCACCGTCGAAGACTGCCTGGAGAAAATCCCCAACCGCTTCCAGCTCGTGCTGGTGGCCACCTACCGCGCGCGCATGCTCAACCAGGGGCACACCCCCAAGATCGAGACCAAGAACAAAGCCGGCGTGACCGCCCTGCGCGAAATCGCCGAAGGCAAGGTCGGCCTGGAAATGCTCAAGAAGGTTCCGGTCTGACCGGGTTGCCTGAGATCGCACGAAGCACCGCTGGCACGGTGCTTTTGTTTTTCTGGATCGCACCGATAGAGGGGTTCGATCCGGCATCGTCCACGCGCTGCGACAACTCCGGCTAAAGTAAGGGTCTATGACGGAGCCAGTCACTTCCCCGCCTGCAAAGAGCCCTGCCCAGGCGGCCGCCAGCGCCGCCGCGGCCAGCTTCGCGGCGCTGGAAGCCCAACTGGACTACCTCACCCCGGCGGAAATCGACCTCGTCCGCCAGGCTTACCGTTTCGCCGACGAAGCCCACCTGGGCCAGTTGCGCAAGAACGGCGACCCCTACATCACCCACCCCATCGCGGTGGCGCAGCAGTGCACCGAGTGGAAACTCGACGCCCAGGCCCTGTGCGCCGCCCTCATGCACGACGTGCTGGAAGATTGCGGGGTCTCCAAGGCCGACATGGCCGAGCGCTTCGGGCCGCAGATCACCGAACTGGTCGATGGGCTGACCAAACTCGACAAGCTCGAATTCCACAGCCGCGAGCAGAACCAGGCCGAATCGTTTCGCAAGATGCTGCTGGCCATGGCCCGCGACGTGCGCGTCATCCTCATCAAGCTGGCCGACCGCACCCACAACATGCGCACCATGGGCGACATGCCGCGCAGCAAATGGGAGCGCATCAGCCGCGAGACGCTGGACGTCTATGCCCCCATCGCCCACCGCCTGGGCCTGAACAACAACTACCGCGAACTGCAAGACCTGGCGTTCAAGCACCTGCACCCTTGGCGTTACCGGGCGCTGTCGAAGGCGCTGGAGAAGTCGCGCAGCCGCCGCAAGGATCTCATCGCCCGCGTGCAGGCCGAGGTGGAAAACGCCTTCCTGCGCCACGGGATGGAGGTGCGCATCGTCGGCCGGGAAAAAACGCTGTACTCGGTCTATCGCAAGATGGACCTGAAACACCTGTCGTTCGCGCAGGTGACCGATATCTACGGCTTTCGCATCATCTTGCCCGAACTGCTGGACTGTTACCGCGCCTTGGGCATCCTGCACCAACTCTACAAGCCGTTGCCGGGCAAGTTCCGCGACTACATCGCCATCCCGAAAATGAACGGCTATCAGTCGCTGCACACCACGCTGGTGGGGCCGTTTGGAACGAACATCGAATTCCAGCTGCGCACCCACACCATGGACGTGGTGGCCGAATCCGGCGTGGCTGCCCATTGGCTGTACAAGGCCAGCGATCCGAACAGCCGGGCTTCTCAGGACTTGAACACCCAGTGGCTGCAGTCGTTGCTCGACATCCAGCAGGAAACGCACGACGCGGCCGAGTTCTGGGACCATGTCAAGATCGACCTGTTCCCCGACTCGGTCTATGTGTTCACGCCCAAGAGCCGCATCATGGCCCTGCCGCGTGGCGCCACGGCCGTGGATTTTGCCTACGCCATCCACAGCGACGTGGGCAACCGCGCCATTGGGGCCAAGATCAATGGGGAGCAAGCCCCGCTGCGCTCCGAGCTCAACAACGGCGATGTGGTGGAAATCATCACCTCCCCCCACGCCCGCCCCAACCCGAGCTGGCTGGGATTCGTCAAAACCGGGCGCGCCCGCTCCAAGATCCGGCACCACCTCAAGACGTTGGCCGAAGAAGAGTCCGTGGCCCTGGGCGAGCGGCTATTGCGGCAAGCGCTGCGCGCCGAAGGCATCGCCGCCCTGCCCGCCGACGACGAGGCGCACCAACCCGTCTGGGACAAGCTGCTGCGCTTCACCGGCAACCGCAGCCGCCGCGAGTTGATGACGGACATCGGCCTGGGCCGGCGGATTGCCAGCATGGTCAGCAAGAAGCTGGCCGCGCTGCTCAGCGAAATCGGCCAGAAGCCCGATCTGTTGCTCATCAGCCAGGAACGGTTCGGTGCGGCCGCCGAAGACCGGCCCAGCCAGGGCGTGGTCACGCTGGATGGCAGCGAAGGGACTTCAGTGCAATACGCCGCCTGCTGTCATCCGATCCCGGGCGATGGCATCATCGGCTACCTGGGCAAAGGCGAGGGGCTGGTGGTTCACACCGAGGACTGCCCCCACGGCCGCAAGCTGCTGCACCGCGACGCCGAGCGCTTCATCGAGGTGGAATGGGCGGAAGAGCCGACCCGGCTGTTCGAGTCCGCCGTCGTGGTGACGGTCAACAACGGCAAGGGGGTGCTGGCCAAAGTGGCCGCCGCGCTGGCCAGCGCGGAAGCCGACATCACCCACATCCACATGGGCGACGAGCCGGCTCAAGCGGCCACCGATCTGCGCTTCGTGCTGGCCGTGCGCGACCGGGTGCATCTGGCGCAGGTGCTGCGCCAGCTCAAGCGCACGCCATCGGTCATCCGGGCGCAGCGGGTCAGGCCGACGCGGCCGGGTAACTGACTTCCAGCACCTCCAGCGTTTCCCAACCGGTGGGGGTGCGCAGCCTCACTTCGTCACCCTCGCGGGCCTTGAGCAAGGCTTGCGCCACCGGCGAAACCCAGCTCACCTGCCCCTGCGCCGTGTCGGCCTCGTCGATGCCGAGGATGGTGACCGTGGTTTCGCTGCCGTCCTCGCGCGCGAAGCGGACGGTGGCGCCGAAAAACACCTGATCCTTGCCGTGGTGCTGCGAAGGGTCCACCACCACCGCAGCATCGAGCCGTTTGGTCAGGAAACGGATGCGGCGGTCGATCTCGCGCAGCCGCTTCTTGCCATAGAGGTAGTCGCCGTTTTCCGAACGGTCGCCGTTGCTGGCGGCCCAATGCACCACTTCCACCACTTTGGGGCGCTCGACGTCGAGCAGATGGAGCAGTTCGGCACGCAGGCGGTCGTGCCCGGCGCGGGTCATGTAGTTCTTGCCGCCGGCCGGCAGGGCCGGCGCGTCGGGGGCGTCATCGTCCTCGGTCTGGTCGGTTTCGCGGGTAAATGCTTTGCTCATGGAGTCACAGGCCGGTATCGGCAGACAATTCAGGCCCACAGGCCATCACAGGCAACTGTCGGCGCAGCGCCAATTGTCCCTCATGGGTCTGGCAGGCGCGCGGGGGTCTGCTAGCATCGGCAGACCCACATTCCGATTGCGCCACCCATGACTTACTGCGTCGCCGTCAAACTCAAGGCCGGAATGGTGTTTCTGTCGGACTCGCGCACCAATGCGGGCTTGGACCAGATCAGCACCTTTCGCAAGATGATCGTCTATGAAAAACCCGGCGATCGCTTCATGTGCCTGCTGTCGGCGGGCAACCTCAGCATTTCGCAATCGATCCGCGAAATCCTGCAGGTCGAACAGCTCAAAGATCCCGAAGGGGGCGAACCCATCACCATCTGGAACGCCCGCAGCATGTTCGATGCGGCCCGGGTGCTGGGCTCGGCGGTGCGCCATGTGTATCAGCGCGACGGCGAAGCCCTCAAGCGCAGCGGGGTGGAATTCAACGTCAGCATGATTTTCGGCGGCCAGATTGCCGGTGAAGGCATGCGCCTGTTCCAGATCTACTCACCCGGCAACTTCATCGAAGCCACGCCCGAGACGCCGTTTTTCCAAATCGGGGAAAGCAAGTATGGCAAGCCGGTGCTGGATCGCGTCATCACGCCCGAGACACCGCTGGACGAAGCGGCCAAGTGCGTGCTCATCTCGATGGATTCGACGCTGAAATCCAACCTGTCGGTGGGCCTGCCGCTGGACATGGCGGTGTACCAGGCCGACAGCCTGCGCAGCGATCGCATCGTCTGCATCGACCACAGCAACCCCTACTTCCGCATGCTGCACGACACCTGGGGCCAGCGTCTGCGCGAGGTGTTCGACAGCATCGAACACCCCGCCTGGGACGGCCGCCCCACCGATGCGCCGTTGATGGTGGGCAGCCAGCGCCATGCCCCCCTCAAGAAGATCACCAGCCCGCAGGAGAAACTCATTTGATGCAAGACGCCGCTCGCCCTCAGGATGGCCCGATGATCGTCTTTTCCCATGGCAACAGCTTCCCGGCGGGCACCTACCGGGTGGTGTTCGATGCGTTGCGCCAGCGCGGCTATCAGGTGCTGGCCGTGGACAAATACGGCCACGATCCGGCCTACCCGGTCACGAGCAATTGGCCGCACCTGGTGCAGCAACTGGCCGACTTCGTGGTCAACCGCTGCGCCGGCCATGCCGGGCCGCTGTTTCTGGTCGGGCACTCACTGGGGGGGTTCCTGAGCCTGATGTGCGCCGCCAAGTACCCTGAGCTGGCCGGGGTGAAGGTCCGCGGCGTGGTGATGCTCGATTCCCCCGTGCTGGGCGGCTGGCGTGCCCGCGCATTGGAGGCCGCCAAGCACACCCGGCTCATTGGCGCCCTGTCGCCCGGGCAGGTCAGCCGCAAGCGGCGCAACAGTTGGCCCAACGCGGCAGAGGCGCTGGCCCATTTCGCGCACAAAAAGAGCTTTGCCCGCTGGGACCCGCGGGTGCTGCACGACTACATCGAACACGGCACGCACGACGTGGTGACGGCCCACGGCACCAAGCGCGTCCTCAGTTTCGACCGCGACATCGAAACCCGCATCTACAACACCCTGCCCCACAACCTGGATCGGCTGCTGTGCCGCCATCCCCTGCAGTGCCCGGTGGCTTTCGTGGGCGGCACCGAATCGGCCGAGATGCGGCAGGTGGGGATGGCCATGACCCACAAGCTCGTGGGCAAGACACCCAGCGAGCGATTGCAGATGATCGAGGGCACACACCTGTTTCCGATGGAGCGGCCCGAAGAAACGGCCGCCGCCATCGACCGCGCCCTGCGCAGCTTCATGGCCGCTTGAGGTCTGCGCCGGCCGGCCGATCGGCCGCCAGCGGGTGGCCAGCGGCGCCGGCAGCGGCTGCGCCATCGGGCGCTTGGGCGGCCGATGGGGGCGCGGCAGCCTCCGACACGGCGGCTCGCGGGTCCAGATGCAGCACGGCTTGCGAGCCCGTGCCCATCATGACGAAATCGAACTTCTCGGCCTCTGGCACCGGCGCGGCGGCACGGATGCGCTTGACCGCGTACAGCGACAGCAGCATCAGCACCACCGCGAAGTACAGCATCAGGCTCTCGGCCTGCAAAGCGTCCATGAAAACACCCGCCAGCGTGGGGCCCAGCGCGGCGCCGATGCCATGCACCAGCAACAAACCGCCGGTCACCTCCAGCACCCGAGACGCATCGACCATGTCGTTCACATGGGCCACGCTCAAACCGTAAATGGTGAACACCAGACCACCAAACAACAGGCCGATGGCAATCACCAGCCACGGCGCATGACGGGCCAACAGGAAGGCCGCCACCGCCAGCAAGGCGCTGAGCACCATCACCCACAGCAGCACGTGGCGACGGTCGTGCCGGTCGGAATAATGCCCCACCGGCCACTGAAAAATCGCCCCGCCCAGAATCGTGGCCGCCATGAAAGCCGCCACACCCGCCTCGGAAAAACCCACCCCCTGGGCAAACACGGCCCCCATGCCGTAAAAGGCCCCGTTGATCAGCCCCGAGCCCAACGCCCCGGCCACACCCAGGGGGGAGGTCTGGTACAGATAGCGCAAGCTCAGCCGGGGGGCCTCCACCGGCTCGGGCTCATCCACCGGCGTCAGCGTGATGGGCAACAGCGCGAAGGAAAACATCACCGACACCAGCACGAAGGGCACAAAGCCCAGGGTATCGCCCACCAGAATCAGCCATTGCCCCAGCGCCAGCGCCACGAAGTTGACCGACATGTACACCGCAAACACCCGCCCCCGGTGCCGGGTCGGCGCCACGGTGTTGAGCCAGCTCTCCACCACGATGTACAGCCCCACCAGACAAACGCCCGTGATGAAGCGCAACAGCCCCCAGAACCACGGATCCACCCAAAGCGCGTGCAAGATGGGCATGGTGGAGGCCAGCGACGCCATGGCCGCAAACGCCCGGATGTGCCCCACGCGGCGAATGATCATCGGGCAGACGTAGGTGCCGAACACGAAGCCCACGAAATAGGCCGACATCACCAGCCCGAGCACCACGCTGGAAAAATCGGCCATGCCGCCGCGCAGCCCCACCACGGAAAACAGCAGGCCCACGCCCACCACCAGCAAGCCCACGCCACTGAGCAGGGACGACAACGGCAACAGCAAACGGTTCATGACCGTGGGAGCGGATTCAGGGCGTCCAGTTCACCCAGCCGGTGTACGCCGTCACCAGCACCAGCACGCCAAAGCCGATGCGGTACCAGGCAAACGGCACAAAGGTGTGGCTGGCCACATAGCGCAGCAGCCACTTCACGCACACCCAAGCCGACAGCCACGACACCACCAGGCCCACGGCAAAGAATGGCATATCCGCCATGCTGAGCAAGGCGCGGTGCTTGTACAGGTCATAGACCGCAGCGCCAAACAGCATGGGAATGGCCAGGAAGAAGCTGAATTCGGTGGCCGCGCGGCGGGAGAACCCCAGGGCCATCGCACCGATGATGGTGGCCCCGGAGCGGCTGACCCCAGGCACCAGCGCCAGGCATTGAATCAGCCCCACCCCCAGCGCATCGCGCCAGCCCACCTGGTCCACGTCATCGATGCGCTGGGCAGGCTGCCGGGCCTGCCAGGCCTCGACCCACAGCATCACCACGCCACCCGCGATGAAACTGACCGCCACCACCAACGGATTGAACAGCACGCCCTTGATCACCTCGATGAACAGCACCCCCGCCAGGGCGGCCGGGAAAAAACCGATCAGCACATTCGCGGTGAAACGCTGCGCTCGGGCTTCGCGGGGCAGGCCCACCACCGTAGAGACCAGCCGCTGCATGTACAACGACACGATGGCCAAAATGGCGCCGGTCTGGATCACCACCTCAAACACCGTGATCTTCTCATCATCCAACCCCAGCAAGGCCGCGGTGAGAATGAGGTGACCGGTGGAGGAAATGGGCAAAAACTCGGTCAGGCCCTCCACCACGCCCATGACGGCGGCCTTGAACAAAAGCAGGAAATCCATGGATGCAACGGCAAAACCAGCATCCTAACCCAGCGACGCCCCCAAGCAGCCGACCATTCAGCCGCCGCGCCAGACCGAATCAACGCAGCGGCGTCAATGCCGGATTCAGCGCCACGATTGGCGAGGCGGCTGGGCATAGACCACTGGCGTGGCCCCGTAGTAATGGTGGTGATGCACCTGCGTGACACCACGCTTGTGCGATTTCCCCGGGCCTGCATGGTGATGAGGTTTGCGATGCCCCGGCGGCACCCAGCCCGCATGGGGCGGCGGCACGACCACCACCGGCGGCTGCGTCACCACCACATGCCGCGGCGGATAGACCACCACCGGCGGCGTGACCACCACGGGGGGCGTATTGCTCACCCCCACATGCACCCCGGGCTGATGCACGCCGATGGACCAATACACATTGCTGGCCTGCGCCATCCCGGCGCTGCTCAACACGACCGCCACACCTGCGGCGCCCAACCATTTCATCCGCTTCATGATGTCATCCTTTCCAACAGGCTTGGAGAACCGATGCCTCGATTACAGACTCAAAACCCTGTTACCTCCTTGCCCAAAATGTGAAGAACGTATCCAGCCGTAACGGTCGTCCTTGGGGCCGGAATGCCCTCACCATGAAGCCAGTCACAATATTCGCCATGAAAAATCCGCCTGATCGAGCCCCTGTCCACGACCAGATCGCCGACGCATTGGCCCGCCAGCGCCTGGGGCGGCGCCACGCGCTGTGGCTGCTGGGCGCCAGCGTCTCGGCCACCGCCCTCGGGGCGCTGCAAGGCTGCGCGCAATCCCCCGTCACGGGCGAGCGTATCCTCGTCGGCATGAGCGAAAGCCAGGAACGCGCGGCCGATGCGCAATACGCCCCGCACCAGTTTTCCCAGGACTTGGGCGAGGTACAAGACGACGCCCTGAACCGCTACGTGCGCACGCTGGGCGCGGAACTGCAACGGCACACCCACCGGCCGCACCTGCCTTACAGCTACCGGGTGCTCAATGCCAACCACGTCAACGCCTACACCTTCCCGGCCGGCGCGATGGGGGTGACGCGCGGCATCATGGTGGGGCTGCAGGACGAGGCCGAACTGGCCGCGCTGCTGGGCCACGAGATGGGCCATGTCAACGCCCGCCACGCCGCCCAACGCAGCGGCCAGGGGCTGCTGGCCAACGTGGCCCTGATGGGAGTGGCCATGATGGCCGACGAGCGTTGGGCCACGGCGGCCCTGGTGGGCGGGCAGATCGGCGCCAGCGCGCTGCTGGCCGCCTACTCGCGCGACCATGAACGCGAAGCCGACGCCTTGGGTCAGGCGTACATGGTCCGCGCCGGGTACCCGGCCAGCGGCATGACGCGCCTGCACCGCCTGCTGGTGGAGCAGGAGCGTGAGAGCCCGGGGCCGTTGCAAACCCTGTTCAGCACCCACCCCATGAGCAGCGAGCGCCTGGCCAGCGCCGAGCGGCTGGCGCAAACCCGCTATGCCGAGAGCCTGAACCGCCCCACGGGCCGCGAACGCTTCATGGACGAAACCGCCCGCCTACGGCGCCTGCGGCCCACCATCGAAGCCTGCCAGCAAGGCGAAGTCGCCATGAGCCGCAAGCAACTGCCTGCGGCCCAGGCGGCGTTTGCCCGTGCCCTGCAAGCCACCCCGCAAGACTACGCCGCCAACCTGCGCATGGCGCAATGCCTGCAGGCCATGGGCAAGGCGCAAGAAGCGCGCCCCTACGCGCTGGCCGCCCAAAACATCTACCCCCAGGAGGCCCAAGCCCACCAAGTCGCGGGGCTGCTGGCCCTGCAACTGCGGCAGCCCCAGCAAGCCTACGAGCACTTCAGCCGCTTCGACCAGCAACTGCCCGGCAACCCTGGTATCACCTTCCTGCGCGGGGTGGCCCTGGAAGGCATGGGCCACCGGCGCGAAGCCGCCGTCTTCTATCAGCGCTTCCTGCAAACCACCCGGCAGGGCGACGCCGCCCAGTACGCCAGCAGCCGCCTGCAAGCCTGGGGGATGCAGCGTTGAACCCCCTGCAGCGCACGGCCCGGCAAGGCGCTTTCGTCATCACGCTGGTGTGGGTGCTGGTGGCCGCCGGCCTCTACCTCGGCTTCCGATGGCTGGAGGCCCGCGAACGCCAGCACCTGCAACCCTATGAGGGCCTTCATGGCGAACTGGTGATCCCCCGCCATCCGGACGGGCATTTTTATGTGCCCGGGGAAGTCAACCGGGTGCCCGTGCTGTTTTTGGTGGACACCGGCGCATCGGCCGTCAGCATCAGCGATGCCCAGGCGCGTCAAGCGCAGTTGCCCCGAGGCCGGCCGGTCACCGTTCGCACCGCCAACGGCGAACGCCCGGGCGAAATGGTTCATGGCATCCCGGTGCGCGTGGGCCATCTGGCCCTCAATGACACCACCGTCATCATCGGTCTGGACATATCGAACGAACGCCAAGCGCTGCTCGGCCAGAGCTTTCTGCGCCACTTCGATGTGGAGCTGCGGCAGCGCGACATGGTGCTTCGCCCCCGCTGAGCAGGGGCCGGCATCCGCCTTGGCGCCCCCTAAAATGGCGGGATGAATGCCGCTTCCGATCCCAACGACAACGACGCCAAACCGAGCCATTTCTTGCGCCAGATCATCGAACACGATCTGGCCCACGGCACCTATGCCGGCCGCCGCTGGGGTGGCCGCCCGGGCGATGCCGCCTGCCACAGCGCCGGCGTGCCCGACCCGGCCCGCATCCGCACCCGCTTTCCGCCCGAGCCCAACGGCTATCTGCACGTCGGCCATGCCAAGAGCATCTGCCTGAACTTCGGCCTGGCTCGCGACTATGGCGGCGTGTGCCACCTGCGCTTTGACGACACCAACCCCGAAAAAGAAGAACGCGAGTACGTCGAAGCCATCATCGATGCCGTGCGGTGGCTGGGCTTCTCTTGGGAATCGTCTTTCGGCGGGCGCACGGAAAGCCATCTGTACTACGCCAGCGACTATTTCGACTTCATGTACCGGGCCGCCGAGTACCTGATCGAGGCCGGTCATGCCTACGTCGATGAGCAAAGCGCCGAGGACATGCGCATCAACCGGGGGGATTTCTCGCGCCCCGGGGTCAACAGCCCTTTCCGCGACCGCACGCCGGCCGAAAACCTGGCGCGGTTCCGGCAAATGCGCGATGGCCAGTTGCCCGACGGCGCGGCCGTGCTGCGGGCCAAGATCGACATGGCCAGCCCCAACATCAACCTGCGCGACCCGACGCTGTACCGCATACGCCGCGCCACCCACCACAACACGGGCGACCGCTGGTGCATCTACCCGATGTACACCTACGCGCACCCCATCGAAGACGCGCTGGAGCAGATCACCCATTCCATCTGCACCCTGGAGTTTGAAGACCAGCGCCCCTTCTACGACTGGCTGCTGCAGCGCCTCATCGAAGGCGGCCTGTTGCAAGCCCCGCCGCCGCGCCAGTACGAATTTGCCCGGTTGAACCTGACCTACGTGGTCACCAGCAAGCGCAAGCTCAAGCAACTCGTCGATGAAGGCCATGTGCAGGGCTGGGACGACCCGCGCATGCCCACCATCGTCGGGCTGCGCCGCCGCGGCTACACGCCCCAAGCCATCCAACGGTTTGCCGAACGCATCGGCGTGAGCAAAGCCGACAGCTGGATCGACTACAGCGTCCTCGAAGGCTGCCTGCGTGAAGACCTGGAACTGCGCGCCCACCGCGCGATGGCCGTGCTCGATCCGGTCAAGCTGGTGCTGACCAACTGGGCCGAAGTGTTTGGCCATGACGACCACACCGAAATCTGCACCTTACCCGCCCTGCCCCACAGCCCCGCGGGCGAAGGGCAAGCTCCGCCGCCCGAGCGGGTGTTTCGCATCGGCAAGGCGGTCTGGATCGAGCGCGAAGACTTCGAGGAAGTGCCGCCCAAGGGCTACAAGCGGCTCTATCCGGGCAACGTGGTGCGCCTCAAGGGCGGCTACGTGATCGAGTGCACCGGCTGCCTCAAAGACGAGCAGGGCCGCGTCGTCGAAGTCCATGCCAAGGTGGTGCCGGGCACCAAAAGCGGCACGCCCGGGGCCGACAGCGTCAAGGCCAAGGCCGCCATCACCTGGGTGGGCGTCCATGACGGGCTGCCCGCCGAAGTGCGGCTCTACGATCGCCTGTTCACCGACCCGCACCCGGATGCGGGCGGCAAAAACTTCCTGCAACTGCTCAACCCCGACAGCCTGAAAGTGGTCACGGCTTACGTGGAGCCTACGCTGGCGCGCGCCCAGGCGGATGACAAGTTCCAATTCGAGCGGCATGGCTACTTCGTGGCCGACCGCATCGATCACGGCCAGGATGGCCGGCTGGTGTTCAACCGCATCACGGGGCTCAAGGATTCGTGGGGTAAATGAGCCCCCGTTAGTGGCACGCAGGCATGGCCCTGTCCTGGAATGACATCAAGCACAAAGCGCTGGCCTTTGCCAAACGCTGGGAAGACGCCAGCCGCGAAGACTCGCAGGCCAAGCCGTTCTGGCTGGATTTCTTCGACATCTTCGGCATCAGCGACAAGCGCGTGGCCACCTTCGAGCATGCCGTCAAGCGGCTTGGTGGCCCCAAGGGGCGCACCGACGGCTTCGTCGATCTGTTCTGGCCCGGCATGCTGCTGGTCGAGCACAAAAGCCGCGGCAAGGACCTGGACCGCGCCATGGAACAGGCGATGGGCTACCTGCACGGCATCGCCGAGCGCGACTTGCCGCAGCTCGTCGTGGTCTGCGACTTCGCGCGCTTTCGCGTGCGCATGCTGGCCAGCGGGGAAGAACGCGAATTCGCGCTGGCGGACCTGCACAAGCACATCCGGCTGTTCGGCGCGCTGGCCGGCTACAAAGTCCACGCCATCCAGCCGCAGGATCCCGTCAACATCCGCGCTGCCGAGCGCATGGGCCGGCTGCACGACATGCTCAAGGCCAGCGGCTACGGCGGCCATGCGCTGGAAGTGCTGCTGGTGCGGCTGCTGTTCTGCCTGTTTGCCGACGACACCGGCATCTTCCAACCCGCGCAGGCGCTGCGCCAGTTCATCGAGGAACGCACCGCCCCGGACGGCAGCGACCTCGGCCCGCGGCTGGCACAGTTGTTTCAAGTGCTCAATACCCCCGAGGCCCAGCGCAGCCGCACACTGGACGCGCAACTGGCCGCGTTCCCCTACGTCAACGGCCGGCTGTTCGAGGAAGTGCTGCCGATGGCGGACTTCGACGCCCCGATGCGCGAGGCGCTGCTGGACGCCTGCGCGCTGGACTGGTCCGCCATCAGCCCCGCCATCTTCGGGAGCCTGTTCCAGTCCATCATGGACGAGCGTGCGCGCCGCCAGCTCGGCGCGCACTACACGTCCGAGGACAACATCCTCAAGCTGATCCGGCCGCTGTTCCTCGACGCGCTGTGGGAAGAATTCGAACGCGTGCGCCACCACCGCCAGCGGCTGTGGGAGTTCCACCAGAAGCTGCGGCGGCTGACCTTCTTCGACCCGGCGTGCGGCTGCGGCAACTTTCTGGTCATCAGCTACCGCGAGCTGCGCCGGCTGGAGCTGGAGGTGCTGCGTGCCAGTTATCAGGACGGCCAGCAGATGCTGGACATCCACCAGTTCATCCGCGTGGACGTGGACCAGTTCTACGGCATCGAGATCGAGGAGTTCCCGGCCCAGATTGCGCAGGTGGCGCTCTGGCTGGTGGACCACCAGATGAACCTGCGCGTCAGCGAGGAGTTTGGCCTCTACTACGCACGCATCCCGCTGCGCTCCAGCCCGCACATCGTGCACGGCAACGCGCTGACGCTGGACTGGAACGCCGTGCTGCCGGCAGCACGGTGCAGCCACGTGCTGGGCAACCCGCCGTTCGTCGGCGCGAAAAACCTGGACGATGGGCAACGCGCCGAGATGCGTGCCGTCTGCGCCGGCATCGACAACGCCGGGCTGCTGGACTACGTGGCGGCGTGGTACGTCAAGGCGGCCCGCTACCTGCAAGACGCCCGCGCCGCCCAGCCCGCCGGCCTGCCGCCACCCACCGCAGCCTTTGTCTCCACCAACAGCATCAGCCAGGGCGAGCAGGTCGGCGTGCTGTGGGGCTGGCTGCTGGCGCAGGGCGTGCGCATTCACTTCGCGCACCGCACCTTCCAGTGGAGCAACGAAGCACGCGGCAAGGCCGCGGTGCACTGCGTCATCATCGGCTTTGGGCTGCACGACACACAGCCCAAACGCCTGTTCGACTACGAGCACCCCAGGGGCGAGCCGCTAGAGCGCCGCGTCGAACGCATCAATCCGTATCTGGTGGATGGCCCCGACGTGCTGCTGCCACGGCGCAGCCAACCACTGGCGGCGGTGCCGCCGATCGGCATCGGCAACAAGCCGATCGACGGCGGGCACTACCTGCTGACGCGCCAGCAGCGCGACGAACTGCTGGCCCGCGAGCCGGCCGCCGCTGCGTGGCTGCGCCGCTGGCTGGGGGCCGAGGAGTTCCTCAACGGCGCCGAGCGCTGGGTGCTGTGGCTGCGCGACTGCCCGCCGGCGCAGCTGCGCGCCATGCCCGAGGTGATGCGGCGCGTGCAGGCGGTGCGCGACTACCGGCTGCGCAGCCCCAGCGCCCCCACCCGGCGGCTGGCCGAAACGCCCACGCGCTTTCACGTCGAAAACGTCCCCGACGCGCCGTATCTGGTCATCCCAGAGGTGTCTTCCGAGCGCCGCGAATACCTGCCGATCGGCTTTGAGCAGCCCAACACCCTATGCAGCAATCTGGTCAAGATCGTGCCCGGCGCCACGCTCTACCACTTCGGCGTGCTGTCCAGCGCCATGCACAACGCCTGGCTGCGCGCGGTGTGCGGCCGGCTCGAAAGCCGTTTTCGCTACTCCGCCGCCATCGTGTACAACAATTTCCCGTGGCCCGAACTGCCCGACGACGCCCCGCCCGGCAGCCCCGCGCAACGCGCCCGCGCCGCCATCGAAGCTGCCGCGCAGGCGGTGCTGGATGCCCGGACGCGGTTTCAGCAAGGGCCGCAGCCAGCCACGCTGGCCGACCTCTACGACCCGTTGACCATGCCACCGGAGCTGCGCCGCGCCCACCAGCGGCTGGATGCCGCGGTGGACGCCGCCTACGCGCTCTCGGGCGGGCCGCGCCGCTACGCCAGCGACGCGCAGCGCGTGGCCCACCTGATGCAATGCCACCAGCGGCTCACCAGCCTGCTGCCCACCCAGCGCCACCAGCGCCTGCGCCACTCGGCCTGAAGGCCCCGCTTGCCGTCCACGCCATGAACGCTTCCAGTCCTTCCATCGCCTATCTGCTGCGCATCGAGCTCAAGGGATTCAAGCCGGCCATCTACCGCGAAGTGCTGGTGGACCCGGACGTGACTTTGCGCAAGCTGCACGCCATCGTGCAAGCGGCCATGGGCTGGGACAACGCGCACGCCTATGGCTTCGCGCTGCCGCGCCGCGCAGGAGACGTGTATTGGCGCATCCCGGCTTCGCTGCGGTGGGAGCCCCAATCCGCCGAAAGCTGGGGCCCCCGCGCCCACAGCGACAGCCGCGCGCGCGTTGCCGACGTGCTCACCGCGCCCCGGCAGAAGTTGCTCTACATGTACGACTTTGGCGATGAATGGCTGCATGCCATCACGCTCAAAGACATCGTGCAGACCGAACTGCCTCTGCCCTATCTGCTGAAAGCCCAACAGGGCTGCCCACCCGAGGACTGCGGCGGCCCGGCAGGCGCGAGCTACTGGGCGCAAGCCTGGTTTGACCCCCAGCACGAAGACCATGCGGCGGCACGGGAACTGTTGTGGGGCGACGAAGCGCCAGGCACGCTGCATTTCGACGCGTTGCAGCACGCCGTGAGCCGGCTGCGCCCCAAAGGCGCAAAAGCAGCGGCCAAGACCAAGGGCGGAATCCGCCCGTCTTGAGGCTTGCCCCGCTCAAGCCGCCAGCATGGCGGGTGCCCGGCTCACTGCCTCGGGGGCGGATGGGCGCCTTCGGCCGGCTGCCACACCACGCGGTCCCGCCCTTCGCGCTTGGCGCGGTACAGCGCCGCGTCGGCGCGGGACAAGCAGGACTGCCAGGGCTCGGGGGCCTGATGCACGGCCATCCCGGCCGATAGCGTGACGGGCTGCTCGCCCACGCGCACCTGCTCGCGCACCGCCTGCCGCACCCGTTCGAGCACGGCAACGTGGGTGGCAGGCTCCCCGTGGGGCAGCCACAGCACGAACTCCTCGCCACCAAAGCGGTAAAAGCGGTCGGTCTTGCGCAGATTGGCCTGCACCACGGCGGCCAGGTCACGCAGCACGGCATCGCCGGCATCGTGCCCGAAGCGGTCGTTGATCTGCTTGAAGTGGTCGATGTCGAGCACGGCTAGCGCCCCGGCGGCACGTCGCCCGGCGAAGGGCTGGGCGAACTCGACCTCCATCAGCCGGCGGTTGCCAATGCCGGTCAGCGGATCGATGAGGCTGAGCGTCTGCCAGCGGCTGATGCGCTGATGCGCCTGCTGCGAGACCAGAAAGGCAAACACCCCGGTGAGCACGTTGGTGATGACGAAAAACGGCAAGCCCTCCGTGCCCCCCAGCTCATTCCACGACAGGATCGCCGCCCCCGCAATGGCCGCCGCCCCCAGCGTGGCTGCCGCCCACGCAGGCACGAGAAAAAACATCATGAGCACGCCTGGATAGACCCAGAACAAGGCCGCGAACTCGGCCGAGTAACCGATGGCCCAAATGCCACCGACGATGGACAAGGCCATAATCCAGCCGGGCCAGCGCGTATCGCCCGTGCGCCAGGCGTGGATGGCCGCGCCGCCCAGCACGAGGGACAGGAGCGTGTCGGCCACCGCCGCCACCCAGTTGTGCGTGAGCGCGCGGTACACGGCAAACGGCGCCAGCCACAGGATGGCGAGCAGCCCGCCCAGCGTCAGCACCGCCAGAGCGTAGTCCTCTTTCAAGGCGGCAAGCCAATCGCGCCGCGCGGCAACGGGCGGGCGTGAAGAAGTTTTGGCGGCAACGGTCATGGACGGGCAGGCCTCCTGGGCGACAGGAGGCCGAAAACGATGCTTTGCCCCCTTCCCGAATTCTGCCGCAAAGCGTCTCTCCCGCTTGTCACCCAGGCAATCAGTCGTTCCAGTTCACCACCGGCCCGAGCTTGCGCTCGGCCAAAAACACGGCTTCGCGCAAGCTCAGGGCCATGCCGCCGTCGAGCCAGGGCGTGTCCAGCCGGGGCAGATGGTAGCGCACGTAGTAGCATTCGGCGCGGCGGTCTTCGGCGAGTTCGGGCGGATCTTCCGGATCGTGGGTGCCCTGCAGGATGTGGTGGCGCACGATGCGCACCGGGCAGACCGTGACGCCGCCAAAAAACCATTGACCCTGCTTGACGGCGGGCAGCTCATCGACAGTCACCATGGGCGGGCTCCTTGCAAGGAAACGAGACCAATGTGCCTGGTCATCGTAACCCGACCTGGCGCGACCCAGACATTGGGGCAAGCCCGCACCGCAAAACCCCGAACGCCACAGGCCCTTGCCAGAGGCGGACAATCCCCCCATGAACCAGCGCCTGCCGCCCGCCGCCGCTCCCGACCTGGGGCTGACCTTCGACCACAGCTACGTCCGCGAACTCCCGGGGCTGTATGTGCCCTGGCAGCCCAGCCCGGCGCCTGCGCCGCGTTGGCTGCGTTTCAATGAGGCGCTGGCCGAAGCGCTGGGGCTGGATGCGCAACGGCTCGGCGGCCCCGAAGGGTTGGCCGTTTTCTCGGGCCAGGCAGTGCCCGCTGGCGCGCAACCGGTGGCGCTGGCGTATGCCGGCCACCAATTCGGCGGCTTTTCGCCGCAGCTCGGCGATGGCCGCGCGCTGCTGCTGGGTGAGTTCATCGACCGCCATGGGCAACGCCACGACCTGGCCTTCAAAGGCAGCGGCCCCACGCCGTTTGCCCGCGGCGGCGACGGCAAGGCCGCCGTCGGGCCGGTGCTGCGCGAATACCTCATCAGCGAAGCCATGCAGGCGCTGGGCATCCCCACCACCCGGGTGCTGGCGGCCGTGGCCACGGGCGAGACCATCTACCGCGACCGGCCCCTGCCCGGCGCCATCCTGACCCGAACCGCCGTCAGCCATCTGCGGGTGGGCAGCTTCCAGTTTCTGGCCGCCCGGGGCGACGTCGATGGGCTGCGCCGGCTGCTGCGCTACGCGCTGGCGCGGCACGATGCCCCCATGGCCCAAGCCCTCGATGGCGCCGACGCCGCCAGCATCGCCCTGGGCCTGCTGCGCGGCGTGATGCAGCGGCAAGCCGCGTTGGTGGCCCGCTGGATGGGGGTGGGCTTCATCCACGGCGTGATGAACACCGACAACATGACCCTTTCCGGCGAGACCATCGACTACGGCCCTTGCGCCTTCATGGAGGTGCATGATCCCGAGACGGTGTTCAGCTCCATCGACTACCACGGCCGCTACGCCTACGGCAACCAGCCGGGGATTGCCCAATGGAATCTGGCCCGCCTGGCCGAAGCGCTGCTGCCTGTGATGGACCTGCCCGCCGAGGCGGCCGTGGAACGCGCGACTGCCGTGATCCACGAGTACCCCGCCATCTATCAAGCCCAGTGGCTGGCCGAGTGCCGGCGCAAGCTGGGCCTGCTGGACACCGGCGATGCCCGTGGCGACCAAGCCCTGGCCGATGCTTATCTGCAACTGCTGCATCGCTGGGAGGTGGACCACACCTGGGGCTTCCGCGCCTTGGCCGGCGTGCTGCGCAGCGGCCAACCCGAACCCACGGCGGCACTGACCGAATCGTTTGGCGCGGGCAGCGCCGAACTGCGGCCCTGGTTGCAACGCTGGTGGCAGCGGCTGAGCCGCCAAGACGGCAGCCTGCACGAGGCCGCCGACCGCATGGAGGCGGCCAACCCCTTGGTGATTCCGCGCAACCACTTGGTGGAAGCCGCTTTGGAAGCCGCCAGCGCCGACGCCAATCTGCGCCCGTTCGAGGCACTGCTGCAAGCCGTGCGCCGCCCCTTCGACGCGGGGCAGGCCGGCACCGTCTGGGCTCGGCCGGCCACGGCTCAGCAGCGCCAAGGCTACCAAACGTTTTGTGGCACCTGATAGGGGCGCCCGCGCCACCCAAAAGCCCAAGACGCTACCATCCCACCCATGCTGAGAACCCTCAAGGAATTTTTCGATCAACTCGCCCGCCAGCTAGACGCCCCTGCGGCAGGCAGCCCCGGCCCGGCGGCCGACCACGCGCTGGAACTGGCCACGGCCGTGCTGCTCGTGGACGTGATGCGGGCCGAGCCCACCATGGGCGAGGCCGAGCGCGACGCGGTGCTGCTGGCGCTGCGGCGCAAGTTTCACCTGACCGATGACGAACTCGCCCGCCTGCTGGACCTGGCGCACGAAACCGCCCGCACCAGCAACGACTACTACCAATTCACCAACCGCCTCAACGAGCGCTTCACCCAGGCCCAAAAGATCCAAGTCATCGAAGCCATGTGGGAAGTGGCCTATGCCGACGGCACCGTCTCCGCGCTGGAAAACCACATCATCAGCAAGGTGGCAGGCTTGCTGCACGTCACGCACGGCGAGTACATCGCCGCCAAGCTGCGGGCGCAGGAAAACGCGGGGCTGCGTGGCTGAGCCTGCATGAGTGCCGCGCTGACCGCCGAATTCGTCCTGCTGGCTGCGCTGTGGGGCTCATCGTTTCTGTTCATGCTGCTCGGGGCCGCCGAGTTCGGCCCCTGGGCCACGGCCGGCCTGAGAGTGGCGGTGGCCAGCGCGGCGCTTCTGCCCGTGCTCGTCGCCGCAGGCCACTGGCCCACGCTGCGGCGCCATGCCCGGGCCATCCTGCTGATCGGCCTGGTCAACTCGGCCATCCCTTTTGCGCTCTACGCCTACGCGCTGCTGACCATTTCCACCGGGGTGTCGGCCATCCTGAACGCCACCACCCCGCTGTTCGGCGCTCTGGTGGCCTGGGCCTGGCTGAAGGACGCGCCGGGGCGCAGCCGCGCCGTGGGGCTGGGCATCGGCTTTGCCGGCGTGGTGCTCCTGTCCTGGCCCAAGGCCGATTTTTCGGCCGGAGGCACCGGCTGGGCGGTGCTGGCCTGCCTGGGGGCGGCCCTCAGCTATGGCGTGGCCGCCAGTTGCACCAAGCGCTATCTCACCGGCGTGCATCCGCTGGCCACGGCCACCGGCAGCCAGATCGGCGCCACCCTGGGCCTGGCGCTGCCCACCGTCTGGTTCTGGCCCAGCCAAAACCCCGGCCCTCTGGCCTGGGGCTCGATCTTGGCGGTCGGCGTGCTGTGCACGGCGCTGGCCTACATCTTGTATTTCCGCCTGATCGAGAAGGCCGGCCCGAGCAAGACGCTGACCGTGACGTTTCTGATTCCTGTGTTTGCCATCGGCTATGGCGCCGTGCTCCTGGGCGAACCCATCACCGGCCCGATGGTGGCAGGCGGCGCCGTGATTCTGGCCGGCGTGGCGCTGGCCACCGGCTGGGCGCGTTGGCCCCGGTCTGACAATGGCGCACAATCTCGCCCATGAAGAAAATTCTCGTCCTCAACGGCCCCAACCTCAACCTGCTGGGCACGCGCGAACCCGAACAATACGGCCACACCACCCTGGCCGATGTGGAGGCCCTGTGCCAGGAGGCCGGCGCGCGGCTGGGCTATGCGGTGGAGTGCTTCCAGAGCAACTGGGAAGGCGCGCTGATCGACAAAATCCACGAATACGGCCGGCTGTACAAGGCCGGCGAAGCGCTGGGTTGCGTGTTCAATCCCGGCGCATACACCCACACCTCCATCGCGCTGCACGACGCCATCAAGGGCGTGGATGGCCTGCCCGTGATCGAATGCCACATCTCCAACGTGCATGCGCGCGAAGCCTTTCGGCACCATTCATGGATCTCGCCGGCCGCCGCCGGCATCGTGATCGGCTTCGGGGTGGACGGCTACCTCATCGCCCTCGAAGGGCTGGTGCGCAAGTACGGGCGCTGACCCAGGCCGCGCCCGTGGCCAGCAGCGCCGCCCCGGTCGCGACCCAGAACACCGCGCTGAGCCCCCAGCGGCTGCTCACCCATCCACCCAGCAGGCCGGCCACCACCCCGGCCATGCCATAGCCCACCACCGAATAGAGGGCTTGCCCCCGGGCCTGGGTGCGGCCGGGGAAATGCTGGCTGACCCAGGCAATGCACACCGAATGATGCGCCGCGAACGTGATGGCGTGCGCCGCCTGCGCCAGAAACAGCACGCCCAGCCAATGCGGCCAGGCGGCCGTGGCCCACATGCGCAACACCGCCACCACCCCCGCCAGCACCAGCCAACCGCCCAGCGGCAGCACAGGCATCCAGCGGCCCTGCGTGAGAAACCAGCCGATTTCCACCACCACCGCGAAGGCCCACAGCAGACCGATGGTGGTTTTGCTGTAGCCCAACTCATGCAGGTACAGCGAAAAGAAGATGTAGATGAAGATGTGCGCCAGCACGTGCAGAAACAGCGACACGAAAAACCACCGCACCGCGGGCCGGGCCAGCACATGCCGCACGCTGACGGCATCGGCATGGGCATGCCGGGGCTCGCGGACCGAAGGCATGAACCAGACGCTGACCACGACGGCCAGCAGGGTCCAGGCCGTCCAGGCGGGAAAACTGCCCATGCCATGGCGTTCGAACCACGCGCCGGCCAGCAGCACGGTCACCAGGAACCCCAGCGACCCCCACACCCTCACCCGCCCATAACGGCGCACGTCGATCCCCGCTTCGGTGCTGACCCGCTGGGCCAACACCGTCTCGCTCAGCGGCATCATGCCGCTGGTGTGGGTGAACATCAGCAACAGCACCGCAAACAGCCCCACCACCCCCCATTCCACCCACAACGCCAGCGACGCCAGCAGGGCCAACAAGGCGCAATAGCGCAGCAGCCACACCCGGTGCCCGGTGTGGTCACTCAACCAGGCCCAGAGGTAAGGGGCAAACAGGCGCGTGGCCGACGGCAGCGAGGTCAGCACGCCAATCGTCAGCAACCCGAGGCCCAGGTGATTCAGCCACAGCGGCAGATAGGGGTTGAAAAAGCCGACGTGAGCGAAATAACTCGCCGAGAGGGCCGCGAACGGCCACAGCGAGGCTTGCGCCGGCACAGTGGGGGAGCGCACGCGCAACCGTCGTCCGGGTCAGCCGTTGCAGGGAGCCGACGCGGCAATCGGCCCGGGCGCCACGGCCACATCCCCACACTGCGCCCGATGGCGCAGCGCATGATCCATCAACACCAAGGCCAGCAACGCCTCGGCGATGGGGGTGGCACGAATGCCCACGCACGGGTCGTGACGGCCTTTGGTGATGACCTCGGTCGGCTGGCCCTGGGTGTCGATGCTGGGCCGCGGCACCAGAATGGAGCTGGTCGGCTTGATGGCCAGCGTGACCTCGATGTCCTGCCCGGTGCTGATGCCCCCCAGCACCCCACCGGCCTTGTTGCCCACGAAGCCTTGGGGCGTCAGGGCATCGCCGTGGGTGCTGCCTGTGTCGGCCACGCTGGCGAAACCGGCACCGATTTCCACCCCTTTGACGGCATTGAGCCCCATCATGGCGTAGGCGATGTCGGCGTCGAGCTTGTCGTAGAGCGGCTGGCCCAGGCCGACGGGCACGTTCTGCGCCGTCACGCGCAGGCGGGCACCGCAGGAGTCGCCACGTTTGCGCAGCTCGGCCATGTAGGCTTCGAGCGCCGACACATCGGCCACCGGCGCGAAGAACGGGTTGTTCGGGACATGGTCCCAACTCTCGAAGGGGATGTCGATCTGGCCAATGGCCGTCATGCAGCCGCGAAACGTGGTGCCGTATTTTTCCTTCAGCCACTTCTTGGCCACGGCACCGGCCGCCACGGTGGGTGCCGTCAGGCGGGCCGAAGAGCGACCACCGCCGCGCGGGTCGCGGATGCCGTATTTGTGCCAGTAGGTGTAGTCGGCATGGCCTGGGCGGAAGGTCTGGACGATGTCGCCGTAATCTTTGCTGCGCTGGTCGGTGTTGTGGATGAGCAGGCAGATGGGGGTGCCCGTGGTCTTACCCTGGTACACGCCACTGAGGATCTGCACCTGATCGGGCTCGTTGCGCTGCGTCACGAACTTGCTGGTGCCCGGGCGGCGACGATCCAGATCGGGCTGGATATCGGCCTCGCTGAGCGGCATGCCCGGTGGGCAGCCGTCGATCACGCAGCCAATGGCCGGGCCGTGGGATTCACCGAAGTTGGTGACGCAAAACAGGGTGCCGAAGGTGTTGCCGCTCATGGGTGGGGATTATCCCAGAGCGGCCGGGCCAGGCTCACGCCTTGGGGGCGGACTCTTCTTCCTCGGGCCAGTCGCGGATGTAGGCCTTGAGCATTTTGTTTTCGAAGTTCTGGCTGTCCACCACGGCCTTGGCCACGTCGTAGAAGCTGATCACGCCCATGAGCATCTTGTTGTCCATGACGGGCATGTAACGGGTGTGTTTTTCCAGCATCATCGGACGCACCTGCTCCAGATCGGTTTCGGAGGTGCAGCTCATGGGGTGATCGTCCATGACGCTGCGCACCGTGCCATTGCCCACGCTGCCGCCGTTCTTGGCGATGGTGTGCAGCACCTCACGGAAAGTGAGCATGCCCACCAGATCGCCATGCTCCATGACGGCCAGCGAGCCAATGTCGTACTGGGCCATGGTCTCGACGGCGCGGACCAGGGATTCGTCGGGGGACACGGTATAGAGCGTGCCACCCTTGACACGCAGAATGTCGCTGACTTTCATGGGATCTCTCCTCTGTCGCCGCTGTGGCGGATACGGTGTCAAATATAGCCCACAATTGCGCTTGCACACACCCAGAGGAGACCCCATGGCAGGATACGCCGACCCCGGCTTCGACACGCTGGCGCTGCACGCCGGCGCCGCCCCCGACCCCGCCACCGGCGCGCGCGCCGTGCCCATTCACCTGAGCACGTCGTTCGTGTTCGAATCGAGCGACCACGCGGCCGCCCTGTTCAACCTGGAGCGATCCGGCCATGTGTACAGCCGCATCAGCAATCCCACCAACGCGGTGCTGGAGCAGCGCGTGGCGGCGCTGGAAGGCGGCATCGGCGGCATTGCGGTGGCCAGCGGCCAGGCGGCCCTGCACCTGAGCATTGCCACGCTCATGGGCGCGGGCTCGCACATCGTCGCGTCCACCGCGTTGTACGGCGGCAGCCAGAACCTGCTGCACTACACGCTGCGGCGCTTCGGCATCGAGACCACGTTTGTGAAGCCCAGTGACATCGACGGCTGGCGTGCCGCCATCCGTCCCAACACCAAGTTGTTCTTCGGCGAGACCGTGGGCAACCCGGGGCTGGACGTGCTGGACATTCCGACCGTGGCCCAGATCGCCCACGAGGCCGGCGTGCCGCTGCTGGTGGACTCCACCCTGACCACGCCCTGGCTGATGAAGCCGCTGGACCTGGGCGCCGACATCGTCTACCACTCGGCCACCAAGTTCCTGAGCGGCCACGGCACGGTGGTGGGCGGCATCGTGGTGGACGGCGGCAGCTTCGACTGGGAGCGTTCGGGCAAATTCCCCGAACTCACCGCCCCTTACGAGGGCTTTCACCACATGGTGTTCAGCGAGGAATCCACCGTGGGCGCCTTCCTGCTGCGCGCCCGACGCGAGGGCCTTCGGGACTTTGGCGCCTGCATGAGCCCGCACACCGCCTGGCTGATCCTGCAGGGCATCGAAACCCTGCCGCTGCGCATGGCCCGCCACATGAGCAACACCGAAAAGGTGGTGCAGTTCCTGGCCAGCCACCCCTTCGTGAGCCGCGTAGGCCACCCGCTGCTGGAGTCCCACCCCAGCCACGCGCTGGCGAAAAAGCTGCTACCACGCGGTGCCGGCAGCGTGTTCAGCTTCGACATGAAAGGCAGCCGCGAGCAAGGCAAGGCCTTCATCGAAAGCCTCAAACTCTTCAGTCATCTGGCCAACGTGGGCGACTGCCGCAGCCTGGTCATCCACCCTGCCAGCACCACCCATTTCCGCATGACGGACGAGGCGCTGGCCGCCGCTGGCATCGGCCCGGGCACCATCCGCCTGTCCATCGGGCTGGAAGACCCGGACGACCTGATCGACGACCTGAAGCGCGCCCTGAAAGCCGCAGAAAAGGCAGGAGCCTGACCATGATGATCGACGTGCACGGCGCCCCCCTCTACGCCTACACCGGCGGCAAGCCCTTCGACCCGGCCAAGCCCACGGTCGTATTCATCCACGGCCTGCTCAACGACCACAGCGTGTGGATTCTGCAGAGCCGCTACCTGGCCCATCACGGCTGGAACGTGCTGGCCATCGACCAGCCCGGCCACGGCAAGAGCGGCGGCGAGGCCCCTGCCACCGTTCAGGAGGCTTCCCGCGCCGTGCTCGGCCTGCTCGACGCGCTGAAAATTGACCAAGCCGCGCTGGTGGGCCACAGCTTCGGCTCGCTGATCGCGCTGCAGACCGCGGCCGACGCGCCCGAACGGGTGAGCCACTTGGTGATGGTGGGCACCGCCTACCCCATGAAGGTGTCCCCCGCGCTGCTGGACAGTTCGCTCAACCAGCCCATGAAGGCCATCGACATGGTCAACGTGTTCAGCCACTCCACCCTGGCGCCGCCGCCTTCGGCCTTGGGGCCGGGCACCTGGCTGCTGGGCGGCTCCAAGGCGCTGATGCGGCGGGTGTTGGCCAGCAACCCGCGGGTCAATGTGTTCCACCGGGGCTTCGTGGCCTGCGACAGCTACGACCAGGGCGAACAGGCCATGGAACGGGTGCAGTGCCCAACCCTGTTCATCCTCGGCACGCAAGACCAGATGACGCCCCCCAAAGCCGCGCAAACGCTGATCGGCCGCGCCCGTCATGCCCAGACCGTGCGACTGCGCGCCGGCCACTCCCTCATGACCGAAGACCCCGACGGCGTGCTGATGGCGCTGCGGCGCTTCCTCCAGGGCTAAAGCCATGCAAGCCCCCAACGCTGCTGCCACCGTCGTGACCCGGGCCGACATCACTCCCCCCATGTCGGCCGAGCGGGCTCGGGCCATTGCCGAGGACTTCGATCTGCGTCGCCTGCCGCGGGATTTTCTGGACAATCCGTTTCCGGTGTATGCGGCATTGCGCGAACGCGAACCCATCCGCCAGATGCCCGATGGCAGTTGGTTCCTCACCCGCTACGCCGACCTGGTGACCGTTTACCGCGACGCCGCCACTTTCAGCTCCGACAAGCATGTGGAATTCGCGCCCAAGTACGGGTCGGATTCCCCCCTGTACGAGCACCACACCACCAGCCTGGTGTTCAACGATCCCCCGCTGCACACCCGCGTGCGCAAGCTCATCATGGGGGCGCTGACGCGCCGCGCCATCGCCGACATGGAGCCGGGCCTCGTGCGCCTGGTGGACAGCCTGCTCGACCGCATCGAGGCCCAGGGCGGAGGCGACCTGATCGAGGACTTCGCCAGCGCCATTCCGGTGGAGATCATCGGCAACCTGCTGGGCGTGCCGCACGACGAGCGCGAGCCGCTGCGCGGCTGGTCCCTGGCCATCCTGGGCGCGCTGGAGCCGGTACTCACCCCCGAGCAGGAAGCCCTGGGCAACCGCAGTGTCATGGAAATGCTGGACTACCTGCGCGGCCTGGTGGCGCACCGCCGCCAGCACCCCGGCGACCCTGAACACGACGTGCTCACCCGCCTGATCCAGGGCGAGAGCAGCGGCGACAAGCTCAGCGAGGTGGAGTTGTTGCAAAACTGCATCTTCCTGCTCAACGCCGGGCATGAGACCACCACCAACCTCATTGGCAATGCGCTGGTCAGCCTGCAGGAATGGCCCGACCAGAAAGCCTGGTTGCTGCAGCGCCTGGACGAACAACGCCACGACGCCGAAGCCCAGGAACAGACCCTGGCCGTGGCGGTGGACGAATTCCTGCGGTTCGAGTCGTCGAACCAGTTGGGCAACCGGCGGGCCCTCAAACCCTGCGAGGTGGGAGGCGTCGCCTTGCCCGAAGGGGCGCTGGTGACGCTGTGCATCGGCGCGGCCAACCGCGATCCGGCCCAGTTCGACGACCCTGAGACGCTCCGCCTCGATCGCCCCACCAACAAACACCTGGCCTTTGGCTTCGGCGTCCATCAATGCGCGGGCCTGAGCCTGGCCCGACTCGAAGGGCGCATCGCGATCGGTCGGTTTCTGCGGCGCTTTCCCCAGTACGCGCTCACCGCCGCGCCCACCCGGGGCGGACGGGCCCGATTCCGCGGTTTTTTGGCGGCGCCGTTCCGCACGTGACACCCCAGCCCCGGGGCTGGAACGCGACTTGCTAACCCTGTGAAGCGAGGGCGGGCCTGATGCCTGCTCCCGATCACCGCACATGCTCGCCTTCACCCCGCTCGACACCCTCTGGATATTGCTCTGCGCCGGACTGGTCTTCGTCATGCAGGCCGGTTTTCTGTGCCTGGAGTCGGGGCTGACGCGCAACAAGAACTCCATCAACGTGGCGGCCAAAAACCTGTCGGACTTCGTGGTCGCGGCGCTGGCGTACTGGCTGGTGGGCTTCGGCCTCATGTTTGGGCCGTCGGTGGCCGGTTGGTTCGGCCAAGGGCTGTTTGGCGCGCTCGATCAGATCGGCGGCGATGCCAACCTGTTGGCGTTTGTGCTGTTTCAAATCATGTTTTGTGCCACGGCCGCCACCATCGTGTCCGGCGCGGTGGCCGAGCGCATGCGGTTTGGCGCGTATCTGGCCATGTCGGCCCTGGTGTCGCTGCTCATTTATCCGGTGTATGGGCACTGGGCCTGGGCCGGCGTGCTCGACGGGCAGGCCGGCTGGCTGGGCGCACTGGGGTTCGTGGATTTCGCGGGGGCCACGGTGGTTCACAGCGTGGGTGGCTGGGTGGCGCTGGTCGCCGTGCTCATGGTCGGTCCACGGCGTGGGCGCTTCCCCGAAAACGGCCAGCCGGCCGTGATCCCGGCCGGCAACCTGCCCATGGCGATGCTCGGCGGCCTGCTGCTGTTTCTGGGCTGGCTGGGCTTCAACGGCGGCAGCGTGCTGGCCTTCGATGAAACGGTCCCTGCCGTGGTCGTCAACACGACCCTGGCGGCAGCCGCCGGCAGCGCCATGGGGCTGATCGCCGGCCGGTTCTGGCACGGCTATTACGAAATCCTGTACCTCATCAACGGGCTCATCGCCGGGCTGGTGGCCGTGACGGCGGGCGCCCATGCCGTCACCCCAGCCGAAGCCCTGCTGATGGGCGCCGTGGGCGCGGCGCTGATGGCCTGGGCGCAAGAGAAACTGCTGCAGCACCGCATCGATGACGCCGTCGGCGCCATTCCCGCCCATCTGGTGGCCGGCATCTGGGGCACGCTGGCCGTGGGGGTGTTTGGCGACCTGGCCATCCTCGATACCGGCCACACCCGCTGGACGCAGGTGGGCGTGCAGTTGCTGGGCATCGCCGTTTGCGGGTTGTGGTGCGTGCTCATCACGTGGCTGTTTCTGCGGCCCTGGCGAGGCGGCGGGGCGCTGCGCGTCAGCGCCGACGAGGAGCGCACCGGCCTGAACGTGGCCGAGCACGGCGCCCGCACGGAACTGCTGGACCTGCTCGATGCGATGGAGGACCAACGCCGCTCGGGCGACCTGAGCCGGCGCGTGCCGGTGGAGGACTTCACCGAAGTCGGGCAAGTGGCCCAGGCCTACAACCGCGTCATCGCCGCGCTGGAGCAGGCCACACAGCGCACGCTGGCCATCGTGCGCGACATGCGCGACGGCATCGTCACCTTCACGCGCGACGGCGTGCTCACCAGCCTCAACCCCGGCGCCGAGAAGCTGCTCGGCGTGTCGGCGGCGCAAGGCGTGGGCCAGCCACTGGTGGCCGTGCTGCGGCAGGCCGGGCATGCGCATGCCCTGCAAGCGCAGCAGTTTTGCGAGCCCGGAGCCAAGCTGGAGCTGCGCATGGCCCGCCCCGGCGGGCAGCGGGCCTATTACGAAGTCACGATCAGCGAAAACCGGCTCGACCAGGAGTTGCACTTCACCGGCATCCTGCGCGACATCTCCGAGCGCAAGGCCGTCGAGGCCCAACTGCATCAGGAGCGGGATCTGGCCCAAGTGACGCTGGCCTCCATCGGCGATGGAGTCATCACCACCGACGAAGCGGGGGTGATTCAATACATGAATCCCGTGGCTTCGCGGCTGACGGGTTGGCCGGCGCATCAGGCCAAAGGCCAGCTCATCACGGCGGTGTACAACCTGCAGGACGAAGTCACGCGCCAAGCCTTGCCCAACCCGGTGCGCGAAGTGCTCAAACGCAACCAGTTGCAGCACCGGCGCGAGCACGCGCTGCTGCTGCGGCGCGACGCCGACAGCGTGCCCGTGCTCGACACGGCCGCCCCCATCCGCTCGCGTGAAGGCTTCATCATCGGCGCGGTGCTCGTCTTCCATGACGTGACGGTGACCCTGAATCTGGCGCGCGAACTCACCCATCAGGCCACGCACGACGCCCTCACCGGCCTGCCCAACCGGCGCGAATTCGAACGCCGGCTGCAGGAACTGCTGCACCGCGCCGGCGACCCGGCGGCCACCCATGTGGTCTGCTACCTGGATCTGGACCAATTCAAGATCGTCAACGACACCTGCGGCCACGTGGCCGGCGACGAGCTGCTGCGCCAGGTCACGCAGCTGATGCGCGGGATGCTGCGTGCCTCCGACACGCTGGCACGGCTCGGCGGCGACGAATTCGGACTCATCCTGCAGAACTGCCCGGTCGAGCGGGCCCTGCAAGTGGCAGAAAGCCTGCGCGAAGCCATTGCCGACTTTCGTTTTGGCTGGGAAGGCAAGTCGTTTTCCATTGGCGTCTCGGTGGGGCTGGTGTGCATCGATGGCGCCGAGCGCGACCTCAGCCAACTGCTGGCCAGCGCCGATGCCGCCTGCTACGCCGCCAAGGAGGCCGGGCGCAACCGCCTGCATGTGTACCAAGCCGATGACACACGGTTGCTGGAGCAAAAGGGGCAAATGCAATGGGTCTCGCGCCTGCAATCGGCGCTCGACGAGGACCGCCTGCGCCTGTACGTGCAGCCCATCGTGCCGCTGCACGACCAGCCCGACGACCAGGTGCACTACGAAGTGCTGGTGCGGCTGGAAGAAGACGGCAAGCTGGTTCAACCCGGCGCCTTCCTGCCGGCGGCCGAACGCTATGGCCTGATGCCGCGCATCGACCAGTGGGTGGTGAACAACGCCCTGGCCTGGCTCGGTGACCGGCTGCGGCGACACGGCCATTTCGACGGTCTGCTGTGTCTGAACCTGTCTGGTGCATCGCTGTCGGACGAGCGCTTCCGGCAGGGCCTGCGCGCCACTTTGGAGCATGTGCGGCTGCCCGCTGGCACGGTCTGCTTCGAGATCACCGAAACCGCCGCCGTGGTTAATCTGTCCAAAGTGGTGCACTTCATCGGTGAAGTGAAACAGCTGGGCTGCCTGTTCGCGCTCGATGACTTCGGCAGCGGCTTGTCATCCTTTGCTTATCTGAAAAATCTGCCCGTGGACTACCTGAAGATCGATGGCAGCTTTGTCAAAGACATCGAATCCGACCCGATCGATCTGGCCATGGTGCAGGCCATCAACGCCATCGGCCATGTGATGGGCCTCAAGACGATAGCCGAATACGTATCCAGCCAAGCGATTCTGGAGCGGATGCGAGAAATCGGCGTGGACTACGGGCAGGGCTATCACCTGGGCGAGCCCATGCCACTGACCGAACTGGGCGAGACGCGCATCATGCCGCGCTGACGCTGCTGCCCGGGCCGGGCGGCAGCAATTGCTGCAATTTGACCTCGCTCCAGTGGCTGCAATCCCACAACGGATGGGTCGAGGCCTCATCGGGCAGCAGCAGGCGCTGCATGAGTGGCGCCGCCGGGGTGCGCGCCGGATCGACCAGCAGCACATACCGCTCCTGTTCCTCGGCCAGCTTGCCCACCCAGTCCAGCGCCAGCAGGGCGTCCAGGGGCTGTTCGAGCTGCAGATCGTCCACCCGCAGCCGTCGCGCCAGCGCCTCCAGCGCCAGGCCCCGGCCGCCTTGGCGGCGGTCCTCGGTCAAGGCCCCCAGCACCTCCAGCGCCAGTTGAAAGGCCCAGCCGGGCGTATCGCCCCGGCGAGCCACCCCGGCCATGAGGCTGGGCAGGTACGCCACCACCACCGCCCCCAGCAACACGATCACCCACACCAGATACAGCCAGATCAGCAGGATGGGCAAGGTGGCAAACGTCCCATACACCACCGAATAGGTCGGAATGGTGGCCAGGTACCAGCCCAGCAGCCGCTTGGCCAGGTCGAACGCCACCGCCACGAACAGCGCCCCCCACAGGGCATGGCTCCAACGCACATGGGCATTGGGCACGTAGCGGTACAGCGCCGCCATTGCCAGCAAAATGGCGCCGAACTCCAGCAGATCGAACAGCGCCATGAACAGCGGGTTGGCCGCCCCCACCCAGCCGCGCGAGGCCGACAGGGCATAGGAGCTCAGCGTCAGGCTCACGCCAGCCAACAGCGGCCCCAGGGTCAGCAGCGCCCAATAGACCAGCACCCGCTGGGCGAATGGACGCAGGCGGCGCACGCGCCAAATATCGTTGAGCTTGCGGTCGATGGTCAGGATCAACGCCAATGCCGACACCAGCAGCACCAACGCCCCCGCCCATCCCATCTGCCCGGCCTTCCCCGCGAACTGCAACAGGTAGGTGGACACCTGCCGAGCGATGTTTTCCGGGATCAAGCCCTGAAACAGCCAGTCGTGCAGCGCCTGCTCCATGCGGGAGAACATGGGAAAGGCGGTAAAGATGGCCAACGCCACGGTGAACAGCGGCACCAGCGAGATGGTGGTGGTGAAGGTGAGGCTGCCGGCCGTCACGCCCAGGCGGTCCTCGCGGAAACGCTCGCGCAGCGTCAGCGCCGTGTTGCGCCACGGAAAGGCCATCAACTGCGCCCAGGCCGCCTCCAGCCGGGCACGCAAGGCGCGAACCCGCCGGGATTTCCCTGACCAGAAATCATCGCTCCACATCCCGGTATCATGCCACCGTCTGCGAGATCCACCCATGAACGACGCCTCACCCGCCCGCGACCCTGTCGAGCCGCCAACCGCCCCCCTACCCTCTGCCGCTGCCGCCTGGACGCGCCTGCTGGCCGTCTCCAGCCTGCTGGCGCTGATCGCGCTGGGGCTGGCCTGGGAACTGTGGCTGGCCCCCCTGCGCGAAGGCGGCTCGTGGTGGGCCATCAAAGTGCTCCCCCTGACCCTGCCACTGGCCGGCCTGCTCAAGCACCGGATGTACACCTACCGCTGGCTCAGCTTGCTGGTGTGGCTGTACTTCACGGAAGGCATCGTCCGCGCCACCAGCGAAAGCGGCCTGTCGGCCGCGCTGGCCTGGGGGCAGGTGGCCCTGTGCGTGCTGCTGTTCGTGGCCTGCGCGCTGCACGTGCGCTTGCGCTTCAAGGCCGCCCGGGCCGCTGGCCTGCCCCCTGCTTCATCGCCCTCGGCATGAGTCGCGCGGCACTGCTGGCCACGCTGCGCGGGGTGGTGGGCCACGCCCATGTGCTCACGCACGACGATCCGGCCTGCGACCTCACGGCTTACGAGCAGGACTGGCGCCGGCGCCACCGCGGGCGGGCACTGGCCGTGGTACGCCCCGGCTGCACCGCCGAAGTGGCCGCTGTGGTGCGCGCCTGCGCCCAGGCCGGCGTGGCCATCGTGCCCCAGGGGGGCAACACCGGCCTGGTGGTGGGCGGCGTGCCCGATGCCAGCGGCCAGCAGGTGGTGCTGAGCCTGCAGCGCATGAACGTCATCCGGTCGCTCGACCCGGCCAACCTCACGCTGACCCTGGAAGCCGGCTGCGTGCTGCACACCGCCCAGCAAGCCGCCGAGGCCGCCGGACTGTGGCTGCCGCTGAGCCTGGCCGCCGAGGGCAGCTGCACCATTGGCGGCAACCTCGCCACCAACGCGGGCGGCACTCAGGTGCTGCGCTTTGGCAATGCGCGCGACCTCTGCCTGGGGCTGGAGGTCGTCACCGCGCAAGGCCAGGTGTGGAGGGGCCTCAGCGGCCTGCGCAAAGACAACACCGGCTACGACCTGCGCCACCTGTTCATCGGCAGCGAAGGCACGCTGGGCGTGATCACGGCCGCCACGCTCAAGCTGTTTCCTCGCCCGGTGGCACAACTCACCGCTTGGGCCGCCGTGCCGTCGATGGCGGCTGCCGTGACCCTGCTGGGCCTGGCCCAGCGTCACCTGGGGGCAGACCTCACCGGCTTTGAAGTCATGGGGCAGTTCGCCCTCAGCCTGGTGGATCGGCATTTCCCCGCGCTGCGGGTGCCACTCTGGCAAGAGTCGCCCTACTGCGTGCTGCTGGAAAACAGCGCTCACGACAGCGAAGCCCATGCCCGGGCCCGCTTGGAAGCGCTGCTGGAGGCGGCACTGGCCGACGGCTGCGTTAGCGACGCCGTGGTGGCCGAAAGCCTGGCCCAGGCCCGCAGCCTCTGGCACATCCGCGAGAGCATCCCGCTGGCCCAGGCCGAAGAGGGCCTCAACATCAAGCACGACATCAGCCTGCCCGTCTCTCGCATCCCGGCCTTCTGCGCCGACACCGATGCCCAACTGGCGCAGACCATCCCCGGCGTGCGGCTGGTCAATTTCGGGCATTTGGGCGATGGCAATCTGCACTACAACGTGCAGTGCCCGCCCGGGGCCGACAGCGTGGATTTTTTGCAAACGCAGGAGGCGCGCATCAATGCCCTCGTCTTCGACGCCGTGCAACGACACGGCGGCTCGATCAGCGCGGAGCATGGCATCGGCAGCCTCAAGCGCGACACCCTGCCCCGCTACAAAGACCCAACCGCCTTGCAACTGATGCGGGCGATCAAGCAGGCGCTCGACCCCCAAGGCATCATGAACCCGGGCCGGGTGCTGTGACTCCCTTCTTCCATCCATGAGCCAGGCCACTCCCCACGCCACCCCCTCTGAACCGCCGCTGCTCATCGTCAAGACGGGCAGCACCCATCCCGACATCGCCGCGGCCTGGGGCGACTTCGAAGACTGGATTGCCGCCGGGCTGGGCAGCGCATCACCCATCCGGGTGATCGATCCACGCACCGGTGCCACTCTGCCCGACCCGAGCCGCGTGACCGGGGTAATCGTCACCGGCTCGCACAGCATGGTGACCGACCGTGAGCCTTGGAGCGAGCAGACCGCCCAATGGCTGCGCGCGGCGGTGGCCGCCCAGACCCCAGTGCTGGGCATCTGCTACGGACACCAGTTGCTGGCCCACGCCTTGGGTGGCGAGGTGGACTTCCACCCCGGCGGCATCGAACTCGGCACCGTGGACGTGACGCTCACCCCCGCCGCGCACGCCGATCCCCTTTTTCAAGGTCTGCCGCCCCAGTTCAGCGGCCAGGCCGCCCACCGCCAGAGCGTGCGCCGCCTGCCGCCCGGCGCGGTGCTTCTGGCGGGCAATGCCTTCGAGCCTCACCAGGCTTACCGGATCGGCCGCCACGCCTGGGGCGTGCAGTTCCATCCCGAATTCGGCGTCCCCGCCACCGCCGCCTACGTCCGCATGAACGCCCCGGCCACCGGCCCCATGCCCCCGGTCCGGCCCACGCCGCACGCGGCCTCGCTGCTGCCGCGTTTTGCCCGCCTCGTCCGCACCGCAGCCATGCCACCCGCTGCCTGAGCAGGCTCGGGACGCTGCGCCTAGAATGTACAGATACGCTGAACGCCAACCGTGAACCGCCCCATCCGCCACCAGTACGAAGACTTCATGCGCCACGTGTACACGCACGGCGTGGCCAAGACCGACCGCACCGGCACCGGCACGCGCAGCGTGTTCGGGTACCAGATGCGCTTCGACCTCAGCGAAGGCTTCCCGCTGGTCACCACGAAGAAGGTGCACTTGAAGAGCATCATCCTGGAACTGCTGTGGTTCCTGCGCGGCGACAGCAACGTGCGCTGGCTGCAGGAGCGTGGCGTCACCATCTGGGACGAATGGGCCCGCGCGGATGGCGATCTCGGGCCTGTGTACGGTGTGCAGTGGCGCTCGTGGCCCACGCCCGACGGTGGCCACATCGATCAGATCGCCGAGGTGGTGCAGCAGCTCAAGACCAACCCCGACTCGCGCCGCATTATCGTGAGCGCCTGGAACGTGGCCGATCTGCCCAAGATGGCGCTCATGCCCTGCCACGCCTTCTTCCAGTTCTACGTGGCTGAAGGCAAACTCAGCTGCCAGCTCTACCAGCGCAGTGCCGACATCTTCCTGGGCGTGCCCTTCAACATCGCCAGCTACGCCCTGCTCACCCACATGCTGGCCCAGCAATGCGACCTGGGCGTGGGCGATTTCGTCTGGACGGGCGGCGACTGCCACATCTACAACAACCACTTCGAGCAAGTGGAGCTGCAACTGAGCCGCCAGCCCTACCCTTACCCCACCTTGCACATCCGGCGCCGGCCACCGAGCATTTTCGATTACGCCTACGACGACTTCGAGGTGCAGGACTACCAACACCACCCAGCCATCAAGGCGCCCGTGGCGGTCTGACGCGCCCATGCTCAGCCGCGGCCAAACCTGGGGCCTGGTGGCGCTGACCCTGATGTGGGGCGTCAACTGGCCGGTGATGAAACTCTCCTTGCAGGAGCTCACGCCGCTGTACTTCCGGGCCGTGACCATGACCGGCGGGGCGCTGTGGCTCTTGGCCTTTTACCACTGGCGCGGCGTGCGCTTGCAACCCGTGGGCCGGGAGTGGCGCAGCATCGTAACCCTGGGCCTGCCCAACCTGCTGGGCTGGCACACGCTGGCCATTTTCGGCGTGGCGGCGCTGGCCTCGGGGCGGGCGGCCATCCTCGGCTTCACCATGCCGGTGTGGACCGTGCTGCTGGGTGCCCTGTTCTTTGGCGAGCGGCTGACGCGGCGATCCACCTTCGCCGCGCTGGCCGTGGCCGCCGCGGTGGCGCTGCTGCTGAACGACGAACTCGCCGCCATGGCCGGTCGCCCCGTGGGGGTGCTGGTCATGCTCGGGGCTGCCATCAGTTGGGCCATCGGCACGCTGATGATGCGCCGCGCCACCCTGACGCTGCCGGTCGAGGCGCTCACGGTCTGGATGATGCTGCTGGCCGCGGCGGTGCTCTGGTTGCTGGCCTTGGCGTTCGAGCCTTGGCCGGATTGGACATTCACTCCGCGCATGTGGGGGCTGCTCGCCTACGGTGTGTTCATGAACTATGGCTTTGCCCAGATCATCTGGTTCTCACTGGCGCGGCACCTGCCACCGGCCACCAGCGCCATGAGCGTGATGATGGTGCCGCTGATCGGCACCGCCAGCGCCACCGTCATCGCTGGCGAATGGCCGCGCTGGACCGACGGCGTGGCCGTGGTGTGCGTGATGACCGCCATCGCTGCCGTGCTGGTGCCCCCGGCGGCGTGGCGCGGGCTGCTGAAGCGCTAAGACCCGGCCGGCTTCAGGCTGAGCCTCAAACGCCTCACTCGACGATGACGTACACCTTGACGACGGTCTCGATCACCTCGAACGCGCCGGTGAAGCCCGGCGGCAGGTGAATCGACTGGCCCGGGCCTGCTTCTTCGCTGCTGCCGTCGTCACGGTACACACGGCAGCGGCCTTGCAGCACGGTGAAGATCTCGCGCTCGGTGGGGCCGAAGCGGATGGCCCACTTCCCCGGCTCGCAGCGCCAGATGCCGGTGCTCAGCGTCTGGGCGGCGCCCAACGGCGCATCCAGCAGGTTCCAGGTCTCACGCCGGGGGTTGCCCGTGATGCGTCGGTCGGGCTGGGGGTGCGAGACGTCGGGCTCGCCGGGCATGGGGTGGCCGAAGGCCAGCAAATCGTAAGCAGACATCGGGGAGTCCTTTCGGCAGTCAAGCGCGCGGCAAGGTCACGCCGTGCTGGCCTTGGTACTTGCCGCCGCGGTCCTTGTACGACACTTCGCACACCTCGTCGCTCTCGAAAAACAGCACTTGCGCGCAGCCTTCTCCCGCGTAGATCTTGGCCGGCAGTGGCGTGGTGTTGGAAAACTCCAGCGTCACGTAGCCCTCCCACTCCGGCTCGAACGGCGTGACGTTGACGATGATGCCACAGCGCGCGTAAGTGCTCTTGCCGAGGCAGATCGTCAGCACGTTGCGCGGGATGCGGAAGTACTCCACCGTGCGCGCCAGCGCGAAGCTGTTGGGCGGGATGATGCAGTGGTCGCCATGGAAATCGACGAAGCTCTTCTCGTCGAAGTTCTTGGGGTCCACCACCGTGCTGTGGATATTGGTGAAGACCTTGAATTCGGGCGCGCAGCGGATGTCGTAGCCGTAGCTGCTGGTGCCGTAGCTGATGACCTTGCGGCCCTCGACCGCGCGGATCTGGCCCGGCTCAAACGGCTCGATCATGCCGTATTCCTCCGCCATGCGGCGGATCCACTTGTCGCTTTTGAGGGTCATGCGTGCGCTCCTGTTGGCGGCGATTGTAGGCGCTGGCGGGGCACGGCTGCGGCGTCTGGGGGCCTTCGAGCCGTCAGTCGTGTTCGCGCAAGCCCTCGAAGAAGTCTTTGAGCTGGCGCTGCCATCCGCGGCGGGTGGCCTCGTCCACGAAGCTGGCCTCGAAACTGTTGAGGGCCAGCTGGTACGCCTCCCGCGGCCCCAGATCCAGAGCGGCAAACAACTGCACGAAGTTGTCGTTCAGGTAGCCGCCGAAGTAGGCTGGGTCGTCGGAATTGATGGTCACGCACAGCCCGGCATCCAGCAATTGCCGCAGGTTGTGCCGCCGCAAATCAGGAAAGACGCACAGCTTCACATTCGACAGCGGGCACACCGTCAACGGCACACGGGTTTGCGCCAGCCGCTGCATCAGCGCCGGGTCGCAAGTGGCCTGCACGCCATGGTCGATGCGCTGCACGCGCAACACGTCCAGCGCCTGCCAGATGTACGCGGGCGGCCCTTCCTCGCCGGCATGGGCCACCACGTGCAGCCCCAGTTCACGACAGCGGGCAAACACGCGGGCAAACTTTTCCGGCGGATGCCCCACCTCGCTGGAGTCCAGCCCCACGCCGATGAAGTGCTCCCGGTACGGCAGAGCGGCCTCCAGCGTCTCGAACGCCTCCGCCTCACTGAGGTGACGCAGGAAACACAGGATCAGCCGGGCACTGATGCCCCATTCCTGGTGCGCCCGCTGGCAGGCATGGTGCAGGCCGCGAATCACCGTGCCCATGGACACGCCACGGGCGGTGTGGGTCTGCGGATCGAAAAAGATTTCGGCGTGCACCACGTTGTCGGCGGCGGCCTTCTCCAGATAGGCCCAGGCCATATCGAAGAAGTCTTCTTCCTTCAGCAGCACGCTGGCGCCAGCGTAGTAGATGTCCAAAAAGCTCTGCAAATCGGTGAAGGCATAAGCCGCACGCAGGGCTTGCACATCGGGGTACGGCAGCCGAACGCCGTTGCGCTGGGCCAGCTTGAAGATGAGCTCAGGCTCCAGCGAGCCTTCGATGTGGATGTGCAGCTCCGCCTTGGGCATGCGGTGCAGCACCGAGGGCAGACGATCGGGGGCGATGTGGGGCAGATGCATCTCAACACACTCCAAAAGTGATGCCGCAGGCTTTCAGGTAGCGGCGGTAGGCAGCGCTGAGCCGGTCGGCGGCGCTGTGCGCTTCCCCACCGCTCAAAGGCAGGCGCTTGGGGCTTTGCGATTCAAGCACCGGTTGGTCTTGCGAGAAGATGGCGACCTGAAAATCGCGCAGCGCCTCGTCGGGCGAGATCTCATCGGTCGTGTACTGGGCAAACCACAGGCGGCACGTGTCTTCCGTCGTCGGGCAGGCCCAGATGGTGTAGCTGTCTTGTGGGCCGCCGGCATCCCCCTGCTTGGTCAGCAAAGCGCTGTAGGGGCTGAGCACTTCGTAGCGATAGGTCACCCAGTCGCCTTCTGCAGCGGCGGCGGTGGCGCGGGGCTGCCAGGCCTTGTAGCGTTCGATGACCGGGCGGCCGTCGGGGGTTTGGGTCACCTCGTAAGGCGGTACTTCCGGGTGCCCCGCATCCCCCAGCCAGCCGCGATGCACAAAGGCAAAGTGCGAGGTGTCGAGAAAATTCTCCACCGCACGGGGCGCGCTGGTGGCCACGTCGAAAGGCCCGTAAATCAGGCGACGACGGGGCAAATGCGCCAAGTCGGGCATGGGAAAGGCTGCCGCGGCATCCGGCCCTGGCGCCTGCAAGCGCACCCAGATCAGGCCGTGCGCCACCTGCACCTCGTGGCGGCAGGCGGCATGCACCGCAGCTGGCGTGAAAGCGGGCATGGCCGGAATGGCCACGCAGCGGCCTTGGACATCGAAGCGCCAGCCGTGATAGGGGCATTGCAATTGCCCTTGGACCACCTCGCCCAGCGACAGCCGTGCCCCACGATGCGGGCAGCGATCGGCCAACGCCGCCAGCGCGCCGCCCGGCTCACGCCACAGCACCAACGGCTGGCCCAACAGGGTCACGGCCACGGGACGATCCTGCAGGTCACTGTCCAGGGCCACGGGCCACCAGCCCATTCGCTCATCCATGCGCACTCTCCACCAACACAAAGGCCGCCACCGCAGGAGCGCGTGGCGGCCTGACTCATCGCCGGCCAGCGACGGGCCAGCGATGCCCTCACGATTCAGTTGCCCGTGGGCACCCGACCTTCGATGCCGCGCACGAAGAAGTTGACGCTGTCTTTCCAGGCACGATCGGCCTGCACGCCAGCGGCCAGCACCTCACGGCCGGTGTTGTCCACGATCGGACCGGTAAAGGGCTCGAAGGTACCGGCCTTCATGCCGGCCTTGATTTCCTCGACCTTGGCCTTGGCCTCGGCGGGCACGAAATCGGCGATCTTGATCAGGTCATTGAGCCCTTCCTTGACCCCCCACACCGTGCGCTTGGTTTCCCAGGTGCCGTTGCGCAATTCCTCGATGGATTTGACGTAGTACGGGGTCCAGTCCACGATGGCCGAAGCCAGATGCGCGTTGGGCGCGAAGGCGCTCATGTCGCTGTCCCAGCCAAAAGCGAACTTGCCATTGCGCTCGGCGGTTTGCAGCACGGCGGTGGAATCGGTGTTCTGCAGCAGCACGTCGGCCCCCTGGTTGATCAGGGCCTGCGCGGCCTCGCTCTCCTTGGGCGGGTCGAACCAGCTGCTCACCCACACCACGCGCACCTTCACGTCGGGCTTGACGGACTGCGCCCCCAGCGTGAAGGCGTTGATGTTGCGCAGCACCTCAGGAATGGGGAACGAGCCGATGAAGCCCAGCGTGCCGGTCTGGGTCATGTGGGCGGCGATCACGCCGGCCATGTAGGTGTCCTGGTAGAAGCTGGCATCGTAGATGCGCATGTTGGGCGCAGTCTTGTAGCCCGTGGCATGCTCGAACTTCACGTTGGGGAAGTCCTCGGCCACCTTCAGCATGGTTTCCATGTAACCGAACGAGGTGCCGAAGATGATCTGATTGCCTTGCTGGGCCAGATCGCGGAACACGCGCTCCGCATCGGCCCCGTAGGGCACGCTCTCCACGTAGGTGGTTTGCACCTGGTTGCCAAAGTGGGCTTCCACACCGCGGCGGCCCAGGTCATGGGCATAGCTCCAGCCGGCGTCACCCACCGGGCCGATGTAGACCCAGGCGGCCTTGGTGACCTGGGGCGCTTCGGCGGCCGGGGCCGGAGCCGGCGCGGCGGCCTCTTCCTTCTTGCCGCAGCCGATGAGGGTGGCTCCGGCCAGCGCCGTGATGGCGGCCACCTTGATGAGTGAACGTTTGCTCAGATCGGTCATGTTTGCCTCTTGGTTGACAGGTTGGAAACGGGGAACGGAAACCCTTCAGGCACCGGGATGGAACGGCTTGCCTATCGAAGCTGGCATGTTAGTACGAATCCACGTCGGGTTGCGCGAGATGAGCACCAGCACCACGATGGTGGCCAGGTAAGGCAACATGCTCAGGAATTCCGCACTGATCTGCACGCCACGCCCCTGCAGGTAAAACTGCGCCATGGTCACGGCACCAAACAGATAAGCACCAAGCAATACGCGTGCCGGCCGCCAGGTGGCAAAGGTGGTCAGCGCCAGGGCTATCCAGCCACGCCCGGCCGTCATGCCCTCGGTCCACAACGGGGTGTACTGCGTGGACAGGTAGGCACCGGCCAACCCGCACAGGCTGCCGCCCGCCACCACGGCCAGCCAGCGGATGAAGCGCACCGGGTAGCCCAGCGCATGGGCCGAATCGGGATTTTCGCCCACGCTGCGCAACACCAGCCCGGCGCGGGTGCGGTAAAAGAACCAGATCATGCCCAGCGCCAGCGCCAGACCCACCCACACCATGCCGTCGAGCCGCGCCAGCCCAGGGCCGATCACCGGCACGTCCGACCAGATCGACGGGGTGCTCACCATCTTGCCCGACAGGTTCTCGCGCGTGTAGGCGACACCGGCAAACGCCGAAAAGCCCACGCCAAACAGCGACAACGCCAGCCCCGTGGCGTACTGGTTAGTATTGAGCCATATGACCAGCACGCCGAAAATGGCGGCCAGCGCGGCGCCTGCCAGCATGCCGGCTCCCAGGCCTGCCAGCCCGCTGCCCGTATGCACCACGGTGGCAAAGCCAGCCAGCGCGGCGCACAGCATCATGCCTTCGGCCCCCAGGTTGACGATGCCCGCCTTCTCATTGAGCAGCAGCCCCAGCGCCGCAATGGCCAGCACCGTGCCGGCGTTGAGCGACGTGGCCACATTCAGAAAAAACACTTCCATGTCTCAACCCCTGCGCCGTTTGAAGACGACGCGGTAATGGATGAGCGTGTCGCAAGCCAGCAGCGCGAACAGCAGCAGGCCCTGGAACACCCCGTTGATGGACTTGGGCAGGCCCAGGCGTGACTGCGCCAATTCCCCACCGATGTAGAACATGCTCATCAGGATGGCCGAAAACACGATGCCCACCGGATGCAGCCGCCCCACGAAAGCGACGATGATGGCTGCAAAGCCATAGCCCACTGGGATGTGCGGGGTCAACTGCCCGATGGGCCCGGCCACCTCCAGCGCCCCCGCCAAGCCCGCCGCCCCACCGGACACCAACAAGGCCAGCCACAGCGCCTTGCGCGAGGAAAAGCCCGCATACCGCGCGGCCGCAGGCGCCAGGCCACCCACCTGCTGGGCATACCCGGCATAGGTGCGGAACATGAACAGCCACATCAGGGCCACGCCCACCAGCGCGATGATGACGCCGATATTGACCCGGAACCCATCGAAGAGCCGGGGGATGCGGGCGGCGCTGTCAAACCGCGGCGTCTGTGGCATGTTGAAGCCCATCGGATCTTTCCAGGGCCCGAACACCAGGTAGTTGAGGATCTGGATCGCCACATAGACCAGCATCAGGCTGACCAGAATTTCATTGGCATTGAAACGGTCGCGCAGCAACGCCGTGATGCCTGCCCAGACCATGCCGCCCACCACCCCGCCCAGCAGCACGGCTGGCACCAGCAACATGCCCCAGCTCCGGTCGGCCGAGAGGGCCACGCCCGCGGCAAAAATCGCCCCGACGACGAACTGCCCCTCGGCGCCGATGTTCCACACGTTGGAGCGAAAGCACAGCGCCAGCCCCAGCGCGATGATGAGCAGCGGCGTGGCCTTGAGCGCCAGCTCAGACCAGGCATAGGGTGACTTGATCGGCTCCCAGAAGAAAATCTGCAGGCCGCGCACCGGGTCTTTGCCCAGCGCGGTAAACAGCATGACGCCGATGACCACCGTGATGGCCAGCGCCAGCACCGGCGACGCATAAGTCCACAGCGGCGAGGGCTGCGGACGGGGTTCAAGCCGCAGCATGGGCCACCTCCTGTTGGGGGGCATCCCACAGCCCCGACATCCACTCGCCGATCCGCTCCACCGTGGCCTGCTCACGCGGCACCGAAGGCGACAGGCGCCCCTTGGCGATCACATGCAGGCGATCGCAGATCTCGAACAATTCTTCCAGTTCCTCGCTGACCACCAGCACGGCACAACCGGCATCGCGCAGCGCCAGGATTTCGCCGCGGATCTGGGCGGCCGCCCCCACATCCACCCCCCAGGTGGGCTGGCTGACGATAAGCACCCTGGGCCGGGCGTCGATCTCTCGACCCACGATGAATTTTTGCAGATTGCCCCCGGACAGGGAACGCGCCGCCGCCCCCGGGCCATTGGCCTTGACCTTGAAACGGGCGATGATCTCGGCGGCCTGCCGCTCCAGCCGCCCCAGGCGCAGCCAGCCCAGCGGGCCGATGGCGTCGCGGCGCGACAGCAGCAGGTTTTGGGCCAAGCTCAGCGTCGGCACGGCGCCGCGCCCCAGCCGCTCCTCGGGCACGAAGTGCAACCCGAGCTTGCGACGGCGGCCCGGCCCCTGGCGGGCCACATCGGCGCCGCCCAAACGAATGCTGCCGGCGGGAGCGCGCGGGTTCTCGCCCGAGAGGCAGGCCAGCAACTCGCCCTGGCCGTTGCCCGAGACACCCGCAATGCCCACCACCTCACCGGCGCGCACTTGCAGCGCGACGTCTTGCAGGTGCGTGCCAAACGGGTCGTCGCTGCGCAGGCTCAGGCCCTGCACCGCCAGCACCACCTCACCGGCTTGCGAGGGGCGATGGTTGAGCTGAGGCGGCTCGGCGCCGATCATCATGCGGCTGAGCGAGGCGTTGCTTTCCGCCCGAGGGTCGCACACGCCCGTGACCTTGCCACCCCGCATCACGGTGCAGGCGTCGCACAGTTCGCGGATTTCGTGCAGCTTGTGACTGATATACAGAATGCTGCACCCCTCTGCGGCCAGCTGACGCAGCACCACGAAAAGCTTTTCCACGGCCTGCGGGGTCAGCACCGAGGTTGGCTCATCCAAGATGAGCAGTTGCGGGCTGGCCAGCAACGCGCGGATGATTTCGACCCGCTGCATTTCGCCCACGCTCAGCGAATGGACCGGGCGCTCGGGGTCGATGTCAAGCCCATATTCCTGCGCCTTCAGGCCAATGCTTTCGCTGACTTCGCGCAAGCTCAGCGAGCGGTCCAACCCCAGCCAAACGTTTTCGGCCACGGTCAGGGTATCGAACAGGCTGAAATGCTGGAACACCATCGCGATGCCCAGAGCCCGCGCCTCTTGCGGGTTGCGGATGTGGACCGCCTTGCCATTGAACAGCATGGCGCCGTCGTCGGGCTTGACGGAACCATAAATGATCTTCATGAGCGTGGACTTGCCGGCGCCGTTCTCGCCAAGCACGGCGTGGATGCTGCCGGGTGCCACGGTCAAGGAAACATCGTCGTTGGCCACCACGCCGGGGTAGCGTTTGGTGATCCGGGTCAGTTGCAACCGGGGCGGGTGGTGCGTGGACTGGGTCATGCAACGGATGGGATGTGAGCGTGCTGGACAGCACGGGAAGCCCGGCCGGCGCGGCGCGGCGCGGCTGGCCGAGGCGCGGGCGGCTCATCGGCACCTGGCGCCTCCTGCCGCAAGCCAGAGGCCACGGTCTTGATGGCGTCGCGCAGCCATTGCGCAGCTGGCGAAGCATGGGTGCGCTCGTGCCAGAGTTGGTAGTACATCAGCCGCGGAAATGGCACCGGGCACGGGATGATCGCCACTGGCAAAGCACCGACGAACCGCTCGCAGAACTGGCGGCCGGTGGTCAGCACCAGCAAGGTGGATGCCACCATCGCCGGAATCAGGCTGAAATGCGGGCAGCGGGCGCTGATGTGGCGGCTCAGCCCCAGCGTGGCCAAATGGGTGTCGATGACGCCACGGGCGCCGGGATGGGTGGGGGTGGGCGCGATGTGCTCGGCCTGCAACCAGTCTTCCACCGTCCAGCCGCGGCGGGCGGCAGGGTGATTCTTCGACACCAGACACACCACCTCGTCACCGAACAGGCGGCCCAGGTGCAGGTCGCCGGGCGGCTGCGGCCAGTTGCCGATGACCACGTCCACCTCGCCCTGTGCCAGGCGGCGGTGATAGTCCGACTCGCCAGACAGCGGCTGGATTTCAATGCCGCACAGCGGCGCCTGGGCTTTGAGATGGGCCACGAGCTGCGGCAGAAAAAACGGGTCCAAATAATCGCTGGCCGCCAGGGTGAAGGTGTGGCGGGCGGTAGCCGGATCGAAGCGGCGCGCATCGGCAAACATCATCTCCGCCGATCGCAGGATGTGGGCGGCCGGTTCGATCATGCGCAGCCCGGCGGGGGTGGGCACCATGCCAGTGCCGGTGCGCACCAGCAACGGGTCGCCGGCCAGGTCGCGCAAGCGGCGCAGCGCCGCGCTGACTGCCGGCTGGTACATGCCCAGGCGCAGCGCAGCGCGAGACACATTGCGTTCAGTCAACACGGTGTGCAGGACCCGAATGAGATGGAGGTCAATCTTGTCGAAAAGCTGCTGGTCTTTCATACCGCGTCCCGCATGAAAGGCATACCATGGCGCATATGTCGTCGCCCAAAGAAAAACGCTAACCTGTCGCGCATGAAGTCCTCTGTTCCGACCGCTGTGGCCGAAAGCCCGCTTCAATTCGTCAGGCGCGGCACCGTGGTGTCGCTCCCGAATGTATCACCCACGCGCACCCTGTTGCAGGTGTTGCGTGAAGACCTGGGCCTGACCGGCACCAAGGAAGGCTGCAACGAGGGTGACTGCGGCGCCTGCACCGTGGTGATCGGCGAGCCCGAAGGCCGGGGCCTGCGCTACCGCGCGATCAACAGCTGCATCCGACTGGCCCATTCGGTCCACGGCCTGGCCGTCTGGACGGTGGAAGACCTCACGGCCGACCCACTGATCGACCGTCAGGGCGCGGCCCTGCATCCGGCCCAGCAAGCCTTGGTGGACTGCCACGGCTCCCAGTGCGGCTTTTGCACGCCTGGCTTCGTGATGAGCTTGTTTGGCATGTACCAGAACCGGGTGTTGACCGGGCAAGCCATCACCCGGCCCGATGCCCAGGCCGACCTATCGGGCAACCTGTGCCGCTGCACCGGCTACCGCCCCATCCTCGACGCCGCGTGCCGCATGCCCGCGCTGCCTGCCGCCCGGGTGAATGAACGGGCCGTGCGCCGCCTGCTCGACCAGATCCCGGCCACCCGGCCAAGCCCCCATTACATCGCCCCCGAATCGCTGACCGCCCTGCTGCGCGCGCGCCGCGAACACCCGCAAGCCCAGGTCGTGGCCGGATGCACCGATGTGGGCCTGTGGATCAACAAAGGCCACCAGCGCTTCGCCCAGGTGCTGGACGTGACCCGCGCCGCCGAGCTGCGACGCATCGAACGCTATCCCCACCACCTGGCCATCGGCGCCGGGGTGCGCCTGAGCGACGCCTTCGCCGCCCTGGTCAAGGACCGGCCTGCATTGGCGCCTTTTGCCGAGCGCTTCGCCGGCCTGCCGGTGCGCCAATCCGGCACCCTGGCGGGCAACGTGGCCAATGGCTCCCCGATCGGGGACTCCATGCCCCTGCTCATCGCCCTGGGCGCCAGCGTCGTGCTGATGCGCTGGGCAGGCCGCGGCGCGCGTGGGCATATCGAGCACCGCGAGCTGCCCCTGGAGGACTTTTATATCGGCTACCGGAAAAACCGGCTCGCGCCCGACGAAATCGTGGCCTGGGTGAAAGTGCCCAAGGCCCGCCCGGCCTACAGTGTGCAGCGATCCCGCGGCGAATGGGTGCGGGCCTACAAGGTGTCCAAACGTTTCGACGACGACATCTCCGCCGTCTGCCTCGCCGTGAAGGTGTGGATCGAGCGCGGGCGCGTGGTGCAGGCGCGCGTGGGTGCAGGCGGCGTGGCCGCCACGCCCGCCCGGGCCTGGAAAACCGAAGCCGCCCTGGAAGGCCGCCCCTGGAATGCCGAGACGGTGCGTGCCGCCATGCAAGCCCTCAGCGACGAGTTCACGCCCATTTCGGACATGCGCGCCAGTGCCGGCTACCGCCGCGCCGTGCTGGCCAACCTGCTGTGGCGCGGCTGGCTCGAAAGCCAGGCGGCCCCCACCGATGCCCTGCGGCTGGAGGTGGGATCTGCCTGGGGCGCCCTGCGCACGGAGGCCCAATCATGAACGCCACCGTCTGCGGCACCGCCCTGCCCCACGAAAGCGCCGTGGCTCAGGTCACGGGTAACGCCACCTACGTGGACGACCTCCCCACGCTCCAGGGCACGCTGCATGCGGCGCCCATCCTCTCGCCCGTGGCCCACGGCCGCCTGCGCGGGGTGGACGCCAGCGCCGCCCTGGCGCTGCCCGGCGTGCGCGACGTGGTGCTGGCCGCCGACATCCCGGGCGACCCGATATTGGCCGCCTTTGCCCATGACGAGCCCATCTTCGCCAGCGATACCGTGCAGCACGTGGGGCAAGTCATTGGCCTGGTGGTGGCCGACGACGTGATGACCGCCCGCCACGCCGCCCGCCTGGTGCAACCCGACATCGAGCCCCTGCCCGCCGTGCTGTGCCCCCGAGAAGCGCACGCCCGCCAGAGCTATGTGCTGCCGCCCGTCCACGTGCAGCGCGGCGACGCGGCCGGCATGCTGAAACAGGCGCCACACACCCTCAGCGGCTCGTTCGAGGTCGGGGGGCAGGAGCATTTTTACCTGGAGGGCCAGATTGCCTATGCCGTGCCGCAAGAGCAACGTCAGTGGATCATCTACAGCAGCACGCAGCACCCTGGCGAGGTGCAGCACTGGGTGGCCCACGCGCTGGGGCTGAGCAACCACCACGTCCGCGTGGAATGCCGCCGCATGGGAGGCGGCTTTGGCGGCAAGGAAACGCAGGCGGGGCATTTGGCCGTGTGGGCCGCGCTGGCGGCACGCAAAACCGGGCGCCCCGTCAAGCTGCGGCTGGACCGTGACGACGACTTCCTCATCACCGGCAAGCGCCACCCCTTTGCCTACGACTACGCCGTGGGCTTCGACAGCCAGGGGCGGCTGCTGGCGCTGGACCTGACGCTGCTGGTCAACTGCGGGTTTTCTGCCGACCTCTCCGGCCCGGTGGCCGACCGCGCCGTCTTCCACAGCGACAACGCCTACTTCCTGGAGCATGTGGCCATCCACAGCTACCGCTGCAAAACGCATCTGCAAAGCTTCACCGCCTTCCGCGGGTTTGGCGGCCCACAGGGCGTCATCGCGATCGAAACCATCCTCGGCGACGTGGCCCGTCACCTCGGCCTGGACCCGCTGACGGTGCGGCTGCGCAACCTCTACAGCAGCGCCCCCGCCACCCTGGGGCTGACACCCACCGGCCGGCGCGACACCACGCATTACCAAATGCCGGTGGAAGACAACATCCTGGAGCCGCTCATCCAGCGGCTTGCCGAAACCAGCCGCTACCCGCAGCGCCGGCAAGAAATTGCTGCCTGGAACGTGGACAGCCCCGTCATCAAGCGCGGGCTGGCGCTGACGCCGGTGAAATTCGGCATCAGCTTCACGGCCACCCTGTTCAACCAGGCAGGCGCCTTGGTGCATGTGTACACCGACGGCAGCGTGATGGTGAACCACGGCGGCACCGAGATGGGCCAGGGTCTGCACACCAAGGTGGCGCAAGTGGTGGCCGACGAATTGGGCGTGCCCTTCGAGCGGGTGATGGTCACGGCCAGCGACACCGCCCGCGTGCCCAACGCCAGCGCCACCGCCGCCTCCAGCGGCACCGACCTCAACGGCCGCGCGGCGCAATTCGCGGCCCGCAACGTGCGCCAGAACCTGGCTGCCTTCGTCTGCGGGCTGGACGGCTGCGGCGCTGGGGAAGTCCTCTTCCGGGGAGGGCAGGTCATCACCCCCAAAGCCACCCGCCCCTTCACCGAGGTGGTGGGCATGGCCTATGCCAACCGCATCCAGCTCTGGAGCGACGGCTTCTACCGCACGCCCAAAATCCACTACGACAAAACCACTCTCACCGGCCGGCCCTTCTACTATTTCGCCTATGGGGCCGCGTGCACCGAGGTCGCCATCGACACCCTCACCGGCGAAACCCGGGTGCTGGCGGTGGACATCCTGCACGACGTCGGGCACAGCATCAACCCGGCCATCGACATCGGGCAAATCGAAGGCGGCTTCGTGCAAGGGATGGGCTGGCTGACCACCGAGGAACTGGTGTGGAACGCCAACGGCCGACTCGCCACCCACGCGCCGAGCACCTACAAAATCCCCGCCACCGGCGATGTGCCCGCGCGCCTGAAGGTGGACCTGTGGCCCGAGCCCAACCGCGAAGACAACGTATTCGGCAGCAAGGCCGTGGGCGAGCCACCCTTCATGCTGGCCATCAGCGTGTGGGAAGCCATTCGAGACGCAGTGGCGCAGGCACGCGGCGACGGCAAGCCCGTGCGCCTGGACGCGCCCGCCACCCCAGAGCGGGTGTTGCGGGCCTTGGCCGGGATCTGAGGGCGGGCCTGCAGGCCCGCTTGGTCCCATCAGTTGGACTTGGCCAACTGCTCCAGGATGTGCGGGTTCTCCAGCGTGGAGGTGTCCTGGGTCACGGCCTCGCCCTTGGCCAGCGAGCGCAGCAAACGGCGCATGATCTTGCCGGAGCGCGTCTTGGGCAGGTTCTCGCCGAAGCGGATTTCCTTGGGCTTGGCGATGGGACCGATCTCCTTGGCCACCCAGTTGCGCAACTCGTTGGCAATGGCCTTGGCCTCATCGCCGGTCGGGATCGGACGCTTGAGCACCACGAACGCCACGATAGCCTCGCCGGTGACGTCGTCCGGGCGTCCCACCACGGCGGCCTCGGCCACCAGGTCGGTCTTGCCCACCAGGGCCGATTCGATTTCCATCGTCCCCATGCGGTGGCCCGACACGTTGAGCACGTCGTCGATGCGGCCGGTGATGCGGAAGTAGCCACGGTCTTCGGAGCGCACCGCGCCGTCGCCGGCCAGGTAGTAGCCTTTGAGCTCCTCGGGGAAGTAGCTTTTCTTGAAGCGCTCCGGGTCGCCCCAGATGGTGCGGATCATGGACGGCCAGGGCTTCTTGACCACCAGGATGCCGCCCTGGCCATTGGGCATGTCGTTGCCCTGCTCGTCCACGATGGCGGTGAAAATCCCGGGCAGCGGCAGGGTGCACGAGCCCGGCACCAGCGGGGTGGCGCCCGGCAGCGGCGTGATCATGTGGCCGCCGGTCTCGGTCTGCCAGAAAGTGTCCACGATCGGGCAGCGCTCACCACCGATGTGCTTGTAGTACCACATCCACGCCTCGGGGTTGATGGGCTCGCCCACCGAACCCAGGATGCGCAGGGTCGAGAGGTTCCAGTTCTTCGGGTGCACCTTCTCATCGGTATCGGCGGCCTTGATCAGCGAGCGGATCGCCGTGGGCGCGGTGTAGAAGATGGTGCATTTGTGCTTTTCGATCATCTGCCAGAAGCGGCCGGCGTTCGGGTAGGTGGGCACGCCTTCGAACACGATCTGGGTGGCGCCAGCGGCCAGGGGGCCATAGGCCACGTAGCTGTGGCCGGTGATCCAGCCGATGTCGGCGGTGCACCAGAACACGTCGTCGTCCTTCAGGTCGAAGGTCCACAACATGGTCTGCTGGGCCCACAGCAGGTAGCCGCCGGTGGCGTGCTGCACGCCCTTGGGCTTGCCGGTGGAGCCGGAGGTGTAGAGGATGAACAGCGGGTGCTCGGCGCCCACCACTTCCACCGGGCATTCGGTCGGCTGGGCCGCCATCTCTTCGTGCATGAAGGTATCGCGGCCGGCCTCCATGTGGACGGCGGTGGGCGTGCGCTGGAAGACGATCACGCTCTTGACCGTCTCGCAGCCGCCCATGCCCAGGGCCTCATCGACGATGGCTTTGAGCGGCAGTTCCTTGCCGCCGCGCATCTGGTAGTTGGCGGTGACCACGGCCACGGCGCCGGCGTCCTGGATGCGGTCTTTGAGGGCGCCGGCGGAAAACCCGCCAAACACCACGCTGTGCGTGGCCCCGATGCGGGCGCACGCCTGCATGGCCACCACGCCTTCGATCGTCATGGGCATGTAGATGACGACCCGGTCGCCTTTCTTGACGCCCTTGGCCTTGAGCACGTTGGCGAACTGGCACACTTTGGCCAGCAGTTCTTTGTAGGTCACGCGGGTCACGGTGCCGTCATCGGCTTCGAAGATGATGGCCGTCTTGTGCTCGCGCGGCGTGCCGATGTGGCGATCCAGACAGTTGTAAGAGGCGTTGAGCTCGCCGTCGGCAAACCAGCGATAGAACGGCTTGTTCGACTCGTCCAACACCTGGGTGAAGGGCTTGTGCCAGTGCAGCAATTCGCGGGCACGGCGGGCCCAGAAGCCTTCGAAATCCTGCTCGGCTTCGGCGCACAGGGCGCGGTAGGCGTCCATGCCAGCGATGCGGGCGGCCTGCACGGTGGCAGCGCTGGGCTCGAACACGCGATTCTCCACCAGGGTGGACTGGATGGCGGTCGAAGTGTCGGACATGAAAAGCTCTCCTCTGGGTCTGTGAACAAGAACAACGAGCGACTGTGCGCAATGTCTCTGACGAGGCTCTTACACCCGGGCGTCACCCCGGCGGCCTACAATAGCGGGTTGACTTTTCCCCTCCAACCCCTCGGCCTGAGCCCACGACCATGCTGACGGAGTCCTCCGGCACGCCAAGCGCGCTGCGCAACAAGATCGACCGTTTTCTGAACCTCGGCTGGGTTCAGCACACCATTCTCGCACTGATCATCATCAACGCCGTGCTGCTCGGCCTGGAGACCTCGGCCAGCGTGATGGCCCGCGTCGGCGCCTGGCTGTCGCTGGTGGACAAGCTGATCCTGTCGGTGTTCGTGGCCGAGATCGCGGCCCGGTTGTATGTGCACCGCCTGCGTTTCTTCCGCGACCCCTGGAGCGTGTTCGACTTTGCCGTGGTGGCCATCGCCCTGGTGCCGGCCAGCGGGCCGTTTGCCGTGCTGCGCGCCTTGCGGGTGCTTCGGGTGCTTCGGGTGCTGACGATCGTCCCCTCCATGCGCCGGGTGGTCGGGGCGCTGCTGTCGGCCATCCCGGGGCTGTCGTCCATCGCGCTGGTGCTGCTGCTGGTGTTCTACGTGTTCGGCGTCATCGCCACGCACCTGTTCGGCCAGCAGTTCCCCGACTGGTTTGGCCACCTGGGCCGCTCGCTGTACACGCTGTTCCAGGTCATGACGCTGGAGAGCTGGTCCATGGGCATCTCGCGCCCGGTGATGGAAGAAGTGCCCTACGCCTGGGCGTTCTTCATCACCTTCATCCTGTTTGCCACCTTCACCATGCTCAACCTGTTCATCGCCATCATCGTCAACGCGATGCAGACCTTCCAGGAGGGCGAGCACCAAGACACCATACAGACCGTGGAGCAGGTGGGACAATCCATCGAACACGAACTGCACGCCGAAGTCCAGTCGCTGCGACAGGAAATCGGCGCCCTCAAGGCGCTGCTGAGTGAGCGCCTGCCCCCGGCCAGCCGGCCCCTTTCCCACCCGTCCGAAGGAAGCCCCTCATGACCGCCATCAAGCAGGAAGACCTGATCCAGTCCATCGCCGACGCGTTCCAGTACATCAGCTTTTATCACCCGCTGGACTACATCCAGGCGCTGGGCCAAGCCTATGAGCGCGAGCAAAGCCCGGCCGCCAAGGACGCCATCGCCCAGATCCTGACCAACAGCCGCCTGAGCGCCGAGGGCCACCGCCCGATCTGCCAGGACACCGGCATCGCGGTCGTGTTCCTGAAGGTCGGCATGAACGTGACCTGGCCCGACGCCACCATGAGCGTGCAGGACATGATCAACGAAGGCGTGCGCCGCGCCTACCTCAACCCCGACAACCCGCTGCGCGCCTCGGTGCTGGCGGACCCGGCCGGCGCGCGCAAGAACACCAAGGACAACACCCCCGCCGTGGTGCACTACGAGATCGTGCCCGGCGACCAGGTGGAAGTGATCTGCGCGGCCAAGGGCGGCGGCTCGGAGAACAAGACCAAGATGGTCATGCTCAACCCGTCGGACTCCATCGTGGACTGGGTGCTCAAGACCGTGCCCACCATGGGGGCGGGCTGGTGCCCGCCCGGCATCCTCGGCATCGGCATCGGCGGCACGCCGGAGAAGGCCATGCTGCTGGCCAAGGAATCGCTGATGGCGCCGGTGGACATCCACGAACTGATCGACAAAAAGCGGTCTGGCGCCGCGCTCACCCGCGTGGAGGAATTGCGGCTGGAGCTGTACGAGAAGGTCAACGCGCTGGGCATCGGCGCGCAAGGGCTGGGGGGCCTGACGACCGTGGTGGACGTCAAGATCCTGGACTACCCCACCCACGCGGCCAGCCTGCCGGTGGCGATGATCCCCAACTGCGCGGCCACGCGCCATGTGCACTTCCACCTGGACGGCAGCGGCCCGGCCAAGCTGGAAGCGCCGAAGCTGGAAGACTGGCCGGCCGTGACCTGGACGCCCGACACGAAGAGCGCCACCCGCGTCAACCTGGACACCCTCACCAAAGAGGAAGTCGCGTCCTGGAAGGCGGGGCAAAAGCTGCTGCTCAACGGCAAGATGCTCACCGGCCGCGACGCCGCGCACAAGCGCATCGCCGACATGCTGGCCAAGGGCGAGAAGCTGCCGGTGGACTTCACCAACCGCGTGATCTACTACGTGGGCCCGGTGGACCCGGTGCGCGACGAGGTGGTCGGCCCGGCCGGCCCCACCACCGCCACCCGCATGGACAAGTTCACCCGCATGATGCTGGAGCAGACCGGGCTGATTTCCATGATCGGCAAGAGCGAGCGCGGCCCGGTGGCCATCGAGGCCATCCGCGACAACCGCAGCGCCTACCTGATGGCCGTGGGTGGCGCGGCCTATCTGGTGGCCAAGGCCATCAAGGCGGCCCGCGTGGTGGGCTTCGAGGACCTGGGCATGGAGGCCATCTACGAGTTCGAGGTGCAGGACATGCCCGTGACCGTGGCCGTGGACGCCACCGGCAACAGCGTGCACCAGAGCGGCCCGGCCGAGTGGAGCCAGCGCATCGCCAGCGGCGAGTTCAAGGGCATCGCCGTGACGGCCCAGTAAGGCCCTGTCGGTGGGGGCGCTGCGCGCGCCCTGAAATGCCCGCCCCTGAATGCAAGAAACCCCGGCCAGCCCGGGGTTTTGCGCGATGAAGGCACCGATCAGTGCAGATGCCGCGGCTTGCGGGGCCCGCCGTGCCCGCCTGCGGGGCCTGACCCACGCGGCGGCTTGCCGAGCTGCATGGAGCTCACCAAGGCATCGAAGCGGTTGGTGAACAGCCGGTCGATGGCTGCGACCACCTCGCCAAGCTCAGACGCATCGAAATGCCGCTCCATCAGGTGCACCACATCCTGCACCAGCATGTCGCGCTGCACCTGCATGATGGCCGCTGGCGTGGGGCCAACGAAGCACATCACGAAGTCATCGCGGGCCTCCTGATCGGGGCCGGCTTCTTCCTCGTCAAATTCCAGATCGTAGAACGACACCTCGATCGGCGCGCCAGCGGCGGCAATGTCATTGAGGCCCATGCAGGCTTCGTCGATGGCGTGGCGGAAGTCTTCGTCGCCTTCCAGCGTCCAGCACATCTGCAGCAGACGCTCTTTCGGGTCGAAGCGGATGCCGGGCTCGTCTTCGTAGTGGCTGGGGGCGGCGTCAATCAGGGAACGGGCGCCCACGTACTTCCACAGCGGCTTGAGCGCTTCCTGAATGTGGGGGTAGTCCACGTCGTCGCGCAGGCGAATGTCGCCGTGGACATGGATCTCAAAAGGCGGGGAATGATGGCTGCTCATGATGTTGCTCGCAAATGGGCGCCCGAAGGCGCGTGTCCTGCCCTTCTCGACAGGTTGCGATTGTAAGTCCTGGTGCCCCGAGCCGGAATCGAACCGGCACGCCGCCTTTGCAGCAAGCGGCGGATTTTAAGTCCGCTGTGTCTACCAGTTTCACCATCGGGGCCTGGCCACAGAAGGGCCGATTCTACTTGCCCCCCGTCAGGGTCAGGTAGCTGCGCCGCGTGGTTTCGGACACGGCATCGATGACCTGCTCGTAAGCCGTGCGGTGCCGCGCCAGCAGCCGCGCCGACGCCACCGTGCGGGATTTGCAAAACCAGTGGCAGGTGTGCTGCATCAGCATCATTTCGGCCAGAAACCGGTGCGCCCGCGCCTTGGGGCTGAGGCCATCGGCGTTGTCGGCGGCGCCCCTCAGCCCCTGGGCATGGATGTCGAGCGCGGCACGCAGATCGAAGGTGGACTGCGGCCACCATTTGTCCACGCCCGGCAACGCCCAGCGGCACACCCGCGTTTGTTCGGCGGGCAGGCGGCGCATGTCGGCGCTGAAGCGTTCGAACTGTTCCACCAGCTGCCGCTCGGCAGGCTGCAGCGCGGCCCACATGGATGTCTGGCGCTCAGGGTTGGGCTCGCCCAGCGCCCTGAGGTAGCCCTGGGTGATCTGCTCCATGTAGCGCTCGATCTGGTAGGGGCGCAAATGGCTGGCCAGCAGGACGATGCGCCGACGTTCGTGCCGGAATTTGAGCGTGAACCAGCCGAGGCCGACGAGAAAGGCAAGAAGAAAAGTATCCATGGCGAAAAGCGCTGAGTGTAGCGGCAGGCCCGACGGCCCAGGGCGGCGACCTCAAAGCCGCACGCCGTGCGCCGCCAGCCACCCCAGGCCCGCCTCCGTGCCCATGGGCCCCTCGTCGGCTGGGCGATACTCGCAGCCGATCCAGCCATCGTAGCCCAAGCGATCCAGCCATTCGAACAGGAAGCGGTAAGCGATCTCCCCTGTCCCCGGCTCGTGGCGGCCCGGATTGTCGGCCAGCTGGATGTGGCCGATGCGCGGCAGCAGCCGTTGGAGTGTCGCGGCCAGTTCGCCTTCCATGCGCTGGGCGTGGTAGATGTCGTACTGCAACCGCACGTTGTCGGCCCCCACGTCGTCCATCAGCCGGCTGGCCTGTTCGCTGCGGTGGATCAGGAAGCCGGGGATGTCGTGGGTGTTGATGGGCTCGATCAGCAGCATCAGCCCCGCCTGGGCCAGACGCGCGGCGGCATGGCGCAGGTTGTCCACCAGGGTCTGCCAGGCCACGGCCTGGGACACCCCAGCAGGGCACACCCCGGCCAAGGCATTGAGGCGCGGCACGCCCAACGCCTGGGCGTAAGCCAGGGCGCGTTCCACCCCTGCGCGAAACTCCTGCACGCGGCCGGGGTGGCAGGCGATGCCTCGCTCGCCAGCGGCCCAGTCACCGGCCGGCAGGTTGTGCAAAACCGCTTGCAAGCCGTTGGCCTGCAGGCGCTGCTGCAATGCTTCGACCGGCCAATCGTAGGGGAACTGGAATTCCACAGCCCGAAACCCCGCCCGCGCGGCGGCCTCGAAGCGGTCGAGGAAAGGGCGATCGGCAAACAGCAGGGAGAGGTTGGCGGCGAATCGGGGCATGGCGTGGGGGTTGTGGAGCAAGCGCATCAAGCGCATTCGGCAGCGGCGCTGACGTGCACCCGCTCGAAAGGGGGCAGGCCCGCCAGGAGCCGCTGGCCGTAACTGGTTTGGGTGAGGCGACGGTCGTAGCAGACCACATGCGCCTCGTCCTCTTCGGTGCGGATGGCGCGCCCCACCCACTGGGCCAGGCGGATGGCCGTGGCCGGCACCACCAACTCCATGAAGGGGTCGCGCCCGGCTTCGCGCAGCCACTCGGCCCGCGCTTCGCCCACGGGGTCGTCGGGCGGCATGAAAGGCAGCTTGGTGATGAACAAGTCTTCGCACAAGCGGCCCGGCAGGTCCAGGCCCTCGCCGAAAGATTGCATCCCAAAGATGATGGAGGGCTGGCCAGCGGCGACGCGCTGCGCATGCTGCTGCAACAGGCGCTGGCGCGGCCACTCGTTTTGCACCAGCACCCGGGCGCGCAAGTCCTCGGGCAGCGCTTCGGTGGCCTGCCGCATCTGCTCGCGGGAGGTGAACAGCACCAGCGCCCCGTGTCGCACGCCGCGCAAATCGCGCATCAGGGCCTGCACCATCTCCTGGGTGAAGGCAGCGGCTTGTTTCGGGTCGGCCCGGGTGGCGGCCAGCACCAGCCGCCCCTGGCGGCGGAAATCGAAGGGGCTGGGCACCTCCAGCGTGGTTACATCCGGGTCATCGGCCAGACCGATTTCGCGCAGCAGAAAATCGAAGCGGCCGCAGCTCGTGAGCGTGGCCGAGGTGAGCACCGCCGCCCGCACGCTGCTCCAGAGATGATGCCGAAGCGTGCCGCCCGGCAGCGTGGGGCTGGCATGGGCATGCAGCACCCCGTGTTCGCCAGCGCCACGCCAGGTGAACCACTTGGCCACCGGCGCGCCGCCTTCCTCGGGCGAATGCAACAGCCAGCGGGTGGTGGCATGAACCGCCTCCAGCCGGGGGGCGAGCGAACCCAGTTGGGCATACTGGGTCGCCAGCCGGCGGGCATCCTGGGGTTGATCGCGCATTTCCGCCCGCAACGCTTTGCTGATGGCCCGCAGGGCGTCCACATACACTTGCGTGCTGTGCGCGAGTTGGGCCAGCACGGGCCCCATGGATTCGGGCAGACGGCCCCCGCTGACGCGCGCGCGGCTGGCCTCCTCGCCTGGGCGTGCGGCCCATCCGCCCTGCCGCAGAGGCTGGCGCAGCGCCTCCCCATACTGGTGCATCACCAGTCGGGCCAGGTCTTGCATCGCCTGGCGGAGCAATGCCGCATGCTTGGGGATGTCGGCCACCTCCTCCACCCCCAATTGGCCGCCGACCTTCAAGGCGCGGCTGGTAAGCCGGTCCAGCCAGCCCAGCCGGCTCAAATCCATGTGGCTGGCAAACTGTTCCAACGCCGTCGCCGGCAAGTGATGGGCCTCGTCGATCACCAGCAGGCAGTTGTCCAATTCAGGCAGGGTTCTCGATCCCAGGGTGCTGAGCAGCAGATCGTGATTGACCACGATCACTTGCGCGCCCACCAGCGCCTTGCGTTGCTGAAAATAGCTGCACTCGCCATAAGCCGGGCAGTGGCGGGCAGAGCAGGAGCTCACATCGGCGGCCACGCGCTGCCACAGCTCGGGCTCGGGCGGCACGGGCAGAGTATCGCGGTCGCCATCCCAGCGGCCACTGGCCAAATCGGCCCCCATCGCGGCATAGACGGCCTGCTGCTGCCCACGCGCCTGCGGCCCGCGCGGACCATCCGCCAAGCCGGCAAAGAGGTCGTCTTCGGCGTGAAGGTCGTCCTCGGCATCGTGCTCGGGATCGACAGGGTGCAGCAGGCGCTCCAGCTTGAGCTTGCACACATACCGTCCCCGCCCTTTGGCCAGTGCGAACCGGAATGGCTGCGGCATGAGCGCGGCGAGCGCGGGCAAATCTTTATGGACGAGTTGCTCCTGCAACGCCACGGTGGCCGTGGAAATCACCACACGGGTGTTGCGCGCCAGGGCGATGGCAATGGCCGGCACCCCGTAAGCCAGCGATTTGCCCACCCCCGTGCCGGCTTGTACCACGGCAATGGCGCGCTCGGGCGTGGGCGCGCCCGCCCCTTCCTCCTGCAACTCGGCAGGGGCCGAGCCCAGGTCGGCAGCGGCCAGCGTGCAGGCCACCTGCTCGGCCATGAGGCGCTGGCCCTCGCGCGGGCGCAATCCCACCCCGGTAGCCACCACCTGGTCGAACACGGCCAAGGCCTGCCGGGCCCAATCTGTCTTGTTCATGGCACGCAAGTGTGGCACAAACGATACAACGCCTTCTCAGACGACGCATAATTGCTGGCATTCGCACAGGGAGCGGTCAATATCGAGGGCAAACACCCACATGATCCCAAGCTCCACCCCTACGCCACCGGTCTGGGTGCGCGCCAACAGCGGCCTGGATCGGCTGTTACAGGGGCTTTCCGTTTTCTGGATACCGATTCTCGTCGGCCTGCTTTCCTTGCTGGCGCTGCTGGCATGGACGAATCAGTACGCCGCCGGCCCGGGCACGCCGGTGTTCTTCAAAGTGGCCGAAGACACCCGCAACGAATGGACCGCGCAGCAAGCGTTGGACCGGCTGCTTCAACCGGGTACGACCGCTGTCGCCGGGCATGAAACGCGTCTTTCCGAAGCGCCCATATGGCTGCTGTTCGATGTGCCCTCGCCGCCCATCGGCCAACCCGGGGTGTGGATCGAGTTTCCCTCCCGGCATGCCCAGCGGATGAGTTGCTGGAATGCCTCCAGCCTGCTGACCCTTGGTGCATCCACCCGCTCCGGCACCCACGGCAGCATGCGCCCTGCCCGCGCCGGCTTTGCGTTGGACCCTGCCGGGGCAACCCGGGTGCTGTGTCGTGCCGAATTCATCGGCCCAGCCCGGGTGACCATTCAATCCTGGGATGAGGCCACCCTGGCCACCAAAGAGCGCGAGTTCCATCGCCATTCCGGCCTCCTCGACGGCGGCATCCTCACCCTGGCCCTGTTCACACTCATCGCCGGGCTCATCAACCGCAATCGCGCCTACCTCTTGTTTGCGGCCTGGCTGGTCATCAACCTGCGCATGGCAGCCCTGTCCATGGGCTGGGACCACCAGTGGCTGGGCTATGCCATTCCCGAAGCCTACCTGCCACGCATGCGACTCGTCACGGTGGCGCTGTATTACGTGGTCACCTTCACGCTGTTCACCAGCCTGTTCCAGCAAGAGCTGCGCGAAGTGGGTCATCGCTGGATGATCACGGCGGCCAAGTGGTCCTGCCCACCGCTGTTGCTGCTGTCTTTCGTGCTGCCGTTCCCGCAGTTTCTGCCCATTATTTGGACGGCCACTGGCCTGGGCGCTGGCGCGCTGATTTTTTTGCTGGTGCGCATTCTCGTCGTGTGCCAGTCGCGTGTGGCGGGTTGGTACGCGGCCTCCATTGGTGTGGCGCTGTTTGCCAGCCTGTACGAAGTGGCCGCCGCTGCCTTGGGCCTGCAGGGACTCATCGGTGCCTTCAACAGCGTCACCGCTGCACTGGCCTCCAGCCTGCTGGCCTCTATGGCCATTGCGGAACAGATGCGCCAAGCCCATCAGCAACGGCTCGCCGCTCAGGCAGAACTCCAGCACACCTACGAGGTGATTCCCATCGGCTTGTTCACGCTGGACCTGCAAGGCCGCTTCACCAGCGCCAACCCTGCCATGCTGGCCATGCTGAAAACCGACGAGACCACCCTCAGCAGGCAAACCTGGCAGGAAAGGTTCAGCCCGCAAGACTGGCAGGTTCTGATGGAGCGCACCCGGCGCGACGGCACCGCCGAACTGGAGGTGGTGACGCCGCAGGCCGAAACAGCCACACACAGCGAGCGGCGGTTCCTCGTCAAGGCGGCGTTGGCCAGCGACAAAATCGAAGGCACGCTGCAAGACATCACCGAAAAGGCCGAAGCCACCGAGCACTTGCGTTTCCTCGCTCACCACGACACCCTCACCAAAGTGCTGAACCGTCGTGGCATCGAGCGCATCCTGGACATCGGGCTGGCCCAGCTCGGTCGCGGCAAGCCTTTGTCGGTGGCCTATCTGGACCTGGACCGCTTCAAACTGATCAATGACCTCTATGGCCACGCTGCCGGCGACGCGGTGCTGCAGACCGTCTGCCAACGTGCCCAGGCACCGCTCGGCCCCCAAATGTACCTGGGTCGCGTGGGTGGCGACGAATTCCTCGTGGTGATGATGCAAACTGCACTGCCACAGGCCCAGGCGGTGTGCCATGAAATCCTCTCCAACCTCGCGGCCAGCGCCTGTCAGGTCGGCGACCGGGCGTTCCAGGTACGTGGCTCCATCGGTCTGATCGAAGTGGCACCCGGCACGCCGGCCAAAGACGTCGTCTCCACCGCCGACCATGCCTGTCGCCTGGCCAAAAAAGGCCAGGGCAACGGCCTGGTGGTGTTCGAGCAAGGCTCCAAGGTCTTCACCGACCACGAGGCCGAGCTCCATCTCATCGAGCGGCTGGCTACCCATCAGTCCATCGAAGGGTTGTATCTGGAAATGCAGCCGATCATGTCGCTGCGCTCGCCCTACGGCTCGCTCAACTTCGAGGTGCTGCTGCGCATGCAGGACGAAAACGGACAGCGCGTGCCCACCGAACGCCTCATCCATGCGGCAGAAAATGCCGGCCGCATGGGCGTGATCGACCGCTGGGTGCTCTCCACGACACTGGAATGGCTCAGCCGGCATCAGGCCCAATTGAGCCATAACCAGTTCGTCTGCATGAACCTCAGCGGGGCCTCACTCAACGACGAGCGCTTCATCGACGACGTCTTCGTCATGCTGGAGCGCCACCGGGACGTGGCGCCCCGCATCTGCCTGGAAATCACCGAAAGCGTGGCCCTGCACGACACCGACAACACCCGCCGCTTCATCGACCGGGTGCGTGACGTCGGTGCCAAGGTGGCGCTCGATGACTTCGGCGCCGGCTACACCTCGTTCTCCTACCTGAAAGACCTGCCGGCCGATCTGCTCAAGATCGACGGCAGCTTCATCGTCAACATGAACCGCCACCCCGCCAACGTGGCGATTGTGGAAGCGATCGTCAGCCTGGCGCAAAACCTGGGCATGAAGACGATTGCGGAATGGGCCGAGGATTACGAAACCGTGGAAACCTTGGCCGAAATCGGCGTGGACTACGTCCAGGGCTTCATCGTGGCGCGACCGCAAAAACCCGAGGTGCTGCTGACCACCCAGTCCGGGGCCGACTTCATCGACAACGAGGCACTGAAAAAATACCTCAGCACACTGTCACCGAGCGAACTGGATCATGTCGATCTGGTGCTCGGCGAGGATCTGCCCCTGCCTTCCATCGACCAGCCCTGATGACACCCTCAGGGGCCCACCGCACCGGCCCCGCTAGATCCACCCATCACCTGGCTTGGCCCAAGCGCAGGTCGGGGTGCTCCGTGTGGCACATGAAGTCCAGCAAGGGGTGGCGGGCGTCTTCCCACAACTCGCGCACGCGCCTGACATCGAGGTACAGCACCCGATGCGGCAAATTGAAAGCGTAGCTCAACGGCACGCCACCCATACCGGGAAACACATCCTGGAACAGCAGCCGCACGTATTGCCGGTCCACCGGGCTGCGCGCGGCAATCACCATGAAGTCCACCCCCCGCTGCAGACACAGCAGGTAAAACGCCTTGAACAGCGCCGTTTTCACCAGCCGCCCAGAAACCGCATTCGTCACCCCCAACCGCGTGGCCTCGGCCAAACGACGGCCCTGCATCCAGAAAGGCAATTCGACGGCACTTTCGAGCATCAGCGCCGCCGCCTCATTGGTCTGGATGCGCATGGTGCCCAGGGGCGAACCGTCCAGCTTGGACTCGGCCAGCAGCAGATACGTGCCCGCGGCTGTATCGGATGCCTCGGGCCGGCGAAATGCCGCGCACATCGGCTCGGGCAAATGCCGCGCATACGCGGAATGTCGAATCTCGATCACCTTGGCCAAATCGGCCTGACCCTGCGCAATACGCACTGAAAACGGCCAGCGCTCAATCTGCCTGCCGCCTTCTTCACGGGGTGAAACGCCCGCCTGCGGCCAAGCCGCCTCACCACCAGCACCCATACGCTGCGCCCACCCAGCCATTCCTTCTGTCTGCATGGCCACTCTCCTCCGGCACCACGTGCCTTGTTGAACATGGACTGCGTTCCACTGTACGCAGCTCCAGCGCGGGCATGAGTCGGAAAACGGCTGTTTCTGGTGTCAGTTTTTTTCTGACACAGCCACCCCTGAGACGAGTGCCGGGGCCGTCACGCCGGGCGTGACTTACAATCGGGGGCATTGCGGAGGTGTGGCAGAGTGGTCGATTGCACCGGTCTTGAAAACCGGCAACGGGCAACCGTTCGTGAGTTCGAATCTCACCGCCTCCGCCAAGCCCTACCAACAAAAACGGCCCCGAGGGGCCGTTTTTCATTCGGCAGGCAGGGCCGTGCTCAGGCGAAATTGGCTTCGGCGAAGGACCAGTTCACCAGCTTGTCCAGGAAGGTCTCGACGAACTTCTGGCGCAGGTTGCGGTAGTCGATGTAATAGGCATGCTCCCACACGTCCACCGTCAGCAGCGCCTTGTCGGCGGTGGTCAGCGGCGTGCCGGCTGCGCCGGTATTGACGATGTCCACCGAACCGTCGGGCTTTTTGACCAGCCAGGTCCAGCCGGAGCCGAAGTTGCCGACCGCGCTCTTGACGAAGGCTTCGCGGAAGGCGGCGTAGCTGCCCCATTTGGCGTTGATGGCGGCCGCCAGCGCGCCCGAGGGCTCGCCGCCGCCGTTGGGTTTCATGCAGTTCCAGAAGAAGGTGTGGTTCCAGATCTGAGCGGCGTTGTTGTAGATGCCGCCGCTGGACTTCTTGACGATGGACTCCAGGTCCATGTTCTCGAACTCGGTGCCTTTTTGCAGGTTGTTGAGGTTGACCACGTAAGCGTTGTGGTGCTTGCCATGGTGGAATTCGAGCGTCTCCTTGGAGTAGTGGGGCTCCAGGGCGTCGATGGCATATGGCAGGGCGGGCAAGGTGTGTTCCATGTGCAGCTTCCTCGATGATGTTGTTGAAGGACTGCTCATTGTAGGGAAGCGTTCAGCTCCCTGACGCTTTTACGGTCATCTCTGCGGCCCCATCGGCCAGTTGGGCGGTGAGATCCTGCCCCGGCCGCAGCGCGGCCACCGACGTGATGGCGTGGCCGTGGGCGTCGGTGAGCAGGGCGTAGCCACGCTGGAGGACGAGCCGCGGATCGAGCAGTTGGAGCTGCGCCTGCGCGCGCTCCAGCCGCCAGCGCCGGCGCTGCAGGTCTCGCGCGATGGCGGCCGTCCAGTCCTGAGGCCAGCGCTCCAGGCGGGCCGCGTCACGCTCCAGCCGACGGCGCGCCGCCTGCTGCAGCCGCAGACCCATGCTCAGCAATCGCTCGCGCTCTGCGCCCACGCGGCTGGACGGGCGCCCCAGACGCTGGGCCAACCGGTCGGTGCGCTGGGCCTGCGCATCGAGCCAGCGACGCACCGCTTGGCGCAGCCGCTCCTCCTGCCGCTGCGCCGCGGCCAGCAGGGTATCACGGGCCGGGGCGCAGAGTTCGGCGGCGGCGGTGGGCGTGGGGGCACGCACATCGGCCACGAAGTCGGCCAGCGTGAAATCGGTTTCATGCCCCACGCCGCTGATCACGGGCATGGGCGCCTGGGCCAGCTTGCGCACCAATGCGGGATCGTTGAACGCCCACAGGTCTTCCAGCGAGCCGCCTCCGCGCACCAGCAGCAATACCTCACACTCCCCCGTGGCGCGGAAATGGGCATAGGCCCGATCGAGCGCGGCGCACAGGGCGGCCGGGGCGGCCTCGCCCTGCACGGGCGACGGGAACACCCGCACCGGCAGATGCGGTACACGCCGCTGCAGGGTGGCCGCCACATCGCGCAAAGCCGCTGCATCCAGCGAAGTCACCACCCCGATGCTGTGCGGCAAGGGAGGCAGGGCGCGCTTGCGGGCAGGGTCGAACAGCCCTTCGGCCTGCAAGGCCGCCTTGAGCCGGAGGAACTGCTCGTACAAATTGCCCCGCCCCGCCAGGCGGGCCGACTCGACGATGAGTTGCAAGTCGCCCCGGGGGCCATACACGTCCAGCCGCCCCTCGACCTCCACGAGCTGGCCGTCGCGCCAGTCCAGCAGGCTGGCAGCAGCGGCTCGGCGGAACATGGCGCAGCGCAACTGGCCCTGTTCGTCCTTCAAGGCGAAATAACAATGGCCACTGGCGGCACGCGAGAACCCTGATACCTCCCCCTGTACACGAACCGGGTGAAATCGGGCTTGCAACGCATCGGCCACCGCACGCAGCAAAGCTCCCACGCTCCAGATGGGGCGTGCGCCCTCGGCGGCGTCGGGTTGATCGGCAGGCGTCAGCACCGCATCTCTCCCTCGGAGAGCTGTCCACACCTTGACGAAAACCGACTGGACACCCCCTCCCAGCCAGGGATCTTCCGAAGCAACCAGCAAGCCATTGATTTTTCGATCATTTTTTCTATCACTGTGGTCAGGAAGGTGCGCCGCAGAGGCGCATACCTCAGATATCCCTCGAAAATCGACGGATTACACACAAAGTTATCCACAGAAGCCGCCCTCCCCGGCCTGTGCGGCTGCGCCATAATCAGTCTTGTACAACACACCGCGTCGTGAGCGAGGAGTCCTGCATTGCTGTCGATCATACAAGCCGCCGGCTGGCCCATCTGGCCGCTGATTGCCTGCTCGGTCATCGGACTGGCGCTGATCATCGAACGGTTCTTGAGCCTGAAAACGGACAGGGTGGCCCCCCCCCAACTGGTGGAGGAGGCCATCATGGCTTCGCGCCACGGCGTGCCGCCACCGCAAGTGGTACAGCAACTCGCCGAAAACTCCGTGTTGGGAGAATTGCTGGCCTCGGGTTTTCGGCATTTGCAAAACCATCCCGATGCCACGGAAGACGAGCTTCGCTCGGGGCTGGAGTCGGCTGGGCGGCTGGCCGCGGCCAAGCTGCAAAAATACCTCGGCGCCATCGCCACCATCGCCTCGGCGGCCCCGCTCATCGGCCTGCTGGGCACCGTCATCGGCATGATCGAGATCTTCGGCTCCCAGGCCGGTCCGGGCGGACTCACCCCCGGCGGCGGCAATCCGGAGCAGCTGGCTCACGGCATCTCGATCGCGCTGTACAACACCGCTTTCGGCCTCATGGTGGCCATTCCGGCGCTGATCTTCTGGCGCTATTTCCGCGCGCGGGTCGATGCCTACCTGCTGCAAATGGAGGTGGGCGCGGAGCGCTTTGCTCACCACCTGCTCACACTGCGTCGCTGAACGCCCCCACATCATGGCCATCCAGTTTCGCAGCGGCAGCCGGGAAGAGCCCGAGATCAACCTCATCCCGTTCATCGACATCCTGCTGGTGGTGCTCATCTTCCTGATGCTGACCACCACCTACAGCAAATACACCGAACTGCAAGTCAACCTGCCGGTGGCCGACGCCGAGCAGCCACGCGAATATCCGCGCGAAATCATCGTCTCCGTCGGGCAGGATGGACGTTATGCCGTGGGGGGGCAGGTTCTTGAAAGCGCCAGCGTGGAAGCGTTGGTGCGCGCCTTGCAGCAAGCGGCCGACGGCAGCCGGGAGCCGGTCGTCATCATCAGCGCCGATGCCGCCGCCACCCACCAGGCGGTGGTCAATGTGATGGATGCAGCCCGGCGCACGGGACTGAATCAGATCACCTTTGCCACCCAGCAAGCGCGTGGCCGCTGACCCCCCCCGCCCCACACCGGCCCAGCCGCGCTGGGCACAGACGCTCACCCAGGCATGGCTGCGACGCGGCGGGCTGGCCCGCGCCCTGCTGCCGCTGGCCTGGGTGTATGGCAGGCTGTGGGCGCTGCGGGCCTGGCTTTATCGACGCGGCTGGCTGCGCTCGACCCGGCTGCCACTGCCCGTGGTGGTGATTGGCAACGTGGTGGTGGGCGGCGCCGGCAAGACGCCCACCGTCATCGCGCTGGCGCGGCACTGGCAGGCACAGGGCTGGAAGCCGGGTGTCATCTCTCGCGGGCACGGTGGCCGGCACGCCGCGCCCACCCCAGTCCGCCCGGACAGCGACCCCGCCGAAGTGGGTGACGAGCCTGCGCTCATCGCCCGCGCCACAGGCGTGCCGGTCATGGTGGGGCGCCACCGGGTGGCCGCCGCCCGTGCGCTCATGGCCGCGCACCCCGAGGTCAACCTCATCCTCAGCGACGACGGCATGCAACACTGGGCGCTGCAGCGCGACGCCACCGTCGTCGTGTTCGATGCCCGGGGCGTGGGCAACGGCTGGCTGCTGCCGGCGGGCTTGTTGCGCGAGCCCTGGCCTGCCGCCATCTGGGGCAATGGCCCGCTGTTCGTGCTGCACACCCAGCCCGCCAGCATCCCGCCCCACCCCGCTGCGGCGCAGCCCTTTCGGGCACACCGTCGCCTGGCCGCGCAGGCCGTCAATGCCCAAGGTGCCACCAGCCCCCTGACGGCGCTGCGCGAGCGCCCTCGGCTCGCGGCCCTGGCGGGCATCGCGCAACCGGAAGCGTTTTTCCAGATGTTGCGGGCATGCGGCCTGCCGCTGCGTCACACCCTGGCCTTGCCCGACCATGCCGACACCCCCACCCTGCTCGCTGCCCTGGCCAGCGCCGGCCCGGATCTGACCTGGCTGTGCACCGAAAAAGACGCCATCAAACTCTTTGCCGCCTTGCGCCAGTCTGGCCACAGCGCGACCGACGTCTGGGCCGTGGGATTGGAACAACACTTGGAGCCCGCCCTGCTCGACGCGCTCGACCGCACCCTGGCGGCGTGCAAAGGGCTATCATCCCCGCATGGACACCAAACTCCTTGAACTGCTCGTCTGCCCGGTGACCAAAGGGCCGCTGGTCTACCAGCGCGAGACGCAGGAACTCATCTCCCGCAGCGCCCGCCTGGCCTATCCCATCCGCGACGGCATCCCCATCATGCTGGAAAACGAGGCCCGCGAAATCAGCGAAGAAGAAGCGGCACGCCCCCCCACGCCACGCCCTTCTGTCTGAACCCGCGCCCATGCATACCCCAGCCTTTCACGTGCTCATCCCGGCACGCCTGGCCTCCACGCGCCTGCCCAACAAGCCGCTGGCCGATATCGCCGGCACCCCCATGATCGTCCACGTGGCGCGGCGCGCGCTCGCCAGCCACGCGCAGAGCGTGACCGTGGCCACCGACGACCACGCCATCCTCCATGCCTGCCGCAGCGCGGGTGTGGCCGCGGTGCTGACCCGACGCGATCACCCCAGCGGCAGCGACCGGCTGGCCGAAGCCTGCGAGCACCTGGGCTTGCCCGACGAGGCCATCGTGGTCAATGTGCAGGGAGACGAGCCCCTCATGCCCCCCCGCCTCATCGAAGCCGTGGCCCGCCAACTTCACGAGCGGCCCGACTGCGTCATGAGCACGGCCGCCCATCCCCTGCAGGATGCCGCCGAGTACGCCAACCCCAACGTCGTCAAAGTGGTGCTCGACCGGCGGCAGACCGCGCTGTATTTCAGCCGCGCCCCCATCCCGCTGTGGCGCGATGCGCCGGCGCAGCCCGCCTTGCCCGCCCAGCCGGCCGCGCTGCGCCACATCGGCATCTATGGCTACCGGGTGGGCTTTCTGCGGCGCTTCCCGGGTCTTGAGCCTGCGCCACTGGAGCAATGCGAGTCGCTGGAACAACTGCGCGTGCTGTGGCACGGCGAACGCATTGCCGTCCATCTGGCCACCGAAGCCCCCGGCCCCGGCGTGGACACGCCCCAGGACCTGGAGCGCGTGCGCGCCCTGATCGACGGCGGCATGCCCCTGCCCCCGACATACCCTGCCGCGTAAAGCGCGGTGGAGCGCCGCTGTAAGCGTGTGTCGGGGAAGCGCGTGCTATCCTCCGGCCGTTTGCCCCTGCAACAGGGGCGGCGCCTTGGAGACGGGCGCCGATACCCGTTTTGGAAACTCTGAAGCAAAAAGGAAAGTCATGAGACTGATTCTGTTGGGCGCGCCCGGCGCCGGCAAAGGCACGCAGGCCACCTTCATCTGCCAGAAATACGGCATTCCCCAGATCTCCACCGGTGACATGCTGCGCGCCGCCGTCAAGGCAGGCACCCCCCTGGGCCTCGAAGCCAAAAAGGTCATGGACGCGGGGGGGCTGGTCTCCGACGAACTCATCATCAACCTCGTCAAAGACCGCATCGCCCAGCCCGACTGCGCCAACGGCTTCCTGTTCGACGGCTTCCCGCGTACCATCCCCCAGGCCGACGCCATGAAAGCCGCCGGCGTCAAGCTCGACTACGTGCTGGAAATCGACGTGCCGTTCGAAGCCATCATCGAACGCATGAGCGGCCGCCGTTCCCACCCCGCATCGGGCCGCACCTACCACGTCAAGTTCAACCCGCCCAAGGTCGAAGGCAAAGACGACGTGACCGGCGAACCCCTGGTACAGCGTGACGACGACAAGGAAGAAACCGTGCGCAAGCGGCTGGAAGTCTACAGCGCCCAGACCCGCCCGCTGGTCGATTACTACCGCCAATGGGCCGAGGCCGATCCCGCCGCCGCTCCCCGCTACCGCAGCATCAGCGGCATGGGCAGCGTGGAGGAAATCACCGCTCGGGCGCTGGCGGCATTGGAGAGCTGAAGGCCCGCTCAGACGAGCCGCAGCATCAGTTCCAGCCGCGCCTTCGCTGGCGGCAAAGGCGTGGCGGGAATGGGGCAATCGGCGCCCTCGATCACCCGTCCAGCGGCGCAGCGCGTGCTGCGCCACACCATTACCCCGGCACGCTGCGCCTGCACCAACGCTGCCAGCAACGCCTGGTGCAGCGTGCCATTACCCGTGCCAGCCACCACCAACCCACGCAGCGGGGCTTCGCCCCCTCCCGTCTGGGCGTGCGCCAGCAACGCGCGCACCATGGCACCCGTTTGCCCGCCGTGGCTGGTGATCCACTCCACGCGGGGCCACTGCGGAGTCGCCAGCAAGCGGTCCAGCAGATGGGCGTCGAAGTCAGACGCCGTGTCGGGCCAGGGGCGCCAGCAGGTCAATCGCCCTTCCTCCAATGCGGCCACCGGCCCCGCATCGCCGGAGTCGTACACATCCAACCGATGGTTGTGGGCCTTGCGCACATCCAGCGCCGAATGCACCCGCCCGGCGCACACGGCCACCACGCCACGCGCTTCGGCCGTCGCGGCCAAGCGCAAGCCGCCTGCCAGATTTTGCGGGCCATCGCGCAGCGTGGACGTGGCCGGCCGCATGGCGCTGACCATCACCACCGGCTTGGCCGGATTGAGCACGCGCTGCAGCAGGTAGGCCGTTTCCTCCAGCGTATCGGTGCCATGGGTCACCACCACGCCATGCACCTCCGGCTGCTGCAGATGGCGGTGCACCGCCGCCAGCAAGCGGCGCCACACGGCATCATCCATGTCCTTGCTGTCGATCTGGGCCACCTGCTCGGCCTCCACGGCAAAGCCGTCTGGCGCGGCCACCTCGCCCAAAAGTGCCGTCACAGGCACTTCACCGGCTTTGTAGCCAATGTTGTCCATCGCGCTGGCGGCCCGACCGGCAATCGTGCCGCCGGTGCCCAAGACGATGATTTTTTTCATGCAAACACCTCTGCCTCATTGAATGAGGCGCCTTTCGCGTCTTTGGCCGCCAGCATAGGCATCTGCCCGCCCAAAGGCCAATCGATGGCCAGCGTCGGATCGTCCCAGCGCAGGCTGCGCTCGTGCTCAGGGTACCAGTAGTCGGTGGTTTTGTACAAAAACTCGGCGCTTTCGCTCAGCACCAAAAAACCGTGGGCGAAGCCCGGGGGAATCCACAGTTGGCGCTTGTCGTCGGCGCTCAACGTCAGGCCCACCCAACGCCCAAACGTGGGCGAAGACCGCCGCAGGTCCACGGCCACGTCGAATACCTCGCCGCGCACCACGCGAACCAGCTTGCCCTGAGGATGTTGGATTTGGTAATGCAAGCCGCGCAACACGCCACGGGCCGATTGGCTGTGGTTGTCTTGGACGAACTGCATGCCTTGCACACCGGTGGCCCGCTCGAATTCGCGTTGATTGAAGCTCTCAAAGAAAAAACCCCGCGCATCGCCAAACACTTGGGGCTGCAGGATCAAGACGTCAGGGATATCGGTGGAGATGGCGGTATAGGGCATGGCGCAGACTCAGCGCGTCATTTCAGCAAGTTCAACAAGTATTGCCCGTAGCCGTTCTTGGCCAGCGGCTGCGCGAGTTGCTGCAACTGGGCGCTGTCGATCCAGCCGTTGCGCCAGGCGATTTCTTCCGGGCAGGCCACTTTGAGGCCCTGGCGACGCTCCAGCGTGGCAATGAACTGGCTGGCGTCCAGCAGGCTGTCGTGGGTGCCGGTATCGAGCCAGGCATAGCCGCGCCCCATGGTCTGCACAGTGAGTTGGCCTCGTTCCAGGTAGGTCTGGTTGACGGTGGTGATTTCCAATTCGCCCCGGGCGCTGGGCCGCACGGTCTTGGCGATGTCCACCACCTGCCCGTCGTAGAAATACAGCCCGGTGACGGCGTAATGGCTCTTGGGCACGGCCGGCTTTTCTTCGATGCTGATGGCGCGCCCTGCGGCATCGAATGCCACCACGCCATAGCGCTGCGGGTCTGTGACGTGATAGGCGAACACGGTGGCCCCGCTGGTCTGGGCATTGGCCAAGCGCAGCAGGGGCTGAAAGTCGTGGCCATAGAAAATGTTGTCGCCCAGCACCAGGGCGCTGGGCGCGCCGGCCAGGAAATCTTCGCCAATCAGAAAAGCCTGCGCCAATCCATCTGGCGAAGGCTGCACGGCGTAGTGCAGGCTCATGCCCCACTGGGCGCCATCGCCCAGCAACTGCGCAAAGCGGGGCGTGTCTTGCGGGGTGCTGATGACCAGCACCTCACGAATGCCCGCCAGCATGAGCGTGCTCAGCGGGTAATAGACCATGGGCTTGTCGTAAACTGGCAAGAGCTGCTTGCTCACGGCCAGCGTGGCCGGATGCAGCCTGGTGCCGGAGCCTCCGGCGAGGATGATGCCTTTGCGGATGTTCTCGCTATCTTTCAAACTCATAAGCTTTTTTGACTTTCCACTAAAGCACCCTGTGATCAGCTCATTCTAAACCACCT
>NZ_SNYL01000003.1:0-20744 GCF_004363315.1 Tepidicella xavieri
CTCTCATCTTCGGTGTCTGGTGTCTGGTCGTCGTCGCCGTGGCTCACATGGTACCCGTACCAAGACCGGCCACAGGGGAGTTTTTCAACGGCCTGCTAGTGAGTAACAACCCTAGATTGTCAACGGAAGGACAACATAGCGTCAAACCTTACCCGTACAGTCCGCTACAGATCCGGTCAGGCCATGCCCCTGCGTGACCGCCCCGAAGCCACAGGAGACAACATGCGGACAACGTTCCCCCGGCTGCTGCTGGAGCATGCGGCCAAGCGGCCCCAAGCCGCTGCCATGCGTGAGAAGGAATACGGCATCTGGCAGACGACCACTTGGCAGCAGATGGCCGACCAGGTGCGCCATCTGGCCGGCGGCCTGCACCAACTGGGCCTGCAACGCGGCGAGCATCTGGTCGTCATTGGCGCCAACCGCCCGCGCCTGTATGCCACCATGCTCGCGGCACAGTCGCTCGGCGCGATCCCGGTGCCGCTGTACCAGGACGCGGTGGCCGCCGAATGCGTCTTCCCCATCAACAACGCCGAAGTCCGCTTTGCCGTGGTCGAAGACCAGGAGCAGGTGGACAAGATGCTGGAGATCCGCGAGCAATGCCCGCAACTGGCCCACATCCTGTTCGACGATCCGCGCGGCTTGCGCAACTATGACGAACCGGGGCTGGCCGGCCTGCGGGAAGTGATGGCCGCCGGCAAGGTGTTCAGCGACGAACACCCCGATTTCTTCCAGGAAGAAATCGACAAGGCCCAGCCCGACGACGTGGCCGCCATGTTCTTCACCTCGGGGACCACCGGCAACCCCAAGGGGGTGGTACACACCCACTACACCCTGCTCAACCGGGCCGAAGTGGGTGCCAAGTTCGACAAGCTGACCGAGAAGGAAGAAGTCCTGGCCTACCTGCCACCGGCCTGGATCGGGCAAAACATTTTCAGCTATGCCCAGTGGCTGGCTTGCGGCTACGTGGTCAACTGCCCCGAGTCGTCCAGCACGGTGATGATCGACCTCAAGGAAATCGGCCCGACCTACTACTTCGCGCCCCCTCGGATCTTCGAAGGCATGCTCACCAGCGTGATGATCCGCATGGAAGACGCGGGCTGGATCAAGCGCAAGATGTTCCACGCCTTCATGGACGTGGCGCGCCGCGTCGGCCCGCAGCTCATGGACGGCAAGTCGGTGGGCCTGGTGGACCGCCTGCTCTACGGCCTGGGCAATCTGCTGGTCTATGGGCCGCTGCGCAACAACCTGGGCTTTTCCCGGGTGCGGGTGGCCTACACCGCGGGGGAAGCAATCGGCCCCGATCTGTTCAGCTTCTACCGCTCCATCGGGATCAACCTCAAGCAACTCTACGGCTCCACCGAAACCGCCGTGTTCGTGTGCCTGCAACCCGACCACGAGGTGCGCGCCGACACGGTGGGCGTGCCTTGCGAGGGGGTGGAGATCAAGCTGGCCGACAACGGCGAAATCCTGGTCCGCTCGCCGGGCTTGCTCAAGGAATACTACAAAAACGAAAAGGCCACCCGCGAGGTGCTCGACGCCGAGGGCTGGTACCACACCAGCGACGCCGGCTTCATCGACGCCAGCGGCCACCTCAAGATCATCGACCGCGTCAAAGACGTCGGCCGCATCAAGGGCGGCGCCAACGACGGCGCCATGTTCGCCCCCAAGTATGTGGAGAACAAGCTCAAGTTCTTCTCGCACATCAAGGAAGCGGTGGCTTTCGGCGACGGGCGCGACCGCGTCTGCGTGATGATCAACATCGACTTCGACGCCGTGGGCAACTGGGCCGAGCGCCGCAACCTGCCCTACACCGGCTACACCGATCTGGCGGGCAAGCCCGAGGTCTATCAGCTCATCAAAGAGTGCGTCGAAAAGGTCAATGCCGACCTCTCGCGCGACGCCCTGCTGGCCGGCAGCCAGATCCACCGCTTCCTGGTGCTGCACAAGGAACTCGATGCCGATGACGGCGAACTGACGCGCACCAACAAAGTCCGCCGCGGCTTCATCGGCGACAAATACGCGGTGCTCGTCGATGCGCTGTACGAGGGCAAAACCGAGCAGTACATCGAGACCCAGGTGAAGTTCGAGGACGGACGCACCGGCAAGGTCAGCGCCACGCTCAAGCTGATGGACGCCAAGACTTTTGCCCCGGTCCAGAAAGCCGCCTGAGGCCGCACGCAACACCCCGGAAAGCAGACCATGGCACACAAGAAAGTGGGCGACGTCATCCTCGACGTCCAGAACATCAGCTTGAGCTTCGGCGGCGTCAAGGCGCTGACCGACATCTCCTTCAACGTCAAGGAGCACGAGATCCGCGCCATCATCGGTCCCAACGGGGCCGGCAAGAGCTCAATGCTCAACTGCATCAACGGCGTCTACAAGCCGCAGGAAGGCTCTATCACGTTCCGCGGCCAGACCTTCAAGCACATGAACAGCCGCCAGGTGGCCGAAATGGGCATTGCGCGCACCTTCCAGAACCTGGCGCTGTTCAAGGGCATGAGCGTGATCGACAACATCATGACCGGGCGCAACCTGCGCATCAAGAGCAACATCTTCCTGCAGGCGCTGCGCATCGGCCCTGCCGAGAAGGAAGAGGTGGCGCACCGGGAAAAGGTGGAGCACATCATCGACTTCCTGGAAATCCAGGCCTACCGCAAAACGCCCGTGGGCCAGTTGCCCTACGGTCTGCAAAAACGGGTGGACCTGGGGCGCGCCCTGGCCATGGAGCCGCAAATGCTGCTGCTCGACGAGCCCATGGCCGGCATGAACGTGGAGGAAAAGCAGGACATGTGCCGCTTCATCCTCGACGTCAATGACGAATTCGGCACCACCATCGTGCTCATCGAGCACGACATGGGCGTGGTGATGGACATCTCAGACCGCGTGGTGGTGCTGGACTACGGCAAAAAGATCGGCGACGGCACGCCCGATGAGGTGCGCAACAACGAAGACGTGATCCGCGCCTACCTGGGCACCAGCCACTGAGGAGCTAATCATCATGGGATTTTTCATTGAAGCGCTCATGGGCGGCCTGATGGCCGGCATGCTGTATTCGCTGGTGGCCCTGGGCTTCGTGCTCATCTTCAAGGCCTCTGGCGTGTTCAACTTCTCCCAGGGGGCGATGGTGCTGTTCGCCGCCCTGGCCATGGCCCGTTTCTCGGAATGGGTGCCGCAGTGGTTTGGCTTCGAAAGCAAGCTGCTGGCCAATGTGATCGCCTTCTTCCTCGCCACGGCCTGCATGCTGGCGTTCGCCTGGCTGGTGGAACGGCTGGTGCTGCGCCACCTGGTCAACCAGGAAGGCGTGACGCTGCTGATGGCCACATTGGGCATCACCTACTTCCTCGACGGCTTCGGGCAAACCGTCTTTGGCAGCTCGGTGTACGCGATCGACGTGGGCATGCCCAAGGAGCCGGTGTTCATTCTGGAGGAGGTGTTCGACGGCGGGCTGCTGATCAACAAGGAGGATCTCATTGCCGCCTTCGTGGCCGCCGTGCTCGTGGCGGCGCTGAGTCTGTTCTTCCAGAAAACCGGCACCGGCCGCGCCCTGCGCGCCGTGGCCGACGACCATCAAGCCGCCCAGTCCATCGGCATTCCGCTGGGCCGCATGTGGGTCATCGTCTGGTTCGTCGCCGGCATCACCGCCTTGGTGGCCGGGATCATCTGGGGCTCCAAGATCGGGGTGCAGTTCTCCCTCACCACCATCGCCCTGCGTGCGCTGCCGGTCATCATCCTCGGCGGCCTGACCTCGGTGCCCGGCGCCATCGTCGGCGGCCTCATCATCGGCGTGGGCGAAAAGCTCTCCGAGGTCTATCTGGGGCCCCTGGTCGGCGGCGGCATCGAAATCTGGTTCGCCTACGTCCTGGCGCTGGTGTTCCTGCTGTTCCGTCCGCAGGGCCTGTTCGGCGAGAAGATCATCGACCGCGTGTAAGGAACTCCCCACCATGATCTACCGTGAAAATGGCCAATTCAAGACCAGCTACCGGGAGGACCAGCAGATCTTCCCGATCGCGCAGGACCGCTGGTTCATCCTGGCGCTGGTGGCGTTTGCGTTCGTCGGCGTGCCACTACTGGCCGATGAATACTTCTTTCGTGCCATCCTGATTCCGTTTCTGATCCTGTCGCTGGCGGCCATCGGGGTCAACATCCTGGTCGGCTACTGCGGCCAGATCTCGCTCGGCTCGGGCGCGTTCATGGCGGTGGGCGCCTACATGGCCTACAACGCCTTCGTGCGCTTCGAGGGCATGCCGCTCATCGCCGCGCTGCTCATCGGCGGTCTGTGCGCCACGGTCGTGGGCATGTTCTTCGGCATCCCCAGCCTGCGCGTCAAGGGGCTGTACCTGGCCGTGGCGACGCTGGCGGCACAGTTCTTCTGCGACTGGGCCTTCCTGCGCATCGGCTGGTTCACCAACAACAACCCGTCGGGCTCGGTGTCGGTGTCCAACCTCAGTGTGCTCGGCTGGCGCATCGACACGCCGGTGGAGAAGTACCTGTTCTGCCTGGGCTTCGTCGTGGTCTTCGGCGTGCTGGCCAAAAACCTCGTGCGCTCCACCATCGGGCGTGAGTGGATGGCGATCCGCGACATGGACGTGGCCGCTGCGGTCATCGGCATCCGCCCGGTGTACGCCAAGCTGTCGGCGTTCGCGGTCAGCTCCTTCATCGTCGGCGTGGCCGGCGCGCTGTGGGGCTTCATCCACCTGGGTTCGTGGGAGCCGGCGGCCTTCTCGATCGACCGCTCGTTCCAGCTGCTGTTCATGGTCATCATCGGCGGCCTGGGCTCGATCATGGGCAGCTTCTTCGGGGCGGCCTTCATCGTCGTGCTGCCCATCTTCCTGAACCAGTTCCTGCCCTGGCTGGGCGGGTTGTTCGGGATTGACGTCTCGACCGCGGCGGTGTCCCATGCCGAATACATGATCTTCGGGGCGCTGATCGTGTGGTTTCTGATCGTCGAACCCCACGGTCTGGCCAAGTTGTGGAGCGTCGGCAAGCAAAAGCTGCGCATCTGGCCGTTCCCGCACTGATCATCGTTCCCCACCCGTGCTTCAACCAACCTAGGAGACAGACCATGAAGCTACGTCCCGTGATCCTCGCTGCCGCCGCAGCGACTGCCGCCCTGTCCAGCGCGCTGGTGGGCACACCGGCTCAGGCCCAGCAGGCCAAGGAGCAGTTCTTCCCGGTGCTGGTGTACCGCACCGGCGCCTACGCGCCCAACGGCGTGCCGTGGGCCAACGGCTTTATCGACTACCTCAAGCTCACCAATGCCCGCGGCGGCATCAACGGGGTCAAGATCTCGTTCGAAGAGTGCGAAACCGGCTACGCAACCGACCGCGGGGTCGAGTGCTACGAGCGCCTCAAGGGCAAGAACGGCGGCGCCGCGATGTTCCAGCCGCTGTCCACCGGCATCACCTTCGCGCTGACCGAAAAAGCCCCCGTGGACAAGATTCCGCTCATCACTGTCGGCTATGGCCGCAGCGAGTCGCAAGATGGCGGCGTCTTCAAGTGGAACTTCCCGCTCGCGGGCACCTACTGGGTGGCCGGCGACGTGATCATCCAGCACATCGCCAAGAAGGAAGGCGGCTTCGACAAGCTCAAGGGCAAAAAGATCGCCCTGGTCTATCACGACAGCCCGTTTGGCAAAGAGGCGATTCCCATTCTGCAGCAGCGTGCCACGATGCACGGCTACCAGCTGACGCTGCTGCCAGTGCCGCACCCCGGTGTGGAACAGAAGTCCACCTGGCTGCAGATCCGTCAACAGCGCCCCGACTACGTGATCAACTGGGGCTGGGGGGTGATGAACTCTACCCTGCTCAAGGAAGCGCAGGCGGTCGGCTACCCGCGCGACAAGATCTACGGGGTCTGGTGGGCCGGCGCCGAACCGGACGTCAAGGACATCGGCGAAGGCGCCAAGGGCTACAACGCCGTCACCATGCAGCACGGCGCCGAGCCCAACGCCCCCTTCATCAAGGAAATCCTCGAGAAGGTGCACGGCAAGGGCCAGGGTACGGGCCCCAAGGATGAGGTCGGCTCGGTTCTGTATGTGCGCGGGGCGATGAGCGCGATGCTCGCCGTCGAAGGCGTGCGTGCCGCGCAGGAGCGCTTCGGCAAGGGCAAGGTCATGACCGGCGAGCAGGTGCGCTGGGGCCTGGAAAACCTGAACCTGACGCAGGCCAAGCTCGATGCACTGGGCTTCAAGGGCGTGATGCGGCCGATTTCGACGAGCTGCCAGGACCACATGGGCGCGGCCTGGGCCCGCATCCACACCTGGAACGGCAGCAAGTGGGAGTTCACGAGCGACTGGTACCAGGCCGACGAGCAGATCCTCAAGCCGATGGTGCGCGCCGCGGCCGACAAGTACGCCGCCGAGAAGAAGATCCAGCGCCGCACGCCGCAGGATTGCCAGTCCTGATGGTCCGGGCAGGGGTCGGTCGGTCCATGCCGACCACCCCGCGGTGGGGGCAGGCGTTCCGCAGCCCCCGCCACCACCCGCCAGCGTCGGTCCGCGGCGCTGACGTGTGGTGCCTGCGCACCCAGCCACGTTACCGAGGTCACCCCATGACGACACCCACTCCCGTCCTCACCGTCAACGGCATCGAGGTCATCTACAACCACGTCATCCTCGTGCTCAAGGGCGTCTCGCTGCAGCTCGCCGAGGGCCAGATCGCCGCCATCCTGGGCGGCAACGGCGCCGGCAAGACCACCACCTTGCGCGCCATCTCCAACCTGCTCAAGGGCGAGCGCGGCGAAGTCACCAAGGGCTCGATCGAGCTGCGCGGCGAGCGCATCGAGAACCTCACGCCCGCCGACCTCGTCAAGCGCGGCGTGGTACAGGTGATGGAGGGGCGGCACTGCTTCGCCCACCTGACGATCGAGGAAAACCTGCTGACCGGCGCCTACACGCGCAAGGACAAGGGCGAGATCGCCGCCAACCTGGAGAAGGTCTACACCTACTTCCCGCGCCTCAAAACCCGCCGCACCAGCCAGGCCGCCTACACCTCCGGCGGCGAGCAGCAGATGTGCGCGATCGGCCGCGCCCTGATGGCCAACCCCAGCGTCGTGCTGCTGGACGAGCCGTCGATGGGCCTGGCGCCGCAGATCGTGGAGGAGGTGTTCGAGATCGTCAAGGACCTGAACCAGAAGGAGAAGGTCAGCTTCCTGATCGCCGAGCAGAACACCAACATGGCGCTGCGCTACGCCAACTACGGCTACATCATGGAGTCGGGCCGCATCGTCATGGACGGCGCCGCCGAGGACCTGCGCAACAACGAGGACGTCAAGGAATTTTACCTGGGCATGGGTGGCGCCGAGCGCAAGAGCTTCAAGGAAGTCAAGAGCTACAAGCGCCGCAAGCGCTGGCTGGCCTGAACAGCCCCACCCCCCGTCTTCTTATTGCCGAGCCCTGTCATGCCCGCCCATTTCGACACCCTCGAAACCCGATCGCCGGCCGAGCGCGAAGCCGCCCTCATGGCGGCCTTGCCGGCCCACATCCGCCACGCGCAAACGCACAGTGCCGCTTATGCGCAGCTGCTGGCCGGCATCGATCCGGACCGCATCCGCAGCCGGGCCGCACTGGCCACGCTGCCCGTCATTCGCAAGCACGAATTGCTGGAGCGCCAGCAGGCCAGCCGGCGCGCAGGCGCAGACCCTTTCGGGGGCTTTGCCGCCATTGGCTGGAAGGGCCTGCTCCGGGCTTCCGGAGCCCGACGGGTGTACCAGTCTCCGGGCCCGATCTACGAGCCCGAAGGGCAAGGCGCCAACTACTGGCGATCGGCCCGCGCCATGGTCGCCGCCGGCTTCGAGCCGGGCGAACTCATCCACAACAGCTTCAGCTACCACCTCACCCCAGGCGCCTGGATCATGGAAAGTGGCGCCCACGCCCTGGGCTGCACCGTCATCCCTGGCGGCGTGGGCAACACCGAGCAACAGCTCGCCGCCATCGAGGACTTGCGGCCCAGCGCCTACGCCGGCACACCGAGCTTCCTGCGCATCCTGGTCGAAAAGGCCGAGCAAGCGGGCCTTGCCCTCCCCATCCGCAAGGCGCTGGTCTCCGGCGAAGCCTGCCCGCCTTCGCTGCGCGACTGGTTCGGCCAACACGGAATCGTGGCCTACCAGTGTTACGCCACGGCCGACGCCGGGCTCATCGCCTATGAAACACCCGCGCGTGAAGGCTTGGTGTTGGGCGAACACGTGATCCTGGAAATCGTGCGACCCGGCACCGGCGACCCGGTGGCCGAGGGCGAAGTCGGCGAAGTGGTGGTCACCGTGCTCAACCCCGACTATCCCCTGGTGCGCTTCGGCACCGGAGACCTCTCCGCCATCCTGCCAGGCCCATGCCCCAGCGGCCGCACCAACACCCGCATCAAAGGCTGGATGGGCCGCGCCGACCAGACCACCAAAATCAAAGGCATGTTCGTCCACCCCTCTCAGGTGGCCGAGATCGTGCGCCGGCACCCCGAGGTGCTCAAGGCCCGCCTCGTCGTCACTGGGGAAATGGCCGACGACCGCATGGCGCTGCAGGTCGAGCTGCGGCAGCCTTGGCAGGGGGATGGTCAGGCGCTCGTGGGGGCGCTCGAAGACACGATGCGTGAAGTCACCAAGCTGCGTGGACACGCCGTGCTGGTGCAAGCCGGCAGCCTGCCCAACGATGGCAAGGTCATCGAAGACGCGCGGCGCTACGACTGACCCCCGGTTTTCCCTGATGCCGGACTACGTAGTTCCCGCGATGACAACCCCTTCCCCGGGCGGCTAACATGGGGCTTTCCGTTCGACCAAGGAAACACGCATGAAACCCTGGATGGCCCTCGCAGCCGCCGCCACCCTGGCGGTCAGCGCCCACGCCCAAGATTTCCCCACCAAGCCCATCACCTTCATCGTGCCGTTTACCGCTGGCGGCCCCACCGACACCGTGGCCCGGCAGCTCGCCGAAGCCATGCGCAAGCATCTGGGCAATGCCAACATCGTCGTGGAAAATGCCGCAGGCGCAGGCGGCACGATCGGTGCCACCCGCGCGGCCCGCGCCACCCCGGATGGCCACACCCTGCTGGTCTGGCACATCGGCATGGCATCCACCGCCGGCCTCTACCGCCGACTGCAGTTCAACGCGCTGGAAGATTTCGAATACCTGGGCATGATCAACGACGTGCCCATGACCCTGATTGGCAAGCCGCAACTGCCCGCGAACACCTACCGCGATTTCGAAAACTATATCCGCGCCAACAGCGGCAAGCTCAACCTGGCCCATGCCGGTCTGGGCTCCGCGTCGCACATCTGCGGCCTGATGTGGCAATCTGCCATCAAGGCAGGGCAAGCCATGACCACCATTCCCTTTGGCGGCACCGCGCCGGCCATGAACGCCCTCATTGGCGGCCAGGTGGACGTGATGTGCGACCAGACCACCAACACCACCAGCCAAATCGAGGCCGGTCGCGTCAAGGCATTTGCCGTCACCACCGCCAAACCCCTGTCTGACCACCCGGTGCTCAAGCACTATCCCTCGCTGCAGGAAATGGGGCTGAAGGATTTCAACCTGACCATCTGGCATGGCCTCTATGCCCCCAAAGGCACGCCCCCGGCCGTGACCAAGAAGCTCAACGACGCGCTGCGCGCCGCCCTCAAGGATCCGGACTTCATCCAGAAGCAAAAGGCGCTGAGCGCGATCGTCGTGACCGACAACCGCGTCACCCCCGAAGGCCACAAGGCATTCGTGGCTGACCAGATCGTCAAGCTCAAGGCGGCCATCGACGCTGCTGGCCAGTACGCCGACTGACCCGTGTCTCCCCTCGGATGGGCACCAAGCCCCTGCTCCCCAGCAGGGGCTTTTTGCGTCTCATGCAGTCACCACAGGTTCGTCTGCTCGATTCGGTGACCGAACTCACGCCGCACGATCAGGGCTGCTTGGCCGTGACCGGATCACACGGCGGCTTGAGTGCGGCGCGCTATGCTCTGGCCGTCAAACCACTGCTGACCGTCTTCAATGACGCGGGTGTCGGCAAAGAGCAGGCCGGCATCGCTGCGCTGGCGCGGCTGGAAGCGGCTCACCTGGCCGCCTGCACCGTTTCTCACGAATCGGCTTGCATCGGCCAGGCATACAGCACCTGGACCAGCGGCGTCGTCAGCCACAGCAACGCCATGGCACGAGCCCTGGGCATCTACCCGGGGATGTCGGTGCAGTCATGTGCAAAGCGGCTGAGGGCACTTGAGCCGCCTACCGATCCTTCCCCCGCCAGCCCCGGTTAAACGCCCCAGACCACCTCGGCATTCTCGCGCTGGCAATGCTTGAGCATCTCCAGAAACGGGGCCACCCGGGTGCGCAAGCTCACCCGCTCGGGGTCGGGCACGTATTCGCCCTTCTCGATGGCCTCCTGCTTGCGGCGCTCGTAATCGGCTTCCTCCTGCAGCACGGCCGCCTGAATCGCCTCGATGGCCGCAGGCATCTGCTCCACCAGCAGAATGCCCGGGCCGCTGGGATCTTTCCCCAGAATCTCCAACAACTGCTTGCCGTTCTGGTCCAGCATCACCACATCGCCAGTGGCCTTGGTCTTGAATCGATACACCATGTCGTTCTCCTTCAGACGCGGGCGAGGCCCCACTGCCATTTTGGCACCGCCGGTGCGCCCCGGTTCCCGCCACCCTCACGCGCTTTGATCCAGATCAGGGTATTCCCGCTCCCCGGCCCGCACCAGCGAGGGCACACTTTTGTTTAAACCTAAACAAAATGCCCATGAACATCCTCTGCATCGGTGGCGGCCCGGCCGGTCTGTATTTCGGGCTGTTGATGAAAAAACAGGACCCGACGCATCGGGTCGTGGTGGTGGAGCGCAACCGCCCTCACGACACCTTTGGCTGGGGGGTGGTGTTTTCCGATGCCACGCTGGACAATTTGCGTGCCGCCGATGCCCCCACGGCCCAGCAAATCGGGGACGCCTTCAATCACTGGGATGACATCGAGGTGTTCTTCAAGGGGCGGTCGGTTCGCTCCAGCGGCCACGGTTTTTGTGGCATTGGGCGCAAGCACCTGCTCAATATCCTGCAGGCTCGCTGCCGCGAGCTCGGGGTGGAACTGGTGTTCGAAACCGAGGTCACCGATGATCAGGCGCTGGCGATGCAATACGGCGCCGACCTCGTCATCGCCAGCGATGGTCTCAACAGCCGCACCCGCACCCGTTACGCCAGCACCTACCAACCCGACATCGACACGCGCCAATGCCGTTTCGTGTGGCTGGGCACGCACCAAACGTTCGATGCCTTTACCTTTGCGTTCGAGCAGACCGAGCACGGCTGGTTTCAGGCCCATGCCTACCAATTCGACGCCCACACCTCCACCTTTATTGTCGAGACGCCGGAATCGGTCTGGAAAGCCCACGGACTGGACCAGATGAGCCAGGAGGACGGCATCGCTTTTTGCGAACACCTGTTTGCCCGCCATCTCGACGGACACCGACTGATCAGCAACGCCGCGCATTTGCGAGGCTCGGCCATCTGGATCCGTTTCCCGCGCGTCATCTGCAAAACCTGGGTGCACTGGCAGGATCTGCCCGATGGCCGGCGAGTCCCCATCGTGCTCATGGGCGACGCGGCACACACGGCCCATTTCTCGATCGGCAGCGGCACCAAACTGGCCCTCGAAGATGCCATCGACCTGTGCGAGACCTTTGCTAAAGGCGGCTCCCTGGCTGATGTGCTTCAGGGTTATGAAGCCCGTCGCAGCGTGGAGGTGCTCAAAATCCAGAACGCTGCCCGCAACTCCACCGAGTGGTTTGAAAACGTCAACCGCTACACCGGCATGGAGATCGAACAGTTCGCCTACTCCCTGCTCACCCGCAGCCAGCGCATCAGCCACGAGAACCTGCGCCTGCGCGACACCACCTGGCTGGAAGGGTATGAACGCTGGCTGGCCGAACGCGTTGGCGTCCCCAACCCGCCTCAGCCCGTTCCTCCGATGCTGCTGCCACTGCAAGTGCGTGGCCTGCGCCTGAAAAACCGCATCGTGGTCTCTCCCATGGCCCAGTACAAAGCCATCGACGGCACCGTGGGCGATTACCACCTCGTTCACCTCGGCGCCCGCGCCATGGGAGGCGCCGCATTGGTCATGGTCGAGATGACCAGCCCCACGCCCGAAGGCCGCATCACCCTGGGTTGCCCGGGATTATGGAACGACACACAAGTCGACGCCCTGCGCCGCATCGTGGACTTCGTGCACGGTGAAACGTCGGCCGCCATCGGCCTGCAGCTGGGGCACAGCGGCCCCAAAGGCTCCACCCAGCGCGGCTGGGAAGCGATGGATGAGCCCCTGCCCAGCCCCAGCGGGCAGCCCGACGCCCCCCCCAACTGGCCCTTGCTGGCGGCCAGCGCCATCCCCTACGGCCCGCAAAACCAGATACCCCGCGCCATGACCCGCGCCGACATGGACGCCCTGACCGCCGCATTCGTCGCTGCCACCCAGCGCGCTGCCGCCGCCGGCTTCGACTGGCTGGAGCTGCATTGCGCGCACGGCTACCTGCTGTCGAGCTTCATCTGCCCGCTGACCAACCAACGCACTGACGATTACGGCGGCTCACTGGACAATCGCTGCCGCTACCCGCTGGAGGTGTTCCAGGCCATGCGGGCCGTCTGGCCGGCCGATCGGCCCATGAGCGTGCGCATCTCTGCCCACGACTGGGCCCCGGGCGGCAACACACCGGACGATGCGGTGGCTATCGCACGCCTGTTCAAGGCCGCGGGCTGCGACCTGATCGACGTCTCATCGGGCCAGACCACGCGCGTCGCCCGTCCCGTCTATGGCCGCATGTACCAAACGCCCTTTGCCGACCGCATCCGCAACGAAGCCGGCATCCTCACCATGGCCGTGGGTGCCATCACCGAAGCCGACCACGCCAACAGCATCATCGGCGCCGGCCGGGCCGACCTCTGCGCCATCGCCCGTCCGCACCTGGCCAACCCCGCCTGGACGCTGCATGAAGCCGCCAAGCTCCAAAGCCACGCCATCGAATGGCCCCTGCCTTATCTGAGCGGACGCGATCAGCTCTACCGCGAAATCGCCCGCCAGAAAGCCCAGCCTGTCTGATCGTCTATGACCGAAGAAGCCGCCGTCCTGGATCTCGAAGCCCGCCTGCACAGCGAGCACCCCGAAGCCCTGCGCCTGTGGTTGCGCCTGCTCACCTGCACCCAGTTGATCGAAAAGCGCATCCGCAGCGGGCTGCGTGAGCGGTTTGGCACCACCCTGCCCCGCTTCGACCTCATGGCCCAGCTCGAACGCCACCCCGAAGGGCTCAAGATGAAAGAGCTCTCGGCACGGCTCATGGTCACTGGCGGCAATGTCACCGGCATCACCGACCAGCTCGTGGCCGAAGGCTTGGTCGAACGGGTGGAGGTGGAAGAGGACCGCCGGGCGTTTCGCGTCCGCCTCACGCCAGCCGGTCATGCCGCCTTTGCCGACATGGCCCAGGTGCACGAAGCCTGGATCGTCGAAGCCTTTTCCGCCCTGAGCGATCGCGACATGACCCAGCTCTATCGGCTGCTCGGCAAAGTCAAAGCCCAACAAACCACCACCCCATGAAGCACCCCATCCCCGATCACAACCCCATGCGCGCGCAGTTTCGCGCTCAGGCCACACAGGCGCCGCAACACTTTCTCTGCCAGATCGAGGCCGGCATCGCCACCGTCACCCTCAACCGCCCCGAGCGCAAGAACCCCCTGACCTTCGACTCCTACGGCGAACTGCGCGACTGGTTCCGCGCCCTGCCCTATGCCACCGACGTCCGCGCCGTGGTGCTGCGCGGCGCCGGCGACAACTTCTGCTCGGGCGGCGATGTGCACGAAATCATCGGCCCCTTGACCCGCATGACCATGCCCGAACTGCTGGCCTTCACGCGCATGACCGGCGATGTGGTCAAGGCCATGCGCGCCTGCCCACAGCCCATCGTTGCCGCCATCGACGGGGTCTGCGCGGGCGCCGGCGCCATGCTCGCGCTGGCCAGCGACCTGCGGCTGGGCACTCCCCGCAGCAAGACCGCGTTCCTGTTCACCCGGGTGGGGCTGGCCGGGGCCGACATGGGGGCCTGCGCCCTGCTGCCCCGCGTCATTGGCCAAGGCCGCGCCAGCGAGCTGCTGTTCACCGGGCGCGCCATGACCGCTCAGGAAGGCTTGTCCTGGGGCTTCTTCAACGACCTGCACGACCCCGACGCGCTGCCGCAAGCCGCGCATGCATTGGCCGCCGAATTGGCCAGCGGCCCGACGTTTGCCCACGGCATGACCAAAACCATGCTGCATCAGGAATGGAACATGGGCCTCGATCAAGCGATCGAGGCCGAAGCCCAAGCCCAAGCCATCTGCATGCAAACGCAGGACTTCCGCCGCGCGTTCGAGGCGTTTGCCGCCAAGCAACGGCCCATCTTCGAAGGAGACTGAACCCATGGTGGCCTTCGAAAACCCGCACCCTCACCCGCCGGCCCCCCCGCATCCGTCGCTCGACCACCTCGGGCTGCCGTTTTTCGATGACGCCCACCGACAACTGGCCCCGACACTGGCCGCCTGGTCCGCCGAACAGACCGTGGACGAAAGCGATGACCGCGCCGCCTGCCGGGAATGGGTACGGCGGCTCGGCACCGCTGGCTGGCTGCGATACTGCGTCCCGGCGACTCACGGCGGTGCCCTGCCCCGGCTGGACTCTCGCGCCTTGGTGCTGCTTCGCGAAACCCTGGCCTTTCACTCACCGCTGGCCGATTTCGCTTTCGCCATGCAAGGCCTCGGCTCGGGTGCCATCACCCTCGCTGGCACTCCCGCCCAGCAGGCGGCCCACCTGCCCGCCGTCGCGCGCGGCGAGCAGATCGCCGCCTTTGCCCTGAGCGAACCCGACGCCGGCTCCGACGTGGCGGCCCTGCGCACCCGTGCCCAGGCCGTGCCTGGCGGTTGGCAGCTCGACGGCACCAAAACCTGGATCAGCAATGGCGGCCTGGCCGACTTCTACGTTACCTTCGCCAAAACCGATCCGGAAGCCGGCGCACGCGGCATCAGCGCCTTCATCGTTCCCGCCGGCCAGCCCGGGCTCGACAGCAGCGCCCACATCGCCCTGATGGCGCCTCACCCCTTGGCCACGCTGCGCTTGAGCACCTGCCACCTGCCTGACACCGCCCTGCTCGGGCCGCTGCATGGGGGCTTCAAACTGGCCATGCAGACGCTGGACATCTTCCGCGCCTCGGTCGCCGCAGCCGCCCTGGGCATGGCTCGGCGGGCGCTGGCCGAAGCCGTCCGCTACGCCCGGCAGCGACGCATGTTCGGGCAGACCCTGGCCGACTTTCAACTCACCCAGGTCCGTTTGGGCGAAATGAGCGCCCTCATCGAATCGGCCGCTCTCCTCACCTACCGCGCCGCCTGGATGCGAGACAGCGCCCCGCCCGACCAGCCACTGCCCCGTGCTTACACCGCAGCGGCGGCCATGGCCAAGATGACCGCCACCGAAAACGCCCAGCGCGTCATTGACATGGCCTTGCAAATGCACGGCGGCCAAGGCGTGCGCATCGGACAAAAAGTGGAGAGCCTGTATCGCGACATCCGTGCGTTGCGCATCTACGAAGGCGCCACCGAAGTCCAACTCCTCATCCTCGGCAAGGCCGTTCTCAATTCCTGAAAGCCCTTTGGAGGACCCCATGTCCGTCGCCCCCGCCCGCAGCGCCCAGACCGACCGCTACGTGCACGACCGCCTGCCTCCCCTGGACCAGTGGCCGCAGCTCGTGTACGACCTGCCCGAGTTGCAATTCCCGCCCCAACTCAACCTCGTGCAGCGCCTGCTCGACGATGCCGTCGCCCACAAAGGCTGGGGCAATCACCCATTGCTGCGCAGCGACGAACGCACCCTCACCTACCAACAAACCCTGGACGCCGTCGATCGCCTCGCCCATGTATTGACCCGACATTACGGCCTGCAGCCCGGCAATCGCGTGCTGCTGCGTGGCGGCAACTCCGTCTCCCTGGCCATTGCCTGGCTGGCCGTCGTCAAAGCTGGCCTCATCGCCGTGGCCACCATGCCGCTGCTGCGGGCCAAAGAGCTCGGCGACATTATCGTCAAGGCCAAGCCCAGCCTGGCCCTGTGCGACGCCCGCCTGCTGGGCGATCTCGACCGCGCCATCGCCGAAGGCCCACACCCCCTGCGCGTGGCGGCCTTCCACACCGGTGTCGCCCATGCCGCCGGCCATGACGATCTCGACGTCCTCCTGAGCCGCGGCGAAACCACCCCCTTTCCCGCCTGCCCCACCGCAGCCACCGACATCGCCTTGCTGGCCTTCACCTCTGGCACCACCGGCCAACCCAAAGCCGCCGTGCACACCCACCTCGACGTCCTGGCCGCCTGCGAAACCTGGCCCCGCCACGTGCTCCAACTGCGCAGCGCCGACATCGTGGCGGGCTCCCCGCCGCTGGCCTTCACCTTCGGCCTCGGCGGCCTGCTCATCTTCACCCTGTGGGCCGGGGCTTCCGTCTACTTTCCCAGCGTGCCCTACACCCCCGAAGTCATGGTTCAGACCATGGCCCGGGTGGGTGTGACCGTCTGCTACACCGCCCCCACCTTTTATCGCCAGATGGCCCCCTTTGCCAAGCAGCACGGCCTGCCCAGCCTGCGGCTGAGCGTCAGCGCCGGCGAAGGGTTGCCCGATGCCACGCGCCTGCTCTGGAAAGACGCCACCGGCATCGAAATGATCGACGGCATCGGCGCCACCGAGATGTTCCACATCTTCATCTCCTCAGCCGGCGCTGACGTGCGACGTGGCGCCATTGGCAAGGTCGTCCCCGGCTATCAGGCCAAAGTCGTCGATGAATCCGGGCAGGAGGTGCCTCGCGGCACCATCGGCAAACTTGCCGTCATCGGGCCCACCGGCTGCCGCTATATGGACGATCCCCGCCAAACCCAGTACGTCCGCCGGGGCTGGAATTACCCCGGCGACGCCTTCATGCAGGACGAAGACGGCTACTTTTTCTATCAGACCCGCACCGACGACATGATCATCACCGCCGGCTATAACGTCGGCGGCCCCGAAGTCGAAGACACCCTGCTCAAACACCCGGCCGTGGCCGAGTGTGGGGTCGTGGGCAAACCCGACCCCGAACGCGGCATGATCATCAAAGCCTACTGCGTCTTGCGCCCCGGCCATGTCGGCGACGCGGCCCTCGTCAAAGCCCTGCAGGATCACGTCAAGCACACCCTCGCCCCGTACAAGTACCCGCGCGAAATCGAATTCCTCGCCGCGCTGCCACGCACCGAAACCGGCAAACTCCAACGCTACGTGCTGCGCCAACGCGCGGCCAGCACTTGAACCATCACCCAGGTCGAACCATGCCCCATTTGCGCCCCCTCCAGCCTCCAGGCTGGCTCCCCCCCAAAGGCTATGCCAACGGCATCGCCGCCCGCATCGACCCCGGCAGCCAACTCATCTTCACGGGCGGCCAAATCGGCTGGAATGCGGAGCAACGCTTCGAATCCGACGACTTCATCGCACAGTGCCGCCAGACCTTGCTCAACGTCCGCGCCGTGCTCGAAGCGGCTGGCGCCGGCCCCGAACACATGTGCCGCATGAACTGGTACATCATCGACCGCGACGAATACCACCGCCGCTTGCGTGAGCTCGGCACCGTCTATCGCGAAGTGATGGGCAAGCACTACCCGGCCATGGCCTGTCTGGAAGTCAGCGCTCTCATGGAGGCGCGGGCCCGGGTCGAAATCGAGGTCACCGCCATCGTCCCTGCGGCCTCCTGATCGCCCGCCTGAAGCCGCGCGATGCCCATCACGAGTCCGGCACGCCGGCAGCTCAGGCGTGTTCGTCTGGGCGAATCACCGTTTCCACCAGCCGGCCGGCAATCTGCGTCACCGCCATCCCGGCCGGGGAGCCTGGGGTTTGCGTCAGCAGCAGCTGGCGCCGCATCACCGCCTCCTTCACCGCCGGATCGACAGGAATGTCGCCGACATGAATCAGGCGAATCGCCGGTATGTCCTGCCCGGCCGGGCTTTTCTGCACCGAACCCACGAAACGGTTGAGCACTGTCTGCAACTGCGTGGTGATCGCCTTGCCATCCCCGGGGCGAGCGGCCTGATTGACCAGGATGCGGACCCGCTGGCGCCGCTGCTGCGTCGCCAGCACCTTGATCGTGGCATACGCATCGGTCAAGGACGTGGGCTCCGGCGTGGCCACGAGCAAAATCTCGCTGGCCAACGAGAGGGCAAACAGCACCACGTCCGATATGCCGGCCCCGGTGTCCAGCAACACCACGTCATAGCGCGGCACCACCTCGGTCATCAGCGCCAGAAAGTCCTGCCGCACCTCCGGCGTCAGACGCGAGTACTCCACCATCCCCGAGCCTGCCAGAATCACCGAAAAGCCGCCCGGCGCCTTCAGAATCGCGTCATCCAGCGTCGCCTTGCCCGTAAACACATCGTGCAGCGTCAACTTGGGGTACAGGTTGAGCACCACATCCAAATTGGCCAGACCCAGATCGGCATCGAGCACCAGCACCTTGAGCCCGCGCCGGGTGAGGGCCGCAGCCAAATTGGCCGACACGAAAGTCTTGCCGACGCCGCCTTTGCCACTGGTCACGGCAATCACCTTGCCTTTGAGCGGCCGCAACAACACCGCCTCCTCAGCGGAGCCGGTCACGGGTTCAGAACGCTCAACGGTCATCGGTCCAGTCCTTGCACATCACGCATGGTCGCGCTTGTCCATCATAAGGGAGTCCGCCGGCCCCCAGCCCAGCAACAGTCCTTTTTCCTCGGCGCTCACCTCCGCCGCCTGCACCGCCTCCAGGCAGACGCGGTTACGCCCTTCGCGCTTGGCGCGGTACAACTGCCGGTCCGCGCGCTCCAGCCAGTCCGACACCATGCCGCGGATCCAGGGCGTTGCCAAGGCGCCACCGCAGCTCACCGTGACCGCCAGCGTCTGGCCAGGCGCCCATGCCACCGGCGTCTCGGCCACGGCCCGGCGCACCCGCTCGGCCACCACCGGCGCATACGACGGTGAGCAATTCGGGCACGCAATGCAAAACTCCTCGCCACCGATACGCGCCACGGTGTCCATCGGCCGCACGCAACGCTGCAGCGTTTGCGCCACCATTCGAATCACTTCGTCCCCGACCGCATGGCCATGCGTGTCATTGACCCGCTTGAAGTGGTCGATGTCCACCGCCAGCAGCAGCGCATATTCGCCCCCCCGGGCCACCCGATCCAGTTCCTGCTCCAGCGTCCACAGAAACGAGCGCCGGTTCAGCAGGCCCGTGAGCGAGTCGGTCGATGACAACTCGCACAGCCCATCCAACAACGCCTGGATATACGCTTCCTGCGTCACGCCTTCACGATCAGGAACGGCGTAGCCCGCCCGCTGCAGCAGGCTCAGCACGGCATCCAGTCGCAGGCGCTCAAGGTTCATGGTGTGCAAGGGCCGGCTCGTCCCCGATCCCGGTGATCATCGGCAGTCGGTGCAGTATAAGCCCCGCAAGGACCCCGACCATGCAGGGCAAACCCATGAACAAGGCGCTCAAATCGCCTCAAACGTAACGCTCAAACGCCCCACGCCGCGGCGCAGCGCCTGCCACTGCCGACCCGATCGCTGCGATGTGGTCTGGCGTCGTGCCACAACAGCCGCCCACGATATTCACCAACCCTTCGGCCGCAAACTCATGCAGGAGCCTGGACGTGTCCGCAGGCGTCTCGTCAAACCCTGTTTCGCTCATCGGGTTGGGCAGGCCCGCATTCGGATAACAAGAAATGAACGTCCCTTGCGCCAAACGAGCCAACTCCTGGATATAAGGCTTCATCAGAGCCGCCCCGAGCGCGCAATTGAGCCCCACCGCCAATGGCCGCGCATGCCGCACGCTGGCCCAAAACGCCCCCACCGTTTGGCCACTCAGAATGCGGCCCGACGCATCCGTCACCGTGCCACTGATGATCACCGGCAAACGCTGTCCCGATCGCTCGAAATACGCCTCGATGGCAAACAGGGCAGCCTTGGCATTCAACGTATCGAAAATGGTCTCCGCGAGCAGCAGATCCACCCCGCCCTCCACCAAGGCTTCGACCTGCTCGCCATACGCTTGCGCCAAGGCGTCAAACGTGATGTTACGGGCGCCCGGGTCGTTCACGTCGGGGCTGATGCTCGCCGTCTTGGGCGTGGGTCCCAAAGCCCCAGCGGCAAAACGCGGTTTGTCGGGCGTGGTGTATCGGTCGCACGCCTGCCGGGCCAAACGCGCCGAGGCCAGGTTCATTTCACGAACCCACTCGGCCATCCCGTAATCCTCCTGCGCCACCGAAGTCGCCCCAAAGGTGTTGGTTTCAATGATGTCGGCGCCCGCCGCCAAATAGCCCTCGTGAATCCCAAGAATCACATCCGGGCGCGACAAACTGAGCAACTCATTGTTGCCTTTCACTTCGCCAGGCAGGGCTTGAAGGCGCTCACGCAACGGCTCCGGCAGCCCCTGCGCGCCTTCACCCCGGTATTGCGCCTCCCCCAGCCTGAAGCGCTGGATCATGGTCCCCATCGCCCCATCCAGAATCATGATGCGTCGCGCCAAAATCGAGGGCAGGCTTTGCGCACGGGTATAGGAGAAATGGGCTTGGTTCATGGCGTGAAAACAAAAACGAAAACCCCGAACCCGCTACAAACGGGTCCGGGGTTCCGGGGCATAACAGCCTGACGATGACCTACTTTCACACGGGAGACCGCACTATCATCGGCGCGAAGTCGTTTCACTGTCCTGTTCGGGATGGGAAGGAGTGG
>NZ_SNYL01000003.1:20841-23341 GCF_004363315.1 Tepidicella xavieri
GGCATAACAGCCTGACGATGACCTACTTTCACACGGGAGACCGCACTATCATCGGCGCGAAGTCGTTTCACTGTCCTGTTCGGGATGGGAAGGAGTGGGACCAACTTGCTATGGTCGTCAGGCATAACGGGTGGCCTGCAAGCGATTGGGGGCTTGCAGGCGAATTCACAGAGTCGAACCGCTCTTGATTGCGTGATCTTGGGCAGCATCACTCATGCGGTATCGAGTCGATACGGCATGCATTCTCTTTGCAGCGATTTCGTGATCAAAATTATAGGGTCAAGCCGCACGGGCAATTAGTACGGGTTAGCTTAACGCATTGCTGCGCTTCCACACCCCGCCTATCCACGTCGTGGTCTACAACGACCCTTCAGGGGGCTCGAGGCCCCGGCAGATCTCATCTTGGAACGAGTTTCCCGCTTAGATGCTTTCAGCGGTTATCTCTTCCGCACATAGCTACCCGGCGATGCCACTGGCGTGACAACCGGTACACCAGAGGTGCGTCCACTCCGGTCCTCTCGTACTAGGAGCAGGCTTCCTCAAATCTGCAGCGCCCACGGAAGATAGGGACCAAACTGTCTCACGACGTTTTAAACCCAGCTCACGTACCTCTTTAAATGGCGAACAGCCATACCCTTGGGACCGGCTACAGCCCCAGGATGAGATGAGCCGACATCGAGGTGCCAAACACCGCCGTCGATATGAACTCTTGGGCGGTATCAGCCTGTTATCCCCAGAGTACCTTTTATCCGTTGAGCGATGGCCCTTCCATACAGAACCACCGGATCACTATGTCCTGCTTTCGCACCTGCTCGACTTGTCAGTCTCGCAGTCAAGCACGCTTATGCCATTGCACTATGAGCACGATGTCCGACCGTGCCTAGCGTACCTTCGAACTCCTCCGTTACGCTTTGGGAGGAGACCGCCCCAGTCAAACTGCCTACCATGCACTGTCCCCACCCCCGATTCAGGGGGCCAGGTTAGAACCTCAAACGCACCAGGGTGGTATTTCAACGTCGGCTCCAGCAGAACTAGCATCCTGCCTTCAAAGCCTCCCACCTATCCTACACAGATCCGTTCAAAGTCCAATACAAAGCTACAGTAAAGGTTCATGGGGTCTTTCCGTCTTTCCGCGGGGAGATTGCATCATCACAAACATTTCAACTTCGCTGAGTCTCGGGAGGAGACAGTGTGGCCATCGTTACGCCATTCGTGCAGGTCGGAACTTACCCGACAAGGAATTTCGCTACCTTAGGACCGTTATAGTTACGGCCGCCGTTTACCGGGACTTCGATCAAGAGCTTGCACCCCATCAATTAATCTTCCGGCACCGGGCAGGCGTCACACCCTATACGTCCACTTTCGTGTTTGCAGAGTGCTGTGTTTTTAGTAAACAGTCGCAGCCACCTATTTTTTGCAACCCATTCATGCTTCGATGTTCTCTACACACTACTAGGGCACACCTTCTTCCGAAGTTACGGTGTCAATTTGCCGAGTTCCTTCTCCCGAGTTCTCTCAAGCGCCTGAGAATACTCATCTCGCGCACCAGTGTCGGTTTGCGGTACGGTCAGCTGCAAGCTGAAGCTTAGTGGCTTTTCCTGGGACCCCGTTTGGTCACTTCGCGAACAAGTCCGCTCGATCGACAGCCTCGGTATATGACACGCGGATTTGCCTACGTGTCGCCTACTTCTGCCTAAACCGGCTCTTCCAACCGCCGGATGACCTAGTAAGATCCGTCCCCACATCGCACTTGCAGCCGGTGCAGGAATGTTGACCTGCTTCCCATCAGCTACGCATCTCTGCCTCGCCTTAGGGGCCGACTCACCCTACGCCGATGAACGTTGCGTAGGAAACCTTGCGCTTACGGCGAGCGGGCTTTTCACCCGCTTTAACGCTACTCATGTCAGCATTCGCACTTCTGATACCTCCAGCAGCCTTCTCAAGCCACCTTCACAGGCTTACAGAACGCTCTCCTACCACCTGCACTCGCGTGCAGATCCGCAGCTTCGGTAACTGGCTTGAGCCCCGTTACATCTTCCGCGCAGGACGACTCGATCAGTGAGCTATTACGCTTTCTTTAAATGATGGCTGCTTCTAAGCCAACATCCTGACTGTTTTAGCCTTCCCACTTCGTTTCCCACTTAGCCAATTTTAGGGACCTTAGCTGGCGGTCTGGGTTGTTTCCCTCTCGTGTCCGGACGTTAGCACCCGGTGCACTGTCTCCCAAGCTCTGCTCTGCGGTATTCGGAGTTTGCCTTGGTTTGGTAAGTCGCCATGACCCCCTAGCCAAAACAGTGCTCTACCCCCGCAGGCAATACTTGAGGCACTACCTAAATAGTTTTCGGAGAGAACCAGCTATTTCCAGGTTTGTTTAGCCTTTCACCCCTATCCACACCTCATCCCCTGCTTTTGCAACAGCAGTGGGTTCGGACCTCCAGTACCTGTTACGGCACCTTCATCCTGGACATGGATAGATCACCTGGTTTCGGGTCTACACCCA
>NZ_SNYL01000003.1:28341-30841 GCF_004363315.1 Tepidicella xavieri
GGAATGTTGACCTGCTTCCCATCAGCTACGCATCTCTGCCTCGCCTTAGGGGCCGACTCACCCTACGCCGATGAACGTTGCGTAGGAAACCTTGCGCTTACGGCGAGCGGGCTTTTCACCCGCTTTAACGCTACTCATGTCAGCATTCGCACTTCTGATACCTCCAGCAGCCTTCTCAAGCCACCTTCACAGGCTTACAGAACGCTCTCCTACCACCTGCACTCGCGTGCAGATCCGCAGCTTCGGTAACTGGCTTGAGCCCCGTTACATCTTCCGCGCAGGACGACTCGATCAGTGAGCTATTACGCTTTCTTTAAATGATGGCTGCTTCTAAGCCAACATCCTGACTGTTTTAGCCTTCCCACTTCGTTTCCCACTTAGCCAATTTTAGGGACCTTAGCTGGCGGTCTGGGTTGTTTCCCTCTCGTGTCCGGACGTTAGCACCCGGTGCACTGTCTCCCAAGCTCTGCTCTGCGGTATTCGGAGTTTGCCTTGGTTTGGTAAGTCGCCATGACCCCCTAGCCAAAACAGTGCTCTACCCCCGCAGGCAATACTTGAGGCACTACCTAAATAGTTTTCGGAGAGAACCAGCTATTTCCAGGTTTGTTTAGCCTTTCACCCCTATCCACACCTCATCCCCTGCTTTTGCAACAGCAGTGGGTTCGGACCTCCAGTACCTGTTACGGCACCTTCATCCTGGACATGGATAGATCACCTGGTTTCGGGTCTACACCCAGCGACTGATTCGCCCTGTTCGGACTCGGTTTCCCTGCGGCTCCCCTATTCGGTTAACCTTGCCACTGAATGTAAGTCGCTGACCCATTATACAAAAGGTACGCCGTCACCCTTGCGGGCTCCGACTTTTTGTAAGCATGCGGTTTCAGGGTCTATTTCACTCCCCTCCCGGGGTTCTTTTCGCCTTTCCCTCACGGTACTTGTTCACTATCGGTCGATGATGAGTATTTAGCCTTGGAGGATGGTCCCCCCATCTTCAGACAGGATTTCTCGTGTCCCGCCCTACTTCTCGCAAGCTCAGTACCACACCGGTCTTTTCGCGTACGGGGCTATCACCCACTATGGCCGCCCTTTCCAGAGCGTTCCGCTAAGTCCAGCGCTATCACTTGCAGGCTCCTCCGATTTCGCTCGCCACTACTTTCGGAATCTCGGTTGATGTCTTTTCCTCGAGCTACTTAGATGTTTCAGTTCACTCGGTTCGCCTCGCATACCTATGGATTCAGTATGCGATACCCTCATCGGGTGGGTTTCCCCATTCAGAAATCTCCGGATCACAGCTCATTTGCCAGCTCCCCGAAGCTTATCGCAGGCTATCACGTCTTTCGTCGCCTATCATCGCCAAGGCATCCACCACATGCTCTTATTCACTTGACCCTATAACTTTGATGCCTCCCTCGATCGAGGAAAGCGCCCAAATCCGGCCAAGAGAATGCTTCTCAGGTTTCTCACCTGAGGCGTTCGCCGTATTCAACTCGTTTGAAACGGTTTCGTTTCAACATTGAATGTGCTTTGACGCAATCAATTTGTCACCGGCACAGATCCACTTGCACACGCAAGCGGCCACACCGGCAACGCTGATTCGACTCTATGAATTTTTAAAGAACAGCCGCGAAGCTTGTCGCTTCGTTGGTTGACGCCAGCGTCAACGCTTCAACGCTGCGCACAGCGCTCAAGCCTTGAGCCGACCCGCATCGAACCACCCATCAGAGAATGATCGATGACAGAATGATTGATGACACCATGGCGATGGTGGAGGATGACGGGATCGAACCGACGACCCCCTGCTTGCAAAGCAGGTGCTCTCCCAGCTGAGCTAATCCCCCAGTGCGCGGGTTGATCAGGAACTCCAAGCATTTGGTGGGTCTGGTTGGTCTCGAACCAACGACCCCCGCCTTATCAAGACGGTGCTCTAACCAACTGAGCTACAGACCCAAGCCGGTCACTAGTAACTCAGGACCCTGCCACCCGCAGAGCTGCCCCGAATCGCTGGCGACATCCCTCCAACAACCGATAAGTGTGAGCGTTTGAGACGCTTGGCGTCTTTTTTCCAGAAAGGAGGTGATCCAGCCGCACCTTCCGATACGGCTACCTTGTTACGACTTCACCCCAGTCATGAACCCTGCCGTGGTAAGCGCCCTCCTCGCGGTTAGGCTACCTACTTCTGGCAGAACCCACTCCCATGGTGTGACGGGCGGTGTGTACAAGACCCGGGAACGTATTCACCGTGACATGCTGATCCACGATTACTAGCGATTCCGACTTCATGCAGTCGAGTTGCAGACTGCAATCCGGACTACGACCGGCTTTGTGGGATTGGCTCCCCCTCGCGGGTTGGCTGCCCTTTGTACCGGCCATTGTATGACGTGTGTAGCCCCACCTATAAGGGCCATGAGGACTTGACGTCATCCCCACCTTCCTCCGGTTTGTCACCGGCAGTCTCATCAGAGTGCCCTTTCGTAGCAACTGATGACAAGGGTTGCGCTCG
>NZ_SNYL01000003.1:33341-284032 GCF_004363315.1 Tepidicella xavieri
GGAGGTTCACCGCGGCGATGCCGGCGGCAGGCTGGTGGCGGAGTTGGAAGGGGTCAGCAAGCATTTCGAGGCAGACGGGCAGCGCAAAACGGTGGTGGACCGTTTCAGTGCCACCGTGTTGCGTGGCGACAAGATCGGGCTGATCGGGCCCAATGGGGCAGGCAAAACGACCTTGCTCAAGCTGATTCTGGGCGAGCTGGCGCCGGATTCGGGAACGGTGCGGCGGGGACAGCGGCTGGAGGTGGCGTATTTCGATCAAATGCGTCAGCAGCTGGACCTGGACGCGACGCTGGAGGACTTCATCAGCCCGGGCAGTGAGTGGATCGAAATCGGCCAGCGGCGCACGCATGTGAAGAGCTATTTGGGGGATTTTCTGTTTTCACCGGCACGGGCGCAGTCGCCGGTGCGCAGCCTCTCGGGCGGAGAGCGGAACCGGCTGCTGCTGGCGCGGCTGTTTGCACGGCCTGCCAATGTGTTGGTGCTGGACGAACCGACGAATGATCTGGATATCGAAACGCTGGAGTTGCTGGAGCAACTGCTGGCCGACTTTGACGGCACGGTGTTTCTGGTCAGTCATGACCGGCGTTTCTTGGACCATGTCGTCACGAGCACCATCGTTTACGAAGGCCATGGGCAATGGCGCGAGTATGAGGGCGGGGTGACGGACTGGGTGCAGCAGTCGATCCGCCTGCATGGGCGCGCGCCGGTGTGGCAACCGGCTGCCGATGCGCCTGCGGCAGCCCCTTCCCCTGCCGCACAGAGCCGGCAGACCCCATCCCCAGCCACGCCGCCCGTATCAGCGAGCCGACCACCGCGCCGCAAGCTCAGCTACAAGGAGCAACGGGAACTGGAGGCCTTGCCCGGGCTCATCGACACCCTGGAGGCGGAGCAGCGCTCGATCGACACAGCGCTGGCCGATGGCTCCTTATACGGCACAGACCCGGCCCGGGCCGCTGCCCTGGCGGCCCGACATGGCGAAATCGAGGAGGCGCTGATGGCGGCGCTGGAGCGCTGGGAGGCCTTGAGCAGCCCAGGGGGCTGAGGACCAGCCGCGTCGCTCACCCGGATGGCTCTGCTCTATAGTGCGGTCATGCATTTGATAAAAAATCCTGGAGACTTCCTTTGACCGCCGCTGAATTCGGCGCCCTGCTGGCGCTGGCGACGGCCACCAGCTTCACCCCGGGGCCGAACACCACGCTGTCCACAGCGCTGGCGGCCAATTTCGGCCTGCGGCGTGCGCTGCGTTTTGTGCTGGCCGTGCCAGTGGGCTGGACGTTGTTGCTGACCTTGTGCGCCGCCGGCGTTGGCGCGCTGGTGCTCGCAGCCCCCCTGCTGCGCGGTGCCATCTTGATGGGCGGCGTGGCTTATCTGCTGTGGCTGGCTTGGCGCCTGGCGGGCAGCCAGACACTGGCCAGCGCCTCTACATCGAGCCTGAACGTGACCTTCGTGCAGGGCGTGGGCCTGCAATTTCTCAACATCAAGGCCTGGATGCTGGCCCTGTCGATCGTGGCCGGCTGGATCGCCGGCCAGCCCGATGCATGGCAACGGTTCGGGCTGGTGGTGCCGGTGATGATGTTCTACGCCTTTTCCAGCAACCTGGCGTATGCGCTGGTCGGCTCCGTCTTGCGCCACTGGTTGGCCGGGCCCTGGGTACAGGGGCACCCCACCGGCCAGCGGCTGCGCGCATTCAACCGCTGGATGGCGCTGGCCCTGGTGCTGACCGCCGTCTGGATGTCGTTCAGCGGCCTGGGTGCCACCACGCACTGAACACCGATGCCCTCAACCCAAGACTCTGCAAGGAAACCCTCATGGACTGGACCCTGGCCCAACGCGCCCACAAGATGAACCCTTCGGTGATCCGCGAGATTCTGAAGGTGACGGAGCGCCCCGGCATCATCAGCCTGGCCGGTGGCTTGCCCTCCCCCAAGACGTTCCCGGTGGAGGTGTTTGCCGAAGCGTGCGCCAAGGTGCTGCGCGACGATGGGCGCGCGGCCTTGCAGTATGCCGCCAGCGAAGGGCTGCCCGCCCTGCGCGAGCAGGTGGCTGCCATGCTGCCCTGGCCGGTGGACCCGGCACAGATACTGATCACCACGGGTTCGCAGCAGGGTTTGGACCTGGTGGCCAAGGTGCTGATCGACCCGGGCAGCCGCGTGCTGGTAGAAACGCCGACCTACCTGGGCGCCTTGCAGGCTTTCACACCGATGGAGCCGCTGATCGAGGGCGTGGCCAGCGACGACGAGGGCCCGGTGCTGCAAGACCTGCGCCACGCATTGGGTGTGGCAGACGACCCGGCCGATGCGCCACCAGCCCCTGATCGGCGACGCCTGTTGCGACTGGATCTGGACCCCGGCCACGACTTTCCGCGTTTCATGTACCTGCTGCCCAACTTCCAGAACCCGACCGGGCGCAGCATGAGCGAGGCCCGGCGTGCGGCCCTCAGCGCCGAAGCCCAGCGGCTGGGCTTGCCCATCGTGGAAGACAACCCCTACGGCGACCTCTGGTTCGACAACCCGCCGCCAGCCCCCCTGACGGCGCGCCATCCGCAAGGGTGTGTGTACCTGGGGTCGTTCTCCAAGGTGCTCGCGCCCGGGCTGCGCCTCGGCTTCGTGGTGGCCCCTGCGGCACTCTATCCCAAACTGCTGCAAGCCAAGCAAGCGGCCGACCTGCACACCCCGAGCTTCAATCAGCGGGTGGTGGCCGAGGTGCTGAAAAACGGTTTTCTGGAGCGCCACGTCCCGACCATCCGGGCGCTGTACCGCGCCCAGCGCGACGCCATGCTCGCGTCCCTGGACCATGAAATGCAAGGACTGGGTGTGAGTTGGAACCGACCGGACGGTGGCATGTTCCTGTGGGTGCGGCTGCCCGAAGGCATGAGCGCGATCGAGCTGCTGCCGCGCGCCGTGGACAAAGGCGTGGCATTCGTGCCGGGGGCCGCTTTCTACGCCGACCACGCCGACCTTCGCACCCTGCGCCTTTCGTTCGTGACCGCCACGGCTGAGCAGATTCAAGCCGGCGTGGCCGCGCTGGCACAGGCCGTGCGCGAACAGCAGGATGCAGCACGATGAGCCGCTCCCGCCCTTTCCAGCAGGTGGATGTGTTCACCGACACCCCTCACATGGGTAATCCGCTGGCGGTGGTGCTCGACGGCACAGACCTGAGCACCGAGGAAATGCAGCGCTTCACCGACTGGACCAATCTGTCGGAGTGCACCTTCGTGCTGCCACCTTCGGACCGAGGGCGGGCGGGGGGTGCAGACTATCGTGTGCGCATCTTCTGCCCAGGGCAGGAGCTGCCGTTTGCCGGCCATCCCACACTGGGCACCTGCCATGCGTGGCTGCGCACAGGCGGCCGCCCACGTGCGCCCGGCACCGTGGTACAGGAATGCGAAGTGGGCCTGGTGCCCATCCGGCAGAAAGTGGCCGACGGTCAAGCGCGTTTGGCTTTTGCCGCGCCGCCCCTGCGCCGCAGCGGGCCGCTGGACGAAGACGACGTCCAGCGTATCGCGCGAGGGTTGGGTTTGCAACGGCATGCGATCGCAGCCCATGCCTGGTGCGACAATGGCCCGGGCTGGCAGGCAGTGATGCTGCGCGACGCCCCAACGGTGCTTGCGCTGCGCCCCGACCCCGCTGCACTCAAAGGCATGACAGTGGGCGTGGTCGCTCCTCAGGCGTCTGGGCACGACACGAACTTCGAGGTGCGGGCCTTCTTCCCGGGGAACCACGGCGTGGCTGAAGACCCGGTGACGGGCAGCCTCAATGCCGCGCTGGCACAGTGGCTGATCGGCACAAACCTGGCACCACCACGCTACGTCGCCACCCAAGGCACCGCGCTGGGTCGCGCCGGGCGTGTGTATGTGGAACGCGACGAACATGGGGGCGTCTGGATCGGTGGCGGCACCATCACCTGCATCCAGGGCGAGGTGATACTGTGATCGCCTCTGCATTGCCGACGCTCGCCGAGATCGAAGCCGCCGCTCGAGTGGTCCGGCAAGTGTTTCAACCCACCCCCCAATACCGCTGGCCCCTTGCCGAGCAACGCCTTGGCACACGCTGCTGGATCAAGCATGAAAACCACACACCAGTGGGCGCCTTCAAAATCCGGGGTGGGCTCTACCACTTTCACCGACTGGCCACCCAGGGCCGGCTGCCCCGTCATGTGGTCAGTGCGACACGGGGCAACCATGGACAAAGCATCGGTTGGGCCGCACGGACCTATGGGGTGCGTTGCACCATCGTCGTGCCGCACGGCAATTCGATGGAAAAGAACGCCGCCATGCGCGCCCTGGGGGTGGATCTGGTCGAACAGGGCGATGATTTTCAAGCCAGTCGCGAGTACGCTCAGGCTCTGGCCGAAGCCACCGGCGCCTATATGGTGCCGAGCTTTCACCGGGATTTGGTCGCTGGCGTCGCCACTTATTGGCATGAGTTGCTGCAAGCAGCGCCAGAAGTGGATGTGATTTACGTGCCGATTGGACTGGGCTCTGGCGCCTGCGCGGCGATTGCCGCCAGACAGGCGCTGGGGCACCGGGCTCGGATCGTCGGCGTGATCAGCGCCCACGCCACCACCTACGCCGACTCGCTGGCCGCCGCACGGGTGGTGGACGCAGCGGTGCATACCCGACTCGCTGATGGCATGGCCTGCCGACGCGCCGACCCAGAGGCGCTGGCCATACTCGCCCACGGCCTCGACCGCGTGGTGCAGGTCAGCGATGAAGCGGTGGCTGAAGGGATACGCACGCTCTACCATGACACCCACAATGTGGCCGAAGGCGCAGGCGCTGCGGCATGGGCAGCCGCATTGCAGGAGCGCGAGCAACTGCGCGGACAAACCGTGGCCGTGGTGCTCAGCGGCGGCAATATCGATGCCTCGATGTTTGCCGATGTTTTGAATCGCCGCTGAATGGCGACAAGCCGCGGTATGCCCAGCCGAATCGGCAACGGTCGCAGCGGTGACTGTCGCGCTGACCACTGCCCCGGACAATCGCGGCCATGGGAACGCTATACCTCGTGCGCCACGGCCAGGCCTCATTCGGCGCGGACGATTACGATCGGCTCAGCCCGCTGGGCATGCAGCAGAGTGTGCGCCTGGGCGAGTACTGGCGGGCACATGGGCTGCGCTGGGAGGCCGTGCTCACTGGCACGCTGCAGCGGCATCGGCAGACCTGGGAAGGCATCGCCCAAGGCATGGGGGATGTGCCCGAGGCCCAGGCTTGGCCGGGATTGAATGAGTACGACAGCGCCGCCCTGATCGACGCCCTGCCCGTCAAGCCCACCGAGCCACCCACCACACCCGAAGGATACCGCCAACACTTCCGGCTGCTGCGTGACGCGCTGCGCCAGTGGATGGCGGGGGTGATTTCACCCCGAGGCATGCCGCGCTATGAAGCTTTCGTGGCTGGCGTGACGGCGGCGCTGGAGCATGTGCGGACCCGCCATCAGGGGGCGGTGCTGATCGTCTCCAGCGGCGGGCCGATTGCCACGGCCGTGGGCCATGTGCTGGGCACGTCCCCGGAGACGACGGTGGAGCTGAACCTGCGCATGCGCAACACCTCGGTGACCGAATTCGACTACAACCCCAAGCGCCACGCGCTGGTCAGCTTCAACACCCTGCCCCACCTGAACACGCCTGAGTTGCGCGACTGGATCACGCACGCCTGAGGCCTGGCCCGCCATGGGTGGCAGATCACTGGCCCTGCGGGCGATCGACCAGGGTGTGCAGCGGCAGTTCGCTGAATTCGCGCAGCAGCGCCGCCAGCGAGCGCCCGGCAGCCTGTATCAGCGCCGCCCCCAAATCGGCGGTGGCGGCAGCGGCGTTGCCGACGGCTCCAGCGGGGTGATAGTCCTGCATCTGCCAGGCGAGCTTGGCGCTGCGGCCATTGCCCAGGATAGACCAGCGCGCGGCACGCTGCTGTGCGCTGGAGGCAAAGTCCTGCGCCTGCGCCATGCGCACGGTGTGCGGGCGCAACGCCAGCATCATGCTGGTTTCCACCTGGCCGGCGTGGATGCCGTAACGGTGCTCCTGTGGCGGGATGCGCTCGTTGAGGTCATGCCCCTGCTCGTCGAGCAACGGCAGGTTGAACCAGCTGGCACCATAGACCAGCAAGTCGTGGCGGGCACGCAGTTCGCGGCCCACCAGATCCATCACGCCGGTGTGTCCGCCATGGCTGTTGAAGATGAGCAGCTTGCGCACGCCCGCCCGCGCCACACCGGCACCGATATCGCACCACAGATGCAGGAGGGTTTGGGGGCTCAGGGTCAGCGTGCCGGCAAAGCGCTCGTGCTCGGGGCTCAGGCCCACGGCCTGGGTCGGCAGGACATAGACGGGCCAGCCCTGCCCCAGGTGGGGGCCGGCAGCGGCCAGCACGCCCTCCAGCAGATCGGTATCGACCGACAGCGGCAGGTGCGGTCCGTGTTGCTCGGTGGCGGCCACAGGCAGCACGGCCACGGTGCGCGCGGGGTCCAGCGCGGCAAAATCGGTGGTGCACAAGTCAGCCCAACGGGGCAGCGTGGCAGAAGGCGGCATCGACATGCCAGCCATCTTAGCCGCTGGCGGGTGCGCCGGCGTACATCCAGCGGCGCGACCAGGGCAGTTCCTGGGCCGAACGCCCGGCCCGGCGGCACAGCACCTGGAACAGGGAAATCTGGTCGTGCTCGAAGGCCCAGGCGCAACCGGCCAGGTACACGCGCCAGATGCGCCAGGTTTTTTCGGGCACCATGGCCCGCAAGCGCTCGGCCTTGGCTTCGAACGTTTCGCTCCAGCAACTCAGCGTGCGGGCATAGTGGCGGCGCAGGCTTTCGGCGTCCCAGGGCTCCAGGCCGCCTTCCTGCATGGTGCGCAGCACGGTGGAAATGTGGGGCAGCTCCCCTTGCGGGAAGACGTATTTGTCGATGAACCGTCCGCCGCCGTGGGCGGTTTCGCCATCGTGCGCATCGGTGGAGGTGATGCCGTGGTTCATGCACCAACCGTCGGGCGTGAGCAATTCGCCAATGAGGCGGAAGTAATCGGCCAGGTGCTTGAGCCCCACGTGCTCGAACATGCCCACGCTGGTGATGCGGTCGAATGGCCCGGTCACGTCCCGATAATCTTGCAGGCGGATCTCGACCTGGTTCTGCAAACCAGCGGCCCGCACCCGTTCGGTGGCCAAGTCGTATTGGTTCTGGGACAGGGTGATGCCGACGCACCGGGCGCCGAACTTCTGCGCAGCGCGGATGACGAGCGCCCCCCAGCCACAGCCGATGTCGAGCAGGCGTTGGCCCGGTTGCAGCCGGATCTTGGTGAGGATGTGGTCGATTTTCTTGAGCTGTGCCTGCGCCAGCGTCTCGTCGCCGTTTTCGAAATACGCGCAGGAATAGACCATGGCGGGGTCGAGCCATTCGCTGTAGAAGGCGTTGGAGACGTCGTAGTGGTACTGGATGGCCGCCTGGTCGCTCTTGCGGCTGTGGGTGAACGATTTGACGATGCGCGACAGGGTTCCGCCCCCTTCGGCCGCGCCGTTTTCCGCGAGGGTATGGGCCATGGCCAGGATGTCCTCGATGCGCCCGTCCACGTCGATGCGGCCTTCGACATAGGCTTCGCCGAGGCTGTCGAGCGTGGGGGTGAGCAAGGCGGGCAAGGCAGCCCCGTCACGCACGGTCACGGTGACGGCGGGCTGCTCGAATGCCCCCAACCGCCAGCTCGGCGCATCCGGAGGGACTTCGCCAGGCGCGGTGTGCCAGCGCACCAGCAGCGGCAAATCGACACGCTGGCGCCAGCGTGCCACCCAGGATTCCAATGCCTTGTCCATCGAAAGCATCCGTTCGTCCTCCATGACAGGGGGCCATCCGTCCCGTTTGGCCCATTGTTCAACAGCGCGGCGGGTTTGAAAACCCCTTTGGGGCTATGGTTTTGATAGATTTCCCATTTGACCCATTGTTCAACAGCGCGGCGGGTTTGAAAACCCCTTTGGGGCTATGGTTTTGATAGATTTCCCCAATAAGCATTCCCCGATCTCGGCTGCACGCAACGCGCGTCTGCCGGACAATCCAGCCCTGCACCGGGCGGAACTTTGACCGCCCCGGGGTATTCCCAACTGTGTTTCATTGCCCCACTCCCATGCTCAAACACTGGCTTCGTTTCTGCTTGGCCCTGCTCATGGCCGCAGGCGGTGCTCATGCCCAGGCGGTGATTTCTCCGCCCGTGCAGAGCGAGTATTCGCGCGCCGAACTGCTGGTGCATGCCCCCAACGGGGTGACCCCGGGCCAGCCGCTCTGGCTGGGGTTGCAGATCACCCACGCCCCGGACTGGCACACGTACTGGAAGAACCCGGGGGATTCCGGCTTGCCCACCGAGCTCGAATGGCAATTGCCGGTGGGGGTGACGCCGGGGGAAATTCAGTGGCCCACGCCCCGCAAGTTCCCCCTGGGCGATCTGGCGAACTATGGCTACGACGGCACGGTGCTGCTGCCGGTGCCGCTGCGCGTCGGGGCGGACTTTCAAGGCACGGCGTTGGAAGCCGAGGTGTTGGCAACCTGGCTGATCTGCCGCAAGGAGTGCATCCCGGAAGAAGCGGCGTTCCGCATCCGGCTGCCGGCACAGGCGTCCTGGGTGGCGCACGCCACGGCGTTTGAACAGGCCTGGAACGCCGCGCCGACCGACCAGCCGGCAGCCGACAGCCTGTTGCAGGCCAACGGCGAGCGGCTGCACATCCGCTTGAACGGCTTGCCTGCCGACTGGCGTGGCCGGGCGCTGGAGTTCTTCCCCGAAGCCGCCGGGCTGATCGAGCCGGGATCGGCCTGGACACAACGCTGGGAAGGCGAGTCCTGGCAGGCCGAGGTGCCCCTGTCGCGCTTCCGGGCCGACAGCCCGGCCCGCGTGGCCCTGGTGGTGGCGCCCGCCGATGCGCCTGGCCAAGGCCCGGGGCTGCGCGGGGTGCGCATGGAGGTGCCGGTGCCCGAGGGCTGGCCCCCGGTGGCGGCCCCCGCCGGGCCGGGTGCCTCGGCCGCTTTGCAAGCGGCCTTGGCCGAGAATGCGGCACGCGCGGCGGCAGCCAGCGGGGCGGCCAGCGGCCCATCGCTGACCCTGTGGGCCGCGCTGCTGGGCGCCTTGGTCGGCGGCATGATCCTCAACCTCATGCCCTGTGTGTTCCCGGTATTGGCCATCAAGGTGTTGGCTTTTTCGCAACACGGCAATCAGCTGCGCGCCCACCGCATCGGTGGGTTGGCGTACACGGCCGGGGTGGTCTTGTCGTTCATGGCCTTGGGCGGCGTGCTGCTCGCGCTGCGCGCTGCGGGTGAGCAATTGGGCTGGGGCTTTCAACTGCAGAACCCGGCCGTCGTGGCGGCGCTGGCCGTGCTGTTCACCGTGATCGGCCTCAATCTGGCGGGCCTGTTCGAATTTGGTCGTCTGGTGCCCAGCGCCGTGGCCAGCCTGCAAGCCAAAAACCCCACCGCCGACGCATTTCTCACCGGCGTGTTGGCCACGGCAATCGCGTCGCCCTGCACAGCGCCTTTCATGGGGGCTTCGCTGGGGCTGGCGGTCACTCTGCCGGCGGGGCAGGCCTTGGCCGTCTTTGGCGCGCTGGGCCTGGGGATGGCCCTGCCGTATCTGGCCGCCAGCTGGGTGCCGGCGGTGGCCCGCGCTCTGCCACGCCCCGGCCCCTGGATGGAGACCTTCCGCCAACTCATGGCCTTCCCGATGTTTGCCACGGTGGTTTGGCTGCTGTGGGTCTTGGGCCAGCAAAGTGGCATTGACGGCGCTGCGGCGCTGCTCATGATGCTGGTGGTGCTGGCCTTGCTGATCTGGGCGTTGGGGCGGGGGGGGCGGGTGCGCACCGTGCTCGGCGCCCTCTCGGCCCTGGGCCTGGGCTGGCTGCTGTGGGCGGCAGGCCCTTATGTGACGCGGGTGCAAGACGCCTCGGCCACCGCCACGCCCACGGCCATCGAAGGGTTGGCCTGGGAAGCCTGGAGTCCGCAGCGCGAGGCGCAACTGCTGGCCGAAGGGCGCGCCGTCTTCGTGGACTACACCGCGGCGTGGTGCGTCACCTGCCAATACAACAAGCGCACGGTCCTCAACCATCCCCAGGTGCTCGATGCATTCGCTCAGCAGCAGGTGGTGCTGCTGCGGGCCGATTGGACCCGGCGCGACCCGGTCATTTCGGCATCGCTGGCGGCGCTGGGCCGCAGTAGCATCCCGGTTTATGTGCTGCGCCGCGCCGGCCAGCCACCGCAGGTGCTTTCGGAAATCCTCACGGTCGAGGAGGTGCGTTCGGCCGTTTTGTCTCTCTAACAAGGAGTACCGCCATGCAACGACGTGTGTTTTCCCTGGGCCTGATGAGCACCGCCGCTGCCCCGCTGTGGTGGAGCCAGCCCGCCTGGGCCGCCCAGATTGGACAGGCCGCGCCCGCCTTCAGCCTGAGCGATACGCAAGGCCGCCGCGTGAGCCTGGCCGATTTCAAAGGCCGACCCGTCGTGCTGGAATGGCTCAACCCCGGCTGCCCGTTCGTGCGCAAACACTATCAAGGCAATATGCAAGGGTTGCAGCGGGAATACACCGGCCGGGGCGTGGCATGGTTGGCCATCAACTCCACCGAGCCGGCCAGCGTGGACTACATGGCCCCGGCAACCTTGGCGCAATGGATGCGCGAGCAGCAGGCCGCAGCCACGGCCGTGCTGATGGACGAGGACGGCCGCACCGGCCGTGCCTACGGTGCCCGTGTGACCCCCCACATGTACATCATCGATGCCGAAGGCATGCTGCGCTACGCGGGGGCGATCGACAGCATCCCCTCGGCCCGCGTGAGTGACATCGAGCGGGCCACCAACTACGTGCGCCAAGGCCTGGACGAACTGCTGGCCGGCCGGCCGCTGAGCGTCAGCACCAACCAGCCCTACGGCTGCACCATCAAGTACAAGGCCTGACGGTGCGCCGCATCGGATTCGTGCTGGCGCTGCTCATCGGGCTGAGTGCTTGCACCCGCCCCCCGGAGGACTGGCGGGTGTCGCTGGAGGAAGGCCGCGCCCTGCTCGAAAGCGGCCAGGCGCTGGTGTTCGACATCCGCGAACCCCAGGAACATGCCACCGGGGTGGCCGCGGGTACCGTGCTGCTGCCCATGTCGCAATGGAACCAGCGGCTCGGCGAGATTCCCCGCGACGCCGACCGCCCGGTGCTGCTGATCTGCAACACCCAAAACCGTTCGGCCAAAGCGGTGCAAGCCCTGCGGGAAGCGGGCTGGCACGATGTGCGTTACATCCACGGCGGCATGAGCGAGTGGGCGCGGCGCGGCTGGCCCATGGGGCCCCCATCGGAGCGCTGACAATCTCCCTCTGCCTAGTCGTACACTGCGCCCATGATCGACGACGCCACCCTGCACACCATCCTGTCCACCTGCCGCACCCTGGCGGTGGTGGGCCTGTCACCCCAAGCCGATCGCCCCAGCCATGGGGTGGCCCGCTACATGCAGTCGCACGGCTATCGCATCGTGCCGGTCAACCCGCTGGTGGCCCGCGAAGGCGGGCGCATTCTGGGCGAGCCGTGCCATGCCAGCCTGCCGGATGCCGCTCGCGCATTGGCCGCCGAGGGACTGCGCATCGATCTGGTGGACTGTTTTCGCAAGAGCGAAGACATCCCTCCCCTGGCCGAAGACGCCATCGCCGTGGGGGCGCGTTGTCTGTGGATGCAGCTCGGCGTGTCCCACGCCCAGGCCGCCGATCGGGCGCAAGCAGCCGGTCTGCGGGTGGTGCAAGACCGCTGCATCAAGATCGAACACGCCCGCTGGATGGCCAGCCGCGCGCCCCAGGCAGAGGCCCTGCGACAATCGGGGGCATGAGCACGACCTTCGCCCCCCTGCGCAACGACACTTTTTTGCGCGCCTGCCTGCGCCAGGCCACCGAGTACACACCGATCTGGCTGATGCGCCAAGCGGGGCGCTACCTGCCCGAATACTGCGCCACCCGGGCACGGGCCGGCTCGTTCATGGGCCTGGCCACCAATGTCGATTTCGCCACCGAGGTGACGCTGCAACCCCTGGAACGCTATGCGCTGGATGCGGCGATTCTGTTCTCCGACATCTTGACCGTACCCGATGCGATGGGGCTGGGCCTGTCGTTCCAGCAAGGTGAGGGGCCGCGTTTCGAACGCACCGTGCGCACCGAAGCGGACGTGGCCGCGCTGACCGTGCCCGACATGGAGCGGCTGCGCTATGTGTTCGACGCTGTCACCTCCATCCGGCGGGCCTTGAATGGGCGCGTGCCGCTGATCGGTTTTTCTGGCAGCCCCTGGACACTGGCCTGCTACATGGTCGAAGGCGGCGGCAGCGACGATTACCGGCTGGTGAAAACCCTGATGTATCAGCGCCCCGACCTGATGCACCGCTTGCTCGCCATCAATGCCGATGCGGTGGCCTTGTATCTGCGGCATCAGATCGAAGCCGGTGCGCAGGCCGTGATGATTTTCGACAGCTGGGGCGGGGTGCTGGCCGACGGCTGCTTCCAGACGTTCAGCCTGGCCTACACCCAGCGGGTGCTGGCCCAACTGCCGCAAACGCATGCCGGGCAGCGCATTCCGCGCATCGTGTTCACCAAAGGCGGCGCCTTGTGGCTGAGCGACATGAACACGCTGGACTGCGACGTGCTGGGGCTGGACTGGACCGCCCACCTGGGCCGGGCCCGGGCGGCCGTCGGCGGCGAACCCGGTACCCCCGGCAAGGCCCTGCAAGGCAATCTGGACCCCAACGTGCTGTTCGCTAACCCCGAGCAGGTGGCCGCCGAAGCGGTGCAAGTGCTGGAGCGCTTTGGGGCGCCCCATACCGACCCGCAGACTTGCGGCCCCACCCACATCTTCAACCTGGGGCACGGCATCAGCCAATACACCCCGCCCGAGCATGTGCACGCTTTGGTCGAAACCGTGCATGCCCACTCCCGGCGCATGCGGCAGACGGCTTGATCCCCGGGGCGCGGATGCGTCGCTTTAGCACAAAAACAGGGCTTCGAGGCGGCGACGCACCGGGTTTATGCACAAAATGTGGTGTGCAGCGCAGCATCGGTGCACGCCGTGTTTTTTGCCCTTAAGCGCCTCCACGCAGATCGCAAGTCATTGATTTTATTAGACATGCTCCGTTGCACATTTTCTGAGCAGTCTAATCAAGGCCTTGATTTTCAAGCCCTTGCGCGACGGATTCAAGCACTATCAACAAAGTTATCCACAGAAACCTTGAGCAAGTCAGACAAGCCACGGCGAATCAATGACTTATCGGTTTTTTCACCAAAATGAGTGAACTTCGGGCGCCAAATTTGCTCGCGTGGGTCGATGTGGTGGTGACGGCCCCGGCCCACAGTGGCCTAGGGGAAACCCTGACCTATCGCTGTGAGCAAGCACTCACACCGGGAACCCTGGTTCGGGTGCCCATGGGCCGGCGGGAAACCCTGGGGCTGGTATGGGCGGTGCGCGATCACCCACCCGAAGGCCTGCAGCCGGCACAAACCCGGCCTGTGACCGCGGTGCTCGACGCCCTGCCCCCCTTGAATGCCCGGTGGCGCGAATTGGTGGCTTTCGCGGCACGGTACTACCAACGTGCGCTGGGCGAGGTGGCGCTGGCCGCCCTGCCACCCGCCTTGCGGGACCTCACGCCCGAACAGCTCGGCCGTCGTTTGAAAAAAACCCAGCCAGAAACACCCACTGCCGTCTCTGCCTCCGCCTTGGCCCCGCTCAGCCCAGACCAGGCCCAAGCCTTGGCCGATTTGCAGGGCGAATCCCGCCCGGTGCTGCTGTACGGGACCACCGGCAGCGGCAAGACCGAGGTGTACCTGCGCGCCGCCCAGCGCCTGCTGGAGGAAGACCCCGAGGCCCAGGTGCTGGTGATGGTGCCGGAGATCAACCTCACGCCCCAGTTGGAAGCGCGCCTGCGGGAGCGCTTTGCGGCTCACGCCCTGGTCACGCTGCACAGCGGTCTCACCCCGGCCCAGCGCCTCAAGCACTGGATCGCCGCCCACCTGGGGCAGGCGCGCATCGTGCTGGGCACGCGCATGGCCATTTTTGCCAGCCTGCCGCGGCTGCGCCTGATCGTGGTGGACGAGGAGCATGACCCGAGCTACAAGAGCCAGGAAGGCGCGCGCTATTCGGCCCGGGATCTGGCGGTGTACCGTGCCCGGCTGGAGTCGGCCCATGCGCCGTGCCAAGTGCTGCTGGGATCGGCCACCCCGTCGCTGGAAAGCTGGCATGCGGCCGAGCAAGGCCGCTACCGGCGGCTGGCGATGCCGAGCCGCATCGGCGGCGGTGCCTTGCCCCGGCTGCGGCTGGTGGACATGAACCAGCAACCCAGACACACGGTGATCGCCCCCGCGCTGCTGCAGGCGATGGCCGATCGCGCCGCTCGCGGCGAGCAAAGCCTGGTGCTGCTCAACCGGCGGGGCTACGCGCCCGTGCTGGCCTGCCACGACTGCGGATGGAAAAGCGATTGCCCGCACTGCAGCGCCCATGCGGTGTTTCACAAGATCGACCGCACCCTGCGCTGCCACCACTGCGGCCACACCACGCGCGTGCCACGCGCCTGCCCAGAATGCGGCAACCTCGACATCACTCCTTTGGGGCGGGGCACCGAGCAGATCGAGGAGCAGCTCACCGGCCTGCTGGCCGACGCCCGCCGGCCCGACGGGCAACCGGTGCGCGTGGCCCGGCTGGACGCCGACACCACCCGCGCCAAGGGCAGCCTGGAAAGCCAGCTGGCCGGCATGCACAGCGGTGAGGTGGATGTGCTGGTGGGCACCCAGATGGTGGCCAAGGGGCATGATTTCCGTCGCATCACACTGGTGGCCAGCCTCAACACCGACAGCGGCCTGTTTGCCAGCGACTACCGGGCCCCGGAACGCCTGTTCGCCCTGCTGATGCAGGCCGCGGGCCGGGCCGGCCGAGACGCCGCTTTCGTGGCCGAACAGGGCAGCCAAGTGGAACTGTGGGTGCAGACCTGGTACCCCCAGCACCCACTCTTTGCCGCGCTGGCCCGCCACGACTATCCGGCATTCGCCGCACAGCAGCTCGAAGAGCGCGCCTCGGCCCAGATGCCTCCCTACGGCCATCAGGCCCTGGTTCGCGCCGAAGCCCGCACCCAACCAGCGGCGCAAGCCTGGCTGCGCCTGGCCGCCGAAGCCGGCGCGGGCCTGCCCGGGCACGAGCGGCTCACCCTCTACCCGGCCGTGCCCATGGCCATCCAGCGCGTGGCCAATGTGGAGCGGGCGCAAATGCTGATCGAAAGCCCATCGCGCCCGGCGCTGCAAGCCTTCCTCGCTGCTTGGCAACCGGCCCTGCAGGCCTTGCGGGCGCACCCCGAAACACACGGCTTGATCCGCTGGGCCATCGACGTCGATCCGTTGACGATCTGACGGCGCCGGGGTCAGCCTTTGAGCAAGGCCACGGCCCCAGAAAACGACACGAAGGCCAGGGCCGTGGACACCAGAATGATGCGTGCGATGCGGCCATTGTCAGCGCCGAAACGCTCGGCGAGCATGGACACGTTGCTGGCGCTGGGGAGGGCCGCCACCAGCACCATCACCGTCAAGGCAAAGGGGTCCAGCGGCACCCCCAGCTGGATCGCCACCGACCCCGCCAGCAACACCAGCAAAGGGTGCAGCAACAGTTTCATCAAGGCCACCGGCACATAATCGCTCCAGGGCATGGGGTGGTCGGCCTGCATTTGCGAGCGCGCCAACACCGCGCCGATGGTGAACAACGCCACCGGTGAAGCGGCATCGGCCAGCAGCCAGACCGTTTTTTCGATGGGTGCGGGCAAGGTGAGCTCGATCGCCGAAGCGGCAGCCCCCAAGATGATGGCCCAAGGCATGGGGTTGGCCAGCACGCCACGCAGCGCTTTGCCGGCGGCGGCCAGGGCGCCGCCATCGCGCTGGTCCAGCCGCGACAGCGCGATGCACAGGGAACTGGTGATCACCATGTCCACCACGATCAACACGATCACCGTGCCCACGCTTTCGGGCCCCATGAGCGCGGCCAGCAGGGGCACGCCCATGAACCCCGTGTTGGGAAATGCCGCGACCAGCGCGCCCAGTGCGCCGTCGTTCCAGCGAATGCGCCGGTTCAGGGTCATCGCCAGCGTGAAGGCCACCATGACCAACGCGCACAACAGATACACCCCGAAGACCGCCGCATCCAGCAGCTGCGCGATCGGCGTGGTGGACCCGAAGCGATACAGCATCGCTGGCAAGGCGAAGTACAGCACGAAGGTGTTGAGCCCCGGGATGGCCTCCAGCGGCAGCCAACGGCGACGCGCCGCCACGAAGCCAGCCAGCACCAGCGCGAAGAACGGAAAGGTGACGAGAAGGACGGTGAGCACGGGCGACATTGTCGCAGGCACGCCCAAGCGCTGCAGAAGGCGCCCACCTTCACACAGCGCCGCCTGACGCCTGGGCGACGCGAGCCTGCCACGGCCCGTTATCATCCCCGCTCCATGCGCAATGCCTGCCTATGTCCGCTGGTCTGAATCTTGCCCAACTCCAAGCCGTCAACCATTTGTCCGGGCCTTGCCTGGTGCTGGCTGGCGCCGGCTCAGGCAAGACGCGCGTCATCACGCACAAAATCGCTCGCCTCATCCAGACCGGGCTGGCGGCCGAGCGCATCGCCGCCATCACCTTCACCAACAAGGCCGCTGCCGAAATGCGCGAGCGCGCCCGGCAGTTGGTCGGCAAGCCGGCCAAAGACGTCGTCATCTGCACTTTTCATGCGCTGGGGGTGCGGCTGCTGCGCGAAGACGGTGCCGCCCTGGGGCTGAAACCACAGTTCTCCATTCTCGATACCGACGACATCGTCGGCATCCTCAAGGACTGTGGGGGCACCACCGATGCCGTCACCGCCCGCCACTGGCAATGGACCATCAGCGCGTGGAAAGGCGCCGGGCTCGATGCCGCCCAGGCCTTGGCCCAGGCCCGGGACGACAACGAGCGCTTCATTGCCCTGGTGATGGCCAAGTACCAGGAGCGGCTGGCCGCATACCAGAGCGTGGATTTCGACGACCTCATCGGCCTGCCGCTGAAGCTGCTGCGCGAACACGACGACGTACGACAGCGCTGGCAACAGCGCCTGGGGCATGTGCTGATCGACGAGTACCAAGACACCAACGCCTCGCAGTACGAGTTGCTCAAGCTGCTGGTCGGCCAGGCAGCGCGATTCACCGCCGTGGGCGACGACGATCAGTCCATCTACGGCTGGCGGGGCGCGACGCTGGAGAACCTGAAAAAACTGCCTCAGGACTTCCCCCAACTGCAAGTCATCAAGCTGGAGCAAAACTACCGATCCACCAGCGCCATCTTGCGGGCGGCCAATGCCGTCATCGGCCCCAACCCCAAGCTGTTTCCCAAAACCTTGTGGAGCGAGCTGGGCGAGGGCGAGCCGGTGCGCGTCATCGCCTGCGACCACGAGGAGCACGAGGCCGAGCGGGCCGTGGCCCGCATCCAGAGCATCCGCGCCGGCTCCAGCGCCGCCGGCGGCAGCGGCGCGCGGTTCAAGGCGTTCAAGGACTTTGCCATCCTCTACCGCGCCAACCACCAAGCCCGCGCCTTCGAGGCGGCGCTGCGCAAAGCGCAAATCCCGTACAAAGTCTCGGGAGGCACGAGCTTTTTCGACCGCGCCGAGATCAAAGACCTGTGCGCCTGGCTGCGCCTGCTGGTCAATCCGGACGACGACCCGGCCTTTCTGCGCGCCATCACGACTCCCCGGCGCGGCATCGGGCACCAGACCCTGGCCCAGTTGGGCGCATTTGCGACGCAGTACAAGCTCAGCCTGTTCGAGGCCCTCTTTGCCCATTCACTGTCGGCCGTTTTGCCAGCCCGGGCCGTCAGCGGACTGCACGAGTTCGGCCGTTATCTCAACGAGTTGGAGCACCGCGCGCGCCACACCACCGGCCACGAAGCCGCCCGCGCCTTTCTGGACGACTGGCTCAAGACCATCGGCTACGAGCAGTACCTGCACGACAGCGAAGACAGCGACAAAATGGCCGCCGCCCGCTGGGGCCATGTGCTGGACTTTTGCGACTGGGTCGCCCAGCGTTGCGGCGGCCAAATCGACGACAGCGGCGGCCTGACCACAGAGCGCGAACCCAAAACCCTGCTGGAAGTGGCCCAGACGATCGCGCTCATCGCCACCATCTCGGAGCGCGAGCAAGACCAGGATGTCGTCACCCTGTCCACCCTGCACGCCGCCAAGGGCCTGGAGTGGCCGCACGTCATCCTCGCCGGTGTCAACGAAGGGTTGCTGCCGTTCAAGCCCGACGACGACGGCCCGGCCGAGGCGCTGGCTCAGCGCATTCAAGAAGAGCGCCGCCTCATGTATGTCGGCATCACCCGCGCCCAGCACACCCTCGTGGTGAGCTGGCTGAAGCGGCGCAAAAAAGGGCGCGAGCTGGTGCCCGGGCAGCCCAGCCGCTTCATCGAAGAGATGCAACTGGACGCCGACACCACCCGCGAAGACCCTCGGGCCAAGCTGCGAGCGTTGCGCGAAGAGTTCGCCCGTCGCGCCGGCACGCCTGCCGCCTGAAAGGGTTGGCACACACTGCCATTTCGCCTACCATTGCGCGCTATCAATCGAAAAATCGACAGCGCCATGCGCATTTTTTTTGATAAAAACATCATTCGCGGCTGCTGGTTCCTCATCTGGGTCGGCTGGTCCCTGGCCGCGCAAGCGCTGGAGCCCCCGCGCAGCGAACCCATCCTGACCTTCACCGGCCAGGTGGGCGTGCGCAATCATGGCCAAGTCGCCGCTTTCGACATGGCCATGCTCGAAGCCCTGCCGCAGCATCGCTTCACCACGCTCACCCCGTGGGAGGACCGCCCCATCACCTTCAGCGGCCCACTGCTGCGCGACGTGCTGCGCCTGGTGCAGGCCAGTGGGCAGACGCTGCGCGCCACCGCGTTGAACGACTACCGCATCACCATCCCCGTCTCCGACGCGCATCGGTTCGACGTCATCATCGCCACGCGGCTCAACGACCAGCCCATGTCGGTCCGCACCCGCGGCCCCCTGTTCATCATCTACCCATTCGACGCCCACCCGCAACTGCGCAGCGCGCGCTACTATGAGCGCTCCATCTGGCAGTTGAAGGCCATACACGTCGAATGACGGAGACATCCACCCCCACACGCCGCGAAGGCCGCCGGTTCTATCTTTGGCTGGCCCTGACCACGCTTGCGCTGGCCGTGGGACTGGGGGTGATCACGGCCGTGTTCCTGCGCCAGTCGCAGACGGTGGAAATCACCGCCCGCCTGCAAGCCGATTCAGTCACCTCGCTGACTTTCCAGCTCGAACGCGAATTCCTGCGACTGCGCAGCGAATTGGCCCTGGCGCTGGCCCGCCCCGAGCAGGCCGACTGGAACCCGCTCATGGTGCGCTACGACATCTTTGTCAGCCGCATCGGGCTGATGCGCAACAACCCCAGCCTCCAAAAACTGACCCACCGGCCCGAATACCGCGAGACCATGCCCAAGCTCGAAGCCTGGGTGCAAGAGGCCGACCCGCTGATGACCCATCCGGCCCGGCACGTCGAGGCGCTGCGGGGCTTGCTCGATGCCATGAACGCCCTCGGCCCGGACGTGCAAGCGCTGAGCTTCGCCGCCAACAGCCTGGTCACCCATTTGATGGAACGGCAGCTCGATGTGGTGCATCAGCAAAACCGCTGGATCGCCTGGCTGGTGGGCGTGCAAATCCTGGTGCTGCTGACGGCATCGGCCAGCCTGCTGCTGCGCCAGCGGCGGCAGCTCCGGGAGCGCCGCGAGCTCGAAACCCTCAATGCCGCGCTCGTGCAGGCCAAGGAACAGGCCGATCAGGCCAATCTGGCGAAAAGCCAGTTTCTGGCCAACATGAGCCACGAGCTGCGCACCCCCTTCAACGGCATGTTGGGCATGATCGACATGCTCGAAAACAGCCCACTGTCTGAGCGGCAGCGCGACCAACTCGCCACCGCCCGCGCCTCGGCCGAGCACCTGCTGAGTCTGCTCAATGACCTGCTGGACCTCTCGGCCATCGATGCGGGGCGCATGAAGATCCACCCCGAACCGATGCAGATGGCCGCGGTCGTCCGCGACGCGCACCAACTCGTGCGGGCCCAAGGCCAACGCAAGGGCCTGGACATGCCGCTGCAGATCAGCCCGCATGGCCCAGTCTGGGTGCTGGCCGACGCCACCCGGATCCGACAAATCCTGCTCAACCTGCTGAGCAACGCCATCAAATTCACCGATGAGGGCGAAGTCCGGCTCCACGTCGGCTGCAAAAGCGACGGCCAACGCGCCCTGTGGACCATCACCGTCTCGGACACAGGCATCGGCATGGACGAGCACACCGTGGCCAGCCTGTTCCAGCGCTTCCGCCAGGCCGACGACAGCACCACCCGGCGCTATGGCGGCAGCGGGCTGGGGTTGGAAATCTCGCGCTCACTGGCGCGCATGATGGGCGGCGACATCACCGTCACGAGCCAACGCGGCCAGGGGTCCACCTTTGTCGTCACGCTGGCCACGCCCATCTGCGATGCCCCCCTGCCCAGCCAGACCGCCGACCCGGCCGCTGTATTCAGCCCCCCGCCCTGCCCTCCCCCGGCACCGAGGCATGACACCGCCGCCCCCAGCTCCACGCCCCTGCGCGTGCTGGTGGCCGAAGACCACCCGGTGAACCGCAAATTCATCGGCATGCTGCTGGACAAGCTGGGCCACCACGCCACCTTCGCACACAATGGGCGCGAAGCCCTGACGCTCGCTTCAACGCAAGACTTCAACCTCATCCTGATGGACGTGCACATGCCCGAGATGGATGGGCTGACCTGCGCCCAGCACATTCGGGCGCTCGAAGGCGAGCGCGCCCGCGTGCCCATCATCGCCCTGACCGCCGACGTGATGGACGAAGCCCAGGAGCGCGCACACGCCGCTGGCATGAATGCCTTTCTCGCCAAACCGGTGCAGCCGCACCAGCTGCGCGAGGTGATGGCCCACTGCGTGGGCCAGCGCCAGGGCGGCCAGCGGGCGCCCGACGAATCCCCCAATTAACGGCCCCCTGACGGCCCGCCGGCACGCAGACTCACCAGCCCAGCGCCAGGCGCAAAGGCAGGTACACCGCCATGCCGGTGACGATGGTGCCCAACACGCCGCCACGCCAGAAGAACCAGCCCGTCCCCGCCACAGCGGCAAACAGTCGAGCGTCGCGCCAGGTGTCGATCAACTGGCCTTGATCGGCAATCACCTCCGGCACCACCACCGCCGCCAATGCGGCGATGGGGGCATACTGCAAGCCGCGCTCGGCCCAGCGTGGCAAAGTCCAGTCGCGTTCGGAAATGAAGAAAAACCCGCGGGTGACCACCGTCACCACGGCCAGCGCCGCAATCACCAGCAAGGTCCACGGATCGAATTCAGGCATGAGGGGGCACCGGCTGGCCACGCAACCAGCGCGGCCCATACGACTCGATCACCAAGCAGATGGCCACCGCCGCCGCGATGGCCACCACGATATTGAGCTTCAGCGGCAAGGCCCAGGCCGCAATGGCCGCCGCCCCCGCCACGCCGGCGGAAACGACGCGCAAGCGCGACGTGGCCAGCGAACAGCCCACCCCCAGCAGCGCCAGGATGCCGGCAAACCCCAGCCCCCACTCGGGCGGAATGACGTTGGCCAGCGCGATGCCGATCAGGCTGGCCGACATCCACGCCAGGTAATTCACCGCGCAGTTGCCCGCCAGATACGCTTGCTGGCATTCGCGCGCCTGTGGCGTCTGACCGGGGTGGGGATAGCGCCGGGCAAAAAACACGTAGCTCAAATCGCCCGTCACGTAGCCGGTGGCCAGTCGCTCGCGCAGCGGCATGTGCATCACATAAGGCCGCAGGTGCGCGGAAAACACCACGAAGCGCAGATTGACACAGAAGGCAGCTGCCAAAATCACCCACAGCGGCGCCCCAGAGGCCATCAACGGCACCGCCGTCAGCTGGGCGCTGCCCGCATACACCAGCAAGGTCATGGCCACGGCCTCGAAGGCGCTGAGCCCGGCCTTGACCATGGCCACGCCCGTCATCAAGCCCCAGGCCGCGATGCCCGTGGCCACGCCGGCTTGGTCGCGCACCCCTTCCCAGAACTCCGAATGGCGGCGATGGCTGGAGCGCCAGAACATGTCAGTGCCCGGGCGCCGCTCGCCCCCACACCTCGCCGGCGCTCAGGGGATGGCCACGCAAAAAATCCGCCACGGGCAGGCGCTTGCCGCCGGCGCGCTGCAACTCCAGCAGCCGCAGCACGCCTTCGCCCGTCTGCACCCGAACGCCAGACGCATCGGCCGACAGCACCGTGCCCGGGGCCACCGTGGCCTGCCCGGGCTCCAGCGCCGCCGTCCAGACCTTGACCCCCTCGCCCGCCGCATCGGTCGTCGAGGCGCCGGGCATGGGCTGAAAGGCACGGATGCGGCGTTCGATCTGCGCCGCCGGCGCGCGCCAATCGATCACGGCCTCGGCCTTGTCGATCTTGTGGGCGTAGGTCACGCCCTCGGCCGGCTGAGGCTGTGGATGCAGCCCGCCGCAGGCCGCCAGTTCCAGCGCCTCCACGATCAACCGCCCGCCGAGTTCGGCCAGCCGGTCGTGCAGACTGCCCGTCGTGTCATCGGGGCGAATCGGCAGGCGCTCGATCAGCAGCATGTCGCCCGTATCCAACCCCTCGTCCATCTGCATGATGGTCACCCCCGTCTCGGCATCACCGGCCTCGATCGCGCGATGGATGGGGGCAGCGCCACGCCAGCGCGGCAAGAGCGAGGCATGGATGTTCAAGCAACCCAGGCGGGGGGTTTGCAGCACCCAGGCCGGCAGGATCAGGCCATAGGCCGCCACCACCATGGCATCGGGCTGCGCCGCCCACAGCGCCTGCCGCGCCGCGGCCGCTTCCTGCGGATAGCGGCCGTCGAGCCGCAGCCCGTGCGGCTGCGCCACCTCGATGCCATGCGCCTGCGCCAGCTGCTTGACGGGAGATGCCTGCAGCTTCATGCCCCGGCCTGCGGGCCGATCGGGCTGGGTGAGCACCAGCGGCACCTCGAAGCCGGCCGCAAGCAAGGCTTGCAGGGCCTGCGCCGCAAATGCCGGCGTGCCGGCAAACACCACTTTCATGCGCGCCCCTTCACCGTGCCGCTTCGCGCTCGGCTTTGAGGAGCTTGGTCTTGATGCGATTGCGCTTCAGGGGCGAGAGGTATTCGACAAAGACCTTGCCCATGAGGTGGTCCATCTCGTGCTGGATGCACACCGCCAGCAGGCCTTCGGCCTCGATGGCGCGCGAATTCCCATCGGCATCCAGCGCGCGCACCCGCACCGCCACCGAACGCTCCACGCCGTCGTAAATGCCCGGCACGGACAGGCAGCCCTCCTCGCCCTTGCGCTTTTCTTCGCTGGCCCACTCCAGTTCGGGGTTGATGAGGACCATGGGCTGGTTGCGCTCCTCGCTGACATCGATCACGATCAGGCGCTCGTGGATATCCACCTGCGTGGCCGCCAGGCCGATGCCGTTGGCGTGATACATGGTGGCCAGCATGCGCGGGATGATCGCCCGAATACGATCATCCACTTCGGCGATGGGGCGGGCCACTTTGTGCAGACGTGGATCGGGATAACGCAGAATGGGGAGCAGTTCGGGTTCGTTCATGGGTGATCGCGCAGACGGGAGGCCACAAGCGCGCCCCCCGGGAAATGTCGCTATTTTCGCCACTTTCGCCGCCCGTTGCAGGCGGCAGCAGGCGATATCATTGCCAGAAATAGGGCTTGATCGCAAAATCTCCAGTGATCACATCACCAAACACCACGACCGGGAGGGAAGGCCATGGATGCATCGGCGCGACTTTCCCACCGTGACTTCGGGGCACCACCATGCGTATGAACCCACTTTCCGCCGACCTTCATCACAGCGCTTGCGTGCCCCCGCCGGTGTGGCGCCGTGTCGGTTCTTGGGCGCTGGCCACCTCGCTGCTGGTAGGCCTGGCGGCTCAGGCCCAGACCTTCCCGAATTACCCGATCACCGCCGGGCAGCGCAGCACGGCCCAGCAAGTCGCCCAGGCCGGGGTGCCCCTGAGCGAGCTCTCGCCCAACGCGCCCGAGCGCTACACCGTCAAACGCGGCGACACCCTATGGGACATCTCCGCGCTGTTCCTGCAACGCCCCTGGCGCTGGCCCGAGCTCTGGGGCATGAACATGGACCAGATCCGCAACCCGCACCTCATTTTCCCGGGCCAGGTGCTGGTGCTGACCCGCGTGGGTGATCGCGCCTTCCTCGCGTTGGAGGGGTCTGGTGATGTGCCCACCGTCAAGATTTCGCCCCGCATTCGCGCCGAAAGCCTGGCCGAGGCCGCCGTGCCGCCGATCCCCCTGAATGTGATCGAGCCGTTCCTGACCGAATCGCTGGTGGTGGACGAGGCGGAACACGCCCGCGCGCCACGCATCGTGGCCACCCAGGAAAACCGCGTCTTTCTCAGCCGCGGTGACCGCGCCTACGCCCGCGGGCAATACGGCAACGCCGACGCCCTCGATGGCCTGGCCTTGAGCATCGACCCCGGTCAGCCCCAGGTGCACCGCATCTACCGCAACGCCACGGCGCTGATCGATCCGACCACGGGCGAAACGCTGGGCTACGAGGCCCAGTTCATCGGCCAATCGCGCCTGGTTCGCAGCGAGACGCTGCGTGAAATCCCCGGCCCCAATGGCGTCCAGCTCCAGGTAGAGCCTGCGACCATCGACATCACCCTCTCGCGCGAGGAAATCCGCGTCGGCGACCGGCTGCTGCCCGAGCCTTTGCGCGAGGTGCCGGTGTACGTGCCCCGCGCCCCGGCAACGGCCCAGTCGGGCCAGATCGTCAAGGCCTACGGCAATGCGCTGCGCTTCAGCGGGCAAAACCAGATCGTGGTGCTCAACCGCGGCGCACGCGACGGGCTGGAGCGCGGCCATGTGCTGGCCATTCTGCGCGACACCGAGCGCTTGACCGACGCCACCGATCCGAGCCGCCCGGCGCTGCAATTGCCCGGTGAACGCAACGGCTTGATGATGGTGTTTCGCACCTTCGACCGCGTCTCCTACGCCTTGATTCTGCAAATCACCGACGGCGTGAAGGTGGGCGACCGCTTCGTCACCCCCTGACCGGGCTGATGCTGCCCGACGCACTCGACGCCTGGCTGCGCCTGACCACCACGCCCGGCGTGGGGCCGGCCACGGCACGCCGGCTGCTCGCAGCCCTGGGGCCAGCGGAATCGGTGTATGCCGCCTCGCCGGCCACCCTCACCCACCTCGTGGGTGAGCGGCTCGCCCGGGCGCTGCTGGACCACGGCGCGGCGGCCGACGCACTGGTCCGTCAAACCCTGAACTGGTGCGCGGCCGAACCCGAGCACCGGCACGTGATCACGCTGGCCGATGCCGCCTATCCGCCAGCCCTGCTGCACACCGAAGATCCGCCGGTGCTGCTCTATGTGCAGGGCCGGCTCGACGCGCTGACCCATGCGCGTTCGATCGCTGTCGTGGGCAGCCGCCACCCCACGCCGCAGGGGATGGAAAACGCGCGCCATTTCGCCCACGAACTCGGCAAGGCGGGGGTCTGCGTGGTCTCTGGCCTGGCCCTGGGCATCGACGGCGCAGCCCACGAAGGGGCGCTGGACGCCGACGCGCTGACCGTGGCCGTGGTCGGCACCGGGCTGGACCGTGTCTACCCGCGGCGTCATCACGCCCTGGCGCACCGCGTCGCCCAGCAGGGCGCGCTGGTCAGCGAGTATCCGCTGGGCACGCCGCCCCTGGCCCCGCATTTCCCGCGCCGCAACCGCATCATCGCCGGGCTGGCGCACGGAACGCTGGTGGTGGAAGCGGCGCTGCGCTCCGGCTCGCTGATCACGGCCGAACTGGCCCTGCAAATGGGGCGCGAGGTCTTTGCCATCCCCGGCTCCATCCACGCGCCCCAGTCGCGCGGCTGCCATGCCCTCATCCGTCAGGGGGCCCTGCTCGTCGAATCGGCGGCAGACATCCTGCAAGACCTGCGTCACGTGCTGGGCCCGGCGGAGGACCCCCCAGTGACCACAGCGCCTTCAACGCCTACGCCGCCGGCAGACCCATGCCCATTGTTGCAAGCCTTGGGGTTCGATCCGGCCGACCTGGACACGCTCCAGGCCCGCACCGGTTGGGACACGGCAGCCCTGCAGGCCCGGCTGCTGGAGCTCGAACTGGACGGCCGGGTGCAGCGCATGCCTGGCGGGCGCTTTCAGCGCCTGGCGCGGGCGTGATCGCGCCGCGGCAGCGCACACTATCCATCGGTTTGCAAAAGACGCTCGGGATTGGCCTGTAGCTTGACCAGCGCCTGCCGTGTCGCCCGGGTCGTCAGTGCCTCGGCTTCGCCCGGGCGCAACAACCCGGCCTTGAGATACATCGCCACCCGCCCCTGCTGCAACAGCCATGCGGCCTGCGCACTGCTGACAAACAGATACAGCTGTCGTTTCGGACTGACCCAGGCCAACCGGACCACCGCCTTGACGCCGCTGTGTTCCAGCCCATACCAACTGCCCACGGGCAACGCGGCCGCCCAAGCCATGAGATGCTTGGGCACGGCCACCTCCGGAGCGGGCACGACGGTCAGCCCGGCCAGCTCCTGTCCGGTGAGCCACTCCAGGCTCTCGGGGCTCAGCACCCATTCCCCGCCTGCCTGCGCCGAAGGCAGCACGCCCTCCAGGGTTTCGAGCCGGCGGGTAAAGCGCGCGAGCCAGGCCGGATCGACGCTGGCGGCGCGAGAGACGAAAGCGGCCGCCAACGCGTCCGTCACGGGCTTGAGCGCAGCCTCCTGATGCGCCTCGTCCATGCCCAGCAGGCCCAGCCCCTCCCGCAAGCGCGCCAGCAACGCCGGCACCCTGGCGATGACCAGGGCCCGCTCCTGCCGCGTCGGCTTGGCGCTGGCGGCCCAGAGCAAGTCCGCGGCCAGCTCTCGAGCCTGAACCGCGCGCGCATCTTTCTCCCCATACACCACGGCAGCCTGGGCCATCGCCTCGGCCCAGGTATGAAACAGGAAATCACGCAGCCCGTCGTCCACGGCCGTCTGTTCCAGCAGGCGCCGCAGTTCAATGGTGTAGCGCACGGTCAGCGTCTCGCGCTGCTCCAGCTGGCTGGCCACATCGACCACACGCTGCCACTGCGGCTGCTCGCGCACGACGCTGGCCAGAAAGGCCTCGAACTCTTTGAGCACCAACTCAAACACCCGGCATCCGGTCTCCGGGTACTGTTCGACCACTTGCACGATGCGCCGAATTTCCGCTTCCAACGCCTCGATGCCAGCGCTGGGATCGAAGCCGAGCACGCAAGCCCCCATGCGGTCAATCAGGCGCCGCGCCGGATGGTTTTCCGCCGTGAGGAAAGAAGGTTCGGCCAGCGCGCAACGCAACACCGGCATCTGCAAACGGGCAAACCACAGCCGAATGCTGGCCGGAATCCGGTCTTCACCGAGAATGCCATCAAAAATCAGCGCCACCAGTTCGATGATCGCCTTGTCCTCGTCACTGCGAGCCGCTCGCTTGAACGCACGCGACTGGGCATGCAACCCCGCCATCCCGGCTTCCAGACTGCTCCAGTCTACCGGCGGCAATGCCGGCATCATCGGCTCCCGGGTGCTTTGGGCAGACGCGGCCTCGTTGACGGAGCCGCCCGCTGGCATCGCCTTGGCCCAACGGGCCGCAGACGGCAGGCGCTGGCCAATGAACGCCATGAGCCGCTGTGCCACCGCCTGATGCCCCGTGTGCGGTGGGATCCATTCCGTGCCATGCGCGCTGACTTGCTCGGCCATGGCCTGGATGGGTGGAATGTCGCCCAGCCCCTCACGCTCTGCCGCATGCCCGCCGGTGGCTGCGCGACCGGGCATGACGTGCGTGACCTGCGCGCCGGCAGACACAGGGCGCTGACTGCGCCGCATCAAGTCGCGCAAATCGATCTCGGGCAGCACGCCCTGCGTGAGCAGCCACTGGTTGGCCTGCCCGTACCCTGCGGCGACCAGCTTGGCCACAGCCCCCTGCAAGGCCGCCTGGCCAACCTGCCAGTCCAGCCGCAGCAATCCAGCCTCCACCCAGGCTTCGACCAAGATCTGGCACACCTGCAAGGCCTGAACCGGGTCACGCTTGTCGAGCTCGTCGGACAGTTCCAGGTGTTGCAGCCGCAAACGCAATTCATTGAAGGCTTCGCTGGCCTTGTCCAGCACCACCAACGCCGCCCGGGCCGCCAGGATCTGGCTCTCTACCGTGTCTTCGGCCACCAGACTCAGCGCTTGCGGGCTGGCGCCGACGGACGGGGCGGCGTCGCGCTGCCGCAAGGCCTGTTTCAGGCGCTCAGCGGCAAGATCACACCAGCGCACGCCGGCCTGGTTGAACCGTTGGTAGGCATCGCGCAGGCGCTGCGCCTCCTCGCCAAACAGCACCTCGTTGCTGCGTTGCAGCAGATACTCCCGCATCCGCTGTGCCACCTGTGGCAGGCCGGCGCACACATGCGCCACGAAGCGCTCGCGCGCCTGTTGCGCGAGCGCACCCGAAGGCGATGGGACGAAAGACGTTGGAGACTGCGCCACGCCAGCGAGTATGCCAGTTCCTCGGTGGCGCAGCGCCCTGCCATCAGACGGCGGCGCCCGCGTTGGGATCGTCCGGATCCTCCACCTTGCGGGTGGGTTTGACGAGGTCTTCGCGGCGCACGCCCAGCCACATCGCCACGGCCGAAGCCACGAAGATCGACGAGTAGATGCCAAAGAGAATGCCGATGGTCAGCGCCAGAGCGAAGTAGAACAGCGTCGGCCCGCCAAACAGCAGCATCGAAACGACCATCACCTCGGTCGAACCGTGGGTGATCGCCGTGCGGCTCATGGTCCGCGTGATGGCGTGATCGATCACCTCGCGGGTGGTCATTTTGCGCTGGCGTCGGAAAGTCTCGCGGATGCGGTCGAAGATCACCACCGACTCGTTGACCGAGTAGCCCAACACGGCCAGCACCGCGGCCAGCACCGCGAGCGAGAACTCCCATTGGAAAAACGCGAAAAACCCGAGCACGATCACCACATCATGCAGGTTGGCCACGATGGCGGCCACGGCGTATTTCCATTCGAAGCGGAATGCCAAATACACCATGATGCCCAGGATCACGAAGGCCAAGGCCATCAAACCGTCTTCGGCCAGCTCACGCCCCACCTGCGGCCCCACGTATTCGGTGCGGCGCAACTCCACCGTCGGATCGTGGGCGCGCAGGGCCGCCAGCACGATCTCGCTCTGCTGGCCCGAGGTCTGGCCTTCCATCAACGGCAGGCGCATCAGCACATCGCGCGACGTGCCGAAGTTTTGCACCGGCACCTCGGTATAGCCCAGGCCCGCGATCACCTGCCGAATCGCTGGCAAATCGGCCGGCTGCTCATATGCCACCTCGATGACCGTACCGCCCGTGAATTCGACCGACAGGTTGAGCCCGCGCGTGACGAGGAAGAACACCGCCAGGACGAACGCCGTGATGGAAATCGCGTTCAGCAGCACCGCGTGCCGCATGAAGGGGATGTCTTTTTTGATGCGGAAAAATTCCATGTTCGCTTCCCCCGTTCAGTCGGCCTTGAGGCCACGTTTGCCAGCCTCGTCCGCGCGCCAGACGGTGCCGATCGACAGGCTCTTGAGCTTCTTTTGGCGGCCATACCAGGCGTTGACCAGACCGCGCGAGAAGAACACGGCCGAGAACATGCTGGTGAGGATGCCGATGCAGTGCACCACCGCAAAACCGCGCACCGGGCCGGAGCCGAAAGTCAACAGCGCCAGCCCGGCCAGCAACGAGGTGATGTTGGAGTCCAGGATGGTGCCCCAGGCGTTGTCGTAGCCGGTGTTGATCGCTGTCTGAGGCGCCGAGCCGTTGCGCAACTCTTCGCGTATGCGTTCGTTGATGAGTACGTTGGCGTCGATCGCCATGCCAAGCGCCAGGGCCATCGCCGCCATGCCGGGCAGGGTGAGCGTGGCTTGCAGCATCGACAGCACCGCCACCAACAGCATCAGGTTGAACGCCAGCGCGATGCTCGAAATCACCCCGAACAGCATGTAGTACACGCTCATGAAGGCCACCACGACGATGAACCCCCACTTCACGCTGTTGAAGCCCATCTGGATGTTCTCGGCCCCCAGGCTCGGGCCGATGGTACGCTCCTCGACGATCTCCATCGGCGCAGCCAGCGAGCCCGAGCGCAACAGCAGGGCGATGTCGGCCGCCTCGGTGGTGGTCATGCGCCCCGAGATCTGCACCCGCCCGCCACCGATTTCGGTCCGGATCACCGGGGCGGTGACCACCTCGCCACGGCCACGCTCGAACAGCAGGATGGCCATGCGCTTGCCCACGTTCTCGCGCGTGACGTCGCGGAAGATGCGCGCGCCCTTGGCGTCCAACGTGAGATGGACCGCCGGCTCCTGGTTCTGGCTGTCGAAGCCGGCCTGGGCGTCGGTGAGGTTTTCGCCGGTGAGCAGCACCTCGCGGCGGGTGATCACAGGCTGCCCGTTGCGGTCCAAGTGTCGCTCGGACCCAAAGGGCACCGGGCCCAGACCGCGCTCGGCCGCCAGGCCTTCGGGGCTTTCATCCACCAGACGCAGCTCCAGCGTGGCGGTGCGGCCGAGGATGTCCTTGGCCTTGGCCGTGTCCTGCACGCCGGGCAGCTGCACCACGATCCGATCCAGCCCTTGCTGCTGAATGATGGGCTCGGCCACGCCGAGTTCGTTGATACGGTTGTTCAGCGTGGTGATGTTCTGCCGCAGGGCCTGTTCCTGGATGCGGCGCGCGGCATCGGCGCGCAAGGTGCCCACCAGCTTGAGGTCGGCGCCATCAGTGGTGCGATCGAACTGCAGTTCGGGAAACTGTTCCTCCAGCACACGCAAAGCGGCGGCTTGCGTCTCGGCATCGCGGAAGCGCAGCTCCACCGACTGCCCTTCGCGGCGGATGCCGCCATGGCGAATGTTGCGGTCGCGCAGCGTGGTGCGCATGTCGCTGGCCAGCACTTCGGCGCGTTTTTCCAGCGCGCCCGGCATGTCCACCTGCAGCAGGAAGTGTACGCCGCCGCGCAAGTCCAGCCCCAGGTACATGGGCAAGGCGTTGATGGACTGCAGCCAGGCCGGCGTGCGCGGCAGCAGGTTCAGCGCCACCACGTGGGTGAGATCGGCCGGATCGGGATTGAGGGCGCGGTCGATCGCATCGCGCGCCAGAATCTGGGTGTCCGTGCTGTCGAAACGCACGCGGATCGACTGCCCGTCGAACTGGGTGGCCGCGGGGGTGATGTTCTGCTCGGCCAGGATGCGCTCGACCCGGCTCAGCGTCGTCTCATCGAGGCGAACCGAAGGCTTGCCCGCCGAGATCTGCACCGCCGGCGCCTCGCCGTAAAAGTTGGGCAGGGTGTAGAGCGTGGCGATGATCAACGCGACCACGATGGTCACGTACTTCCACAAGGGGTATCGGTTCATGAGCGACGGGCTCCGGAAAAGCCAAACGGCCGGGCGCAAGCCCAGCCGGATGGCAGCAGTGCATGGGGGATCGGTCGTTTATTGCACGGTGCCTTTGGGCAGCACCTGCACCACGGCCGTGCGTTGCATCTGGACTTCGACGCCATTGGCAAGTTCCACGGCGATGTACGGGTCCCCGACCTTGGAGACCTTGCCCAACAGCCCGCCAGCGGTGACCACTTCGTCGCCTTTGGCCAGCGCCTCGACCATGGCCTTGTGCTCTTTCTGGCGCTTCATCTGAGGACGGATCATGACGAAGTACAGCACCACGAACATGAGCACCAGCGGCAGCAGGCTCATGAGGGTAGAGGGAGAACCCTCGGCGGCTTGGGCGTATGCGGGAGAGATGAACACGGCAATTCCTGTGGAGATGAGTGGTCTCGGATTCGGCGGGCACCAGGCCCACCACAGCCAATCGGTCATTTTAACCGGGCTGTTTTCAGCAGAAACCTCCTGACGTGCGCAAGGGTCCCATATCGCCCCGCATATCACCCCTTCGGCAGGCCTGTCAAGCCTTGCATTTTGGGGCCGGATCGGGCACACTTGCGCCCTTGAAATTCAGGGTTTACCCGTGGCAACGCGGGGGCCCAGAGTCTCGGCTCAGCCGAGGCCGTCGCCAGGTAAAGCCATCGCCCTCCCCTGCCCGGCGGGCAGTCAGCCAGGCGCCTGGCACCGTATCGATTTCGCTTATTTTTCACCATTCATCGGAAGAACCGCGGAGATGGATACACCGCTTCGTAACGTGCGAACCAACATCGTGCAATCGATTCGTGCCTTCACGGTCAAAGACCTGCAGGCTGCCGCCGAACAGCTGGGGCACCATTTTCTTTACGCCAACCTGGCCACCGCCCAGAGCAAGCAGGACGTGATCGACCTGGTCGCCGAGCAGTACACCCTGCCGGTGCAAAACGGCAAGAATTTCGATGCGCTCTACGACAGCATGACCGACGTGGTCCACAAGTCCGGGCCGCAGACCGGCTTCATCGTGGTGCTGGAGCACATCCCCACCGGGCCGAAGTTCGACAAGGAAGCCCGCGAGCAGTTGCTCGACATCTTCCGCGACGTGGCCGACTACTGGAGCGACCGCAAGGTGCCGTTCCGCTGCTTCTACTCTTTCTCGGTGGCCCGCGCGCCCAAGGCGTCCGACCTGGAAGCCGCCGAGGAGCCGCTGCTGACCGACAAGCTGGTGGACGTCAGCCCACAGGCATTGCGCATGAGCAGCCCCTTCAACGCCGGCTACTGGCTCAGCGCGGCCTGACGCCTCGCGCCCCACGGCGCCTCGGGTGGCGCGGGATTGCGGCCTGCACCCTTCCCCGGGGCAGGCCGTTTGGCTTTCAGGGGGCGATGGCCTGCGCCAAGGCCACGTACTCGGCCACGGGCACCTCCTCGGCACGACGCTGCAGATCGAAGCCGCCCCCATGGCCGCGCTCCTCCAGCCAGCGCCCCAGGGTGTGGCGAAGCAGCTTGCGGCGCTGTGAAAACGCCACCTGCACCAAGGCTTCCAGACAGGCGACATCCACCGGCGCCGGGCTGGGTCGCGGCACCATGCGCACCACGGCGCTGTCCACCCGGGGCGGCGGGTCGAAGCTCTCGGGGGGCACGAACAAGACGTCCTCCATCTCGTAGCGCCACTGCAGCATCACGCTCAGCCGGCCGTAGCCGGCGGTGGCGGGCGGCGCGACCATGCGGTCGATGACCTCCTTCTGCAGCATGAAGTGCTGATCCTGCACCCAGTCGGCCACGGGCATCAGGTGGAACAGAATGGGGCTGGAGATGTTGTACGGCAGGTTGCCCACGATGCGCAAGCGCGGCGGCGCGGCGGCAGCGCTTGGCGCCAGGTCGATGGCCAGTTGGCGAAAGTCCACCCGCAGCACGTCGGACTCGATCACCACCAGTTGGGGATGCCGGCGCAAGCGAGCGGCCAAATCGCGGTCGAGCTCAATGACAGTCAGCCGCCCCAGCCGCTCCACCAAAGGCTGGGTGAGCGCGGCCAAGCCGGGGCCGATTTCGACCATGGCATCCCCGGGGCGGGGCGCGATGGCCCGCACGATGGCGTCGATGATGGCCGGATCGGCCAGGAAGTGCTGGCCAAACCGTTTGCGGGCCTGGTGCGGCCCGTTCAACGGGTCGCGCTGGACGGGTTTCACCGGCCGTTCTCTCGGTATTCGACGAAGGCACGCGCCCGCAGCTCGCGCGCCCATTCCTCGTAAGCTTCCTCGGCTTTCTGTTCGCGCAGCACGTTGCGCACCCACTCGCGGCGCTCGCGCGCGGGCAGTTCCACCTCGCGGCGCTCGACGACCTGGATCAGATGCAGGCCAAAGCGCGAGCGCACGGGCTCGGACACCTCGCCGGGCGAGAGCCGGTTCATCACCTGCTCGAATTCGGGCACGAACTGCCCGGGCTGGGCCCAGCCCAAATCGCCACCGGCACGGGCCGAGCCGTCCTGGCTGTGCTCACGGGCCAATTCCTCGAAGCGGGCCTGCCCGGCCTGCAGGCGCTCGCGCCACTCGATCATGCGCCGGGCCATGCGCTCCTCCTCGGCCGGCGAAGCGGGCTGCAGCAGGATGTGGCGGGCGCGTGTCTGGGTGATGTGGGTCGGCGGCAGGTTGAGGCTGCGGTTTTCCAGCACCTTGAGCACATGGAACCCGGCGCCGCTGCGCACCGGACCGGCCACATCGCCCTTTTTCAGCGACTGGACGGCTTCGACGAACAGGGTCGGGTAGCGATCGGCCGTGCGCAAGCCCATGTCGCCGCCCGCCGCCCGCTCGGGGCCTTCGGAGAACTCGCGGGCCAGCGTGGCAAAGTCCTCGCCGGCGCGGGCGCGTCGGGCCACGTCTCGGGCGCGGGCTTCCAGGCCGGCCAGCGCGGCCGCATCGGCATTTTCGGGCACGGCGATGAGCACCTGCGCCAGTTGCAAGGCCGTCTGCTCAGGGCGGCGGCTGGCGGCGTGTTCACGCAGGTAGTTGTCGATGTCGAGCTCGCTGACGCGCACGCGGCTTTCGACCTCGCGCTCGCGCACCCGCTGCAGCAGGATTTCGTTGCGCAGATTGGCGCGGAAACCGGCCGGCGTCATGCCCATGGCCGCCAGGCGCTCGTGCAGTTGCGGCACGGTCAGCCCGTTTTGCCGCGCCACCGAGGCTTCGGCCTCGTTGACGGTGGACTCCTCCACCCGGATGCCGATTTCGCGCGCCCATTGGATCTGGGTGCGCTCCACGATCAGCCGCTCCAGCACCTGGCGCGCCAGTTCGTCGGGCGGCGGCAGGGTGCCGCCCGGGGGCGCCTCGATGCGTGCCATGCGGTTGCGCACGTCGGCGCTGGTGATGGGCTCGGAGTTGACCAGGGCCACGATGCGGTCGGCCTCGCGCACAGTGGTCGTTGCGCTGGCCTGCGCCCAGGCCGGGGCTGTGGGCAGGGCCGTCAGGCCGATAGCGCCCAGAACCGCCAGCGACAAGCCGCGGCGCAGCAAAGTGGCAAAGGAGTGAATGTCAGTCATAGCGCTCGAAACGGCTCGGCGGGTTGATCTGCTCGCGCAGGTATTGGTAACGCGGAACGTTCTCGCGCAGCGTCTGCAAGGGGTTGGAGCCGATGCGGGAGAAACCGGTGAATTCGAGTTGGAACAGGATGCGCTGGTTCGCGCTGGTGCGGCTTTGCTGCAGGCGTTCCAGCACGATGCGGCCAATCCAGCAGCCGGCGTCGTACTCGAAGCCGGCGATCAAGTCCACGATGCGACGGTCCTGCAAGCTGTAGTTGAGCCGGCCCACGCTGTACCAATGGCCAGGCCCGAGCCCACGACCGGGGCCGAGATCGGGCACGCGGGGCCCGCCCAACAGGTCGCGCAACGGCCACTGCCAGCCCAGGTCGAGCTGTTCGCTTTCGCCGCGCTGCAAGCGGTAGGCGGCGCTGACCACCCGGTAGTTGCCGGGGCTGTAGCGGCCGCTGAGGGTGGTCCGCACCGACTCGCGGTTCTTGGGGTTGTATTGCACGGTGCCACCGAAAGACCATTGCGGCGTCCAGTTCAGCGAGCCGCCGAACAGCACGTCGCTCAAGCGCTCATTGATGGGCGTCTGCCCGGGCAGCACCACGCGCTGGTCGCTGAGCCGGATGCGCTGCGCCACCCCAAAGCTCATCCATTCCGCCCCGGTCTGCGGGCTCAGCAGCCGCGAGGTGAGGCCCAGCGTCAGCGCATGCAGGTCGGCCACCCGGTCGTGCCCCCCGAAGGCGTTGGGGGTGAAGATGGTGGCCAGGTTGAAATCCAGCGCGGAACTGTCGTACACCGGCAGGTAGCCCTGTTCCCGGAAGGGGGTGGCGGTGTAGAAGGCGCGCGGCTCCAGGGTCTGGAGCACGTCGCGTCCGAAGAGGCTGGCCTCGCGCTCGAAGAACAGCCCGCCGTCGAGGAAGGCGGTCGGGATGAGGAAGCTCTGGCTGCGCTGGCGCTCGCCCACGGGCCCCACCCCTTGCGCGAACTGGTACTGCCGCGCGTGCAGGCGCAGGCCTGGGCGCAGGTACCAGCCAGGGGTCTGCCAGGTGTGGTCGAACTGCGCCACGCCCAGCCAGCGGGTGCCGTTGACATCGGTGGTCTGGTTCAAGCCGCCGATCACCGGGGAGCGGTCGGTGCGGAAATGGGTGACCTCCCCCAGCACGTCCAGGCTTGTGTCGCCCCAGCCGGCCCAGGCTCGCGGCCGGTAGGCCACGGCCACCGAAGGCAGCCGGTCGTAGGGCGCCACGATGGGTGCATCCACGTCCTGCAGGGTCTGCCAGCGATAAGCCCCGGCACTGAAGGACCAATCGCCGCGCCCGCCGGAGAGCACGGCCTCGCTGGGCAGCAAGCGTTCGGTCAACGCGGTGCTGGTGCGGGGAAAGTCGCGCCAATAGTTGTCGTCACTGACGCGGTTGAGGTTCAGACGCAGACCGATCGGGCCGAGCCAGTCGTGGCGGCCCAGTTGGTGCTGGTGCTGCAGCGTGGCGGCCCAGCGGTCTTCACGGCGCAGCCGGTCATTGGGCATGTAGGCGGCGCGCAGCACGCCGGCGTAGGTGCGCTCCAGATAGCGGTATTCCCCCGCCAGATCGACCCCGCGCCGGCTCATCAGCGTGGGATAGAGGGTGGCATCGCGGTTGGGGGCCAGGTTCAGGTAATAGGGCGCGGTGATTTCGAGGCCGCTGCGGTTGTCGATGTTGAAGGTCGGCGGCAGCACGCCGGACTTGCGCCGGTCCGACAGGGGAAAGCTGACCCAGGGCGAAGCCAGCAAGGGCACCCCTTTGAAGCGCAGCACCCCATTGATGGCCGTGCCCGTTTCCTCGGCCTGGTCGAAATCGATGCGGCTGGCGCTGACGTACCAGTCGGGCGCCCACTCACCGCTGGCCGGACGGGGGCAGGTGGTGTAGCGCACCCGGTGGGCCACCAGCAGGTCACGCCCTTTGAACTCCACCTGGGCCGCATCGCCTTCGCCCCCAGTGCGCAGAAAGGCAAAGCGGGGCTGCTCGAACACCCCTTCATAGGTGTCGAGCTGCAACTGCAGCGCTGGCCCCTCGAACACGTCGCCCTCGCGGTTGATGCGCACGTCGCCCTGCGCGATGGCCAGATTATCCGGGCGGCGGTGCTCCAGCCGTTGGGCGCGAATGACCAGATCGTGGCGGCGCAATTCCGCATCACCTTCCACGACGACCCGCGCGTCGGTCTGCCCCTCGATCCGCTGCCCGGAGACGAACACCGGGGCCTGCTCCACCGCGGCCTTGGGCAAGGTCTCCTGCAACCGCTCGCTCATCTGCAGGCTCAGGCCCTGGCTGTGGGCCAACGGCCCCCAGCTCAGCAGCAGACAGCCGCAGGCCTGCAGCACCCAGCGGGGCACGGCGGGCGAGACGCAATCGGCAAACGGACGCGCTGAGCGCAAGACAACGGGCATGAACAGGGTCAGTGACTAGGCACGGTGGGGCAACACGGCCTCCGTAGAATAAGCGGCAATTATCCACGAGCCCCCGGCAGGTCTGCCGCCAGCCCACACCATGTCCGCCTCCCTCCCCCAGAACGCCCAGACCGTGACCTGGGCCGACCCCGCGCGTGGCGCCCGCTTTGCCCGCTGGATCGCCGCCATCGCCCCCGACCAAGCCATCGACCCGTCCACCCTGCGGCTGGCCTCGGCCGACGCGAGCTTTCGGCGCTATTTCCGCGTGGACCGCACCGACGCGCCGGGCAGCCGCATCGTCATGGACGCCCCGCCCGACAAAGAGGATTGCCGCCCTTTCGTGCGCGTGGCCGCCCTGCTGCACGAAGCCGGCGTGCGGGCCCCCGAAGTCCTGGCCTGGGACGAAGCCCAGGGCTTCATGCTCTTGACCGACCTGGGCGAGCAAACCCTGCTCACCGCGCTGGACCCGGCGCAGCCCACGGCGGCCCTGCCCTATTTCAAAGATGCCGCCGCCACCCTGCTGAGCTGGCAACGCGCTTCCCGCCCGGGCGTGCTGCCGGCCTACGACGCGGCTTTGCTGCAACGCGAACTCCAACTGTTTCCCGATTGGTACCTGACTCGACACAAAGGCCTGGCGCTGGACGAGGCCACCCGCAGCCTGTTGGCACAGACCTTTGCCCGCATCGTCGAACGCAACCTGGCCGCGCCCAGCGTGTTCGTGCACCGCGACTTCATGCCGCGCAATCTGATGCTGCCGCGCGAGGGCTTCGACCCTGCCGACCCGGCCCGGCGACTGGGGGTGCTCGACTTTCAGGACGCGGTCTATGGCCCGGTGACCTACGACATCGCCTGCCTCATGCGCGACGCCTTCCTCACCTGGGAGGAAGACATGGTGCTGGACGTGACCATCCGCTACTGGGAACAGGCGCGCAAGACCGGTCTGCTGGACTTCGAGGGCTGGAGCGAGGACTTCGGCGCCTTCTACCGCGCCGTGGACTGGATGGCGCTGCAGCGCCACCTCAAAGTGGCCGGCATCTTCGCACGGTTGACCCTGCGTGACGGCAAGCCCCAGTACCTGGCCGACGCGCCGCGTTTCCTCCTGTACATCCGCAACACGGCGGCGCGTTACCGCGAACTCACGCCCCTGCTGCGGCTGATCGACCGGATCGAAGGCTGGGAAGCCGCCAGCGGCTTTGCCTTCGGCCGGGTTTGAGCCGCCATGCCGCGCATCTACCACCCCGAAGCGCTGCGCCCCGGCCAGACGCTGGCGCTGCCGCCCGAAGGCACGCGCCATGTACAGGTGCTGCGGCTGCAACCCGGCGATGGGCTGACCCTGTTCGGCGACCCGACAGCAGGCGGCGAGTGGCACGCGACCATACTGCGCATGGGCCGCAGCAGCGTGGAAGTGCGGATCGATGACCATGCGGCGGTGGAGCGCGAGCCGGCACGGGCCGTTCACCTGGCCGTGGGCATGCCCGCCAACGAGCGCATGGACTGGCTGGTGGAGAAAGCCACCGAACTCGGCGTGGCCAGCATCCAGCCCCTGATGACGGAGCGCACCGTGCTGCGCCTGCAGGGGGAGCGGGCCGACAAGAAACAGGCCCACTGGCGGGCCGTGGCGGTGAGCGCCTGCGAGCAATGCGGCGGCAACCGGATCCCCACCATCCACCCGGTGCGCACGCTCGCCCGCTGGCTGGAGCAACTGCCTGCCGGCGCAGGCCCGTGGCGGGGCGTGCTGTCGCTGGCCGCCGGCAGCCAGCCACTGGCCCAAGCCCTGCCCCGCGACGCGGCCACTCCCGTCTGCCTGGTCCACGGCCCCGAAGGCGGCCTGACGCCGGCCGAAGACGCCGCCTTGCGCGCGGCAGGCTTTGCCCCCGTCAGCCTGGGGCCGCGCGTGCTGCGGGCCGAAACGGCGGCCTTGGCCGCGCTCGTTCAAGCGCTCTGCTGAACCGTGCCAGCTCGATGGTCGCGCTGGTGACGGCCTTCGAGCGCCTCAGAACCGCCCGCTTTTAGCGTGCGGCGGCGAACACCGAGGCATCGGTGTGGATGAGCTGGAGTGGAAAGCGCTGCCCGGCCAGATGATCTTCCATGCACTGCAGCACCAAGGGGCTGCGGTGCCGGTGGCGACTGGCCCGCACCTCCTCGGGCGTGAGCCAGACGGTGCGCACGATGCCCGTATCGAGCGCCCGACCGGGCACCGCTTCCCCCAACGCGCCGCAGAACGCAAAGCGCACATAGGTGATGTCTTCGCCGGTGGCGGGCCGCTGAAAGCGTGAGAGGTAGATGCCCACCAGGGCCGTGGGCTCGAAACGGTGCGTGGTCTCTTCCAGCACTTCGCGGATGCAGCCTTCCACCGGGCCCTCGCCCGGGTCCAGGTGGCCGGCGGGGTTGTTCAGCCGCAAGCCTTCGGGGGTGTGCTCCTCGACAAGCAGGTAGCGCCCATCGCGCTCGATGATGGCGGCCACGGTGACGCTCGGTGTCCAGCGGGTCTGCATAGGCGGGATTATGGCGAAAGCGGTGCAGGGAAGGCCGTGTCAGAATATCAGCCAACGCTGATGTTTTCGCATCCACGCGACAGATGTCGTTGCGCCGACAGCACAGCCCGCCCAAAACCGGTTACGCTGCGGGGCGCAGACTGTTGAACCAACTGTTTCAGCGAGTGAGGAGACCGACATGCAGATAGGCGTACCCGCCGAGACGATGGCGGGGGAGACCCGTGTGGCCGTCACGCCCGAGACGGCCAAGAAACTCGTGGCCCAGGGCCACACGGTGCGCGTGCAGGCGGGCGCCGGCCTGGCCGCCAGCGCCACCGACGAGGCCTACCGCGCAGCAGGCGCCGAGATCGTGGATGCGGCCGGCGCGCTGGGCTGCGATCTGGTGCTCAAGGTGCGCGGCCCGTCGCCCGAGGAACTGGCGCTGATGAAGCCCGGTGCCACCCTGGTCGGCATGCTCAACCCGTTCGACGCCGAAGGGCTGCAGCGCCTGGCCAGCGCCGGGCTGACCAGCTTTGCCCTGGAAGCGGCGCCACGCACCACGCGGGCGCAGAGCATGGACGTGCTCTCCAGCCAGGCCAACATCGCCGGCTACAAAGCCGTCATGATGGCCGCCAACCAGTACCAGCGGCTGTTTCCCATGCTGATGACGGCGGCCGGCACCATCAAGGCCGCGCGCGTGGTGGTGCTGGGCGTGGGGGTGGCGGGCTTGCAGGCCATCGCCACGGCCAAGCGGCTGGGGGCGGTGATCGAAGCCTCCGACGTGCGGCCCGCGGTGAAGGAGCAAGTCGAGTCGCTGGGCGCCAAGTTCATCGACGTGCCTTACGAAACCCCGGAAGAAAAAGAGGCGGCCGAAGGCGTGGGCGGCTATGCCCGCCCCATGCCCCAGAGCTGGCTGGACCGGCAGAAAGCCGAAGTGGCCAAGCGCGTGGCGCAGGCCGACGTGGTCATCTCCACCGCGCTCATCCCCGGGCGGCCCGCGCCGGTGCTCATCACCGAAGACATGGTGAAAAGCATGAAACCGGGCTCGGTGATCGTGGACATTGCCGCCGGCAAAGGCCCCAACGGCCACGATGGCAACTGCCCCCTGACCGAAGCCGGCAAGACGGTGCACAAGCACGGCGTCTACATCATCGGTGAGACCAATCTGCCGGCGCTGGTGGCGGCCGACAGCTCGGCCCTGTACGCGCGCAATGTGCTGGACTTCCTCAAGCTCATCTGTCCCAAGGATGCCACCGCCGTGCAGGTGCCCATGGACGACGACATCGTCGCGGCCTGCCTGATGACCCAAGGCGGCGAAGTCAAGCGCCGATAACCACCGAGGAGCCTTTTCATGGATGCCATCTCCCCGATCGTCTTCAACCTCATCATCTTCGTGCTGGCCATTTACGTGGGCTACCACGTGGTCTGGAACGTCACGCCGGCGCTGCACACCCCGCTGATGTCGGTGACCAACGCCATTTCGGCCATCGTGATCGTGGGCGCCATGCTGGCCGCCGCGCTCACCGAAACCGGCCTGGGCAAAACCATGGGCGTGCTGGCCGTGGCGCTGGCCGCCGTCAACGTGTTCGGCGGCTTTCTGGTGACGCGCCGGATGCTGGAAATGTTCAAGAAAAAAGAACGCAAGGCCGAGCCCAAGAACGGGGGTGCGCAATGAGCATGAACCTCGTGGTACTGCTGTACCTGGTGGCTTCGGTGTGCTTCATCCAGGCCTTGAAGGGCCTGAGCCACCCGACCACCTCCATCCGCGGCAACGTGTTCGGCATGACGGGGATGGGTATCGCCATCCTGACCACCATCGGCCTGATCGTCACCCTGGCCGAACAAATGTCGGTCAGCGCCGCGCAGGGCCTGGGGTGGATCGTGCTGGGCTTGTTGGCCGGGGGGGCGTTCGGCACCCTGCTGGCGCGGCGCGTGGAGATGACCAAGATGCCCGAGCTGGTGGCCTTCATGCACAGCATGATCGGCATGTCGGCGGTGTGCATCGCCATTGCGGTGGTGGCCGAGCCCTGGGCCTTTGGCATCGCCGACAAAGGGGCGGAGATCCCCTTCGGCAACAAGATCGAGCTGTTCCTGGGGTCGGCCATCGGCGCCATCACCTTCAGCGGCTCGGTGATTGCGTTTGGCAAGCTCTCGGGCAAGTACAAGTTCCGCTTGTTCCAGGGCGCGCCGGTCGTCTTTGCCGGCCAGCACCTGCTCAACCTGGCGCTCGGCCTGGCGGTGCTGGCGCTGGGCCTGTACTTCGCCGCCACCGGCAGCTGGACGGCCTTCTTCGTGCTGACGGCCATCGCCTTCGTGCTGGGCGTGCTCATCATCATCCCCATCGGCGGAGCCGACATGCCGGTGGTGGTGTCCATGCTCAACAGCTACTCGGGCTGGGCGGCGGCGGGCATCGGCTTCAGCCTCAACAACTCCATGCTGATCATCGCGGGCTCGCTGGTGGGCAGCTCGGGCGCCATCCTGAGCTACATCATGTGCAAGGCGATGAACCGCTCGTTCTTCAACGTGATCCTGGGCGGCTTCGGGGGTGAGTCGTCTGCGGCGGCCGGCAGCGGCGGGGTGCAGCGCACCGCCAAGAGCGGCAGCGCCGACGACGCCGCCTTCATCCTGAGCAACGCCGAGACGGTCATCATCGTGCCGGGCTATGGCCTGGCCGTGGCGCGCGCCCAGCATGCGGTCAAGGAACTGGCCGAGAAGCTCACGCACAAGGGCATCACGGTGAAATACGCCATCCACCCGGTGGCCGGCCGCATGCCGGGCCACATGAACGTGCTGCTGGCCGAGGCCGAAGTGCCGTACGACCAGGTCTTCGAGATGGAAGACATCAACCCCGAATTCGGCCAGGCCGACGTGGCCATCATCCTGGGTGCCAACGACGTGGTCAACCCGGCCGCGCTGCAAAAAGGCAGCTCCATCTACGGCATGCCGATTCTGGAGGCGTACAAGGCCAAGACCGTGATCGTGAACAAGCGCTCCATGGCCACCGGCTACGCCGGGCTGGACAACGAGCTGTTCTACATGGACAAGACGATGATGGTCTTTGGCGACGCGAAAAAGGTTGTGGAAGACATGACCAAGGCCATCGAGTGAGAGCCTGATACCCTGCAAGCCCGCCAGCCAAGGCGGGCTTGCGTTTTCAGGGTCGGCCGACGGCCGGCGCGGCAGGCACCCGGCGCCGCGGCCGCCGGACGGTGGCGGGGGCCGCTGGCGGCAAGGGCCGGTCGGTGGCGCTGGCGCTGTGGATGACGCCACCGCCCAGGCACACGTCGCCATCGTAGAGCACGGCGCTTTGCCCGGGCGTGACCGCCCACTGCGGCTGGTCGAAATCCAGCCACGCCGCCCCATCGGCCCCGAGGCTCAGGCGGCAAGCCGCATCGGCTTGCCGGTAGCGGGTCTTGGCCGCGTAACGGCCCGGCGCGGGCGGCACGCCGGCGATCCAGCTGAGGTCTTGCGCCTGCAAGCGCGGCGACAACAGCCACGGATGGTCATGCCCTTGCACCACCCAGAGGGTGTTGTGCGGCACATCCTTGTGGGCGACGAACCAGGGGGCATGATCGCTGCCGCCCTTGGCTTGGCCCTGCGCCTTGATGCCGCCGATGCCCAGGCCCTGACGCTGCCCCAGGGTGTAGAAGCTCAGGCCCACGTGCTGCCCAATTTCGCGCCCCTGATCGTCGCGGATGGGGCCGGGCGCCTTCTGGATGTAGCGGTTGAGGAATTCGCGAAACGGCCGCTCGCCAATGAAGCAGATGCCGGTGGAGTCCTTTTTCTTGGCATTGGGCAGGCCGATCTCGGCGGCGATGCGCCGCACCTCGGTCTTGGGCAGCTCGCCCACCGGAAACAGGGTTTTGCTCAGTTGCGCCTGATTGAGGCGGTGCAGGAAGTAGCTCTGGTCCTTCAGCGGGTCGCAGCCCTTGAGCAGCTCGTGCAGGCCGGTCTGCGGGTTGTGGCGCACCCGGGCATAGTGGCCGGTGGCGATCTTCTCCGCGCCCAGGCGCATCGCATGGTCCAGGAACGCCTTGAACTTGATTTCCGCATTGCACAGGATGTCGGGGTTGGGCGTGCGGCCGGCCTGGTATTCGCGCAGAAACTCGGCAAACACGCGGTCCTTGTACTCGGCAGCAAAATTGACGTGCTCGATGTCGATGCCGATCACGTCGGCCACGCTGGCCGCGTCCAGCCAGTCCTGCCGGCTGGAGCAGTAGTCGCTGTCGTCGTCATCTTCCCAGTTCTTCATGAAGATACCCACGACCTCATGCCCCTGCTGCTTGAGCAGGTAGGCGCTGACGGCGGAATCCACGCCGCCGGACAAGCCGACGACGACCCGGTGTTTGCGATGCATCATGGGCCGATTATCCCGCCACCGGAGCGGGCGCGCCACGCCACAGCGGCACACCATCACCCGGCGGGTGGCGCTCAGGCATCCCAAGGGCGGTCGCCCTGCGCGTCGCGCACGCGCGTGGGCAGGCCCATGCGGTCCATCAGGCGCAGGAAGGGGGCGGGGTCGAGTTCCTCGACGTTGACCATGGTGCGGGCGTCCCAGGTGCCTTCGGCAATCAGGAGCGCCGCTGCCACGGGCGGCACGCCCGCGGTGTAGGAGATGGCCTGACTGCCCACTTCGGCGTAGGCTTGGGCATGGTCGGCCACGTTGTAGATGAAGACTTCGACCGGCTGCCCGTTCTTGGTGCCTTTGACCCAATCGCCGATGCAGGTCTTGCCGGTATAGGTCGGGGCCAGGCTGGCGGGGTCAGGCAGCACGGCCTTGACGACTTTGAGCGGCACCACTTCCAGCCCTTCAGCGGTTTTCACCGGCTGCTCGGACAACAGGCCCAGGTTCTTGAGCACAGTAAAGACGTTGATGTAGTGGTCGCCAAAGCCCATCCAGAATCGCAAGTCGGCGTGTGGGTAGCGGGCCGACAGGGAGTGCAGTTCGTCGTGCCCGGTCAGGTAGGCTTTTTGGGCGCCGACCACCGGCAAGTCCCAGGTCTGGCTGACTTCGAACATGCGGTGGGTCTGCCATTGCCCGTTTTGCCACGAATAGACCGTGCCGGTGAACTCGCGAAAGTTGATCTCGGGGTCGAAATTGGTGGCGAAGTAGCGGCCGTGGCTGCCGGCGTTGATGTCGATGATGTCGATGCTGGCGATGGTGTCGCAAAAGCGGTCTTCGGCCAGCCGGGCATAGGCGTTGACGACGCCGGGGTCGAACCCGACGCCCAGGATGGCCGTCACCCCGGCATCGGCGCAGCGCTGGCGGCGCTTCCACTCATGGTTGGCGTACCACGGCGGGGTTTCGCAGACCTTGAGCGGGTCTTCGTGTATGGCCGTGTCCATGTAGGCCACGCCGGTGTCGATGCACGCCTCCAGCACCGACATGTTGACGAACGCGCTGCCCAGGTTGATGACGATCTGGGCGCCTGTGCGCCGGATCAAGGCGGCCACGGCGGCGCTGTCCATGGCATCGACTTGGTGGGCCTGCAGCACGCCAGGCACCTTCAGGCTGCCCTTGGCCTGGACCGACGCGATGATGGCCTCGCACTTGGCCAGCGTGCGCGAAGCGATGTGGATGTCGCCCAACACGTCGTTGTGCTGCGCACACTTGTGCGCTGCCACCTGGGCCACGCCACCGGCGCCGATGATGAGCACATTGCGCTTCATGTCGTTGTCCTTTCGTCGGAGGGGGTTGAGGAAAACCGGGATCGGGCCGGTGCCTGGGGCTGGCCGGCCGCTGGGGCCTGGCGGCTCACGACAGAGCGGCGGCGAAATCGTCGTAACCGAAATCGCGCACCAGCCGCACCTGCCCATCGAGCTCGCGCACCGCGATGGCTGGCATCTTCACGCCGTTGAACCAGTTTTTCTTGACCATGGTGTAGGCGGCCGCATCCTCGATGGAGAGGCGGTCGCCCACTTGCAGGGGCCGCTCGAAGCGGAATTCCCCAAAAATGTCACCGGCCAGGCAGGACTTGCCACACACCATCCACACGTGCTCGCCACGGTTGGGCTCGATGCGGCCGCTGTAGCGGTACACCAGCAAATCCAGCATGTGCGCTTCGATGGAGCTGTCCACGATGGCCAGGTGCTTGCCGTTGTGCAGCGTGTCGAGCACGGTCACTTCCAGCGTGGTGGAGTTGAGAACCGCAGCTTCGCCCGGCTCCAGATAGACCTGCACGCCGTACTCGCCCGCGAAGCGCTTGAGCCGTTCGGCCAGGCCGGCCAGTGGGTAATCCGGATGGGTGAAGGCGATGCCGCCGCCCAGGCTGATCCAGTCCATGCGCCGGATCAGGTGGCCAAAGCGGCGCTCGATGTGGTCGAGCATGTCGCTGAAACGGTCCAGACGACCGTTTTCGCAGTTGTTGTGGAACATGAAGCCGCTGATGCCGCCGATCTCGTCGAGGGCCTGCTCGATGGCGGCCGGCTCATGCTCGCCCAGACGCGAGAACGGCCGCGCCGGATCGGCCAGGTCGTAGCTGGACGAGCTCACGCCGGGGTTGACGCGCAGCCCCCGCACCCGGCCGCGAGACGCCGCCTCGAAGCGGCGCAATTGCCCCAGGGTGTTGAAGATGATCTTGTCGCAATGGCCCAGCACTTCGTCGATTTCGTGGTCGGCCCAAGCCACCGAGTAGGCGTGCGTCTCACCCGGGAATTTCTCGCGGCCCAAGCGCACTTCGTACAACGACGAGCTGGTCGTGCCGTCCATGTACTGGGCCATGAAGTCGAACACGGCCCAGGTGGCGAAGCACTTGAGCGCCAGCAACGATTTGGCGCCGCTGGCTTGCCGCAGCCAGGCGATTTTTTCCAGGTTGGGCAGCAGCCGGGTTTTGTCGATGAGGTAATACGGTGTCTGGATCATGGACGGTCTCGGACATCGGCCTGTCGGCAAAACGCCCGATTATCGCAAACCGCCCGTGACAGGCGTTTGACGGCATGGGGCCCGCCTCAGCCCCGCACTTCCCCGTCGCCCAGCACCACGTACTTGAGCGAAGTCAGCCCCGCCACGCCCACCGGGCCGCGGGCATGGAACTTGTCGGTGGAAATGCCGATCTCGGCGCCCAGCCCGTACTCGAAGCCGTCGGCGAAGCGCGTGCTGGCGTTGACCATCACGCTGCTGGAATCGACCTCGCGCAGGAAACGCTGCGCGTGCCGGTGGTCGGTGGTCAGGATGGCCTCGGTGTGGTGGCTGGAATAACGGTTGATGTGGGCGATCGCCTCATCCAGCCCGGCCACCACCTTGACGCTGATGATCGGCGCCAGGTACTCCTCAAACCAGTCCTGCTCGGTGGCGTCCTTCAGCAGCGCGCCCGGCACGCCAGCCAGCAGCGCCTTGGCCTCGGGGCAGCAGCGCATCTCCACCCCCTTGGCGGCGAACACCGCGCCGATGCGCGGCAGGAAAGCCGCCGCCACCCCGCGCGCCACCAGCAGGCTCTCGGTGGCGTTGCAGGGGCTGTATTTCTGCGTCTTGGCGTTGTCGGTGACGCGCACGGCCATGTCCAGGTCGCACGGGTCGTCCACGTAAGTGTGGCAGTTGCCGTCCAGGTGTTTGATGACCGGCACCTTGGCCTCGCGGCTGATGCGCTCGATCAGGCCCTTGCCACCGCGCGGGATGATGACGTCCACATACTGCGGCATCGCGATCAGGCGGCCGACGGCCTCGCGGTCGGTGGTGGGCACGAGTTGCACCGCTTCGGGCGGCAGGCCGGCCTGCTGCAGCGCCTGCTGCACCAGCGCGGCCAGCGCCCGGTTGCTGTCGATGGCTTCAGAGCCGCCGCGCAGGATGCAGGCGTTGCCGCTCTTGATCGAGAGGCTTGCCGCCTCGATCGTGACGTTGGGGCGGCTCTCGTAGATCATGCCGAAGACGCCGATGGGCACGCGCATCTGCCCGACGCGGATGCCGCTGGGCTGCTGCTGCAGGCCGATGATCTCGCCGATGAGGTCCGGCATGGCGGCGAGCTGCTCGCAGCCCTGGGCGCAGGTCTCGATCACCTGGGGCGTGAGCTTGAGGCGGTCCACCATCGGGTCGCTGAGGCCCACGGCGCGGGCGCGGTCGATGTCGCGGGCATTGTGGGCCTGCAAAGGCTCGGCATGGTCACGCAGCAGCGCCGCCAAGCCACGCAGCGCCCGGTTTTTCGCCTGGGCGGAGGCTCGGGCCATCTCGAAAGCCGCCGCACGGGCATGGCGGCCCAAGGTTTCCATCAGGGGCGTGACGTCTGCTGTGCTCATCCGGCGATTGTGGCACAGCATTAGCACATCTGATGGCCGATGCAATTCACCGCATACATACCTAGGGTAAACCCTAATTCGCGCCATGGAGCCCTGGGCGGATGGATAGCATTCGTGCCTTTGTCAACCATCGGAACGGGCGCCACGAGCGCCCGTCTTCATGCCCGGTACCCACCGGCGCCAAGGATTTTCATATGCAAAACATGGATGGCCCCGTTTTGGGGATGTTTGGCCTGTATCTGGCAGGCATGATGCTGATTGGATGGCTGGGCTGGCGCGCCACGCAAAGCCTGTCGGACTACATTCTGGGCGGCCGCCGCCTGGGCGCTTTCGTGACCGCGCTGGCCGCTGGCGCTTCCGACATGAGCGGCTGGCTGCTTATGGGGCTGCCGGGGGCCATCTTTTTGGCGGGCCTGTCGGAAGCCTGGATCGCCATCGGCCTGATCGTGGGCGCCTACCTCAACTGGCGCTGGGTGGCGGCGCGGCTGCGCCTGTATTCGGAGCGCTGTGGCAATGCGCTGACGCTGCCGGATTATTTCGCCAACCGCTTCGGCGCGCACGCGCACCTGCTGCGCACCGTCTCGGCCGTGGTGATTCTGGTGTTCTTCACGCTCTACGCCGCCTCTGGCGTGGTGGCCGGCGCCCGTCTGTTCGAGACGATGTTCGGCCTGCCCTATGGCACGGCGCTGTGGATCGGGGCGCTGTGCACCATGGCCTATGTGTTCATCGGCGGCTTTTTGGCCGTGAGCTGGACCGACACCATCCAGGCTTCGCTGATGTTCACCGCCCTGGTGCTGGCGCCGCTGATGGTGATGGCCGCATTGGGCGGCCCCACGGCCAGCGTGCAAGCCGTCGCGCTGACGCACCCCGGTCACATGGATTGGATCGGCAATCTGGACACGATCGCCATCGTGTCGCTGCTGGCCTGGGGGCTGGGCTACTTCGGCCAACCGCACATCCTGGTGCGCTTCATGGCCGCGGAATCGGCCGGCGCCATGGCGCGTGCCCGTCGCATTGGCATGACGTGGATGGTGCTGTGCCTGGCCGGTGCGGTGGCCGTCGGCTTCTTTGGCAGCGCCTACTTTGCCGCCCATCCGGACCAGGCCGGTGGCGTGGCGGCCAATGCCGAGCGGGTGTTCATCGAGCTGGCGCTGGTGCTGTTCTCGCCTTGGCTGGCCGGGATGCTGCTGGCCGCGGTGCTGGCCGCCATCATGAGCACGCTGTCGGCCCAGTTGCTGGTGTGCTCCAGCGCGCTGACGCAGGACATTTACAAAAACTTCGTTCGCCGGCAGGCCAGCGAGCGCGAGCTGGTGTGGTTTGGCCGCGCCACCGTGCTGGGCGTGACGCTGCTGGCCATCGCTTTGGCGTCTGACCCCAACAGCCGCGTGCTGGGCATGGTCAGCTATGCCTGGGCCGGCTTTGGCGCGGCCTTCGGCCCGGTGGTGCTGCTGTCGCTGATGTGGCGCCGCATGACCGCCCGTGGCGCGCTGGCCGGCATGGTGGTGGGCGCAGTGACCGTGCTGGTGTGGAAGCAGGCCGGCTGGTTCGGCCTGTATGAGATGGTCCCCGGCTTCGTGCTGGCGACGCTGGCCATCGTGCTCACGAGCCTGCTGGACCGCGAGCCTGCCCGCGCCGTGGTGGCCACGTTCGACGAGGTGCAAGACCGCCTCCAGCAAGCCCGCGCTTGAGCGGGCCTGGCGCAGGGCGTGGGCGGCTGCCGGGGCCGCCCGCCGATGCGCCCCCATCGCCGCGATGCCTGCCCCCGCGGCTCATTCGCTGGGGGCGCGGCTGAAGGCGTTGTTTTCTTCGACCAGTCGCAACAGCAAGCGCATGAACGTGCGCTGCTGCGGCCCGGTCAGCGGCGCCAGAATGAGCGCCTGCGCCCGCGCCACGGCGGGCTCGGCTTCGGCCAGGAGGGCTTGCCCGGCTTCGGTGATGTGCAGCAGCCGCACCCGCCGATCCTGCGCCGACAGCCTGCGCTGCAACAGCCCCCGGGCCTCCAGCCGGTCCACCACGCCCGCGGTGGTGGAGGTGTCCAGCGCAATCAGCCGCGCCAAGGTGCGCTGATCGATGCCGGGCTGCTCGCGCACCGTCCACAAAGCGCCGTACTGCAACGGCGTGAGATGGAAACCCTCGACCTCTTGATGGAAGATGCCCACGGCGATCTGGTGCAGCCGCCGGATGGCGTGACCAGGCAGGCGATTCAGGCCAAGGGGATCGGGCGTGTCAATGGGCTGGGTGTCGGGCAGGGTGTCGCTCATGGGGCGTCAGTCTAGGGCATGCGAGACAGGCGCCGGCACCGGCCACAGGCCCGTCAAAAAAACTTGCACACCGCCGATTTAATCACTACACTTACTGTCAGTGTACTGATTATTTGCCACCCACAGGAGACAAGCCATGAGCACATCCTCCCCGCAAAGCCTGCCCGTCCTGGTGGCTGGCGGCGGCATCGGCGGCCTGGCGGCCGCCCTCGCCTTGGTCAACCAGGGCTTTCGCGTCCAGGTGTTTGAACAGGCTCCCGAAATCGGCGAAATCGGTGCCGGCATCCAGCTCGGCCCCAACGCCTTCCATGCCTTTGACGCGCTGGGGGTGGGGCCGCAGGCGCGCGCCCGAGCGGTGTACACCGATTACATGGTCATGCACGACGCGGTGGACGAATCCCTGGTGGGCAAGATCGAGACCGGCGAAGCCTTCCGCCAGCGCTTCGGCAACCCCTATGCCGTGATCCACCGCGCCGATGTCCATCTGTCGCTATTGGAAGGCGCCCAGGCCAGTGGGCAGGTGGAGTTTTTCACCCACACGCGAATCGAAGCCATTCAGCAAGACGAAGCGGCCGGCACCGTCACCGCCATCGACCAGAACGGCAAGCGCTGGGTGGGCCAGGCGCTGATCGGCGCCGATGGCGTGAAGTCGGTGGTGCGCCAACAGTATGTGGGCGATCCGCACCGCGTCACCGGCCACGTGGTGTACCGCGCGGTGGTGGACAAGGCCGACTTTCCGAAAGACTTGCAGTGGAACGGCGCCAGCCTGTGGGCCGGGCCCAAGTGCCACCTGGTGCATTACCCCCTGCGCGGCGGCGAACAGTACAACGTGGTGGTGACCTTCCACAGCCGGCAGCAGGAGCAGTGGGGCGTGACCGAAGGCTCCAAGGCCGAGGTGGAAAGCTACTTCCAGGGCATCAGCCCGAAGGCGCGCCAGCTCATCGAACTGCCGAAAAGCTGGAAGCGCTGGGCCACAGCCGACAAAGACCCGATCGAGAACTGGGTGTTTGGCCGCGTGACCCTGCTGGGCGACGCCGCCCACCCCACCACCCAGTACATGGCCCAAGGCGCCTGCATGGCCATGGAAGATGCCGTGACCCTGGGCGAAGCCCTGCGCGTGACCGGCAAAGACTGGGCCGCAGCGCTGGAGCTATACCGGAAGAACCGGGTTCCGCGCACCGGCCGCATCGTGCTGAGCAGCCGCGAGATGGGCCGCATCTACCATGCCACCGGGGTGGAGCGCCTGATCCGCAACCAAATGTGGAAGAACCGGCCGCAAGAACGCTTCTATGATGCGTTGGAGTGGCTGTACGGCTGGAATGTGAGCAACTGCCTGCAACAGGGCTGACGAGGAGACGAACATGGAAGAACTCGGCCGACTGGAAGACCTGCCGGCGGACTACCGCGAGGCGCTGACCCGGCTCAACCTCGTGCCCTTGTGGCCCAGCCTGCGCAGCGTGCTGCCCCCCCACATCCCTACGCGCCAGACCCGCGCCACCCACTGGCCCTACGCCAGCCTCAAGCCCTTGTTGCTCAAAGCCGGGGAGCTGACCCCGATTGAAAAAGCCGAGCGCCGCGTGCTGGTGCTGGCCAACCCCGGCCACGGCCTGGAAAAGATGCAAGCCAGCGCCGCCATGTACCTGGGTATGCAGCTACTGCTGCCCGGTGAATGGGCACCCAGCCACCGCCACACGCCCAACGCCGTGCGCATGATCGTCGAGGGCGAAGGCGCCTACACCACCGTGGACGGTGAAAAGTGCCCCATGAGCCGGGGCGACCTGATCCTCACCCCCACCGGCCTGTGGCACGAGCACGGCCACGACGGCACCGAGCCCGTGGTGTGGCTGGACGTGCTGGACCTGCCGCTGGTGTACTACATGGAAGCCAGCTACCACGTCAATGGCGAGCGCCAGCAGGTCAAGCCGGGCAGCGGCGACCGCGCCTGGACACGTGCCGGCGTGGCGCCCACGCCGGTGTTCCAGCGCAGCCAACAGCGCTACCCCATGCTGCGCTACCCCTGGGCCGACACACGGGCCGCCCTGCTGGCCCTGGCCGAAGACCAACCCGCGCTGGAGTGCGTGCAGGTCACCTACATCAACCCCGAAACCGGCGAGGACGCCGAGAACATCCTGGGCTTCTACGCGCTGATGCTCAAGCCGAGCCAGACGCTGCGCCTGCCCGCGCGCTCGCCCGCCCAGGTGTTCCACCAGATCGAAGGCAACGCCGCAGTCACGGTGGACGGCGCCAGCCAGCCCTTCACCCTGGCCGAGGCCGACACCTGCTGCGCCCCCGGCTACACCGCCGTCACGCTGCACAACCTCAGCTCCGACCAACCCGCCTTCCTCTTCATGGCCGACGAGTCCCCACTGCACCGCAAGCTCGGCGTCTATGAAGTGCGCGCCTGACCCCCTCTTTCCCCTGGAGACGACATGACCGCCTACCTGTTCAGCCCGCCCTCTGTCCCATCCCTGCCCATCCGCGGCAAGACGGAGCGCTTCCCCATCCACCGCCTGTTCTTCGTCGGGCGCAACTACCATGCGCACGCGGTCGAAATGGGCCGCCCGGTGGACAAAAGCACCGACAACCCGTTCTACTTCACCAAATCGCCCAGCGCCCTGGTAGAAAGCGGCGCCACCATCCCGTACCCGCCGCGCACCCAGAACTATCACTACGAAATGGAACTGGTCGTCGCGCTGGGCCGGCCGGGCTTTCGCGTCAGCCCAGATGAGGCCCAGGCGCTGATTTACGGCTATGCCGCCGGCCTGGACATGACCCGGCGCGACCTGCAACTGGTGGCTCGGGACAAGGGACGCCCCTGGGACACCGGCAAAGACGTGGAGCAAGGCGCGGTGTGCAGCGAGATCGTGCCGATGGAAGGCGTGGTGGTGAGCCAAGGCGCCATCAGCCTAGACGTCAACGGCGTGACCAAGCAGTCGTCCAACATCGACAAGCTGATCTGGAACATCACGGAAATCATCGCCGACCTGTCCACCTACTACCACCTGCAACCGGGCGACCTCATCTACACCGGCACGCCCGAAGGCGTGGGCCCGGTGGTGGCGGGCGACCGCCTGCACGGCCGCGTGGAAGGCGTGGCCGACGTGTCGTTACACATCGCCTCGCCAGCCTGACGGCCCATCCGGCACCTGGGCTCACCTCGGATCAACGGCTGGCCGCCCACTGCACCAGCGCATCCAGGGCCGGTCGGGCGGCGCGGGCGTTGGGGTGGTTGACGATGGCCACCAGCACCAGTCGCTGCCCGTCGGGGCGGTGCACATACCCGGCCAAGGCCTGCACATCGCGCAGGCTGCCGGTCTTCAGATGGGCCAGCCCCTCACCCATGGCGCTGCGGCGCAAGGTGCCATCCATGCCGCTGACCGGCAACGACGCCATCAGCTCCGGCATCATGGGGGACACATAGGCCACCTGCAGCAACCGGGCCAAGGCATCGGCGCTGATGCGGGCATCGCGGCTGAGGCCCGCGCCGTTGTCCACCAGCGGCGCAGGCGGCACGGGGCCGATGCGCTGACCCCACCATTGGGCGATGCGCTCACGCGCCGCGTCGAACGTGGCCGGACGCCCAGGGGTCTGGGCCAAGGCCAACAGCAGGTGCTGCGCCATCACGTTGTTGCTGAACTTGTTGACGTCGCGCACCACCTCGGTCAGCGGCACGGACTCCAGGGCGATGCGCTCTTGCGCCTGCGGCGGCGTCAGCCCCTCGCGCACCTGACCGTCGAGCCGACCGCCCAGGGCTTGCCACATGCCCTGCACGGCGCGCAGCGCCATGGCGGAGGGCTCCGGATGGGCCAGAGGCCAGCTGCGCTCGCCGCAAGCAGCCGGGTAGCTGCCGCCAAAGCGCGGCCGCAACGGGTCGGCAAAATCGGCCCGTAAACTGGCCCGCCAGTCGCCACAGGCCCCGCCGGTCAGCGGCACCGTGATCGGCCATTGCACGCCGGCCAAGGGGGGCTCCATGCCCACCCGGGCCACCCCGGCGCCGGCATCGGGGACGAAGGTGAACACCTGCGACTTGAAGTTCACCAGCAAGGCATCCGGGGCCGCGTTGTAAGGGCGCAGCGGCTCGCCGTCGAAGGCGCCAGGATCGATGGGGGGCAGATCGAAGGTGCTGCGATCGACCACGATGTCGCCGGCGATGCGCGTGATGCCCAGGGCCTGGACGCGGCGCATCAGCAACCAGAGCTTTTCCGAAACGAGTTTCGGGTCGCCACCGCCTTTGAGGTAGAGGTGGCCTTGCAGCACGCCGTCTTGCACCGGGGCGTCGGTCAGCACCGCGGTGCGCCACACGTGAGCAGGCCCCAGCAGGTCGAGCGCGGCAAACGTGGTCACCAGCTTCATGGTCGAAGCCGGGTTGACAGGCTCCCCCGCTCGGTGGCTCACCCAAGGGGGCGCGCCGGGGACGGCCGGGGCCACCACCACCGCCAGCGCGTCGGGCGGCAACTGCGCCCGCTGCAACGCCGCCTGCACATCGGCAGGCAGTCCGCTGGCCTGCGCCCATCCCCCAACAAGCATGCCCAGCAGGCAGGCCCACCCCCAACGCCGACACCACGTCATCCAACCACGCATCCCTGCATTATGCGGGGCACCGGATAATCACGGCATGACCGCATCGCCCTCCTCTTCCCCGGCCTGGCCGAACAAAGTGCTGGCCTTGGACACCAGCACCGACCGTCTGAGCATCGCCGTGGGCGCGGCCGGTCAGGCGGCGCTGTTGCACCACGAAGCCGAAGGCGGGGCCCAGGCATCGGCCACGCTGTTGCCCGCCATCCTGGACATGCTCGATGCGGCAGGCTGGCGCCTGGACGAGCTCGAAGCCATCGCCTTCGGCTGCGGGCCCGGCACCTTCACCGGCCTGCGCACGGCCTGCGCCGTGGTCCAGGGCCTGGCCGTGGCGGGCCGCCCGGGCGGCATCCCCGTGATTCCTGTCCATGGCCTGCTGGCGGTGGCTCGGGCGGCGCTGGATCGCTGGCTGGCACAGCACGGCGACTGGCCTGGCGGACGCCTCTCCGCGGCGCTGGACGCCCGCATGGACGAAATGTATGTGGCCGACGTGGCGGTGACCCCGGCCACCGACATGCCCGACGGCTGGCGGCTGGCATTGGTCCAAGACGCCCGGTTGTGCACCCCCCCCGCGCTGGCCACGGCGGATGGCTGGCCAGTCAGCCCCGCCACCCCGCCCACCCTGCTGGCGGGCAACGTATCGGGCTACGCCTCCCGCTGGCCCACAGCCTGGCAGACCGTGCCCCTGATCCCTGCCTGGCCCGATGCCCAAGCCTTGCTACGCCTCAGCGCCGCCCTGTGGGCAGCGGGTGCCGCCGTGCCCGCCGCCGCGGCCCAGCCGCTGTATGTGCGCGACAAAGTCGCCCTCACCACCGAAGAGCGCGAACGGCTGCGCCCACCCGGCCACATGCCACCCGCCCCTAAGCCATGAACCCGTGGCCCGATGCCCTGCCGCCCCCAGACCAGCGGGTCGGCTTCACCCCCATGACCGACGCGGTGCTCGACCTCATCGCCGAGGTGGACAAGACCGCTTACGCCCATCCCTGGAGCCGGCGCCATTTTGCTGACTCGTTGCACCAGGGCCACCTCATGCAGATGCTGGTCATGCGTCCGTCGCCCCCGCTGGACCCTGCCACCTGGACCCATGCCCCCGCGCTGCCAGACGGCCGCTGGCTGCTGGGCTACCTGGTGGCCATGGAAGGGGTGGAGGAAGTGCATCTGCTCAACCTGACCACGGTGCCGCTGCACCGGCGCCGTGGCTGGGCCCGCCGCATGCTGGCCGCGCTGGTGGCCTGGGCGCAGACCCGCGGCGCCCAGGCCCTGTGGCTGGAGGTGCGGGCCAGCAACCAAGCGGCGCGCGCCCTGTATGAGGGTTGCGGCTTTGCGGCCGTGGGCGTGCGCAAAGGCTATTACCCCGACCACGGCATCCAGCGCGAGGACGCCGTGGTGATGCGTCGCGTGCTCGACCCATTACACTGACCCGCATGTCTGCCGCTCCTATCTTGGCACCAAGCGTGCCCCGGCTCAGCCCCCGCCAGCGTGCCATGCTGGTGGAAATGGGCGTGCCGGTGTGGTGGCCGGCCGACAGCGAGCCCACCTCGCCCCCGGCCGCGGCCCAGGCGGCCACCCGCGCCATGCCCGAGGCGCCCACCAGGCCCGAGGCCAAACCCGTGGACGCACCGCCGCCCCCGCGCGTTCCCCACGGCCCCCCCGGCGTCCCCGCGGCACAGGCCGCGGCGCCTGTGACGCCCGGCGGCACCGAACACCCCGCCCCCCTGCTGCCCGACCTCCCCAGCCTGGAAGCCTGCGTGCACGACTGCCGCCGCTGCGTGCTCGGCCAAAGGCGCCAGCGGGCCGTCCCCGGCATGGGCGATGCGCAGCCCGACTGGCTCATCGTGGGCGAGGCGCCGGGCGAGGAGGAGGACCGTCAGGGCCTGCCCTTCGTGGGGCGGGCGGGCCAGCTCCTCGACCGCATGCTTGCTGCCATAGGGTTGGCGCGCGGGCACAAGGTCTATATCGCCAACATCATCAAATGCCGGCCGCCGCTCAACCGCAACCCCGACCCGGCCGAGATCGCGCAATGCAGCCCCTACCTGCTGCGTCAGATTGCGCTGCTGCGCCCCCGCCTCATCGTGGCGATGGGCCGGTTCGCCGCGCAAACCCTGCTGGCCGAAGGGGGCACCCTGCCTCCCGAAACGGCTCGCCAAATGCCCTTGGGCAAACTGCGTGGCCAGGTCCATCGGGCCTCCCTGGGTGGGCTGGAATTGCCCGTCATCGTCACCTACCACCCGGCCTACTTGCTGCGCAGCCCCGCGGAAAAAGCCAAAGCCTGGGCCGACCTGTGCCTGGCGCTGGAGACATTCGACGCGCTGCCAGCGCCGTTTAGCAAGCCGTAACAGTGGTAACGGTTGACGCCAGTGCTTGAAGGCGCCCCGCGCCGGTGGTACCGTATGCATGCATGCCTGCGTCCAGGCACCTACAGGAAACACCATGATGATCCAACCCCTCGCTCGCGTCTGGCTGGCGCTATTGGCCTTGTGCATGTTCAGTGTGTCCGCAGTGGCACAGACCCGCCCCGCCATCCAGACCTTCACCGTGCAGCAGGTGACCGAGCTGACCCCTGGCACGGAGCTGGTGTTCCAGCTCAACGGCACCCCCGGTGCCACGGTGACACTGACCCTGGAAGGCAGCACCAACACCGTCGCCCTGCGTGAAACCCGGCCTGGCCGCTATGACGGCAGCTACACCCTCAGCGTGCGGGATCAGGTCAAGCACAGCAGTCAGGTGCGTGCCATCATGCGCTTGGGCAGCGCCGAAACACAGGCCGTCCTCGGCCAGACGCTGCTGACCGCTGCCGCCCACCAACGAGCCGTGGCGGCCGCCACCCCCACGCCGGTCATCGACTATTTCGCCACCCAGGCCACCGGTTGGACGGGCGGACATGAAATCACCCTGACGGTACGCGGAACGCCGGGCGCCCAGGCCACGGCCACCCTGGCCGGTACCGATGTTCGCCCCACGCTCAGCGAGGTCAAACCCGGCGAATACAGCGGCACCTACACCATCCGCACGCGCGATTCGATCAGCGAGCGCAGCCAGGCCAGCGTCACGCTGGCACTGGCCGGCAAAACCGTGAAAGTGGACAAGCCCCTGGGGGCCGCCGCGGTCCACCCCACATTGGCCCAACGCCAGAGTTGCGCCACCTGTGGCGTGGTGCAAGCCGTCCAGGCCGTGGAAGTGGAAGGCGAAGCCGGCGTCGGCGGCATGATTGCCGGCGGCGTGGCTGGTGCCGTGCTGGGCAGCCAAGTGGGCAAAGGCAGCGGCCGCACGGCTGCCCAGGTGCTGGGGGCCGTGGGAGGCGCCTATGCCGGGCGCGAAATCGAAAAGACCTTGAAAAAGGAAACCCGCTACGACGTGACCGTGCGGCTGCACAACGGCACGGTACAGACCGTGCGCATGGCCCAGGACCCGGGCCTCGCTGTGGGTCGTCAGGTCAAGATCGTGGACGGTGCGGTGGTCGCCAACGACTGACGACCACCGGCACCTGGCACCAGCGCCTCACACGCCGATGCGGCCTTCTTCCACCGCGTGGCAAGCCACACGCACCCCATGGAAGGTCTGCATCGCGGGGCGTTCGGCTTTGCAGCGGGCGTTCGCATGGGGGCAGCGTGGGTGAAACGCACAGCCACTCGGCGGGTTGAGCGGATTGGGCACTTCCCCCTGCACCGGCGTGCGCGCGCGGCCCGTGTCGTGCATCTTGGGGATGGCATCGAGCAGCATCCGGGTGTAGGGGTGGCGGGGCGTGTTGAACAAGGTGCTCTTGTCGGCCAGTTCGACCAAGCGGCCCAAGTACATCACGCCGACCTGATCGCTCACGTGCCGCACCACCGCCAGGTTGTGGCTGATGAACAGATAGGTCAACCCCTGCTGGCGCTGCAGGTCTTTCATGATGTTGAGCACCTGGGCCTGCACGCTCACATCCAGCGCCGAGGTGGGCTCGTCGCACACCAGAAACTCCGGATGCGTGGCCAAGGCGCGGGCGATCGAGATGCGCTGGCGCTGACCGCCGGAGAACTGGTGCGGGTACTTCACCATGTCCAGCGGGCTCAGGCCCACCGATTGCAGCAGTTCCCCCACCCGGTCCTTGATGGCCTGGGGATCGCGCAGCAGCCCATGCTCGCGCAGGGGTTCGGCCACGATGTCGGCCACGCGCCAGCGCGGATTGAGGCTGGCGTAAGGGTCCTGGAAGATCATCTGGATGCGGCGACGCAATTGCCGGCCTTCGGCGGTCGCGTAAGCGGCATGGGCGTCTTGCCCGTCGAAGGTGAAACGGCCGCGGGTGGGCGCATACAACCCCACCAGCAGACGCGCCACGGTGCTCTTGCCACAGCCGGATTCCCCGACCAGCGCCAGCGTCTGGCCGCGCTGGATCTCGAAACTCACCCCATCGACGGCGTGCAGGAGCTGGCGCGGCTTGCGCTCCAGCACCCGGTTCAGCCAGGGGGCCGACACGTCGAACGTGCGGGTCAGGTCGTGGGCCTGCACCAGCGGGGCCGTGGCAGAGGAAGCGGCAGAAGTGGACATCGGTTCCATGACGAGGCTCATGCGACGGCCTCCGGTTGAGCGGTGGACGAAACGGCGCCGCCGCCGGCCTCGTGCAGCCAGCAGGCCGCCTGCGTGGCGCCTGCGGGCATCAGATCGGGGCGGTCAAGGGTGCAACGCGGCAAGGCGTGCGCGCAACGCGGGTTGAAAGCGCAGCCCGTGGGGATGGCGTTGAGCCGCGGCATCGCCCCATCGATCTGGTGCAGACGCTCGCGCTCGACATCCATGTCGGGGATGCAGCTCATGAGGCCACGGGTGTAGGGGTGCGCCGGGTGGTTGATCACCTCGTGCACCGGGCCGATTTCGGCCACCCGGCCGGCGTACATGACGGCCACGCGGTCGCAGGTTTCAGCAATCACGCCCATGTCGTGCGTGATCAGCATCACCGCCGCCCCGCGCTCCTTGCAGATGGTCTTGAGCAGGGTGATGATCTGCGCCTGGATGGACACGTCCAGCGCGGTCGTCGGCTCGTCGGCCACGATGAGCTTGGGCTCGGCCGCCAGGGCCAGGGCAATCACGACGCGCTGGCGCATGCCGCCGCTGAACTGGTGCGGGTAGTGGTCGATGCGCTCCTCGGCGGCCGGGATGCCCGTGTCCTTGAGCAGCTGGATGGCGCGCTGACGTGCCTCGGCCCGACTCACCGGCAGGTGGGTCATGATGGTTTCCACCAATTGGCGTCCGATGGAGTACAGCGGGTTCAGGGAGGTCAACGGGTCCTGGAAAATCGCGCCGATCTGCCGCCCGCGCACCTGACGCATCTGCTCGTGCGGCAGGTTGTCGATGCGGCGGCCTTCCAGCAGGATCTCGCCGTTGGCCACACGCCCCGGGGGCTCCAGCAGCCCGATGATGGAGGCGCCGGTCAGCGACTTGCCGGCACCGGACTCACCCACCACCCCCAGGATCTCACCGGGGGCGATGTCGAAGGACACGTCGTCGAGCGCGCGCAGGGTGCCGCGCCGGCCCGGGAATTCGACGACCAGGTTCTTGACTTGCAACAGACTCATGGACGTCTCCTCAGCGCAGTCGGGGGTTGAGGGCGTCGCGCAGCCAGTCGCCCAGCAGGTTGACGCTCAGGGCAATCAGCACCAGCACCACGCCCGGGAAGATGGTGATCCACCACTCACCCGAGAACAGGTAGTCGTTGCCGATGCGGATCAGCGTGCCCAGCGAAGGCGACGTGGGCGGCGCGCCCACGCCCAGGAAGGACAGCGTGGCTTCGGTGATGATGGCCGTGGCCACCTGGATGGTGGCCAGCACCAGCACCGGCCCGAGCACGTTGGGCAGCACATGCTTGCGCATGATGCGCAGCGGCGCCACGCCGATGACGCGCGCCGCCTGCACATACTCCTTCTGCCGCTCCACGAGGGTGGAGCCGCGCACCGTGCGGGCGTACTGCACCCAGCCGGTCAGCGAAATCGACAGAATCAGCACGCCGAAGGCCAGCGTCTCGTGGGCGTTGGGAAACAGCGCGCGGCCCACGCCGGCGATCAGCAAAGCCACCAAGATGGCGGGGAAAGACAGCATCACGTCGCACAGGCGCATGAGGAAAGCATCGAGCCAGCCGCCGAAGAAGCCGGCGAGCAGGCCCAGCGTGACGCCGACCAGCACCGACAGCACGACCGAAGCCACGCCCACGGCCAGCGAGATGCGTGCGCCATACATCAATGCCGAGAGGATGTCGCGCCCTTGGTCATCGGTGCCGAGCGGAAACTCCCAACGTCCGTCCGCGCTCCAGGCGGGCGGCAGGCGGGCGTTGCCCAATTCCAGCGTGGCCAGATCGAACGGATTGTGCGGAGCCACCCAGGGGGCGAAGGCGGCGCAAAACACACAGATGAAGGCAATCACGGCGGCCGTGATCGCAGTCGGAGAGGTGCGGAAACTGTAGCCGACATCACTGTCGAGCCAGCGTTTGAGTGTGGAAATCATGATGGGGGTCGCCTCCTCAATGCCCGCCAGCCTTGTCCACGCGCAGACGCGGATCGACGGCAAAGTACAGCAGGTCAACGATCAGGTTGATGACGACGAAAATCAGCGCGATCAGGCACAGATAGGCGGCCATGACCGGGATGTCGGCGAAGGTGACGGCCTGGATGAACAGCAGCCCCATGCCGGGCCACTGGAACACCGTCTCGGTGATGATGGCAAACGCGATCAGCCCACCGAGCTGCAGGCCGGTGATGGTCATCACGGGCACCAGCGTGTTTTTCAGCGCATGGCCGAAATGCACGGCGCGGTCGCTCAGGCCGCGGGCGCGGGCGAACTTGATGTAGTCGGTGCGCAGCACCTCCAGCATCTCGGCGCGCACCAGTCGCATGATCAGGGTGAGCTGGAAGATGGCCAGGGTCACCGCCGGCAACGTGATGTGGTGCCAGCCCTTGGCAGTCAGCAGGCCCGTGGTCCACCACCCCAGCGCGGTGACTTCGCCCCGGCCAAAGCTGGGAAACCAGCCCAGTTGCACCGCGAACACCAGAATCAGCAAAATGCCGATCAGGAACGTGGGCAGCGAGACCCCCAACAGCGAGACGGTCATGAACACCTGACTGAGGAAAGAGCCGCGGCGCAGCGCCGCGTACACCCCCATCGGGATGCCCACGATCAGCGCCAGCAACGCCGCCACCACGGCGAGCTCCAGCGTCGCGGGGAAACGTTCGGCAATGAGTTGCGACACCGGTACGCCCTGTCGCAGACTGATGCCAAACTGGCCCTGCATGGCATTGAGCAGGAAGTGCCAGAACTGGACGATGAACGGTTGATCCAGACCCAGAGCGGCGCGCATCTCGGCCACCTGCTCCGGCGTTGCGTCCTGCCCCAGGATGAAGATGACCGGGTCACCCACATATTGGAACAGCATGAATGAAACGAAGGCCACGGCGACCATGACGAGCACGGCCTGCCCGAGCCTTCGCAAAATGAAAGCCAGCATATCGGTAGGTCCCAGAAAGGGTATCGGGCCTGATGGCCCGATACCCTGTGTTGACGCAATCCCTGACGGATCAGTTGACCTTGACCAGGCGCCAGTCGATCCGGTTGTCGGCGCGGTGCACGACCTCGATGTTGCGCTTCATGGCCCAGGGGATGACCTGGTTGTGCAGCGGGATGTGCGCGACATCGTCATTTTGCAATTGCAGCGCCTCGGTCATGAGGGCCGTGCGCTTGGCCGGGTCCATCTCGACCTTGATCTGGTCGATCAGCGCATCCATCTTGGGATTGCTGTAGCGGCCCACGTTGTAGTTGCCGTCACCGCCCTGGCCCGGGGTGCGCACCAGCGACTGCAGCGAATACAGCGCATCGAAAGTGGGCACGCCCCAGCCCAGCATGTAGATGCTGGCCTCGTGGCGCTGGATCATGGGGAAGTACGTCACCAGCGGCATGGTGCGCAGCTTGGCGCGCACGCCGATGCGGGCCCACATGGCCGTGACGGCCTGGCAGATTTGCTCGTCGTTGATGTAGCGGTTGTTCGGACAGGCGAAGTCCACCTCGAAGCCGTTGGGATAGCCGGCATCGGCCAGCAGCTTGCGGGCGGCTTCCACGTCGAAGGGGAAGCGCTTGTGCACCCCTTCCGTCCAGCCGGCCACCTGGGGGGCCACCAGCGCGCCGGTGGGTTGGCCCAGACCACGCATGGTCACGCGGCTGATGGTGTTGGCGTCGATGGCCTGGTACAAGGCCTTGCGCACGCGCACGTCTTTCAGCGGGTTCTTGCCCTTGACGTCGCTGCCCACCAGCTCGTCGCGGTGCTGGTCCATGCCGAAGAAAATGGTGCGGTTTTCGATGCCGTCGAGCACCTTCAGGTTGGCGTTGGAGCGGATGCGGGGCAGATCCTGCGGGCTGGGATCGAGCACGAAATCGACCTCGCCCGAGAGCAGCGCAGCCATGCGGGTGGCCACCGCGCTGACCGGGGTGTAGACGATCTCGGTCACGTTGGTGGGGGCCGTGCCCCACCAGTTGGGGTTGCGCACCAGCACGAGGCGCTGATCCGGCTGCCACTCCCGCAGCATGAAGGGCCCGGTACCCATGGCATTGCGGTGGGCGAAGTTCTCGTCCTGCGTCTTGATGTCTTTGGGGGCGACGGAGTTGTTCTTCTCGGCCCACGCCTTGCTCATCATGCGCAACTCGGTGAGCTGGTTGAGCAGCACCGGGTTGAACGCCTTGGTGAAGATGTCGATGGTGCGGTTGTCGACCTTGACCACGCGGTCGATGCCCTGGGTGTAGGGCGTGAAGTTGGAGGTCGGCGCCATGGCCCGCTGCAGGGAGAACACCGCGTCGTCGGCCGTGAACTCCGAGCCGTCATGGAATTTCACCCCGCTGCGCAGGGTCACCCGCAGTTGGGTCGGCGAGACCTGGGTCCAGGACGTGGCCAGCATCGGCTCGATCTTGAACGTCTGGCTGTTGTAATAGACCAGGCTCTCATAGACCGCTGCGTGGATGCCGTTTTGCAGCGCGTTGTTCTGGGAATGGATGTCCCAGGTGGCGATGTCGCTGGCGCTGGACCATTTGAAGGTTTTGGCCTGCACATGGGCAGCCCCCAGCGCCAACAGGGCGGACAGCGCGATGAGTCGAAGTTTCATGGACTTGACACCTCAAAAAATGTAAAGCCTCGACTATGCAACAACCGTGCCCGGCACACGGTTGGGAGATACCCGAATGGGTCGGCGAACCGACAAGTGGCTTCAGGGTTCGCCCAAGGCCACCCCGATCTGCCGGGCGGTCTGCAACAGCGGGTGATCCAGCGGCACGCTGCGATGCTGGTGCGCGACATCGGCCAGGGCGATGCAGCCCAACTGCCCTTGCTGGAGGGTGACCATGCGGTCATGCCGCCCTGCCATGACGAGCTGCGCGGCCTGGTTGCCAAACTGGGTGGCCAGCACCCGGTCGAACGGCGTGGGCGAGCCGCCGCGTTGCACATGCCCGAGCACCGTGGCACGGACTTCGCTGTGCAGCAGCGGCTGCAACTGCTCGCGCAAGGCGTGCGCCACGCCGCCGAGCCGGATCGGGTCCGGACTGTCGGCAAGGCGGCGCTCCACCGTGAGCGCGCCACCGATCGGCTTGGCCCCTTCGCCAACGCAGATCACGGTGTAGCGCTCGCGCCGCTCGCGCTCCCGGCACACCCGGGCCACGGCCTCGATGTCGTAGTCGATCTCGGGCAACAGAATCACGTCGGCCGCGCCGGCAATCCCCGCCTCCAGCGCGATCCAGCCGGCATAGCGCCCCATGGTCTCGACGATCATGACGCGGCTGTGGCTCTGCCCGGTGGTCTGGATGCGCTCCAGCGCCTCGGTGACGGTGGCCACGGCGGTGTCGAAACCGAAGCTGCGTTCGCAGCCGACGATGTCGTTGTCGATGGTCTTGGGCACGCCCACGATGGGCAGCCCGTGCCGGCTCAGGCCGTGGGCGATGGCCATGCTGCCGTCCCCGCCGATGACGACCAGCGCATCCAGCCCGAGGCGCTGGGCGTTGGCCAGCGTCTGCGCGGTGGCTTCGGGCGTGGCCAGGGGGTTGGCCTTGTTGGAGGTGCCCAGGATGGTGCCGCCCTGCATGAGAATGCCGCTGACGGCGTCCCAGTGCAGCTCGCGCACGCGGGGACTGGGCGCCATGAGGCCGGCAAATCCGTCTTCGATGCCCAGCACCTGCGCGCCGGCCTGCCGCAGCAACGACTTGGTGACGGCGCGGATCACCGCATTGAGGCCGGGGCAGTCACCGCCACCGGTCAGTACGCCGATGCGCATGGGCATTCCTTCTGAAAAGTGAGGGTTTCATGGAATGAGCGGCACGGATTCAGGGCCGCGGCCACAAGGCCCACATCTGCAGCGGCTGCTTGATGCCCGCCGCCAGGGTGTAGGCCTCGTCGCCCCAGCCGGTGAAGAAATCGGCACGCACCGCCCCGATGATGGCACCGCCCGTGTCCTGCGCCATCACGAGCCGGCGCACATGGGCGAAGGGGCCGGGCGAATGGATCCACACCGGGGTGCCGTAGGGAATGCTGTCGCGATCGACCGCGATGGAGCGGCCCGGCGTGAGCGCCACGCCTTGGGCGCCGCGCGGGCCGAACTGGGCATCGAGCTCGCTCAGCGGCTCCTCGCGAAAAAAGACGGTGCGCGGGTTGCTCCAGAGCATTTCATCGACCCGCTGCGGGTTTTCCGCGGCCCAGGCACGGATGGCCTCCCAGGTGCCTTCGCGGATCCAGCCGCGGTCGAGCAGCCAGCGCCCGACGCTGCGGTACGGGTGGCCGTTGTGGGCGGCGAAAGCGAGCCGCACGGTGTGCTGACGGCCATCGGGCTCGGTGATGACGAGGCGCCCCGAACCCTGGATTTGCAACAGCAGGGCATCGAGCGGATCGGCCAGCCAGGCGATCTCGCGGCCGCGCAGCTGGGCCTGGGCGACGGGGTCGGTGGCGATTTGCTCGCGGGTGAACCAGGGCTGGCCGGCGCGCAAGGTGGGCGGCGCCGCGTACAGGGGGGTCTGATGCACGGCGTCGGGCTGGCGCCGCGCGGGCAGCACGGGCTCGTAGTAGCCCGTCAGCAGCCCTTGGGCCTGCCCGTCGGGCGCCTGAACGCGGTAGGGCTGCCAGCGCCGCATCACCCAGGCATGCTGCTCTTGCGGGCTGGCGATGCTGTGCTGGCGCACCTCGGCGCACAGCGCGCCGAGCACCGGCGCCGGGCGCTCGCAACTGCGCAGCCAGGCGTTCCAGACTTCGTGCAGGGCGTCGCGCCCCCAGCCAGGCAGCTCGCTCCAGCGCACCGGTTGCCACACGCTCTTGCCGCGCTGCAGGGGGGGCGGCAGAGGCTGGCTGTCGGCCCAGCGCCATTCGTCGTGCTCGGGCGTGACGACGGGCTGCGGCCAGTGCTCGTCCAGCGAAACCGTGGGGGGCAAAGGCGTCGGCACCGGGGCCGGCGCGGGCTGCGCCGGTGGGGTGACCGGCACGGTGGGCGGGGTTTCCGGCCGGGGCGGGGTGGCACAGGCCGCCAGGGTGCCTACAATCAAAGGCCATGCCACCCTGCGCCCCGCCAGGCGCAACCACACCGTCACCCGCTCCATGACCCTGTTGTTGCTCGAAGCGCTCGGCGCGCTGTTGATTTTTTTGTTCATCATCTGGTGGACCATGTTTTCCGGCCGCAAGAAAGGCGAGCTGCCGGATGACGTGGAACAGGAGAAGGCCGGCAAGCAGACGCCGCCGCGCCAGGAAGACCATCGGGACGCATGACGTTCACAGACCGCGCAGCAGGTTGACCAGTTCCACCGCCGAGCGCACGCCCATCTTGTCGAACACATGGGCGCGGTGCACTTCGACAGTGCGCACGCTGATGCCCAGTTCATCGGCCACCAATTTGTTGGGCAAGCCGCTGGCGATCAGGCGCATGACGTCGCGCTCGCGCTCGGTCAACGCCGCCACCCGGGCTTGCAGCTCGCGGCGGCTGCGCCGCTGCGCCTGCACCGCCGCCGCATGCCGCAGGGCTTGCTCCACCCGATCCACCAAGGCGTTGTCGGAAAAAGGCTTTTCACAAAAGTCGTAAGCCCCGCGCTTGACGGCATCGACGGCGGTGGACACGTCGGCATGGCCGCTCAGGAAAATGACCGGCAAGGTATCGAACCAGTCGAGCTCGCGCAGCCGCTCGAACAGCGCCAAGCCACTCATGCCGGGCATGCGCACGTCCAGCAGCAAGCAAGCCGGCGAGCGGGGCTCTTCCCAGCGGCTGGCCTCGTCCCAAAAGCGCTCGGCGCTGTCGTAAGGGATGCTCAGTAGACGCCGGGTGCGCAGCAGCCAGCCCAGCGCATCGCGCACGCTGGCGTCATCGTCCACCACGTGGACACAGGCATCGGCGACGAGAGAGGGGTTCATCAGGCCGTCATGATAGAGCGTCGGCGGCCGGCAGCGTGAACCGGAACACCGTGCCGCGGGGGGCATGGGCCTCGAAGCGCAGCCCCCCGCCGTGCTGCTCGACCACCGTTCGGCACAGGTTGAGCCCCAGCCCCATGCCTTCGGGCTTGGTGGTGAAGAAGGGCGTGAAGAGGCGCTCGGCGTCTTCGTCGGAAATGCCTCGGCCGTGGTCGGCCACGACGAACTCGACCCAGCGCTGGGTGCTGTGGGCCGCCGCGGTGCGCACGGGCTGGGCACTCAGGCGCAAACGGCGCAGCCCGCTGGCCGCCGCGGGCTCGCCCGGCGGCATGGCCTGCATGCCGTTGCGCGCCAGGTTCAGCAGCACCTGTTCGACCATGGTGCGGTCGCACCAGACGGGCGGGCAGTCGGCCGCCACCTGGACGTCAACCGCGATGCCGAGCTTGCGCGCCTGCAGTTGGAGCAGGGGCATGATGGCCTCGAACAGGGCCGGCACCGCCACGGCTTCGCGCTGCCGCTCGCGCCGGCGCACGAGATCGGCCACGCTGCGGATGACGCGCCCGGCACGCTCGGCCTGCTCCAGAATGCGCTGCAGCGCGGTGCGCAGCTCCGTGGCCTGCGGGGCCGTGTGCTCGACGTCCGGTCCAATGAGGTTGAGCGAGCCGGTGGCATAGCTGGAGATGGCCGCCAACGGCTGGTTGAGTTCGTGGCTGATGAGGGAAGCCATCTCGCCGGCCATGGCCAGCCGCGCGGTGGCCTGCAACCGCTCTTGCGAAGCCCGGTTGAGTTCCTCGACCTGGCGCTGCTCGGTCAAATCGACGATCGCGCCCATGTAACCGCGCTGCAGGCCTTGCGCGTCCAGCAGGGGCGCCTCGATGATGAGGACCGGGAAGCGGGTCCCGTCGCGGCGCAGATACACCGATTCGTACCCTTCGCGCGGCAGGATGTGCCCGGCCAGGCGAATGGCCTGCCGACGCCCGTATTCGTCGGCCAGCTCGGGCGGCCACCAGGGATAGGGAACGCCGGTACCCAGCAGTTCCTCGGCGCTCCAACCCACCATCTGGCAGAACGCGGGGTTCACGTAGGTGATGCGCCCTTCCATGTCGCGGGCGCGCAGGCCCGTGACCAGCGAGTCTTCCATCGCTTTGCGGAAGGCCAGCGCATCGGCCAGCTTCTGCTCGGCCACCTGGCGGCGGCGCAGGTCTCGCGCCAGCAGGGCCAGCACGCCCAGCAGGCTCAAAGCCAGCGTGCCAACGGCCACCGTCATCACATGCGGCAGCCAGCCCCCGGCCGTGCGTGGCTGCTCCAGCCGCAGGATGTAGGTGGCCCCCGGCAGGTCCACGAGCTGGTTGACGTGGATGACGGGCACGCCCGTGGGCAGATCGCCCACGATGGTCAGGCGGGTGCCGTCGGGCTCGGTCCAGGCGATGCGCTGACCGCGCCGGGCTTCGGCCGGGATGTGTTCCGTCAGCAGGGCGGCCATGGCATAGGTGGCCACCAGATAGCCGTCGGCGCGGCCGTCGCGGTTCAGCGGCAGGCACATCTCCATGAGTTCGATGCCCTGGCCCTGTGCCAAGGGCCAGAAGTAGCTGTTGGAGTAGGCCGGTCCACTGACCCGCTCGGCGTTGAGGCAGGCCTGGGAAATGTCGGGCAAGGCGTCTTGCCGTGGGCGGTAAGCGTAGACGCCGGGCAAATAAGGGGTGGCGCGGGCGGCCAGCACGCGCAGTTCGGGATCGCGCCACTCCAGGTGCACGATCTCGCGCTGCGCGGTCAGGATGTCAGCCGCCAAGGCGGCCCAGCTCGCCGGGGTGGGAGCGACGCTGTGCAGCGCCACGAGGTTTTGCACACTGCGCGTCAGGCCGTTGCGCACGTCCATGCCCATGCTCGCGGCGCTGCGCTCTAGGCGAGCCAGGGTCTGGGCCTCCTCGTATTCACGCACCAGGAACACGAGCACCGCAAGCAGGGCCACCACCAGCAGGCAGGTGAGCCCCCACAGCAGCCAGCGCCGCGACAGGCGGGCGGGCCCATGCGGCCAGGCCACCTCAGAACCGCCGGTGTTGCAGGGCCGGCAGTTGCTGGCGCACCTGCTGCAACCGGCTCATGGCGATGTCGGCCACGACCACGCCCGCGCCGCTGGCACGCTGGGCCAGCACCACCCCCCAGGGGTCGATGACCATGCTCTGGCCCCAGGTCTGGCGGCCGTTTTCATGGGAGCCGCCTTGCGCGCTGGCCAGCACATAGGCCTGATTTTCGATGGCACGGGCGCGCAGCAACACTTCCCAATGTGCTTGGCCGGTGGTATGGGTGAAGGCGGCCGGCACCAGCAGCAGGTCGGCGCCCAGCAAGCGGTACAGCTCGGGGAAGCGCAGGTCATAACACACGCTCAGGCCGACGCGCCAAGCCTGGCCCTGAGCGTCGGTGAGGGTGAAGGCGGTCGGCGTGTCGCCGGCGGCCAGCACGGCGGCTTCGTCGTAGCGTTCGCGGCCGTTGTCGTAGCGGAAGAGGTGGATCTTGTCGTAACGCGCCACCGGCTGGCCATCGGGGCCGAACACCAATGTGGCATTGGCGGCATGGGCCGGGTCGCTGGTGGCCAGGGGCAAAGTGCCACCCACGACCCACAGCCCGAAATCGGCGGCCGCGCGACTCAGAAACGCCTGGATCGGCCCGGCCCCGGGAGGCTCGGCGATGCGGAGTTTGTCGGCATCATGGCGCCCCATGAAGCAGAAGTACTCGGGCAACACCGCCAGTTCGGCCCCCGCTTCGCGGGCCTGTTCGAGCAAGGCACGGGCCTGGGCGAGGTTGTCGTCCAGCCGGGTGCCGGAAACCATCTGGATCGCAGCGACTTTCATGGGGCAGTGACTCCGGGAGCAGTGGCATCGGGCGATGGGGACGCAGCCGCATCGCCAGCGTGGATGTTACGCCGGTTCACGCGCTCGACCTGCGGATCGCTCCACGAACCGGTGATGCGAAACTGGCGTGTGGCCGCCTCCTGCAAGGGCTGACGCAGCAGGAATTGCGCCAGGAAGGTGCCCAGCCCGGTCACCGGGCTGATGACGGTGGCCACCAGCGAGGCGGTGCCCGCGTTGAGCTCGGGGATGACGACGGCGGTGAGGTCCTGGGTCTCGCGCACGATGTCGGCCTGCCCTTCCATGAGCACCGCGGCGCTGACCCCTTTCATTTGCAAATTGTTGGTATGGGCCACGCCCTCGGTGATGCGGGCGTTGCCGCGCACGAAGTCGAACGCGAAACCTTCACTGAAGACGTCGCGGAAGTCCAGCGCCAGCCGGCGCGGCAGCGATTGCAGGCTCAGCACGCCCAGCAGCTTGGCAATGCCAGGGTCGGCACGCAGGAACTGGCCGCGCTCCAGATCGATGGCCAGCCCGCCCCCCAGAGAAGGCGCATGAAAGGACAAGGGCGATCCCATCCAGCCGATGTGGCCCTCGATCCGGCCTTTGCCGCCACGCACCACATCGGGCATGCCGAAGCGGCTCAACAGCAGCCCGGCATCGTCGATGTCGAGCTCGATGCGCAGGGCGGTGCGGCGCGGCCCCGTCGGGTCGCCGGCGCTGGCGGCCCAGTTGCCGCTGGCACGCAGACGGGCCTCGGGCACCGCCAGGTTGAGCGTGTGTAGCCGCCATTCGCGCACCCGCTCGCGGGCCGCCAGCACCGCCTGGCGGTTGATGGCCTGGATCTCCAGCCGCCCCAAGTCGCGCCCGCCCATGCGAAAGCGCTCCACGACCAGGTCAATCGCAGGGATGGCCTCGGGCTGGGCCTGCAGCAGGTTTTCGACCTCCGTGGCACCTTGGCGCGACAGATCGAGCCGCGCCAGCCGGGCAAACAGTTGCCCCGGCACCTGGGGCGCATTGGGCTGATATTCGACATAGCCAGACAACTCGTCGGCCTCCACGGAAAAGCGCCAGCGGTCGCGCTCCCGGGTGCCGCCGGCGACCACGTTCTGGAACACCCGGCCCGCGTGCTCGATGCGCTGGGCCGTCAGGCTGAACTGGCTGGGCCAGTACGCCAGGCCTTCGTCGCCCCCTGGCAGGCCCGAGGCGCCGTCGAGCACCCGCTCCCAGGCCGCGGCATCGAAGCGATCGAGGTCGATCTGGGCCCGTACCCCCTGCGCCGGCAGGGCGGGGCGTTCACTGCGCACCGCCAAGGCGCCACGCAGCACCCGGGTGCGGCCGGCCACGTCTTCGCGCTGATAGCGCAGGCTCAGCAAGGGGCGCTGACCTGCGCCCAGCTCGACGCGCAGCTCGTCACGCGGCACCGTGGGCGAGGGGCTGTCGAGCGGTTGCAGACTCAGGCGCAAGGGCAGCACCACCCCGGCGGCCTTGTCGAAGGGCGGCGGCAGGTCAAGCGCCATGCCTTGCAGCCCCGATTCGATGCGCAGGGCCGTGCCCAGGGCATCGACACCCAGTTCGATCTCATACCCGGTCTGCCCGCTGGCCAGCCGCCCCAGCGGGGCCAACCAGGGCCAGTGGTCCTGCCGACCCAACGCTTCGGCCGTGACTTGGCCCTGCCCGCGAAACACCACGCGCGTTCGCCCACCCTCTTCCAGCATCCGGCCAGAAAACCGCACCGGCCCGCCGAGCACGCGGGCCGTGGCCGATGCCACCTCAAAGCCGCTCTCGCTGAACTGCACCGTGGCCTGCACGCCTTGCAGCCGGGGCGTCTCGGGCGTGATCTGCAAATCGTTGCCAGTCAACCTCACCTGCCCCCGCACGCGGGTGGCGTCCACATCTTCCAGGGGCATGGCCAGTTCCAGCGCCAGTTCCACCGCTCCGCTGCCGCGCGCGGCCGACAACGCCCCGGCGGTCATGCCGCGCACCGCAGACCGCTCCACGAAGGCCAGCGCCTCCTGCGCCGGCGCACGGATGAGCCCGCGCACGTCCAGCCGCGGCTGCTCGGCGCTGAAATCGGGAATTTCGGCGCGCGCTTCGACCACGCGCAAACCCGGCCAGGCCTGCGCCACGGCACGTGCGTCGTCGATCACGAGCCGGGTGCGGTCGATCTGCAGCCGCGCCTGCTCCACCCTCAGCCCGGGCCAGCCCAGGCTGGCGGGCGGCAGCAGATAGGCTGGCGCGTAGTCGAACAGCACGTCATGCAAACGGGCCGTGACCTCGAACGCTCCCGTTCCCGGGGCGTCGAACGGGAAATGCCACAAATCGCCGCGCACGCGAAAGCGCCCGTCCGTGGCACGCCCCTCGCGAATGGCGGTCTGCAGGTAGCGGCGCACGGTGGCGGGAATGTCCTGCGGCAGATAGCGGTACACACGGGCGCCGTCGGCCCGCAGCAGGCGTGCCTCCAGGTCCAGCACGCCGGGGAAGCGACTCTGCGCCGGGCTGGTGGCGGGGTCGGCGGTGTGCCAGCGCAGCCGGATGTCGGCCTCCACATCGGCGTTGGCCACCTGCAAGCGCGCAATCTCCACGTCGATGCGGTCGCCGTCCACCGTCCAGCGGATGCCAGCGGCCAGCCGATCGAAGGTCAATCGGGGCGCTTCGAACACGCCGGGAAATTCGAGGTGCCCCCCGTTGAGCGCCACGTCCGCCCGCCCACCGGCGGGCGTGGCCTGGAACACCACGTCCGCGCCCGCCACGCCGGGGCGGCCCAGCGCCTGCGGATCAGCCGCCGGCTCTGCCTGCACGCCCAGCCCGCGCAGCCGGCCTTCGGCCTTCCACGTGGCAGCCCGCGCGCCCGCGGCCGCGTGCCATTCCAGCCGGAAGGCATCGGCCAGCCCCTGGGGCGCCGTGCGCGCCAGCCAGCCAGACGCCTCGGCAGGCAGCGGCAGATGCCGGGCCAGTTGGGCCAGGGCCGCCAGTTCCAGCCGTTCGCCCGCCAGCTCGAACGACGTCAGGGCGCCGGTGCCATCCTGCACCTGCTGGTAACGGATGTCGCCGCCGGGCCAGCGCACGCCTTCGCCGGTCAGAAACGTCAGCCCCCGCGTGCTCAGCCGCGACATGGCCCCCAGGCGCTGCAACTCCAGCCGCGTGCGCAAATCGGCCACGGCCAAGGGGCCCTGCGCCCCATCCCATTGCAGCATCACCTGACCGAGCGCCAGATCGGTGACGATCTGCGGCACGCTGCCGCGTTGCCAGTCCAGCCACAGCCGCGCCCCGCCCCGCCCCTGCAGCAGTTCGACGCCGAATGCGGCCCGCGTGTCCAGATAGCGCCCGAGCCGCTGCATGTCCACCCAGGGCAGCTCGGCATACAACACCCCGCTCCAGTCCCGCACCTGGCCGGCACGCGTCTGCCACACGGGCCGGCTGAAGCGGCCTTGCACCTGCAACCGCTGCCCCCAGGCGGCCGGCGGCGTGGCGTCGAGGCGGAACTGGTGCTGACGCCCGGCATTCCGGCTCACGAAATCGATCGCTTGCAATTCGAGTGGCGGCGCGTCCGGCCGGGTATCGTCGGTCCAGCGCAGGGTGCCGTCGCGGATGGCAAATTCGGTTTGGGCAAAAAACCAGTCGGCCAACCGGCCGTCGCCCTGGCCGTCGGACGTGCCCATGTCTATCCCAGCGAGCAGCAGCCGGCCATCGGCCGTGCGGCGGATGTCGAGCACCGGTTGCTCGATGACGAGCTGATCGAACCCCAGCCGCCACAGCGAACGCACCGACAACGCCGCACGCACCTGCGCCAAGCGCAGCGCCTCGCGCCCCTCTTCATCGCGCAGCACCACATCCTGCAGCCGCAGGCTGGGCACAGGGCCGTCGGAACTGGCCGTCACCGCGCCGATGCTCACCGGGACCCCCAGCGCATGTGAGGCCAAACGCTCCAGGGCCGGACGCCACTCGCCGACTCGGGGCACAATCAGCCCATGCAACGCGCCCCAGCTCAGCCCGAACAGCAGCCATGCGGCCAGCACCAGCCAGAGCAAGCCTCTGGCCAGGGTGGCCCAGATGCGCAGCACGCGCGCCGGCGGGGAGGTCACACGAGTATCGAGCACGCGAAATTATGACGGCCAGCGCCACGGCAGACACAGCCAGCCCGGTTCAATTTGTATCCAAACATGTCGATGCCGCGACCCATTCCCGATTCGTCCAGCGCGTGCGACGGCGCTACGACGCCGAGCTGACCGCCCTGCCGCCCGGCGCGCCCGATGCCGCCTCGCTGCGCCAAGCCCTGCAAGCGCTGCGCGAACGCGGACACGACCTGGGCAGCGCCTTGCGGGTGCTGCGCCACCTGGTGCTGGAGCGGCTGGCCGTGCTCGACGCCGAATGCGAGGCCCCGCTCCATCTGGTGACTGGCGCGGTGACGGCATTGGCCGAGCTGGCGCTGGACGAAGCCCTGGCCCAGACACTGCGCGAACTCGACGACTTGCACGGCGCGCCCGAGTACGCCGACCCCACCGTGCCCGCGGCGCAAGGGCCCGTGCTGCGCCGCGCCGAACTCTGGATCATCGGCATGGGCAAATTCGGCGCCCGCGAGCTCAACGTCTCCAGCGACATCGACCTGATCTACGTCTATGACCACGACGGCGAAACCGCCGGCAACGCGGTCGGGCGCCATCGCATCAGCAACCACGAATACTTTGCCAAAGCGGTCAAGCGGATTCACGCGCTCATCGGCGAGACGACCGAGCATGGCCAAGTCTTTCGCGTGGACCTGGCGCTGCGGCCCAACGGCAACTCTGGCCCGCCTGCCGTCTCGCTGGGGGCGCTGGAAGAATACTTTTTGGTGCAGGGGCGGGAATGGGAGCGCTTTGCCTGGCTCAAAAGCCGCGTGGTAGCGCCGCGCAGCGCCATTGCCAGCGGCAGCGCGGCCGCCTTGCGCGGGGTGGTGCTGCCTTTCGTGTTCCGCCGCTATCTGGACTACAACGTGTTCGAGTCGCTGCGCTCGTTGCACCGGCAAATCCGCGAGCACGCGGCCAAGCGCGCGGCCGGGCACCCCGAGCGCGCGCACGACGTCAAGCTCTCCCGCGGCGGCATCCGCGAAATCGAGTTCACCGTGCAACTGCTGCAAGTGGTGCGCGGCGGGCAGTTCCCCGAACTGCGCACCCGCCCCACGCTGGCCGCCCTGCAGCGGCTGGAGCGCGCTGGCCTGATGCCCCCCGACAAAGCCCGCGCCCTGGCCGACGCATACACCTTCCTGCGCCGGGTCGAACACCGCATCCAATACCTGGACGATCAGCAGACCCACATCCTGCCCACCCGCGACGACGACCTGGCCTGGGTGGCCCATACGATGGGCTTCCCAGGCACCTGCGCCTTCCTGCATGCGCTGGACGCCCATCGCGAGGCGGTGGCCCAGGAGTTCGACACCCTGCTCGGCGCCTCCGGCGGCCAGTGCAACGGCAAAAGCTGCCACGGCCGGCGCACCGCCGTGGAGGACCTGCAATCCGTCCTCGGGCAGCTGCCCCCCAGCTACGCCGCCAAAGTGGCCCAATGGTGCGAGCACCCGCGCGTGCTGGCCCTGCGCGAGGACGCACGGCAACGCCTGGCCCACCTGGTGCAACGCACCGGCGCCTGGCTGGAAGACGGCCGCGTCAGCGAAACCGCCGCCCTGCGCATGGCCGACTGGATCGAGCCCCTGCTGCGGCGGGAAAGTTACCTGGCGCTGCTGCAAGAGCGCCCCTCGGTGCACGAGCGGTTGCTGCACGTCCTGGGCGCGGCCAAATGGCCGGCGCGCTATCTGCTCAAGCACCCCGGCGTGATCGACGAACTGGCAGGGCGGCAGCTGTACGAGGAACGCTTCGACGCCACCGCGTTCGAAGCCGAACTGGAAGCCCGCAAGCGCTCGCTCGCCGTCACCGGCGAGGACGACGACGAAGCGCTGCTCAACCTGCTGCGCCGCGCCCACCATGCCGAGACCTTCCGCACCCTGGCGCGCGACGTCGAAGGCGTGCTGACGGTGGAGCAGGTGGCCGACGACCTCAGCGCCCTGGCCGATGCCGTGCTGCGCGTCACCGGCCGCTGGTGCTGGGAACGCCTGAAACAGCGCCACCGCGAGGAACCGCGTCACGCCATCATCGGCTACGGCAAACTCGGCGGCAAGGAACTGGGCTACGGCAGCGACCTGGACATCGTCTTCGTGTACGAGGACGACGACGAGCGCGCCCCCGAGGTTTATGCCGCCTTCGTGCGCAAGATGATCAACTGGCTCACGGTCAAGACCGGCGAGGGCGACCTGTTCGAGATCGACACCGCGCTGCGCCCCAACGGCAACTCCGGCCTGCTCATCACCAGCTTCGAGGCCTACGCCAACTACCAGCAAAATCGCGGCAGCAACACCGCCTGGACCTGGGAACACCAAGCCATCACGCGGGCCCGATTCGTGCTGGGCGCCCCGGATCTGGCGCCCCGTTTCGACGCCGTGCGCGAAGCGGTCATCACCGCCCCGCGGGACCATCAGGCCCTGGCCCAGGAAATTCGCGCCATGCGCGAACGGGTACGGCAGGCCCACCCTGTCAAGGGCGAGTTGTTCGACATCAAGCACAGCCCGGGCGGCATGGTGGACGTCGAATTCGCCGTGCAATACCTGGTGCTGGCGCATGCCGCCCAACACCCGGCACTGCGCGGCAACATCGGCAACATCGCCCTGCTGCTGCAGGCGCAGCAGGCCGGCCTGCTGCCCCCCGGCATGGGGCAGGCTGCCGCCGATGCCTACCGCGTGCTGCGGCAGCGGCAACACCGCGCCCGGCTGGATGAAGCCCCCACCCAGATCGACCGATCCGCGGTGGCGCCGCATGCGCAAGCCGTCCAAGCCCTGTGGGCCCACGTGCTCGGCCCCTGAAACCCGGTCAGGCCCAGGGCTTGGAGGCGCCCCGGGGCGCTCAAGCCCCCTGATACGTGGGGGCGGGCGGCAAGGTGGCGGCGATTTCCTTGCGGAAACGGTTGAGTTCCTGCACCGTCTTGAAGCTGCGCTCCATCAGCAGGCTCATGTTGTGCAGGATCCGCTCCACCACCTTGCTTTCCCAGGCCGCGTCGAACTGGATCTGCTCGCTGAGCCAGTGCTCTAGCCACTGCGGGTTGGGCAGGCGGCTCTGCACCGTGTCGCGCGGATAGTGCGCCTTGCTGACGTGCAGATTGGTCGGGTGCAGAGCCTGCGCGGTGCGACGGGCGCTGGCCATGAGCACCCCCACCTTGGCAAACGCGGCCTTGGCCTCGTTGCCAAACTTGGCAATCGCCCGCTTCATGTAACGCAGGTAGGCGCCGCCGTGGCGGGCCTCGTCCTGGCTCAAGGTGGTGTAGATGTGCTTGATCACGGGCTCGGTATGCCATTCGGCGGCCCGTCGGTACCAGTGGTTGAGGCGGATCTCGCCGCAGAAGTGCAGCATCAGCGTCTCCAGCGCTGGCGCCGGGTCGAACTCGAAGCGGACCTCGTGCAACTCCTCCTCGGTCGGGGCGAGGTCGGGGCGAAAACGCCGCAGATACTCCATGAGCACCAGCGAGTGCTTCTGCTCCTCGAAGAACCAGATCGACATGAAGGCCGAGAAGTCCGAATCGTCCCGGTTGTCGCGCAGGAACATCTCGGTGGCCGGCAGCGCCGCCCACTCGGTGATGGCATTCATCTTGATGGTCTGTGCCTGCTCATCGCTGAGCTTGGCCGCATCGAATTGGTCCCAGGGAATGTCTTTGTCCATGTCCCAACGGACGGCTTCGAGTTGTTTGAAGAGTTCAGGATAGAGCATGGCGCTTGGCTGGAGGCAGCAGATCACGAAAACACAAAACACCGGCATTCTACGGAGACCGGCAAAAAAATAGCCTTCAAAATCATAGGGCTACTGTCTGGTCGGGGATTCGCTGGTGGCTGCCTTCCCGCGTGGGAAAAGCGCACAATCGATGAACCCAGGAGATTGCCATGCGCCATCGATCCCTTGTTCGCCCAAACGTTCCCGCACCGGCTGACCGCTGGTCGCGTCGGCATTGGTTGGCCCGCACCGGCGGCTGGCTGGTCGGGGCAGGGCTGCTGACACACGCCTGGCACGCGCGCGCCCAGGCCACGCCCCCCGCCGGCCATGCCGCCTGCCCTGCCCTGTTGCAACACCGCTTCGAGCGGCTGCAAGACGAAAAGCTGCAAGACCTTTGCCAATATGCCGGGCAGGTGGTGTTGGTGGTCAATACCGCCAGCTTCTGCGGGTTCACCGGCCAGTACCGTGGGCTCGAAGCCCTGTACCGGCAATACCGCAACGAGGGCCTGGTCGTGCTGGGCTTTCCTGCCAACAATTTCGGCAATCAGGAGCCTGGCTCCAACCAGCAGATCGCCGAATTCTGCGAAAACACCTTTGGCGTGCAGTTCCCGATGTTCGTCAAATCCGACGTGGTCGGGCCCAACACCAATCCGCTGTTTCAGCAACTCGCCCAGATCACCGGCGAGCGGCCGCGCTGGAACTTCCACAAATACCTGATCAGCCGCGACGGTACGACGGTGCTGAGCTACGGCAGCATGGTCTCGCCCGACAACCGGCGTTTTCGTGCCGACCTGCAGCGCCTGTTGCGCGAAGGCAGGGGCTGATCCCGGCCCACTGAACCTTCAGCGCGCCGCACAGGCGCGACAGACGTTCATGGCCAGCCGGTGCAGCGCTTGCCAGGCATCGCCGGGCCAGCGCGGGTCTCGCAAGCCCTTGACGATGCCATCGACCGTATGGGCCTGTTGCACCCACTGCGCCAAGCGCGGCAGGCTCAGGCGGGGCAACACGCGCTCGAAGCGCTTTTCCCGCGCCCCCCAGACACGCTGCTCCCGCAGGGCCAGCGGCAGGGGGCGCCCCTGAGCCACCGCGGCCTTGACGCGCCACAGCGCCCGGATGTCTTCGGCCAAGGCCCAATGCACCAGCACCGGCGCCGTGCCTTCGGCCTGCAAGCCATCGAGCATGCGCTGCACCCGCAGGCCCTGGCCATCAAGCACGGCTTCGGCCAGTTTGAACGGGTCGTAGCGGGCCACGTCGAGCACAGCGCTTTCGACCTGTTCAAACCGCAGCACGCCGGGGGGATGGAGCAGAGCGAGTTTCTGGATTTCCTGATGCGCCGCCAGCAAATTGCCTTCGACCCGGTCGGCCATGAAGGCCAGGGTGCGCTGCCCCGCCTCGCCTGGCTCGACCTGCTGGCCCTGCGCCTGCAAACGCTGCGCGATCCAGGCCGGCAGCTGGGCCCGCTCCACCGGATCGACGCGCACCGTCAGGCCATGCGTATCGAGCGCGACGAACCAGGCGCTCTTGAGGGTGGCCGTATCCAGCCGCGGCAACACCACGATGGCGACCAGCGCATCGGACTGAGCCACCGATTCGGCCAAGCGCTGCAAGGCCGCCGCGCCGTCCTTGCCCGGCTTGCCGGAAGGAATCCGCACTTCCACGAGCTGGCGCTCGGCAAACAGGCTCATGGACTGCCCGGCCTGCAGCACGGCGCTCCAGTCGAAATGCGCGCCCGCCACAGTGAACACCTGGCGCTCGGTGTGCCCACGCGCGCGCGCGGCCGCGCGGATCGTGTCCAGGGCCTCCTGCTGCAGCAGGGGTTCGTCTCCGTGAACGGTGTAGAGCGCGCGCCAGGCACGCTGCAGTTGGGCGTTCAACGCCGACGCACTCACCCCCATCCGCACCTCATCGCAGCGTGATCTCGACCCGGCGATTGCGCGGCTCGGGGGTTTCGTCCGGGGTGGGCACCAGCAGATTCGTCTCGCCGTGGGATTCGACCTGCATGGCCAGCTGTGGCAACCCCAGCGCCTGCAGGCGCTGGGCGACGAACTGGGCGCGCTCCAGCGATACCCGGGCATTGACCTCGGGGCGCCCCACCGTGTCGGTATGGCCGATGATGGACACGTCCACCATGCCCAACGCCCCGCGCTCGGTGATGCGCTGCAGCACACGCGGCAGCAACGCTTCGGATTCTGGGGTCAGGCGGGCCCCTCCGGTTTCGAAATAAAGCAAAAACCGCTCGGGCAATAGCGGTTGGGCTTGGCGTGCGGCCTCGAAATCCCGTGCCAGCCGTTCGGGGGGCACCTGATCCACCACCACGGCCCCGTCGGTGCCTGCCGCCTGGCCCGCCTGCGCCAGCTCCTGCCGCCCCGCCCGGCCTTCAACCGTGACGCGGCCCACCGAGCCATCCGGGCTCGGCACCAGCACCACATAGGATGGCGGGAAAGACGGTTCGGGCGGCGGGGTGGCACAACCGGCCAGGGCCACCCAGGCCACGGCCGCCACCAGCCCCCAACAAAAGCGTGCGATGGGCGTCATGAGGTAGTGAACAAAAAATGTGGTCTGTGAGTGCTATCGATTGCACCCCGAGCACGTCACCGGTACAGTGTAGCCACAAGTTGGCGTGTCGTATATCGGCCCGCGTTTTTTGCCCGGGAAAACACCGGCTCACACCGTTCAATGGAAAGGCCCGCCATGAAGCACACCCTGAGTTCTTCGATCATCGGCCTGCTGCTGATCACCATCACCCTTGGGCAGTCGGCTCAGGCTTCGGAACCCGTCGGCTTTGTGAAAACCGTCACTGGCCAGGCCGAAGTCATCACCGCGGGCCAGTCCGTCGCGGCGGCCGTAGGCACCCCGGTGTTCCAGGGCAGCGCCTTGCGCACCCGTGCCGCCTCCTCTCTGGGCGTGACCTTCCGGGACAACACCGTCATGTCCTTCGGGCCCGACACCGAACTGACGGTAGACGAGTTCCTCTACCAGCCCACGCAAGGCCGGCTCAAATTCGGCACCCACATGAGCAAGGGCACGCTGAATTACGTCTCCGGCGCCATTGCCCGCCTGCAACCCGACGCCGTGACCGTCAGCACCCCGACAGGCACCATCGGCGTGCGCGGCACCCAATTCCTGCTCAAAGTGCAGGAGTGAGCCACGGCCTCACTTGTCGTCCAGCACGATGAGGTCGGCCCGCGCGGACAAGGCCGCAGGCTCCCCATCCTGCAGCCGGCGATGGTGCAGGCGCACGAGCGGGTCATCGGGAAAACGGGCCGCCAATTGGGCAAAATGCGCCACGGCTTCGGCCCGCCCTTGCGCCATGGCCTCGTACGCCGCTTGGTAAGCCGCCAGCGGCGCATAGCCGGCCGGGGTCTCTGCGGTCAGCGGCTCGTACACCTTCAGGGCCTCGGTCTTGCCCTTGAGCACCAGCCTGCCAATCGGCCGCGCCATCACGCCTTCGCCATCGCAAGCCGCCCAGATCGCTTCCGAGACGCAAATCCGCGTGCCCAAGTGCTTGTTGACGCTTTCCAGCCGCGCCGCCGTGTTCACCGGATCGCCCAGCGCCCGGTAATCGAAGATCACGCTGCCCCCGAAGTTGCCCACGATCACCTCGCCCGCGTGCACCCCCAGCCGGGTGTGGCCGAATGCAATGCCCTTGGCTTGCAGGTCCTGCGCATAACGGGTGGCAAAAGCGTGCATCTCCAGCGCGCAGCGCAGCGCGCGCTGGGGGTGATCGGGCTGCGGCACCGGCGCAGAAAACATGATGGCCACCGCATCACCCACGATGCGGTCGAGCGTGCCCTGGTGGCGAAAGGCGATTGAGATCATCTCCTCCAAATAGCGGTTGAGCAGCGTCAACGCTTCGCCGGGGTCGATCTTCTCCATCAGGCTGGTAAAACCCGCCAGATCGGTGAACACAAAGCTGCACGTCTGGCGCTTGCCGCCGAGTTCCAAGGCCTCCGGGTGGTTGACGAGGTAGTCCACCCGGTTCGGCGAGACGTAGCGCGCGAACGCACTCTTGATGAAACGCTGCTGCCGTTCGCTCCAGAAATGGTGCGCCAGGCTGGAGACGATGAAGGTCAATAGCCAAACCAGGGCCGGCGTGAACGTGTCCAGCAGCAAGCCCTCGCGCGAAAAGCTCCACCAGCCCAACCAGAGCACCCCTGCCATGAGCAGCGCCGCCACCCCCGCAGCCAGCAGCGCCGCCGCGCGCACGGCGACCCAGGCCAGGACAATCGCGCCCACCACGACCAGCATCGCTTCCAGCGGCAGCGCCCAGTGGGGCCGCACCAGAAAGTGACCTGTCAGGGCCTGCTCCAACGCCTGGGCATGGGCCTCGACACCCGGCATGATGCGCCCCAAGGGATTGAAGCGCAAATCCATCAACCCCTGCGCCGAACTGCCCACCAGCATCAGGTGCCCTTCCACGGCTGCGGGGTCGAAATCTCCAGCCAGCACACGCCAGGCCGGCAGGTAGCGCTGCGCCACAGGCAAGGAATAGTGCACCCACATTTCGCCCCGGTCGGTGGTCGGGATGGACACGTCTCCCACGCGCACCGCCTGTAGCGCCGGCGCACCGCTTTCGGCGGTCTTGAGCAAGTGGTTGCGCGCGCCCTGGCCCACGCGCAACGTTTCGGTAACCAGCGTGGGCACGGGCTGCTCGCCCAACCGCAACACCAGCGGCACCCGTCGCACCACGCCGTCCCCGTCAGGCATGAAGGTCAGCGCCCCGTTGCCTGCCGCCGCCGTGTCCAGACGCTCCAGAGACGGCACAGCGGTGGTGAACCCATGCAACACCTCGGGCGCGGGTGGCCCCACCCACACATAGCGATAGGGAGCCGCCGGCATGCGCTGCTCCGGCTCAGGCGCCTGGTCACGCCGCACCGCAAAGCCCAGCACCACATCGCGTCCCTGTAGCGTCTCGGCCAGGCGCTCGTCATGGTCCGGCAAATCCAGCAATCGCGCTCGGGTGGCGTCGTCCAGGGGCCAAAGCGCTGCCAAGGCGCGCGGCGAGGTGCGATCCGGTTCGGCAAACACCACGTCAAACCCGATGGCCGCCGCCCCTGCATCACTGAGCCGCTGCACCATCTCGGCGATACGGGTACGGGGCCAGGGCCACTGCCCCAGGCGCTCCAGACTCGCCTCGTCGATGTCCACGATGCGCACCGGCGCAGGCTCATAAGCCCGAGGCTGCCAGCGCTGGTATTGGTCAAACCCCTGGTGACGCAAGGTCTGCAACAGCAGCGGATCGGTCAACAACAGCAGCAGGCCCAAGACTGCCAAGCACAGGCCCAGCAACCACCCGAGCGCATGGAGTGAAAGGTTTTTCATGGAACACCGGGCCCCTGGATCACGCAGATCACACAATTTAGCAGTTAAAGTGTGGCCGGGGACGGTTTCCCTCGACGGGAGGTAGAGATGGCCAGTGCAGCATCGGCTTCGGTTCCTCAGGGTGACGGTACATGGCACCGCCTGCGACGGACCATGGTTCGCTTTCAACCCTGGATCGTCGCCAGCACGGCGGGGTTGATCGCGGTCGTCACGCTGGTGCTGGCCTCGGTGGTCTGGTGGCAGGGGCGGTTGCTGGCCGAAGAAAGCGCCCACGAACGTTTCTCGGCCCTGGCCCAGCGCGTGACCACCGAATTCGACGCCAAGCTCCAAGGCGCCCTCGATCTGGCCCACACCCTGGCAGCGGCCCAGGCAGACGCGTTGCCCGAGACCCACGCGCCCTCCTACGGCGAGCCCTGGTTGCCGCTGTGGTGGGCGGCACTCGAACGCCACCCGCATCTGTACGGCCTGTACGTCGGGCTGGATGACAGCCGTTTCTTGCAAATGATTGCGGTTCGACAGGACCCGCGCATCACCGCGGCGCTGCAGGCTCCGCCATCGACACACCATTCGGTACGGCGCATCCTGGTACCGCCTGTCGGCCCACGCCTGGAACACTGGCGCCACTTCGATGCCCAAGGCACCCTACGGCCGAGCGCACGGTGCCGTCCAGCTACAACCCCACCGAGCGCGGCTGGTACCGCGATGCCCAGGCCCGCCGTCATGCCATCGTCAGCCCGGCTTACACCTTTGCCAGCAACCAGGCACTGGGCATCACCACCGCCACGCCGCTGGCCGCCGCGGCGGGGGTGTTTGGCATCGACCTGACGCTGAACAGCCTGCAGGCGTTTCTGGATCAACTCGCCCTGACGCCGCATGGCGCGGTGGCCATCCTCGATGACGAACGCCGTGTTCTGGGCTGGAGCAACCGTGGCGCCATCGCCAACGACCCCGGGTTGCAACCCCTGGCGCCGCTGGACTCGGCCACGGAGCCCCTCTGGCAAGAAGCCGCCCGACTGTCGGCCACGCTGCAAGCAGGCAGTGCCCGCTTTCAACGCCTGGCAGGCGTGCCTTACGCCGCGGCGCGGCAAGTCATCGAACCCTTGCCCGGCACCCGGTTCGAAGTGCTGCTGTTCGCCCCCCAGGCCGACTTCATGGAAGGCGCGGTGCAGACCCGCAACCGCATGCTTGGCTCCATGCTGGTGGTCATGATCGTGTTGCTGCCTCTGGCCTGGCTGGGAACACGCAACGTCGTCCGTTCGCTGCAGACCCTGGCACGCAATTCCGAGCGCATCCAGCGCATCGACTTCGACAGCCCGCCGCAACCGATCGAGTCGCACCTGTACGAGGTGGACGTGCTCGGCCAATCGCAGCAGACGATGTACCAATCCCTCAAGCAGCGCACCGAAGCCCTGGAACTCGCCCAGGCCAAGCTGTCGCAGATCGTACAGACCGGGATCGAGTTGGGGCGCCAGCAGGACCGTACCGCGCTGCTGCGTCGCGCGCTGTTCGGTGCGCGCGACGTGGCCCACTGCCAGGCCGCCACACTGCTGCTCAAGACCGAGCGGCAAACCCTGCGCTTTGCGCTGCGCACCAGCGACGACCCCATCCCCGACTTCGAGCTGCCGCTGTATGACCCCCAAGGCCAGCCCGTCCACCAATACGTGGCCACTCACGTGGCGTTGACCGGCGAAACCGTCGTCATCGACGACATCTACAGCGAGACCCGTTTCGACGTCAGCGGCACCAAGCGCTTCAGCGAAAGCTCGGGTTTGCGCGTCATTTCCACGCTCAACGTCCCCCTCCAACCCCAGGAAGGCGAAATCATCGGCGTCATCCAGCTGATGAACGCGCTGGACCCGCACACCGGCCAGGTGGTGCCTTTCGACCCGGAAATCGTCAGTTTCGTCGAGGCGATTGCCGCGCAGGCCGCGGTGGCCATCCAAAACCAGAACCTGCTCGACGCCCAAAAGGAAATGGTCGATTCGATGATCCAGATGATCGCTGGCGCCATCGACGCCAAGAGCCCCTACACCGGCGGCCATTGCGAGCGGGTGCCCGAGCTGGCCATCATGCTGGCCGAAAAAGCCTCTGCCGTGCAGGAGGGCCCCCTGGCCGAGTTTGCCTTTCGCACCGAAGACGAATGGCGCGAGTTCCGCATCGGCGCTTGGCTGCACGACTGCGGCAAAGTCACCACCCCCGAATACGTGGTGGACAAAGCCACCAAGCTGGAAACCATCTACAACCGCATCCATGAAGTTCGGATGCGCTTCGAGGTGCTGCTGCGCGACGCCATGATCGAGCGTTTGCAGGCCATCCACGAACAGGGCATGCCCAGCGCCGAGGCCGACGCCCGCTTCGAGGCGCGACGCACACAATTGCTCGACGACTTCGCCTTCGTGGCCGAATGCAACCTCGGCGGTGAGTTCATGGCCCCCGAGCGCACGGAACGGCTGCGGCGCATTGCCGGTGAAACCTGGTGGCGGCATTTCGACGACCGGCTCGGCCTGTCACACGAGGAGTTGCGGCGTCACGAACGGGAACCAGCCCCGCCTCTGCCTGCGCGGGAATCGCTGCTGGCCGACAAACCCCACCACCTCATCGAGCGCGCATCCACCCAGGCTTTCCATCCCAAGTACGGGTTCCAGCTCAAGATACCGGAACACCTGTACAACCACGGCGAAATCTACAACCTCTCCATCGGGCGCGGCACGCTCACCGAAGAAGAGCGCTTCAAAATCAACGAGCACATCATCCAGACCATCGTGATGCTGGAGCGCATGCCTCTGCCGCCCAACCTCAAGCGCGTGCCCGAATACGCCGGCACCCACCACGAGACCCTCACCGGCACCGGCTACCCACGCCGGCTCACGGCCGATGCGCTGTCCGTGCCGGCTCGCATCATGGCCATCGCCGACATCTTCGAGGCCCTCACCGCCAGCGACCGCCCCTACAAGAAGGCCAAAACCCTGTCAGAATCGATCAAGATCCTGAGCCACTTCAAAAAAGACCGGCACATCGATCCGGTGCTGTTCGACCTGTTTTTGACGTCCGGCGTCTATCGGGAATACGCGCAGCGCTTCCTGCTGCCGGAACAGATCGACGAAGTGGACATCACGCCTTACCTGGGCTGATCAGCCCAGCTCGAAGACCTGCCCGGCTTCGAGCCAGATCAGCCCGAAGGCCCGGTCCAGGCCCATCTGCGCCACCTCGGCCTCGATCAGCCCTTTTTCGATCGGCTTGGTGTGCGTGATGCCGATGCGCAACCCCGGATGCCGGGTCAGATCCAGGTGACGCAGTTCCTCTTCCAGCAGGCTGGGGCACAGATGCTGGCTGCGCAAGGCCAAATCGAATTCGCGCTCGCTGAATGCCGTCTCGATCACCAGCATCGCCATCCGCATCTCGTTGACGCGGCGCCAAAACGCCGGGTTGGAGCAGGTGTCGCCCGTAAACACCCACTGACCCGCTGGCGTGTCCACCGCATACCCCACGGCGGGCACGGTATGGGCCGCCGGCAGCACCTCCACCCGATGCCCCGACACCTCCACCACCTCGCCCACCTGCAGCGGGGCAAACACCAGAAACGGGTCCGCCGGACTGGGGATGACGGAAAAATCCGGCCAGATCGTGCCATTGAAGATGTGGCGCCTGAGGGCGTCGATCGTCTCGGGCAAGGCATGGACCACGACCGGTCGGGTCAGCCCCCCGGCCACGGTATCGATCATCAAGGGCAGGGCCGCGATGTGATCCAGGTGCGCATGGGTCAGAAAGACGTGTTCGATCTGCAGCATCGCATCGACCGACAGATCCCCCACCCCCGTACCGGCATCCACCAGGATGTGCCCGTCGATGAGAAAAGACGTGGTGCGGGCCTGTTGCGCAATGGCGCCGGAACACCCGAGAACCTGAACCTGCATGACACCCTTTCGGCGCTGAAGACAATGAGCCATATTAGCGAATCGACGCTCGCGCAGGGAACCCGCCGGGCAGCCTGCTCACAGCTTCAGGGTGGACAGCAGCAAACTGGTTTCGCTGCTGGCAATGCCATCGAGCAGCCGGATGCGGCTGAGCACCTGATCGAATGCTTCCAGCGACTGGGCGTGGAGCTCGGCGACGATGTCCCAACGGCCATTGGTGGTGTGCAGCTCGACCACCGCCGGGTCGCCGCGCAGCGCCCGCAGCACTTGCTCGGTGCGGTTGCCATCCACGGCAATCATGGTCCAGGCCCGAATGCGATGCGCCTGCACCTGGGGCCGCAAGCGTACCGTGTAGCCAACGATGGTGCCATCGGCCTCCAGCCGATGCAGCCGGTTCTGCACCGTGCCGCGCGACACGCCGAGCCGCTGCGCCAACGTGGCCACCGGCAGGCGCGCATTGTCACGCAATTCGCTGATCAAGCGGCGGTCGAGATCGTCCATGCATTCGTCATATCGTCAATAAATACTGGCATTTTGCGCTATTTATGCATGTTTTTGAACAATTTTCTGTCTTTCTTTGGCTCAGCCGCTCTGGACAATAGGCGTGACGCTGGTTTTGCACACAACCGGCACCCACCCAGATTCAGGAGACGCAACCATGGTCCATTACCTCGGTGTTCACCATGTCCGGCAGTTGTTGGCCCACGTGGGCATGCCGGCCTTCTTGCAGCGACTGGAGCGCGAAATCGAGGCCGACTACCGGCGCTGGGGGCAGTTCGACAAATCGCCCCGGCATGCCATCCATTCGGCGGTCGGGGTGATCGAGCTCATGCCTACCAGCGACGGGCGCTGGTACTGCTTCAAGTACGTCAACGGCCACCCCAAAAACACCGCCGAAGGGCTGTTGACGGTCACGGCTTTCGGCGTGCTGTCCGACGTGGACACGGGCTACCCGCTGTTGCTGTCGGAGCTGACGCTGACGACGGCGCTGCGCACCGCGGCGATGTCGGTGCTGGCGGCGCGGCACATGGCTCGGCCCGAGAGCCGTTGCATGGCCCTGATCGGCAATGGGGCCCAGAGCGAATTCCAAGCCTTGGCTTTCTATCACGGCCTGGGCGTGCGCGAATTGCGCCTGTTCGACACCGACGCACACGCCAGCGCCAAACTGGCCGCCAACCTGCAGCGCATGCAGTTGCCCGGGCTGCGCTGGCACATCTGCGCCAGCACCGCCCAAGCCGTGGCCGGCGCCGACATCGTGACCACGGCCACGGCCGACAAGCGCAACGCCACCATCTTGTTGCCCGAGATGATCGAGCCGGGCATGCACCTCAACGCCGTCGGCGGCGACTGCCCGGGCAAGACCGAACTGCACCCCGACATTTTGCGCCGCGCCGATGCGCGGGTCGTCGTCGAATACGAGCCACAATCGCGCATCGAAGGCGAAATCCAGCAAATGCCGGCGGACTTCGCGGTCACCGAATTTGCCGACGTGCTACAAGGCCGCGCGCCGGGCCGTGCCCACCCGCAGGAGGTCACGGTATTTGACTCCGTGGGATTTGCATTGGAAGATTTCTCCGCCCTGCGCACCTTGCATGCCTTGTTGCAGGAACATCCCCGCTTGGCGCAAAGCCTGGACCTGATTCCGCAGCTGAGCGACCCGAAGAACCTGTTTGGCCTGCTGGATGCCACCCCAGCCGGGGCGCCGACGGCGGCGGCTGCCTGCGCCGCCTGATGCGAACCGGCATGCCCGCCGTGGCCTGGAGTTTGACCCGATGAGCCCTTTGAGCACCGCTGCCCCCCTGCGAGCCAGCCTGATTGGCGCCCCCACCGATGTGGGCGCCGGCGCCCGCGGAGCGTCGATGGGGCCCGAAGCCCTGCGCGTGGCCGGCATCGTGGCGGCGCTGACCCACCACGGGCTGGAGGTTCACGACCGCGGCAACCTCAGCGGCCCGCCCAACCCCTGGCTGCCCCCGGTGCAGGGCTACCGGCACCTGGCCGAGGTGGTTGCCTGGAACCGCGCGGTGTTCGACGCCGTCTCGGCCGAACTGGCGAGCGGCCATCTGCCCATCTTGCTCGGGGGCGACCACAGCCTGGGCCTGGGCAGCATCGCCGCGGTAGCGCGCCATTGCCGCCAACAAGGCCGCAAGCTGCGGGTGCTGTGGCTCGATGCCCATGCCGACTTCAACACCAGCGAGCTGACCCCCAGCGGCAACGTGCACGGCATGCCCGTGGCGTGCCTGTGCGGTTTCGGCCCACGCGAACTGACTCACATGGGCGGCGAAGCGCCGGCCTTGCAGCCGCATCAGATCCGGCAAATCGGCATCCGCAGCGTGGACCCCGGCGAGAAACGCTTCGTCCACGAGCAAGGGCTGGAGGTGTTCGACATGCGCTACATCGATGAGCACGGCATGCGCCATGCCATGGAACAAGCGCTGGCCGGTCTGGACGAGCACACCCACCTGCACGTCAGCTTCGACGTGGACTTCCTGGACCCCGAGATCGCCCCCGGGGTGGGCACCACCGTGCCGGGCGGCCCCACCTATCGTGAAGCCCAGCTGTGCATGGAAATGATCGCCGACACCGGCCGGCTCGGGTCGCTGGACATCGTGGAGCTGAACCCGGCGCTGGATGTGCGCAACAAAACCGCCTTGCTGGCGGTGGACCTGGTGGAAAGCCTGTTTGGCAAGAGCACGCTGATGCGCCAGCCCCGCCCGGCCCGCTGATCAACCCAAACGCACCGCCGCCAGCCGCGCCATCCACTGGCGCACGATGGCTTGCTCTATGTCGCGGTACAGCAGGGCCTCCTCGGTTTCCTTGCCCAGCACCTGGGTTTCGGTGAAGCTGAGCTCACGCTCTTGCACCAGTTCGGTGTCGGGGATCAACTCGCGGCCGGCCGGCGTGCGCAGGCGAAACCGCACCCGCTGGCGCAACACCAATTCGCGCACCTGGCCCGCGGCCGTGGTGCCCACGACCACGCGTTCGCGCTGGTCCTGCGCCACGTCCAGCACCACATCGACGGGAGCATCCTGAGGGCCGGGGGCCGACCACCGAACCGCCACGCCGCTGCCCTGCAATTGGGCCGCGAGCCGGCGCAGGGTGTCGGTCTCGGCCGGGCTGTTGATCCACACGCGCTCAAAGGCCAGCGACGTGTGGCTGCCGCGCAGACGAAACCCGCAGGCGCTCAACAGCGACGCGGCCCCCACCACGCACAGCCCTTGGAGCCAGACGCGCCGGCGTTCGTGGTCGCAAGATGGCAAGCGGCGCATGGGCTCACACCACCACGTTGACCAAGCGCCCAGGCACCACCACCACTTTTTTGGGCGAGGCCCCGTTGGCCTGCTTTTGCACCGCTTCGCTGGCCAGGGCCGCGGCCTCGATGACGGCTTGGTCGGCCTGCGCCGGCACCAGGATGGAGCCGCGCAACTTGCCGTTGATTTGCAGCACCAGTTCGATCTCGTCCTGCACCAGCGCGCTTTCATCGACGCGCGGCCAAGGCGCATCGAGCAAATCGCCCAAGGTATGGACGTAGCCCAGTTCTTGCCACAGCACGTGGGTGATGTGCGGCGTGGCCGGGTAGAGGCAACGCAGCAGGATGCCAAAGCCTTCGATCAGCGCCACCCCCAGGCCGGCGGCGTCCTGGCTGGCCGAATCGAGCGCGGCTTCCAGCGCGTTGAGCATCTTCATGCAGCCCGACACCACGGTGTTGTACTGCATGCGCTGGTAGTCGTAGTCCACCTGCTTGAGCACGGTGTGGATGTCGCGCCGCAGGGCCTTGGCGGTTTTGCCGAAAGCCACCTCGGCCAAGGAATGGGCCCCTTGCGTCTGATCAGCCGTCTGGGACCAATCGACTTGCGACAGCTTGTGCCCAAAGGCCCAGACGCGGCGCAGGAAGCGGTAGCTGCCTTCGACGGCGGCGTCGTTCCACTCCAGCGTGGCCTCCGGCGGCGCGGTGAACATGGTGTAGAGCCGCGCGGTGTCGGCGCCGTATTTCTCGATCAGGTCCTGCGGATCGACGCCGTTGTTCTTGGACTTGGACATCGTGCCCACGCCCTCGTAATCGATGGGCGTGCCGGCCGGCAACAGGCCATCGGCGCTATCGACATCGCGCTTGAGCTTGGCGCCAACGATCTTGCCGCTGTCGTCGTGCACATGCTCCACATCGTGCGGCCAGAAGTATTCCTTGCCGCCCTTGGCGGTGCGGCGGCTGTAGATGTGGTTGAGCACCATGCCTTGCGTGAGCAATCGCTTGAAGGGCTCGTCCACCTGCACCAGCCCCAGGTCGCGCATCACCTTGGTCCAGAAACGCGCATACAGCAGGTGCAAGATGGCGTGCTCGATGCCGCCGATGTACTGGTCCATCGGCATCCAGTAGCGGGTGCCTTCGGCCACCATCGCATCGGCGTTGGTCGGGTCGCAGTAGCGCATGAAGTACCAGGACGAATCCACGAAGGTGTCCATGGTGTCGGTCTCGCGCCGTGCGGGCTTGCCGCACTTCGGGCAGTCCACTTTCAGGAACGCCTCGCATCGGGTCAACGGGTTGCCGCTGCCGTCAGGCACCAGGTCTTCGGGCAGGCGCACCGGCAGGTCTTCGTACGGCACGGGCACCGGGCCGCAGTCGTCGCAGTGGATGATCGGGATCGGCGTGCCCCAGTAGCGTTGGCGGCTGATGCCCCAGTCGCGCAAACGGTAGGTGACTTTTTTCTCGCCCAAGCCTTGGGCGGCCAGCAGCTCGGCCACCTTGTCCACCGCGGCCTGGTAAGGCAGGCCGTCGAGCGGCCCGGAATCGATGCAGCGGCCCCGCTGCTTGTCGGCGTACCACTCGGCCCAGGCGTCGGACGAGAACGTCTCCCCCTCCACCGCGATGACCGGCTGGATCGGCAGGCCGTACTTTTTCGCGAATGCGAAGTCGCGCTCGTCGTGGGCGGGCACGCCCATCACGGCGCCATCGCCATAACTCATCAGCACGTAGTTGCCCACCCACACGGGCACGGCTTGGCCGGTCAGCGGGTGCCTCACCGCCAACCCGGTGGGCATGCCTGCTTTTTCCTTCAACGCGAGCTCGGCCTCCGTCGTGCCGCCTTTCTTGCAGTCTTCGATGAAGGCGGCCAGCGCCGGGTTGGCGGCAGCGGCGTGCTGCGCCAGCGGGTGCTCCGGCGCCACGGCGCAGAAGGTCACGCCCATGATGGTGTCGGCGCGGGTGGTGAAGACGTACATCCGGCCGTCACCGATCAACTGGCCGTCGGCACCGCGAATGTCGTGCGGGAAGGCAAAGCGCACGCCCTCGCTCTTGCCGATCCAGTTTTCCTGCATCAGCCGCACCTTGTCGGGCCAGCCGTCCAGCGTGGCTTGGGGGTGGCCGATCTGCACATGCTGCAAGAGTTCGTCGGCATAGGCGGTGATGTTGAGGTAATAGCCCGGAATCTCGCGCTTTTCCACCAGGGCGCCGGTGCGCCAGCCGCGCCCGTCGATGACCTGCTCGTTGGCCAGCACGGTCTGGTCCACCGGGTCCCAGTTGACCACCTGCGTCTTGCGGTAGGCAATGCCCTTTTCCAGCATCTTCAGGAACAGCCACTGGTTCCATTTGTAGTAGTCGGGCGAGCAGGTGGCCACCTCGCGGCTCCAGTCGATGGCCAAGCCCATGGCCTGCATCTGCCGCTTCATGTAGGCGATGTTGTCGTAGGTCCACTGGGCCGGGGGCACCTTGTTCTTGATGGCGGCGTTTTCCGCCGGCAGGCCGAAAGCGTCCCAGCCCATGGGCATGAGCACGTTGTAGCCCCGCATGCGCAGTTGGCGCGCCATCATGTCGTTGATGGTGTAGTTGCGCACATGGCCCATGTGCAGCTTGCCGCTGGGGTAAGGCAGCATGGAGCAGGCGTAGAACTTGGGCTTGGGCTGGCCCTGGGCGTCGGTGGCGTGTTCGTGGACGCGGTAGGCGTCGCGCTCGCGCCAGTCGGCGTGAGCGGCGCGCTCCACGTCCTGCGGGGTGTATTTGTCTTGCATGGTCTACGGTCGGTGAAAAAGCTCAGCGCAGGTTCAGCACGTCGAACATGTCGTACAGGCCGCGCTCCTGGCCGGCCAGAAAGCGCACGGCCCGCAAGCTGCCCTGGGCATAGGTGGCGCGGCTGCTGGATTTGTGGGTGATTTCGATGCGTTCCCCGGTGCCCAGGAACATGACGGTGTGGTCGCCCACCACGTCGCCACCGCGCACGGTGGCAAAGCCGATGGAACCCGCGGCTCGCTCGCCCGTGTGGCCCACCCGCTCGTACACCGCGCAGTCCTTGAGGTCGCGCCCCAGGGCCTGGGCAATGACTTCACCCATCTTCAGGGCCGTGCCGCTGGGGGCGTCCACCTTGTGGCGGTGGTGGGCTTCGACGATTTCGATGTCGTAGCCGCTGGCCAGGGCGCGCGCGGCCATGTCCAGCAGCTTGAGCGTGACGTTGACCCCCACGCTCATGTTGGGCGCCAGCACGATGGGGATCTGCCGCGCCGCGGCGGCGATGTCGGCCTTCTGCGCTTCGGAAAACCCCGTGGTGCCGATGACCATGGCCGTGCCGTGGCGCACGCAGGCGGCCAGGTGGGCCATCGTGCCTTCGGGCCGGGTGAAATCGATGAGGAAACGGCTCGATGCCAGCGCGGCATCCAGGTCCGCGCTGATAGTCACGCCGCTGTGCTGCCCGGCAAAGGCTGCGGCATCCTGGCCCAGGGCAGGGCTGTCGGGGCGGTCCAACGCGCCACTGAGCACGCAGTCATCGGCGGCCTCGACGGCTTCGATCAGCATGCGGCCCATGCGGCCGCTGGCGCCTGCGACGCAGACGCGGAAAGGGGTATCGTGGGTCATGGGCTAGGATCAGCGAGGTTCCAGCGGCGGGTAGCTGGTGCCCGGGGGCACCGCCGGAGCGGGTGGGTCGGAGGCGGCTGCCGCGCCGGTGTTGTAGCGCTCGTGGAAGGCACGCAGCTGCGCCTCGCTGGCTTCGAGAGCTGGGGCGCGGCCGAGGCGGCGGCGCGTGTCCAGCGAAGCCACAAACTCCTCCTCGGTCGGCAGCTCGTCGGCTTCCACCCGCTGCAGCAAGGGCCCGTCGAAGAACACCGACACGCGGCGCTGCTGCGGCTCCTGGCCCTGCCGCCGCAGGGTGAACACATAATCCCAGCGGTCGGCATGGAAGGCGCTGGCCACCAGCGGCGTGCCCAGAATGTTGCGCACCTGCTCGCGCGACATGCCGGGCTGCAAGGCTTGCACCTGCTCCCGAACCACCACGTTGCCTTGCAGGATGTCGATGCGGTAGGGGGTGATCAGCCCGCCGAGGGTGCTCATGGACGCGGTGGCGTCCTGGAAGCTGGCGCAGCCCGGCAACGCCAGGGCCGCCGCCGCGAGCACACCGGCGCCGGTCAGACGGATGCGAGTCGAAAGGGGTGAGATCATGGTGGCGGGTGCGGGTTTGTCGGCAAAACGCGCGCCCACGGGGCGCAACGTACTATCATGCAGGGCATTGTAGCCCTTGCTCCCGGGGCGGATGCGATGGGCCACGGCGCCGCACCGCGCGGCACATGGGCAACGACCGGCGAGATCCCGCATGACCAACATCGAAGAACTCAAAAGCACCGGCCTCAAGGCCACCCTGCCCCGTCTGAAGATCCTGGAAATCTTCCAGTCGGGGCAGCAGCGCCACATGACGGCCGAAGACGTGTTCCGCGTGCTGCTGGACGAGCGCAGCGACATCGGCCTGGCCACGGTGTATCGGGTGCTGACGCAGTTCGAACAGGCCGGGCTGCTGATCCGCAGCAACTTCGAATCCGGCAAAGCGGTGTACGAGCTCAACGAAGGCCAGCACCACGACCACCTGGTCTGCCTGGACTGCGGCCGGGTGGAGGAATTCTGCGACCCCGAAATCGAGCGGCGCCAGCAGGCCATCGCCACGGCGCGCGGCTTCGAAATCCAGGAGCACGCGCTGTCGCTGTACGCCCATTGCACCAAGGCCGACTGCGAGCACCGCGCCAAGAACCGCCGCGGCTGATGCCCGCCCCGTGCCTCGCCCCGCGGCCTCAGGCGTTGCGCAGCATGGCGTCGCGCTGGCGCTGCACGAACTCTTGATAGGTATCGATGCCGCGCAGCTGCAGGATGGTGTTGCGCACCGCGGCCTCCACCAGCACCGCGATGTTGCGGCCCGCCACCACCTGGATCACCGCCTTGCGCACGGCCACGCCCAGCACGTCCTGGTACAGCGGCTCATGCGGCAGACGTTCGTAATCGCGCTCCATGGTCTGCTTGCGCACCAGGTGCACGATGAGGCGCAAACGCATCTTGCGGCGCACCGCCGTCTCGCCAAAAATCGCCTTGATGTCCAGCAGGCCGATGCCCCGCACCTCCAGCAAATTCTGCAGCAGGTCCGGGCAGCGGCCCTCAAGGGTGGTCTGGTTGACGCGGTGGAAATCCACCGCATCGTCAGCCACCAGCCCATGCCCGCGTGAGATCAGCTCCAACCCCAGCTCGCTTTTGCCCAGGCCGGATTCGCCGGTGATGAGCACGCCCAGCCCGAGGATGTCCATGAACACCCCGTGCAGGGTGGTGCGCTCGGCGAAATGGCGCGACAGGTACGCGCGCAGCACGTCGATGACGAAACCGGCCGAATAGGTGGTGGTGAACAGCGGAATGTGCGCCCGTTCGCACATGGCCAGCAGTTCGGCCGGCGGCTGGGCGTCATCGGCCACCACCAGCACCGGCGGCTCCAGCACCACGATGCGCGAGACGCGGCGACGGCAGTCTTCGGGCGTGGAGTTGAGCAGATAGGCCACCTCCCGGTGGCCCAGCACCTGCACCCGGTAAGGGTGGATGTAGTTCAGATAGCCCACCAGATCGGCGCCGGAGCGGGCTTCGCTGACGGCTTTTTCATCGAAGCGGCGCTCGGACGCGCTCTGCCCGGCCGCCCACTGCCACTTGAGGGTTTCGCGGTGGTCCTCGAACAGGACGTCGGCGCTGACGACGGCGGGTTTCATGGGCAGGACAAACGGGCGCCCGGCACCACCTGGCGCCCGGGCAAGAGGGCGGTCAGGCGACGGCGTGCGCCGACTGCCAGTTGGCGATGAGCTGATGCAGGCCGGCGGCGTCCTTGCTTTCCTTCATTTGCTCGCGCAGTTGGGCGTCGCTGAGCAGCTCGGCGATCTCGGACAGGATTTCCAAGTGCTTCTGCGTGGCCGCCTCGGGCACCAGCAGGAAGATCATCAGCCGCACCGGCTGTTCGTCGGGCGCGTCGAAACCGATGGGATTGGCCAGTTGGAACACGGCCGCCAGCGGCTGCTTGAGGCCTTTGATGCGGCCATGCGGAATGGCCACGCCGTGGCCCAGCCCGGTGGAGCCCAGGCGCTCGCGGGCAAACAGGCTGTCGGTGATGAGGGCACGGTTGAGCCCGTGCAGCGACTCGAACAGCAGTCCTGCTTCCTCAAACGCACGCTTCTTGCTGGTCGCGTCCACCGCAACCAGCACCTGCTCGGCAGGCAAAATGGCAGAAAGACGGTTCATATCAACCTCACGGAGGGCAAATTATGCCCTGATGAGCCATTCTGCATAGTCCCCAAAAACAAACAAGCCGCTTGACAAATCAAGCGGCTTGTTGCAGTGCAATATATGTCACTGCCGTGACAAGGGCCTCATTGGAGCGCGCGCTTGGCCGTTTCGTGGTGGTGCTCCTGCACTTTCGTCTTGTAGCGCAGCACCTGGCGGTCGAGCTTGTCGGCCAGCTCGTCCACCGCGGCGTACAGGTCGGCGTGGGTGCTCTCGGCAAAAATATCCTTGCCTTTTACATGGATATTGCACTCGGCTTTCTGTCGGTGGTCTTTCTCCTTGATGTTGTCCACGGTCAGCAGAACCTTGATGTCCACCACCTGGTCGAAATGTCGAGAAATTCGGTCGAGTTTGCTCGTCACGTAGGAGCGCAGCGCGGGCGTGACTTCGAGGTGGTGACCACTGATCGTCAAGTTCATGAAGAGCCTCCTTTGCTCTGGTTGACATGCCCGCCACCGAGGCGGCGGCGGGCCGGGAAACGTGGTTCTTTCACCTCCACTATGCCCGTTTGCACCGTTTTGGGCAAGCCGCGTTCGTCCGGCCAGGCGCGCGCCGGCGCCCGTCACCGCGGCGTCATTCGGCGGTGCGATAATTCGGCGTTGTCCTGAGATTCGAAGACCGTCCCGGACGACCGCCTCTCTTTGCGGGCGTGCGCCCGGTGACCGGTGGTGGTGAACCGCCAGACACCGCTCGTGGTCGTGGCCTCGGTCTGATCGTTTGCGTTCTGGGAGCATCGGATGCTCAATGTGTTCACCTTGGTCAACGGCCGTCTGTTCCAGGAGGAAATCGACTCGCTGGAGGAACTGGCCCGCTTCAAACCCATCTGGGTGGACCTCGAATCCCCAACGCCCGAAGAACGCCGCTGGGTGCGCCAGCATTTCGGCCTGTCCATTCCGGAAGACGCGATGGCCGAGGACATCGAGGAGTCGGCGCGCTTTTTCGAGGAAGACAACGGCGAGCTGCATGTGCGCAGCGACTTCCTCATTGGCGACGAGGACAACCCCCGCACCGTGCGGGTGGCCTTCATCCTGAACGAGCAGAACGAATCGCTCAAGAGCCGCGGGGTGCTGTTTTCCATCCACGACGAGGACGTGCCCGTGTTCCGCCTGCTGCGCCTGCGGGCGCGGCGCATGCCCGGCCTCATCAAGGACGCCAAGGACGTGCTGCTGAGCCTGTTCGACACCGATGCCGAATACTGCGCCGACACGGTGGAAGAGATTTACGACGACCTGGAGCGCATCAGCCGCAAGGTGCTCTCCGGGCAGGTGACGGACGAAATCGCTTCGGAAGTGCTGGCCGGCATTGCCCGCCACGAGGACATGTCGGGCCGCATCCGCCGCAACATGATGGACACACGCCGCGCCGTCAGCTTCATGATGCGCACCCGGCTGCTCAGCGCCGAGCAGTTCGAGGACGCGCGCCAGATCCTGCGTGACCTGGACTCGCTGGACAGCCACACCGCGTTCATGTTCGAGAAGATCAACTTCCTGATGGATGCCACCATCGGCTTCATCAACATCAACCAGAACAAGATCATCAAAATCTTCTCGGTGGCCAGCGTCTCGCTGCTGCCGCCGACGCTGGTGGCCAGCAGTTACGGCATGAACTTTCAATTCATGCCGGAGCTGGAGTGGGCTTACGGCTACCCCTTTGCCATCGTGCTGATGATTCTGTCGGCCGTGATCCCGATGGTCTATTTCCGCAAGCGCGGCTGGCTGAAGTAAGCGCTCAGAGCAGGTTGAGCGCCTTGCGCACGATGCGCCCGCTGTAGTGGCGCGCGACCTGCTGCAGGAAGTGCTGGAAATCCACATGGGCCTCGTCATCGGCCCGGTCAGAGATGGTGCGCACGGCGGCAAAGGGCACGCCGTAGTCATGGCAGACCTGCGCCACGGCCGCGCTTTCCATGTCCACGGCCAGCGCTTCGGGCAGGCTCGCGCGCAAAGCCGCACATTCGGCCGCGGTGGCCACGAAACGGTCGCCGGTGACGATCTCACCCTGATGCACGCTCGGGGCGTGCAGGCCGAGGCCGCGCAGCACGGCTTCGTCCAGCAGCTTGGGCAGCCAGGTCACGGCATCGCGAGCGGCGGCGTGCAACACCTGGGCCAGGGCCATGTCGGCCTTGAAGCGGCTGGCCCCATAGCCCGGCACTTCCCAGCGGGGAAAGAGCGGGGAGGCGTCCAGGTCGTGCTGCATGAAGGCGCTGCCCACGACGATGTCGCCCACCTCCACGCCCAATGCCAAGCCGCCGGCCACGCCGGTGAAGATCACCTGCTGCGGCTCGAACCGTTCGCACAGCACCGTGGCGGTGGTGGCCGCCGCCACCTTGCCGATGCCCGAGAGCACCGCCACCACCTCGTGCCCCTGCAGATGCCCGCTCCAGAAAGTGCGGCCGCCAGCGACGCGCTTTTGCTCGTCGGGCATGAGTTGCAGGATTTCGGCCAGTTCTTCGTGAACGGCGCTGATGATGGCGATGCGTTGACCCATGAGGCGTGGACTCCGATCAGGCTTTGTCGCGCAATTCGCGGCGCAGAATCTTGCCGACCGGGGTCTTGGGCAGTTCGGTGCGGAATTCGATCACCTTGGGTTGCTTGTAGCCGGTCAGGCGCGCTCGGCAATAGTCTCGCACATGTTGCTCGGTCAGCGCGGGATCTTTCTTGACGACGATCAACTTCACCGCTTCGCCGGAGTGGGCATCCGGGATGCCGACGGCCGCGCACTCCAGCACCCCGTCGAGTCCCATCACCACGTCTTCGATTTCGTTCGGATAGACGTTGAAGCCGCTGATGAGGATCATGTCTTTCTTGCGATCGACGATCTTGAAGTAGCCGCGCTCGTCCATGACGCCGATGTCGCCGCTTCGGAACCAGCCGTCGGCGGTCATGACCTTGGCCGTTTCATCCGGACGCTGCCAATAACCGGCCATGACCTGGGGGCCCTTGATGGCGATTTCGCCGGGCTGACCCAGGGGCACTTCGTTGCCCTCGTCGTCGATGCACTTCATGAGGGTTCCGGGCAGCGGCACGCCGATGGTGCCGGTGAATTCGGTGTTGGTCACGGGGTTGCAACTGGCCGAGGGGCTGGTCTCGGACAGGCCGTAGCCTTCGCAGATAGGGCAGCCGGTGCGCGCCAGCCACTTCTGGGCCACGGCGGCCTGCACCGCCATGCCGCCGCCGACCGACACCTTCAGGTTGCGCCAGTTTACCTGGTCGAAATCCGGGTGGTTGAGCAAGGCGTTGAACAGCGTGTTGACCGCCGGAAAGCTGTGGAAGGTGTGGCGACGCAGCTCTTTGATGACCGCAGGCAGGTCGCGTGGATTGGGAATGAGGATGTTCTTGCCGCCGTTGCGCAGGCTCAGCATCATGTTCACCGTGAAGGCGAAGATGTGATACAGCGGCAACGCGCACACCGCCGTGGGCTGCTCGTGCGGCGGAATTTTCTTCATCACCGGCTCGTTCCAGGCCTCGGACTGCAGCACGTTGGCGATCACGTTGCGGTGCAGCAGCACGGCGCCCTTGCTCACGCCGGTGGTGCCGCCCGTGTACTGCAGCACGGCCATGTCATCGGGGCCGATGGTCACCGGGGCCAGCGCCATGCGGCTGCCGGTGCGCACGGCGTCGTTGAAGCGCACGGCACCGGGCAGGTCGAAGGCGGGCACCATTTTCTTGACCTTGCGCACCACGTGGTTGACCAGCGCGCCCTTGAGCCAGCCCAGCATGTCGCCCATGGCGCAGAGCACGACGTGCTTGACCGGGGTGTTGGCGATGCAGGCTTGCAGGGTGTGCGCGAAGTTCTCGATGATGACGATGGCTTTGGCCCCGGAGTCCTTGAGCTGGTGCTCCAGCTCGCGGGCGGTGTACAAGGGGTTGACATTGACCACCACCAGCCCGGCGCGCAGGATGGCGGCCACGGCCACCGGGTACTGCGGGATGTTGGGCATCATCACGGCCACGCGGTCGCCCTTGACCAAGCCCTTGCCTTGCAGGTAGGCCGCCAGCGCCAGAGACTGTTCGTCGATGGTGGCGTAGCGGAAGTCCTGACCGAGGAAGCTGTACGCGGCGCGGTCGGCATAGCGGGCAAAGCTTTCTTCCAGCAGGCCGACGAGCGAGCGGTAGGCGCTGACGTCGATGTCTGCGGGCACCCCGGGCGGGTACGCGCTCAGCCACGGCTTGTCGGCCGACGTGACGGAACTGGGCATGCAGGTCTCCAATGGTTGTTGTGAGGCGCTGTCGCACTCGGCGCGGCCCCGGTGATGATGCCGGCAATTATGAGGCCAGGGCCGCGCGGCTGCCTGTCCTGTATTTCCCTGACATCAGACTGACAATTATGAAAGTTCTGCCACGGTGACGCGGTCGCGCCCGGCCTGCTTGGAGCGATAGAGCGCGGCATCGGCACGAGCCACCCAGTCCTGGGCACTTTCCCCAGGACGATGCACCGCCGCACCGGCCGAGACGGTCACACTCAAGACCACATCGTGGGCATTGCGCTTGCGCAGTTTCATGGCCCGGGTGGTGCGGCACACCTTTTCGGCCAGCGCTGCGGCGGCTTCCAGGCCCGCATGGGGCAGAACGATGGCAAACTCCTCGCCCCCGTAACGCGCCACCACATGCGTCGGGTCGGTGACGACTTGGCGCAAGACCTCCCCCACGGCCGCCAGCACTTGATCGCCGACCAGATGGCCGTGCTGGTCGTTGATCAGCTTGAAGTGGTCGATGTCGAGCATCACCAGCCCATGGCCGGCGTCCTGACCGGCCCGGGCCTGGGTGAGGATCTGTTCCAGCCGGTGATCCAGCCCTTTGCGGTTGAGGACCTTGGTCAGGCTGTCGATGAACACCTCTTCGCGCGCGCGGTCCAGATCGGCCCGCAGGCGCTCGATTTCGGCGCGGCTGGCCGCGACCTGGGTGCGCAGTTCGGTGGTGGCGTCGCGCATGGCCTGGCTGCGCTGCAGGGTGCGCGGCAGACGCGCGCGCAGGGCCTCGGCGTCCTGGGCGCTGAGCGCACCGTGCAGCTGCGTGAGCTCGGCGTCGAACGCGCCGGCCTGCTCGCCAGCGCGGGCGGCGTGGTGCGCCATATGGCTCATGACCTGCTGGAAGTCACGGCTGATGCGATCCATGGTCTTGTCGTCCACGCTGGCCACGTGCTCACGGTACAGGCGCTCGGTGGTGGCCTGGCTCAGCCGCGGTTCGGTGAGCACGAAGCGGTCGATGGCCTCGCGCAGCCGCGCATTGAGGCCCGCGGCGTATTCGTACCAGACGGTGTAGGTGATGGGGTTGAAAGGCGCGTCATGCTGCCCCATCAAGGCAATCACTTGGCGCAGCAGTTCGGCGCTTTTCTCGCGCGATTCGGGGTATTCCATGGACAGCGTCGGTGGAGGGAGGGCTTGGCGGCGCCACCATGCGACCGGCCGATCAGCGTATTGTAGGCGGGGCCTCCTGCAGCACCGGCGCCAGCACCTGCTCCAGCAGGTCGAGAAAGGCGCGGGTTTTGGCCGGCATGAGCCGGCGCTCGGGAAAGACGGCCCAGGCCACGTGAGAGGGCAACGCCCAGTCGGGCAGGATGCGCCGCAGCCGCCCCTGGCGCACCGCCTCGGCGGCCGTGAGGTCGGGCAGGGCAGCGATGCCGGCATCGGCCACGGCAAAAGCGGCCAGCAGCTCAGGCGCATTGGCCAGCAGCCGCCCCGGGGGCAGCCCCTCCCAGTGCTGGGCCTCGCGGCTCAGCCGCCAGGGCAGGGCGTCGCCCTGGCGGCTGAGGAGCAACACCGCCCGGTGGCCCATCAGTTCGCCCGGCTCGCGGGGCTCGCCGTGCGTGGCCAAGTAGCCCGGGCTGGCATACAGACCGTGGGTGAACACCCCCATGCGGCGCGCCACCAGCGAGCCGTCCTGTCCCGGATCGCCCACACGCAGCGCCAGGTCAAACTTCTCGGCCAACAGATCCACCCGGCGCGGCGACAGATCGATTTCGAGCCGAATGCCGGGATGCAAGGCCGAGAAGGCGGCCAGGGCGTCGCTGAGCAGCCGCACGGCCAGGTCATTGGGCATGGAAACCCGCAGCCGGCCGCTGGGGCGCGCCTGGCGATGCTCGCTCAGCGCGGTGGCCGCATCCACCTCAGCGGCCAGCTGGCGCGCGTGCTCCAGCAGCAGCTGCCCGAACTCAGTTAAAGCCAGCCGCCGCGTGGTGCGCAGCAGCAGCCGCTCGCCCAGCTGGCGTTCGAGCTGCGCCAACCGGCGTGACAACCGGCTCTTGGGCAGGCCCAGGCGCTCGGCCGCCCGGCTGAGGTTGCCCGCCTCCACGATGCGGGCAAAGATCAGCAGATCATTGGCGTCCAACTGTTCCATAGACAGAACAATGTTGTGCAGAAAACCCTCTTTATGCCACAAAAACATCAACAATACAGTAGAGGTCATCCACCCACCCAAAGGAAGCCTGCTCATGAAAATCCTGCAAATCAACGCCAGCGCCCGGCGCGAAGGGGCGAACTCCACCAAGCTGGCCAATGCCATCGTCGAGCGGCTGCGTCAGCGCCACCCCGATGCCGCGCTGACGCTGCGCGATCTGGCCGTCCAGCCGGTGCGGGTGCTGGATGAAACCGCGCTGGGCGCGGTGTTCACGCCCGCTGAGCAGCGCACGCCGGCGCAGGCCGCCATCGTGGCTGAATACGACGCGCTCATCGCCGAGGTGCAGGCGCACGACGTGATCGTGCTGGGCGTGCCGATGTACAACTTCGGCGTGCCGGTGCAGCTCAAAGCCTGGATCGACGCCATCGCCCGCGCGGGCGTGACCTTCCGCTACACCGACAACGGCCCCGAAGGCCTGATCAAAGGCAAGCGGGTGTATTTGGCCTTGGCCCGCGGCGGCCTGTACCGCGACCAACCGCACGACAGCCAGGTCCCCTACCTCAAAACGGTGCTGGGCTTCCTGGGCTTGACCGATCTGCGCTTCATCTACGCCGAAGGCCTCAACATGGGGCCCGAAGCCGCCGCACAGGGCTTCGCGCAAGCCGAAGCCGATCTCAACGCCGCCCTGGCCTGACACTGGAGCCCGACATGACCATGCCCCCCTTGCCTGCCGCCCCGGCATCGCCTGCCGTCCACCACGGCCGTCGCGTGGAGGGGCTGGTCGCTGGCCAGGCCACGTCCGACGGCGCCGGCGTGAAGCTGACCCGCGTGCTCACGCATGCGCTGCAACGCCGGCTCGACCCCTTCCTCATGCTCGATGCCTTCGGCAGCGACGACCCGAACGACTACATCGCCGGCTTCCCGGACCACCCGCACCGCGGCTTCGAGACGGTGACCTACATGATCGCCGGACGCATGCGGCACCGCGACAGCGCCGGCCACGAAGGGCTGCTGGAAAACGGCGGCGTGCAGTGGATGACGGCTGGCCGCGGCGTCATCCATTCCGAAATCCCGCAACAGGAAGCGGGCGTGATGGAGGGCTTTCAGCTCTGGCTCAACCTGCCCTCGAGCGCCAAGCTGTGCGCGCCGTGGTACCGCGACTTCCAGGCCACCGACCTGCCGCGGCTGACCACGCCCGAAGGCGTGGCCGTGACGGTGATTGCGGGCCACAGCCACGGGGTGCAGGGCGCCGTCACCCGCCCGGTCACCGAGCCGCTGTACCTGGACCTGCACCTGCCCGCCGGCAGCCATTTCGCCCAACCCTTGCCCGCGGCGCACAACGCGTTCGTCTATGTGTACCGGGGCGCGGTGCGCATTGCCGGGGAAACGGTGCCGGCACAGCGCATGGCGGTACTGGCCAATGAAGGCGACGGCGTGCGCATCGAGGCCGACGCCCCCGCCCAAGCCCTGCTCATCGCCGGGCGCCCGCTCAACGAGCCCATCGTCCAGTACGGCCCCTTCGTGATGAACACCGAGCAGGAAATCTATCAAGCCATCAGCGACTACCGCTCAGGCCGGCTGGGTTGAGGCCATCGGGCATCGAAAGGTGGCGGATACCGCTTCATTCACACCGCAGCGGGATCTGCCATCCAGTCTGCATCGTCCAAGGCGCGAATCACTGCCGCATCGGCTGCGTGCATGAGTGCCGAGCGGACAGGCGCTGGCAGGAAGCTGCGCTCGAACGCCTGCCGCATTAGGATCAACGCCTCCCACAAGGTCAACCCCCCTGCACGATTCGGGAGGCCGTCAAATACTCGTCCGGTAAAGTCGTGCGCGAGATGCCTGGATTGTCTGTGCACAGGGTCAGTGGCAGTCCGGCATCCATGAGCTTTCGCAACGGGTATCTCGGCAACCCAAACCCTCATTGGCATCGGCCAGCCCAAGAGCTGCCACCAACGCTCAATGCAGCGTATCGAGTGCTCCGTCTGCTTTCCAGCCGTAGTGATCAGCCAAAGTTCATCAGGCGACTGCAACGCATGATCGCGCCTACTGCTCTCAAGAGTCGAGCGCTGCGGGTGGTGCTCATACAAAGCCAGCAAATCCGGGGCCACAAAGCCAAACACCTCGGGCACCACCGCCCAACTGGCACCCACCGTACAAACCAGGATATTTCTCGCCACAGTCGCCTTCCCTATCCATCTTTAGGCATGCGATCAGTCGCTACCTCTGAAGCCCACAATGGACTTGTCCAGCGGAATGTCATGATCGGCGTCCCAGCCCCAGCCCGCCGGCACCCCGGACCACTCAATGCCTTGCGGAAGCACCGGTACCCCCAGCCGCACCCTGAAACCGCGCGCCGCGATGGCGTACAGGCGCAAATCATCCCGCGAATTGTCCAACGCCGTCAGCACCTCCTGCAGGCATCGCAAGCGGGCCGTAGGGGTGCCTGTCAGCCAGAACACACTGTACTCGATCGGTACCGCATGGCGACACATCATCCGATGTACCCGCGCCAGCCGCCGCGGCTCCGCCACGTCATAAGCAGCCACCCACGCTCTGCGGCCAGTCTCAGCCATCATCGCCCTCCACCGTTGCCGGCGCCTCCAGCGCCTCCTCTCCGGTCACAGCCGTCACCAGCGTCAAACACGTTGAACGCAACGACTGGCGCAAACCTTCAGAAACATCCGACCAACTCCGGTAAAAATGCTGACGCCCTGCCTTGCCCAGCAGACATGCCCCTTGGACGCGGCTGAAATGCTCCACCGTCAGCACACGCTCGCGAAACAAGCGCCAAGTCAGACGCTCCACACCGCAACGGTGCGGCTCCACCAAATCAGAGGCCAAGGATTCACGGCCATAGTCAAGCTCATGCAGAAATCCAACAAATGGGTCCAGCCCCACCGCATGCGCCTGCAACACCGCCTCCGCGTGAAGCAACGTATAGCCCAACGACAACACCGCATTCACGGGGTCCTGAGGCGGGCGACGGTTTCGCGCACTGAAGTGCAGCGACGGCGCAAACAGCGCCTGATACCCCATGAAAAACGCCTGCGCGGCAGCACCTTCAGCACCTCGAAGCGCAGCAAGGGTCGAGGCCGAAGCCATCGTGCGACAGGCTGCATCCATCCGCTCTGCAGCTGTGCGCAACTCATAACGGTGCATCAGGTCATCCTGCGCACGCTCCAACAAAAAATGGCGCTGCGCCGTCACCTTGCGCTGAAGCAAATCGCGGGCCACATCAAGGCGGAAATTGGAATCCAGTGAGCGCTGCCACTGCAGGATCCGACGCCGCGCGTCGTAGTGGGGCCGCTGCATGAACAGGGCCGGCTCGGCCTTGCGCCCCGACAGAACCAGCACCCCGATACCCGACTGCCCAAGCTTGCCAAGCAGGCTCGCCGAAATCGTGACATCTCCGCGCAAAACGACGCGCTCCAGCGGGGCCAGCGGAATGGCCGCCACCCTCGCGCCCGCCTCCTCAAACACAAGAGTGCCACCATCGAGTCGCAAAGACACCCCCTTGCGGTCAACATACAGCGTGCTCATCGCCTCACCTCCACAGCCGTGTCTCTAGACCACCATCAGCGGGCCGCCATCCCAAGGGCGCCCCTTGCCCCAGCCCTCCCGTGGCATGCGCGGGTCCAGAGCCAGCATATGGACACGATCGGTTTGCAGGTCGATCATTGCCCGCAACTGCGCCAGACAGTCGATGACCTCACCTGGCGTCATCAGGCATTCGCAAACCGATTTTTGGCCACTGACGCGGTATTGCGCCAAATACCGTTGGACTTTCACACGCTGGCGATTGGACGATACGTCGTAGCACACCAGATACAAGCCACGCTGCGCCATGGAACTCTCCTTCTTAGACCTGACATGCAAGCATTCTGAGCTTGCAGACACTGGTCGGGGCAGTCCACAAGCTTGTCAGCTTGTTAAGGTGGGCACCACTGAATATTCGCCAGAGGCACGGACGATCAGTCGAGTTGCCCGGATCCCTTCGAAATCAGGGCTTTGTCCGGACATGTACCGCGCGATCGTCAAGCATGCTCAAGCGTCTTAATCCCTTTGATATCAGGGCTTTGTCCGGACGATTGCCCGAATTCTTTCTGGAGATCCTGACTATGTCTTAATCCCTTTGATATCAGGGCTTTGTCCGGACAGTTCGTACTGCGCCGGGTTGAGGCGCTTAAGAACGTCTTAATCCCTTTGATATCAGGGCTTTGTCCGGACAAGGACGCGATTGCGGTGCACGGCCCATACCGTCTTAATCCCTTTGATATCAGGGCTTTGTCCGGACCTACTGCCACCTGGCCAGCACGACGCGAATGCAGCGGTCTTAATCCCTTTGATATCAGGGCTTTGTCCGGACCCTGATCGGCATGAACAACATCGCACACGCCCTGTCTTAATCCCTTTGATATCAGGGCTTTGTCCGGACGTGGCAGCCAAGCGCAACAAGTTATCCGCCGAACGGTCTTAATCCCTTTGATATCAGGGCTTTGTCCGGACCGAACTCGAAGTCGTGCTGGCAGACATCTGCCGTCTTAATCCCTTTGATATCAGGGCTTTGTCCGGACTTTGGCCTGCATGGGAATGGGGGCCGAAGGGAATGTCTTAATCCCTTTGATATCAGGGCTTTGTCCGGACGACGGTGGGCATGCACAGTCGCATCGCCAAAGAGGCGTCTTAATCCCTTTGATATCAGGGCTTTGTCCGGACCGGGAATGGGCAATGGCAGCCAGGCCAGACCTGGTCTTAATCCCTTTGATATCAGGGCTTTGTCCGGACGGACGGGGTGCTCGAAGTCTTCCGTCGCTACTGGGTCTTAATCCCTTTGATATCAGGGCTTTGTCCGGACACAGATCGGCGTGCATATCGAGGAAGTGGCCGAGTCTTAATCCCTTTGATATCAGGGCTTTGTCCGGACCCATCGCCCGCGTCACCTTCTACCGGCCGGGCTGTCTTAATCCCTTTGATATCAGGGCTTTGTCCGGACGAAAAGCCGTCGCAAAGCGCCCAAGTCTTAATCCCTTTGATATCAGGGCTTTGTCCGGACGCAATATCTGGGCAAAACTCGCGCGGGCGATATTGGTCTTAATCCCTTTGATATCAGGGCTTTGTCCGGACAATCATCGGAGCATCATCATGCAAAACGCCACGTCTTAATCCCTTTGATATCAGGGCTTTGTCCGGACTGCACCGCACAAAAAATCATTGCCACACATGCACTTACGGAAGTGCTTGTGGAGGTTTGTGGGAACTCGCATACCTTACTCAAAACACGGCTCCATTTCAAGGCGGTAAGCACCCATGCCCATGGTGGCATTTTTACCCAGATGAAGCCATTGGCCCAGCCACAGCCACGGCCATATGTCGTCCCACGCTGGCGCATGCAGGGTCCATGCGCCTATTGCGCCGCCCAGCGTCATTTCCTGCTTTTGGCGGCTGGAGTAGCGACTCCAGTCGCGCCAGTGCAGTGCAGTGCGGTCTTCCTCAATATGGGGTAGCAGGCTCAGTACTGACGTGGCATCGGGCGGCGCTGGGCGGTGTAGATGCAATTCCAGCATGAGGCTGGCTCGCCGCAGGGCAGCCAGCAAGAGGGCTCGCGCCGACAGTTCATGCGGACGCAGCGGGGTGCCTTGGCGTTGTAACCGAAGCGGGGTGGTGATGTGCAGGCGCAGGGTACGGCACCCTTGCGGTAGCGTATGGATGGGCAGCATGGCTGGATGTGGGGCCACCTGGTTGCTGGCGTGTGTCCATACGTCGTGAAACTGCTGATGAGGCCGGCACCATTGAACCCGTTCGAGTTGCAGTGGGGCCCGCCTGCTGCCTAGCCCGTGTTCCAGCGCAATGCGCCACGCACGTATGATGAGGGGTAACTGGCGCAGGGTCTCGGTGCCGATGAGCACCATGTGAAACTCAAGCGTCTGCCCTGCCGGGATGGCCGGGGTATCCAGTGGAGGGGGTTCTATGACATAGGGGCAAGGGGCTTGGCTGAACTGCTGCCGCAGTGAGGTGGCCTGAGGTGGCGTTTCAAAGATGGCCGGGTACGGGCAGCGCACATACAAGGGGCAGTTGGGGCATGTTTTTTGCCCGGTAAGGCAGGTGATTTGGCGCAACGCGGCGCCAAAAACCCCTCGCAGCAACGAGCCGGCATACTCCGGCAGCGGCAGGCTTCGATGCGCCCGCGCCACAAACCGGTATCGCGCTATCGGCAATTCGTCACGCGGTTGCAGAGGCGCTGGAATGTTCATGATGTTGGCGCTTCAGGGGTGGTAAGCCAGTCGCCTATTCCCAGTTTTTTGCGGGCGTCTTTCCAGTCGATTTGAATGGCTTGTGGCAGCCATTGCATGAGCATCCGCGCAAGTTGATGCCGCTCCTGGGCAGTCCAGGACTCGTTTTTGGCCTGCGCGACTGTGGCTTGGACAGCACTGGTCAGCGCCTGCCCCCAGTTTTCCTTGCGCCCGCGCAGCTCCTGTTGCCGTTGTTGCAGCTTTTGCTGCAATTGGGCAATAGTGCGCTGGTTTTCGCTCAACGCGCTGAGCTCGGCTTCGCGGCGGGCCTGCTCTGCCGCCTGCTGCTCGGCCTGTAGGGCGCGATGCAGCGCCTCTCGGTCCATGGCCATGGCGCCGTAGCCAACCGCCGTCTTGGCTCCGAAGCCCAGCCACTGGAAGGCGTGCTCGAAGGCGGCAATGAGGAGGTGTTTCCAGCGCGGCTGCCCTTGCTCGTCCTTCAGCAGATCGGGCACCAGCCGCCCTAGACGCGCCACGTCGCAAGCGACGATGAAGGAGAACGCTGACTTTGGCGGCACAGTCAGGAAGCTGATGGGGTTGGGTTGGCCGCTGTCGTGGGGCGTGGAGCTGTTGCCGCTTTTGAGATCGCGTTTTTGTTGGAAGTAGTGCGATTGGTGCGGGGTCATGACCTCCACCAGCAACCGATCGCCGACGATCTGCGGGATCACGTCCCAGAAGCTGAGCACGCCGCGCACGTGTTCAGTCTCGCCACCAGCAGGCTCGCGGCCAAACAGCACGTCGATGACCGACAGGCCTACTTTGGGTTTGTCGATGGCGGCGATGGTTTCGTGACTCCAGCCGTGGGCGTCGCTCCACAAACCGTCGGCCAGCTCCTGCGCAGCCCGGCGCAACACGCCCTTGACGCCCGAACCCGGGAGGTATGGCAGGCCATAGGGGTTGAGGAAGGCAAAGCCGTTTTCCAGGGGGTGCTCGTTACCCAGGCCCGTGGTAAACGGTGCCTTGGCGTGGGCCTGAAGGCGCAGCAGAGCGCCCGGGGGTACTGTGCGGGCGCAGGATTCAAGCCGCCGCGACAAGGCCAGCATGAGGCTTTTGTCTCGCTCGGTCAGCCGACCACTCTCCCTCAGCGCAGAAGTCTTGTTTTCGACTCTGATGTCGCGTTCCTGTCGTTCCTGCCCACGGACATCGCTGTCAATGTCATGTGTGGTCCACAGAACTTCCCGCGTACGACGGTTGACGCCCCATAGGTTGAGGTACATCCCAAACCGCAAGGCCGGTGAGGCGTCCGTGAAATCACTGCCCAAGTACTCGGGCACGGCAGCCACTGGCATGTCAGTCTCCTTTCACCCGTGCTGCAGCCATCTGCCGCATCCATTTCAGCCATGCGAAAGCTTCGGCGGTGACGGCCTGAAAGTCCCGGGGGCTGGCTTGCATCAGCGCCTCCATGAACGTGCTGAAATCGCTCGAACGCAGCAGTTGTGGAAAGCGAGATTGGAGCCACGCCCGCAAATCGGAGGCCACGAGCTCGTGTTTGTCGTTTTTCTGGTGGCAAAACGCCAAGACCTGCATGAGCCCCGAGTTGATGATGAGCGCCGGCAGGGCCTTGGCGATTTTGACGTGCTCTTGGGTGTAACGCTGGGCACGCTGCCAAGCGTCTTGGGCACGGCGCTGCTCCAGCGTCATTCGGCCGGCTGTAGCGGAAGGCGGTGTAGCCGATGGTTGTGGTTTTTTTAGCGACAGGGTGCTCATCTCACTGGCCCTCCACGACTTTGACAACGACCAGGCCACGGCCTGTCGTCGCATCGCCCCCGATTTGTAGCAGTTGCTGATCCAGCAAGGTTCTCATGTGCGTCATGACGAGCTCGGCGTCGAGTTTGTCATCGGAGCGGCCGGTGCGGGTCTGGCTGGCCATGAGGGGGGCTACGAGCAGCGATTCAGGGGGCAGGTTCTCGGTGTAGAAAAGCCCCCCTTCGCTGGCGGTACCGGTTTCGTCGTCGATGCGCACATGGGCCTCTACGAGCATGGCGTGTTCGGCAAAGTGGGCGAAGTCGGTGTCGGAGAGGACGACGAGGTCGCGCTTGAGCTTGTCGGCGAAAAACTTGTAACCGTCATGCCCTGGCAAGGCGTTGGTTGCGAGCCATTCGGCCACGGCCTTGAGCGCGGGGCTGGCCTGGTCTTTGGCGGTGTATTCGAAGGCTTCCAGGTGAAGCTTGTCACCGGTCAGCAGGTCGGGGTTGACCAGCAGGCATTCGCCTTCGGCCAAGGGAGGAAGCTCCGGCCAATTCAGCGACACGCCCACCAGTTGGAGCAGCCGCTGCGCACGCGCCAGGGCCTGCGGGCAGGTGGCATAGACGTAGCCGCCACGCAGTGAGCGCAGTGGCAGGCAGACGGTTTGCGCATCGCCGAACGAGACGGCGCCCGCGTGCAACTCTGGAGCGCCAGCCTCAGGGCCAAATAGGCGAACAAGGTGATCGCTATTACCCCCCAGCGCCACGAAGCCGTGCCGCACGGCTCCCTTGATGCCGCTGCCTGCAAAGCAGGGGTGCCCGGTGTGGCGCTCGCGCTGGATGGGGTTGTCGATGACGCCGATGGCCTGGCCCGCACCCATGTGCACAGGGCTGACGGCATAGAAAAAGACGGCGGCTTGTTGTTGGAACATGGTGTATTACCTCGGGACGGAAATCAATCAGGGAATCAGGTGATTGGCATCAAAACTGTGTCCACGGCGCGATGGCCACGCGGTTGAACCCCTCGGCGCGGCGTGCTTCATCTTCGCAGATGTCGCTCCATAGGCCGCGCTCGACAAGCTTGGCGAGTGCCTCGGGGCTGGTCTGGAGCTCATCGAGCCAATAGACGCTGCCGGCAGGAGCCGCAGACTGGGCGGGCTTGGGCCGCCGCTGTGCCAGATCCCAGCCTGAGACCACTTCGGTCCGCGACACCGCTGCGCAGACAAACCGTCCGCTTACGCCGTGCAGTTCGAAGCGGTAGCTGCCATCCACCCTCTGGCTCATGCCAGTGGGCAGCCAGCCTTGTACAAACAGCCCCGGCGTGGTGAGCACCAGGCGACAGCGCCCGGCTCGAACAATGGCTGCATAGTCGGGCTGCGGCAAGGGCTTATCGATGGCATGCACGGCTGCGGCGCGCCCATCGCCGCCCAAACGTAGGGTACCCGAGCGAGGTGTTTGCGCACCGGCCACAGCGGCCAGAAAGCCGACGTCGTAGTCCGCTGGCTGTCGAAAACCGCCTCTGAGCGGCAGCGGCATGCCTCGCTTGACCATGGCTACGGCCTGCACGGCAAAGAGCTTGCCGTCGTCGGCGCGGCGCATCTCGGCACTCAGACCCACGCCGACGCGCGTATCCAGCGTCCATAGCGCAGACGCTGGGAGGAATTGGTCTGGGCCAGGGATCAGCCCAGCCAGGTAGGTGCGCCAGCCACTCTCGGTCAGCCATAGGCCGCCCTCAGGCTTGCTGCGTGTGGGCTCAGGCAGCACGGGCATCAGCGGCAGCGGGGCAGAAGACGCCAGGCTGCGGCCATTCAGCGCAGTGGGTGCCAATGCCCTAACGTGCAGGCCACCTTCGTCGCCTTTGCTCACCACCAGGTCCGCCGGCGGGGCCATGAGCAAATCAACCGCCCCGTTCGCCCGCCGCTGCGCCAAATGAAAGGCAGTGACGGTGAACGCTCCCGGGGTACTGGGTGTGCCCAATTCAGGGTGTTCGATGTGGCCGTTGGCGAAGTCAACCCTGTCCACCCCGGCATCAGCAAGCAGGCGCGAGCGTAATGCACCAGCCGCCACTGAAGGCCACGGCGGCACGAGCGATTCGCCAAAGCTGCCCGCCTCGCCAAAGAGCTTGTTGCCGCGCAGAAACAGCACATCCAGCGGCTCAAGAAACACGGTATTCATGCGGCTTGCTTCTCCAATTGGGTCGTGGACTTCGGTTTGCCCCGGGTTTCGCGGGCCAGGAATTCGGCCACGGACAGAAAATTGGCGAGCCACACGCGCCCGTTGTCTCCCCGTTGAGCGGCCAGTTTTGTGAGCCGCTTGGCGATATGGGGGGCCCCTTTGGAGGCATGGCCGCGAGACTGTCGTGCAAGCTGATAAGACAGCAGTGACTCGTGCATCTCGGGCGCGTGGTACGGATCTGGCAAGTCGCGCAACCACTCGAGACTGTGATAGACCGCGCGTCGCGATGTGCCCTCGTCGCGCAGGAATTCGATCAAATCCCCCAGCAGCGCCAGCGGCTCGCCCCATTGGGCCGTGAGATACAGTGCCCCGCCGGAACGTTTGATGACGGTGATGGAAAACGCATCGCGCCCACCTTCGCTCTTGGCGCGTTTTTCGGCAGCGCGCAGCTCGCGCAGCACCGCAGCCAGCGGTGCCTGGTGATGAGCAATCAAGGCGCCGGTGGAGGCGGTGGCGTGCTCGCCCATCATGCGCATCAGCCGACCGCGCAACCAGGCGAAGCCGCCCTTGCAGTGCAACTTGTCGCGGTCCTTGCGCAGGTCGCCCCAGTCCTTGGACTCGTCCTCGGGCAATGTGCCGGAATAGGCATGGCGCAACTGCTGCATGCATGGCAACAGGTCAGCCACTGGCAGCATGGCCAGCACATCGTCGCCACCGGCGTAGATGACGCGGCCCAGATGCTCTTCCTCGACGACGTGGCGCACGACGGTCTGCGAGAAGTCGTTGAGCGCGCCGGAGATGGCCAGATGGCGATTGGGCGATACCGGGCGCTTCTGCGCACCGTATTGCTGGATACGCTGTTGTCGGGCGGCGTGTTGATCGAACCCGGCTTGCACCTGCGGGTGAAAGCTCTGGCGATAGGTGATTGAGGTCTTGCCATCGCCCGAGAGAATGGCACCCATGCGGTCGCCATCCATCATCAGCATGGCGTAGTAGGTTTCGAGCTTGGCCTCGTCCTGATTCAGTGCCGTGCCCAGGGTTTTCTTGAGCAGCTTCTCGGCGTCAGACAGTTTTTTGTCCTCGTCGCTGGGTGCCGCCTCCAGCAGCCCCGGCAAGTGCTTGGCGTCGTCGAGCGCCGGATTTTTGGCGTGCCGGCGCGTGAGCCGGCGCGGCAGAGCAACCGGTTCGGCATCCTTGAGCTTTTCTGCGGTGCCGGGCGCGGTATGGCCGCCGCGCTCAAGCCATTGGTCGAGCTGGTGGGCAAGTGCCATCGTGTGGGTGGAGACGACGAAGCGGCCCACTTCCCTGTCGATGGCCTGGCTCGCCTCCCCGGCGAAGAGTGTCGGCCACAGGCGCTTGATCGCTGCGAGGGCCCCGAGATGCTCGCCTTCCTTCGCCCAGGCCGGCTTGCGATCGGCCACGCGCGTCCACAGGGTGTCGGTGCGCTGTCCGGGCGGCAAGGCAAGCTGGGCGCGGTCGGTGGTCAGCCACTCCACTTCGCCCGAGAGCGAATCGCGCCAGCCCTGCTGCGCTTGCTGCTCGAAGGTGCGGGCCGCCTTGGCCGCGGCCAGCACACGCTCGGCCAGGTCATACACCGCCGGATACAGCACCCCTGGGTTGGGTGCAAAGAACGTGGTGCCGTCCGCCCATTCGATGTTCTGCGCCAAGACCTTCCATGCCGGCGTATCCAGGAAGCCGCAAAACTGGCCCGGCGCCACGCCGAAGAAGGGGGCCATCGCACTCAGCAGGCCGCCAACATCGAGGTCGGTTTGCTTGTCCTCGTTACGCGTCCGGATCAGTGAGAACGGCACTGCCGCCCAGTGCACCTCCGGAAAGCCGGCCAGCTGCGCGCGCATCTGCTCGAAAGGTGTGGGGGTGGCGCTGGGGTCGAAGCCGGCGACTTCCAGTAACCGACGCACGACCTCTTCACCCTGTCGAGTCAGCCACTGCCGCACCGCCTGGGTGACCTCTTCGGCGATCGCTTGGGCGCGACTGGCGGGCACCACCGCCACGAAACGGTTGGGCAGCGCCGCAGAAAAGAGTGGGTTGGCATCGGTGCCACCCTGCATCCATTCGCAGCCTTCGAACAGCTTGGGTGGCAGACCCATCTGATCGCGCAGCCACAGATCGACCTGCGGGATGCCGCGCAGCCGCGGAAAAAGAATGGCATCGGGGCCCAGCGCCTCGCACACCGGGCGCATCGCCTCCCACGCCAGGCGCGACAGCAGATGCGAGCCGGCCCAGAGGTCGGACGTGGAGCGTGCCGCGGCGATGAAACCTTGCACCGGACCGATGGACAGCGCCAGCAACGCCGCTTCGCCCTGCGGGTCGGCGGTAAACGCGCCGGCAAAGGCGCTGGTCAAATCCAGGTGATCCCAGATGGAGTGATCCGGCACGCGCGTGTCGGCGGGCAAGAGCGGCCACAAGGCCCCCAGCTTGCCGTTGTCCTGAGTCTCGGCCAGGTCGGGGCCGAAGCGCCAGTAGGCCAGCAACGTCTTGCGCCAGTCCTGGGGGGCATCGCCTTCAGCGCCCAGGGCCTTCAGCAAGCCGGAAAAGTGCGCAAAGCTGCGTTCCTTGAGGTCATTGATGTCCGTCTCGCCAAGTCGCCCAAGATCGAACTGCGCACCGGTGAGCGGATGAATCAGCACGGGCTTTTGCGTCCAGCGCACTTGCGCCCAAGGGGCCACGGCCACGACTTTTTGTTCACCCGTCTTCGTGTGGACCGAGACCTGCTGCATGGGCCATTGAGGCCGATCTGCCGCGGCGGCCCACCAGTCGGCACGCTGCACATGGCGGTAGATCCCACGCGGCAGGCCTTTCCTGAACAGTGTGGCCGAGAGCGCCTCGTCGTTATCCGGATCAATGTGCTCGGGGAGCTGATCGAATCCGAGCAAGCGTGTGAGCGCGCGGCTGGTGCCGCCCTCGTGCCCAGCCGGGTCGCGCAGCAGGACAAGGGCCTTTTCCGCCGGGTCGTGGATGCGGGCGGCGAGCTTGGTTTGCCAAAGGTGGTCGTGTGTCATGGCTTCAGTCCTTGATGCGGCTAAGTGGCTGAGTCGGGGCGTCCAGGAAGGCGTGCACCTGCTGCCATACACGCTCGACGGCGGTGCGGTTGGGATGAAACGCCGGCGGCGGCAGGTGCGGCATGTGAAAAATGACGCCGACCAGCTGTTGGCCGTCGGTGGCCTCACGCACCTTGAAGCGAAGTTGGTTGGGCAGGCGGAGGTTGTTCTGCCTCCACGAATTGACATGGTGCGTGGTCACCGGGTAGCTCAACCAATGCCGATCGTGGACGGCGCCGTCGGGTCGGTCATTCGGGAATTCGAACTGCGTCCGGAGCCCGATCTTGATGATCGCGAGCGTTTTCATGAGCGCCCGCCAATCCGCGTGCGGCTGGGTCTGCCAGACGAGCGGGCCTTTCTCGTCCTTGCCAATCGCATGCGGCCAGTCGAGATCGAGACAGGCCCTCCAGTCGCGCAGCGGCAGCACTTTGCCCTCACCCCGGCCCTCTCCCGGGGGGAGAGGGAGCAGGCTGTAGGAGCCCCAGCCGTTGCGGCTGCGTCCGCCCACCGTGCCGTAGCGGTGCATCAGCGCCATCGCCTGCTCGATGCGATCGGCATGCTCCGCGGGCACTGCGACAGACAGAACAGCCGATTCGCCCGCTTGGATGGCGGCATTGGCTTTCAAGGTGGGCCGCTGCGCACCCCGAGGAAGAACGACCGGCCCGTAGCCAAGGTAAAGGTCGCTTGCCACAGCCTGGCGTACCTCCGGGTGCGTGACCGTACCGAGCGCCGACCAGTGGGCTGCCCGCAGGCCACCCTCGTTCCACTTGTCGAGCCGCAAACGCACTTCGCTGCGTCGGGCCGATGTCTTGATGCGCTTGCCATCGCGCGTGAAGAAGTCATCCTCCAACCATGCGTGCCCGAACAGCAGCCCCTCCTCGCGGCGCATGGCCTCGACGCTCGGCTTGAACTGCGCGTCCTGGGCATAGACCACCCGCCACCACTGCCGCAGTTGGGCCTTGAACGGCGGCGTGCGCCAGCGGCCGCTTTGCTCGGCATCGCCCATGAAAGCCGGTATGAGGAATTTGAGTTCCAAGGTGTAGGTCTGCATGCGGTTGGCCGCCGTGGCGGGCAGTGCGGGGGAATCGATCATCGTGGTCATAGGCGTCACCTTAGCCGAAGCATGGAAGTCAGGAGCGATTCAACAAGCTTGTGGCACCCGATCAGGCAGGCGTATTGGTCAGCCGACTTAGCGTGGCTTCCAACTCGCGGCGCAGCCGCTCGGGGTTTTGCATCAGCTCGGCATGCTGGTCATGGGACGGTCGCGTGGCATGTGCCAGCGCGTTGCGCACGTTGTTGAGCAGTTTATAGGCGCTGCGCTTCCATTCCGGGTGTTTGCCCTCGCGCAGATCCTGCTTGAATTGTTCGGCAGCGCGCTCGCGTGCCCGGTAGTCCAGCGGGTCGCCCCCAGCGTTGACCACCTCCCGCGCGAGAAAACTCTCCAGCCCCAGCAAAGCCGTGCGCAGCAGGTCGCCACGACGCAGGGCCTGTAGGGCCAGCAGCCGCAACTGTTCGTGCAGGCCATTGGCCTTCACCCAGCGCAGGTGGCGGATGAGTTGCTCTTGATAAAGTTGGGCCGCCCCTTTCAGCGGCTCGTCCAGAGCCCGCACCACCGGGCGCAGCGTACGGGCGGCATCGGCCACGTTCATGATGCCCAGCAACTGCCACCCGCGCACCAGCGCCTTGACGTGCTCAGGCGGCAGGCCGTCGCGCTCCAGCAGCGGCGCCAGCCGTGTCAAATCCCCGCTGGCTTCCACGGCGGCCAGGCTTTCAGCCCACTCCTGCACGTGCGCCAGACCCGACAGCTCTACGACCGGTGTGATGCCGTCTACGGTCATGTCCAGCGCGCCGTAATAGATTGCCTCAACGCTGACGCCACCTGCATGGGCCAGGTAGCGTGCCGCACTCAGGCCCAGCATCGCCAGGTGGCGAAAGCCGTGGGTGACGTCTAGCACGGCCCGCTCTCCGCGGGCGAACTGGTCGGCCAAACGCTCCAGCAGCGCCTGCTGGTCGGCGAAGTCCGTCGCATACGGAATCAGCAACGTGGCCACCGGGCGGCCCATGCGCCGCTGCAACGCAGGGCGCAGCGCCTCCAGCAGCGCCTCGGTGACGCTCCCAGCACGCACCGCCTCCATCAGCTCCAGGCGCAAGGCTTCATCGGCGCCGTCCCCGACGGTGGACTCCACCAGCAGATCCCACATGCTGGAAGGCGTGCCCAGCAGCAGGATGCGCCCGACCTGTAGGTGCTCGGCCAGCGCCAGGCCAAGGTAGGCGGTTTCACGCTGCTGGCCATTGGGGAAGCGGTAGCGCACCGTTCGGTAGCCCTGCCGGCTGTCGAGCTGACTCTTGCCCAGAAAGGAAATCAGGGTCGTCATGGTGAATTTAACGCAATGTGATGGAAGATGGGTCGAGACTGAAGCGATATTCGCTGCGCCCACGTGGTCCGCAGCGTTGCAGCAAATAGGCTTGGGCGTGGCCCTCGCCCAGCGCTGCGGTGAAGGCCCGTTTGATCTTGGAGCGGCGCTCGTCAAAGAAACCCATGAGCAGGCCGCGTTCCTTGCTGAGCCGCCCATGGGTACGCGTGCCGGTATCAGCGGGGTCGTCGCCCAGGCTTGCATACTGAGCCAGATATTCCTCGGCATCCGACCGGGCTTCGGGTTGGTTGAGCCGGCGGTGGCGCTGTAGCGGTCGGCCTTGCAGATGCCTTTCCAGCGCCCAGGCAAGAAATGCCAAATCTGCCGGTTCCAGCCTGATGGTCACCCCCCCTGCCAGCACCCGCCTTTGCTGACGGTCCAACATCAGAGACGGCACCACGCTGGCTTGCACGGCCCGAACGGATTCGGCAAAAGCGATGTCAGTGCGCTCGCGCATTTCCCGGGGAAGCGCCGAACGCAAGCGCACAAAAGGAATGTCACCCAGCCAGACGCGCGCCTGGGCGGCATCGAGCACCTCATTGGCACTGCCAGGACGCCGGATGACTTGCGACTGCGGCGTGGGGTAGAAAAATTCCGGGGAGGATTCGTAGGGGCTGCTGACCAGCACGTGGCTGAGGCGATCCTGCGGCCTGCCATACAGGCTCATGGCGTAGCCCAGGAAGAAACCCATCGTCTTACGTCCACCCGCGATGCTGGCATGCACCGCGCTGTGTGGATCCTGCGTGAAGCGTCGCACCCATTCGGCGATGGTGTCAGCGGCGAGGCGGTTGTCGTCGTCGTCTCGGATGTCATCCAGCGCCGTACCATCCGGCCGCTCGATCAGATGAATCGAGCTTTCATCGAAATGGATCGCTGGCAGGCCGTAGTCCTGCCGCAAGCGATGGAACCAGCCGCTGACCGGATGCAGCAATTGCAGCCGAGCGTTGTCCGCGCCGCGGGTGGTGGTGATCAGATGAACCTCGGTAGGGACCCAGCATGCTTGCCCGGCATAACCCACCGCAAGCGCGTAGGTCGTTTCGGTGACGACTTGCGGGCTCAGGCCCGTGACAACCAGCAGGATGCGGCGGGAAACAATGCCAGACATCGAAAATGCTCGCGCGGCGATGTTCTATCTGTCAGGCATTCGCCGTTGCGAGCGCCTGTGTGTGTGACTTGAATCACAGTATGCCATGCGAGTCTGCACAAACCTGACACCACAAGCTTGCGGCCTGGCCCTGTGGGCCCCAGTCTGCGGCACGATACAAGCCCGACCGCTTCGCGGGATACAGGATTTTCCTACGCTGTCGACCGACAAAGGCATGTACCTGCATGGGCGCGACAAGCACAGATTTTGAAAACCATGTCTACTGGCTCCAATCCATCCTTCCCCTCCTCACATTCGCCCTCAGAGGCGCGTCGCTGGCTCATCAACAGCCCCATCCTGACCGCCTGGGGGTTGTGGCGCTTTGTCGGTCCGTTGTCGTTGGAAGAGGCGCGGCAGTGGGCGGCACAAGGCTTCGAGTCTGCCATCGGCCATGCCAGCACGGCTGAATGGCTCAGCCAACTGCTGGGCCACAACGTCCCTACACGCCGCATCACGATCAGCATGAACATGGGCGATGAGGCCCTGGTGGTGCGATTGCTGCGCCGGCTGCCAGAAGGCTCTGTGCTGACGGCTCACGAGCTGCGCACCGTGCCCTACGAATTGGGCCTGCTACGCCGGATCGAATGAACCGATGCCATGGCGCAAATCGCTGTGTAAGTCGCTCAACGAGACCCGCGTGTACCGCGCGCGCACCTGCTTATCACTCATGGCTTCTCTCCTTGTCGTCATTTTCATCAAGGGCTAAGCACCCCCCTTAGCAGGGGCAAGGTCAAAATGATCGACCCAGATCGCCCTGCAATCTCATGCCTCGTTGGACAAGACTGCAACTTGACTGCGTGCGTACAAATGGCGCACAATAGGCGAAGCAAACCTCTGGAGGCTGCCATGCCAACCCTTACCAAAGACACACGCCTGCACATCCGCTGCGATCGGGAGATGCGCCGACTGCTCGACAAAGCAGCAGCCTATACCCATATGAGCGTGTCCGAATTTGTGCTGCGCAACGCGGTCGAACAGGCGCAGTCGGTTGTTCAGGCGTATGAGGCCATCACCCTGTCTCAGAATGATTTCGCGGCTTTCCTGGATGCACTGGATACACCGGCCACAGCCAACCCGGCGTTGCAGCGCGCGTTCCAGCGCCACGCCAAGCACGTGCAGTAGATGACTTATTCCATTCAGCCGCTTACCGCCGACGCGCAGACAGCTGAATTCAAGTGTGGCGAGTTGGCGCTCGACGAATACCTGCAACGCTACGCCGGCCAAGACATCAAGCGGGGCATCGCGCGGGTTTTTGTGGCCTCAGCTCTTGAGCGACCACAGGTGGTGGCAGGTTTCTACACGCTCAGCGCAAACAGCGTCGCGGCAGACACGCTACCCGAAAAGTGGCGCAAGAAATTGCCTCGCTACCCGGTGCCGGTCGCGTTGCTCGGTCGTTTGGCCGTGAGCCAGCCGTTTCAGGGCCAGGGACTCGGTTCGATCCTGCTGGCCGATGCGTGCAAGCGAGTGGCCGCAGCCAGTCAAACGCTGGCGGTCGCCGCCATCGTGGTGGATGCCAAATCCCCGAAAGCGGCTGCGTTCTACCAGCACTTCGGTTTTATCGAACTGCCCGGACAACCCGGCCGTTGGATGCTGCCACGCTCACACTTCGCGGATTTGGCTTGAGGCAAAAGCCCACTCACACATCAATATTGCCCGCCCGCAGCGCATTGGCCTCGATGAACTCGCGCCGTGGCTCGACGTCGTCGCCCATGAGCATGGTGAACACTTTGTCGGCTTCGATGGCGTCTTCGATGCGCACTTGCAGCAGGCGGCGCACTTCCGGGTCCATGGTGGTTTCCCAGAGTTGCTCGGGGTTCATCTCGCCCAACCCCTTGTAGCGCTGACGGCTGGTGCTGCGCTCGGCTTCGGCAATGAGCCAGCGCATGGCCTGGCGGAAGTCGCTGACGCGCTCCTCTTTCTGGCGCTCGCCTTCGCCGCGCATGACCTTGGCGCCTTCGCCCAGCAGGTGGGCGAAGGTGGCCGCGGCTTCGGCCAGGGCGGCATAGTCGGCCCCGTGAACGAAGTCCTGCGTGATGACGCTGCTCTTGACGTTGCCGTGGTGGCGGCGGCTGATGCGCAGCAGCGGCTTGTCGGCGTGCACGTCGAATTCGGCGCTCACTTCGGCCGGCGTGCCGGTGGTGTTGAGTTCGCGCAGCGCGGCTTGCAAAGCGGCGGCGCTGGCGGCGGCCTGCGCCATGTCGTCCAGGTTCAGGGCCACGCCGTCGGCGATGGCGCGCAGGGCCTCGGCGTCCATGAAGGCGCTCAGGCGCGCGATCACGTTCTCGGCCACTTGGTGCTTGCGGGCCAGTTCGGCCAGCGTGTCGCCTTCGAGCACCGTGCCGCCTTCGGCCGCGGTCAGCACTTTGGCGTCTTTGAGGGCGATGCGCAGCAAGAAGGCATCGAGCGCGGCCGCGTCCTTGAGGTAGAGCTCCTCCTTGCCGGCCTTGACCTTGTACAGCGGCGGCTGCGCGATGTAGATGTGGCCACGCTCGACCAGCTCGGGCATCTGGCGGTAGAAGAAGGTCAGCAGCAGGGTGCGGATGTGTGCGCCGTCCACGTCCGCGTCGGTCATGATGATGATGCGGTGGTAGCGCAGCTTGTCGATGTTGAAGTCGTCGGCCCCGCTCTTGGCCTTGGGGTTGTATTCATCGGCGGCGCTGGCTTTGCCGATGCCAGTGCCCAGCGCGGTGATGAGGGTCAGGATTTCGTTGCTGGACAGCAGCTTCTCGTAGCGGGCCTTCTCCACGTTGAGGATCTTGCCGCGCAGCGGCAGGATGGCCTGGAACTTGCGGTCGCGCCCCTGCTTGGCGCTGCCGCCGGCCGAGTCGCCCTCGACGATGTAGATTTCGCACAGGGCCGGGTCTTTTTCCTGGCAATCGGCCAGCTTGCCGGGCAGGCCCATGCCGTCGAGCACGCCCTTGCGGCGCGTCATCTCGCGCGCTTTGCGCGCGGCTTCGCGCGCCCGCGCGGCCTCGACGATCTTGCCGCAAATGATCTTGGCGTCGTTGGGCCGTTCTTCCAGGTATTCGGTCAGCGCCTTGGCCACGATGTCTTCCACCGGCGCGCGCACCTCGCTGCTCACCAGCTTGTCCTTGGTCTGGCTGCTGAACTTGGGCTCGGGCACCTTGACCGAGAGCACGCAGCACAGGCCCTCGCGCATGTCGTCGCCGCTGACCTCCACCTTGGCTTTCTTGGCCAGCTCGTTGTCGGCGATGTATTTGCCGATGACGCGCGTCATGGCCGCGCGCAGGCCCGTGAGGTGTGTGCCGCCATCGCGCTGCGGGATGTTGTTGGTGAAGCACAGCACCGATTCGTTGTAGCCATCGTTCCACTGCATGGCCACTTCCACGCCAATTTCGGTGCCCGGAATGCCGCCATAGCTGTCGGCCGGGCGCGCGCCCGTGGCATGGAACACCGTGGGGTGCAACACCTTCTTGCCGGCATTGATGAACTCGACGAAGCCGCGCACGCCGCCGGCGCCGGAGTAATCGTCCTCCTTGCCGCTGCGCTCGTCCTTGAGGCGGATGCGCACGCCGTTGTTCAGGAAACTGAGCTCGCGCAGCCGCTTGGAGAGGATCTCGTAGTGGAAGTCGTTGTTCTGCTGGAAGATGTCGGTATCGGGCAGGAAGTGCACTTCGGTGCCGCGCTTCTCGGTGGTGCCGGTCACGCGCATGGGCGAGACCTCCACCCCATCGACCACCTCGATGAGGCGGTTTTGCACCTGCCCGCGGGCAAATTCGAGGGTGTGGACTTTGCCCTCGCGGCGCACCGTCAGGCGCAGCCACTTCGACAGGGCATTCACGCAGCTCACGCCCACGCCGTGCAGGCCGCCCGAGACCTTGTAGCTGTTCTGGTTGAACTTGCCGCCGGCGTGCAGCTCGGTCAGCGCGATTTCGGCGGCGCTGCGCTTGGGCTCGTGCTTGTCGTCCCACTTGATGCCGGTGGGGATGCCGCGCCCGTTGTCCACCACGCTGATGGAGTTGTCGGTATGGATGGTCACCACGATGTCGTCGCAATGGCCGGCCAGGGCCTCGTCGATGGAGTTGTCCACCACCTCGAAGACCAGATGGTGCAGCCCGGTGCCGTCGGACGTGTCGCCGATGTACATGCCCGGGCGCTTGCGCACCGCCTCCAGGCCCTCCAGGATCTGGATGGCCCCCTCGCCATAGCCGTCAGCGGCGGTGACGTGGGGCTGGGGCTGGTCGTCGGGGGTCGTGTGTTCTGCGCTCATGGAAAGAATCGGGTGATCTCACAAAAGCCCACCGGCGCGGCCGGGACCATGCCAGGCATGCGCCACGGGCAGTGGCGCAGGCAGCCGGTCGGCGGGCGGGGTGGGTGGCTCAGATGCGCATCGGCATCACCACGTACTTGAAGTGTTCGTTGTCGGGGATGGTGATGAGGGCCGAGGAGTTGCTGTCGGCCAGCTCGATGCGCACCATGTCTTGCGACATGTTGCCCAGGGCGTCGATCAGGTAGCTCACGTTGAAGCCCATCTCGATCGCATCACCCCCGTATTCGATGTCGAGTTCATCGACGGCCTCCTCCTGGTCGGCGTTGTTGGCCGCCAGGCGCAACAGGCCCGGCTCCAGGCTCAGCCGCACGCCTTTGAACTTCTCGCTGGTCATGATGGCGGCGCGTTGCAGCGCGGCCAGCAGCGGCTGGCGCCCCAGCACCACCACGTTGTGGTGGTTGCGCGGGATGACGCGGTTGTAATCCGGGAACTTGCCTTCCACCAGCTTGGTGACGAACTCCATGCCGTCGAAGGTGAAGCGGGCCTGGTTGGCCGCAAACTGCATCTCGATGGCGCCTTCCTTGTCGCTGAGCAGGCGCTGCAGCTCCAGCACCGTCTTGCGCGGCAGGATCACCTCTTGCTTGGGCACTTCCACGTCCAGCTCGGCGCTGGCAAAGGCCAGGCGGTGGCCGTCGGTGGCCACCAGGCTGAGCGTCTTGCCTTCGGCCACGAACAGGATGCCGTTGAGGTAGTAGCGAATGTCGTGCACCGCCATGGCGAACGACACCTGCCCCAGCAGGCTCTTGAGGGTTTTTTGCGGCACGCTGAACGCCGGCCCGAAGCTGGGCGACTCCTGCACCAGCGGGAAGTCTTCTGCCGGCAGGGTTTGCAGGGTGAATTTGGACTTGCCGCCCTTGAGGATGAGCTTGTTCTGCTGCGACTCCAAGCTCACGCGCTGGTCGGGGGGCAGGGTTTTGAGGATGTCGATGAGCTTGCGCGCCCCCACCGTGGTGGCGAAAGGCTGGTCGTCGCCCCCCAGATCGGCCTGGGTGCGGATCTGGATTTCCAGGTCGCTGGTGGTGAGTTGCACCTGGGGCCCCACCTTGCGGATCAGCACATTGGCCAGCACGGGCAGGGTATGACGGCGCTCCACGATGCCGGCCACCGATTGCAGGGCCGCCAACACTTTGTCCTGGGTCGATTGGAAAACGATCATGCGGGGGCTTTCTCAGATTGTCTCGGATAGGAATGGGCGCGGGACGAGCCGCACGCCACCTGAGATTGTGGCAGGTTTGCGTGTCGTGGCCAGCGGGCTGCGCAGTGCCTCGGCATGGGTCAGCCCTTGAGGGTTTGCTCCAGCACGTGCAGCTGCTGGTTGAGCTCGCTGAGCGTCTGGCGCTCGGCGGCGATCTTGCGCACGGCATGCAGCACGGTGGTGTGGTCGCGCCCGCCGAAGAGCTCGCCGATCTCGGGCAGGCTCTTTTGCGTCAGCTCCTTGGCCAGGTACATGGCGATCTGGCGCGGCCGCGCGATGTTGGCCGGCCGCTTCTTGGAGTACATGTCGGCGACCTTGATCTTGTAGAAGTCGGCCACCGTCTTTTGGATGTTTTCGACGCTGATCTGGCGGTTCTGGATGCTCAACAGGTCCTTGAGCGCCTCGCGCGCCAGCGCGATCGACACCTCTTTCTGGTTGAAGCGCGAGTACGCCAGGATCTTGCGCAGCGCGCCCTCCAGCTCGCGCACGTTGGAGCGCACGTTCTTGGCCACGAAGAAGGCCACGTCCTCGGGCATGGTGGCGCCTTCGGCCTCGGCCTTGCTGATGAGGATGGCCACCCGCATTTCCAGCTCCGGCGGCTCGATGGCCACCGTCAACCCCGAATCGAAACGCGAGACCAGCCGCTCGTGGATGTCCGTCAACCCCTTGGGGTAGGTGTCGCTGGTCATCACGATGTGGCTTTTTTTGGCCAGCAGCGCCTCGAAGGCGTTGAAGAATTCCTCCTGGGTGCGCTCCTTGTTGGCAAAGAACTGCACGTCGTCGATGATGAGCAAGTCCAGCGAGTGGTAGCGCTGCTTGAATTCGTCGAAAGTCTTGCGCTGATAGGACTTGACCACATCCGAGACGAACTGCTCGGCATGGATGTAGAGAACCTTGGCCTGGGGCCGCTCGGCCAGCAGCTGGTTGCCGATGGCGTGGACCAGGTGCGTCTTGCCCAGGCCCACGCCGCCGTAAACGAACAGCGGGTTGTACAGCTGCCCGGGGCTGGAGGCCACGTGCATCGCCGCGGCACGCGCCATGCGGTTGGCCGAGCCTTCGACCAGCGTGGCGAACGTCAGCGCCGGGTTGAGCCGGTGCCGGTGCGCCTCGCCCGCCGGCTCGGGCGCCGGGGTCGGCACTTCGGGCAGCTCGGCAAAAATCGGGTCCTGGAGGGCGGCCGGGGTTTTGGGGGCGAAACCCGTTCTGGCGGGGGCTTCACGCGGAGCGAGCACCAACTCCACCGCCACCGGATGCCCGGCCACAGCCTGCAGCGTGGCGCCGATGCGGCTGCCAAACTGGGCGCGGATCCAGTCCATCTTGAAACGGTTGGCCACCGCCAGCGTGACCTTGCTGCCATCGTCGGCCACCTTGGCCGACAAGGGCCGGATCCAGGTGTTGAACAGCTGCTCGGGCAGTTCCAGCGCGAGCCTCTCCACGCAGGCGGCCCACAGGTCGGACTGACCCGCCATGGCTTCGGGCGTGGAATGGGGCTGGTTCTTGAGCATTCGGGAATACGGGATGGGCTGCGCGGCAGGCTGTGGACAGTCGGTCGAAACCGAGGCGCCATTGTAGCCGCTGTGGCGAGTTATCCACATGCGGGTTTGCCGGGGTGGACGGCCGCAGGCGCGGCGGCCCTCCGGCATGGCATTTGGTGAAAACAGGAATCTTTGCAATAATCTAGGGTTTCCTCGGAAAAACCGGAATCACGTCATCATGAAACGCACCTACCAACCCTCCAAGATCCGCCGCGCCCGCACCCACGGCTTTCTGGTCCGCATGAAGACCCGCGGTGGCCGCGCCGTGCTCAACGCCCGTCGCGCCAAGGGCCGCAAGCGTCTGGCCGTCTGAGGCGCGCGCCGCGCCTGCCCTGCCCGGTGCCGGTCTGCGCGCCACCCGGTGGTCTGACGCCTGCGGCCGATGGGCTGCAACGCATTCGCCATCGCGCCCAGTTCGACGCGGTGCTGGCCAGTGCCCCGGCGGTCAAGACCATGCATTTCGCGCTCCACCTCGTCGATCTGTCGGCCTCGCCGGGGCCAGACGGTTCGTTTGCAGGTGGCCGGCGCTGGATAGGCGCGCTCGTCCCCAAGCGTTGGGCGCGCCGGGCCGTGACGCGCAACCTGCTGCGTCGCCAGATTTACGAAGTGGCCCGCGAAATGGCACGGGCCCACGGCTCAGCCTGGCCCCAGGCCGCCATGGTGGTGCGCCTGCGCAGCGCGTTTTCGCGCCAGCAATACCCCAGCGCCGCTTCCGACGCCCTGCGCCGCGCCGCCCGGCAGGAACTGCAGCGCCTGTTTCAAGGGGCATGCCATGGGGCTTGACGTGCGCCGCTGGCCCCAGCAGGCCCTGATCGGGCTGGTCAAAGGCTATCGCCTCCTGCTCAGCCCCTGGCTGGGCTCGGCCTGCCGGTTCGAGCCCACCTGCTCAGCCTATGCGCTGCAAGCTCTGGAGCGGCATGGCGCGCTGGGCGGCAGCTACCTCACCCTGCGGCGGCTGGGCCGTTGTCATCCCTGGTGTGAAGGCGGATGCGATCCGGTCCCTGACACCCTGCCGCGCCCCTTCTCTTCCCTCGTCTCCGCCTCTTCCGAAAAGACACCGTCATGAGCGACATCCGCCGATCCATCCTGTGGGTGATCTTTGGCTTCTCGCTGGTCCTGCTGTGGGACCAGTGGCAGATCTACAACGACCGGCCGGCGACCTTCTTCCCGTCGAGCTCCCGCCCGGCCACCACCCAGGCGCCAGCCCCGGCGGGCGAGGGCGCGTTGCCCGTGGCCTCGGTGATCGGCAGCACGCCCGGCAGCCTGACCCCGCCCGATGCCGCCCCCGAAATCCCGCGGGAAACCCACGTGGTGACCACCGACGTGCTGGAGCTGACTTTCGATTCCGAAGGCGGCTCGCTCGTGGGCGCCACGCTGCTGGAACACTTTGCCGCCACCGGCAAGGCGCTGCGGCGCGACCAATCCCCCCTGACGCTGCTGACCCAGGACGGCAACCGCACCTACGTGGCGCAGACCGGGCTCATCGGTGGCGACTTCCCCACCCACAAGACGCCGATGCGCCTGGTCAGTGGCGAGCGGTCACTGGCCAGCGGCCAGGACGAGTTGGTGTTGCGCTTCGAGTCCGCGCCCGTCAATGGCGTGGTGCGTGCCAAGACCTACACCCTGCGCCGCGGCGCTTACGACATCGGCGTGCGCCATGAAGTCATCAATCAGGGCGACACCCCCGTCAGTCCGCAGGTGTATTTGCAGCTGGTGCGCGACGGCCAGAAAGCCAGCAGCGACACGCCCTTCTATTCCACCTTCACCGGCCCAGCCGTCTTCAGCCAGGAAGGCAAGTTCCAGAAGGTGGAGTTCGAGGACATCGAGCGCAACAAAGCGACCTTCCAGCGCACCGCCGGCGATGGCTATGTCGCGATGGTGCAGCATTACTTTGCCAGCGCCTGGCTGCTGGATCAGGGTATCGAGCGCGAGAATTTCGTGCGCCGCGTCAGCAACAATCTGTACTCGGTGGGCATGATCACGCCGCTGGGCACCATCGCCCCGGGTGAGTCCCGCGTGCTGGACACCCGCCTGTACGTCGGCCCGCAGGAAGAGAAAGTGCTGGAGCGTCTAGCCCCTGGCCTGGAACTGGTCAAGGACTACGGCTGGCTGACCATCCTGGCCAAGCCGCTGTATTGGTTGCTGGAGAAGATCCACGGGCTGGTGGGCAACTGGGGTTGGGCCATCGTGCTGCTGGTGGTGCTCATCAAGGCCGCCTTCTACTGGCTCAATGCCAGCGCCTACCGCAGCATGGCCAAGATGAAGGCCATCAACCCGCGCATCATGGAAATGCGTGAGCGGCTGAAGAACAATCCGCAGCTCATGCAGCAGGAGATGATGAAGATCTATCGCGAGGAGAAGGTCAACCCGCTCGGCGGCTGCTTCCCCATCCTGATCCAGATCCCCGTCTTCATTGCGCTGTACTGGGTGCTGATGGCCAGCGTGGAGATGCGCAACTCGCCCTGGATCGGCTGGATCGTGGACCTGTCCTCGCCGGATCCGTATTACATCCTGCCGCTGATCATGGCGATCACCACCATCTTCCAAACCGCGCTCAACCCGCTGCCGCCCGATCCGCTGCAAGCCAAGCTGATGTGGCTGATGCCGGTGATCTTCAGCGTGATGTTCTTCTTCTTCCCGGCCGGCCTGGTGCTGTACTGGATCACGAACAACATCCTGACGATCGCGCAGCAGGCCTACATCAACCACACCATGGGCGTGCCGTTGAAGTTCAACCTGCCCAAGTTCAAGTAAGGGGATGCTGCCCCGGCACCATGACCCCATCGTGGCGATTGCCACGGCGCCCGGGCGCGGGGCCGTGGGCATCGTGCGGGTGTCGGGCCGTGGGCTGGAAGCGCTGGCGCAGGCGCTCTGCGGCAAGCCCCTGCCGCCGCGCCAAGCCTGCTACCTGCCGTTTCGCGATGCCGATGGCCGCCCCATCGACCACGGGCTGGCCATCTGGTTTCCCGCGCCGCACTCCTACACCGGCGAAGAGGTGCTGGAGCTGCAAGCCCACGGGGGGCCGGTGGTGCTGCAATTGCTGTTGGCCCGTTGCCTGGCCGCCGCCGCCGAAACCGACCCGGCCTCAGGCCGCGCGCGGCTGCCTGGCTTGCGGCTGGCGCAGCCCGGCGAATTCACCGAGCGGGCGTTCCTCAATGGCAAAATCGATCTGGCCCAGGCCGAGGCGATTGCGGACCTGATCGACGCCAGCACCGAAGCGGCGGCCCGCAGCGCCACCCGCTCGCTCTCGGGCGAGTTCTCGCGTGAGATTGGCATCTTGCGCGATGCCCTCATCCACCTGCGCATGCTGGTGGAGGCCACGCTGGACTTCCCGGAAGAGGAGATCGACTTCCTGCAACGGGCCGACGCCCAGGGGCAACTCCAGCGTTTGCAAGCCCAGCTGACCCAGGTGTTGCGAAAAACCCGCCAGGGCGCCCTGCTGCGCGAGGGCATCCGCGTGGTGATCGCCGGGCAGCCGAACGCGGGCAAGAGCTCGCTGCTCAACGCCTTGGCCGGCGCCGAGCTGGCCATCGTCACCCCAATCGCGGGCACCACCCGCGACGTGGTGCAACAGGCCATTCAAATCGACGGCGTGCCGCTGCATGTGATCGACACCGCCGGCTTGCGCGAAGGCCCGGGCATCGACGAGGTGGAGCGCATCGGCATCCAGCGCGCCTGGTCGCAGATCGAAGCGGCCGATGCGGTGCTGTTTCTGCACGACCTCACCCGCCTCGGGCAGCCCGAATACGCCGCCGCCGATGCCGAGATCGCCGCCACGCTGGCGGCGCGCTTGCCCGCGCGGGTGCCGGTGATCGACGTCTGGAACAAGGCCGACGTGGCCGACTCGGCCGACAGCGGCCCGGGGACGGGCACGGCGGGTGAGGGCTTGCGCCTGTCCGCCAAGACCGGCGCGGGGCTGCAGGCGCTGCGCCAGCGGCTGCTGGCGCTGGCCGGCTGGCAAGGCGCCGACAGCGGCTTGTACATCGCCCGCGAGCGCCATGTGCAGGCCCTGCGCCGCGTGGAGACGCATTTGCAGCTGGCCGCCGCGCACCTGGACGCCCAAGCCCAGGCGCTGGACTTGTTGGCCGAAGAACTGCGGCTGGCGCAAAACGCGCTCAACGAGATCACCGGGGCCTTTGGCGCCGACGACCTGCTGGGCGTCATTTTCTCGTCTTTCTGCATCGGGAAATGAACCCTGCCTGAAGCGGCAAAGCCCGGACGCGCCTCAAAAGCCGCTACAGTCGCTGCATGTTGCCATTCCCTGTTTCCGAACGCGCGCGCCAGGTCGCGCCCTTTCACGTCATGCAGGTGGCCAAGCAGGCCCAGGCCCTGGCGGCCGGGCTGGGGCCTGGGCATGACCGCATGATCTATCTCAACATCGGCGAGCCCGACTTCACGGCCCCGCCCCTGGTGCAGGCGGCCGCGCAGCGCGCCATCGCGGCAGGGCTGACCCAATACACCCCCGCGCTGGGCCTGCCGGCTTTGCGCGAGCGCATCAGCGCCTGGTATGCCCAGCGGCACGGCATCGACGTGCCGGCCAGCCGCATCGTGGTCACGGCCGGGGCCTCGGCCGGTCTGCAGCTGGCGTGCCTGGCGCTGTTCAACCCCGGGGATGAAGTGCTGATGCCGGACCCGTGCTACCCGTGCAACCGGCATATTCTGGCCTCCATGGGCGCCCGGGCCCGGCTGCTGCCGGGCTCGCCCGCGCAGCGCTTCCAGCTCGACGCGGCCAGCGTGGCGCAGGCCTGGGGCGAGCGCACCGCCGGGGTGCTGATGGCCTCACCCTCCAACCCCACGGGCACGTCGGTGGACCCGCAGGCCTTGCGGGCCATCCACGCCCAGGTGCGTGCCCGCGGCGGCGTGCTGTTGATGGACGAAATCTACCTCGGCCTGAGCTTCGAGGAGCGCTTCGGCCAAACGGCGCTGGCCTTGGGCGAGGACGTCATCAGCATCAACAGTTTTTCCAAGTACTTCAGCATGACCGGCTGGCGACTGGGCTGGCTGGTGCTGCCCCAGGCGCTGGTGGAGGTGGTGGAACGGCTGGCGCAAAACCTCTACATCTGTGCCAGCACGGTGGCGCAACACGCGGCGCTGGCGTGCTTCGAGCCCGAGAGTCTGGCCATCTACGAAGCGCGCCGGGCCGCCTACCGCGCCCGGCGCGACGCCTTCATCCCCGGGCTGCGCGCCTTGGGCTTTGAGGTGCCCGTGATGCCGGACGGCGCTTTCTATGCCTGGGCCGATGCGCGTCCGCTGCTGGGGCGCCTGGGCGTGCCAGACAGCGCCGCCCTGGTGGAGCGCCTGATGCGCGAGGCCCATGTGGTGGCCACCCCCAGCGTGGATTTCAGCGCGCACGACGCCGGCACGCACGTGCGCTTCTCCACGGCCAGCGCGATGGAGGACTTGGACGAGGCGCTGCAGCGGCTGGCGCGCTGGCTGGGGTAGGCACACGGTCCGGCAGCACCGGTCAGAAGGTTTCCCAGTCGTCCTCCGCGCTGGTGGCCGCGGGCTTGGGCGTGGCCGAAGCCTTGGCAGCGGGCGTCGGCGGCGTGGCGGCGGCAGGCGCGGCAGACGCTGTGGGTTTGGGCGATGCCGTGCGCTGGAGCGCCCGGGCCTGCGGGGCCGCGGCGGGTGGCTTGGCGGCGGACGGCTGGTCCGAAGCGGGCTTGGCCGTGGGTGGCGGAGACGACGCCTCGGCCTCCACGGGGCTCAGGTAGCGCTTGCGCATCTCCACCGCGTCGTCTTCGGCCAGCGTCACGTCCTTGGGCGTGAGGCGGAACACGCGGATGGTGTTGTGCACCTGCTCCACCTGACGGTTCAATGAGGCCGAAGCGGCCGAGAGCTCCTCCACCATCGCAGCGTTTTGCTGCGTGATGCTGTCGAGCTGCGAGACGGCTTCACTGACCTGAGACACGCCGGTGGTCTGCTCGCGCGTGGAGTGGCGGATTTCTTCGAGCACCGCGGCCACGCGCTCGACCGACGCCATGGCCTCATCCATGCGGTCGCGCGCTTCCCGGGCCCGCTCGTCGCCCGCATCCACGCGCTGGCGGGATTCTTCGATCAACGCGCGGATTTCCTTGGCCGCGGTGGAGGTGCGCTGCGCCAGGGCCCGCACCTCGGCGGCGACGACGGCAAAGCCCCGGCCTTGCTCGCCGGCGCGCGCGGCCTCCACGGCGGCGTTGAGCGCCAGGATGTTCGTCTGGAACGCCACCCCCTCGATCACCTGGATGATGTCGCCGATGCGGCGGGACGACTCGGCAATCTCCTTCATGGTGTCGGCCACGTTGGTGACGGCCGCGTGGCTGCGTTGCGCCACCGAGGCGGTGTCGCGCGCCAGCGCAGCGCCTTCGGCCGCCAGATGGGCCGTTTGCTGGATGGTGCCGTTGATTTCCTCCATCGAGGCCGCCGTCTCCTCCAGATTGCTGGCCTGCGCTTCGGTGCGGGCCGACAGGTCGCCGTTGCCGGAGGCGATTTCGGCGGCCCCGCCCAGCAGGTTGCGCACCTCGTGGCGAATGTCGCGCACCACGGTGCGCACGGAGACGTTGAGCTGCGCCAGCGCGAGCTGAAGCTCGCGGATTTCGCCCGATGCATCGACCGGGACGTGGTGCGTCAGGTCGCCCGCGGCGAGGGTATTGGCGGTCTGGATGATGGCCCGGATCGCCCGCACCACGCGCGTGGCCAGCCAGGCGGCCAGCGGCACGGTGACGGCCGCCCCCGCCACCGCGCCCCAAGCAGGGGCCCCGGCCAAGGCCGGCAGCAAGGGACCGGCGGCGGCCAGCAGGGTCAGCCCCGCGAGCCGGCCTCGCAGCCCCGGAGTGAGCGCCCGCTGCAGGCCGCCCAGCAGCCCACGGCGCACCACCACCCCGCCGTCGAGCACGTGCACCAGCCGCCCTGCGGCTTTTTCGGCGCGCATGCGCGCGTACAACTGCTCGTAGGTGGCGATTTCGTCGGCCGACGGCTTGGTGCGCACCGACAGAAACCCGACGATGCGCTCACCGCTGCGCACCGGGGTGGCGTTGGCGCGCACCCAGTAATGGTCGCCGTTCTTGCGTCGGTTTTTGACCAGGGCGGTCCAAGGCTGGCCCCGCTCCAGGATGGTGTGCCACATGTCGCGGAACGCCTCTTCGGGCATGTCCGGGTGGCGCACGATGTTGTGCGGCTGGCCCAGGAGCTCTTCACGGCTGAAGCCGCTGACGTTGACGAAATTGGTGTTGCAGTAGGTGATGCGCCCCTTCAGATCGGTGACCGAAATCAGGGTCTGGTCGGCTGGAAAATCGTAATGCTTCTGTGTGACAGGCAGATTGGTGCGCATGGTTGTTGTGCGGAAGGGTCGTCGGGGCCACGCGGCCGGCAAGCCGCTGGCTCGTGTCTCGCTTTATACCGAGAAAGTGCCTGCCTTCCAAGGCCGGCAGCGGCCTGGGCTCAAGCGGGTGGCAGCCGGCTCAGCGTGGCTTGCAGGTCGGTGGCGGTCAGCGGCTTGAGCAAATAGCCCACCGCCCCCGCCGCCAGACAGTGCATGCGGGTGGCCTCCCCCGTTTCGCCTGAGACGATGATGACGGGCGGGGCCGCGCTGGCCCCCGGCGCACGCAAGGCGCCCAGCACGCCATACCCGTCGAGCACCGGCATGTCCAGATCGAGCAACACAACGTCGAACGTCTGGCTGCGCAGCGCGGCCAGGGCCTGGGCACCGTCGCGCACCAGCACGCCACCATGGCCCAGTTCGCGCAACAGCCGCGCGGCGATGCGCAGGTTCAGCGGCTCATCGTCGGCCACCAGCACGCGCAGCCCTCGGTGGCTGGGGAAGGGTTCGGGCGACGCCAGGGGGTGCATGGGCTCAAGCTCCATCCGGGCTGAAGGCGTCGTCCGCTTCGGCGGCGCTGTGGACACGCGGGACGGTGCGGGCGGCGAGCTCGGGCGCGAAGCCTTTGGCGATCAGATGCCGAATCTGCCGTGCCCGCTCCTGGGCCGATGGGGGCGGCACGCCGAAGCGGCGCGACCAGGCCGCTTGGGCACGCTGCGCCTCGGAGTCCGCCAGATGATGGGTGGCGGCGTCAATGGTGGCCTCGTCCACGCCCTTGGCACGCAAATCCGCCTGCACCCGGCGCAAGCCGTAGCGTTGTGCCCGCTGCCGGCTCAGCGCCTCGGCAAAACGCTCGTCCGACAGCCAGCCTTCGCGTTGCAAGGCGTCGAGCACGGCCAGCACCTCCTGCGCATCGGCCGCATGCGGGGCGAGCTTTTGGGCCAGCTCTTGCCGGCTGTGCTCGCGCCGGGCCAGCCAACGCAAGGCCCGGCTTTGGAGCGATGGGGGGCCGGAAGGGCGGCCGATCATGCGTCGTCGGTCACGTCGGCGGCGGCCGCGGCGCCGGCCGTGGCCTCGGGCAGCGTGGGCACCCCCAGCACCTCGCGGATGCGGTTTTCGATCTCGTGGGCCAGGTCCGGGTTCTCGCGCAGGAATTCGCGGGCGTTTTCGCGGCCCTGACCGATCTTTTCGCCGTTGTAGGCGTACCAGGCGCCGGATTTTTCGATCACCTTGTGCAGCACCCCCAGGTCCACGATCTCGCCCTCGCGGCTGATGCCTTCGCCATAGAGGATGTCGAACTCCGCCGTCTTGAACGGCGGGGCGACCTTGTTTTTCACCACCTTGACCTTGGTTTCGCTGCCGATGACCTCTTCGCCCTTCTTGATCGAGCCGGTGCGGCGGATGTCGATGCGCACCGAGGCGTAGAACTTCAGCGCGTTGCCGCCGGTGGTGGTTTCGGGCGAACCGAACATCACGCCGATCTTCATGCGGATCTGGTTGATGAAGATGACCATGCAGTTGGTCTTTTTGATGGTGGCGGTGAGCTTGCGCAGCGCCTGGCTCATCAGGCGGGCCTGCAGCCCCGGCAGCGCATCGCCCATGTCGCCCTCGATCTCGGCCTTGGGCGTGAGCGCGGCCACCGAGTCCACCACGATCAGGTCCACCGCGCCGGAGCGCACCAGGCTGTCGACGATCTCCAGCGCCTGCTCGCCGGTGTCGGGCTGGCTGATGAGCATGTCTTGCAGATTGACGCCCAGCTTCTGGGCGTACTGCACGTCCAGCGCGTGCTCGGCGTCCACGAAGGCGCACGTGCCGCCTTGCTTTTGCATCTCGGCAATGACTTGCAGCGTCAGCGTGGTCTTGCCCGACGATTCGGGGCCATAAATCTCGATCACCCGGCCGCGCGGCAACCCGCCCACCCCCAAGGCCACATCCAGCCCGAGCGAGCCGGTGGAAACCACCTGAATGTCCTCGATGGCCTCGCCTTCGCCCAGGCGCATGATGGTGCCTTTGCCAAACTGCTTTTCGATCTGGGCCAACGCGGCCTGCAGGGCCTTGGCTTTTTCGCTGTCTTGGGGCTTGATGCCGGCTGTCATGAAAATCTCCTTGAAAAACATGGGGTTGAAGCACCCGCCTCCCTGGCTTCAACATCGCGGTGTCGGTGCTTGATGGGCAGTGTAATGGCGAATACCGTCTAAAAATCTAATTTTTTGGTCAGTTTGCCTTACTATGTGCCCATGGTCGATTTGGCACCCTGGTCGGCGCAAGCCCATGACGACGCCTGGCGGCTGACCCACCTGGGGCGGCTGATGGGCCACGCGCTGCGCCGTTTCGACGAGCGGGTGCTCGAATGCATGACGCACGACCCGCGGGCGCCACTGGCCTTGTCGCACCTGGCCGCGCGCGGCCAGGTGGGAGCGGCCATCGTGCACATCACGCGGCACCTGCCGCTGCAGGGCGCGCGACTGACCGCGCTGGCCCACAGCGCCGGCATGAGCAAGCAAGCCATGGGCGACCTGGTGGACCAATGCGAAGCCTGGGGCCTGGTGCGGCGCGAGCCCGACCCGACCGACGCCCGGGCCAGGCGCATCGTCTTCACCCCGGCCGGGCTGGATTGGCTGCAGGCATTCCGCCATGCCGTGGCCCGGGCCGAGGCCGAATTCCGCGACGCCGTCGGCCCGCAGGTGGCCACCGTGGTGGCGCTGGGGCTGGAAGCCTACGCGCAAGGCGACTGAACGCCTACAATGAGTGCGGGCGGCATCCGAACGCCCCCGCAGGAGACCGACGATGCGCATACTCATAGCCGAAGACGATCAGGTGCTCGCCGACGGGTTGCTGCGAACGCTGCGTGCGGCCGGCGCCGCCGTGGATCACGTGGCCAGCGGCTCCGAGGCCGACGCCGCCTTGCTGACCAACAACGAATTCGATCTGCTCATCCTCGACCTGGGGCTGCCGCGCATGCACGGCCTGGAAGTGCTCAAGCGGCTGCGATCCCGGGGCTCCACCCTGCCGGTGCTCATCCTCACCGCGGCCGACAGCGTGGAGGAGCGCGTGCGCGGCCTGGATCTGGGCGCTGACGACTACATGGCCAAGCCCTTTGCCCTGCAGGAGCTCGAAGCCCGCGTGCGGGCCCTGGTGCGGCGCGGCAATGGCGCGGCCAGCAGCCAGATCAAGCACGGCCCGTTGGTCTACGACCAGGCCGGGCGGGTGGCCACGATCGATGGCAAGATGGTGGAGCTGTCGGCCCGGGAGCTCGGTCTGCTGGAGGTGCTGCTGCAGCGTGCCGGGCGGCTGGTCAGCAAGGACCAGCTCGTCGAGCGCCTGTGCGAGTGGGGCGAAGAGGTGAGCAACAACGCCATCGAGGTGTACATCCACCGCCTGCGCAAGAAGATCGAAAAAGGCCCGATCCGCATTGCCACCGTGCGCGGACTGGGGTACTGCCTTGAAAAAATCCCTGGCTGACGCCTCGCCCCTGGACGCCCAGCCCGAGCCGGCCGACCCACCGCTGTCGTTCGGCCTGTTCCAGCGCGAGCAGCGCAGCCTCTTTGGCGAGATCCTGGACTGGATGCTCACGCCGCTGCTGCTGCTGTGGCCGCTGTCGCTGGCCCTGACCTGGTTCGTCGCCCAGGGCATCGCCAGCAAGCCTTACGACCGGGCGCTGGAGTTCAACCTGCAGGCGCTGACCCAGTTCGTCGTGGTGCGCGACGGACAGGTCCAGTTCAACCTCACCAACCAAGCCCGCGATCTGCTGCGGGCCGACGACACCGACTTGGTGTTCTATCAGGTGCGCGATGCCGATGGCCGGCTCATCAGCGGCGACCCGGATTTTCCGGCGCCCAGCCATGAGGGGCCTGTGCAGCCCGGCGAGGTGTATCTGCGCGATGACGTGGTGCGCGACGAAAACGTCCGCGTGGCCTACACCTGGATCGTGCGTGGGCCGGACCGTGACCAGCGCGTGCTCATGCAGATGGCCGAAACACGCGGCAAGCGCTCCAAGCTCGCCACCGAGATCATCAAGGGCGTGATGGTGCCGCAGTTCATCATCCTGCCGCTGGCGGTGCTGCTGGTGTGGCTGGCGCTGGTGCGAGGCATTCGGCCGCTGAACGATCTGGAGCAGCGCATCCGGGCGCGCAAGCCCGACGACCTCAGCCCGATCGACAACGAGCACGTGCCCCAGGAAGTGGCCCCGCTGGTCTCCTCCATCAACGACCTGCTGCAACGGCTCAAGACCTCGGTCACCAACCAGAAACGGTTCCTGGCCGATGCCGCGCACCAGCTCAAGACCCCGCTGGCCGGCTTGCGCATGCAGGCCGAGATGGCGCAGAACGCCTCGGGCGAGGACATCCACCGCTCGTTGCAGCAGATTGCCAAGTCCAGCATGCGGGCCACGCACACGGTCAACCAGCTGTTGGCGCTGGCCCGCGCCGAAACCTCCGGGCGCAGCCTGCCCAGCGTGCCCGTGGATCTGGCCGAAGCCGTCACCGACGTGATCCAGGACTCCATTCCCCGCGCGCTGGACAAGCAGATCGATCTGGGCTACGAGGGGCCGGAGCACACCCCACCGGGCTGCACCCTCATGGGCAACCCGACGCTGGTGCGCGAACTGGTGCGCAACCTGGTGGACAACGCCATCAACTACACCCCCACCGGAGGTGTGGTGACGGTGCGCCTGCTGGTGGACCGTTTCAGCGGCGTGCAGGTGTTGCAGGTGGAAGACGATGGCCCGGGCATTCCCGAGCCGGAGCGCGCGCTGGTGCTGGAGCCGTTTTACCGGGCCTTGGGCACCAATGTGGATGGCTCCGGGCTGGGTCTGGCCATCGTGCAGGAAATCGCCCGCCAGCACGGCGCGACCCTGCACTTCGAGGACACCCATCCGGGCCGGGCCCAGCGGCGCGGCCTGCGCGTGATCGTGCGCTTTGCCCAGCCCGCGCAGGCGCCGGCGGGTCAGGCCGGCTTGTAGACGTTGAGCTGCAGCTTCTCGCGCTCCACTGCGCGAGCCACGGCCGGCACGGCGGCGAATGCCTGCGCCAGCGCCCAGGTGTGGGGGTAGCCGGTGGGGTCGATCCCAGCAAAGCCGCCCCAGCGCAGGAAGGTCAGCGCGTAGGCATCGAGCACGCCGGGGTTCGCGCCGGTCAGCCAAGGGGCGGTCTTCTTCGCCACCATGGCTTCGATCTCGCCCAGCAGCTGGCGGTACTGGGCGGTGGCATGGGCCTTGATGGCGGCCTGGGCCTCGGGCTGGTCGGTGAACTTTTGCGGCATGAACACGTGGGTGAACGTGGGGTGCACGGTGTTGTTCATCCAGGCCAGCGTCTCAATGACACGGGTGCGCGCCAGACCGGCCGGTGGCAACAGGCCCGCCTCGGGCAGGCGCTGATCCAGGTGCAGCACGATGGCCACGATCTGGGTGATCACCGCATCGCCATCGACGAGCACCGGCACTTGCCCGCGCGGGTTCAAGGCCAGGTACTCGGGGCTGCGCTGCTCGCCTTTGTGCAGCTTGACGAGCACCGCCTCGAACGGGGCGCCTGCCAGCTCCAGCAGGGCATGGGGCACGAAGGAACAGGCGCCAGGGGCGTAGTAGAGTTTGAGGCTCATGTCGTCTCCTACGGGGGGTGAGGGGTCTGGATCAGCCGGCGACCTTGCGCGTGGCCTTGGCCGCGGTCTTGCGCGTGGCAGCGGTCTTGCGGGCAGGGTACTTGCGGTCGCGCGGCTCGAACTCAAAGCCGATTTTGCCAGCGCCCGGGTCCCACACCAGATAGGCTTTGAAGGCGCGGCGCGTCTTGTTGGAGACGAAATGCTCCAGCAAATCCGTCTTGCCCATGCTCAGCAGCTTGCGCATCTGCTCGGGCGCGATGTCTTGCTGCAAGATGGTGGTGGCGCTCTTGAAATCGCAGCTGGGCGTGGGCTGCGCCGCCGTGGGCACGGCCTTGCTGCACACGTAGTGGCTGCCGTGCATATGCACCGGGCTGCCGCATTTGAGGCAGGGCCCCAACGATTCGGCATCGCCGAAGTCGGCGAGCTCGCCGGTTTCTTCGTCCGCTTTGTCGTCGCCAAAATCGAATTCCAGCTTCCAGTTCTTGTCCTCGTCGCTGAACTTGAGCGTCAACTCGGCCACAAAAGGCCAGCCGGCCTTGGAGCGGAAGCCTTCCAGCGGGCCGATGCGCTTGTCGCGCAACAGGGCTTCGGCCTCCTCGATTTCAAACGTGCGCCCGCCTGGCGATTTGCCGAACGAAAAGCCGCAGCCCTCGCCCTGCCCGTCGGCGCCGGTGCAGGCGAAACGGCGGTAGTTTTCCTTGACGATGCCGCCGCAGTTGGGGCAGGGCGTGCGCAGGGTGGCGTAGTTGCCGGGCACGGTGTCGCGGTCGTATTCCTTGGCCTTGCGCACGATGCGCTCGGTCATGGCGGCGATCTCGCGCATGAAGGCTTCGCGGCTGAGCTGGCCGCGCTCCATGAGCGAGAGCTTGTGCTCCCACTCGCCGGTGAGTTCGGGCTTGGAGAGCTCTTCCACCCCCAGCCCGCGCAGCAGCGTCATGAGCTGAAAGGCTTTGGCCGTGGGGACGAGTTCGCGGCCTTCGCGCAACAGGTATTTTTCGGTCAGCAGCCCTTCGATGATGGCCGCGCGCGTGGCGGGCGTGCCCAGCCCTTTGTCGGCCATGGCGTGGCGCAGCTCGTCGTCTTCCACCAGCTTGCCCGCGCCTTCCATGGCCGCCAGCAGGGTGGCTTCGGTGTAGCGGGCCGGGGGGCGGGTCTTGAAGGCTTTGACGAGCGCTTCGTCGGTGCGCACGGTTTCGCCCGGCTGCACGGCCACCAGGTTCTGGCCTTTGTCGCCGTCCTTGGCGTCCTCCGCGTCGGCGGCGGCCTCTTTGCCATAGACGGCCATCCAGCCGGGTTTGACGAGCACCTTGCCCTCGGTCTTGAAATGGTGGGTGGCCCCGGGCACCGCCACCCGGGTGATGCGGGTGGTCACCATGAATTCGGCCGGCGGGTAGAACACCGCGATGAAGCGGCGCGCCACCAGGTCGTAGAGCTTCTGCTCGGCCTCGCTCAGGCCGCTGGGCGCTTGCAGCGTGGGGATGATGGCGAAGTGGTCGCTCACTTTGCTGTTGTCGAACACGCGCTTGGTGGGCTTGAGGTAGCCCTGGTTCAAGGCCACGAGCGCGTGCGGCGCCAGGTGGTTGAGCGGGCTGTCGGCCAGCATCTCGAAGGTCTGCTTGACGGTGCCCAGGTAGTCCTCGGGCAGGGCGCGGCTGTCGGTTCGCGGATAGGTCAGGGCCTTGTGCTTTTCGTACAGGCTTTGCGCCAGCGCCAGCGTGGTTTTGGCCGAAAAACCGAAGCGGCTGTTGGCCTCGCGCTGCAAGCTGGTCAGGTCGTACAGCAAGCCGCAGGCCTGGGTGGTGGGTTTGGATTCTTCGCTGACGCTGGCCGGCTGGCCGCGCACGGCTTGGGCGATGGCTTGGGCCTCGGCCTCGGTCCACAGCCGCTCGGCGCGGGCTTCGGCGTCGGCGCCGTCTTCGATCTGCTTGGGCGTGGGCTTTTTGAAGGCGGGGTCGAACCACTTGCCCGGATACTGGCCCGCCTGGGCACCGAAGCTGGCGTGGATTTCCCAATAGTCGCGGCTCTTGAAGGCACGGATTTTTTCTTCCCGCTCCACCACCACGGCCAGCGTGGGCGTCTGCACCCGGCCCACGGTGGTCAGGAAAAAGCCGCCGTCGCGGCTGTTGAAGGCGGTCATGGCGCGCGTGCCGTTGATGCCCACCAGCCAGTCGGCCTCGGAGCGGCTGCGGGCGGCATCGGCCAGCGGGCGCATCTGCTCGTCGCTGCGCAACTGCTCGAACCCTTCGCGGATGGCCTGCGGCGTCATGGACTGCAGCCACAGCCGCTTGACCGGCTTGTTCAGGCCCTTGGCCCCGCCGGCGTATTGCTCGATCAGACGGAAAATGAGCTCGCCTTCACGCCCGGCATCGCAGGCGTTGATGAGGGCGCCCACGTCTTTGCGCTTGGCCAGCTTGACCACCGCCTGCAGGCGCGACTTGGTCTTGTCGATGGGCTTGAGATCGAAATGCGGCGGAATCACCGGCAGGTGAGCAAAGCTCCACTTGCCGCGCTTGACGTCATACGCCTCGGGCGCGGCGATTTCCACCAGGTGGCCCACGGCGGAGGTCACGACGTAATGGTCGTTTTCGTAATGGTCGTCGTGCTTGTCGAATTTGCCGGTCACGGGCGTGAGCGCGCGCACGATGTCTTGCGCCACGGACGGTTTCTCAGCGATCACCAGTGTTTTGGTCATGTCGGTCGATTCGTTCTCTACAATCCTCTCCCATGCGCGCGCACGCGCACCGGTGCGCACACGTGCGTGCGCAGGCATGTATTAACGTTACCAAATTTCTGCCCGTGAGCGCCGCCGACCCCGCCCAATCCCCCCCCGTGGCCCGCCCCCGCGCGGGCCGGCGCTTGCAGGTGCGCCGCTCGGGCGTGCACGGCAAAGGGGTGTTCGCGCTGCGGCCCATCGCGGCGGGCGAGCGGCTGATCGAGTACACCGGCGAAGTGATTTCGTGGGCCGAGGCGCTGCGCCGCCACCCGCACGACCCGGCCCAGCCCACGCACACCTTTTATTTCCACATCGAAGGTGGCTGCGTCATCGACGCCAAACATGGCGGCAACAGCTCGCGCTGGATCAACCACAGTTGCGCCCCCAACTGCGAGGCCGAAGAAACGCCCGAGGGCCGCGTGTTCATCAAGGCGCTGCGCGACATTGCGCCGGGCGAAGAACTGTTTTACGACTATGGCCTGGTGATCGACGAGCCGCTGACTGCGCGGCTGAAGGCCGAGTACGCCTGCCACTGCGGCACGCCCGCCTGCCGCGGCACCCTGCTGGCCCCACGCGCTGGCCGGCCGCGCCGCCGGGCCTCGGCGTCCGCCACACCAGCCCGTCGATCATGAACACCGCCCGCGCCCTGGCCGATCTGCACAGCGCCGCCGAAGCCGTGTGGCAGGCCGTGGCGCCCGGGTGGCCCGGGTTTGCGGTGGAGGTGCTGCCCACCATCGACTCGACCAACACCGAGCTGATGCGCCGCGCCCGCCAGGGCCAGGCCGATCCCGTGCTGCTGGTGGCGCTGGAACAGACGGCGGGCCGAGGGCGCCGTGGGCGGGGCTGGGTCAGCGAGCCCGGCGCGTCATTGACCTTCTCGCTCGGCCTGCCCCTGCGCCCGGCCAGTTGGTCAGGCCTGTCGCTGGCCGTGGGCGTGAGTCTGGCGGAATCGCTGCACCCCGAGGTGCGGCTGAAATGGCCCAACGACCTGTGGTGGCAGGACCGCAAGCTCGGCGGCATCTTGGTCGAGACGGCCAACGTGGGCACCGAGCGGTTGGCCATCATCGGCGTGGGCCTGAACGTGGAACCCCCACCCCCCCTGCCGGCCGAGCCCGATGCCCAGGGCGTGGCGCCGATGCCACCCGTGGGCCTGCAGACGGTGGCACCGGCCGCCGGCCTGAGCGCTGGCGGCTGGCTGGTGCGGGCCTTGCCGCCGCTGGTGCGCGATCTGGTGGCGTTCGAGCGCGAGGGCTTTGCCCCTTTCGCGGCCCGGTTCGAGGCCCGCGACGCGCTGCGCGGGCGGGCCGTGCGCCTGTCCGACGGACAGGAGGGCGTGGCCGACGGGGTGCGGGCCGACGGCGCCTTGTGGCTGCGCGGCGCGGCTGGCCGCGTGGCCGTGGTGCAGCATGAAGTGAGTGTGCGCCCGTGCTGAGAACCCTGGCGCTGCTGCTGGTGTTGGCCAACCTGGCCTTCTGGGCCTATACCCAGGGGCATCTGGCCGTGCTGGGGCTGGCGCCCGGCGATCCGCGTGAGCCACATCGGCTGGCGATGCAGGTGGCGCCAGAGGCGGTGGTGGTGCTCAACGCCACCGCACGTGCAACGCCACAGGGGAACAGCCGCCCTGCAGCGGCCACACCCGCCACCCCGGCGCCACCCAACCCGACCGCCGCCGCTTCCCCGCCTGCGGCTGAGCCGGTGACAGCGGACCCTGCCACCCAACCCCCAGATGCCCAGCCCTCCGAGCCGGTCGAGCCATCGTCCATGCCGGTGGCTACCGCGCCTGTGCCCGCAGCCGCCTCGCCTGCCGCTGCGCCGGTGCCGGCCGCTTCTTGCTGGCAGGCCAGCGGGTTGCCGCGGGCGCAAGAGATTCTGGTACGCGCCGCGTTGGAAAACATGGACGGCATGCAAGGCCGCTGGAGCCTGGCCGAGAGCGTGCTGCCGGCACGCTGGGTCGTGTATCTGGGGCCGTTCCCCAGCGAAGCCGCCTTGCAGCAGCGGCGCAGCGAACTGCGCCGCGCCGGCATCGATCACCGTGAACTGTCGGCACCGGGGCTGGCCCCGGGCCTGGCGCTGGGAACGTACTCCACGCAAGAGGCCGCGCAACGCGCCCTGGGCGATGCCAGCCGCCAGGGCATCAGTGGCGCGCGCGTGGTACAGGAGCGGCCAGACACGCCGGTCTATACCCTGCGCCTCGATGGCGTCAGCGACGCCCAGCGCCGCCGCATCGAGGCCATGGGCATCCTGCGCGACCGGCCGCTGCAGCGCTGCCCCTGAAGCGGGGCGCCAGCGGGGCCGCTCAGCGGCTCACCACCCGCACCATCTCCAGGCACTTGGCGGCATAGCCCCATTCGTTGTCGTACCAGGCCACCACCTTGATGAAGGTCTTGTCCAGCGCGATGCCCGCCTCGGCGTCGAACACGCTGGTGCAGTTCTCGCCCCGGAAGTCGGTCGAGACGACCTTGTCGCTCGTGTAGCCCAACACGCCCTGCATGCCGCCTTCGCTGACGGGCTTGCGGCTCATGGCCAGCATGTGGGCGCAGATCTCGTCGTAGCTGGCTTCGCGTTCGAGCTCCACCGTCAGGTCCACCACGGAGACGTCGGACGTGGGCACCCGAAAGCTCATGCCCGTGAGTTTCTTGTTGAGCTCGGGGATGACCTTGCCCACGGCCTTGGCCGCGCCGGTGCTGCTGGGGATGATGTTTTCCAGGATGCCGCGGCCGCCGCGCCAGTCTTTCTTGGAGCTGCCATCCACCGTCTTTTGGCTGGCGGTGGCGGCATGCACGGTGGTCATGAGGCCGCGCTTGATGCCCCACTGGTCATGCAGCACCTTGGCCACCGGGGCCAGGGCGTTGGTGGTGCAGGAGGCGTTGGAAATCACGGCCTGCCCGGCGTAGGCGGTGTGGTTGACGCCATAGACGAACATGGGCGTGTCGTCTTTGGAGGGGGCGGAGATGACCACCTTCTGGGCGCCGCCGTCGAGGTGCACCTGGCAGGCTTCGGCAGTCAGGAAGGCGCCGGTGCACTCCAGCACGATGTCTACGCCCATCTCGCCCCATTTGAGCTGCGGGTTGTCGCGCTCGTGGGTCAGCGGGATGCGCTTGCCGTTGACGATGAGGGCCTCGTTGCCCTCGTGGCTGACTTCGCCTTGAAAGCGGCCGTGCACGCTGTCGTACTTCAGCATGTAGGCCAGGTAATCGGCCGATTTGGGGTCGTTGATGCCGGCGATTTCAATGTCGGGGAAGTCGCGCAGCGCCGCGCGCAGCGCCAGTCGGCCGATGCGGCCGAAACCGTTGATGCCGAGTTTGATGCTCATGGGCTTTTCTCTGTGAGGGCGGGAAAGAAAGGGTCAGCGGGCGAGGGCGGCTTGCACAGTGGCGGCCACGTTCTCGGGCGTGAAGCCGAAGTGCTGGAACAGCACCGGCGCGGGGGCCGATTCGCCGTAGGTGTCGATGCCCACCACGGCGGCGCAGCCGTATTTCCACCAGCCGCCGGTGGCGCCCATTTCCACGGCGATGCGCGGCAGCCCCGGGGGCAGCACGGTCAGGCGGTAGTCCAGGCTCTGGCGGTCGAAGGTGGTGCTGCTGGGCATGGAGACCACGCGCACCGGCACTTTCTGTTCGGCCAGCAGCTGTTGGGCCTTGAGCGCCAGTTGCACTTCGGAGCCGGTGGCAATCAGGACGGCCTTGGCTTTCTTGCCGGGCTTGAAGCCGACGTCCTGCGGCTCGCTGAGCACGTAGGCGCCTTTGTTGATGTCGCTGAGGTCTTTTTTGGGCGCGTAGGGCAGGTTTTGCCGGCTCAGCAGCAGCGCGGTGGGTCGGCTGGCGTTTTGCAGCGCCACCGCCCAGGCGATGGCGGTCTCGGCCGTGTCGGCGGGGCGCCACACATCCAGGTTGGGGATCAGGCGCAGGCTGGCGGCGTGTTCGATGGCTTGATGGGTGGGGCCATCTTCGCCCAGGCCGATGGAGTCATGGGTGAACACGTGGATGACGCGCTGCTTCATGAGCGCGGCCATGCGGATGGCGTTGCGGCTGTAGTCGCTGAACGTCAGGAAAGTGCCGCCATAGGGGATGAAGCCGCCATGCAGCGCCACGCCGTTCATGATGGCGGCCATGCCGAATTCGCGCACGCCATAGTTGATGTGGCGGCCGATCTGGCCGGCCTCGGTCTTGACCACCGCGCCCGTGGTGTCGAAGCGCAGGGCCGGCGTGCTCTTGGTGTGGGTGAGGTTGGAGCCGGTGAGGTCGGCGCTGCCGCCCAGCAGCTCCGGCAGGGCGGCGGTGTAGGCTTCCAGCGCCAGTTGGCTGGCCTTGCGGCTGGCCACGGTTTCGGCCTTGGCGTGGGCGGCCACGGCGGTGTCCACCACCAACTGGTCGAAGCCTTTGGGCAGCTCGCCTTGGATGCGGCGCTCGAATTCCTTGGCCAGCGACGGAAACGCCTTTTTGTAGGCCGCAAAGCGGTCTTTCCACGCCTTTTCAGCGGCCTTGCCGCGGGCTTTGGCGTCCCAGGCGGCGTACACGTCTTTGGGCACCACGAAGGGCTCGTGGGTCCAGCCCAGGGCCTGGCGGGTGAGGGCGATTTCTTCGGCGCCCAGGGGCTCGCCATGCGCTTTGGCGGTGTTGGCGCGGTTGGGGCTGCCTTTGCCGATGGCGGTCTTGCAGACGATGAGGGTGGGTTTGTCGGTGCTGCGCTTGGCCTGGGCGATGGCCGCATCCACCGCATCGACGTCGTGCCCGTCGATCGGGCCGATCACGTGCCAGCCATACGCCTGGAAGCGGGCGGGGGTGTCGTCGATGAACCAGGGGGCCACCTGGCCATCGATGGAGATGCCGTTGTCGTCGTACAGGGCGATCAGCTTGTTGAGCTTCCAGGCGCCGGCCAGGGCGCAAGCCTCGTGGCTGATGCCTTCCATCAGGCAGCCGTCGCCCAGGAACACGTAGGTGTGGTGGTCCACGATGGCGTGGCCGTCGCGGTTGAATTCCGCGGCCAGCAGTTTTTCGGCCAGCGCCATGCCCACGGCGTTGGTGATGCCTTGCCCCAGCGGCCCGGTGGTGGTCTCCACGCCCGGGGTGATGCCCACCTCGGGGTGCCCCGGCGTCTTGCTGTGCAGCTGGCGGAAGTTTTTCAGCTCCTGCATGGGCAGGTCGTAGCCGCTTAAGTGCAGCAAGGCGTAGATCAGCATCGAGCCGTGGCCGTTGGAGAGCACGAAACGGTCGCGGTCGGCCCACTGCGGGTTGGCCGGGTTGTGCTTGAGGTGGCGGCTCCACAGAGCGACGGCCATCTCGGCCATGCCCATGGGGGCGCCGGGATGGCCGGAATTGGCTTGCTGCACGGCGTCCATGGCCAGGGCGCGGATGGCATTGGCCATGGTCTGCACGGAAACGGTGGCGGGGGTGGCGGCGGTCATCGAAACCTCGAGGTGAGCGGCACGAAACCGTTCGGCCGCGGGGGATGAAGGAAAACCCCCTATTTTAGCCGGGGGGCGCTGGGAGGGGGTATCCGGCATCCAGTCGCCAGACCCGCCCGCCCCCGATGGGGTACAACGCCCCAGACGCGGGCGGCATGATCAGATGCCCTCCGGTGAACGCGCCGAAGGCGGGCAGCAAGGCCCCGTCGGCGTGCTGCGCAAAGCAAGGCAGCCGCAGCACATCGCGCCCTGGGCCGCGCAGCCGGCACACCGGGTGCACATGGCCGGCGAGCACGAAGCGGCCCGGCAGTGTCTGGGGGTGGTGACAACAGGCAAAGGGGCCCAGGTGCCAGGGTTCGGCCACGGTTTGCAAGCCCAGATCGGCGGGGGGAGCGCCCGCATGGGCGTCGTGGTTGCCGCGCACCAGCACATGCGCCAGGGCCGCGTGGCGCTGGCGCCACTGCCGCCAGGCCGCCAGCACGGCGGCAGTGCGCCCGCTGGCGGCGTGCAGCCAGTCGCCCAGCACCACCAGCCGTCGCGCCGGGTACTGCCGCAGCAGGGCCGAGAGGCGCTCCAGGTTGTCCTGCGTCGTGCCGGTGGGCACGGGCACGCCCTGGGCCCGAAAGCTCGCGGCTTTGCCCAGGTGCACGTCGGCCACGAACAGGGTGTGCTCGCGCGGCCACCACAAGGCGCGCTCGGGCAGCAAGGCGACGGCCTCGCCTGCCCAGGTTTGCCACAAGGCAGCGCTGGCGGGACCACGGTCTGGGGAGGTGTTCTGGGCAGCGGGCATGCGGGGATGACAAAGGGTCAGGCGGGGCGGCGGCGGGCTCGGGGCGGCGCGTCAGCGGCCCGCTCCAGCTGCGCCACCATGCGGGCAATGCGCTGGGCGGCGGTTTCGGTGCTCAGGCGTTCGCGCAGACGCTCGGCCAGCAGCGGAAAGGCCAACGGGGAGGGCCGGGTCAGTGTCTGCCATTGCAGCGGCCATTGGCTCAGGCGCTGCAACGTGGCATGCAGGCGCGGGGCCTCCAACTCGTGCAGCAGCACCTCGGCGCGGGCCTGGGCCAGCAGGCGGTTGTCCGGGTCGTGTTGCGAGAACACGCCCCAGAACAGGCTGGCCGAGGCCTGCCACTGGCGTTGGCGGCGTGCTTCGCGGGGGTGGCTCTGGAACAGCACCCCGGCAATGCGGGCGATTTCCCGGAAGCGGCGCTGCGCGAGCTCGGAGGCATTGACGCTGGCCAGCACCTCTTGCTGCAAGGCGTCGGCCTCGGCGGGGGCGGCAAGCCACCGCGGCAAGTGGGCTCGCCAATCCAGCGGGGTGGGGCTGAGCAGTTCCAGGCCGTAGTCGTTGACCGCCATGGACACGGTGCAGGGCTGCTGCTGCCCCATGCGCCACGCCAGCCAGCTGGCCAGGCCCAGGTGGGCATGGCGGCCGGCAAAGGGGTACAGGAACAGGTGCCAGCCTTCGCGGGTGCGCAGGGTTTCGGCCAGCCACCTGCCAGGCGTGGGCAAGGCCGACCAACGCGCCTGCACGGCCAGCAAGGGCTTGACGGCTTGCAATTCCGGGGCATCCCACTGCCCTTGGGCAGCGGCTTGGAACTGGGCCAACACGGCATCGGCCAGCGCGGTGGACAATGGCAGGCTGCCGCCACTCCAGCGCGGTACCATGGGCCGCTGACCGTCGGCGCGTCGCACCCAGGCCGTCATCTCGCGCACACGCAGCAGTTCCAGCGCGCGCCCCCCGAACAGGAAGCAGTCACCCGGGCGCAAGCGCGCGATGAAGCTCTCTTCGACCTGCCCGATGCGGGCGCCGCCCTGGTACTGCACGGTGACGGTGGCGTCGCTCACGATGGTGCCGATGTTGACGCGATGGCGTCGGGCCAGCCGAGCATCGGTCATGCGCCAGAGGCCGTCGGCATCGGGCATGACGCGGCGATAGTCGGGGTAGCTGGCCAGGGAAGGCCCGCCTTGGGCCACGAAATCCAGGCACCAGCGCCAATCGGCATCGCTCAGGGTGGCATAGGCGGCGGTGCCGCGCACTTCGGCGAGCAAATCGTCTGGCCTGAAGCCGCCTCCCAGCGCCACGGTGACGAGGTGCTGCACCAGCACGTCCAGCGGGTGGCGGGGCGATGGGCGGGGCTCGATGTGGCCCGCCTGCACGGCCCAGCGCACGGCCGCGCCTTCGATCAGCTCCAGGCTGTGCGTGGGCACGAGGCTGATGCGCGAGGGCCGCCCGGGCGCATGGCCGCTGCGCCCGGCGCGTTGCAGCCACCGCGCCACCCCTTTGGGCGAGCCGACATGCAGCACCCGCTCCACGGGCTGGAAGTCCACGCCCAGGTCCAGGCTGCTGGTGCACACCACGGCACGCAACGTGCCTTGGCGCAAAGCGGCCTCCACCCATTGGCGCGTTGCGGCGTCTAGCGCGCCGTGGTGCAGCGCCACTTGGCCCGCCCAGTCGGGCCGCGCGTCCAGCAGGGCTTGGTACCAGAGTTCGGCCTGGGCGCGGGTGTTGGTGAACACCAGGGTACTGGCGGCCGCGTCGATTTCGGCCACCACCTGCGGCACCATGGCCAGCCCCAAATGCCCCGCCCACGGGAAACGCTCGATGCGCGCAGGCAACAAGGTGTCGATGCACAACGGCTTGGGCATGTGCCCTTGGAGCAAGCAGGCGGCCGGGGCGTGTTGCGGGCCCAGCAGCGCGTGCAGGGCTTGATCCAGCTCCCCCAAGGTGGCCGACAGGCCCCAGATGCACAGCCCAGGCTGAAACCGGCGCAGCCGTGCCAAAGCCAGCTGCACCTGCACGCCGCGCTTGTTGCCCATGAGCTCGTGCCATTCGTCCACCACCGCCAAGCGCACCGAGCCCAGCGCCTGGGCCGCATCTGCCCGGGCCAGTAGCAGGCACAGGCTTTCGGGGGTGGTCACCAGCACGGTGGGCAGGCGCTGCTGCTGCGCTTGGCGCTCGCCAGCGGGGGTGTCGCCCGTGCGCAAGCCCAGCGTCCAGTGGGGCGCCCAATCGGGCAATGGGGCTTGCAGCGCGCGGCAGGTATCGGCCGCCAAGGCCCGCATGGGCGTGATCCACAACACCGTCAGCGGTGGGGCGCCCTCGGCCCCTGGCCTCGTGGCCTGCGCCCAGGCGTGCAATGCGCCCAGCCAAATGGCGTAAGTCTTGCCCGCGCCGGTGGTGGCGTGCAGCAGGCCGCTTTGCCCGGCTTCGATGGCTTGCCAAGCCCGGCGCTGAAAATCGAAGGGTTGCCAGCCGCGGGCCTGCATCCAGGCCACCGGGTCCGGCGTCGCCGGCACGCGCTGGCGGCCGCGGCGCGTCATGGCGCATGCGGCGCCAGCGGCGCCCGTTGGTGCGAGGCCGGGGCCAAGGCGGCCAGCGCCTCCAGGGTGTCGGCGTCGTCCACCGGCTTGTCGTGCCGCCATCGCAACATGCGCGGGAAGCGCACCGCCCAGCCGCTTTTGTGGCGCGGGCTGCGGGCAATGCCCTCGAAGCCGATTTCGAACACCAGCGTCGGGCGCACGCTGCGCACCGGGCCAAAGCTGTCCACCGTGGTTTGGCGAATGATGGCATCGACCTGCGCCATTTCGGCATCGGTCAGCCCGGAATAGGCCTTGGCAAAGGGCACGAGCTGCCGCTGCGGGTGGCCGATCGGGGCGCTCCACAAGGCAAAGGTGTAGTCGCTGAACAGGCTGGCCCGGCGGCCATGCCCACGCTGGGCGTAAATGAGCACGGCGTCCACGCTCATGGGGTCGGTTTTCCATTTCCACCACAGGCCATCGGCCTTGGTCCGCCCGACGCCGTAGCGGCTTTCGCGGTGCTTGAGCATGAAGCCCTCGGTGCCCATGGCGCGGGCCTGCTCGCGCCACGCGGCCAACGCGGCCCAGGTGGGGGCGCTGACTTCGGGGCTCAATGGCAGGCGCGGATGCGCCAAGCCACCCACCAGGGCCTGTAAAGCGGCGCGGCGCACCTGCAGCGGCTGCTGCCGCATGTCCTGGCCCTCGTGCTCCAGCAGGTCGTAAGCCAGCAGGGCCACCGGCCGCTGGCGCAACCACTGGGGGCTCAGGCGCTTGCGGCCCAGGCGTTGTTGCAATTCGGCAAACGGGCCGGGGCGCCCACCCAGGCCGTGCAAAGCGCCCGCTGCGCCAAGCGCGGCCGCATCAGAGGCGGCCGCAGCCGGCGGGTCTGCGGCGCTTTGGGGCTGCCAAGCGACGATTTCGCCGTCGATGACGGTGCCTTCGGGCAAGGCATGGCCCAGTTCGGCCAGCTCGGGGAAACGGTCGGTCACCAGTTCCTCGCCCCGGCTCCACAGCCATGTCTGGCCTGCGCGGCGCACCAGCTGGGCACGGATGCCGTCCCACTTCCACTCCACCAGCCAGCCAGACAGCGGGCCCAGCAGGGCGTCGAAATCGGTCCAGGGCTCGGCCAGCGGATGCGCGAGAAAAAAGGGATACGGCTGGCCGCTGGCGGCCTGGGATTCGTCGGCGTGGGCCGGGGCCATCAGGGCGGCCCAGTCCGCGGCCGTGGGCTGGCGGCCGACGGCGGTGTAGCCCATGAGCCGCTGCGCCATGCGCTTGGGCTCCAGCCCGGCCACGGCGGCCAGCGCCTGCGTGACCTGCAGCCGCGACACCCCCACCCGCAGCCCGCCGGTGATGAGCTTGAAATAGACGAAGCGCTGCGCCTGGGGCAGCGCGCGCCACTGCGCCAGCAGGGCTTGGGCCTGGGTGGCGGGCGGCTGGCCGCGCAGGGGCAGCAGATGGTGTTGCAGCCAGTCGGCCAGGCCACGCTCCTGCGGATCGGCCGGCGGCGGCAGCAGCAGGGCCAGGGTTTCGGCCAAATCACCCACCGCCTGATAGCTTTCCTCGAACAGCCAGGCGGGTATGCCCGCGGCTTGCTGGGCCAGATCGCGCAACAGGCGGGTGGGCACGATTTGCCGGGGCTTGCCACCCGCCAGAAAGTACACCGCCCAGGCCGCATCGGCTGGCGGCGCCTCGCGGAAATAACGCTGGAGCGCGGCCTGCTTGTCGCGGATGGCCGTGCTGGCGTCCAGCTCGCGGTACAGGGCGGCAAAACGCTTCATGCCGGCGCTTCCTCCCGCTCATCGCCGTATTCGGTCTGCAAGCTCTGGGCGTCGAGGCCCTGCGCTTGCAGCCAGCGCACCATCACCGCCACGTGGCCATGGGTCACGCGCACCTGCTGCGCCCCTGTGGCCTCAATGGCTTGCAACAGGCCCGGCCAGTCCGCATGGTCTGACAGCACAAAGCCTCGGTCCACCCCGCGGCGGCGGCGCATGCCGCGCACCTGCATCCAGCCGCTGGCCAGCGCCAGCTGCGCATCGGGGCCAAAGCGGCGCAGCCACGGCGAGCCTTGCGCCGAAGGCGGCGCCAGCACCAGGGCGCGGCGCAGCGCAGACGGCTCCAGATCGGTGGCGCGCGCGGTGGGCGGCAACGCCACCCCGGCCGCCCGGTACACCGCGTTCATCGGCTCCAAGGCCCCATGCACCACCAGCGGCCCCACGTCGGCCTCGCGCAGCGCATGCAAAAGGCGCTGCGCCTTGCCCAAGGCATAGCACAGCAGCACGGACGCACGTCCCTGCGCCGCGTTGTGCGCCCACCACTGCCGAATCTGCGCCACCGATTCGGCCTGGGGCGGCCAGCGATACACCGGCAAGCCAAACGTGCTCTCGGTGATGAAGCCATGGCAAGGCACCGGCTCAAAAGGGGCGCAAGTGCCATCGGCTTCGGTTTTGTAGTCGCCCGAAGCCACCCACACCCGCCCCGCGTGCTCCACCCGCACCTGGGCCGAGCCCAGCACATGCCCAGCCGGATGCAGCGACAGACGCACGCCGCGGTGGTCAATCGCCTCGCCGTAATTCAGCGTTTGCAGCGCGATCTCGGCACCCAGCCGCTGCCGCAAAATGCCGGCGCTGTCGGCATGCGCCAGGTAGTGCCGGTGCCCCCAGCGGGCATGGTCTGAGTGGCCGTGCGTGATGACCGCCCGCTCCACGGGGCGCCACGGGTCGATGTAAAAGTCCCCCGCCGGGCAGTACAGCCCTTCGGGCCGGGCGACGATGAGATCTGGGTGCGAGCTCGCCATGTCGGCACACAGTGTGCCGCAGACGGCCCGTGGCTGCCCGGCGCAGTCTCCATACCCCAGCTCACACTCAGGCCACGTCGCCCATTTTGGGCGCACTGCCCCCCTGATTCACACTTGATGCGCACGTACCAGCCCCCGATGGAGCCCATGCGCTACCCAAGTTGTACGTGGCAAAGCACATCAGCGCCTGCCCCGCCAGCTTGGCATGCCCAATTCGTTTGGTCTTGGCCAGCCCCCCACGGTGAGTCGCTTGAAAAAACGGCTCAAGCCACGGTCAGTTCGCGCACGGCTTCAAAGTGGAGTCGTGCCCATGAAAATGGCGTGGACCCGTGCGCACGATCTTGTCAAACACCTTGACATCCAGCAAGGTGGGTTCGCGGAACGCTTGCAGAGATCATCCGTTGCCGTGGTGGACAGAGCCTAACGTCTAAATTCACCGGCCTGCACGGCTTTTCGTACAGGTCCGGTGGAATGATGGGTTGGGCCGCGCCTCACTCATAGTGAGTCCACATGCGCAAGACGCGAACCGTTTTTTCTTTGGTAAAGACCTCGTAGACCAGGCGGTGCTGAATAGTGATGCGACGAGAGTAGGCGCCAGCAAGATCACCGACCAACTTTTCGAAGGGCGGTGGGTTTTGAAATGGGTCACCGGCAAGAACCGCCAGTAGTTCTTGTGCCTTTGGCTTAAGGCCGCTCGCAGCAAGCTTTTTTGCATCCTTCATTGCTTGCTTGGCATAAACAATTTCCCAACTCACCACTTAAGCGCCTTCGAGCTTTTTTCGAGGGGCTCGGCCATCCCGGCTTTGATGGACTCGCGCATGCCAGGCACAGCTAATAGGTACAAAGTTTCTTGAATTGCGCTCCAATCTTCCGCAGAGATCAGAACGGCGCTGCTGCGTTTTCCGGAAATGATGATCGGCTCGTGTGACTCAACTGTTTGGTCAATGAGCCGGTACAGATTGGCGCGCGCTTCGCTGGCGGTAAGGGTGTTCATTTCGTGCTCCTTCAAAGAAGCCTAAATAGTACGCGATAACGTACGCCTGTCAAGCGGGCTCTTCAAGATGCCCAACGTCGAAGCTAAGGGACGCGCCGCTTGCGGCGCGTCCCCCTGGAGCGGAGTGTTAGGCGCTGACGCCCGCAAGAGCGCCAAGGCCCGAAATCCCCGCCCGGCGCAGAAAGCGGCTGCGGCGGACGAGGAAACCGAAACCCAACGAGCCCGCGACGGGGCTGAAGGGCGAAACGAAGCAAGGCGGTGCGAGCCTGTCGGCGACCGCCCCACGGAGCGCCAGCCCGACGGCCGGGACGGAGCGCGAAAGTCGGCGCTGGCGAGACGGCACGGAAGGGAGAAATGGGCTGGCATGGACGGGAACGGCCTAACGTGCAGCTTGAGGGGCTGGCCAATAGCGGGCGCAGCCCGCAGTTGGACAGTCCCACTCGAAGTAGTTGTAGGCTGTTACGCCAACCTATTTACAAGCCGACGTCCCCCCGTTTTCAGTAGCACTGGGCTTTGGAGTCCGGGGGTTAATTTAACCGGTTTTGTATCAACAGCTGGGCATAAGCCTCTGGGGTCAGTCCGCCGGCAGACCCGACTCGGCTTCGCGCAGGAAGCCAATGATCTGTTCTTCCGTAAATCTCTTCTTCACGTCCAATCTCCTGTCACATGGGATTGGACTCCAAGCTCACCTGCTACTCAAATCCGGGGGGACGTCGATTGGACTCCAAGCTCACCTGCTACTCAAATCCGGGGGGACGTCGAAGCACCTGCCTGCTGTGCGCCATATGTTGCCTGGCTCACGGTATATTTATCCCCAGCACTCGATGAAAGTTGCTGAATAAGGCCCTTGCACGAGAAACCCTGCATGCTGAGGTACTGTTTTGCAGATCTAACAGCATTCTTTTGAGGCCCTGACAGCGTAACTGTTTCTTGTTTGCCTTGTTCTGTGTTTGTTCCAGCTTGATTAGCAGACTGATTATCATGAGCCGTCGCCTGCGTCTTATGTTCCTGTGATTGTGGTGGGTCGATTATCATCCCGAGAACAATCAGCCCAACGAATACGATACCAATCCACTTCAATACTTTCTTCATGCTTCGCTCCTTATGATTGACAAGCCTAACGCCCCACATCACCAGCAGCAAAAAGCCGAGCACCGAAGGAGCGGCGCTTTTTGATGTCTGAGTGCATGTGATTGTTAGGCTTTTTCATCAGGGTTTTCTTTCTTGCTGAGGCGTTTGATGATTTTCTCGATTATATTGGCTTCAGTTTCTGTGAATTGAGCTTCTTCGCCTTCAGGGGTGTTGCTAATTTTTTGCTTCAGTTTGTAGAGCCGATAACCACCGTAACCAAGACCAGCGGCTCCACCAGCTGCTGCGCCACCAACTGCTAAAGGCACCCATATTGGAGTGGATGAAATAATCCCTGCTGACATTAGTACCCCTGTAATTCCAGATGCACCAACAGTTGTACCAAATATGCCAGCGCTACCAATGATGCTTCCAGCAGCGCCAGATAAGTACAGTGCTCCAGCGCCAAGCGCCGTTGAAGCGGCTGCAAGTATCCCGCTTATAGCTGCTGTGCTGAGATATGTTCCTGCAACGTAACCAGCAGCCGAAGTAACGATCATTCCGCCAGCCGCGTGTGGAACTAAAGTGCCACCAGCCGCAAGAGCCGAGATTATGGGAATAAGTGGTAATGGCATTTGTATTCCTCCGATTTACATTGTGATTATTTTTTCCATTGTCCCATGTTAAACAAACTCGGAATTTCAATGGTTCCTTTTTCTTCGTCATAAATACATATGCGCACTGAGTATGAATCACCGTCACTATATGATCTGCTTTCCCTTCGATAGCCTACTTCAACCACGATTTTTCCATCTTTCACGTAAGTGTCAAAAACATGCGTTTCATCGAGGTACTTTTCCGCCACTTTTTCAAGCACGAATTTTTCACATGCTGTTTCTGCCCTTTGTTTTTGCTCGTCTGATGGGCCAAAGCAGCCTGTGAGCAGAATGGCTAGTGAAATAGCAAATATTCGTTTCATGTAAGTGTCCTTTTGTATGCCTAACGCCTTGGGTAAGCCGCCGGGACGGAGCGCAGCGTAGTACCGGTCGGCTTCACCCATTGGTTAAATGGCTACAAGCTCAATGCTTAACTTATGCTTTGATTCAAGCATTTTGAGGAACATTTCATCTAACCGCCCCATCAACGAACGGATGCCGGTTTCCTCACTGATAAACACCAGCTTTGTCAGCCTATTTTCTGCAATTTGGTACTCATTGTATGTGAGCACCTTTACCAGATCTTTATAGAACTCGTGGTGCGTATTTTTGCCAGAAACCTTGAGTTCATATGCTGTTTTGGTTTTCAAATCGACGACATCGATTCGCTCATTATTTGCTCTTGAAACCCTCACCTCACCCAACACATCATTCGCGCAGACTGCTGCTTGCCACTCCTTCGTGATGACCTGCGCGGACTTGGTATGTGCAGAAACATCGCCTTCCTGCAGCCGATGCCGCAGATGGATTTTTCTCAGAGCTTCAACAATCATGGCCATTTAACGTTCAAGCTCAGGGGCGCGCCGCTTGCGGCGCGTCCCCCTGGAGCGCAGAGTTAGCCGAAACTGCGGACACCAGCGGGAAGCGCTCGGGATGCCGAATAGACTCGACAGACAGATCGACGTCGAGCTGGGGCCAATAAAGGTGGTCGGCCGTAGGCCATTCAACATCGCAAAGCTGGTCCACGGTTGCTTGCCGGAACCAGGGAAACTCGGAAAACGGAATCAACAGTTCTTCGTCACCAAGCAGTAGCCAGAAGCCGTGCTTGGAAATATGGGTGACCTCAGCGGCCAAAGTGTTTGTGCCAGGCATTTTTGATCTCCTGCAAGTGGCGAAGGATGATTTCCTCGGCAGCGGAAAGCTCTTTCGCTGACAGACCCGTATGGCCCGCAAGGGAAACCGAAGGCTCGAGCCAGAACTTGGCTTCACCATCGGGATGGGCGACGTGGATATGCATTCTCGGCTCTTCACGGGAAAAGAAGAAGAGTCGGAAAGGACCTTCACGGACGACTGTTGGCGCCATAGGGTTATCGTCGGCTAACGTACAGTATACGCCGCAAGCGGCGTATACTCATATAAAAAACAGGTGTATAACAAGGCCTTCCTCCCTTACAGACCTCAAGTAGAACACCGATTTTACGGTCTATGCCAGAAAATTCACCCCAGCCACCCAAACTGCTCGAACAGCTTCGCAACAGGGTGCGTTTCAAGCACTACAGTCTAGCCACAGAAAGGCAATACGTCCACTGGGTCAAGCGGTTCATTTTGTTTCACAACAAGCGCCACCCGAATGAAATGGGGTCTGCCGAGGTGGAGGCCTTTCTGACGCATCTGGCGGTCGATGGGCATGTGTCGGCATCCACACAGAACCAGGCCCTGTCGGCCCTGCTGTTTTGCTACCGCGAGGCCCTTAAACATGAGTCGCCCTGGCTGCAAGACGTGGTGCGCGACGGCAAGGGCGGCAAAGGTGTGGCCAGCCCATTGGACGCCCTGCCATGACCCCCCATCCCCCCGCCCAAGCCCTGCTGTTGGCCGCAGGCCGCGGCGAGCGCATGCGCCCGCTGACCGACACCACCCCCAAGCCGCTGCTGGCGGTGCGGGGCAAGCCTTTGTTGCAGTGGCATCTGGAGGCGCTGGCCCGTGGCGGGGCGCGCAGCGTGTGCATCAATACCGCTTGGCTGGGCGAGCAGATTGCGCAGCGCTTTGGCCCGGTGTTCACGCCCGATGCCGCGGCCTGGGACGGCGCGGGCGCGGCGCCGCAACTGGCGTTGCGCTATTCGATGGAAGGGCAGGACTTTGGCCGCGCGCTAGAGACGGCTGGCGGGATCGTCCGCGCCCTGCCTTGGCTGGATGAGGTGTTTTGGCTGGCCGGCGGCGATGTGTTCGCGCCCGAATTTGCCTTTGCCGAGGCGGTGCGCCATGCTTTTGCCCGCAGCCCTTTGCTGGCGCACATTTGGCTGGTGCCCAACCCGCCGCACCACCCCGAAGGGGATTTTGGCGCGGCGGTGTTGCCCGGTGGGCGGCTGCTGGCGCACAACGGGGCCGGGGTGCCGCGCCACACCTATTCCACCATCGGCTTGTTCAAGCAGGCCTTCTTCGCCCAGCCCTGGTGCACGATTGCCCCCGGCAACCCCGAGGGCGTGGCCGCGCCGCTGGGCCCCATGCTGCGCGCCGCCATCGACGCTGGCCAGGTGGGCGCGAGCCTGTACCCCGAGCATTGGGTGGACGTGGGCACGCCGCAGCGGCTGGCCGCCTTGCAGGTGTGAGGGCAGCAAGACCATGGCGGCCGATGCGCCGCGGCGGCTTGCGTATGATCCGGGGATGCAACCGATCGCCCACCTCGACATCTATGCCCGCCGCCGCGCCCAGTTGGCCGCCCAGCTGGGGCCGGGCGGCATTGCCATCGTGCCCACCGCGCCGGTGCGCCCGCGCAACCGCGACAGCGATTACCTGTATCGCTTTGACAGCTACTTCTACTACCTGACCGGCTTCACCGAGCCCCATGCCTGGCTGGTGCTGACGGCCGAAGGCCGCAGCATCTTGTTCTGCCAGCCCAAGGACGTGGAGCGCGAAATCTGGGACGGCCTGCGCCTGGGCCCCGAGGCCGCCCCCGCCGCGCTGGGTGTGGATGAAGCCCATGCCGTGGATACCCTGCCCAGCCGCCTGCCCGCGCTGCTGGAAAACCGCAGCACGGTGTGGTTTCCGTTTGCCACGCATGAGGGGCTGCAAGCGCAGGTGGATGGCTGGCTGCAGCCGGTGCGCGCCCGGGTGCGCTACGGCGTGCTGTGCCCGCAGAGCCTGCGCGACCTGTGCGGCCCGCTGGATGAGATGCGCCTGGTCAAAGACGACCACGAGCTGGCGCTGATGCGCCGGGCCGCGCAGATCAGCGCCCAGGCCCACATCCGCGCCATGCGCCGCAGCGCCGCGGCCATGCGCAGCGGGCAGGACTTGCGCGAATACCACCTGGACGCCGAGCTGCTGCATGAATTCCGCCAGCACGGCTCGCAATACCCGGCCTACGGCAGCATCGTGGCCGCTGGGGCCAATGCCTGCATCCTGCACTACCGGGCCGATGCCGCGCCCATTCGCGATGGGGAGCTGGTCCTCATCGACGCCGGCTGCGAGCTCGACGGCTACGCCAGCGACATCACCCGCACCTTCCCCGCCAATGGGCGCTTCAGTGGCCCGCAGCGTGAGCTGTACGACCTGGTACTGGCCGCCCAGCAAGCCGCGGTGGCGGCCACCCGGCCCGGCCAGCGCTTCACCGATCCGCACGAGGCCGCCGTGCGGGTGCTGGCGCAAGGCATGCTGGATGTGGGCCTGCTCGATGCCCAGGCCGTGGGCACGGTGGACGACGTGATCGCGCAGCGGCACTATTTCCGCTTCTACATGCACCGCACCGGCCACTGGCTGGGGCTGGACGTGCACGACGTGGGCAGCTATGTGGAGCCCAGCGAGATGGGCCAGGTCAGCGAGCGGCAGGACCCCTTGAGCGGCGAAACCATCAAAGACCGGCCCAGCCGCATCCTGCGCCCGGGCATGGTGCTGACGCTGGAGCCGGGCCTGTACGTGCGGCCCGCCCCCGACGTGCCCGAGCGGTTCTGGAACATCGGCATCCGCATCGAAGACGATGCCGTGGTGACGGCCGACGGCTGCGAGCTCATCACCCGTGGCGTGCCCGTGGCCGCTGACGAGATCGAAGCCCTGATGCGCGGCTGACCCGCCCCGCCGGTGCGCGGCGGCGGGCGGCTGGCCTCAGACCCGCTCCAGCACCAAGGCGATGCCTTGCCCCACGCCGATGCACATGGTGCACAGCGCGTAGCGACCGCCGGTGGCGTGCAGCCGGTTAACGGCGGTGGTGGCCAGGCGCGCCCCGCTGGCGCCCAGCGGGTGGCCGAGCGCGATGGCGCCGCCCCAGGCGTTGACGCGCGCGTCATCGTCGGGCAGGCCCAGCAGGCGCAGCACGGCCAGCCCTTGCGCCGCGAAGGCTTCATTGAGCTCGATCACGTCCATCTGGGCCAGCGTCAGGCCGGTGAGCGCCAACACCTTTTGCGTGGCCGGTGCCGGGCCGATGCCCATGATGCGGGGGGCCACGCCGGCCGTGGCCATGCCGACCACGCGGGCCCGGGGGGTGAGCCCGTGGCGGGCCGCGCTGGTTTCGTCGGCCAGGATGAGGGCGCAGGCGCCGTCATTGACGCCGCTGGCGTTGCCGGCGGTCACCGTGCCGTCGGGCTTGACCACGCCTTTGAGCTTGGCCAGAGCTTCGAGGCTGGTCTGGCGGGGATGCTCGTCCCGGTCCACCACGATGGGGTCGCCTTTTTTCTGGGGCAGCGTGACGGGGCAGATCTCGCGTGCGAGGTGGCCGGCTTCGATGGCAGCCAGGGCGCGTTGCTGGCTGGCCAGCGCCATGCGGTCCTGCGCTTCCCGCTCGATGCCAAACTCTTGGGCCACGTTCTCGGCCGTCTCGGGCATGGAATCGACGCCGTAGCGGGCTTTCATGAGGGGGTTGATGAAGCGCCAGCCGATGGTGGTGTCGTACACGGCGTTGGCGCGGCTGAAGGCGCTGTCGGCCTTGGGCATCACGAACGGGGCCCGGCTCATGCTCTCCACGCCACCGGCGATCATCAGCCCGGCTTCGCCGGCGCGGATGGCGCGTGCCGCCGTGCCCACGGCGTCGAGCCCGGAGCCACACAGGCGGTTGATGGTGGCGCCCGGCACGTCTTGCGGCAGGCCGGCCAGCAGGGCGGCCATGCGTGCGACGTTGCGGTTGTCTTCGCCGGCCTGGTTGGCGCAGCCGTAGATCACATCCGCCACCGCGGCCCAGTCCACGCCGGGGTTGCGCGCCATCAGGGCTTGGAGGGGAATGGCGGCCAGGTCGTCCGTGCGCACGCTGGAGAGGGCGCCGCCGTAGCGGCCGATGGGGGTGCGGATGGCATCGCAAATGAAGGCTTGGTTCATGGAGGTCTCCGAAAGGGGCTGGGGCGTCAGCCCGGCAGCAAGGTGTCGAGGTTGCCCAAGCGCCAGCCGTAGCCGCTGCGCTCGGCGAGCTCGCGCAGTTCGCGCTCCAGGCCGGCCCGGTCTTGTTGACGGGCCCAGAACACGGGGCCGCCCTCCCACCGGGGGAAGCCGTAGCCCTGCACCAGCACCACGTCGATGTCGCTGGCCCGCGCGGCCACGCCTTCGGCCAGCAGCAGGGCCGCCTCGTTCACCATGGCCAGCAGGGCGCGGCGGCAGATGGCCTCGGCGCTCAAGGGCTGGCGCGTGATGCCGCGTGCCGCGCTGGCTTCTTCGATGAGGCGGCGCACGGTGGCGTCGGTGTGCGGGGACTGCTTGCCGTCGGCATAGGTGTAGTAGCCGGCGCCGGTCTTGCGGCCCAGCCGGCCTTGCTCGCACAGGCGGTCGAGGATGGGCACATAGCGTTCACGCGGGTCGCGCGTGGCGGCCTGGGCTTGGCGCATGCGCCAGGCGATGTCCAGGCCCGAGAGGTCGGCCACGGCAAAGGGGCCCATGGCAAAGCCCATGCCGGTCAGCGCGTTGTCTACGTCCTCGGGCCAGGCGCCGTCTTCCAGCATGAATTCACATTGTTTGCGGTAGGCGTTGTAGATGCGGTTGCCAATGAAGCCAAAGGCGTTGCCACAGAGCACGGGCAGCTTTTTGAGGGTCTTGCCCAGCGCCATGCCGGTGGCCAGCACGTCGGGCGCGGTGCGCGCGCCGCGCACCACTTCCAGCAGCTTCATCACATTGGCCGGGCTGAAGAAATGCAGGCCCAGCACGTCCTGTGGCCGGGCCGTGGCCTGGGCGATCTGGTCGATGTCGAGGTAAGAGGTGTTGGTGGCCAGCACGGCACCGGGGCGGGCGTGGGCGTCGATCTGGCGGAACACGGCCTGCTTGACGGCCAGGTCCTCGAACACAGCTTCGATGACCAGATCGGCATGCGCCAGCGCCGGCCAGTCCAGGGTGGGCGTCAGGCGGGATTGCGCCGCTTCGGCCACGGCGGCTGGCATCTTGCCGGCGGCCACGCGGCCGCTGTAGTGCTCGCGAATGCGTTGCTGGCCGCGGGCCAAGGCTTCGTCGTTTTGCTCCAGCAGCAGCACCTTCAGGCCGGCGTCGAGCGCGCAAATGGCAATGCCCGCGCCCATGGTGCCCGCCCCAATGACGGCCACGGTCTGCACCGGGCGCGGGTCGGCTTGCACGTCGGCCGGCAGCTTGGTGGCTTCGCGCTCGGCCTTGAACTGGTGGCGCAGGGCCTGGGCGGCGCGGCTGGGCACGAGTTGCAGGAACACCGCGCGCTCCTGCCGGGCCCCTTCCTCGAACGGCAGGGCGCAGCCTGCCACGGCATCGAGCAGGGCGGCATAGGCCGGCTGCAGGCGCTGGCGTGCCGTCAGGCGCTGCCGCGCGGCATGGACTTCGGCCGCCACCTGGGCCGCATCCAGCGTGCGCTCGCGGGGGCTGGCGGGGCGGGCACCCGCTTCGGCCCAGCCACGGGCCAAGGCACAGGCGGCGACCAGCAAGTCGGCGCCGTCGTCGATCACCCGATCGAACAGGCCGCTGTCGGCCCAGGCGCGGGCGCTTTGCGCTTGGCCGCTGAGCATCATGTCCAGCGCCTTGGGCACGCCCACCAGGCGCGGCAGCAGCTGGGTGCCAGTGGCGCCGGGGATGAGGCCCAGCAGGATTTCGGGCAGGCCCACCTGGGCCGACGCCCGCGCCACCCGGCCGTGGCAGGTCATGGCCAGCTCCAACCCGCCACCCAGCGCCACGCCCGACAGGGCCGCCACCACCGGCTTGCGGCAGGCGGCCACGCGCGCCAGCACCGTCAGCAAAATGGGCTCAGCCAGCTGGGCAGGGGTGCCCACTTCGCTGACGTCGGCGCCAGCAGAAAACGCCTTGTCCTGGCCCGTCAGCACCAGGGCGCAGGCGGCAGGGTCGGCCTCGGCGGCGTCCAGCGCTTGCACGATGCGTTGGCGCAGGGCGTGGTTGAGGCTGTTGACAGGAGGGTGGTCAAGGGTGATGACGGCCACGCCGTCTTGGATGCGGTACAGCGACATGGGCCGCATTGTTCCCCGGGGCGTTTTCCTTGACAATCACAAAACTTATGAACAATCCGTCAAAAAGCTTTTGACAATGATGGATGCCGCTGCCTTGCTGCTGTTGGTGGACATCGTGGACGCGGGGGGGCTGAGTCAGGCGGCTCGCAAGCGGCGCATGAGTCGGGCCAACGTCAGCTACCACCTGAGCCAGTTGGAGAAAACCGTCGGGGTGCAACTGGTGCGGCGCACCACCCGGCGCATCGAGCCCACGGAAGCCGGGCTGAAGCTGTACCGGCACGGCCGCGCCATTCGCGACGAGTTGCTGGCGGCCCAGGAGTCGGTCGCCAGCCTGACCGAGGGTTTGCACGGCTACGTGCGGCTGGCGCTGCCCACGGGCTTTGGGCAGGTGGTGATGTCGCGCTGGCTGATCGAATTCAAGCGGATGTACCCCAGCATCACGCTGGAACTGTTGTTCGACAACCGGGTGGACAATCTGCTGCGCGACGAGGTGGACGTGGCCGTGCGGGTGATGAGCGACCCGCCGCCCGGCCTGGTGGCGCGGGAGCTGGCGCCGATGCGGCACATTGCCTGCGCGTCGGCCGAATTCGCGCTGCGCCACGGCATGCCAGCCACGCTGGAAGCCCTGCACGAAGTGCCCATCATCACCTCGACCGTGGTGGGGCGGGAGCTGCGTTTGGCCGCCTACCAGGGGCAGGAACGGCGCGAACTGGCGTTGCAGCCTACGCTGGCTTCGGAGAACTTCCAGTTCTTGCACGAGGCCATCGTGGCCGGGCTGGGCGTGGGCCTGGTGCCCGATTACCTAGTGGCCGATGACGTGGCCGCGGGCCGTGTGGTGACCACGCTGGATGAGTGGCGGCTGAGCCTGTTCGGCACCCGGCTGTACCTGCTGCGCATGCCCGACCGCTACCAGACCCTGGCCACGCGCACGCTGATCGACTTCGTGCTGGAGCGGGCGCAGCGCTGGGCGCAAAGCCCCGTGCCGGCCTGAGCCTCAGCCGCGCCGCCGCCACGCCCGCGGATTGCCCGCCCGCAGACAGGCCCGCCGGTAGGCGTGCAGCGTGGCCTCGGCCCGGCCCAGCAGCGTGCCGGACGGGTAGGCGGCGGCTTCGTCGCCCGCGGGCTCCAGCGCTCCGACGGGCACCCCCGTCAGCAGGGCCAGCCCCTCCAGGGCGTGGGTGGCGGTGTAGATGTGGAATCGCCCCTGGGCCACGGCGTTGGTCACGTCATCGCTGAGCATGAGGTGGCGCCGGTTGCGTTGCGGGATGAGCACGCCCTGCTCGCCCGTGAGCCCCTGGGCCTGGCAAACCCGGAAGAAGCCTTCGATTTTTTCGTTCACCCCGCCGATGGGCAAGACTTCGCCAAAGGCGTTGAGCGCGCCCGTGACTGCAATGCCCTGCTTCAGCGGCACGCCCGACAACGACGACAGCAGGGCAAACAGCTCGGCGCAGGAGGCCGAATCGCCTTCGACGCCGTGGTATTCCTGCTCGAACACGATGCAGGCCGACAAAGCCAGTGGCGCGATGTGGGCAAACAGCGCCGACAGATAGCTGTGCAGGATGAGCACGGCCTTGTCGTGGATGGGGCCGGAGAGCTCGACCTCGCGTTCGATGTTGAGCAGCCCTTCGGAGCCGGCCACCGTGCGCGCGGCCACCCGCATGGGCAGGCCGAAGCGGTAGTCGCCCAGATCGATCACCGTCAGCCCATTGAGCTGCCCGACCCGTGCCCCGCCCAGGGCGATGAGCCGATCGCCTTCCAGGATGGCCTCGCGCAGGCGTTGGTCCGGGTAGTCGTGGCGGTGGTTGCGAGCGGCCAGTGCGGCATCCACGTCGTGGCGCTCGACCCAACGCGCCCCCCGGGCCTGGGCCATGGCCGCGCTTTCCACCACCAGCGCCTCGGTGCGGGCAAAGGCCGCGCTCTGGCGCGTCTGGTCTTCGGCTTCGCGGTGGCTGTCCTCGATCAGCCGGGCCACGGCCCCGGCGCTGAAATGCGGCAGCCCCAGGCGCTGGCAGGTATGGGCCACGAACACGCCCGTGGCGTAGCGGGTGTCGTCGCTGGCATGAAAGGCATCGGCAAAGTCCACCTTCACGCGGAAGTGGCGGGTGAATTCGGGGTCGCCCTCCTGCAAGGCGTAGTAGTGCTCGTTGGAGCCGATGAGCACCAGCTTCACGTCCACGTCCACCGCCTCGGGCGACAGGGCGGTGGTGGCCAGGGCGCTGAACATGGTGCCCGGCTCCTCGATCTGCAGGCGGCCACTGCGCAGGAAGCGGCGCAACTTCTCCCACACCAGGTCGTCGGCCAGCAGGTCGCGCAGATGCAGCATCAGAAAGCCGCCATGGGCCTTGAGCAGGCTGCCGGCGCGGATGCGGGTGAAGTCGGTGACGAGGACGTCGTTTTCCGAGTGGTATTCGATGCTGCCGAACAGGGGGCGGTACAGCGGATTGTTTTCGACGATGACCGGCGCGCCCTGGGCATTGGCGTTGTCCACCACGAGGTTGACGCGGTAGCGGGCCAACTGCTCGGCCAGCGCCTGGCGCCGGTCTTCTTCGTCTTCCGGGGCGCCGGTTTCAAACAGCTCCACATGGTCGAGCACATCGCGCGTCACCTCGTCGAGCCAGGCGCCCAGCTTGCGCGTGTCTTTGAACTGTTTTTTCAGGCCTTGCCGGATGGCCTGCATTTCGCGCTCCACCAAGGGCTTGACGACCTGGCGCCGCAGCGCTTGCACGCCTTCGCGCAGCGCGCGCTCCAGCGGCGCGGTGGTTTCCAGAAAGCGCAGGATTTCGCTGCGCAGCTCGCGCTCGCCTTGGTCGTAGCGCTCCCGCTCCTGACGCGGCAGCGCGGCCATCTCGGCCGCCGACAGGGTCTCGCCCTGCTCGGTCACCAGGGTGAAGATGAGTTGCCCGCCGTCGCGCCGCAAGGCAAAGTGCCGCGCCTCGGCGAAGGCGGACAACGCCGCATAGGCCCGCGCCTCCTCGTCGGCATAGCGCCGTTCCAGCGCCTGCAGTTCGGCCTTGAAGTCGGGTTCGGTGAAGCGTTTGGGAATGTCGGCTTGCAGGGTGCGCGCGAACTGCTGCATCAGCTGGCGCAATGCCCGCCCTTGTCCTGCCGGCAGGCGCAGGGCCCGCGGCCGCTCGGGCGTCTCGAAGTTGTGCAGATAGCACAGATCGGGCGGCACCGGGCGCTGGGCGGCGGCGGCCTCCATGGCCTGGCGCAGCAGGGTGGAGCGGCCCGTGCCCACGTCGCCCAGCACAAAGAGGTGGTAATCCGGCTGGTCGATGCCCAGGCCGAACCGGGCGGCCGTGTGCGCCCGCTCCTGGCCAATCCAGGGCAGTGGCTCCTGCGCCAGCTCGGCGGTGGTGGAAAAGCCCAGGCTGGCCGGGTCCACCCGCAAGCGCAGGTCCGAGGGCGCCAGCCGGACGGCCGCGCCGTCGTGCGCGGGAACTGGGGGGAAGGCGGTGGGGTCGGTCATCGTGGGCACAGTCTAGCGCCGTTCGTCGAATCCGCGCCCATGCGGATACACTGGCCGCCTCATCATCGACGCGCCCCCGCCCCATGACCAACCCCCATCCCCTGTCCACCGACGCGCTGGGCGATGCCGACTACGACGCCCTCGACCAGATCCTCGATGACCTGCGCACCCGTCTCGACGAAGTGCCCCAATGGGAGTTCTGCGAAGGCTTCATGGCCGCGCTCATTTGCTGCCGCCGCGCCATCCCGCCCGAGGAATATTTCGGCGCCCTGCTCAGCGACCCCGACACCGGCACCTTCGGCCCCCACCTGTTTGCCAGCTCCGAGCAGCACGACCAATTCCTGCGCCTGTGGCAGCGCCGCTGGGCCGAGGTGCAGGCCGCGCTCGATGCGCCGGTCGAGTCACTGGACGATGAACGTTGCTACGCCCCCGAGGTGGTGGACCTGCGGGGCGCCGTGGCCAGCATGACCGAGGCCGAACGCGCCGAGATGGCCGAGCAGTTGGGCGGCGAAGCGTTGCCCTCCTTTGCCCAGGTGTGGGCGCTGGGCTTCATGTACGCCGTCGAAACCTGGCCCGAAGAATGGCAGCCACCGCGTGACAAGGAAGCCGCCGGCTGGGTGGAAGACGCCATGGAACGCATCGTGGCCCTGACCGAGGACGACGAGGGCGAGCCCACCGTGCGCATGTTTGGCGACGACAGCCCGCCCAGCGTGAGCCAAGAGCGCCTCAACGCCTACGGCGACGCCATCTGGGCGGTGTACGACCTGCGCGACACCTGGAAGCACGTGGGCCCACGCGTGGAAACCGTGCGCAAGGCCCAGGAACCCGGGCGCAACGATCCGTGCTGGTGCGGCAGCGGCAAGAAGTACAAGAAGTGCCACGGGGCCTGAGCCCGCCGCCACCCAGGGGCATCAACCCAGCCGTTGCAGCAACCCCTCCAGCGCATGGCGCACCGTGGCGGCGCGCACGGCGTCACGGTCGCCGGGGAAGCATTGCCGCTCGGTGACGACGCCTTGCGGCGTGGCCCAGCCAAACCAGACGGTGCCGACCGGTTTGTCGGCGCTGCCGCCCGTGGGGCCGGCCACGCCGGTCACGGCCACGCTCACCTGCGCCAGCGAGTGCCGCAAGGCGCCTTCGGCCATGGCGCGAGCCACCGCTTCGCTGACCGCGCCGTGCTGGGCGATCAGCGCCTCGGGCACGCCAAGCTGGGCGGTCTTGGCGGCGTTGGAATACGTCACGAAGCCACGGTCCAGCCAGTCGCTGGAGCCGCTGAGCCCGGTGCAGGTGGCCGCGATCAGGCCACCGGTGCAGCTTTCAGCGGTGGCCAGCCGCCACCCGCGTGGCCGCAGGGCTTGGGCCAGCCGCTCGCACAGCGCCAGGAGCTGGGGGTCCAGCGTGTTCATCGGCCCCTCACCACAGGAAGCGCCACAGGGCGATGACCAGCAAGGTGCAGAAGGCCGCCACCAGGTCGTCGAACATGACGCCCCAGGCGCCCTTCCAGCCGGGGCCCTTGAAGGCCTGATCGGCCCAGGCCACCGGGCCGGGCTTGGCGGCGTCGAAGAAACGGAACAGGCCAAAGGCCACGGCCTGCCCGAGCAACCCCATGGGCATGGCCAGCCACAGCACCAGCCAGAAGGCCACGATTTCATCGATCACGATGTAGCCCGGATCGGCCACGCCACAGCGGCGCACGGTGGCCACGCTGGCCCACCAGCCCGCCAGCAGCCCGGCGCCGATCAGGGCCGCCCAGGCCCAGTCGGTCGGCTGGAACAGCGCATCGATGACCAGGAACAGGGCCCAGCCCCACAGCGTGCCCACGGTGCCCGGCGCCCGGCGGCTCAGGCCCGCGCCAAAGCCCAGCGCGATCAGGTGCGACAGCCGCGCAAACAGAAAGCGCGCATCGGGTTGGATGAGGGGTGGGGCCATCATCGGAACCATCCTTCAAAACCGTCGAAAGGCTCGAAACGTTTGTTCACCAGGCGCAGCCGGGTGGGGCCGGGCAGGGCGCGCTGGGCGATCGGGTGCAGCGGGTCGCCGGGATAGCACATGGCGCGCGCCTCACCGTCCATGAAGTGTTCGGGCTGGATGCATGGCGCGCGCCGGCCCTGGGCCTCTTGCCAGGCGCCAGCGGCGCTGGCGTGGCGAGCCAGTTGCGCCAGCGCCATGAGCTGCGGCGGAATGAGCTCGATCTCGCGCCGCCAGTAACGCTGCAGCGCTTCACGCGGGGTCAGCCAGAGGCTGTCGATGGATTCGTGGTCGTCGTGCATGGCGGCCTGCCCCGCCGGCAGCAGAGCCAGGAAGAAGCGGGTGTCGAAACGGGGCGTGCCCACGGGCGGGTTGCGCGGCGTGATCCAGCGCGACCACGGCAACAGCCCCGTCAGATGCGCCCGCAGCCCCTGTCGGCGCAATGCCTGCGGCCAAGCGTGGTGGGGCATGGCTTCGCGCACGGCGCGCAGCGCTTCGGCGCCCGGCGCCGGGGTGGCCAGCAGCACGCCGGCTTCTTCGAACAGTTCACGCAGCGCGGCCACGTGCAAGCCTTGAGCCAAGGCGGGCGACAGGGCCGCTTCATTGAGTCGTTCAGGCAGAGCGGCAGGGGGCAGGTCCAGTGCCTCGGCCCAGGCCGCATCGGTGTCGGCGGCATCGAGCTTGCCGCCCGGAAATACGTACAGGCCACCGAGCACGCCGGCGTTCTGGTGCCGGCGCTGCAACAACACTTCCAGGCCCTGGGGCCCGTCGCGCAGCAGCACCACCGAGGCGGCGTCGCGGGGTGGGGCGTCATCGGCGGGGAAAGTGGAGGCGTTCATGCCAAGGATTGTGACACCGCGCCAAGTGGGCACCGGTCGTTTCGGCCCTTCAGGCGAAATGGTCGAAGCCGGCCAGATGGGCGCCATCGGGCACCCGGTAGGGCCGGCCTTGGGCATCCACGAGCCGGGCGGTGCCGGCCGCCCCAGCGGCAGGCTCTTCAATGGCACCGATGCGTGTCACCGCCACCCCGGCGGCCTGCGCGGCGGCCTGCACCGCCTCACGCGCGGCCGCCGGGGCGGAGAAGACCAATTCGTAGTCGTCGCCACCGGCGAGCACGCAGGTCAGCGCCAACGGTTTGGGCAACGCACGCACGTCGTCGCTGACGGCCGCGGATTGCATCAGCGTTTCGGCGTCGATGCGCGCGCCCACGCCCGAGGCGCGCAGGATGTGCCCCAGGTCGCCGAGCAGCCCGTCGCTCACGTCGGCGCAGGCGCGGGCCACGCCGCGCAGGGCCAACCCCAGCGCCACCCGGGGTTGGGGCCATTCCATGCGCCGCCGCGCCCGCGCGAACGTGGCCGCCGGCACCTCGCAGCGCCCGCGAAACACCTCCAGCGCCAACCGGGCATCGCCCAACTGGCCGCTGACGTACACGTCATCGCCCGGTCGCGCGGCATCGCGCCGCAGGGCCTGGCCGGCGGGCACCTCGCCCATCACGGTCAGGCACAGGTTCAACGGCCCGGCCGTGGTGTCGCCGCCCACCAGGGCACAGCCGTGGGCATCGGCCAGCGCCAGCAGCCCGGCGGCCAAGGCAGCCAGCCAGGCATCGTCAGCCCGGGGCAGCGCCAGCGCCAGCGTCCAGGCCAGGGGGCGGGCCCCCATCGCGGCCAGATCGCTAAGGTTGACGGCCAGCGCCTTGTGGCCGAGGGCGCGGGGGTCCACCGTGGGCAGGAAGTGGCGGCCTTCGACCAGCATGTCGGTGGAAACGGCCAGGTGACAGCCTGGGGCGGGCGCCAGCAGGGCGGCGTCGTCGCCATTGCCCAGGGCCACGCCGGCCGGTTGCAGGGCGTGCTGGAAGTGGCGCCGGATGAGATCGAACTCGCCCATCAGTACCATGCCGCCCCGCCGTTGCCCCCTTCGGCCCGCAGCACAAAAGCAGGCACCGGCGCCTCGAAACGGTGCCCGTCCACGCCCACGCAGAAGTAATGCCCGCTCATGATGCCCATGGGCGTCTGCAGGGGGGCGCTGCTGCTGTACTGGAAGGCCTCGCCCGGCTGTAGCAAAGGCTGCTGCCCAACCACGCCCAGCCCATCGACGACCTGCACCCGCCCCTGGACGTCTTCGATTTCCCAATGGCGGGCAATCAGCTGGGCCGCCACGTCACCCACATTGCGGATGGTGATGGTGTAGGCGAACACGTACAGCGGCGCCTGCGGATCGGAGGCTTCGGGCAAATAGCGAACGGCGGCTTCGCACTGGAACTGGTGGCTGGGCATGGGGCGATTGTGCCGCGCTTGCAGCCTGCCGGTGCAAAACTGCCACAATGCGGGCCTGCAGGGGCGCACCGCCCCCTGAACGGCTTGTGACCATGACCACCTACCGCATCGCCCCCTCCATCCTGTCGGCCGACTTTGCCCGCCTGGGCGAGGAAGTGCGCGCCGTGATCGCCGCTGGCGCCGACTGGATTCATTTCGACGTGATGGACAACCATTACGTGCCCAACCTCACTTTCGGGCCCATGGTCTGCCAGGCCCTCAAGCCCCACGCGAAAAGACCGGACGGCACCCCCGTGCCCATCGACGTGCACCTGATGATTCAACCGGTGGATGCGCTGGCCGGCGCCTTCATCGACGCCGGCGCCGACCTGGTCAGCTTCCACCCCGACGCTTCCACCCATGTGCACCGCAGCGTCCAGGCGATCAAGACGCGGGGGGCTCGGGCGGGCCTCGTGTTCAATCCGGCCACGCCGCTGGACGCGCTGGACTGGGTCATCGACGACATCGATCTCATTCTCATCATGAGCGTCAACCCGGGCTTTGGCGGCCAATCGTTCATCGACAGCGCATTGCGCAAGATCGAGCAAGCACGCCGCCGCATCGATGCTTGCGGCAAGGACATCCGGCTGGAGGTGGACGGCGGCATCAAGGCCGACAACATCCGCCGCGTGGCCGACGCCGGGGCCGACACCTTTGTGGCGGGCAGCGCCATCTTTGGCCAGCCGGATTACCGAGCCGTGATCGACGCCATGCGCGCCGCGCTGGCCAGCCGCTGAGAGCACAAACCAGACGTTAACCCAGACGTCAGCCAGGCGTCAGGAACCCCGCTTGCACCGGACCAACCGGGGGAAATCCCGGTATTTCAGGCGGCTGGATGGTGCCCAATCGTGGCTATGATCGTTGATCGGACGTTTGCCCAGAGTATCCCGCCATGACCGCACCGCACCGCGCACACCCCTTCATCCGCCCCGGCGTCTCGCTCATGCAGCGTCTGCCCATGAGCGCGAAGATGATCGCCATGGCCGCCGTGCTGCTGCTGCCGCTGGCGCTGGCCGGGGCACTGCTGATTCAGAGCTTCTGGAACGACCGGGCCACGGCGCTGCGCGAACTCTCGGGCCTGCGGGTGGTGCAGCAGGTGGTCGATCTGGCGGTGCCGCTACAGGATCACCAGGGTCATGTGAACATGCTGCTGGCCGGGCACGCGCCCTCGGCCACCGGTGTGGAGGAGTCCCGGCAACGGCTGCGCGAGCGCATCACGGCGCTGGATGCCGCCGTGCAGCGCGAAGCCGCGCTGGGCTTGTCGGGCGAATGGGAGCCGATCCGCGAAGAGTTGCGCAAACTGATCGATGCCAGCCCCCAAAGCCAGGCGCGCAGCGAGTGGTACGCCCAGCACACCGACTTGCTCGCCCGCCTGCACAAGCTCGCCGTCGTGGCCGGGGAATCGTCCACCCTGCTGCTGGACCCGAACACCAACGTCTATTACCTCGTCGATCTGCTGGTCGAACGGCTGCTGCCGCTGATGCAGGCCACCACCCATCTGCGCAACGAGGGTGGTGCCCTGCTGGTGCAACAAAGCCAAGGCTACAGCGCCGAGCTCATCACCAACGCGGTGCGTCTGGGTGGGCAAACCGATTTCGTTGACAGCCGCCTGATCCAGATGCAGGAGCGGCTCGACGCGCTGGAGCGCATTGGCGAGGCCGTGCCCGCTGTGTGGGAGGAAGTCACCGGCGCCGCCTACGCCTATACGGCCATCACCCGCTCCAGCATGGGGTCAGGCATCCTGATCGCCGATCCGGTTGGCCATTTCCAGGACGGCACCGAGATCCAGGTCGACCAGCATGCCTTTGGTCAAGCCATGGCCGAGCGGCTGGAGGCCCTGCTGCGCGGCCGCGCCGCGTCCTATGAGCGGCAGGTCGTCATCGTGAGCGTGGCGGCCGTGCTGCTGCTGGTCATTCTCATCTATGGCATGGTGGCCTTCTACCATGCCACCATCGACGGCTTGCGCCAGCTCAACAGCGTGATCGAACGCGCCACCGAGGGCGACCTCACGGGCGAAGTCCATATCGCCGGCACCGACGAAATGGCCCAGATGGCGCGCAAGTTCCAAGGCATGCTCAACAGCCTGTCGGCCATCGTGGCCGATGTGCGCAGCGTCTCTGCCGTGCTGGGCCACATGGGCCAGCAGCTGGTGCACGACAGCACCCAACTGTCCGAGCGCACGCAGGCCCAGGCCGCCAGCCTGGAGGAAGCCAGCGCCAACATCCGCGAAGCGGCCGAGACGGTCAACCGCAACAGCGAAAACGTGCAGGAGGTCAGCCGCGTCAGCGCCCGCCTGCACCAGCAGACCGAAGAGGCCAGCGGGCTGATGCAGCAAACCGTGCGCGGCATGGGCACGCTGCAGGCCACCTCGCGCAAGATGAACGAGATCATCGGCGTGATCGACAGCATCGCGTTCCAGACCAACATCCTGGCGCTCAATGCCGCGGTGGAGGCGGCCCGCGCGGGCGAGGCCGGCCGTGGCTTTGCCGTGGTGGCCGCAGAGGTGCGCAACCTGGCCCAACGCAGCCAGTCGGCCGCCGGTGAAGTGCGGCAGCTCATCGCCGAATCCACCGGCCGGGTGCAGTCGTCCGTCGCCGAGATCAGCTCCGTCAATGCCGTGATGGACCAGCTCGTGCAAGGCATACGCGACATCAACGCCCGCATCGACGGCATGGCCGTGGCCAGCAACCAGCAAAGCGCCGCGCTCAAGGAAGTGGCGCAGGCCATGGGGCAGCTCGACACCGTCACTTACGACAACGCCGCCATGGTGGAACGCACCACCAAGCGCTCGGAGGAACTGCGGGCGCACACCGATGATCTGGATGAGGCCGTGCACCACATGCGGCTGAAGAACGGCACGGCCGACGTGGCGATGCGGCTGGCGCAAGACGCCCTGGCCCACATCCGGGCCATGGGCTACGACCAGGCATGTGAAGACTTCTACCGCAAGGACGGCCCCTTCATCGACCGCGATCTCTACGTGTTCGTGCTCGATCGCCAGGGCACCTACCGCGTCATGGGCGCCGATCGGGCCAAGACCGGCACCCGCGTGCACGACGCCCCCGGCATCGACGCCGATCAGTTCCTGCACGACGCCTGGGACCGCGCCGACAACGGCGGCGGCTGGGTGGAGTACAACATCGTCAATCCGCTGACCGGCGACGTGCGCGGCAAGTCCTCCTTCGTGCTGCCGATCAACGACGAGTTGCTGGTCGGTTGCGGAGCTTACCGCAGCGAGGTCAAGTCGCGCTGACCCGCCGCCGGCATGTCCCGGCGCAGGCAACGGGGCAACGGCATGAGCGACAATCGATGCTTCGCTTCGGGCTTGCGCCCTTCGTCCTTGATTGCCTGTGTCCGTATCGCCTGCTTCTTCGCACCGCATGACTGCGGCCGAGCGCCGCGCCAGTCTGTCGCTGGCGGCCATTTTCGCCTTGCGCATGCTGGGGCTGTTTCTGGTGCTGCCGGTCTTTGCCCTGGAAGCGGCGCGCTACCCGGGTGGCGACGATCCCGCGCTCGTGGGGCTGGCGATGGGCATCTACGGCCTGACCCAAGCCTGTTTGCAGATTCCACTGGGCATGGCATCCGATCGCTGGGGCCGCAAGCGCGTCATCCAGGGCGGGCTGGCGCTGTTTGCGCTGGGCAGCTTGCTGGCGGCCTGGGCGCCCACGCTGGAGTGGCTCACCCTGGGCCGCGCCCTGCAAGGCGGGGGCGCGATTTCGGCGGCGGTCACCGCCTTCATCGCCGACACCACGCGTGACGAAGTCCGCACCAAGGCGATGGCGCTGGTCGGCGTGAGCATCGCGCTGATGTTCGCCTCCTCACTCGTGCTGGCCCCCGTGCTGGCCCACCATATCGGCCTGTCGGGCCTGTTTGCCCTGACCTGCGTGCTGGCGCTGGCTGGCATGGCGGTGGTGGCCTGGGTGGTGCCGCCCGAGCCGCCGGTGCTGCGCGATGCGGCCCGTGGCGGGCTGGGCCCGGTGCTGCGCGATGCGGCCCTGCTGCGCCTGAACCTGGGCGTGTTCGTGCTCCATGCCGTGCAACTGGCCATGTGGATGGCCGTGCCGGCGCTGCTGGTGGCTGCGGGCTTGCCGGCGCCTCGGCATTGGACGGTCTATCTGCTGGCGCTCGTCGGTTCTTTCGCCGTGATGGGGGGGGTCTTGTTCCGGCTGGAACGGCGCGGCTATCTGCGGGCCGTGTTCCTGGTGGCCATCGCGCTGCTCGTGCTGGTGCAAATCGTGTTCTGGTGGAGCAGCCGCCAGACCGAAGCCGTGCCGCTGGCGCTGCTGGGCGGGGCGCTGTTTTTGTTTTTTCTGGGATTCAACACGCTGGAGGCCAGCCAGCCCAGCCTGGTGTCCCGCCTGGCCCCGCCCCAGTCACGCGGTTCAGCGCTCGGGGTGTACAACACCCTGCAATCGGTGGGCTTCTTCGTCGGTGGCGCGGTGGGCGGCTGGCTGGTGGCACAGGCAGGCGCCAGTGGTCTGTTCATGGCTTGCGCGGCGCTGACCCTGGTGTGGCTGGTGGTGGCGTGGCCGATGCAGGCGCCGTCGCCCCAGGGGCCGAAGCGGGTGACGCCGCAGGAGCAGCCTGCGGCCCGGGCGCGCTGACGTCTCCGGGGGGCTCGTCTGCCGCCCCCGCCGGGGCCGGCGCCGGTTCGGCTTTCGTCGCTCGTTCCAGCACCCGTTCGAGCATCAGTTCGGCCATCGTCCCGTACAGCGGGCGGCTGATCATGCGCGAGACCAGGCTCGACAGCAACGCGCACCCCATGAGGCTCAGCACCATGCTGTGGCCATCGGTCATCTCCATGACGATGATCATGGCCGTGATGGGCGCTTGCGTGACGGCGGCCAAAAAGCCGGCCATGCCGATGGCAATCAGTGCCTGCACCTGGCCCGCGTCGGTGAGCCAGGCCACGTCGGCACCCACGCCGGCGCCCATGGCCAGGCTGGGCCCGAAGATGCCGCCCGGCACCCCCGACCAGGCCGACCACCACGACGCGATGAGCTTGAGCCCCGAAAACAGAAAGGGTGTGTGCTCCTCCACCGAGGTCATGGCCAGCAGTTCGCGCGCGTGGTGATGCCCGCCACCATTGGCCGCGCCGCCGGTCACCAGGCCAATGATGGCCACCCCCAGCCCGCACCATGCCGCAAACCGCACCGGGTGGGCGCGCCGGTAGGCACAGAAGCGATCCGGCAGACCGGTGAACGACACCAGCAGCAGCCGCGACAGCAACCCGCCCAGCAGCCCGCAGGCCAGCGCAATCATCAGCCCCGGCCAAAACAGATCGGCCCAGGAGACGATTTCGATCGTCACCCGCCCAAAATACGACAGATTGCCAAACACCGAGACCGACACCAGCCCCGAGACCACGATGGCCGCCAGCATCAGGCCGCTGTTGCGCTGCTCCAGTCGGCGCGACAGTTCCTCGATGGCAAAGACGATGCCGCCCAGCGGCGTGTTGAAGGCGGCGGCGATGCCGGCCGCCCCTCCGGCGACGAGCAGCTCGCGTTCGGTGATGGCGGTGCGCGGCGAGAGGTAGCGGCGCGCATGGTGCATCACGCCAGCGGCCACCTGCACCGACGGCCCCTGGCGCCCGATCGACAGCCCGGCCAGCACCCCACCCGAGACACCCAGCACCTTCGCCACGCTCAGGCGCAGCGAGACGACCCGCCCGCGCTCGGCGCGCGGCAAGGCCGGGTCCAACGCCACCATGGCCTGGGGCACGCCCGAGCCGCCTGCGCCGGGCGCCCAGGCCCGCAGTGCCCACACCACCAAGGCCGTGATGGCCGGCGTCCACAGCAGCGTGAGCCAGCCGTGCCCGGCCTGCAGCGTCTGGAAATAGGCAAACGCCGCGTCGTACAGCAGCGTGAAAGCCACCACCGCCAGACCGGCCAGCACCGCGAACCCGATCACCACCGCCCGGTCCAGCCAGTGGCGGGCATCCACCATCTCGCGGCGAAGGTTTTGCAGGAAGTCGGGCTGCGGCGACCGGGGCATGCGCCCAGTATAAAAGCTAAAAGCGAAAGCCCCCGCATGGCGCGGGGCGGTGGCCAATGCCGCAAATGCTGCACAATCGCTGTTTGATTCACACCACGCTTGAAAGAGGACACCGCGCCATGGCATCCGTCAACAAAGTCATTCTGGTCGGCAACTGCGGCCGCGACGCCGAAATCCGTTACCTGCCCTCTGGCCAGCCCGTGGCGAACGTGACCGTGGCCACCACCAGCCGGCGCAAAGACCGCAATTCCGGCGAGGTGGTGGAAGACACCCAGTGGCATCGCGTCACCTTCTACGACCGGTTGGCCGAAATCGCCGGCGACTATGTCAAGAAAGGGCGCCCCATCTATGTGGAAGGGCGCCTGAAATACGGCAAATACACCGACCAGTCCGGGGTTGAGCGCAATACGGTGGACATCATCGCCACCGAACTGCAACTGCTCGGCACCCGCGATGGCGCTGCCGCGCCGGGCACCGACGAGGGCGGCTACACCGCGCGCCCAGCCGCGCCGGCACGCTCGGCCGCTGCGGCCCCGGCCAGCCGCCCGGCGCCCGCCAGCAAGCCGGCTGCGGCCTCCACCGGCTTCGACGACATGGACGACGACATCCCATTCTGATCGGCCGCCCAGCCTCTGTCTCGCAGGCGACGGTGCGTGCGGGTAACACCTCTATGGCGCCGCGCCCCAGCGGGTTACATCTCTCGAAGGGCGCGCGTTGGCGCCCATGTCCGTGACGAGGTGTGACCATGCATTCCCTGCAGAAACCCGCTGTCGAATTGATGGTGATGTACGCCCAGTACCACCGCGACCGACGCAACATCCTCACCCATCTGGTTGGCATTCCGCTGATCGTGCTCTCCGTTGGGCTGCTGCTGGCGCGACCGATCTGGCCGGTGGCGGGGATGGGCCTGACGCTGGCATGGCTGCTGTGGGCCGCTGCGGCCTTGTGGTACCTCACGCGCGGCTCGGCGCTGCTGGGGGCGGCCACCGTGGGCGCGATGGCCGTGCTGATGGGGTTGGCCCATGCCTGGGCGGGTCATCTGGAAGCCACGGGCAGCGCCTGGGCGCCGTGGATGGCGGGGGTGGCGGTGTTCGTGGTGGGGTGGGTGTTTCAGTTCGTCGGGCACTACTTCGAGGGCCGCAAGCCCGCATTCGCCGACGATCTGGTGGGCCTGCTGGTAGGACCGATGTTCGTGGTGGCCGAGGTGCTGATGATGCTGGGCGCTTTGGGCGCCATGCGCCAGACCATCGAGATGCAGGCCGGCCCGCAGCGCTGAGCCGCGAGGCCGGCCCGGCTCTCATTGCCCCTGGGCCAGGGCGAAGCCACGCGCTCCGTCAAACGTGCACAGGTTTTCCGTCTTGATGAAGTCGATGCCTTGGGCGGCCAGCTCGCTCATCAGCGCCACGAGCGCGCCATGCTGCAACGGCTCGTCACCGGCCGCCACGAAGCGGCAGCGCCAGTGATCGGTGCAGAAGGTTTCGGGAAAGCCTCCAGGCCACACCTTCACCCCCCGGTTCGTGATCACTTGCAGCTCCAGGCCGGCCGGCGTGCAGGCCTTGAGCCGCTCGGCCAGCGCGTCGGGGCGGGTGTGGGCGGCATGCACGAACACGTCGATGCCCACCAGCGCCTTCTGGGCAGGCTCGCTCGCGCGCTGCGGCGCCTCGGGCGCGGCGGCCGGCACCCGCATCGGGCGGGCACCAGCGTAGCTCACGGGCGTGAGCTTCTGCGGCAGGTTGCCCAGGCGGTCGATCACGGCATCGGCAAAGTCCATGCTGCCAAACGGCCGGCCGATGCTCAAATGGCTGTGCAGCTCGGCGGTGTGCACGCCATCCTCGATGGCGCTGAGCCAGGCGTTGTGAATGCGTGCCGCCGCCTCGGCCTGGCCGATGTGCACCAGCATCATCACCGCGGCCAGCAACAGCCCGGACGGGTTGGCGATGCCCTTGCCGGCAATGTCGGGGGCGCTGCCGTGGATGGCCTCGAACATGGCCACGTGCTCACCGATGTTGGCGCTCGGCGCCAGCCCCACCGAGCCGGTGAGTTCGGCCGCGATGTCGGAGAGGATGTCACCATACAGATTGGGCGTGACGATGACATCGAACAGATCGGGGCGCGTGGCCAGCCGCGCGGCGCCGATGTCGATGATCATGTGATCGGTTTGAATCTCGGGGTATTCGGGCGCGATCTCGTCGAACACCTTGTGGAACAGCCCATCGGTCATCTTCATGATGTTGTCTTTGGTCATGCAGGTGACCTTCTTGCGACCGTTGGCCCGGGCGTACTCGAAAGCGTAGCGCACGATCTTCTCGCACCCGGGGCGGGTGATGAGCTTGAGGCACTGGAACACCTCATCGGTCTGCCGGTGCTCGATGCCGGCGTACAGGTCTTCCTCGTTTTCGCGGATGATGACGAGGTCCATCTTGGGATGCAGGGTCTTGACGTACGGCGCGTAGCTGACGCAGGGCCGCACGTTGGCATACAGGCCCAGCGTCTTGCGGATGGTGACGTTGAGGCTCTTGAACCCGCCGCCTTGCGGGGTGGTGATGGGCGCCTTGAGGAACACCTTGGTGCGGCGCAGGCTTTCCCAGGCCTCCGGGGCGATGCCCGAGCTGTGCCCGGCCAGGTACTGCTTCTCGCCAATTTCGATGAATTCGGGGGCGATGGCCGCGCCGGCGGCCTTGAGCACGCGCAGGGTGGCTTCCATGATCTCGGGGCCGATGCCGTCGCCATTGGCCACGGTGATGGGGACTGCTTGCGTCATGTCGCTGCTCCTAGGTAAGGGTTGCATGGAGGAATGAACGCAGTGTGACGGAAAAAGTCATTGGTGAAAAATGATTTGTTTGTGAAAATCACATAGTATTTAACCTATGAGTCGATTCCGCCTGCCCAAAGCCACCTTCAACCAGTTGCGCACGTTCGAGAGCGTGGCGCGGCTGGGCTCCATCACCCAGGCCGCGCGCGAGCTGCACCTGACCCAGCCCACGGTGACGGTGCAGATTCAGGAGCTGCAACACGCGCTGGGCGCCACGCTGGTGGAGCCGGCCGGGCGCGGCATCCGCATCACCGAAGCCGGGCGCCGGCTGCAGCAGGCCGCCACCGACATCTTCGGCCTGTGGCGCCATTGCGAAGACGATCTGCATGCGTTGCAGGGGCTGGAACGCGGGCTGTTGCGCATCGCCGGCGTGACGACCACCGAATACTTCATCGCGCACTGGCTGCAGCGCTTCGCGCAACGCCACCCGGGCATCGAGGTGGACCTGTCGGTGGACAACCGGGACCGCATCATCCAGCGCCTGCAAGACGAGCGCTGCGATCTGGCCGTGATGATGATGCCCCCGCCCACGCTGGATCTGGAGACGCTGGATTGCCTGGACAACCCGTTGGTGGTCATCGGCCCCAGGCACCACCCCTGGGCCCAGCGGCGCAAGGTGCCGGCCAAGGCGCTCAACGGCGTGCCCTGGCTGGCGCGGGAGCCAGGCTCCGGCACGCGGCTGGCCACCGAACAGCATTTGCAGGCGCTGGGCGTGCAGCCGCAAGAGCGCATGACGCTGGGCAGCAACGAGGCCCTCAAGCATGCGGTGGCCGCCGGCATGGGGCTGGCGGTGCTGTCGCGCCACGCGCTCAACCGCGACCCCGCCCTGGAAGGGCTGGCCGTGCTGCCCGTGGCGGGCTTTCCCGTGCGGCGGCAGTGGAAGCTGGTCTGGCGCCGCGACCGCCGGCTGGCCCTGCCCGCGCAGGCCTTCATCGACGAGGCGCGGCAAATCCTGGGCGAACTGTCGGCCTGATTCGCATGCCGCCGCCGTGAACCTGCGGCCCGCGGCACACTCTGAGGCTCATCCCCTCTTTTTTGCAGGAGAACCTTCATGACCCCCGAAGAACAGCGGGCACTGCTCGGCATCCTGGTGCAGGCCGCCCTGTGCGATGGCCAGAAAGCCGACAGCGAACGGCAATTCATCCGCGAACTGGCGCAGCAGCTCGACGCCACGGCCGGATCGACCCACCTCGCCCAAGCGGTGCAGGACGCCCTGCTGCAACGGGTGACGCTGGCGCAAGCCGTGCAGACGCTGACCCAACCGGCCCACCGCCAGCTGGCCTACGAGTGGGCCGTGGCGGTGTGCGACGCCGACGGCCTGACCAGCAGCGCGGAAAAAGCGTTTCTGTCGCAGCTCAAGGCCCAGCTCGGGCTGGCGGCTGACCGCTCGGTGGCCGACGCGGAAGCGCAAACCCATTCGGTGGCCGCTGCCGCTTACGCGGCCGTGCAAAACACCCCTGCCAGCGACACCCCCGACCTGGCCCCGCCCGCATCGGCAGCCACGGCGCATGCCGCATCGACGGCGGTGGACTCGGCGGCCCTGGACAAGATGATCCTCAACTACGCCATCCTCAACGGCGCGCTGGAATTGCTGCCCCAGTCCTGGGCGTCGGTGGCCATCATTCCACTGCAGATCAAGATGGTCTACCGCATCGGCAAGGCCCACGGCATCACGCTCGACCAAGGCCACATCCGGGAATTCCTCGCCACCGCCGGGGTGGGGCTGACCTCGCAGTACGTGGAGCAATTCGGCCGCAAACTGCTGGGCGGACTCGTCGGCAAGGCCGGCGGGCGGCTGCTGGGCGGTCTGGCCGGGCAAGCCACCGGCATGGCGTTTTCGTTTGCCACCACTTACGCACTGGGCCAGCTGGCCAAGCGCTACTACGCCGGCGGCCGGGTCATGTCCACCGAGCTGCTGCGCCAGACCTACCAGGGCCTGCTCGGCCCGGCCAAGACGCTGCAGCAGCAACACCTCGGCGACATCCAGGCCCGCGCCCGCACCCTCGACGCCACCGAGGTGATGCGCCTGGTGCGGGGCTGAGCCCCGTAAAATCGGATTTTTGTCGCTTACCACACCCAAGAGGCTCCCATGGCGCTCGTTTCCCTGCGCGAACTGCTCGACCACGCCGCCGAGCACGGCTACGGCATCCCCGCCTTCAACGTCAACAACCTGGAGCAGGTGCAGGCCGTCATGGCCGCCGCCGCCGAGGTCAACGCCCCGGTCATCCTGCAAGCCAGCGCCGGGGCGCGCAAATACGCCGGTGAAGCCTTCATCAAGCACCTGGTGCAAGCCGCGTGCGAGGCCTATCCCCAGATTCCCGTGGTCATGCACCAGGACCACGGGCAAAGCCCGGCCGTGTGCCAGGGCGCGATCGACCTGGGCTTCAGCTCGGTGATGATGGACGGCTCCTTGCTGGAAGACGGCAAGACGCCGGCCAGCTTCGACTACAACGTGGACGTGACGCGCCGCGTGGTGGAAATGGCCCACCGGGTGGGCGTTTCCGTCGAGGGCGAGCTCGGCTGCCTGGGCAGCCTGGAAACCGGGCAGGCCGGCGAGGAAGACGGCATCGGCGCTGCAGGCACGCTGGACCACAGCCAGATGCTGACCGACCCGGAAGAGGCTGCGCAGTTCGTCAAAGCCACCGGGCTCGACGCGCTGGCCATTGCGATTGGCACCAGCCACGGCGCCTACAAATTCACCCGTCCGCCCACCGGCGACGTGCTGGCCATCGCCCGCGTCAAGGAAATCCACGCCCGCATTCCCAACACCCATCTGGTGATGCACGGCAGCTCCAGCGTGCCCCAGGAACTGCTGGCCATCATCAACCAGTACGGCGGCAAAATCAAAGAAACCTACGGCGTGCCGATCAGCGAAATCCAGGAAGCCATCCGCCACGGGGTGCGCAAGGTCAACATCGACACCGACATCCGGCTGGCCATGACCGGCGCGGCGCGCAAGTTCCTGGCCGAAAACCCCGACAAATTCGACGCCCGCGAATGGCTCAAGCCCGCCCGCGCGGCCGCCCAGGCCGTGTGCAAGCAGCGCTATCTGGACTTCGGCTGCGAAGGCATGGCCAGCAAGGTCAAGGGCTACACGCTGGAACAGATGGCCCAGCGCTACGCCCGCGGCGAGCTGGCGCAGGTCGTCCACTGAGCGCCGGAAGACCGCCCCATGAGCCCAGCCCTGCACACCTCCGCCCTCAAGTCCCTGCCGCTGCTGGCCCGCGGCAAGGTGCGCGACAACTACGCCGTGGGCGATGACCGCATCCTCATGGTCGCCTCCGACCGCATCAGCGCGTTTGACGTCATCATGGGCGAGCCCATCCCCGGCAAAGGCGAATTGCTAACGCGGCTGAGTCTCTTCTGGTTCGATCTGTTGGGCCCCAAAGGGCATGGCATCTGCCCCATCCACCTGACGGGCGAAGATCCCGAAAGCGTGGTCAGCGACGACGAAAAACCGCTGGTGCGCGGCCGCTCGATGCTGGTCAAGCGGCTCAAGCCCATCCCCGTGGAAGCGGTGGTGCGCGGCTACCTGGCCGGCAGCGGCTGGAAGGAATACCAGCAAAGCCGCCACATTTGCGGCGTGCCCCTGCCCGAAGGGCTGCAAAACGCCAGCAAGCTGCCCGCGCCGATCTACACCCCGGCAGCCAAAGCGGCGGTCGGTGAACACGACGAGAACATCACCTTCGAACAGACGGTGGCCATGATCGGCCCCGAGCTGGCCGCCCAGATCCGCGACACCGCCATCCGCCTGTACCAGACGGCGGCCGACTACGCCGCCACCAAAGGTGTCATCATCGCCGACACCAAGTTCGAGTTCGGCCTGGACAAGGACGGTACGCTCGTGCTGATGGACGAGGTGCTGACGCCCGACAGCTCGCGCTACTGGCCGGCCGAAAGCTATGCCGAAGGCCGCAATCCGCCCAGTTTCGACAAGCAATACCTGCGCGACTGGCTGGAATCGGCCCAGGTCGATGGCCGGCCCTGGAACAAGACCGCCCCCGCCCCCCGCCTGCCGCGAGAAGTGATCGAGCAGACCGCGGCCAAGTACCAGGAGGCGCTCAAGCGCTTGCTGGGTTAAACGCCTACAATCGGGCTCATGCCACTGTCTCCTGCCCAACGCCGCCTGACCGCATGGTTTGCCCTGTGGTCCATGGTGCTGGGCACCTTGCTCCCTGCCGTGGCCCAGGCGGCCTGGCGCGGGCAAGACCGGGCCGACTGGATCGAGATCTGCACCACCACCGGCATGGTGTGGGTGCAGGCCGAAGGCGCAGACCATGACGAAGACGCGCCCGGCGCGGTCAGCGTCGGCATGTCGTGCCCGTGGTGCCTCACGCCTCACGGCGGCCCCGGCCTGCCGGCTGCCGACCATTCCCTCTGGCTGCCCCGCATCGCTCTGGCGCAGCACGCGCCCCCTTTTGCGCACGCCGCGCCCGCTGAGCGCGCTTGGCGCAGCGCGCACCCACGCGGCCCTCCCGCCCAGGCCTGAGAGGCGCCCCGCGCGCCCGCGATCCCCTGGCTGCCCCGCGCCTGCATCGCGCGCCGCAGCCCTTGGTCCGGCCGTTGGCCCCGGGCCGATCGATCGAACACCTGGAGCGGAACATGTCTGCCATTCCTATCCCTTTGTCGGGCGTCGGCCTGCGTGCCGCGCCTGACGCACGCCTTGCGGCACGCCCTGTCCACCTCCCTGCCGAGGCCGTGCTCTTTCACGCGCACGACCAGGGCGGTGCCTGGCGCCTGCTTTCTGGCTGCTTGCGGCTGGACCGCGTCGTGGGCGCCGAGCGTCAACTGGTCCAGCTGGCCCTGCCGGGCGACTGGGTGGGCCTGGAGACCCTGTGTGGCGAAGGCTACCGCCTGCAAGCCCAAGCCCTGACCCCTTGCGTGGCCGAACCCCTGTGCGAAGCAGACGTCAACAGCTGGACGTGGGCCAAAGCCTGGCTGCAACAACAGCACCGGCACGTGCAAATGACCCAGCTGCGCACCGGCAAGGTGGCTTCGCGGCTGTCGCATCTGCTGACGCTGCTGGACTTGCCCCAGGACCTGCCCCGCAGCGCCTTGGCCCAGCAGGCGGCGCAGATCCGCCTGCAATTGCCGCCCCTGCGCGTGCTGGCCGAGGTGATCGACGCGCAGCCCGAGACCGTCTGCCGCGCCTTGAGCCGGTTGTTGCCGCAAAGAAAGCGGCGTTCCACGACACCTTTGAATTTGGATTCCGAATGAATACTCTCAAAACCTATCTTTGCGCGCTGTTGTGCGTGGGCCTGATGGCTGGTCAGGCACAAGCCCATGGTTTCAAGCTTGGAGCTTTGCGCATCGACCACCCTTACGCCACCCCTTCGGAAAATGACACAGGCCATGTTTTTTTCCGCCGCTTGACCAATGAAGGCACACGAGCCGATCGGCTGGTCGAGGCATCGACGCCTATTGCGCAACAGGTGGTGATGCAACGCCAAAACCCTCACGATGAAACGGCGCCAATCAGCCCCGTGGCGCACATCGACCTGCCGCCCCACGGCGAAGTGGCCTTCCGGCACGACAGCCCGGAAGGCTATGTGCTCATGCTACAGGGGCTGTCATCCCCCCTGAAAGTGGGCGACCGCTTCACGGTGACACTTCGATTCGCCCATGCTGGCACGCGGCAGGTCGAGGTCTGGGTGCAGCAACCCCGTCCGAACACTTCATCCCATAGCCACTGAACCCCTTTTTCACCACGACGACATAGGAGTCAAACCATGAGCATCAAACGATTCGTCATCGCCGGCCTGCTGGCCATCACGGCGCAAGCCTGGGCGCAGGTGCAAATCACCATCGAAGACGCCTGGGTGCGCGGCACCGTGGCGCAGCAGAAAGCCACGGGCGCCTTCATGCGCCTGACGGCCACGCAAAACGCCCGGCTGGTGGCGGCCGAGTCGCCAGTGGCCGGCGTGGTCGAAATCCACGAAATGGCCATGGAGAACAACGTCATGAAGATGCGCGCCGTCCCTGGCCTGGAGCTGGCCGCAGGCCGCACGGTAGAACTCAAGCCCGGCGGCTTCCATGTGATGCTGATGGACCTGAAACAGGCCATCAAGCCCGGCGACACGGTGCCGCTGACGCTGGTGTTTGAAGACGCCAACCAGCTGCGCTTCACCCAACAGATCCAAGCGCCGGTGCGCGCGCTGGCAAGTGGCCAGAGCGGGCACGGCCACCATGGCCAGCCCCAGGCCCCGGCCGGGCACGGCGGGCACAAGCACTGAACCCGCAGCGGCCTCACGCCCTGGGGCCTGATCGGGCCATCGGGTGGCGCCCGGCACGGCGCCGCCCCTTCAGCGGCGCGTCGCTGGCAAGCCCGCCAGCAAGGCCGCCGCGGCGGCCGCGCAGCCGGCAGAAAACGCGAACGCCGCCCAAGGCGCCCAGGCCTGATACAGCCAGCCAAACACCACCGAAGCCGGCAGCAGGCCCAGGCCGCTGACCAGGTGGAACCAGCCAAACGCCGTGCCGCGGCGCTCGGCGGGGGCCACATCGGCCACGAGGGCTTTTTCCACGCCCTCGGTGGCGGCCATGAACAAGCCATAAGCCGCAAACAACCCAAACAGCAACGGGAGGCTGACGGTCACCATGCCGAGGATCGCATAGATGGCGGCATAAGCCAGATAGCCCCCGATGAGGAGGCGGACACGCCCCAAGCGGTCGGACAGCGCCGACAACGGCGCGGAAAAAACCATGGCCACGCCAGAGACCGCCGCCCACAAGAGCGGAATTTGCGCCGGCGGCACCCCCAGCTCGCTGGCACGCAGCAGCAAGAACATGTTGGACGAGTTGCCCAGCGTGAACAGCAGCACCACGAGCAGAAAATGCTTGAAGGCGCGCGGCATGTCGCGCAGGCGCCAGTCGAATCGCATCGGCGCGGCCACAGGCGCTTGCCGCGGCTCCGCAATGCTCAAGGTCAGGCCCAGGCACACCAGCGCCGGCACGATGGACCATAAAAAGATGTCTTGCAGCGCCACACCGTGCGCCAGCAGACCGAACGCCAGCAGGGGCCCAACGACGGCGCCGGCATTGTCCATCGCCCGATGGATGCCGAAAGCCAGCCCCCGGTGCTCGGGCGCGACGCTGGCAGCCAGCAGGGCATCCCTGGGCGAGGAGCGCAGGCCCTTGCCCACGCGGTCGGCAAACCGGATGCACAGCACCACCCACCACGAGCCGGCCAAGGCCATCAACGGGCGGCCAAACCCGGCCAAGGCATAGCCGACCACCATCCACGGCTTGGAACGCCGGGTCTTGTCCACCACAACCCCCGAAAACAGCTTGAGCAAGCTGGCCGTGGCCTCGGCAATCCCCTCGATGATGCCCAGCGCCTTGGGCCCCGCCATCAGGACGGAGGCCAGGTACAAAGGAATGAGGGGATAGAGCAGCTCGCTGGCGCTGTCATTGACCAGGCTGATGAGGCCGATCAACCAGACGGTTCGCGGCAGGGTGCGCAGGGTGTGCCACATAAGCTCAATGCCACCAGCGGTTGATCAGCGCCGTCAGCCACACGCCGGCGCACAGCAGCAGGCTCAGCAGCACCGCCGCGCTGCCCATGTCCTTGGCCCGCTTGGACAGTTCGTGCCATTCCAGCCCCACGCGGTCCACCACCGACTCCACCGCGGTGTTGAGCAGTTCCACCACCAGCACCCACACCAGCGCCGCGATCAGCACCACGGTTTCCACCCAGTTGCGGCCCAAGGCCCAGGCGGCCGGCAGCATCAGCGCGGCCAGAATCAGTTCCTGCCGGAACGCCGGCTCGTGCCAGCCCGCCCTCAGGCCACTGAGCGAGTACAGGCAGGCGTGCCAGATGCGGCTGAGGCCGCGGCGTTTGTGCATCGGCTGGTCGGTCATGGGTCGATCGGGTAAAGCCCAAAACCCTGCATCCTACCCGCGCCCACATGAACGGCGCATGAACGCGGAGCCTGGCCCATCAATAACTCAGCGCCCGCGCCTTGCCCCAGAACACCTTGTACATGAACAGCGTGTAGGCAATGATCACGGGCAGCGTCAGCGCCACGCCGATGAAGGTGAACCACAGCGATTCGGTGGCGGCAGCTGCCTCCCACACGGTCATCTGGCCCACCACCACGTCTGGGAACAGGCTGTAGGCCAGCCCGAAAAAGGCCAGCACGAACACCAGCACCGTATTGGCAAACACCAGCCAGCCGTAACCGGCCTCGATCACGCTGGGGCGGCGCACCACCCAGTGGATGGCAAACAGCGCCAGCGCGCACATCAGCGGCACCGGCAACAGCATGAACACCTCCGGCAGGCCAAACCATTTGTCCCACACCGCCGGGCTGACCAGCGGCGTGGCCACCGAAATGGCGGCCAACGCCAGCGCCATCGGCCACCAGGCGGCGCGTGCCCAGGCCACGGCATGGTCGCGCAATTCGCCGTCGGTTTTCATGATCAGCCAGCCCGCGCCCAGCATCACGTAAGCGGCCGGCAGCGTCAGCGCAATGCCGAAGCTGAACACCCAGCCCAGCACGCTGCGCTCAAACCCGGTGATGTAGCTGCCCAGCATCCAGCCCTGGGCGAGTGCTGCCAGCAGCGAGCCGGCGAAGAACGCCCGGTTCCAGAACGGTTTGTACGGGGCCGGCGCCTTGGCGCGAAAGTCAAAGGCCACCCCACGCAGTATCAGGCCGATGAGCATCAGCGCCACCGGCAGATACAGCGCCTGCAGCACCAGGCCGTGGGCTTTGGGAAAGGCCACCAGCAACACGCCCACGCCCAGCACCAGCCAGGTTTCGTTGGCGTCCCAGAACGGGCCGATGCTGGCGATCATCGTGTCTTTCTGCGGATCACTGGCACGCGGCAGCAGCAGGCCCACGCCCAGGTCGTAGCCATCGAGCACCACGTAGGCCAGCAGCGCCAGCCCCATGACGGCCATGAAAAAGAAGGGAAGGAATTCGGCCATGGTCATGTCAGGCTCCTGCTTTGCCCAGGCTGGCATCGGTCGGGGCGGTCAAGCCCGTGGGCTTGGGGTGTTCGGCCATGTGCTTGAGCACGCCCACATAGGCCACCAGCAGCAGCCCATAGACCACGAGGTAGGCCGTCAGCGTCAGGCCCACGTAGGCGGGGGGAATCTGCGTGGCCACGTCGGCCGTGCGCAGCAGGCCATAGACCACGTAGGGCTGGCGGCCGATTTCGGTCACGTACCAGCCAGCCAGCGTGGCCAGCCACCCCGAAAACGCCATGCCCGAGAGCACCCACAGCAGCGGGCGCGACAGTCGGGTGTCTGGCGCGCGGCGCTGCGGCCAGAGCTTCCAGGCCGCCCACAAGGCCACGATCAGCATCAGGATGCCTACGCCCACCATCAAGCGGAAGGCGTAGAACACCGGCGCCACCGGCGGGTGCGAGCCCTCGAATTCATTGAGCCCTTTGATTTCGCCATCCCATTGGTGGGTCAGGATCAGGCTGGCCAGGTTGGGGATTTGCACGGCCATGTGGGTGGTGCGGGCGGCTTCGTCCGGGATGCCAAACAGCACCAGCGGCGCGCCGCGCTCGGTTTCCCACACCGCCTCGATGGCGGCCACTTTGGCCGGCTGGTATTTGAGCGTGTTGAGCCCGTGCAGGTCACCGGCCAGGAATTGCAGCGGCATGGCCACCACGGCCACGGCCACCGCCGCCCGCAGGGCCTTGTGCGTGCCACGGGTGGCGCTGCCCTTGAGCAACTGCCAGGCGCACAGGCCGGCCATGAGGAAGGAGGCCGTCAGCGCCGAGGCAAGCAGCTTGTGCGCCAGCCGGTAGGGGAAGGAGGGGTTGAAGATGATGGCCAGCCAGTCGGCCGGCATGAACTCACCGTTGACGATGTCGTAACCGGCCGGGGTCTGCATCCAGGAGTTCAGGCTCAAGATCCAGAACGCCGACAGCGTGGTGCCCACCGCCACGAACAGCGTGGCGGCCATGTGCACCCGCTCGCTCACCCGGCCCCGCCCAAACAGCATGATGCCCAGGAAGCTCGCCTCCAGGAAGAAAGCCGTCAGCACCTCATAGCCCAGCAGCGGCCCGGAGATGTTGCCGGTCAACTCCATGAAGCCCGGCCAGTTGGTGCCGAACTGGAAGCTCATCACGATGCCCGAGACCACGCCCAGCGCGAAGGTCAGCGCGAACACCTTGGTCCAGAAGTAATAGGCCTCCTCCCAGGCCGGGTCGCGCGTCTGCACGAAGCGGATGCGGAAGAACAACAAGAACCACGCCAGCGCGATGGTGATGGTGGGAAACAGGATGTGAAAGCTGACGTTGACCGCGAACTGGATGCGCGACAGCAGCAGGGTGTCGAATTCCATGGAAGCACTCCTTCACAGGTTCATGCCGCGCTGCGGGCCTGGGGGCTGGGCGCGGCGGCCCCTTTGCCCATGAGCCGGTCTTTGAACTCCAGCACCCGCGACACCTTGGCCCCCATGTCCATCAGTTGGCGCGCCGTCTCGGGCGAGAGCTTTTGCACATCGTCGAACCAGTTCATGAGCTGTTCGATGAGGTCGTGCATCTCTTTCATGCGCTGCTGGGCGTAGGCCTCGTCTTCGCTGGCGGGCTGCTGCATGAGCAGGGTGCGCAGCATGCTCTGGGTGGGCTCGACTTCACGCCGGCGGCGCTGCTCGGCCAGGGTGTGGAAGATTTCCCAGACGTCTTTCGGCGCCTCGAAGAACTCGCGCCGGTCGCCGGGGATGTGGTGCAGCTTGACCAACTGCCACGATTGCAGCTCCTTGAGCCCCATGCTCACGTTGGAGCGCGAAAAGGCCAGCGCCTCGGTGATGTCGTCGGCGCACAAGGGGCGGCGCGCCACGAACAGCAGGGCATAAATCTGCCCGACCGTGCGGTTGATGCCCCAGCGGCTGCCCATTTCGCCGAAATGGTGGATGAAGGATTGGGTGAGTGGCGTGAGTTCCATGATTCCCGTAATTTCAGAAATTTCTGAAATTCTAGGAAGCTGCAAAACCCCGCGTGTCGCAAGGGTTTTGCCTGGAGCGTTCTGGGCCCCAGGGGGCTGCGCCCGCGGGGCTGGCGGCGGGGCCTCAGTACTGGGTCGGCGGCACGTCCACCACCAGCCCGTCGAGCGCGGGCGTCAGCGCGATCTGGCAGCTCAGGCGGCTGTTGGGCCGGCGCTCGGCGGCGGAGAAGTCGAGCATGCTGTCCTCATCGGCGCTGGGCGGAGGCAATTGCGCGTGCCACGGCTCGCGCACGTACACATGGCAGGTGGCGCAAGTGAGCAGCCCACCGCAGTCGGCTTCGATGCCGGGGGCGTTGGCGGCGATGGCGGCCTGCATCAGGCTTTGGCCGGGCCGGGCTTGGACGGTGCATTCGGTGCCGGTGGCGGCAATGAGGGTGACGGTGATCATCAGAATCGGCTGAAGTATTCGCGGCGTTGGAAAGCGTCCGGGTCGTCGGCATCGCGCAGGCGCTGCCACTCCAGACGTTTGATCTGCGTGAGGTAGGCCACCCAGTCGGCGCCGATGCGCCCGGCCAGCACGGTATCGGCCTGCAGGGCATCAAGCGCCTCCCCCAAGCTGGCGGGCAACGGGGTGGCCTGGGCACCATACGGGTCTTCGGTGGCCGGGGGCGGCGTCAGGCGGCGTTCGATGCCGTCCAGCCCGGCCTCGATCTGCGCGGCCAGGTAGAGGTAGGGGTTGGCGGCGGATTCGCCGATGCGGTTTTCGATGCGCGTGGCCGGATCGTTGGCGCCGCCGATGACGCGCAGCATGGCGCCCCGGTTGTCGCGCCCCCACTGCACCGACTGCGGCGCCAGCGCGTGGGGCCGAAAACGCGCGTAGCCGTTGGCGGTGGGGGTGCAGAACACGGCCATGCCGCGGGCGTGTTCCAGCAGGCCAGCCAGGTAGTGAGCGCCCACGTCCGACAAGGTGTGGCGGGCATCCCGCGCGGTGCTGCCGGCCAAGGGCTCCGTTCGCACCATGGCGTTGGCGCCGGTGGCAAGGCTGCTGAGCGACTGGTGCAAATGCCAGCCGCTGGACATGATGTGCGCAAACGGCGGGCGGCACATGAAGGTGGCGTGGTAGCCGGCGTCGCGCAGCGCCATCTTCACCGCGTTGCGGAACAGCACCATCTGGTCGGCGGCGGTCAGCGCATCGGTCACGTCGAACACGGCCTCCACCTGGCTCGGGCCCATTTCGGCTTCCAGCGAGAGCAGCGGCAAGCCCAGCGCCTGGGCGGTGCGTTGCACGATGCGCAGGGGCTCGTCGGCTCTGTCCAGCCAGGCTTCGGAGAGCAGCTGATAGCCGGGGTGGATCATGGCCACTTCGGGGGGCTCGCCGGGCCAGGCTGCGCGGTGCGGATCGGTTTGCGCCTCGGTACCGGTGATGCGGTAGATGTGGAACTCCACCTCCAGCCCGCAGCGCAGGCCGTAGCCGTGCGCCGCCAGGCGGTCCAGCGCGCGCTGCAACAGGCGGCGGCTGTCGTAGGGCACAGGGGTGGCGTCGGCGAACCAGGCCTGGGCACGCAGCCAGCCGGTGCGCTCGCGCCAGGGCAGCACGCGAAAGCTCGCCGGGTCGGGCAGCAGCACCACGTTGTTGGCCTGGCCGAAGCCGGGCAGCCCGTCGGTGCCGCCGGGCTGGAACACCGGCCAGGCGGTGCGGTCCGACGTGTCTTTGAGCAAGAGGGTGGACACCATGCCCACGCCGGAACGCAAGGCCTGCTTCACCGCACCGGCCATGAGCGCCTTGCTGCGGGTGAAGCCGTGTAGGTCGCACCAGGCCACGCGGACCTGCTCCAGCCCTTGGGCCTCGATGGCCTGCAGCACGGCCTCGATGGCACGCTGGCGCTCGGGCGTCTGCACGCCGCAGCGGGTGGCGAAATCGGTCATGCGGCGGTCTGGATACCGGCCTGCCACGGCGCGCGTTCGCGCTTGGCGCGCGCCTGCTGCTGCCACCACTCGGCCCATTCGCCTGCCGGCGCAATGCCGTCCACCGTGTCCGGGCCCTGCATCTGGGCGTGCAGCGCCGGGTCGGCCATGCCCGGGGCCTGGCCGCCGTTCTGCACGGTTTCTATCGCCTGCAACAGCAGCCGGCGGTGGGCCATGATGACCTTGTCGGTCGTGCCCAGGTGCTCGCGGGTACGGTCCTGGATCGGACCCATGCTTTCCACCGCCCATTGGTCGTGCACGTTGATGTCTTCCTCGCCCATGCCGAGGTAAGTCTGCTCCCGTTGCTCGGTCGGGTTGAAGCCCCACTGGTTGTGGCGCCCGGCCTTGGGCAGGTAGAGCGGCGGTTCGATGAACTGCACCCGCTGGGCCCGCATGGCGGCCTTGTCCACCGGCTTGTCGAAGCTGGTGAAAAAGGCGTACCAGTAGGTGTGGGTGTCGTCCACCGGCACGTGCATCTGGGTGATGGTGAGCGTTTCCGACAGCGGGATCACGAAGGTATGAGGGAAGATCTCGTTCGTCACGCGCACGTGGGTGAGTTCGTCCGTCATGGGCCGCAGCGTGGTGATCTGGAAGCCCCAGGGGCGCGGCTCGAAGCGGATGTCGGGCCGGTGGAACTCGCGCATGATGCGCGTCATGGGCCAGCGCTCGCCGTCGGCTTCGCCCAGGCTGGCGCTGCGGAACTGCTTGCCGGCCGCGTTGTCGCCGATGGCCTCCAGCGGGGCATCGTGGAGGAAACGGTGCAGGAAGGAAGTGTGCGCCGGGTCGATGCCCACCTCGAACGCCTGCAGCCAGTTGCAGTGCCACAAGCCCTTGAAGGCAAACACGTGCGTGTCCGGCGCGGCGAAGCAATCGAAATGCGGGAAGGGGGGCTGCTGGCCCTCTTCACCCAACCAGGCGAACAGCACCCCACTTTGCTCGATGACGGGGTAGCTGCGCTGGCGCACGCGCTGGCACAGGGTGCTGCCCAACGGCTCGGCCGGCGTCTCCAGACAGCGGCCCGTGGCATCGAACTTCCAGCCGTGGAAAGGGCAGCGCACGCCATCGCCTTCGTGGCGGGCGTAGGCCAGGTCGGCATTGCGATGCGGGCAGTCGCGGTCCAGCAGGCCCCAGCGGCCCTGCCCGTCCTTGAACAGGATCATGTCCTGCCCCAGCAGCCGCACCGCTTTGAGCGGCCGCTCGGCCATGCGCGGGTCGTGCGCGGGGTCGAATTCCTCCCGCAGCGCCACGGGCTGCCAGTAGCGGCGCAGCACGGTGCCGCATGGGGTGCCGGGGCCGATGCGGGTGAGCAGTTCGTTTTGTTCGGCTTTCATGGCATCTCCTGCATGGCCCTCTGGACAAAAAAGGGGGGTGTGAGCGGCAACCCCGTGAACCCGCGCCGCGAGGACATCACGGTATACCGTTGTGCGTTTTCAGTGTACAGTCGTTCCCATGAACGTGCAAGAAACCGTGTTGCTGCAACTGCGCGAGGGCATCTTTCGCGGCGATTTCGAGCCCGGCCAGCGATTGGCCGAACAGCAGGTGGCCGAGCGGCTCGGCGCTTCCCGCACCCCCGTGCGGGCCGCGCTGGTGGCGCTGGAACAGGAAGGGCTGGTGGAAACCCACGACAACGGCGGCTATGTGGTGCGGCGCTTCACCGCCAGCGAGGTGGCCGATGCCATTGCCGTGCGCGGCCATCTGGAAGGCATGGCCGCACGGCTGGTGACCGAGCATGGCGTCTCGCGCCAGCTGGCGCGTGCCTTCGACGATTGCCTGGCCGAAGGCGATGCCGCCCTGGCCAACAACCCGCTGACGATGGCAGACTATGCGCGGTATACCGCCATGAACGACCGCCTGCATGCCCTCATTCTGGAAGCCTGCGGCAACCGGGCCTTGCAGCGTGCCGTGGCGCTGAACGACAAACTGCCTTTCGCCTCGGCCTCGGCCATGCTGCCCATGCAGGGCTCGTTGGCGGTGGACCGCGACTGGATGCTCTATGCCCACCGCCAGCACCACATGCTGGTGGAAGCGATGAAACGCGGCGAAGGCGCCCGTGCCCAGGCGCTGGCCGTCGAGCACACCGAAGTGGCGCAGACCAATCTGCGCCTGGCGCTGGCGCGACGCAGCGAAGCCGAGCAGGTGATGCCGGTGATCCGGCTGGTGATGGGGGGCTGACTCAGTTCAGCGCCATGCTCAGCTTGCGCCGGTAGCGCGACACCAGCTCGGCCTGCGGGTCCTGCTGCACCGCCGTCTGGCCCGCCAGCTCGATGCCGCCGGCGCTTTTGCCCGGCAGCCCGGCGTCGGCCTTGGGCTTGGGCGGGGTCAGCAGCTCCAGCAGAGCCACATAGGTCTTGCGCGGGGCTTCTTCGGCCCAGGTCTTGTCGCGCATGATGATTTCGAGCAGCTCTTCCATGGCCGCGGGCCAATCGCCACGGGCGATCAGCACCCGGCTCTTGGCAAAGCGGGCGTCGAAGTCGCGCCGGTTCTGGGCGATGGCTTCGTCGAAACGCTCCAGCGGCCACTGGCCGCGCGGGTCGTTGGCCACGAATTCCAGCGCGTTGAGCCACTGGGCCAGCGCCTCGAAGCGCAACGGCACCGGAATCAGCGACAAGGCCGGGGCCAGCGCCGCGGCGGCTTCGCCCAGGCGCCCCTGCCCGATGAGCAGCTTGACGTAGTCAAAGCGCAAATCTTGGTTGTCGGGGGCCTGGGCCAGCGCGTCGGCCATGCGCCGCAGGGCGGCTTCGGCATCGCCCGCTTCGGCCAGCTGCTGGGCTTCATCGGCCTGGGCCAGCGCCTGCAAGTCGTCTTCGCTGGGCAGGTGCTTGTCCAGAAACGCGCGCACCTGGCCTTCGGGCAGCGCCCCCATGAAGCCATCCACCGGCTGACCGCCCACCATCAGCACACAGGTGGGAATGCTGCGGATGCCAAACGCCGCGGCCAGCTGCTGCTCCTCGTCGGAATTGATCTTCACCAGCTTGAAGCGGCCCGCGTAAGCGGCCTCCACCTTCTCCAGCACGGGGCCCAGGGAACGGCAGGGGCCACACCACGGCGCCCAGAAATCGACCAGCACAGGCACGGCGTGGGAAGCCTCGATGACTTCGGTCTCAAAGTTGGCAAGGGTGACGTCGATCATGGTGTCAAAGACTGCAAATCACTGAATATGGGGCCGCACACGCGCGCGGGCAACGGCCACATTGTCTTACGGAACCGCCATCGGCTGAAGCCATCGGCTGCGAAAATCCGCGGCAGGCGCATGCGATAAGCTGATAGATTTTGCAAGTCTCATACGGCCCAGTCGCTGCCCGTGCGCCGGCTGGGGCGCTGGCGAAAATGACCAACACTGCCCCGGTGGCCAGATGCCACCGGGCAACGCTTGAAGGAATGGGCGTCAATGCCAACACTGAACTGGATCGGCAAGGAAGTCGTCGTCAAACACCACAAGGAAGTGCCGTTTCGCCTCTTGGAGCCCGTGCCGCAACTATCGCTCCCCTCGCCCGCAGGGAAAGGGGCCGGGGGAGAGGGCGATTTTGGCGGCAACCTCATCGTGCAGGGCGACAACCTGCACGCCTTGAAGGCCCTCTTGCCGCGCTACGCGGGCCAAGTGAAGTGCATCTACATCGACCCGCCCTACAACACCGGCAACGAAGGCTGGGTGTACAACGACAACGTGAATAGCCCGGAGATCAAGAAATGGCTGGGCGAAGTGGTCGGCAAGGAAGGCGAGACGCTGGATCGGCACGACCGCTGGCTGTGCATGATGTACCCGCGCTTGGTGCTGCTGCGGCAGTTTCTGCGCGAGGACGGCGCGATTTTCGTGTCCATCGACGACAACGAAGTGGCCAGCTTGCGGTTGTTGATGGATGAGATTTTTGGGGCAGGGAATTTTATTTCCACGTTCGTCGTTCAAAAGAGAGTCTCTCCAGACAATGATGAGCGTTTAGTCACGGCAGTACATGACTACTTAGTCTGTTACGGGAAGAACAAGCGCTCTTGCCAATTCGCACGACTTGCACGTACCGAAAAAGCAGATGCGCGTTACGAAAATCCTGACAATGATCCGCGAGGGCCGTGGACATCCAGCGATTTGACTCGACGCGAGTATCGAGAGCACGACTTTTATCCAATCAAATTACCCAGTGGACGTGAAGTCACGCCAGCGGCTGGTAGAAGCTGGTCAGTTCCACGCGAAACTTTTCAGCGACTATTGGCCGAAAACCGCATATGGTTTGGCCGAAATGGTGCGGCAATGCCACGCTTGAAACGATTTCTTTCCGAAGTTTCTGGGGGTATGGTTCCAACCACCTGGTTCTCTTCAGACCTTGCGGGCGATAACCAGCAGAGCAAGAAAGAGCTACGAGGGATACTGCACGAGCAAACCGATTTGTTTGCAACGCCAAAGCCAACAAAATTACTTCAGCGCATCCTGCAAATCGCCACCGACAAGGATTCCCTCGTCCTCGACAGCTTCGCCGGCAGCGGCACGACAGCCCACGCGGTGCTCAAGCAAAACGCCGAAGATGGCGGCAAGCGTCGCTTCATCCTCGTGGAAATGGATGAGAACATCGCCCAAAACGTCACCGCCGAGCGTGTGCGGCGCGTGGCACAAGGCTACAGCAAAAGCGCCCTCACCCCCGGCCCCTCTCCCGCCAGCGGGCGAGGGGAGAAAGCCGTCGCAGGCTTGGGCGGCGGCTTTCAGTTCTGCCGCCTATCGGCCGAGCCCCTCTTTGATGCCGACGGCCAGATTCGCCGCGATGTGACCTTTGCGCAGCTCGCGGAGTTCGTCTGGTTTGCCGAAACCGGCACGGGCTTCCCCCTCCCCCAACCCCTCTCCCGGGGGGAGCGGGGAGAAAAATATTCGCCGCTCTTGGGGGTGTTTGAAGGCCGCGCCATCTACCTGCTCTACAACGGCATTCTCAAGGACAAATCGGTTGCCGGCGGCAATGTGCTCACCGGCGCGGTGCTCGACGTGCTGCCGCCGTTTGCCGGCCCCAAGGTGATCTACGCCGCCGCCTGCCGGCTGGGCGGCGCGCGGCTTATGCGCGAGGGCATCACCTTCAAGCAAACGCCTTACGTGCTGGCGGTGTAGCATAGTCCTGACCCCTGTTACCCGCGTGAGGAGTACGCCATGAGTACCGCAGAAATCATCGAGCGCGCCTTGCATTTGACGGCATCGGAACGCTATGCCTTGATTGAGCTGCTGCACCAAAGTCTCGACAAGCCCGACCCGGCGGTGGATCGGGTTTGGCAGGAAGAGGCATTGCGTCGCTTGCAGGCTTACGACGAAGGCCGGCTCGAGTGCGTTTCGATGGAAGAGGCCTTCAAGGACTTGTGATGGAGCTTGTTTTCGCCAAGGTGGCCCGCGCGGAAATGGCCGAGGCCAAGCGTTTCCACGAATGGCAGCAACGCGGCTTGGGCGCGGCTTTTCAGCACGAGGCCATGGTGGCCGCCAGGCGCATTCTGGAACGCCCCTTGGCTTGGCAAGTCGAGATCGATCCGGTGCGGCGGTTTGTGTTCAACCGCTTCCCTTACAAAATGCTCTACGTGGTTCGTGGCGAACGCATCGTTGTGTTGGCAGTCGCGCACCAGCACCGCAATCCGGAATACTGGATCGATCGCATCGACCGCCATGAATAACTTCGCAGCGAAACGCCACCAACAGCGGGGGCTCGACGTGCTGCCGCCGTTTGCCGGCCCCAAGGTGATCTACGCCGCCGCCTGCCGGCTAGGCAGTGCGCGGCTTACGCGCGAGGGCATCACCTTCAAGCAGACGCCTTATGCGCTGGAGGTGTGAGCATGGGGCCACAGCGCAAAGTCATCATCATCGCCGGGCCGAACGGGGCGGGAAAAACCACTTTTGCGCGCGAGTTTCTGCCCAACGAGGCAAGCTGCCCCATTTTTGTGAACGCCGATTTGATTGCTGCGGGGCTCGCCCCCTTTGCGCCGCAGACGGCCGCCGTGCAGGCCGGGCGGCTGATGCTCGAGGAGCTGGAGCGGCATTTCCGGGCAGGGCGCAGCTTCGCGTTCGAGACGACGCTGTCGGGCCGGGCGTACCTGCGCCATATCCGGCGCTGGCAGCAGGCGGGCTATTGGGTGGAGCTGATCTTCCTGCAGCTTGGCAGCGCCGACGAGGCGGTGGGGCGCGTGCAGCAGCGGGTTCGGCAGGGCGGCCATGACATCCCAGAGCCGGTGATCCGGCGCCGCTTCGAGGCCGGGCTGGCCAATTTTCGTCAACACTACGCGCCGGCGGTGGATGCCTGGGCCTTGTATGACAACTCGGGCGAGATGCCGGTATTGCTGGACTGGAGCGAACGATGAACAGTAAGACGATCGATCAGGCCAAGAGCGCGGATTTGCGGGGTTCGTGGCCAGCCCTGCTGCGAGCGGCGCGGCGGGCGCGCGAGCTGGCGGCGCAGACGGGGACCGAGCTCATCGTCATGCGCGATGGCGTGCTGCAACGCATCCGGCCACAGCCGAACGCGGGCGCGATGCCCGCGACCACCCCCGAGGGCAAGCCATGACGACCTTTGCGCCCAAGACCTACCAGCAGCAGGTGCTCGACAGCGTCGAGGCCTATTTCAAGGCCTGCCACGAGCTGCCGTCGCCGTCGATCGCCTTCACCGCCACCACGGAACGGCTGTGGGGGCGTGGCAATGCGTACAACCCGCTTTCGGGCTTTCCGCCCGACATGCCGTACTTCTGCCTGCGCGTGCCCACCGGCGGCGGCAAGACCTGGCTGGCGGCCAAGAGCGTGGCCTTGGTCAACACGCATCTGCTGCGCTGCGAGCACAGCGTGATCCTGTGGCTGGTGCCGAGCAAGCCCATCCGCGAGCAGACCTTGCGGGCCCTGCGCGACCGGCTGCATCCGTACCACGCGGCGCTGCGCGAGGCCGGGCCCATCACGGTGATGGATCTCGACGAGGCCAAGAGCGTGACCCGTGCGACGCTGGACACCTCGACCACGATCATCGTCGCCACCCGGCAGGCGTTTCAGGTGGAGGACGAAGAGTCCCGCAAGGTGTACCAGAGCAGCGGCGCGCTGATGCACCACTTCGACAACCTGTCGCCCACGCAGCGCGACGGCCTATTGAGCGACGGCGAAGGTGCCGAACGCACGACGCCGTGCTCGCTGGCCAACGTGCTGCGGCTGCGCCGGCCCTTCGTGGTGGTGGACGAGGCACACAACAACCGCACCGAACTGGCCTTCGACATGCTGGCGCGCTTCCGCCCCAGCGGCGTGATGGAGCTGACCGCCACGCCCGACCTGGAGCGCACGCCCAGCAACGTGCTGCACAGCGTCTCCGCCGCCGAGTTGAAGGCGGAGGAAATGATCAAGCTGCCCGTGGTCCTGGAAACCGAGCCGAACTGGCAACAGTGCCTGGCCGACGCCATCGGCCGGCGCGATGCCCTGCACAAGCTGGCCGATGAGGAACGCCGCGCGGGCAGCTCCTACCTGCGGCCGCTGGTGTTGATTCAGGCGGAGCCACGACGCGCGGGGGTGGAGACGCTGGACGTTGAGCGCGTGAAGAACGAGCTGATCTCCAACCACGGCATTCCGGCCAGCGAGATCGTCGTGGCCACCGGCGAGGAAAAGGGGCTGGAGAGAATCGACGCCGACTACAAGCTGGGCATTGCCGACCCGGCCTGCCCGGTGAAGTTCGTCATCACCCAGAAGGCGTTGGCCGAGGGTTGGGACTGCCCGTTTGCCTACATCCTGGTCAGCATGGCCTCGCTGTCATCGGCCACGGCAGTGGAGCAGTTGCTCGGGCGCGTGTTGCGTCAACCCGGCGCCAGCCATCGGCAGGCCAAGGCGTTGAATCAGTCCTACGCCTTCGTGGTCTCACGCAACTTTGCCGAGACGGCAGGTGCGCTGAGAGACCGTCTGGTGGCGGGCGCGGGCTTCGAACGACGGGAGGTGACCGAGTTCGTCACCGCAGCCAAGGCTGAGCAGGCGCGGCTGGACTTGGAAGGCCACGCCGGGCGCGTTGTGGTTCGGCCAGTGGCGATCACGTTGACGGAAAAGCCCGATCTCAAGAGAGTGCCCAAGCCGGTGCGCGACAAGGTGAGCTGGGACGGCAAGCTCAACACGTTGACCATCACCACGCCGCTTACCGAGGACGAGACCGAAGTGCTCAAGGCCTCGGTAACCAGCGATTCGGCGGCGGCGGCCATCGCCCGCGCGGCTGAGATCAGCCGGACAACGGCCATCGAGTTCTTCCAGACGCCGGCCGAGTTGGGGGAGCGCTTCCGCGTGCCACAGCTGGCCTTGCGCGTGCAGGGTGAGCTGCAACTGTTCGACGACCCGGAGGTTCTCGACTACCCGTGGGACTTGTCGACGTATGACGCCGCGCCGACAGGTGACGACATCACCGCGCTGGGCGCGGGCCTCAAGGTCTCCGAAGGCGGCGAGATCGATGTCGATGGCGAGAGCGGCAAAGTCGTCTCGCGATTCCTACCCGATTTGCAGCGTGACCTGGGGCTGGTCTATCAGCCCGAGCACTGGGACGAGGTACGCCTCGCGACGTGGCTGTGCCGAAATTTGCCGGAGCCGTCACTCACCCACGCGAGCAAGCTGGCTTTCGTGGCCAAGTGGCTAAGCGAGCTTTTGCGCTGCGAGGGCTTCACGCTGGCGCGCGCGAACCTGCAGAAGTTTTTGATCCGCAATCTGCTCGAAACACGCATCCGCGAACTGCGCCGGCAGGCAGTAGGGCGGGCCTACCAGCAAACCTTGTTCGGCGAAGGCGCGGCGGATCGGGTGGCGGTGAGCGATCGATACGCCTTTGAGTTCCACGCGCAGGCCTATGCGCCCAGCCGTGACTATGACGGTCGTTTCGGGCACTTCGACTTCCGCAAGCACTTCTACGGCCGCATCGGCGACTTCGACAGCAAGGAGGAGTTCGAGTGCGCCTGCTGGCTGGACATTCAAGCACAGCAGGGACGCATCCAGTTCTGGGTGCGTAACCTGGTGCGACGCGAAGGCTGCTCGTTTTTCTTGCAAAAAGCCGATGGGCGCTTCTACCCTGACTTCCTGTGCCAGCTACCGGGCGATGCCGACCAGCCCGGCCCGGTTCTGGCGGTGGAGTACAAGGGCGCGGACCGCTGGGAAGCTGCTACGGACGACCGCATGATCGGCGAGCTGTGGGCCAGCTTGTCTGGCGGGCGCTGCCGCTTTGTCATGGTCAAGGACAAGCGTTGGGAGTGGATCGAGGAGCGGCTGAAGTGAGCAACGCGCGGCAGCTTCGCCGAAAGGGTCGCTGCTACCCACCGGCTTTTTTCGAACGGATTGAGAAGTCCGGGGTTGAAGGTTAATCGAAGTTTTTCCTGCTCACTGCCAGCAGCACCGCCAGCGCGCAATGGGCTACCGCGCCTGTGGCAACGATTCAAACCACTGTTCATTCAGGCATTCATCCCTGAACTTGCCGTCGAAGCTCTCGATGTAGCCGTTTTGCATCGGCTTGCCCGGCTCAATCAGGATGTGGCTTATCCCGTTCCTCTGAGTCCAGGCCAAGAGCGCACGGCTGGTTTTTCGGGGGGATTACCCCCCTGGCGATCCGACCATCACACGCCGTCGGGCTCCTGCATCCACGCCGGGATATCCCGCTGTCCGTGCAGCAGACGCCACACATCGATGTGGTCCGGACGCTCGACGTAGAATACGAGGTATGGGTGGCGCGTCAGCGGCCAAGCGCGTAGGCCCGGCAGGTTGAGTTCATGGGCGTAGCGTGGAGAACCTGTGGCCGGGTGGCGACCAATGTGCCCGTAAGCTTTCTCCAGCGCATCGATGAAGCCGAGTGCCACGGCTTCGCCCGCCTCACTCAGGTAATACGCGACTGCCTCGTCCACATCCCGGTTGGCCTGCTCGCGCGGGATGACGGGCTTGGCCTTCACGCCTTGGCAGCGGGTTTGGCAGCCTTACGCACCCGGTCACGCAAGCCTTCGAAGTAGCTGACATCGGCTGGTGCCGCAGGGGCCGAGACAGCTCCGGCCAACAGTAGGTTGCGCAGTTGCAGACGGTCTTGATCCTTGCGGATGAGTTCGCGCACGTATTCACTGATCGTGCCGTAACCGCGTTGGCTGACCTGTTCGTCCACGAAGGACTTCAGGCTATCGGGGAGGGAAATGTTCATCGTGCTCATGGCGTAAGTGTGGATTATTTGGCAAAATTTGACAAACTGGGTCAAACGAGCCATGTGCGTCCTCCTCGACCGTAACAATAGAACAACCGTCAGCGGGATACTCATCTGCAATGAACTGGGCCGCCGACCACTGCGATTAGGGCGTGTTAACACCAATTGCGGTTAGAGTTACCGCCGCATCTTCTCACGGTTCGAAAAGCTCGATTTGATGTTCCTGGGCTTTCTCAGCTTCGTGCTGGTGGCCGACGGCCTACGTAGTTTGTGTTGACAGGCCCTAAGCCCGCGCCCTATCTCTCTGGGGCTGCCCAAGGCTCACATTCCTGAAACGGCCGCTGAACGGCCAGCCTGCCCCAATCGTAAAATGGCCGCTTTTGGAGCAGCCATGAGCCCAACGGTGCAGGTGGGCGTGGTCATGGGGTCCAGCAGCGACTGGGACACCATGCAGCACGCCGTCGAGATTCTCAAACAATTCGGTGTGAGCCACGAGGCGCGGGTGGTGTCGGCCCACCGCATGCCGGATGACCTGTTTGCCTACGCCGAGAGCGCAGGCCCGCGGGGGCTTAAGGCCATCGTGGCGGGTGCCGGGGGGGCTGCCCACCTGCCGGGCATGCTGGCGGCCAAGACCCCCGTGCCGGTGCTGGGCGTGCCGGTGATGACCAAAGCCCTCTCGGGCGTGGATTCGCTGCACAGCATCGTGCAGATGCCCAAGGGCATTCCGGTGGCCACCTTTGCGATTGGCCCGGCGGGCGCGGCCAACGCCGCCCTGTTTGCCGTGGCCATGCTGGCCAATGAAGACCCGGCCCTGTTGCAGAAGCTGCAAGCCTTCCGCGCCGCGCAGACCGAAGCGGCCCGGGCGATGGTCGTCCCCCCGCCGGAGGGGGCATGAGCCACAAGCCGGTGTTGCCCGGGCAGGTGACGCCCAACGGTCAGCTGGCCACCCTGGGCGTGATGGGTGGCGGCCAGTTGGGCCGCATGTTCGTGCAGGCCGCCCAGGCCATGGGCTACTTCACCGCCGTGCTCGATCCCGATCCGGCCAGCCCCGCCGGCCTGGTCTGCCATTACCACATCCAAACCCCTTACGAGGACGAGCAGGGCCTGGCGCAGCTGATGCAGCGCTGCGAAGCCATCACCACCGAATTCGAAAACGTGCCCGCCCCGGCGCTGATGACGCTGGCGGCGCACCGCCCGGTGGCCCCCGGCGCCCAGGCCGTGGCCATCGCCCAGGACCGTATCGCCGAAAAAGCCCACTTTGCAGCCTGTGCCCAGGCCGGTGGCGTGGGGCCGGCGCCATATGCCGTCATCGAAACGGCGGCCCAGTTGCAGGCCGTGCCCGAATCCTTGCTGCCCGGCATCCTGAAAACCGCCCGCCTGGGCTACGACGGCAAGGGGCAGGCACGCGTGGCCAGCCGCGCCGAACTGGCCGCGGCCTGGGCGCAGATGGGCCAAGTCCCCTGCGTGCTGGAGCAGCGCCTGGCGCTCAAAGACGAGCTGTCCGTCATCGTGGCCCGGGGGGCCGATGGCCAGATGGTGCATTTCCCGCCGCAGCGCAACATCCACCGCGACGGCATTCTGGCCGTGACCGAGGTGTTCGACGGCCACCTGCCCACCGCGCTGGCCCAGCAAGCCATCGCCGCCACGCAGGCGATTGCCGAGCAGCTGCACTACGTGGGCGTGCTGTGCGTGGAATATTTCGTGATCGACGACGGCAGCCCGCAGGGCGCGCTGGTGGTCAATGAAATGGCGCCCCGCCCGCACAACAGCGGCCACTACACGCTCAACGCCTGTGACGTGTCGCAGTTCGAGCTGCAGGTCCGCGCCATGGCGGGGCTGCCGCTGGTGGCCCCGCGCCAGCACAGCCCGGCGGTGATGCTCAATCTGCTGGGGGATTTGTGGTTCGATGCCGACGGGCGCGGCCGCACCCTCGACTGGCCGGCCATCCTGGCCTTGCCCGGCACCCATCTGCACCTGTATGGCAAGCTCAGCGCCCGGCCGGGGCGCAAGATGGGCCATCTCAACATCACCGGCGCCACGGCTCAGCAGGTGCGGGCCACGGCGCAGCAAGCGGCCGAGATCCTCGGCATCGCGCCGTGGGCCTGACCCTTGCGCCCCAGCCCGCCGACGCGCGGGCGCTGGCCCAGGCCGTGGAGGCGCTGCAACGCGGCGCCCTCGTGGCCATGCCCACCGAAACGGTGTATGGCCTGGCCGCCGATGCCGACCAACCTGCCGCCGTGGCCCGCATCTTCGCCGCCAAAGGCCGGCCGAGCGACCATCCGCTCATCGTCCACGTGGCCGCGCCTGCGCCCGGCGAGGAAGCCGCGCCCGATTCGCCGCTGGCCCATTACGCCCGCGACATTCCCCCGTTTGCCCAGCGCCTGATGCAGGCTTTCTGGCCGGGGCCGTTGACGGTCATCCTGCCGCGCCAGCCGGGCGTGGCCCAGGCCGCCGCCGGCGGACAGGATTCGATCGGTCTGCGCTGCCCTTCGCACCCGGTGGCCCAGGCCTTGCTGCGCGCCTGCGCGGCGTCGGGCATCCGGGGCTTGGCCGCGCCCAGCGCCAACCGTTTCGGGCGGGTCAGCCCCACCACGGCCGCGCACGTGGTCGATGAGTTTCAGGGCCTGCTCGGCCCGGAAGATTTGGTCATCCTCGACGGGGGGGCCTGTGCCGTGGGGATCGAGTCCACCATCATCGACTGCTCGCGCGGCCGCCCCGTGCTGCTGCGCCCCGGCATGCTGGCGCCCAGCGAGCTCGAACGCGTCGCTGGCCAGCCGCTGGCCACGCGCGACGCGGCCGCCCCCCGGGCCTCCGGCACGCTGGCCTCGCACTATGCGCCCCGGGCGCGGGTTCGCCTGATGTCGGCCGCCGACATTCAGACCGCGCTGGACGTGCTTGGCCCCGACGCACGCCACATCGCGGTCTACAGCCGCGCCCCGGTGACCAGTCGCAGCCATCACGTGCGGCTGGCGCGCATGCCCGCGCAGGCCGGCGCTTGCGCCCACGAGCTGTTCGCCATGCTGCGGACCCTGGACACGCCAGACACCCGCCTGATCTGGGTCGAGGCGCCGCCGGACGATCCGGCCTGGGACGGCGTGCGCGACCGCCTGCAGCGCGCCGCCGCCTAGCCGATTTTCAACACCGCAGTGTAACGGTCGGTTGTTCGATCTGTGTTACACCTTCGGGATGAATTTCGACTGGATCCATCAACTCAACGACACCCTGGAACAATGGAGCGGCGGCCTGGGCCAGCTCGCCATGACGAGCCTGCGCATCGGCGTCATCATCTTCGCCGCCTGGCTCATCAAGCGCATGCTGCACAAGGCCGTTGGCGGCCTGCGCAGCCACCTCACCAAAGGCTTTGACGACCGCGAGGCGATCAAACGCGCCGAAACGCTGGGGCGCGTCATCCGCTACTTCATCAGCGTGGTCGTCACCCTCGTGGGCACGATGCTCGTGCTGTCGGAGGTGGGCATTTCGCTGGCGCCCATCCTCGGTGCGGCCGGTGTGGTCGGCCTGGCGGTCGGCTTTGGCGCGCAGAGCCTGGTGCGGGATTACTTCTCGGGCTTTTTCCTGCTGCTGGAAAACCAGATCCGCCAGGGCGACGTGGTGACCCTGGCCGGCCAGACCGGCACGGTGGAAGAAGTCACGCTGCGCTACGTGCAGCTGCGCGACTATGCCGGCAACGTGTATTTCATCCCCAACGGCCAAATCAGCACGGTGGTCAACATGTCGCGCGGCTTCGGCAATGCCGTGATCGAGGTGGGCGTGGCCTATCGGGAGGATGTGGACGAGGTCATGGCCGTCATGCACCGGGTGGCCGCCGAGATGCGGCAGGACCCGGAGTTCGGCCCCCGCATCCTGCAAGACCTGGAGATGGCCGGCGTGAACGACTGGGCCGACTCGGCGGTGATGATCCGTGCCCGCATCCGCTGTCAGGCCCAGGAGCAATTCGGGGTGCGGCGCGAGTTCCTGCGCCGTCTCAAGAAAGCCTTCGACGCCGAAGGCATCGAAATCCCTTTCCCCCACCTCACGATCTACGCCGGTCAGCCCAAAGCGGGCAAGGCCCCGGCATTCCGGCTCGAACAGCAGGCCTGAGCCGGCCACCCCATCAGGCCTGGGCGGCGGCGCGGCGCCCGGTTTGGCTGAGTTCGCGCAGCACGCCGCAGGCTCCACCGTCGATGGGCCCGTCGCACTGGCGCTGCAGGTCCAGCAGCTGGCGCTCCAGCGCCCGCATCGAACGAATCCGCGCGCGCACCTGCGCCAGCTGCTCGGCCAGGATGTCGTCCACATGGTGACAGGTATCGGCCGGATCGTTCATGAAAGCGATCAGGCGGGCAATGACCGGCAGGGGCATGTCCAGCGAACGGCAGCGGCGGATGAACACCAGCCGATCGAGGTGTGCATCGTCATACGCGCGGTAGCCATTGGCGCGCCGCGCCGGCGCTGGCAGCAAGCCTTCCTTTTCATAAAAACGGATCGTCTCCGGCGCGACGCCGGCACGCTGGGCCAGTTCCTTGATCTGCACGGCAATCCCCCTGTCGGTCGTGGTCTTGACACTGTAGCGACTTCAAGGTTTCCAATGGCGGTGAAAGGATTTTCACCATGCCTGGCTGCTCCTGCGAACACACCCCTGCCGCCTCTGCACACATCACCAACCTGGGCCGCTACCGGCGCATTCTGTGGATCGCGCTGTGGGCCAACGCCACCATGTTCGGCGTGGAAATGGTGGCCGGCCTGCAAGCCGGCTCCCTGGCCTTGCTGGCCGACGCGATCGACTTCGCGGGCGACGCGTTCAACTACGGCCTGTCGCTGGCAGTGCTGGCTTCGGCCCTGGCGTGGCGGGCCCGCGCCGCGCTGCTCAAAGCCGTCACCATGGCAGGCTTTGGGCTGTTCGTGCTCGGGCAGGCGCTGTGGTCGCTGTGGCACGGCGAGGTGCCAGGGGCCATCACCATGGGCGTGGTGGGCTTCATGGCGCTGCTGGTCAACGTGGGCGTGGCCTGGATGCTCTATGCCTTCCGCGAGGGCGACGCGAACATGCGCAGCGTCTGGATCTGCTCGCGCAACGACGCCATCGGCAACGTGGCCGTGATGCTGGCCGCCCTGGGCGTGTTCGGCACTGGCTCGGCCTGGCCCGATTTGCTGGTGGCCAGTCTCATGGCCACGCTGGCCCTGCACGGCGGCTGGAGCGTCGGCCGCCAGGCCTGGCGCGAATTGCGCAGCGAGGCCCCAGCGTCCGAACCGGCCCAGGCAGACATGGACGCCGAGGCCCCTTCGTGCTCCAATAGGGCCTACTAGAACATGCACGTCGTTGGACCCTTGCGATGGATGATCTGCTGGAACGCCTCTCAGACACCGTCACCCGCGCCCGCTCGGTCGAGGAATTGGCCCGTCCCTTCCTGCAAATCCTCGAAGAGCTCACGGGGATGGAGTCCACTTACCTGACCCGCATCGACCTGATGCAAGGTGTGCAACAGGTGCTGTATGCGCGCAACAGCCGCGAACTGCGCATCCCCGAGGGCCTGAGCGTGCCCTGGGACGACACGCTGTGCCGCCGCGCCCTGGACAGCCAGCGCTTTTTCACGCCCAACGTGAGCGACTGCTGGGGCGATTCGCAGGCGGCGCAGGCGCTGGGCATCCGCTCCTACCTGAGCACGCCGGTGCGCCTGCCCGATGGCACGCTCTACGGCACCCTGTGCGCCGCCAGCGCCCAGGCGGTCGAGCTGGACCCGGTGGCCACGCGCATGCTGCCCCTCTTTGCCAGCCTGATCGCGCAGCAGGTCGAACGCGAGGCGCTGATCGAAAAACTCGTCGAACTCAACCGCCAGTTGACGCTCGAATCCACCCACGACCCCCTGACCGGCTTGCCCAACCGCCGCCATCTGACGCAAGAACTGCGCCGCATGCTCGCCATCGGCCAGCGTCAAGGCTTTGCGGTGCTGGTGGCGTTCATCGATCTGGACGGCTTCAAAGCCATCAACGACCGGCACGGCCATGCCGCGGGCGACGCCTTTTTGCAGGCCGTCGGCGCCCGGCTGCAAGCCGCCGCCCGCAGCGTGGACCTGCCGGCGCGGCTGGGTGGCGACGAGTTCGTCGTCATCGGCCCCGGGCCGTCGGACACGCGCGAATACCAGGCGGCCGTGGCCGGTCTGCAAGAGCGCCTGGGCCGGGCGCTGCAAGGCCGCTACGACCTCGGCGCCGGCGCGATCGACTACGCCGGGCCTAGCATCGGCGTCGTGGCCATTCCACCTGGCCAGCAGGACGCCGAGGAGGCCCTAGAAGCCGCCGATGCGGTGATGTACGCCGTCAAGCGGCAGCGCAAAGCCGCGCCCGCGCCGACCCCTCAGGCCTAGCCGCTCAAGCTTGCTGGCGCTGCCTGACGAATTGCTCCAGCACCGCGACTTCCAGCGGCCGGCTGTACCAGTAGCCCTGCACATCGTCGCAGCCACACGAAGCCAGCACCTGCGCCTGCCGCGCCGTCTCCACCCCTTCGGCGATGGTGCGCAGCCCCAGGGTATGGGCCAGTTGCACGATGGCTCAGCGCGTCTCCGGCAACTCGATCTTGACTTCCAGCACTTCCAGGTTGTCCTGGCGCTCCAGGTGAACCTTGATATCGTCCGGGTTGATGCGCACGTACTTGCCGATCACGGCCACCAGCTCGCGCTGCAATTCGGGCAGGTAATCGGGCTCGGCGGCGTTGCGGCCGGCCCGTTCGTGCGCCAGGATGATTTGCAGCCGCTCCTTGGCCACGCTGGCCGTTTTCTTTTTTTCGCCGAGCAGGAAGGAGAGGAAAGACATGCCGCTCACCTCCCGAACAGCCGTTTGAGCAGGCCGGGTTTCTGCGCCTCGATGAAACGCAGCGGCCGCTCGTTGCCCAGGAACCGCTCGATGACGTCTTTGTAGGCCTCAGACACGTCGGTGCCCTGCAGGTGCACGGCAGGCACCCCCTGGTTGGAGGCTTGCAGCACCGCTTCGCTTTCCGGAATCACGCCAATGAGCGGAATGCGCAAGATATCCTGAATGTCTTCGAGCGACAGCATTTGCCCGTCTTGCACCCGGTTGGGGTTGTAGCGCGTGATCAGCAAATGTTCTTTGATGGGTTCCTTGCCCTCGATGGCGCGCTTGGTCTTGCTGCCCAGCATGCCCAGAATGCGGTCCGAATCGCGCACGCTGGAGACTTCCGGGTTGGTCACCACCAGCGCCTCGTCGGCAAAGTGCATGGCCATGAGGGCGCCGGTTTCGATGCCGGCGGGCGAATCGCAGACGATGTACTCGAACCCCATGGCCGCCAGGTCATTGAGCACGCGCTCGACGCCGTCCTGGGTCAGCGCGTCTTTGTCTCGGGTCTGGCTGGCCGCGAGCACGTAGAGGTTGTCGCACTGCTTGTCGCGGATCAGCGCCTGGTTGAGGTTGGCCTCTTGGTGGATGACGTTGATGAAGTCGTACACCACGCGCCGCTCACAGCCCATGATGAGGTCGAGATTGCGCAGGCCGACGTCGAAGTCGATGACCACGGTCTTGAAGCCCTTGAGCGCCAGGCCGGCGGCGAAGCTGGCACTGGTGGTGGTTTTGCCCACCCCACCTTTACCGGAAGTGACGACGACGATTTTGGTCATGGATGTGGCTTTCTTTCTGACTGGCTGGCCTTCAGGCCAGGGGTTCGATCAACAAACGGTCGCCGTGCTCGCCGCTGTCGAGCCGGATCTGCGCCGCCTTGCCGCGCACCTCGTCGGGCAGGGGCACTTCGCTGGTGCGGTACACGCCGGCGATCGAGACCAGTTCGGCCTCCAGCACGCGCGCGAAAATGCGGGCCGACACGTCGCCGCGGGCACCGGCAATCGCCTTGCCGCGCAGCGGCGCATACACATGGATGTGGCCGTCGGCCACCACCTCGGCGCCGGGATTGACCATGGCGGTGACGATGAGGTCGCGGCCACGGGCATAGACCTGCTGCCCGGAGCGCAGAGGCCGGTCCACCACCAGGGCCGAGGCCATGGGTGGCGCCACCGAAGGGGCAGGGGTGGCGGCTGGGGGTGTTGCAGGCGCGGGGGCGCAAGCCATGGCTTGCCAGGCTTGGGCTTCATCGGCGCAGGCCCAACCCAGGCGTTCGGCGGCTTGGCGTTGCGCTTCCGACCCGCCGCGATAGGCCAGGGGCCGCAGGCGCTGCGCATGCAAGAACACCGCCAACGCTTCGAGGTCAGGCGTGGCCTCGGCCGGCAACGCCGACAGGTCCACGAGCAAAGGGTCGTGGTCGAAGAATTCGGTCGAACCGCCAAAGCGCTGGGCCCAGTCTTGCTGCAGCAGGGCCCAGTCGGTGCCACGCAGCAGCAATGCCACCACCGGCCATTGGGCGCTTTTCAGTTCGAAACTGGTTGGTTGTGGGGCTGCGGCGGCAGGCGGCATGGGCGGGCAAGCGAATAAAACCCGATCTTATCAGCCTGACACCCGGTTCAAAAGCCAGCGCACCGCCTCGTTCACGTGCGCCAGGGCGCTGCATCGAGACGGTTTATCCACTACCTGCTTGAATTTCAAAATTTCAAATTCGTGGTAGTGGTAGAGCCGGCTCTTTCTTGGGGACAAGCCAAATTGCCTTTTTCCATCAAGCCGTTGCACGTGCTCAAGGGTTGTGGAACAACTGGGGGCCGAGGCCCCCGTCGAAACGAACAAGTCGGCCCGAATGATTGATGCTGTGGATAAGTCATGAATTGTTCAAAAACTGTCCACAGGGTTGTGCGGATCAGCCGTTCGTCGGCGGCATGGGGGCGTGACCACGGCGCTGGTGGAAACGGTCGAAGGTTTCGCGCTGCGCCGGGGTGAGGCTGTCATAGAGTTGCCGCGTGGCCTGCAGCCGTTGGGTGAGGGCTTGCTGGCGTTCCTGCTGGTGCGCCAGGTGGCGCTCCATGCGCTCCAGGGTGGTGAGGGGTTCGCCGCTGCCCGGCCGCTGGTGAGGGGGGGCGGGCATTTGCAGGGCGGCGGCGTAAGCTTGCCAGGCGCTTTCCTGCGCCGGCGTGAGTTGCAAAGCGCTCTTCAGCTGGGCCTGGCGCTCTGCGAGCCGTTGCTGCATGCGTTCATGGCGGGCGCCATCGTCGCGCTGGTGCAGGGCGTGGCGCCCCTCTTTGCCGTGGCAGCCGCCCTCTTTCATTTTCGGGCTGGCCAGGGCGGCGCCGGTGGCCGTCATCAGGGCGGCGGTCAGCGCGGCGGCGATCAGCGGAGAAACGCGGGTGTTCATGGAAGCATCCTTTCAAAGAGACAACGGGAAGGCTTCCAGTGTGCGCGTGGGCTTTGTCTGTTTCGTGCGTCCTGCGTGACGCTTGTGTAAAGTGGCCGTTGGCGCGGGCCGGCGGCTCAGCGGGCCAGGTCGTCGAGGATGGGGCAGTCCGGCCGGTCGTCGCCGTGGCAGCAGGCGCTCAACCGCTGCAGGCTGCGTTCGATGGCTTGCAGGTGTTCGATGCGCTCGCGCAGTTGTGCCAGATGGCGCTGCGCAATGCGCTTGACCTGGGCGCTGGAGCGCTTGCGGTCGTGCCACAGGCTGAGCAGACCGGCGATGTCGTGCATGGAAAAGCCCAAGTCCCGCGCCCGCTTGATGAAGCGCAGCGTGTGGACGTCGGCTTCGCTGTAGAGGCGATAGCCGCTGTCGCTGCGGTGCACCGACGTCAACAACCCGAGCGTTTCATAGTGCCGGATCATTTTAGGCGTGACCCCTGACCATGCAGCGGCCTGGCCGATATGCACCGGCCAGGGCGGGGTGGGTTCGGGCGGGCGTTTCACGCGACGCGATAGCCTTCTTCGCGGATGGCGGCGGCCAGCGCTTCGCGCGCGGCGCTGCTGCGCACCTGCACCTGTTGGGCCTGGCGGTCGATGCGCACCTCGGCCTGCGGGTCCACGCCACGCAGGGCCTGGGTGACGGCCTTCTCGCAGTGGCCACAGGTCATGCCTTCGACGGTGAATTGGTGTTCCATGATCGGTCCTTTCCAAGGGGTCAACCCCTTCAGTATGAACCTTTCCACGATGGGAAGGTCAAGCGTTGCCGCCCATGGGGTTGACCTTGACACGATGTCAAGCTTCATACTGTCGCCATGAATACCTCGGTTCCTCGGTCGGATGAAGCGGTTTGTGATGTGGGCATTGGTGGCATGACGTGCGCTTCCTGCGTGGCGCGGGTGGAGCGGGCGTTGCGCAAAGTGCCTGGCGTGCAGGACGCCGCGGTCAATCTGGCCACCGAATCGGCCCGCGTGGTGGGCCATGTGCCTGCCGGCGAGGACGCTGCGGCCTGGCGTGCCCAGCTGCAGCGGGCGGTGCGCGATGCGGGCTATGAACCCCGCGCGGCTGCCGATCCACAAGCCGGCGCAGAAGCCACCCGGCTCTGGGGCGTGCCGCGCGACCTGTGGCCGGTGCTCGTGGCCGTGCTGCTGACCCTGCCCCTGGCCGGACCGATGGTGGGTGATTTGTGGGGCCAGCACTGGATGTTGCCGGCGGCCTGGCAGTTCGTGCTGGCCACGCCGATCCAGTTCATCCTGGGCGGGCGCTTCTACCGCGCCGCCTGGCATGCCTTGAAGGCGGGCACCGGCAACATGGAGTTGCTGGTGGCCATCGGCACCTCGGCGGCCTGGGGTATGAGCACTTGGCTGTGGTGGCGTGCCGAGCCGGGGGCGATGGTGCATCTGTATTACGAGGCCTCGGCCATGGTGATCACCTTGGTGCTGTTGGGCAAATGGCTGGAAGCACGGGCCAAGCACCAGACCACCGAAGCCATCCGTGCCTTGCACGCCCTGCGCCCCGAACTGGCCCATCTGCTGCCCGACGGGGTGCGGCGCGAGGTGCTGCAGGACGTGCCCGTGGCCGAGCTGTTGCCGGGCGACCGGGTCTTGGTCAAGCCCGGGGAACGCATCCCGGCCGATGGCGAAATCGTCAACGGCATGACCCAGGTGGATGAGTCCATGCTCACCGGCGAGCCGCTGCCGGTGGCGCGCGGCGTGGGCGATCGGGTCACGGGGGGCAGCCTCAATGGCGATGGCGCGATCGAGGTGCGGGTTACCGCGGTCGGCGCCCAGAGTGTGTTGCAACGCATCATTGCCATGGTCGAAGATGCCCAGGCGGTCAAAGCCCCGGTGCAGCGCTTGGTGGACCGGGTGGCGGCCGTGTTCGTGCCCGTGGTGGTGCTGGTGGCGCTGCTCACCTTTGGACTCTGGTGGGGCTGGCAGCGGGTGCCGCTGGAGGAAGCGGTGCTGCACGCAGTGGCGGTGCTGGTGATTGCCTGCCCCTGCGCGCTTGGCCTGGCCACGCCGGCGGCCATCATGGCCGGCACGGGCGTGGCAGCCCGGCAAGGCATCCTGATCAAAGACGCCGAAGCCCTGGAGCGGGCCACGCGGGTGGACACGGTGGCGTTCGACAAGACGGGCACGCTGACATTGGGGCAGCCGCGTCTGGTGGCGGTCGAATGCGCGCCGGGCATCGCCCCTGAGCAGGCATTGCAAATGGCCGCTGCCTTGCAACGCGCCAGCGAACATCCCCTGGCCCGGGCGGTGCTGCAAGCCATGCCGGCCCATGCAATCGCGTCGCCGGCCGATGACGTGCGGGCCGTGCCGGGCCACGGCACGGCGGGCCGGGTGGGAACGCACCAGGTGTTTTTGGGGAGCTTGCCCTGGATGCGCCAGCTGGGCGTGTCGCTCGATGGCTGGGAAGCCGCGCTGCAGCGGTTCCAAGCCCAGGGCGTGACCGTTTCGATGCTGGCGCTGCAACCCGTCGATGACCCTGCTGAGACGACCCCTGCCCTCCCGCCAGCGCCATGGGCTTTGCTAGCCTTTGCCGATGCGCCCAAGCCGGGTGTGGAGCGGGCGTTGGCCGAATTGCGGACCCGGGGGTTGCGCCTGGTCATGATCTCGGGCGACAACCGGGCGGCCGCCGAGGCCATGGCACGCCGCATGGGGCTGCGGCCTGAGGCCGGCGAAGTGCTGGCCGAGGTGCTGCCCGGCGACAAGGCCCGCCACATCGACCGGCTCAAGGCCGGCGGTCATGTGGTGGCGATGGTGGGCGATGGCGTCAACGACGCGCCGGCTTTGGCGCGGGCCGATGTGGGGATGGCCATGAGCCATGCCCAGGGTGGGTCGGACGTGGCCATGCACGCGGCCGGCATCACCCTCATGCGCGGCGACCCGGCCCTGGTGGCCGCGGCGCTGGACATCGCGCGGCGCACCGTGGGCAAGATCCGCCAAAACCTGTTCTGGGCTTTTTTGTACAACACGGCCGGCATTCCCTTGGCGGCGCTGGGCTACCTGAGCCCGGTGGTGGCCGGCGCGGCGATGGCGCTGAGTTCGGTCAGTGTGGTCACCAATGCGCTGCTGTTGCGCCGTTGGCGTCCGACGCTGGGCGATCGGCCACCATCTGACCCGGGTTTGACCCCGATCAAGGCACCCAGGCCGGGAAGCGGCGAAGCTGCGGGCTGACTTCAGCGCTTTCAGGAGCACCGCATGAGCCACACGCCCGAAACCCTGCGTGTCATCCAAGACGAGCACATGGCTTTGTCGGCCATGCTGCAATCTGTGCACCTGTTGATCCGGCGCGGTCCGGGTGACGACCGGCGCGCCTTTTTCGACACCCTGCGGGCGATGCTGTTCTACATCGATGAGTTTCCCGAGCGGCTGCATCACCCCAAGGAATCGAACCTGCTGTTTCCGCGCGTGGTGCGCCTGGCCCCGCAGACGATGGACGTGGTGCAGCGGCTGGAGCAGGAGCACTTGCGCGGCGAACCGGCGGTGCGTGCCCTGCAACACCTGCTGCTGGCCTGGGAACTCTTGGGCGAGGGGCGCAGGCCCGCCTTCGTGCAGGCGTTCACCGACTACATGGCTTTTTACCGCGAGCACATGCGGCTGGAAGAGACCGAGATCCTGCCCGTGGCGCAGCGCTGCCTGACGCCGGCCGACTGGCAAGAACTGGACGAAGCGTTTGCCGCCAACCGCGACCCCCTGACGGGCCGATACCCCGCCGCGCCCGAGTACGAAGCGCTGTTTCAGCGCATCCTGCGTGACGCACCGGCCCCCGTGGGCCTGGGGGCTTGACAGGCGTGGCGGCTCACGCCGGATGGGGCGGCACGGTTTCCAGCAAGGCGTCGAAAGCGTCGAGCAGGGCCTGCACGTCTTCGGCGCTGGTGGCTGGCGAGCACAGCATCATGCTGTGGAATGGGGTCAGCAGCACGCCCCGGTTCAGCATGAACAGGTGGGTGAAGGCCTCCAGCGCCGGTTGGCCGAAATCGCGCACGTCTTGGGCATGGCGCGGGGTCTGGGGCATGAACTGCAATTCCATGCGCGCTCCCAGCCGGGTGACGGTCCAGGGCCGGCCCGCGCGGGCGATGCGCTGCATCAGCCCTGCTTCCAGGGTTTCGGCCATCCGCAGCATGTGGTCGTAGCTGGCCGGGGTGTGCAGATGGCGCAGCGCCGCTTCCAGGGCGGCCAGGGTCAGGGCGTTGGCGCTGAGCGTGGTGCCGATGCCGCTGTGGCCCTCGGGCGCGGCCGTCTTGGCGGCGCGCATGCGTTGACCCACGGCTTCGGTGAAGCCATACACCGCGCAAGGCAGGCCACCGGCGACGGCTTTGCCCGCCACCCACATATCCGGCTGCAGTTCATGCGCCCGGGCGTAGCCCCCGACGCCGCTGGACAGGGTGTGCGTTTCGTCCAGCACCAGCAAGGTGCCGTGGCGGCGGCACAGGGCCTGCGCCGCTTCCCAGAAGCCCGGGGCCGGGGGCACCAAGCCGAAGTTGGTCAGGGCCGGTTCGGCCAGCAGCAGGGCCACATCGCCAGGGGCCAGCGCCGCCTCCAGCGCGGCCAGGTCGTTGAAGGGGACCACGCGCGTGAACGAGGCATGGTTGTGCACTTGCCCCAGCACCGAGGCCCGCGGTAGCGTGCCGCCGGTGGCCGGATCCCGATCCACCAAGGTGTCGTCCACCGCGCCGTGGTAGCAGCCGTCGAACACCAGCAGCTGTGGCCGGCCGGTGATCGCGCGGGCCCAGCGCAGCACGAAGCGGTTGGCATCGCTGGCAGTCAGCGTCAGCTGCCACAGCGGCAGGCCGAAGCGTTCCTGCAGCAGTTGCCCCACCTCAGGGGCTTGCGTGCTGGGCAGCATGCAGGTCAGCCCCCGGGCGGCTTGGCGGGCAATGGCTTCGGCCACGGGGGCGGGGCTGTGCCCGAACATGGCGCCGGTGTCGCCGAGGCAGAAATCGCGGTAGCGCAGCCCATCGGCGCACTGCAGGGCCGTGCCTTGGGCCTGTTGCACGAACAAGGTGGCGGGGCTGGGCCAATCGCGCATCCAGTGCAGCGGCACGCCGAACAGGTAGTGCGCTTCGGCGGCCCGGGCCAAGGCCATCGAACGGGGGTGGGACGCGATGAAACGGGTGCGCTCCTGCGCCAGCAGGGTGTCCAGCGGCGTGGCGCTCTGCAGGGGGGTGTCACTCATGGAGCATGACTGTAAGCCAGCCAGGCGCTAGGATGCGGAGCCATGTCTGAACCGAACGCCAGGTCCGCTTCCGCGCCCCAGCCCTTGTGGCAGGGGGTGGTGCTGGCGGCGCTGCTGTCGTTGGGGGCGGCGGTGTCGCTGGGCGTGACGCGCTTTGCCTACGGCTTGCTGTTGCCCCCGATGCGCGATGACCTGGGCTGGAGCTATGCCTTGGCCGGGGCGATGAATACCTTCAATGCGGTGGGTTATCTGCTGGGTGCCTTGTCGGTGCCATGGCTGATGCGGCGCTGGGGGGCCGGGCCGGTGTTGGTGGGTGGGTCCGTGCTGGCCAGTCTGTTCATGGCGGGCAGCGGTTTTTTCACCGCGGCCTCTGCCCTGATGGGGCAGCGCCTGCTGGCGGGGGTGGCCAGCGCCTGGGTGTTTGTGGCCGGGGGGCTGTTGGCAGCGCGGCTGGGGGCCTGGTGGCCACGGCACAGCGGGTGGCTGCTGGGCATTTATTACGGTGGCACCGGCTGGGGGATTGTGGTGTCGGCGCTGGGCGTGCCGCCGGTGTTGGCTTGGGCGGCCGATCGGCCCCATGGCTGGGCCTGGGCCTGGTGGGCGCTGGCGTTGGTGTGTGTGCTGGCCACGCTGGGTCTGGCTGGGCTGGTGCGCAAGCTGCGGCAGCGCGGCTTGGAAGTGGACGCTGCGGCATCGCCGTCTGCCGCCGCCTCTGCCTCGGCGGCCACGGCATTGCGTCGCCTGGCCTGGGCCCTGGGCGGCTATGCCTTGTTTGGCGTGGGCTACATCGGCTATATGACCTTCGTGATCGCGTTGCTGCGCGCGCAAGGCCATGCAGATGCCGCGGTCATGGGGTTTTACACCCTGTTGGGGATGGCGGTGGTGGGGTCGTCGCGGCTGTGGGCGGCCTGGCTGGACCGTTTCCGCGGGGGGCAGGCGTTGGCCCGGCTCAATGGCTTGCTTGGCCTGGCCACGGTGGTGCCGGCCCTCACGGCGGCCTGGCCGGCCTTGCTGGCCTCGGGCCTGTTGTTTGGGGCGGTGTTCTTGTCGGTGGTGGCGTCCACCACGGCGCTGGTGCGGCACAACCTGCCGGCGGCGCAATGGGCCGGCGGCATCAGCGCTTTCACCATCGTGTTTGCCCTGGGCCAGATCGTGGGGCCGACCGTGGTGGGCTGGATTGCGGATGGCCCAGGTGGGCTGGAGCGCGGCTTGCTGTTTTCCGCATGCGCGCTGTGGCTGGGCAGCGCGCTGGCTTGGCGGCAGCGGCCGCTCGACGGTGGGGGTGGTCGGGCCTGAAGGCCGTCGATTGGCCCCAATCGCGACCGGTTTGGGCGCTACGCTAGGTGGCCTGTCCATTGGGGGATAGCCTGCATGTTCAAACCGTCTTTGTTGCGTTCCGACACCCTGCTCAATCAGCGCAGCTACTACGAGGCCAGCGCCGTGCGCGAGGCACCCCTGCCGCCGTTGCGGGGCACGGTGCAGGCCGACGTGGCGGTGGTCGGTGGTGGGTTTGCCGGCTTGAGCGCGGCCATCGAACTGGCCGAGCGGGGCCTGCGCGTGGTGTTGCTGGAAGCGGAACGGGTGGGGTTTGGCGCCAGCGGGCGCAACGGTGGCCAGGCCATCGTGGGCTATGCCTGTGGCCAGGAACCTTTCGAGCAGCAGCTCGGGCGTGACGACGCCCGCCGCGTCTGGGCCATGTCGCTGGAGGCGATCGACATCATCGATCAGCGCATTCGGCGCTTCGGCATCGATTGCGACTGGGTGCGCGGCTATCTGTATGCCGCCGATTCGCCGCGCAAGGCCCGCCAGCTGCTCGACGACCTCAGCGTCCAGGCGCGCGACTATGGCCTGGCGTGCGAAGTGGCCACCGGTGCCGACGTGCAGCGCTACATCGGCAGCGAGCGCTATCACGCGGTCGGCTATGAAAAGGTGTCGGGCCATCTGCATCCGCTCAAATACGCGCTGGGGCTGGCCCGGGCCGCGCGTTCACTGGGGGTGCAGATATACGAGGGTACGGTGGCGCAACGCCTGACGGAGCAGGCCGACGGCGTGCGGTTGCAGGCGGCGCAGGGCGAGGTGCAGGCCCGCTTTGCGGTGCTGGCCGGCAACTGCATGCTGCCCGAATACGCGCCCCAATTGGCAGCCCGCATCCAGGACCGCATCATGCCGGTGGGCACCTACATCATCGGCACCGCTCCGGTGGACGAGGCGCTGGCACAGCGCCTCATCCCCAGCGGCGCGGCGGTCTGCGACAACAACTTCGTGTTGGATTACTTCCGCTTCAGCGCCGACCGCCGGATGCTGTTTGGCGGCCGGGTGAGCTACACCACCATGACGCCGCCGCGCCTGCAGGCGGTCATGCGGCGGCGCATGGCGCGCATTTTTCCGGCCCTGGCCGAGGTGCCGGTGGAATACGTGTGGGGCGGTTTCGTGGACATCAGCATGAACCGGGCTCCGGATTTCGGCCGCCTCTCGCCCCAGGTCTATTACCTCCAGGGCTTCAGCGGGCATGGCGTGGCGCTGACCGGGCTGGCCGGGCGGCTGGTGGCCGAAGCCATTCTGGGCCAGGCCTCGCGGTTCGACGTGTTTGCCCGCCTGCAGCACCGTCGTTTTCCCGGCGGGCCCTGGCTGCGCACGCCGGCGCTGGCTCTGGGCATGCTGTGGTATCGCTTGCGCGACGCGCTGGCCTGAGTCCGCTTGGTGCGGCTCACGCCGCATGGGCGTCCAGTGCCTCGGCCACGCGCTGGCACAGCAGGGCGCCGTGGCGGCGGATCGATGCCAGCGGGGCATAGCCGTAGCCGATGGCCAGCCCGCGCAAGTCGTCGCGTTGCAGGCAATAGGCCGACAGTGGCCGCACCGTCAGGCCATCGCGCGCCAGCGCCTGCGCCAGCGCCCGGTCGTCGATGTGGCGCGGCAGATGCAGACACAGGTGCAGCCCTTGCGCCGCCCCCTCGATGCGGGCCTGGCCGCCGCGCAGCAGGGGCTTCAGGTGATCCAGCAGCACCTGCCGCCGCTCGGCATAGGTCTGGCGCGCGCGCCGCAACGACGACGCAAAATGCCCCATCTCGATGAATTCGGCCAGTGCCGATTGCAGCGGCATCTGGCCCGGGCGGTTGAGGTCGTAATGGGCGCGACGGAAAGCGCTCACCAGGCCCTTGGGCACCACCAGGTAGCCGAGCTTGAGGCCCGGATAAAGCACCTTGGAAAAGGTGCCCAGATACAGCACCCGCTCCGACTGGTCCAGCCCGCACAGCGAGGAGATGGGCGGGCCGGTGAAGCGGAATTCGCTGTCGTAATCGTCTTCCAGAATCCAGGCCTGGCAGCGGGCCGCCGTGGCCAGCAGCTGCTGGCGACGCGGCAGCGACATCACCGCGCCCGTGGGGTACTGGTGCGAGGGGGTGATGTAAATCAGCCGGGGTGACTGGCGCTCGTCCTCGGGGCCTGGGGCCATGCCGTCGCCATCGACGCGCACCGGATGCAGGCACAGCCCGGCCGCCGTGAACGCTTTGACCGCCCCCCAGTAGGCCGGGTCTTCGATCCAGACCGTCTCGCCATGATCGGCCAGCAGGTGCGCGCACAGTTCCATCGATTGCTGGGTGCCGCTGGTGATGAGCACCTGATCCGCATCCAGCGGCACGCTGCGAAAGATGCGCAGGTAGTCCGCCACCGCGCGGCGCAGCGGGCCGTAGCCGCCCGAGTCGTTGTAGTCCAGCATGCTCGGGCCAGCCTGACGCCAATGCTTGTTTTGCAGCCGCTGCCACAGCGCCACGGCGAAAGCGCTGAAGTCCGCCGGTCCGGGCGTGAAGGGCTGGATTTCCAGATCGGTGGCGCAAAAGCGGTGCGCCAGTGCCTCGCCGCGCTGCGACAGTCGGGAGGGATTGACCGCCTTGCGCGGGGCTTTGGCATGCCCTTGCGCCACGGGCACCTGCTCATGCACATAGGTGCCGCTGCCCACGCGGCTGACCAGATACCCCTCCACCGTGAGCTGGCTGATGGCCGCCACCACCGTGTTGCGCGACAGCCCCAGATCCTGCGCCAGATCGCGGCTGGACGGCAGCCGGTCACCGGCCGAGAGCTTGCCCTCCAAAATGGCGCGGCGCATCACCTCGTACAGGCGGCGATGCAAGGGCAGGTCGGCCGCCGCATCGGCCCGGTGGATTTCCGCCAGCAGGTATTCAGAAAGCATGGGATGGCCTCGGGAAAAGGTCGCAGGGGTCTTGCGGCTCGGCCGCTCAAATGGCACCATGGCGTGGCACCTAATGGCACCCATTGTCATCCAATTTCGGGCCCACAATGCCTTCAACCATGCACAACGATGTTTTTTCCCAACCCCCGATGGTCTGGCTGCCCGCCGATCATCGACTGCTCGGTGATCATGGCCACGCCATGCCGTTCCTGCTCTTGGGCGACAAGTACGCCCGGGCGGTCAAGGTCGGCGCCCACGCCCAGCCGGTGATGTTTCCCCTGGCCGATGCGGCCCAGGTGCCGCAACTGCTGTCGCTGGTCGATGGCGTCATGCTCACGGGCTCGCCCTCCAACGTGCACCCTTCGCACTTCAATGAGGAAGTGCATGACCCCAGCCTGCCGCTGGACCCGGAGCGCGACTCGCTCACCCTCACCCTGGTGCATGCCTGCGTGGCGCACGGCGTGCCGCTGCTCGGCATCTGTCGCGGCTTTCAGGAGATCAACGTCGCCCTCGGTGGCAGCCTGCACCAGACCGTGCACGCCGTCACTGGCCTGATGGACCACCGAGAGCCCGATGACGCCCCGATCGACCAGCAATACGCGCCCAGCCACCCGGTGCGCCTGGAGCCCGGCTGCGCCTTGGCCGAATGGGCCGGCGCCACCGAGGTGATGGTCAACTCCCTGCACGGGCAAGGCATCGGCCGGCTGGCGCCAGGCCTGCGCCCGCTGGCGCATGCGCCGGACGGGCTGATCGAAGCCTTCGAAGTCGTCGGCGCCCGCGAATTTGCCTATGCCGTGCAGTGGCACCCCGAATGGCGTTGTTGGGAAAACCCGTTCTACTCGGCCATCTTCCGGGCCTTTGGCGATGCGGTGCGCCGCCGCCGGCAGGCCCGGCTGCAGGAAGGCCGCGCCTTTGCGGCGGCACCGGAGAAGCCCTGAGCACAGGCCATCCGGCCTCCTGCGATGATGCTCCTGTGACTTTTTCCGGTTGACTGCCATGCAACACACCACCCCCCACAGCTTTACCGAACTCGAACACTGGCTCAACGAACGCCGCGTCACCGAAGTCGAATGCCTCGTGCCCGACCTCACGGGCGTGGCCCGCGGCAAGATCCTGCCGCGCGAGAAGTTCACCGAAGACCGCGGCATGCGCCTGCCCCATGCCATCGTGGCCATGAGCGTGACCGGCGAGCAGCCGCCCAGCGGCCCGTATTACGACGTGATCGAGCCCACCGACCGCGACATGCAGCTGCGCCCGGACCCGACCACCGTGCGCATCGTGCCCTGGGCCACCGACCCCACGGCCCAAGTCATCCACGACTGTTTCGATGCCCAAGGCAAGCTCGTGCCCTATGCGCCGCGCAGCGTGCTGCGCCGGGTATGCGACCTCTACGCCGCCGAAGGCTGGGATCCGGTCATCGCCCCCGAGCTGGAGTTCTACCTCACCGCCCGCAACACCGATTCCAACGTCCCGCTGCGCCCACCGATTGGCCGCAGCGGTCGCGCCGAAACCTCGCGCCAGGCCTACAGCATCGACGCCGTCAACGAATTCGACCCGCTGTTCGAAGAAATCTACGAGTACTGCCACGTCATGGGCCTGAACGTGGACACCCTGATCCACGAGATCGGGGCCGGGCAGATGGAGATCAACTTCTTCCACGACCATCCCCTGGGCCTGGCCGACGAAGTGTTTTTCTTCAAGCGCACCGTGCGCGAAGTGGCGCTGCGCCACGACATGTATGCCACCTTCATGGCCAAGCCGATTGCCGGCGAACCCGGCAGCGCCATGCACATGCACCAGAGCGTGGTGCGCAAGGACGACGGGCGCAACATTTTCAGCAACCCCGACGGCTCGCCGTCGGACGCCTTCTTCCACTACATCGGCGGCCTGCAGAAGCACGTGCCCACCGCCATGGCGCTGGTGGCGCCTTATGTGAACAGCTACCGCCGCCTGTCGCGCTACACCGCCGCCCCCATCAACATCGAATGGGGCTACGACAACCGCACCGTCGGCATCCGTTCGCCGATTTCCTCGCCCGAGGCGCGACGGCTGGAAAACCGCGTCATCGGCGCGGATGCCAACCCCTATCTGGCCATGGCCATGACGCTGGCCTGTGGCTATCTGGGCATGAAGAACAAGATCAAGCCCAAGCCCGAGATGAAAGGCGATGCCTACCTCTCGCCCTACGCCCTGCCCCGCAGCCTGGGCGAAGCCCTGGACTGGCTGCGCCGCGACACCGATCTGCACGAGGTGTTGGGCAAGGAGTTCATCACCGTGTACACCGAAATCAAGGAACTGGAGTTCGCCGAGTTCATGAAAGTGATCTCGCCCTGGGAGCGTGAGCACCTGCTGCTGCACGTCTGAACCGCCCACCCCGCACAAGGAGAAGCGCATGAATGCCCCCGTTCACCCCCACGCCCTGAGCACCGCCGAACTGCAGGCGCTCGACAGTGCCCACTTCCTGCACCCCTTCACCGACCACAAGGGCCTGGCGGCCAAAGGCGCGCGCGTCATCACCCACGCCGACGACATCTACGTCTGGGACAGCGAGGGCAAGAAAATTCTGGATGCCATGAGCGGCCTGTGGTGCGTCAATGCCGGCTATGGCCGCAAAGAGCTGGCCGACGTGGCCCATGCCCAGATGATGAAGCTGCCCTTCTACAACAGCTTCTTCCAGACCACCAACGAACCGGCCGTGCGGCTGGCCGCCCGCCTGGCCGAACTGGCCCCGGCCGTGGACGGACGGCGCTTCCAGCACGTGTTTTTCAGTTCCAGCGGTTCCGAGAGCAACGACACCAACGTGCGCATGGCCCGCCGCTACTGGGACCTGATGGGCCAGCCGCAGCGCAAGGTCATCATCAGCCGCCACAACGCCTACCATGGCTCCACCATGGCCGGGGCCTCGCTGGGCGGCATGAGCGCCATGCACGCCCAGGGCGACCTGCCCATCCCCAACATCACCCACATCCAGCAGCCCTACTACTACGAGCTGGCCGAGCCCGGTGAAAGCCAAGACGCTTTCGGCCTGCGCGCCGCCCGCTGGCTGGAGGACAAAATCCTGGAAATCGGCCCCGAGAAGGTGGCCGCCTTCATTGCCGAGCCGGTGCAAGGGGCCGGCGGCGTCATCATCCCCCCCGCGACGTACTGGCCCGAGATCCAGCGCATCGTGGACAAATACGGCATCTTGCTCATCTCCGACGAGGTCATCTGTGCCTTTGGCCGGCTGGGCCACTGGTTCGCCTACGAGAAATTCGGCTACAAGCCCGACCTGGTGACCTTTGCCAAGGCCGTGACCAGCGGCTACATCCCCCTGGGCGGCGTGCTGGTGGGCGACCGGGTGGCCCAGGTGCTGATCGACAAAGGCGGCGAGTTCAACCACGGCTACACCTACAGCGGGCACCCGGTGGCCTGTGCCGTGGCGCTGGCCAACCTCGACATCATGGAACGCGAAAACCTGCCCGGCCGGGTGCGCGACGACGTCGGCCCCTACCTGGCCGAGGTGTTCGAGCAGTTCAAAAGCCACCCGCTGGTGGGCGATGCCGAAACCTGCGGCTTTGTGGCGGGCCTTGTTTTGGTGCAGGACAAGGCCACGCGCAAAGCCTTCCCCGAGGACTGGGCCGTGGGCATGATGTGCCGCGCGCACTGTTTTGGCAATGGGCTGGTCATGCGTGCCGTGGGCGACCGCATGATCATCGCCCCACCGCTGACCATGACCCGGGCGCAGATCGACGAAATGGCGGTTTTGATCAAAAAAGCGCTCGATTTGACGCTGCAGGAACTGCAATCTCAGGGAAAATTCGGGATTCGCTGATCTGGTGACTAGAATGGCACCAGGTGCGGATATTGCTTGCCTGGCAGGCAGATCCGTTGTGTTGTTGGATCGTTGAACCACACTTGGAGCTGAGCGCATGAAGAAATCCCTCCTGGCCGTGGCCCTGTCCGCCGTCTTCCTGGTGGCCTGTGGCAAGAAAGAAGAACCGGCAGCCACCGCTGCCGCCCCTGCCGACACCGGCTCCAAGGTGCTCAACATCTACAACTGGGACGACTACATCCCCGACGGCATGATCGCCGCGTTCGAGCAGGAATTCGGCATCAAGGTGAACTACGACACCTTCGAGAACAACGAAACCCTGCACGCCAAGCTGATCGCGGGCAATTCGGGCTACGACATCGTCGTGCCCACCGTCGGCTTCTCGAAGAAGCAGCTCGAAGCCGGGCTGTTCCAGCCGCTGGACAAGAGCAAGATCCCCAACCTGGTGAATCTGGATCCGGTGTTCCTCAAGAAGCTGGCCTCCATCGACGAGGGCAACCGCCACTACGTGCCCTGGGGCTGGGGCTTCACCACGGTGGGCATCAATCGCCAGAAGGTCGAAGCCGCCCTCGGCACCTCGGAGCTCCCGGCCAATTCCTGGGAGCTGGTGTTCAACCCCGAGTACGCCAACAAGCTGCGCAGCTGCGGCATCATTTTCCTGGATTCGCCGACCGAGATCATGCCGGCAGCGTTGCACTACATCGGCAAAGACCCGTACAGCAACAACCCGGATGACATCCGGGCCGCCGGTGAGATGCTGGCGCAGATCCGCCCGAACATCCGCCTGTTCTCCAGCAACATGATCGACGACATCGCCGGCGGCCTGGGTTGCGCCTTCGTCGGCTGGTCTGGCGACATCAACATCGCGGCCGACCGCGTGCGCGAGCAAGGCGGCCAGGACGAGATCGTGCCACTGCTGCCCAGCACCGGCGGCGTGCTGTTCGTGGACGTGATGGCCATCCCGGCCGATGCCCGAAACGTCGAGAACGCCCACCTGTTCATCAACTTCTTCCTGCGGCCCGAAAACGGTGCCGCCATGGCCAATGAGATGAACTACCCCACGGGCAACAAGGCCGCGCTGCCACTGATCAATGACGAGATCAAGAACAACCCGACCATCTTCCTCGACGAGGAGAACATGGCGCGCCTGATCCCGTCCGGCGGCTACGCCAATGAGCTCAGTGGCGTGCTCAACGAGGTTTACAACGCATTCAAGCGCGGTCGCTGACCTGCGTGTTCTGAAAGCCAAATGGTTTGGGGGGGCTGGTCGTCTGCATCAGCCCTTTTTTTCTGGGTGTGCTCTTGGTGATGAAAGGTTGAGGGAGCGCTCATGACTTTGGTGGAAACGAACGCCGTTGCTGGCGAAGGGTATCTGGTCACCGAAAAGCTGGTGAAGCGGTTTGACGACACGCTCGCCGTGGATGAGGTGTCGCTGTCGATCGGCAAAGGCGAAATTTTCGCCCTGCTGGGCAGCTCCGGGTGTGGCAAGTCCACGCTGCTGCGCATGCTCGCCGGCTTTGAGCGGCCCACCTCCGGGCGCATCCTGCTCGGTGGCCAGGACGTGGTGGACATGCCGCCTTATGTCCGGCCGGTCAATATGATGTTCCAGAGTTATGCGTTGTTTCCGCATCTGTCGATCTGGGACAACGTGGCCTTCGGTCTCAAGCGCGAGGGCTTGCCCAAGGCCGAAATCCAGAAGCGCACCGACGAGATGCTCAACCTGGTGCAGCTGGGCGCCTATGCCAAGCGCAAGCCGCACCAGCTTTCTGGCGGGCAGCAGCAGCGCGTGGCGCTGGCGCGCAGCCTGGCCAAGCGCCCCAAGCTGCTGCTCCTCGACGAGCCTCTGGGCGCGCTGGACAAAAAACTGCGCGAGCAGACGCAGTTCGAACTGGTCAACATCATCGAGCAGGTGGGCGTGACCTGCGTCATGGTCACGCACGACCAGGAAGAGGCCATGACCATGGCCAATCGCATTGCCGTGATGAGCAAAGGCCGGGTGCTGCAGGTGGGTACGCCGGAGCAGGTTTACGAATACCCGGCCAACCGCTTCGTGGCCGACTTCATCGGCAACGTCAACCTGTTCGAGGGCAAGCTCTCGCTGGACGAGCCGGACCGCTGCGCCGTCAGCACCTCGCTGGGCGAAATCCATGTGGGCCATGGTGTGAGCGGCACGCTGGACATGCCGGTGGCCGTGGCCGTGCGGCCAGAAAAGATCGCGATCAGCAAGACGGCGCCTGACAACGTGCCTTGCAACCTGTTCCGCGGCCGGGTGAAAGAAATTGCCTATTTCGGCTCCTACAACACCTTCATCGTGCAGACCAGTGACGGCCGCAAGGTCAAGGTGACCGAGGCCAACACCTCGCGGCACGACCTCTCCGACATCACCTGGGAGGACGATGTGTTCTTCTGGTGGCGCCCGGGCGCCAGCGTGGCCTTGCGCGACTGAAGGCGGCACGGGGGCTCACATGGCGCTCAAACTCACCCTGCCTGGCCGGCGATTCGTCATCGCCGTGCCCTTTGCCTGGCTGCTGACCTTCTTCCTGCTGCCTTTCTTGATCGTGCTGTACATCAGCTTCGTCGATCAGGGCGCGGACATCCATCCGTTCAAGCCGTTGTGGGACCCGGACACCGGCGTGCTGCAACTGCGCTACGAAAACTACCTGTCCATCTTCCGCACCCACGAAGGCGCGCCGCTGTTCCAGACGATCTACATCGAGGCCTACGCCCGCTCGGTGTACTACGCGACCATCACCGCGCTGCTGTGTCTGGTGATCGGCTACCCGTTTGCGTATTTCATCGCCCGCTCGCCCGAAGGCATCCGCCCGGTGCTGCTGCTGATGGTGATGCTGCCGTTCTGGACCGCTTTTCTGTTGCGGGTCTATGCCTGGCGCGGCTTGCTGGGCGACCGTGGCATCATCAACCAGTTCTTCATGGCCATCGGCCTGACCAGCGAGCCCATCCGCATGGTCTATACCGACATCTCCATGATCGTCGGCATGACTTATGTGTACCTGCCCTTCATGGTGCTGCCTCTGTATGCCAACCTGGTGAAGATGGACACCCGCCTGCTGGAGGCCGCTTACGACCTGGGCACCACGCCGTTCAAGGCGTTCTGGCTGGTCACGGTGCCGCTGTCCAAGGCCGGCATCATCGCGGGCTGCATGCTGGTGTTCATTCCCTGCGTGGGCGAGTTCGTGATTCCCTCGCTGCTGGGTGGGCCGCAGAACCAGATGATCGGCCGCGTGGTGTGGGATGAAATGTTTTTGGGCAACAACTGGCCGCGTGCCACGGCGCTGGCGGTGGTGATGATCCTGCTCATCGTGGTGCCTTTGGCCATCTACTACCACTACACGGGCAAGCAACAGGAAGGAGGCCGGGCATGATGCGGTTTCTGGAAAAACACCTGGGCAAATTCTGGCTCACGGTCGTCTTTGCCTTCCTGTACCTGCCGCTGGTCTTCATGATCGTGTTCTCGTTCAACAGCACGCGGCAGGATGCCCGGTTCACCGGTTTTTCGCTGCGCTGGTACGAGGCCCTATTCAACGACACACGCATCATCGAAGGGTTCTGGACGTCCCTGAAGGTGGCCACCACGGTGGGGGTGCTGTCGGCGACGCTGGCCACATTCGCGGCCTTTGTGCTGGTGCGTTACCGCAAGTTTTTCGGGCGCACGCTGTTTTCGGGCATGGTCAGTGCGCCGTTGGTCATGCCCGAGGTGATCATCGGCCTGTCGCTGTTGCTGCTGTTCGTCGGCTCGCAAAACTTTTTTGGCTGGCCGCAGCGTGGCATGATGACCATCATCATCGGCCACACCCTGTTCGGCATGGCTTTTGCCGTGGTGGTGATCCAGAGCCGGTTGCAGGACATGAACCGCAGCCTGGAGGAGGCGGCGATGGACCTGGGCGCGCGGCCGCACCAAGTGTTCTTCTTGGTGACCCTGCCCAACATCTCGCAGGCGATTCTGGCGGCCTTCCTGCTGTCGTTCACCCTGTCGTTCGATGACGTGGTGATCGCCGAATTCCTGTCTGGCCCGGGCGTGAACACGCTGCCACAGGTGATTTACGGCTACGCGCGGCGCGGCATCAACCCCACCATCTACGCCGCGGCCACGCTGCTCATCCTCACGGTGACGGTGATCGTGGTCAGTTATGCGGTGTGGGTGGCCCGCTCGACGCGCAAGCGGGCCCGCGAAATGGCCGCGGCCGAGCGCCAGGAGCTCAAGGCCTTGGGCACTTGAGACAGGCGCAGGCGGTCTGGACCCGCTGAGCCCCCCCAAAGTGGCTGGGTTTTGGCGCGTTTCCGGCGCTACCATCCAGCCAATGGCTAGTTCACAGGAGTGTTGCCCATGACGACCGAATCCACCGCCACCCTCAAGTTCGATGGTCGCGCCTTCATCGATGGACAGCGGGTCCCAGCCCGCGATGGCCAGACGTTCGACTGCTTGTCGCCCGTAGATGGCCGGCTGCTGACGCCGGTGGCCCGCTGCGGGCAGGCCGATGTGGATGCGGCGGTGGCGGCGGCGCGCGCCGCGTTCGAGGACCGGCGCTGGGCGGGCAAGGCGCCAGCGCAGCGCAAGCGCGTTCTCATCAAGTTCGCCGAACTCATCCTGGCGCATGGCGACGAACTGGCCCTGACCGAGACGCTGGACATGGGCAAGCCGGTGAGATACGCCAAGGGGGTGGACGTCAACAGCACGGCCAACTGCATTCGCTGGTATGGCGAGGCGGTGGACAAGGTGTATGACGAGATCGCCCCCACGCCCGAGACGGCGCTGGCGCTGATCACGCGCGAGCCGCTGGGGGTGGTGGGGGTGATCGTGCCGTGGAATTACCCGATGATCATGGCGGCCTGGAAGATTGCGCCGGCCTTGGCGGCGGGCAATTCGGTGGTGCTCAAGCCGAGCGAAAAGTCGCCGCTGACGGCGCTGCGCCTGGCCGAACTGGCGCTGGAGGCCGGCATTCCCCCCGGTGTGCTGAACGTGGTGCCTGGCTACGGGCCGGAGGCCGGCAGCCCGCTGGCGCTGCACATGGACGTGGATTGCATTGCGTTTACCGGCAGCACCCGGGTGGGCAAGCAGATCCACGTGATGGCGGGGCAGAGCAACCTCAAGCGCGCCTGGACGGAACTGGGCGGCAAGTCGCCCAACATCGTGTTCGCCGACTGCCCCGATCTCGACCGCGCGGTCGAGGCCGCCGTGGGCAGTATCTTCTTCAACCAGGGCGAGAGCTGCAACGCCCCCTCGCGCCTGTTCGTGGAGGCGTCGATCAAGGACGCGTTCCTGGAAAAAGCCCTGGCCCTGGTGCCGCGCTACCAGCCGGCCAACCCGCTGGACAAGAGCACGGTGATGGGGGCGCTGGTGGACCAGACCCAGCTCCAGACGGTGATGCGCTACATCGAATCCGGCAAGTCTGAGGGGGCCAAGCTGCTCGCTGGCGGCGAGGCGGTGCAGCCGGTGGCCGGCGGCTGCTACGTGCAGCCGACGGTGTTCGACGGGGTGCGCAATGACATGACGATTGCGCGCGAGGAGATTTTCGGGCCGGTGCTCAGCGTGCTGTCGTTCACCGACGTGGCCGACGTGGTGCGCCAGGCCAACCAGAGCATCTACGGCCTGCAGGCCGCCGTCTGGACGCGCGACATCAACAAGGCCCATGGCGTGGCTCGTGCCCTGCGCGCCGGCACGGTGCATGTGAACCAGTACGACGAAGACGACATCACCGTGCCCTTTGGGGGCTTCAAGCAGAGCGGGGTGGGGCGTGACAAATCGCTGCACGCCCTGGACAAATACACCGAAATGAAAACCACCTGGATCCGCATCGACTCGCCGCTGTGAGCGGCGAGTCGCGCTGGGGTGATCAGGGCAGGGCGGGGTAGTCGGTGTAGCCCCGCTCGTCGCCGCCGTAGAAGGTGGCGCGGTCGGGGGTGTTCAGCGGCGCGCCTTCGCGCAGGCGCCGGGTCAGGTCCGGGTTGGCGATGAAGGGTCGGCCAAAGGCCACGAGATCGGCGCCGCCGGCCAACGCCTGCTCGGCCAGTTCGCGGGTGTAGCCGTTGTTGACCATCCAGGCGCCCTGGCCACCCGCTGCCCGGTAGGCTTGGCGCAGCGCGGCGTAATCGAAGGGCCGGGGCCCCTGCTGGTGGTCGCGCGCGCCGCCGGTCTGCCCTTCGACGATGTGCAAATAGGCCAGGCCGAGCGGGGCCAGTTGGCGCACGACGTGCTCGAACAGGGGTTGGGGGTCGTCGTCGTGCGCGTCGTTGGACGGGGTGACGGGCGACAGCCGCAGGCCCACCCGGTCGCCGCCGATGGCCTCGGTCACGGCGGCCATCACTTCGCCCAGCAGACGGGCGCGATTCTCGATCGGGCCGCCGTAGGCGTCGGTGCGGTGGTTGGCGCCGTTGCGCAAGAACTGGTCCAGCAGGTAGCCGTTGGCGCCATGCACCTCCACGCCGTCGAAGCCGGCCTCCAGCGCATGGAGGGCGGCTTGCCGGTAGGCATCGACGATGCTGGGCAGCTCGTCCAGCCGCAAGGCGCGTGGCTCCGAGGTGTCCACGAAAGCGCCCCGCCGCTGGCCATCCTGCTCCACGAACACGAAGGTCTTGGCCTGCGCGCGCAGCGCCGAGGGCGCCACCGGTGCCTGCCCCTGGGGCTGTAGGCTGGTGTGGGAGATGCGCCCCACATGCCAGAGCTGCACCACGATGCGACCACCCGCGCGGTGCACGGCGTCGGTGACGGCGCGCCAGGCCTGGATCTGCTGCGGGCTGTGCAGGCCGGGGGTGTCGGCATAGCCGTGGGCCTCGGGGCTGATGGGCGTGGCCTCGCTGATGATGAGGCTGGCGCCGTGTTGCGGGTGGGCGCGCTGGGCGTAGTAGGTGGCCATGGCCGCCGTCGGTACCTGGCCAAAGGCGCGGTTGCGGGTCAGCGGGGCCATGACGACGCGGTGGGGCAGCGTCCAGGCGCCCACGCGCAGCGGTTCGAAAAGCGGGGAAGGGCTCATGTCCCGATGATAGCCAAGCCGTGCTGCATAATTCGGCACGCCATGTCTGCCCGCCCCTCACCCCAACCGGCGCCCTGGTGGCTGCGCGCGTCGGCCTACCTGCCTGTGCCTGTGTTTCGCGCAGCGGGTTGGCTTATGGGTGCCGCTTTGCTGTGCCTGGCGCCGCGCCGGCGCCGCGTGGTCCGGCGCAATCTGGCCCTGTGCTTTCCCGAGGCCGGGGCCTGGCAGCGTTGGGTGTGGACCTGGCAGACCTTCAAGCATTTTTCCCAGTCTTTTCTGGACCGGGTGTGGCTGTGGCACGGCCCGATCGGCCGCATTCGCAAGAGGGTCGATATCGACGATCCGCACGGGGTGTTGCAGCAGCCGGGGCCGATGCTGTTTTTCGTGCCCCATTTCTATGCCATGGATGCGGGGTGGGCCCGGCTGACGCTGGACGTGCCGCGGCGCTGGTGGACCTTCTACGCGCCGCAGGAGCATGCCGGCATCGACCGTTGGATCAAGGAAGGGCGCAAGCGCTTCGGGGCGCCCCGCCTGGTGTCGCGCCGGGAGGGGATACGCCCCTTGCTCAAGGGCTTGCGCGAGGGGGCTTCCATCTGCCTGCTGCCCGACATGGATCTCGGCGCCCGCAATGCCGTTTTCGTGCCGTTCTTTGGCGTGCCGGCCGCGACGGTCACGTCGTTGCCGCGGCTGGCGGCTGCGGCCAAGGTGCCGGTGGCTACGTTTTGCTGCCGTATGGTCTCAGGCGGCTACCGGGTCGAGGTGGGGCCGGTCTGGGTTGATTACCCGGCCGGCGACGATGAAGCCGATGCGCGGCGCATGAACGAGGCGCTGGAAGCGATGATTCGCACCATGCCTGGGCAATACCACTGGCTGCACCGCCGCTTCAAGACGCGCCCGCCCGGCGAGCCGCCCCTGTATGCCGATTGAAGGCACGGTGTTTCACGTGGAACCCATGGTCTATCCCATTCCTTTGCGGTTTCTCGAATTCCAGCGCAGTGAAGACGGGCTGGGCAGTGTGACGTTCGAGGCGCTGGCCAGCGCGCGGCCCGAGCGTTGGCACGAGCTGTTGGCGGAAGCCCAGGCCGTGTGGGACTGGGTGCGGACCCATGCGCCTGGGCCGCAGGGGCCTTTGGATGACGGGGGGACGTGGGATGGCGAGCTGGCCGTGACCGAGGAGCCCGATGGCTGGCGCAGCCTGGCAATGACCTTGTGCGGCGACGCCGTTTTTGCCGCTTGGTTCGATCAGGCGTTTGGCGCCGCCGGTGGCGGAGACGGCGCGGTGGCGGCTTCCAGGACGCTCAGGTAGCGCAGGGCGTGATCCCGGTGGCTGCCGCACATGCCAGGGTGGGGTTGCAGCGAAGCGCAGACCGCCGGGCGCTCCGGCCGGCCAAACAGGCGGCAGCGGTATTCGGCATCCAGATGCGGGCAGGGCAAGCCGGCCGGTTTGCCTTGGGGCGCGCCTGGCAGCGGGCTGCTGATGGAGGGCGCGATGCAACAGGCGCCGCAGCCTGGGCGGCAGTTCACGACGCTTCGCGGGCGGCAGCGAAGGCGCGACTGGCCCAGAGCGTCTGGCGCACCACGTCGGCCACTGCGTCGCGTGGCGCGCCGGCCGGCAGGCGGCCCTCGGCGTCGAAAGCTTCGTGGGCCTTGGCCAATGCGAACTGGCGCGGCGAGACCCAGCATTGCAGGTTGAGCAGCAGTGGCGTGAGGTGGCTCAGGCTGCGCAGGCCGCCCAGCCCGCCGGGAGAAGCCGACAGCAGCCCCACCACCTTGCCCGCGAAAGGCCGCAGGGCATCGGACCATTCGGGATGGCCCGGGATCGGGCTGGAGACCCAGTCGATGGTGTTTTTCAGCAAGGCGGTGTAGCTGCCGTTGTATTCCGGCGAGCAAATCACCCAAGCCGGATGGGCGTGGAAGATTTCCTTGAGGCGCACCACGTCGGGCGGGGTGCCGCGGGCCTCCAGGTCGGCGTTGTACATGGGCACGTCGAAGTCGCCCAGTTCGAGCAGGGTGACTTCGGCGCCTTGTTGCCGCGCGGCATCGGCGGCCTCGCGGGCCAACAGGCGGTTCCAGGATTGGGCGCGGGTGCTGCCCGCAAAAATGAGGACGGTATTTTTCATGGCCGCGATTGTCGCTCATCCCCAAAGGCCCTCCCGGCTTCGGGGCACTGTCGCACGGGGCTTGGTAAAAACCCTCATATCTTCTAAAATCAAGCAGTTACCGGCGCCTTTGGCGCTGGTTTTCTTGTTTTGGAGCCCCTGACAGGGGCGTTGGGAATCCGTCCATGCTTTATCCCCAGGAATTCGATGTCATCGTCGTCGGCGGTGGCCATGCCGGCACCGAAGCGGCGCTGGCCAGCGCCCGCATGGGCTGTCGCACTCTGCTGCTGACCCACAACATCGAGACGCTGGGGCAGATGAGCTGCAACCCCAGCATCGGCGGCATCGGCAAAGGGCATCTGGTCAAGGAGGTCGATGCCCTCGGCGGGGCGATGGCCCTGGCCACGGACGAGGCGGGGATCCAGTTCCGCATCCTCAACGGCTCCAAAGGGCCGGCCGTGCGCGCCACCCGGGCCCAGGCCGATCGGGTGCTGTACAAGGCCGCGATACGGCGCATGTTGGAAAACCAGCCCAACCTGTGGCTGTTTCAGCAGGCGGTCGATGACTTGATGGTGCAGGGCGACCGGGTGGTGGGCGCGGTCACGCAGGTGGGCATACGCTTCCGGGCCCGGGCCGTGGTGCTGACCGCGGGCACCTTCCTGGACGGGCGCATCCATGTGGGCTTGAACCATTATTCGGGCGGGCGCGCGGGCGACCCGCCGGCGGTCAGCCTGTCTGCCCGACTCAAGGAGCTCAAGCTGCCGCAAGGCCGGCTCAAAACCGGCACGCCGCCGCGCATCGATGGCCGCACCATCGATTTTTCCCGCTGCACGGAGCAGCCGGGCGATGGCATGCCGGGCTCGGAGACGGCCGATCGTCCGGTGCCGGTGTTCAGTTTCATGGGCCGCCCCGAGATGCACCCGCGCCAGTTGCCCTGCTGGATCACCCACACCAACGAGCGCACGCACGAGATCATCCGCTCCGGCTTCGACCGCAGCCCCATGTTCACGGGCAAGATCGAAGGGGTGGGGCCGCGCTACTGCCCCAGCGTGGAAGACAAGATCAACCGCTTTGCCGACAAGGACAGCCACCAGATCTTCCTGGAGCCCGAAGGGCTGACCACCCACGAGGTTTACCCGAACGGCATTTCGACCAGCTTGCCGTTCGACATCCAGTACGCGCTGGTGCGCAGCATACCCGGGCTGGAAAACGCACACATTCTGCGCCCGGGCTACGCCATCGAGTACGACTACTTCGACCCGCGCGAGCTCAAGAGCACGTTCGAGACCAAGCAGATCCAGGGCCTGTTCTTCGCCGGCCAGATCAACGGCACCACCGGCTATGAGGAGGCGGCCGCCCAGGGGCTGTTCGCCGGCGTCAACGCGGCGTTGCAAGCCAAGGGTGAGCCGCCCTGGCTGCCGCGCCGCGACGAGGCCTACCTCGGCGTGCTGGTGGACGACCTGATCACCAAAGGCGTGACCGAGCCCTATCGCATGTTCACCAGCCGCGCGGAATACCGCTTGCAACTGCGGGAAGACAACGCCGACATGCGTCTGACCGAGCATGGGCGCCGCATGGGTTTGGTGGACGATGCCCGCTGGGACGCGTTCTGCCGCAAGCGCGATGCGGTTTCACGTGAAACCGAGCGCTTGAAGTCCACCTGGGTCCATCCCCGCATCTTGTCGGAGGCCGAGGCCCTGCGGGTGCTGGGCAAGCCCATCGAGCACGAATACGCCCTGTTCGACTTGTTGCGCCGCCCGGGCGTGACCCATGCTGGCCTCATGTCGCTGGAGGGTGGGCGGTTTGCCGGTGGCGACGGGCAGGTTTCACGTGAAACCTTGGGGCCGCTGTATGAGCCGGTGGTCGAGCAGGTGGAAATCGCGGCCAAGTATGCCGGCTACATCGAGCGGCAAAAAGACGAGGTGACGCGGGCGGCCAGCTACGAGCATCTGAAGCTGCCGCCGGATCTGGATTACATGCAGGTGGCGGCCTTGAGCATCGAGGTGCGGCAGAAACTCAACAAGCACCGGCCCGAGACTTTGGGGCAGGCGTCGCGCATTTCGGGCGTGACGCCGGCGGCCATCTCGCTCCTGCTCATCCACCTGCGCCGGGGCAAGTACAAAGGCTTTGCGGCCGACGCGGACGACCAGGCGGTGGCGGCATGAGCGCGTCGCTGGCCGATGCGTTGCACGAAGGGTTGACGGCGCTGGGCTTGGCGCTGGATGCCGGGCAGCAGGCGGCTCTGCTTGCCTATCTGGATTGGCTGGCCCGGTGGAACCGCGTCTATAACCTGACGGCGGTGCGCGACCCGCGCGAGATGCTGACCCACCACCTGCTGGACAGCCTGGCGGTGGTGGCGCCGCTGCGGCGGCAACTGGCCGCCATGGGGCAGAGCCAGGGGGGCGCGCGGTTGTTGGATGTCGGCTCCGGTGGCGGGTTGCCGGGCGTGGTGCTGGCCATTGCTTGCCCGGACGTGCAGGTCAGCTGTGTGGACACGGTGGCCAAAAAAGCCCTGTTTGTCCAGCAGGTGGCCGCGGCCTTGCGATTGCCCAATGTGCGCGGGGTGCATGCACGGGTCGAGCGCTTGACCGAGACGTTCGACGTGGTGACGTCACGGGCCTTTGCGTCGTTGGCCGATTTTGTCCACTGGTCGGGCGCCGTGCTGGCCCCGCAGGGCGTCTGGATGGCCATGAAGGGCAAGGTGCCCCATGAAGAAATGGCGGCGCTGCCTCCCGCTGTGTCCGTGTTTCACGTGGAACCATTGACCGTGCCGGGCCTGGAGGCACAGCGGTGCATCGTCTGGATGCGCAAGGCCGCGCATGCCGTTGCCGACGCGGGCGGCGAAAGCACGTAAACTCAAGCCCTGCCACCGCTGCTGCTTCACGCCCAGGCGTGGCGGCAGGCCATCGTTCTGAAGAAAGCATCATTCCATCATGTTCGGTGTCGCCGACTATGGCGCCTTCGTGGTTGCCGTCATCGTGTTTCTGGCCATTCCCGGCCCCGGCAATCTGGCCCTCATCACCTCCACCGGCCAGGGCGGGGCGCGCGCGGGCGTGGCCGCCACGCTCGGCGTGATCGCTGGCGATCAGGTGCTCATGTGGCTGGCCGTGGCGGGGGTGGCGGCGCTGCTGGTGGCCTACCCGGCCGCTTTTCATGCGGTGCAGTGGCTGGGTGCTGCCTATCTGGCCTGGCTGGGGGTGCTCATGCTCAAGGCCCGACCCGGTGATGCGCCGGTGCTCCACATCAAGCCGCGCCACTATTTCCGGCAGGCGCTAACCATTACGCTGCTCAACCCCAAGGCCATCGTGTTCTACATGGCCTTCTTTCCCTTGTTCGTGGATCCGCAACGCCATCTGGGCTTGCTCACTTTTGCGTTCATGGCTTGCACGATTGCCGTCTTGACCCTGCTGTACGGCTTGACCGTGGTGTGGCTGACACGCCAGTTCGCCCGCCGGCTCGACGCCAGCCCCCGGTTGGGCCAGGCCCTCAGCAGGCTGGCCGGCGTTTTCCTCATCGGCTTCGGCATCAAGCTGGCCATCTCCCGTTGATCCCATCGCGTCCGTCATGGCAAAAATCTTCTGTGTCGCCAATCAGAAAGGTGGGGTCGGCAAGACCACCACCACCGTCAACCTGGCTGCGGGTCTGGCCAAGGTCGGGCAGCGCGTGCTGATGGTCGATCTGGACCCGCAGGGCAATGCCACCATGGGCTCCGGGGTGAACAAGCGTGATCTGCCCCTGACGGTGTATGACGTGTTGCTCGGTTCGGCCCAGGTCGCCGAAGCGGCGGTGGCGTCGCAAGCGTGTGGCTACCGGGTGCTTGGAGCCAACCGGGAACTGGCGGGCGCCGAGGTGGAACTGGTCGAGCTGGCGCAGCGCGAAAAGCGCCTCAAGCAGGCGCTGGCCCAGGTGGATGGCGATTACGATTTCGTGCTCATCGACTGCCCCCCCTCCCTGAGCATGCTCACCCTCAACGGGCTGTGCGCGGCCCATGGCGTGATCGTGCCCATGCAATGCGAGTATTTCGCGCTGGAAGGGCTGTCCGACTTGGTCAACACCATCAAGCAGGTGCATGCCAACCTCAACCGCGATTTGAAGATCATCGGCCTGTTGCGCGTGATGTTCGATCCGCGCATCACCTTGCAGCAGCAGGTCAGCGATCAACTCAAGGGCCACTTCGGCGACAAGGTGTTCGACACCGTGATTCCGCGCAACGTGCGCCTGGCCGAGGCGCCGAGCTATGGCTTGCCTGGCGTGGTGTTCGACCCGGCGGCACGCGGCAGCAAAGCGTTCGTGGACTTCGCGCGCGAGATGGTGGCGCGCATCGAGCGGATGTGATGGCGACCCCTGTGGTGCTCCAACTGCCGGGCTGGCGCAACAGCGGCCCCGACCACTGGCAGAGCCGGTGGGAAGCCCGCCATGGCGACGTCCGCGTGCAACAGCACGATTGGGAATGGCCCCGGCGGGGCGACTGGATGGCCCGCCTCGATGACGTGGTGCAGGCCCAGCAGCGGCCCGTGGTGCTGGTCGCGCACAGCCTGGGCTGCCTGCTGGTGGCGGCCTGGGCCAGCGTGTCCCGCCACACGGCGCGGGTGCGGGGGGCCTTGCTCGTGGCCCCGGGCGATGTGGAGGCCGAAGACGGCCCCGTGCCGCCGTTGCCGGGGTGGCGACCCATCGTGCGCGAGCGCTTGCCATTCGCCTCCATCCTGGTGGGCAGCCAGAATGACCCGTATTGCACCCTGGCGCGTGCGCAGGCGTTGGCGCGGGACTGGGGCAGCGACTGGGTGGACATCGGGCCGCGGGGCCACATCAATGCCGAATCGGGCTTGGGGGACTGGCCCGAAGGGCGGGCTTGGATCGAGCCCTGGCTGCATGGGGCGGGTGCCGCAGGGCCCGCTTAACGCTTGAATCGACGGAAGGAAATCACCGAGATGGTCACCAAAAAACCCAAAGGCCTGGGCCGGGGCCTGGAAGCTTTGTTGGGCCCCAAGCTGGGGGAGGATGCGGCCGACCCCACGCAGCGCGACCAGCCCTCCACCCTGGCGCTGACCGATTTGGTGCCGGGCGCCTACCAGCCGCGTACCCGCATGGACGAGGGCGCGCTGTATGAACTGGCCGAGAGCATACGCAGCCAGGGCATCATGCAGCCCATCCTCGTGCGGCGGCTGGCCGAGGCCGATGGCGAACGCCGGCTGGCCGAGTGGCGTGCCGCGCAGGGTTTGCCCGAAGTCCCCCGGGGGGCGCGCCCGGTGTACGAAATCATCGCGGGGGAACGCCGCTTTCGGGCCGCCCGCCTGGCGGGTCTGGAGACGGTGCCCGTGCTGGTGCGCGACGTGCCCGACGAGGCCGCCGCAGCCATGGCCTTGATCGAGAACATCCAGCGCGAAGACCTCAACCCGCTCGAAGAAGCCCAAGGCTTGCAACGTCTGGTGCGTGAGTTTGGACTCACTCACGAGCAAGCCGCCCAGGCCGTGGGCCGCTCCCGCAGCGCCGCCAGCAACCTGCTGCGTCTGCTCAACCTGGCCGAGCCGGTGCAGACCATGCTCATGGCCGGCGACATCGACATGGGCCATGCCCGCGCGCTGCTGGCGCTCGACAAGGCCACCCAGATCACCGCCGCCCACCAGATCAGCGCCAAGGGGCTGTCGGTGCGCGAGGCCGAGGGCCTGGTCAAAAAACTGGGGGCGGAGTTTGCGCTCACGCCGCTGAAACCGAAGAAGGAAAAATCGCGCGACATCCGCCGGGTGGAGGAGGAACTGTCGGACCTGCTCACGGCCACGGTGGAAGTGCGGGTGAAAAAGCGCGTCAAGCGCCATGGCCGGCTGGAAGATCAGGGGGAACTGGCCATCCACTTCGGCTCGCTGGACGAGCTCAATGGCCTGATCGAGCGGCTGCGCGGCACCGCCTGAACCATGCGGTGGCGTTGGCCGTGGCCGCTGCCGGCGGTGTTTGTCTGGGTCGGCGCCTGGGGCTGGTATGCCGGCTTGCTGGCGCTCGGGATCGGCGCGGCTGGGGCCTTCGCGGCGGCGGCCAGCCTCAGCGTGCTGGCCAGCCTGTGGGGGGATAGCCGCTGGCGGCGCGGGCTGATCGCGCTGGGCTTTCCTCTGTCGTGGGTGTTGATCCACGGCGCCGCTGGGGTGCCGGCCTGGGTGTGGTTGCTGCCCGCGGCGGTCTTTCTGCTGCTGTATCCGCCATTGGCCTGGCGCGATGCGCCGCTGTTCCCGACGCCGCCCGATGCGCTCGATGGTCTGCGCGATCAGGTGTTCCTGCCGCCGATGGCGCGCATCCTGGATGCCGGTGCCGGCCTGGGCGATGGCTTGCGGGCGTTGGAACGGGCTTTTCCTGACGCCCGCCTCGAAGGGGTGGAGCGCAGTTGCCCCTTGGCGCAGCTGGCCCGTTGGCGCTGTCCGGCGGCCCGCGTGCGCCGCGGCGACATGTGGGCCACGGACTGGTCTGGCTACGACATGGTGTACCTGTTTCAACGGCCCGAGACCATGCCGCGCGCCGCGCAAAAGGCCCGGCGCGAGCTGCGTCCCGGGGCTTGGCTGGCCAGCCTCGAATTCGAGGTGCCCGGCTGCCCCCCGACCCTGCGCTGGACGTGCCCGGATGGCCGCCTGCTGTGGCTGTATCAGGCGCCGCTGCCGCCTGCCGGGCCGGTCGAGGGCGAGCGCCTGCCTTGACGCCAGCGGGCGATCATGTCGGCCGCCGGCTCGGGCCGGCCAAACAGGTAGCCTTGCAGCAGCACCTCGGCGTGGTTGCGGAAGAAGGCGGCGTGCTCCGGGGTCTCGACGCCTTCGGCCACCACGCGCAACTGCAGATGCCGGGCCACCGACAGGATGGCCTCCACCAGCGCGGCATCGCTCTGGTCGTGCGGCGCGTCCTGCACGAAGCTGCGGTCGATCTTGATTTCGTGAATGGGCAGCGATTTGAGGTACGACAGCGAAGAATAGCCCGTGCCGAAATCGTCGATGGAAAAGCGCACCCCGTGCCGGTTCAGCGCCTTCATGCGCTCGATCACGTCGTCGATGCGCTCCACCACCACGCTTTCCGTGATTTCCAGGATCAGGTCCTCCGGGGCGGCGCCAGTGGCCTGCAGCAGGTCCAGCAGGTCTGGCGTGAACCGCGTCTGGTGGAACTGCTGCGGGCTGATGTTGACGGCGATGGGCAGGCGCAAGCCCTCGCGGCGCAGTTGGCCCAGGTGCTGGCACACCTCGCGCAGCACCCATTGCCCGAGCGGGGCAATCAGCCCGCTGTCTTCGGCCACGGGGATGAAGACGCCGGGTGGCAGCAGCCCTTGCTCCGGATGGGCCCAGCGAACCAGCGCCTCGGCGCTGACCACTTCGCCCGTGGCGGTGGCCTGAGGCTGTAGGTACAACCGCAGTTCGCCGGCGGAAAGGCCCCGGCGCAAGTCCTGCTCGATCGCGAAGCGTCGTCCGGCGGCCTGCCCCATGGCGGCGTCGAAAAACGCGGTCTGGTTGCCGCCGCCGTGCTTGGCGCGGTGCAGCGCGGTGTCGGCGCGGCGCAGTGCTTCGCTCGGGGTGTCGCTGAAGTGGTGGGGCAGTAGCGTCACCCCGATGCTGGCTGTCACGTTGATGTCGGGGCGATCCGGCAGTGAGAAAGGGCGCTTGAGCAAGTCGTGCACCACCTCGGCCAGACGCATCGCTTCCTGGGAAACGGCGTCCTCATCTGCGGCGTTGCCGTGCATGAGCAAGGCAAACTCGTCGGCGCCCAGGTGCGCCAGCACGAGCCCGGCGCGCATCAGCGTCGAGAAACGCTCGCCCAGCCGTTTCAACAGCCGGTCGCCCGCGGCGTGGCCCAGCGCGTCGTTGAGCGTTTTGAAGCGGTCGATGTTGACCAGCAGCAGGGCGCTGAGGCGATGGTTGCGGCGGTCACCCGACAGGGTTTCGGCGAGCTCGCGCAGCAGATGGCGCCGGTTGGGCAGCCCGGTCAACAGATCGAACCACGACAGCTGGTGCGCCATGTCTTCGGCATGGCGCTGGGCCGTGATGTCGAGCTGCACCGACAGGTAGTGCGTGATGTGACCGGAAGGGTCGCGCACCGGCGCGATGGTGACGGCCTGCACATAATCCTTGCCGCTCTTGTGGCGGTTGACGATTTCGCCGTGCCAGGTTTCGCCGGCATGGAGGCTGCGCCACATGGCTTCGTACACCTCGTGCGGTGTTTGGCCCGAACGCAGAATGCGGGGATTTTGCCCCAGCACCTCCTGGCGTGTGTAGCCGCTCATGCGCTCGAAGGCCGCATTGACGTATTCGATGCGGCCTTGCAGATCGGTCAGGATGACGCCGGCCGGGCTTTGCTCCATGGCCTGGGACAGCTGCAGGATCTTGGCCTCGGCTTGCTGGCGGGCGGTGATGTCGCGGGTGACGCCCTGCAACTGGACCGGCTGCCCCTGCGCGTCGGTGATGAGGGTGGAGACGATCTCGACCGGGATGCGGTGGCCATCGCGATGCACCTCCTCCAGCCGGTCCGTCTGTGAGCGGGCCGACTTGTCGCCCGCGGCAAAGGCGCGCAGGCGCTCCGGCAGCCGTTTGCGCACCGCAGCAAGCGATTCGGGGGTGAGGATGTCGTCCAGGTCTTTGCCGAGCATTTCTTCCGGGGTGTAGCCCAGGTGGCGCTCGACCGACGGGCTGATGTAGAGCAGCCGCTCGGTGGCCAGATCGAGCAGCCACACCACGTCGCTGCCGTTTTCCGCCAGCAGCCGGTAGCGGGCTTCGCTGGCCTGCAGGCGCTCGCGCACGGCGCGCAGCTCGTCGATGTGGCGCGCCGACCAGTTCAGCCGCCGCCGCTGCACATACAGGTACACACCCACGCCCAGGGCAAAGAGGGCCAGGATGCCCGACAGGGCGATGGTCAGGCCGCCGCGCACCGCTTCGGCCATGAGCTCGCTGCGGTCCTGTTTGACGAGCAACCACCAGCCGGTGTCGCCCACCGGCAGCACCATGGCATAGACCGGCACCCCCGCATAGTCGCGCCCGTCCATCATCTCGCCCGGGGCGGCTTCGCCTCGCAGCACACGGGCTGAAGGCAGCCAGGGGTCGCTCAACGGGCGAATGACGTGGGGCGCGGCATCCGGCAGGCGCTTCAATGCGCTGAGAAAGACGACCTCCTCGCCCCGCTGCGCCACCAGCACCGCCTCGGCCGACTCGCCCGGCAGCGGCCAATCCTTCAGCGCAGGATGGAAATATGGGGGCAGGTCCAGGTGCATCACCACCACCGCCGGCCGCTCGAAGCTCAGGGCGATGGGGGCCAGAAAGCGCAGCCGCGCCTGGCCGTCGGCATCCAGGCGCGGGCCGTCGCGCTGGACCTGCCCAGCAGCTATCGCTTTGCGCACGCCGCTTAGCAAATCGGCGGCGCTGGAGAGTTCCGTAAATTCCGGATCATTGATGCCGCGACCTTCGGCATCGATCACTTCCACCCGATCGAACTGTCCTGATAAGGCGATACGGCGCAGCCGCTCCTGCACTCCCTGGCGGGCCTGGGGCGTGCTTTCGCGGGCCCACATCAACCAATATTGCGGCAACCCGACGCTGTGTTGCACCCCCAACGCTTCGTTCCAGCGTTCCCGATGCCAGGCAGCGATTTGCTCGGCCTTGGACAGTCCGATGGCGCGCAACTGGTTTTCCGCGTCATGCCGCTTTTCGCGGTAGCGGTCGTGGATGTTGAGGCCTGTGACCACCACGATGGTGACGGCCAGCAAGCCGATGGCCAGCCAGGGCAGCGTTTCGCGCGGTGGCGTTTCGGCTTCAGGTTCCTGACCCGGCCAAGTGGGCGCCGATCGGGTGGATCGCAGCAGCGCCAAGTACAGCAGGATGGACGTGACCGCCACGAACAGCCAGCCCTTGAGGGTTTGGGCCATGAGCCGTTGTTGCAAATCCTCGGCCAGCAGCCAGTCCACTGCCTTGTCGGACAGCAAAATCCACAGCGCCGAAAAGCAGGCATAGAGCAGCACCACCGTCAGCGCGTATTGCCCCCGGTTGCTCACGAAGGGCGGGATCCGGCGGCTGCTGCGGGGCATGGTCGGGGTGGGCAGGGGGTCAGAGGGCGAAAATTTTGCCAGGGTTGAGGATGTTGTCGGGGTCGAGCGCGCGCTTGAGGGTGCGCATCATCTCGATCGCGCCCTCGCCGGCCTCGTCGCGCAGAAAGCCTATCTTGTGCAGGCCCACGCCGTGCTCGCCGGTGCAGGTGCCTTCGAGCGCCAGGGCGCGGTGCACCAAGCGGTCATTGAGCGCCTCGGCGGTTTGTCGCTCCTGGGGGTTGTCGGGGTCGATGAGGTAGCCGAAGTGGAAGTTGCCGTCGCCCACATGGCCGACGAGGAAATAGGGCAGGCCGGAGGCGTCGGCCTCGGCCACCGAGTCGAGCAGGCAGTCGGCCAGTCGGCTGATGGGCACACAGGTGTCGGTGGAAATGGCGCGGCAGCCCGGCTTGCTCTGGATGGCGGCGAAGTAGGCGTTGTGCCGAGCCGTCCACAGGCGGGTGCGTTCCTCCGGCGTCGTGGCCCATTCGAAGGCCTGGCCGCCGTGTTCGCCAGCGATTTCCTGCACCCACTCAGCCTGCTCCTGCACGCCGGTGGGCGAGCCGTGGAACTCCATCAGCAGCATGGGCTCCTCGCGCAAGCCCAGCTTGGCATAGGCGTTGACCATTTTCACGGTGCCGCCATCGAGCAGTTCGCAACGCGCGATGGGAATGCCCATCTGGATAATGGCAATGGTGGTGCGCACGGCCGCCTCGATGCTCGGGAAAGAGCAGATGGCGGCGGAAATCGCCTCCGGCAGCGGATACAGCCGCACGGTGACTTCCGTCATGATGCCCAGCGTGCCTTCGCTGCCCACCAACAGCCGGGTGAGGTCGTAACCGGCGCTGGATTTGCGGGCCCGGCTGCCGGTGCGGATGACCTCGCCTCGGGCCGTGACCACCTCCAGCGCCAGCACGTTCTCGCGCATGGTGCCGTAGCGCACGGCGTTGGTGCCGCTGGCCCGCGTGGCGGCCATGCCGCCGATGGAGGCGTCGGCCCCCGGGTCGATGGGGAAAAAGAGGCCGGCGCTTTTGACGGCCTCATTGAGCTGCTTGCGTGTCACGCCGGGCTGCACGGTGGCGGTCAGGTCCTCGGCATGGATGTGCAGCACCCGGTTCATGCGGCTGACGTCGATGCTGATGCCGCCGTGCACCGCCAGCAGGTGGCCTTCCAGCGACGAGCCCACGCCAAACGGAATCACCGGCACCCGGTGCTTCGCGCACAGCCGCACGGCATCGGCCACGTCGGCCGTGGACTCGGCAAACACCACCGCCGCCGGTGGCGGCACGTGGGTGAAGGCCGACTCGTCGCGCCCGTGCTGTTCGCGCACCGCCAGCGCCGTCGAGCACTGCGCCCCGAAGCGGGCCTGGAGCGCGTCCAGAAACGCGGCGGGCACTTCGCGCGCGTTCACCGTGGGCAGCAAATGGGTGGGCAGGGGGGCGTTCATGGCATGTCTCCGTCGGGGCGTTCACCGCGGCCTGGGGGGTGGCAGGGCGGTGTCGGGTCAGCATAATCAAAGGATTATCACCTTACAACCCTTCCTGGAGCAGACATGGGCAACCGATTGACGCAAATCGCCACCCGCACGGGCGACGCCGGCACCACCGGCCTGGGCAACAACCAGCGCGTGAGCAAGAACAGCCTGCGCGTGCACGCCATGGGCGACGTGGACGAGCTGAACTCCCACATCGGCCTGTTGCTGTGCGAGGACATGCCGCCCGACGTGCGCGAGCTGCTGGTGGAGATCCAGCACCAGCTGTTCAACCTGGGGGGCGAGCTGAGCGTGCCCGGCTTCGAGCTGCTCAAGCCCGACGCGGTGATCGCGCTGGACGAGGCGCTGCAACGGTACAACGAACAACTGCCGCGGCTGCAGGAATTCATCCTGCCGGCCGGCACGCGGGCGGCGGCGCAGGCCCACGTGTGCCGCACCGTGGCGCGGCGGGCCGAGCGCCACGTGGTGGCCCTGGGCCAGGAAGAAGCCATCAACGACGCGCCGCGCCAGTACCTCAACCGCCTGAGCGACCTGATGTTCGTGCTCGCGCGCGTGCTCAACCGCCTGCACGGGGGCGACGACGTGTACTGGAAGAGCGAGCGCCTGCAACGCGGCGAAGCCTGACCCTGCCCCTGCCCGGCACAGGCCGCGCCCCCTGGGCGGTGTAGGAATTTGCCTGACAAGCTGCCTCACGACAGGCTGACGCGCGGAACAGCCGTTTTCCGATTCAAGGTTTGTAGGGCGGATTTCACAATCCTTTTCAACGAATCGACGCTTTTTCAGCCGTGCTAGTTCCCCCGCACGGCGGCGTAGAGACCAGGAGAGTGACATGACCGACCGCCCCGCCACCGCCGCCTCCCCCGCTGCCGATGCCCTGCTGGAGCAGATCCGTGAGGCCAACCTGACCTACCTCATGCTGGCCCAGCAACTGATTCGCGCCGACAAGGCCGAGGCCGTGTACCGCCTGGGCATCAGCGAGGAGTCGGCCGACCTGATCGCCACGCTCTCGCCGGCGCAGGTGTTCAAGCTGTCGAGCACCAGCACGCTGCTGTGCCGTTTCCGCGCCGACGACGAGATGGTCTGGGGCCTGCTGACCAGCAGCCACGCGCCCAACCGCGTGGGCAACGACACCACCCAGCGCCTGCACGCCAACATCCTCATGGCCGGCCGCCTGGCCGAAGCCGCCGCCTAATCAATCTCGCCCCCCCTGTTACCCGACCCGCAGGAGCTCACCATGGCCGCCGTCAAGAGCATCGTCAACGAAAGCAAGGACATCGAGCGCGCCGTCGCGCTGATCCGCATGGGCGCCCGCTTGCAGGTGCTGGAAAGCGAAACCAGCCTGTCGTACGAAAAGCTGCTGCGGCTGTACAAGGAAGTGGCGGGCAAGTCGCCGAGCAAAGGGCAGTTGCCGTTTTCCACCGACTGGTTCCTGAGCTGGCAGCCCAACATCCATTCCTCGCTGTACGCCAACATCGCCGAATACCTCAACAAGACCGTGGCGCTGGATTCGATCGACGTGGTGATGAAGGCCTACAAGCTCTACGAGGAGCAGATGCGCACCTGCGGCATCGAGCCGCTGCTGAGTTTTACCCGCGCCTGGCGCCTGAGCAAGTTCATGGACGCGGGCATGCTGGTGCGCACCAAGTGCACCTGCTGCGGGGGCCACTTCGTGACCGACCCCTATGAAAACGCCCGCCACTACGTGTGCGGCCTGTGCAAGCCGCCGGCCCGCGCCGGCAAGGGCAAAGCCGACGGCGGGCTGCGCCTGGCCTGATCGTCAAACGGCCCGCAACGGCCAGAACAGCGGGATGAGCAGGCTGGCCAAGGCCCACACGATCAGGTTCATGGGCACGCCGAGCCGGGCAAAATCGCTGAAGCGGTAATTGCCGGCGCTGTACACCAGCGTGTTGGTCTGATAGCCGATGGGCGTGGCGAAGCTGGCGCTGGCGGCAAACATCACGCCGACCACGAAGGGGCGAGGGTCCACCCCCAGCTCCAGCGCCACCCCGATCACGATGGGCGTGAACAACACCGCCACCGCGTTGTTGCTGATGAATTCGGTGGCGATGGAGGTGGCCAGGATCACCAGCGACAGCACCAGCCAGGGCGACAGCCCGTCGCCCCAGACCACCAGCGATTGCGCCGCCAGGGCCGACAGGCCCGAATCGCGCATGGCCACGCTGATGGCCAGCATGCCGTAGATCAGCATCAGGATCGGCCACTCGATGGCTTTGTAGGCTTCATCCGGCTTGAGGCAGCCGCTCAGCACCACGGCCACCGCCCCGATCAGGGCCAGCCCTTCGATGGGCATGACGTTGAACGCCGCCAGCCCCATCACGGCCACCAGCGCGCCCACGGCGATGGGGGCCTTGTCGCGCCGGTGCGCGGCCGTCTTGCCTTCGGTGATGGCAAAGAGGTCGCCGTTGTCGCAAAAGCGCTGGATTTGCCGCGGCGTGCCTTCGACCAGTAGCACGTCGCCGAACTGGAGCTGGAAGTCGTCGCCGATGTCGCCGATGGAGGCGTTTTTGCGGTGCACCGCGATCAAATGGATGCCGTAGCGCGCGGCCAGGTCCAGGTCGCGAATGGGGCGCTGCACATAGCGCGAGGTCTGCCCCACCAGGGCCTCGACGATGACCACGTCGCGCCGGCGCAGGGTTTCGAGGTCCTGTGCCGTGCTGTCGGGGGCCGGGGCGGCGTGCAGCCCCACCAGGTCGCTTTGGCGCAGGTCCATCATGGCGCTGCTGCGGGTGTGCACCACCAGCCGGTCGCCGGCCTGCAGCCGGGTCTCGGGCGGCGGCGCGCTCCATTCCTCCTCGCCCCGGAACAGCTTGAGCACCTGGATGGTGCCGTTGGCCAGATGCGCTTCGCGCAGGGTGCGGCCGTTGAGGCGCGAGCCCGCAGGCACGAACAGCTCGGTCATGAACAGGCGGTCGCCGCTGCCGCTGAATTGCTGGGTCAGTGTCTCGCGCGCGGGCAGCCAGCGCCGCGCGAACAGGAACATGAAGCCGCAGCCGGCCAGCGCGATCACCAAGGCCGGCGCCGTGATCTCGAACAGGGTAAAGGGCGCCAGCCCGAAATCCCGCGCCACGCCGTCCACCAGGATGTTGGTGGAGGTGCCCACCAGTGTGACCATACCGCCCAGGATGGTGGCGTAGGACAGCGGGATCAGCAGGCGCGAAGGGGCCAGCGTCAAGCGGCTGGCCAGACTCATCACCACCGGAATCATCACCATCACCACCGGCGTGTTGTTCATGAAGGGCGAAACCACCAGGCCGATGAGCAGCATGCCGGCCAGCAGACGCGGCTCGCTCTGGCCGGCCATCTGGGCGATGCGCTCGCCCAGCCAGTCCACGCAGCCGGTGCGGCTGAGCGCCGCGCTGATGACGAACAGGCAGGCGATGGTGAACGGCGCGCTGTTGCCCAACACGCCCAGCACCTTGGCCGGCGTCAGCGGCCCCAACACCAGCAGCAGGGCCACGGCCGCGAGCACGGCCAGATCGGGCTTGACCCACTCGCGGATGAAGGCGACGAACAGGCCGGCCAGCACCAGACCGACAGCGAGGGCGTGATAGGACTCGGACAGCATGGCTGCCGAAGATAGCGCCGGCCCCTCAAAACGCCAACGAATAAAAAGTCATCTACTTATTCATTCTCAGCCCATTGGGGCTGCACTTCGGGCGGCTTTACCGATCGTGCAAACGCGCGTGCACGGCCAGCAGCGCCTGGGTGAGCTTGTGCTTCGGCTCCAGGTGGATCATGGGGCGTGAGAGCTGGTGCGATTCGCGCACCTTCACCGACGACGGCAGATAGGGCTCCAGCACCGGCAGGCCCTCGTCCACCAGTTCCTGCACCAGCCGTTGCGGCAGGTTGGCGCGGGGCTGGAACTGGTTGACCACGATGCCCTTGATGGCCAGATGCGGATTGTGGTCGGCGCGGATTTCCTGCACGTTGGCCAGCAGGGTGTAGCAGGCCGTTGAAAAAGTGCCCATCGAAGCAGCCGAGGCTCTGCCTGCGTCGGCTTTCAACCGGCTGGATCCGCATTTCCAGCCCCTGGCAGCCCT
>NZ_SNYL01000004.1 GCF_004363315.1 Tepidicella xavieri
CAAAGCCCGTATACATCGGCGCCTCCAGACTCATCTGCTTCATGTCGCTATTGTCCCATCCCGGCAGTCTGGCAGGAAGGTTTTGCAGACCTTCCTTAGCAGAATGCAACAGAATTATTACAATTTCGGTTGTATTTCATAACCCGCTTGTTGCAGAATGACGCCATGAACAAGCTGCCCCCACATGCCGACATGTCTTCCGACAGCTACTACACCACGCTGGAGGTGGCCAAAATCCTGGGCATGGCCGTGCGTTCGGTGCAACTGATGGTGGACCGAGGCGACTTGCAGGCCTGGAAAACCCCGGGGGGGCATCGGCGGATCACCCGGGAATCGCTGGAGCGCTGGATTCAGGGCAGCCGGGCCGGCGTCACCGGCGTGGCGGCTTTGCACGGCACGGCCCCTGAAGGCCGAAGCGCCCGCCGCCGGGTGGCCGTGCATGTGCCGCGCATCCTGCTGATCGAAGACTCATCCCATTTCCAGAACCTGGTGGCGATGCTGGTCAAGCAGCGCTTTCCGTCGGTGGACCTGCACATCGCGCACGATGGCATCACCGGCCTGGTCTCGTTCGGTCACCTGCAACCGGACTTGATCATCGTGGACATCCTGCTGCCGGGCATCGACGGTGCGACCATGATCACCGGGCTGCGCCGCCATGCCTTGTTCGGTCAGTGCAAGTTGATCGTCCTGACGGCGCTGGACGAGGATCAGCGGGCCCCCTATGCGTTTGCGCTCGATGGGGTGCCCGTGGTGCACAAGCCGCGGCTGGTGCAGGCCTTGCCCCCGTTGATTCAGGAAGCCATGGCACACCTGCTGCCGCAGGACGCGCCGTCCGATCGGCCCGACGCAGACGCATGACCGGCTGTTTGCCCGAGGGCTTGTCGGCCCCTGAGCGGGAGGCCGTGTCTCGCTATTTCGAGGGCGATGCCCAACTGTTCATCGCATTCAGAGCGTCCTGCCTGACCCAGTTCCGGCAGGACTTCTCCGCGGCCGAGCATGCGCTGGCCACAGCCGATCGGGCCGCATTGCGGCGCATTGTCCACAGCCTCAAGAGCGTGTGCCTCACTTTGGGGCAGGCAGACTTGTCGGCGCAGGCCAGGCGGCTGGAGGCCGAGGTGCCCATGGCGGCCTGGGCCGATGTGGAGGCGGGCTGGCGCCGCTTGCAGCAAGGCATGCGCGCGGCCTGGGCGATTCCGGACTGAGCGGCCGGCTTGCGCGCGCTCAGTGCGTGCCGAACCAGTCGCCGGGCAACAGCCACAGCAGGGCGGCCGTCATGATCAGGTAGCGCAGGAATTTGCCGATGGCCATGTACACCATGCACGGCAGCAGTGGGAATTTGAGCCATCCCGCCACCGCGCACAGCGGGTCGCCCACGGCAGGCAGCCAGCTCAACAAGCAGGCTTTGGGGCCGAACCGCTCCAGCCAGTCCAGCGCCTTCAGATGGGTGGGTGAGCCACGGGCTTTGTCGATCGCCTGGTGAGCGCCATAGCCCATGGCCCAGCTCACCACGCCTCCCAGGGTATTGCCCACCGTGGCCACCAGAATGGCGGGCCAGAACAGGTCGGGGTTGAGCTTGACGAGGCCGAACAGCACGGGCTCTGATCCCATGGGCAACAGGGTGGCCGAGATGAACGCCACCACGAATACCGTGCTCAGCCCGTACTGGGGCAGGCTCAGAGTATCCAGCAGTGACCACAACCAGGCTTCCATGGGCCGCGAGTATAGGCAGCCCAGGTAACGGGATGGTGGCAAGGTTACAATCGTGCACAAAATTTCAGCATCCGTTGGTCGGCAGCGGGCCGCAGGCCCTGTGCCATGCGCCCGGGTGCTTTTGTTTTCGGCTCCCCGATGCAACTTGGTCCCTTTTTGCTGCCCAACCACCTGTTCGTGGCCCCCATGGCCGGGGTGACGGATCGGCCCTTTCGCCGCTTGTGCAAGCGGCTGGGGGCGGGCTATGCGGTCAGCGAGATGGTCACCTCCCGGCCCGAGCTGCGCGACAGCCTGAAAACCTCGCGCCGCGCCAACCACGCTGGCGAGCCCGGCCCGATTGCGGTGCAAATCGCCGGCACCGATGCCGACATGATGGCCGAGGCCGCCCGTTACAACATCGAGCGCGGCGCCCAGATCATCGACATCAACATGGGCTGCCCGGCCAAGAAGGTCTGCAACAAATGGGCCGGCTCTGCCCTGATGCAGGACGAGGCGCTGGCCATCGGCATCATCGAAGCCGTGGTGCGCGCTTGCCAGCCGCATGGCGTGCCCGTTACCCTGAAAATGCGCACTGGCTGGTGCCAGAGCGCCAAGAACGCGCCGGTGCTGGCCCGTGCCGCCGAAAGCGCTGGCGTGCAGATGCTCACCATCCATGGCCGCACGCGCGAGCAGGGTTACAAAGGGCAGGCCGAGCACGACACGGTGGCAGCCATCAAGGCCAGCGTGCGCATTCCCGTGGTGGCCAACGGCGACATCGACAGCCCCGAAAAGGCCCGCGATGTGTTTGCGATCACCGGCTGCGATGCCGTCATGATCGGCCGCGCTGCGCAGGGGCGGCCCTGGCTGTTCCGCGAGGTGGCGCACTTTTTGGCCACGGGCGAGCATCTGCCGCCGCCTACGGTGGCCGAGCTGCGCCAATGGCTGCTGGACCATCTGCACGATCACTACGACCTCTACGGCGAGTACACGGGCGTGCGCACCGCCCGCAAGCACTTGGGCTGGTATGCCCGTTGCCTGCCGGGTTCTGCCGCGCGCGCGGCGTTGTTCCGTGAAGCCATCAACCGCAGCGAAAGCTGCGAGACCCAATTGCAGTGCGTGCGCGCCTTTTTCGACGAGTCCGCGCGCGACGACGAACTTCTGACCCTGGCCGCATGAGCGCTCCCCCTCTTTCCGACTGCGTCAAGGCCAATATCGAGGCCTATTTCAACGACCTGGACGGCACCGAGCCGGCCCACATGCACGACATGCTCATGCGGGCCGTCGAAAAACCCCTGCTCGAAGTGGTGATGGCGCGCGCCCAGCACAACCAATCCCGGGCCGCCCAGTGGCTGGGGCTCAACCGCAACACCCTGCGCAAAAAGCTGCTGGAGCACGGCCTGTTGCCAGACTGACTCTGCCGGGCGCCCGTCCGTTTTTTCTTTTCTTGACTCTACGCAAGGCCATCCCGATGAAAGCTCTCCTCTCGGTCTCTGACAAAACCGGCGTGCTCGACCTGGCGCGCGAACTGCACGCGCTGGGCGTGCAGCTCATCTCCACCGGCGGCACCGCCAAGCTGCTGGCCGACCACGGCCTGCCCGTGACCGAAGTGGCCGATGTCACCGGCTTTCCCGAAATGCTGGATGGCCGCGTCAAGACCCTGCACCCCATGGTGCACGGCGGCCTGCTGGCGCGCCGCGACCTGCCCGAGCACATGGCGGCGTTGCAGCAGCACGGCATTGGCACCATCGACATCCTGGTGGTCAACCTCTACCCCTTCGAGGCCACCGTGGCCCAGCCCGGTTGCACGCTGGCCGACGCGATCGAGAACATCGACATCGGCGGCCCGGCCATGGTGCGTTCCGCCGCCAAGAACTGGAAGCACGTGGCCGTGCTGACCGACGCCAGCCAATACCCCATCGTCGTGGCCGAGCTCAAAGACGGCGGCCAGGTCAGTGACCTGACCCGCTTCCAACTGGCCGTGGCCGCCTTCAACCGCATCAGCAACTACGACGCCGCCATCAGCGACTACCTCTCGGCCGTGGACGTCAGCGCCGGGGTGCCGGCAGACACCGCCGAACCTCGGCGCCTGTTGTTCCCCGGCCAGAGCAACGGCCGTTTCGTGAAGGTGCAGGACCTGCGCTACGGCGAAAACAGCCACCAGCAGGCCGCTCTGTACCGCGACCTCTACCCGGCGCAGGGCTCGCTGGTCACGGGCTTGCAACTGCAAGGCAAGGAATTGAGCTACAACAACATCGCCGATGCCGACGCGGCCTGGGAATGCGTCAAGAGCTTTGACACGCCGGCCTGTGTGATCATCAAGCACGCCAACCCCTGCGGCGTGGCGGTGGGCGCGAACCCGCTGCAGGCCTACAGCAAGGCGTTCCAGACCGATCCGACCAGCGCCTTCGGTGGCATCATCGCTTTCAACCGGACGCTGGACGGCGAAGCCGCCAACGCCGTGGCCAAGCAGTTCGTGGAGGTGCTGATTGCGCCGGACTTCACCCCCGAAGCGCTGGCCGTCTTCCGCCCCAAGACCAATGTGCGCCTGCTCAAGATTGCCCTGCCTCAAGGCAGCGGACAGGCCGATGGTGCGCACGGCCGCAATGCCATCGACATCAAGCGCGTGGGTTCGGGCCTGCTGCTGCAAACCGCCGACAACCACGACATCACGCTGGCCGATTTGAAGGTCGTCACCGTCAAGCAGCCCACCCCCGAGCAACTGGACGATCTGCTGTTCGCCTGGAAGGTGGCCAAGTACGTGAAGTCCAATGCCATCGTGTTTTGCAAAGGCGGCATGACGATGGGGGTGGGCGCCGGGCAGATGAGCCGCCTGGACTCCGCCCGCATCGCCAGCATCAAGGCCGAGCATGCGGGCCTGAGTCTGCAAGGCACGGCCGTGGCCTCCGATGCGTTTTTCCCGTTCCGCGACGGCCTGGATGTGGTGGTCGATGCCGGGGCTTCGTGCGTCATCCAGCCGGGTGGATCGATGCGTGACCAGGAGGTGATCGACGCGGCCAACGAGCGTGGCGTGGCCATGGTGTTTACCGGAGTGCGTCACTTCCGGCATTGATGGGCGTTGGCGGTGGTTCTGGGTGGGGCACGGCCCGCGGGCCTCACCCTCGGCTCGCCCACCCACAGACCCTCGAACGACTCATCGCCCCACCAAAAACACCGCCGGCAAGTCCAGCGGCAACCTGGGTGCCCGTTGTTTCCACTCGGCCACCGTGGCGCTGAACACCGCCTGCTGCGGCAGCGTGACTCCACAACACACCGCCAGCCGGGTGGCCGGTTTCAGCGTGGCCAACAGCCCTTGGAGCAACGCCTCGTTGCGGTAGGGTGTCTCGATGAACAGCTGCGTCTGTCCGGTTTTCTGCGCCACCGCTTCCAGTGCCCGTACCCGTTGGGCCCGTGCCGTTGCTTCCTGGGGCAGATAGCCCACAAACGCAAAGTGCTGGCCGTTGAGTCCACTGGCCGCCAGCGCCAGCATCAGCGACACCGGGCCCACCAGCGGCACGACCGGCACCCCCAGCGCATGGGCGGCCCGCACCACCGAAGCCCCTGGGTCAGCCACCGCGGGCATGCCCGCTTCGCTGATCAGCCCCATGTCTCGCCCCGCCACCGCCGCTGCCAGCAGGGGGCGAGCGTCGAACCGCGTGCTTGGGTCGTGATCCCCCTGCTTATGAACGTGCCGGGGCAGTTCGGCGATGTGCTGCGCTTGCAACGGCGCGGCCAGCGGATGGCGGGTCTGCACCCGTTTGAGGAAGGCACGGGCGCTCTTGGCGTTTTCCGCGATCCAATGGGTCAGCCCCGCGGCGGTGGCCAACGTGCGCTCGGGCAGGCAGTCCGAGAGGCTGGCATCGGCGTCGATGCCGAAATCCAGCGGGGTGGGTACGAGAAACAGGCGCCCCGGGCGCGGGCCCGATTGGGCAGCAGGCGTGGGGGTCACGGCAGTTCCAGTCCGGCTTGGCGCAGCAGGTGCGCGGTGCGAATCAGCGGCAGACCAATCAGCGCGGTCGGGTCGTCGTTGTCGATGCGTTCGAGCAAAGCGATGCCCAGGCCCTCGCTTTTGGCGCTGCCAGCGCAGTCGTAGGGCTGCTCGGCGCGCAGGTAGCGTTCGATGGTGGCGTCGTCTAGCGTTCGGAAACGCACGGCCACCGTGGCCCGTTCGCAGCGCTCGAAGCCCATGTCGGCGCAGGCCACGGCCACGGCGGTCTCAAAGCGCACGGTCTGGCCGCTCATGCGGCGCAGTTGCTCGGTGGCGCGCTCGTGATTCCCCGGCTTGCCCAAGGGCTGCCCGTGGAGGTCGGCCACTTGGTCGCTGCCGATGACGATGGCCTGTGGGCGCAGCGCGGCCACGGCCCGCGCCTTGGCCAGTGCGAGGCGCTGGGCCAAGGCGGCCGGGGCCTCTCCGGGCAGGGGCGTTTCGTCCACCTGTGAAGCCAGCACCTCGAAAGGCAGCCCCAAGCGCTGCAGCAGTTCGCGCCGGTAGCGCGAGGTCGAGCCCAGCACCAGGGGGCGGCGGGCTGTGGAAGTGGGGGTCGCATGCATGCCCATATTGTCCGGATTTTTCGTGACGGGCGGGTTTGCGCTACTGTTGAGGGTGATGAAGCCCCCGCAGCCCGATCTTCATGCCCTGTGCCACAGCCACGACCTGGTCGATGGCGGTCTGGCCTGCCCGTTCGACGTGGTCTACGGCGGTCAGACCTGCCGCGCATTTGCCATCCGCTACCAGGGGGTGGTTCACGCGTATCTGAACCGTTGCAGCCATGTGGCCATGGAAATGGACTGGCGCCCCAATCACTTCTTCGATTTGACCGGGCACCGGCTGGTGTGCGCCTCGCACGGGGCATTGTTTCGGCCCGATACCGGCGCCTGCGTCGGTGGGCCGGGGCGCGGGCCGCTGATCAAGATCGAGGTGCTGGAGCACGATGGGGTGGTGTTCTGGCGGTCACAATACAACCTTCAACCGGTGTCTTTCTGAGAGCACGCATGCAAGACTTTCCTTCGACCGACAAAGAAAAACCGTCTGCTGGCTGGGAGCGGGAGACGATCGAAAAACTCGTCTTCGCCACGCTGGCGGAGCAACGTGCGGCACGGCGCTGGCGCATCTTTTTCCGGCTGCTGTGGTTGGGACTGCTGGCGGCGCTGATCGGGCTGGTCTATCGCGACGTGGCACCCACGGGGGCGGCCACCAAGCCCCACACCGCGCTCATCGAGGTGCGTGGCACGATTGCCGCCGACGCCGAGGCCAGCGCCCAGACCATCGTCGCCTCGCTGCGCTCGGCATTCGAGGACCCCGGCGCCCAAGGGGTGGTGCTGCTCATCAACTCCCCCGGTGGCAGTCCGGTGCAGGCAGGCATCATCGCCGACGAAATCCACCGCCTCAAAGCCCTGCACGACAAGCCCATCCATGCCGTGGTGGAGGAAACCTGCGCCTCGGCGGCCTACTACATCGCTTCGGCGGCCGACAACATCTATGTGGACAAAGCCAGCATCGTCGGCAGCATTGGGGTGATGATGAACGGCTTTGGCTTCACCGAACTGATGGACAAGATCGGCGTGGAGCGCCGGCTCATGACGGCGGGCGAGAACAAGGGTTTCATGGACCCGTTCAGCCCGCAGACCGAGGCCCAGATGCGCCACGTGCAGGAAATGCTCGATGACATTCACCAGCAGTTCATCGAGGTGGTACGCCGTGGCCGGGGCGAGCGGCTGCAGGAGTCGCCCGAGATTTTCAGCGGCCTGGTGTGGAGCGGGCAGCGCGCCGTCACGCTCGGGCTGGCCGACGATCTGGCCAGTCTGGAGCAGGTGGCCCGTGACGTGATCCAGGCCGAAGAGATCATCGACTACACCCAGCGCGAGAACGTGGCCCAACGGCTGGCCCGGCGGTTTGGCGCCGGCGTGGGCGAAAGTGCCCTGCACACCTTGCGCGACTGGGGCTGGGTGCTGCGTTGAGCGCGGTGGCGCCTGTTCATCAGCCGCGCACGGCGGATGTGCTGATCGCCGGCGGCGGCATGGCCGGCCTGGCGGCGGCCCTGGCCATGCGCCGGGCGCAACCGGCGCTGCAAGTGGCCTTGCTGGAGCAGGCCGATGCCTTCTCGGAGGTGGGCGCTGGCATCCAGCTGGGCCCCAATGCGGTGCGCGTGCTGCGCGACTGGGGGCTGGATGACGGTCTGCGGGCGGTGGCGGCGTATCCCTCCCACTTGAGCGTGCGGGATGTCCGTGAGGGCCGTGAACTGGGGCGCTTGCGCCTGGGCGAGCGGGCCGAGCAGCGCTACGGCGCCCCCTATGCGACCATCCACCGCGCCGATTTGCACCGCCTGCTGCTCGATGCGGTGCAGGCCGAAGGCGGGGTGCGGTGCCAGTTGCAGGCGCGCCTGGAGACGGTGCAGTCCACGCCGGCTGGCGTGCAGGTGACGACGCAGGATGGGGCCGATTGGCAGGCCAGCGCCCTGCTGGGCTGCGATGGCCTCTGGAGCCGGGTGCGGGAACAGGTTTGGGGCGATCCGGCCCCCGCATTCAGTGGTCATCTGGCCTATCGCGGCATGGCGCGGATAGCCGATCTGTCTGGGGCGGAGGTGGCCTCGGCGGTGGGGGCGTGGCTGGGGCCACGCATGCATGCGGTGCACTACCCGGTGCGCGGCGGGGAGTGGCTCAATGTGGTCGTGGTGGTGCATGGTCCGCGGCCCGCCGACCCCGCCGGCTGGGACCATCAGGCCCATGCGCAGGCGCTGCAGGCCGCCGTGGGCCGGGTGGCGCCGGATCTGCAGCGGGTGTTGCAGGCCGTGCCGTCGTGGCGGCTTTGGCCGCTGTGTGGGCGCTCGCCAGTGGCCGGCCCGCATGCCATGGCGCGCGACAACGTGGCCCTGCTGGGCGATGCAGCCCACCCCATGCGACCGTATCTGGCGCAGGGGGCCGCGATGGCGCTGGAAGACGCCTGGGTGCTGGGCCGGTTGATGGCAGCGGCCTCATCGCTGCCTGTCGATTGGCCGGCGTTGCTGCAACGCTGGGCCGCCTGCCGCTGGCGGCGCTGTGCCTGGGTGCAGGCCCGATCCCAGCGCAACGGCACCATCTTTCACGCCCAGGGAGTGCTGCGCTGGGGCCGGGACACGGCGATGGCCTGGTTGGGCGAGCGCCTGCTCGACGTGCCGCGCCTGTACGCGGGCCCGCCAGCCCCTGGTTGATCGGTTATGGTTGAGGGTGATCACCCCTTTGAACAGGAGACGACGCATGCAGACATCTTCCCACCCCTTGTTTCAGACCGGCCGTCGCCGGATCGTTCAAGCCCTGGCCGCAGGTCTGGGCCTGGGCATGGCCGGTGGCCTGGCCTGGGCCCAAGCTGGCTGGCCAAACCGGCCACTGCGCCTGCTGGTCGGCTTCCCGCCCGGTTCCTCCCCGGATCTCATGGCCCGCGCCATTGCCGAGCCGCTGGCCCAGGCCCTGGGGCAGCCGGTGGTGGTGGAAAACCGCCCTGGCGCGGGTGGCAATGTGGCCGCCGATGCCGTGGCCCGCGCCGACGATGGCCACACGCTGGGGCTGATGATCAATGGCAACATGACCATCGCCAAGATCCTCAATCCCGCCACGCCCTACGACCCGCTGACCGACCTGGCGCCCGTCTCGCTGCTGGCCACGGCGCCGCTGGTGCTGACCGCTGGCGCCCAGGTGCCCGGGGAGGGCGCCGCTGTGCTGGCTGCGGGCCGCCAGGCCGGCGCGCGCTGGAACTACGGCACGCCCGGCGTGGGGACGGTGGCCCACATCGGCATGGAGATGCTCAAAGGCGCCGCAGGGTGGCAGGCGGTTCACGTGCCATACCCGGGCAATCCGCAAGTCATCAATGCCATGATCCAGGGGGATGTGCAGGTCGCGCTCCTGCCGCCGGGGCTGGCCATGCCGCAGGTGCAGGCGGGGCGTCTGAAGGCCGTGGGCTTGACCTCGGCGGGGCGCAGCGCGCTGGTGCCCCAGGTGCCCAGCCTGGCTGAATTGGGTCTGCCGGGTTTCCAACTGGAGATCTGGAACGCGGTGGCCGCGCCGGCCCGCATGAATCCGGCCCATATTCAGCGCGTTTCGGCGGCGCTGGCCGAGATCGTGCGCCGCCCCGAGATTCGCGAAAAACTTTTCGCCCAGGGCTGGCAGGTGGCCGGCACCTCGGCCGAGGGCCTGGCCAACCGCGTGCGCACCGACACCGCCCGCATGCGCGAGGTGATCGAGCGCAACCAAATCCGCCCGCAGTGACCGCAGCGCCATGACTTCGCACAGCAGCCCCGAAGCCGCCGCGGCACAGGTGGCGGCCGGTGATGGCGGACTGCGGTTGCGCCGCGTCGCCATTGACACCTACCGCGAAAACGTGGCCTATCTGCACCGCGATTGCGCCATCTACCGCGCGGCCGGGTTTCAGGCCCTGTCCAAGGTCGAGGTGCGTGCCAACGGCCGGCGCATCCTGGCCACGCTCAACGTCACCTCCGACCCGCGCATCGTGCAGTGCCACGAGCTGGGCCTGTCCGAAGACGCTTTTGCCCAGATGGGCGTCGAGCCGGGGCACCCGGCCTTCGTCGCGCAGGCCGAGCCGCCGGCGTCGATCGCTGCGCTGCACCGCAAGATCCACGGCGAGCGCCTGAGCCGGGAGGACTTTCACGCCATCGTGCGCGACATCGCCGAGCACCGCTACTCCAAGATCGAGTTGTCGGCTTTCGTGGTGGCCACCCATCGGGGCGAGTTGGACCGTGAGGAGGTCTTTTTCCTCACGGAAGCGATGATTGCCAGTGGCCGGCGGGTGGATTGGCGCGAGCGACTGGTGGTGGACAAGCATTGCATCGGCGGCATACCGGGCAACCGCACGTCGATGCTGGTGGTGCCGATCGTGGCGGCGCACGGACTGGTGTGTCCCAAGACGTCCTCGCGCGCCATCACCTCGCCGGCGGGCACGGCCGACACCATGGAGGTGCTGGCGCAGGTCGAACTGCCATTCGATCGGCTGGGCGAGATCGTGCGCGAGCATCGGGCTTGCCTTGCCTGGGGAGGCACGGCCGATCTGTCGCCCGCCGACGATGTGCTGATTTCGGTCGAACGCCCGCTGTCGCTCGATTCGCCCGGGCAGATGGTTGCCTCGATCCTCAGCAAAAAGGTCGCGGCCGGCTCCAACCATCTGGTGCTCGACATTCCGATCGGCCCCACGGCCAAGGTGCGCTCCATGCCCGATGCGCAGCGGCTGCGTCGCTTGTTTGAATACGTGGCCCACCGCCTGGGCCTGTCGCTGGACGTGGTCATCACCGATGGCCGGCAACCCATCGGCCATGGCGTGGGGCCCATGCTGGAGGCGCGCGACGTGATGCGCGTGCTGCAAAACCATCCGCTGGCGCCCCAGGATCTACGCCAGAAATCGCTGCGCCTGGCGGGCCGCCTGCTGGAGTGCGATCCCGATATCCGTGGCGGTGACGGCTACGCGATCGCCCGCGACATCCTCGATTCCGGGCGGGCGCTGGAGAAGATGCTCGCCATCATCGCGGCGCAGGGCGCGCACCCATTCGATCCCGAGCATCCCGCGCTGGGCGCGCTCACCTTCGAGGTGCAGGCCGAGCGCGACGGCGTCGTCACCGGCATCGACAATCTGCAAATCGCCCGCATCGCCCAACTGGCCGGTGCCCCGAAGGTGCAAGGCGCCGGGGTGGACCTGATGCGCAAGCTGGGCGACCCGGTCAAAGCCGGTGACGTGCTGTACCGGGTTCATGCCGCCTATCCCTCCGACCTGGCCTTTGCCCGCCAGGCCAGCCAGCGCGATGCGGCTTACCGCATCGGCACGCCGGCCGAGGTCCCTCGTGTGTTCGTGGAATTCTGAACGTGTCTGCGCCTGCCTTGCTGCTTGGTTTCGATGACGAATCGGCCCCCGTCACCCGGCTGGCCGAAGCCGGAGGCTGGCCGGTGGCGACCGTGCAACGGCACCGCTTCCCCGATGGGGAGTTGCGCCTGCGTCTGCCCGAGCCATTGCCCCCGCGTGTGGTGGTGTACCGCAGCCTGCATCGGCCCAACGAGAAGCTGGTGGAACTGCTGCTGGTGGCCCGCCACGCCCGTCAGGCCGGGGTGGGGCATCTCACGCTGGTGGCCCCCTACCTGGGCTACATGCGGCAGGATATGGCGTTTCAGCCCGGCGAGGTGGTCAGCCAACGCATCGTCGGCGCCTGGCTGGCAGACCTGTTCGATGCCGTGATCACGGTCGATCCGCACCTGCACCGGGTCGCCACCCTGGCTGAAGCCGTGCCGGTGGCCCAGCCGGTGGTGCTCAGCGGCGCCCCGGCGCTGGCCGACTGGATTGCCCGACAGCGCCCAGGGGCGCTGCTGCTGGGGCCAGACGAGGAATCGGCGCAATGGGTGGCCCAGGCCGCCCGGCGGCACGGCAACGACAGCGCGGTCTGCCGCAAGGTACGGCACGGGGACCGTTCGGTGCGCATCGAGTTGCCCGACAGGGCCTGGGCCGGGCGGCAGGTGGTGATCCTCGACGACGTGGCCAGCACCGGGCACACTGTGGCGCAAGCCGCGCGCCTGTTGCGCGAAGCCGGCGCCGTTTCGGTGGACGTGGCCGTCACGCACGCGCTGTTCGCAGGCGATGCCCTGGACGTGCTGCATGCCGCTGGTGTCGGCGCGGTCTGGAGCACCGACTGCATCACGCACCCTTCCAACGTGGTGTTCATGGCCGCTGCGTTGGCCGCCGCCCTGCAAGGCGTGCTGGACGCCCCGGCGCTGCCCATGATGCCGCCGGCCTGAGCCGCTGGCCGGCGTCAGAGGTCGGTGCGCAGTTTCCAGATTTCGGGGAACAGCACCACGTCCAACATCTTGCGCAGATAGGCGGTGCCACTGGTGCCGCCCGTGCCGCGCTTGAGGCCGATCACCCGCTCCACCGTCGTCAGGTGCCGGAAGCGCCAGAGACGAAATGCGTCTTCCAGGTCGGTGAGTTCTTCGCCGAGTTGGTACAGGTCCCAGTGCTGCTCGGGCTGGCGGTACACCTGCAGCCAGGCTTGCTCCACCGCTTCGCTTTCCACGTAGGGCTGGCGCCAGTCGCGCTCGGCGTGCGTAGCCGGGATCGCCAGGCCCCGCCGCGCCAACAGGCGCAACGCCTCGTCATAGAGGGAGGGAGCCTCGTAGGCCGCCTGTACCTGGGCCAGCAGGTCGCTGCGGTGGGCGTGGGGCTTGAGCATGGCGGCGTTCTTGTTGCCCAGCGCGAATTCGATGCAGCGGTATTGGTAGCTCTGAAAGCCGCTGGATTGCGCCAGATAGGGCCGGATCGCGCTGTACTCCGGGGGCGTCATGGTGGCCAGCACGTCCCAGGCGTGCACCAACTGCTCCATGATGCGGCTGACCCGGGCCAGCATCTTGAACGCGGCCGGCAGCTGGTCCCGCGCCACGCAGGCCACGGCGGCGCGCAACTCGTGCAACATCAGCTTCATCCACAACTCGCTGGTCTGATGCTGGATGATGAACAGCATCTCGTTGTGGTCTGGCGACAGGGGCTTCTGGGCGTTGAGGATGGCATCGAGCTGCAGATAGTCACCGTAGCTCATGGCGCGGCTGAAATCGAGCTGGGCCTTTTCCTCGTGGACGATGGCCTCTGCCGTGCCGGGGGCATGGAAGGGACAGGCGTGCGTTTCGGGAGGCGATGGTTGAGGGCTCATGAGGGGCTTTCGCGTGGCGGGACGGTGTCAGGTCACGGCGTGCTGGCGGTGGAATTCGGGGCGTTGCCACTCGCCGCTGTCCAGCACCTGCCGCAAGTGCTCCACGGCGTGCCAGACGTCGGCATGGCTGAGGTACAGCGGCGTGAAGCCAAAGCGCAGGATGTCGGGCTGCTGATCGTCGCCCGCGCGAAAATCGCCGATCACGCCGCGCGCGATCAAGGCCTGCACGATGGCATAAGCCCCCGTCTGCCGGCTCAGGCACACTTGCGAGCCGCGCTGGGCGTGGCTACGCGGCGTGACCAGTTCCAGACCGTGGCCGGCGCAACGCTCTTCCACCAGGTCGATGAACAGGTCGGTCAGCGCGAGGGATTTGGCGCGCAGCGCGGCCATGCCGCCCAACGGTTCGGCAGCGAGCACGGTGTCCACGCCGCATTCGAGCGCCGCCAGGCTGATGATGGGCTGCGTGCCGCACAAGAACCGACCGATGCCGGGGGCCGGCTGGTAGTTGGGCGTGAAAGCAAACGGGGCGGCGTGGCCCCACCAGCCAGCCAAGGGCTGCCACAGGTCGGGGCCGAGCGCGGCCGCATGGCGGGGATGCAGCCAGGCAAAGGCCGGAGCGCCTGGGCCGCCGTTGAGGTATTTGTAGCCGCAGCCCACGGCGAAATCGGCATTCGCGCCGTTGAGGTCCACCGGCACGGCCCCGGCGCTGTGGGCCAGGTCCCACACGGTCAGGGCCCCAGCGGCGTGCGCGGCGGCGGTGATGCCCGCCATGTCGTGCATGGCGCCGGTGCGGTAGTTCACGTGGGTGAGCATGAGCACGCCGGTGTTGCCGCCCAGGCAGCCGGGCAGTTCGGCCGCATCGATGAGTCGCAGCGTCCAGCCGTGCTGACGGCACAGCGCTTCGGCGATGTACAGGTCGGTGGGGAAGTTGCTGCGCTCGCTGACGATGGTGCGGCGCTCGGGTGCCCGGCGCTGCTGCAAGGCCATGGCCAGGCTCAGCACCTTGAACAGGTTGACCGAGGTGCTGTCGGTGGCCACGGTTTGCCCCGGGCCGGCACCGATGAGGCGGCCGATCTTGTCGCCGATGCGCTGCGGCCATTCGAACCATCCGGCGGTGTTCCAACTGCGGATCAGCCCCACCCCCCATTCCTCTTGCACCACGGCCTGCACGCGTGCGGCGGTGGCGCGAGGCATCACCCCGAGCGAGTTGCCGTCGAGGTAAATCACTCCCTCGGGGATGTGGAACAGCGCCCGCAGGGGCGACAGGGGGTCACGGGCGTCGAGCGCCTGGCAGTCTGGCAAAGTGGTCATGGGTTCAGTCCAGGGTGCGCAGCACCGCCCGCACAGGGCTGGCGTCTGCGGTCATGAGTTTGAGGGGCAGGGCGATGAGTTCGTAGTCACCTTCGGGCACGGCGTCCAGGCACAGGTTTTCCAGCACCCGCATGTCGCGCCGGCGGATGACTTGGTGGCTGTCCAGCGTCTTGCTGTCGGCCGGGTCGATGCTGGCGGTGTCGATGCCGACGAGCTTCACGCCCCGGTCGGCCAGCCGTTCCAGCAATTCGGGGTCGAAGGCGGTCAATGCCGGGTCCCAGCGGTCGGCGGGCATGTGCGCATAGGTGCGGACGAGCACCCGCGCCGGCAGGGTGGCCTCATCGGGCAGGGCATGGCAGACATGGTGCCATTGCACCAAAGGCCGCACGCCAATCGCATGCACCACCCGGCACAGGCCCAGATACGGTTCCAGCGCCACCGCGCCAATCGAGGCGCCTTGCGGGTCGTAGTGCAGCGGGGCGTCTGCGTGCGCGCCCGCGTGCGGCGTGGTGGTGATGGCGCTGACGTTGACCGGGCAGCCAGGGCCGATTCGGGCCACCCACGTCTGGGCGTAGGCGGTGTCGCCCGGAAAGACCGGCGTGCCCGGACCGACAGGCGGCGAAATGTCGATCACGGTAGGCATGGCCGGAAGGTAGCACCGGCCCGCGGCCCGTGGTGTCGGTTATTTGCAACAGTGGATGAAAAATAGTTGAGGCCTCAATCAATCGGCGGTGGCTTCGGGGCTTTCCAGCAGCCGGATGCCCACCCGCACGATGGCGCCATCCTCCATGGACCGCACGCTGAGTTCGGCGTGACCCAGCGTGGCGTGATCGCCTTCCACCGGGGGACGCTCCAGCGCCTGGGTCAGCCATTCGGCCACGCTCTGGTGCCCCGGTTCAGTCAGGGGCCAGCCATAGAAGCCGCAGAGGTCGGCCATGCGGGTGTGGCCGGGCACTTCGAAATCGCCAAAGACTTCGCGCGCGCGCGCCGTGTCAGCGGCATCCGGCAAGGCCACGCCGGCACGTCGTGCGCTCCAAGGAATGGTAGACCCCTGCAGCACCAGCGATGCCAGCACCACGATCAAGGCCACATTCGTGTAGGCCTTGGCCCCCTCGATGCCCGCCATGACCGGAAACACCGCCAGCACGATGGGCACCGCGCCGCGCAAGCCCACCCAGGAGATGAAGGCCATTTCGTGCCTCGTGAAGCGCAGCGGCTTGAGGCACAGCCAGACCGAGATCGGGCGTGCCACCAGCATCAACACCGCCGCCACGCCCAAGGCCGGCCACAAGGTGCGCAGCGCTTCCGTGGGAGTGACCAGCAATCCCAGCATCAGGAACATCGCCGCTTGGGAAAGCCAGGCGAAACCGTCCATGGCCGACAGCGCGGGCGTGACGCTTTGCGGCGCCCGGTTGGCCACGAGCACGCCAAACACATAGACCGCCAAAAACCCCGATCCGCCCACCCAGGTGGTGAAGGCAAACACGCTCAGGCCGGCCGAAGTCAGCAGCAGGGCCCGCACGCCGCCGCTGGGCCGTGCCCACAGCGTCAGCCGCCGCAGCAGCAAGGCAAAGCCCCAGCCCGCCCCCAGCCCGATCGCTACGCCCCAGCCAAACTGCAACACCAGGCTCCACAGCGGCCACCACCAGGCCAATTCCGGCGCCCAGCCGTGCGCCGCATTCACGATCCAGCCGATCAGCGCCAGCGTGAGAAAGACCGCCATCGGGTCGTTCATGCCGGATTCGATCTCCAGCGTGGCCGCCACGCGCTCATTGAGCCGCACCCCCGAGGACTTGAGCAGCGAGAACACCGCTGCCGCGTCGGTGGAGCCGACGATGGCCCCCAGTAGCAACGCCATCTGCCAGCTCAGGCCCAGCAGCCAGTGGGCCGCGATGCCCGTGATGGCCGCGCTGACCAGCACGCCCACCGTGGCCAGCCACAGCGCAGGCTTGAGTCCGGTGCGGAACGTGCTGTGGTGGGTGCGCAGGCCGCCGTCCAGCAGGATCACGGCCAGCGCCACGTTGCCCACCCAGAAGGCGAGCTTGTAATCCTCGAACACCACGCCGCCGGGCCCGTCCTCGCCCAGCAACATGCCGGCCACCAGAAACACCAGCAGAAAAGAAAAGCCCAATCGGGCCGAAAACATGCCCGCCAGCAGGCTGACGAACACCAACGCGGCAGCCACCAGCAGGGGAATGGCCAGGAAATCTAGCGAAAGCATCATAGGTGCAGTACCCTAGCAGAATTCAGGCCCTTCGCCGGTGTGGGGGTTGCGCATCCCGCGGTTCGAGGGCCCGTGTTTTGCCAGGAGTCGCGCATGGAACATTCAGAAACCGTGGTGTTGGCCGGCGGTTGTTTTTGGTGTGTGGAGGCCGTATTCGATCAGGTGCGTGGCGTGCTCGATGTCGAATCCGGCTACAGCAACGGCCAGACGCCAGCGCCCACCTACGAAGCGGTGTGCGCCGGCGACACTGGGCATGCCGAAGTGGTGCGCGTGGTGTTCGACCCTGCCGTCATCGGGCTGCGGCAGATCCTGGAGATTTTCTTTGCCGTGCACGACCCCACCACCCCCAATCGGCAGGGCGCCGACGTGGGCACCCAATACCGCAGCGGCATCTACTGGACCCGGCCGGAGCAGGCCGAGGTGGCCCAGGCGTTGATCGACGAATTGCAAGCGCAGGGGGTGTTCGACGCGCCCATCGTCACGGAAGTGGCGCCCCTGCGCAACTACCACCGCGCCGAAGACGAACACCAGGATTTTTTTGCCCGTCATCCTTTCCACGGATACTGCATGGCGGTGGCCGCGCCCAAGGTGCGCAAGTTGCGGCAGGTCTTTGCCGAATGGGCCAAGTGAGTCCGCAGCACTCGCTACACTTGCCCGGTGAACGTTGCCGACCATCCCGTCTTTCAGTCCCTCACCCCGGTCTTCCTGCTCATTGGTGTCGGTTTCCTCGCCGGCCGGCGCCAGTGGATACGCGGCGACGCGGTCAAGGACCTGTCCAATCTCGTTTTCCTGTTGCTGATCCCGGCGCTGCTGTTTCGCACCATGAGCACGGTGCGCCTGGACGAACTCGACCTCACGCCGATCGCGGCCTATTTCCTCGCTGCTGGCCTGCTCTTGGCGCTGAGCATCGCTTGGCGCGGATTCAACTGCCGCAGCGTGGTGATGGCGCTGGCCGGCACTTTCAGCAACATGGTGATGATTGGCATCACCCTGGTGGGGTTGGCCTACGGACAGGAAGGACTGGTGACGCTGCTCACGCTGGTGTCGGTCCATGCACTCATTCTGCTCACCGCAGGCGCCATCGTGCTGGAATTGGCGGCGGCCCGCGAAGCCCGGGACCGGGGTGGCGACGCTCCCCATCTGTGGCAGACGGCCTGGTCGGCCATCAAAGGGTCGGTGATCCACCCGATCCCCCTGCCCATCGTCTGTGGGCTGTTGTTTGCGCAAACCGGCCTCACCCTGCCCACGGTGGTGGACAAGCCGCTGCAATTGCTGGGCAGCGCCTTCGGCCCGCTGGCGCTGGTGCTGGTGGGCGTGAGCCTGGCCGCCACGCCGCTGGCAGGCCACTGGCGCATGGCCTTGTGGCTGTCCGTCAGCAAGAACCTGCTGCTGCCTGTGCTGGTGGGCCTCAGCGCCTGGGCATTCGGCATCACCGGGCTGGCGCTGGTGGTGATGGTGGTGGCCGCCGGGCTGCCCACCGGCGCCAATGTGTTCCTGTTCGCGCAGCGCTACCGGGTGGTCGAAGACCTGACCACCGCCACCATGGGCATGTCCACCGCCTTGTCGCTGCTCACGCTCAGCGCGGTCATGCTGGTCATGTCCTGGCTGGTGCCGGTCTGAGGCGCGTGGGGCAGTGCAAGGTGCGCCATCACTGGCTCAGCTTCAGGCCTTCCTCGATCTGGTATTCGAAGTAGCGCTGAAACCCGAACGCCAAGCCCGAAATCAGCGCGATGGCCCCCAACATCAGCGCCAGCACCAGGGCGCCGATGGTCAGCCAGTTGGTGGAGCCGGCCGGCGATTCGGGCGGATGCCCGGGATTGTGTGTCGCGTTCCACTGCTCTGGCGTGGCCAGGGCATACAGGATGCCGGTGAGGCAGGCCGCCGCGATGCTGAAGCCGAGCAAGGGCAGCAGCAGCCACGAGAGCTTGTCGTCCTGGCCATAGGCAAACACCCGATCCACGCCCCACAGGCCCAGGGCGGTCGCGATCACGTGCGCCCAGACCCACACGTCCAGCCAGCCGTGCAGGTACAGTCGGTGCCAGCCAAAGGCGCCGCCCACGAACGCCAGCCAGGCAGCGACAGTCTTGTTGCGGGGTTTGCGGGTGGGGGCAGAGAGGGAACTCGTCGTCATGGTCAGGTCTGTGCGGCGGTGGCCGAAAAAGTTCCATCCGTGACCGACGGCGGCGTGCTGCCGCCTGGGCCCAGGGCGCGTTCCATGAGCACGATGTCCAGCCAGCGCCCCAGCTTCCAGCCGCTGGCGGCCATGGTGCCGGCATGGGCAAAGCCCAACGCCCGGTGCAGGCCGATGGACCCTTGGTTGGCCGAATCCCCGATCACGGCCACCATCTTGCGCATGCCGGCGCTTTCGCAGCAGCGCAGCAGTTCGGCCAGCAGCGCACGACCCAGCCCACGGCCTTCCATGCCAGGGGCCAGGTAAATCGAGTCCTCGGCGCAATAGCGAAAAGCGTCCCGAGGCCGGAACCAGTTGGCATAAGCGTAGCCCTGGACGCGGCCATCGACCTCCACGACCAGCCAGGGCAGGCCTTTGCTGAGCACATCGCTGCGGCGTTGCGCCATTTCAAGCGCGGAGGGCGGGGCGGTTTCAAAGGTGGCGGTGCCGTGCAGCACGTGGTGGGCATAGATCGAGGCGATGGCATCGATGTCGGCGTCGCTGCTCGGGCGGATGAGGATCATGGCTTGTGCTCAGAAGTGGGCGAGGGTTATAATGCGCGGTTTGCAACGTTTCGCTGGCCGGGTGGTCAGTCGTGTGTCTCAGGCGTTGCGAAAATTCCCTCTACCACCCGAAGGATAAATCATGGTCGTGATTCGACTCTCCCGCGGCGGCGCCAAGGCCCGTCCGTTCTACAACATCGTCGTGGCCGACAAGCGCGCCCGTCGTGACGGCCGCTTCATCGAGCGCATCGGCTTTTACAACCCCCTGGCCAAGGGCGGTGAGGAGCCCCTGCGCATCGCTCAGGACCGCCTGACCTACTGGATGGGCGTGGGTGCCACCCCGTCCGACACCGTGGCCCGCCTGATCAAGCAAGCCGCCAAAGCCGCGCCGGCTGCGGCCTGATCCGCGCGAGTCCGCATGGCCCTGGTGCCTGGCTTGAGTCCCGCGCCTCTGCCGCCTGATGCGGTGGAGGTGGGGCGGATTCAAGAGGCCTGGGGCATCAAAGGCTGGGTGCGCCTGCACCCTTACAGCGCCGCCCCTGACGCGCTGTTCCATGCCTCTCGCTGGTATCTTGCGCCACCCGAAGGGCGCTACGCCCGGGGCTTCGATGCCTTTGTCGGCACCGTGGCGGTGGATGTGCAGCACGTCAAAGTCCATGGCGATGGCCTGGTGGCCCAGCTCGACGCCGTGGCCGACCGCAATGCGGCCGAATCGCTCAAAGGCGCGCGCATTTTCATCGCGCGGGCCGATTTCCCCGAAACCGACGACCCGGACGAGTTTTACTGGGTGGATCTCATTGGCCTGTCGGTGGTCAATCGGCAGGGCGTGATGCTGGGGACGGTTCGCGACCTCATGCCCACCGGCCCCCATGCCGTGCTGGTCCTCGAATACGAGGCCGAGGGTCAGATGCAAGAGCGTCTCATTCCCTTCGTCTCGGCGTATGTGGATGCGGTGGACCAAGCCGCGCGCCGCATCACCGTGGATTGGCAGCCGGACTACTGAGTCGAATCCGGCGGCCCGCGTCATGCGCTTCGACGTCATCACCCTGTTTCCCGAATTGTTCGGGCCGTTTTTGCAGCATGGCATCAACCGGCGTGCGTTTGCCAGCGGGCAGGTGGACGTGCGCTTGTGGCCGCTGCGCGACTACGCCGAGGGCAATTACCGCCGCGTCGATGACCGCCCGTTTGGCGGCGGGCCGGGCATGGTCATGCTGGCCGATCCGCTGGCGCGTTGCTGGCAGGCGGTGCGCGAGCAGCGCCAGGCCGAAGGGGCACCGCCAGCGCCCACCGTGCTGTTCTCGCCGCTGGGCCGCCGCATGGACCATGCGCTGGTGGCTCGCGAAGCCCAAGGCCCCGGCGCCATCCTCGTGTGCGGCCGCTACGAGGGCATCGACCAGCGTTTCATCGACCAGTGCGTGGACGTGCAGATCAGCCTGGGTGACTTTGTTCTCTCAGGCGGCGAGGTGGCGGCCATGGCCTGGCTCGATGCCGTGGCGCGGCTGCAGCCCGGCGTGCTCAATGACGCCGGCAGCCACCAACAAGACAGCTTCAATCCAGCGCTCGACGGCCTGCTGGACTGCCCGCACTACACCCGGCCCGAAGTGTGGCAAGGCCCGCGTGGCCAGGCCGCCGTACCGCCCGTGCTGCTTTCCGGGCACCACGGACAGATCGAGCAGTGGCGCCGGCGCGAGCGGCTGTCACTGTCGGCCCGCCTGCGCCCCGAATTGATCGACCAAGCCCGTGCCGCAGGCCGCCTTTCCCCAGACGATGAGCGCTGGCTCGCCTTGCTGCAGACGGCTGCCTCCAGGCAGGGTCCGAACCATTGATCTCCACGCTGAGGGTCTGGCGGGCCTGGGGTTGACGGTGCTGGAGTGGTCGCTGACTCCCGGCATATTGTGTTTCTTCTTTGGCCCAAGTTATAATTAAAGGCTTTCGATCCTCTGGTCGGCCGCCCGAGAGTGTCGCAGGGTGTGGCACTCGATCGGTAGCCAGTGGGCTGCCGGTGGGCCTTTTGTGTAGCGCGGCCACGATCGTTTTGAAGGAAACCATGAACCTGATCCAAATCCTTGAACAAGAAGAAATTGCTCGTCTGAACAAGGAAATTCCTGAGTTTGCCCCTGGCGACACCGTCGTGGTGAGCGTCAACGTGGTGGAAGGCAACCGCAAGCGTGTCCAGGCTTACGAAGGCGTGGTCATTGCCAAGCGCAACCGTGGCCTGAACTCCAGCTTCATCGTCCGCAAGATCTCCAACGGCGAAGGCGTGGAGCGTACCTTCCCCCTGTACAGCCCCCGTATCGCCAAGATCGAGGTCAAGCGCCGTGGTGACGTGCGCCGCGCCAAGCTGTACTACCTGCGTGATCGCAGCGGCAAGTCCGCCCGCATCAAGGAAAAGCTCGGGGCTTGAGCGTCAAGACATGGGGCCAGCCGACGCCAGCTGCCCCAACAGCGTGAAAAATGGGAGGTACAAGCCTCCCGTTTTTTTGAGGCCAGCCAGGCGCTTGGTTGGGCAGTGTTGCACGCATATCACACCCCTGAGGGTATGATGAATGCATGATGACGCATGCTGCTTCAGCCCCCCGCCTCCTGCCCCCCGATGATGCTGAGCGCCTCGTGCTGCACAACGAGGTGCACGCGCGGCCGTCTGCGCGCATTCGGCTGCCTGCTTTGGTGGTGTTGTTGGCTGTGGCCAACGATGGCGTGAGCAGGGGCCAGGAGTGTGAGCACTTGCGCCGCCTGCCGGGCCAGGAGGGGTTGAGCGTCGAGGCGCTGCAAGGCAATTTCCTCAGTCTGCGTTTGCCGCAGTGCAGGCTCAAATGGGAGCGGCATACCGAATTCACCCGCTACACGCTGGTGCAAGCCTTGCCGCCAGGTGCCGGGCTGGGGGCGGCCGAGCCCGATATTCTGTCGAATCTGGCCTTGCCCGAAGGGTGGCTGGCACAGGTGCCAGGGCGCACCTTTTGCGCGATCGCGCTGGCGATGCTCACCGGCGACCTTGCCGACCCCGTGGCCTGCGTCCAGCAGGCGCGGCCCTGGTTTGGCAGTTCGATGGTGGTGGCTTCGCTCATGGGCAGCTTTTCGCCCGCCATGGTGGCCACCGATTTCCGTGTGCGAGACGACGGCTTCGAGCGGATGCTGGTCATTGCGCCGCCCGACACCAGCGACATGCGAGCCGGCCGGATTTCTCAGCGCCTGCTGGAACTGGAAACCTATCGTCTCATGGCGCTGCGCGGCTTGCCGGTGGTCAAGGCGCTCCTGCCGGAACTGGCGCAGGCCGAACAGCAGTTGGCCCAAATTACCGTGGCGCTGGAGCAAAAGGCGATGTCGGACCAGGCGATGCTCGATACCCTGATGTCGCTGGCCGCTCGCGTGGAAAAGGCCATGGCGCAGCATGGCTTCCGGTTTTCGGCCACCCGTGCCTATGACGACCTGGTCTCGCAGCGCATCGCGGAACTGCACGAGACGCCGATTCCGGGCACGCAGACGATCGGTGAGTTCATGCAGCGCCGCCTCTCGCCAGCCATGGCCACGGTGGCCTCCACGGCGCAGCGGCTCACTTCCTTGTCCGAGCGGGTGACGCGCACCAGCGCCCTGCTGCGTACCCGGGTAGACATCGCCACCGAAGGGCAGAACCAGCAATTGCTGGAAAAGCTCACGCGCGGGCAGGAACTGCAATTGCGGCTGCAGACCACGGTGGAAGGCTTGTCCATCGCGGCGATTTCCTATTACGTGGTCAGCTTGCTCCTGTATGGTGCCAAGGCGCTGAAGTCGGCGGGGGTGCCGGTGCATCCGGAAATCGCCACCGGTGCGCTCATTCCCCTGGTGCTGTGGGCGGTCTGGCGCACCACACGCCGCATCCACGAAAAGCTGCATCAGGGGCATTGAAAAAGCCCCATCAGGCTTGGGCTCAGTGCCGCAGCCAGTTGGTGATGGGGATTCACTTCCCGCTGAGGTACTCCGCCACAGCGGCCATTTCGAGTTCGGTCATCTTCTCCACCACCACGTGCATGACCTGGTTCTCGTCAGTGCGTTGGCGGGTGTTGAACTGTTTCAACTGGGTGAACAGGTAGCCGGAAAACTGGCTGGCCAGACGGGGCAGGTTGGCCGCGCCTTCGCCGTTGGCGCCATGACAACTGGCACAGGAAGGCACGCCACTGAAGCGGTTGCCTTGGTGGTAGATGTATTGCCCCACCGCGGCCAATGCGGGGTCCTTGGGCGGTTCGCGCGGGGGCTCCATCTTTTCGTAGTACTTGCCCAGGGCCAGCATTTCGTCCGAGGTCAGGCGGGCCGAGATATCGGCCATGGCCGAGCTTTTGCGCTGCCCCGATTTGAAGGCTTCGAGTTGCTTGGCGATGTATTGAGCATTCTGCCCAGCCAGACGCGGGAAGACCTCGCTGGTGGACTCGCCCTTGGCGCCATGACACAGGAAGCAGGAACCGCCCGCGATGCGCTGGGCGCGCGCCTCATCGGCCTGTGCCCAGGCCATCTGCCCGATAGAACAGACCGTCAGCGCCAGCAGCGCCGGGCGGATCGAAAAATTGCAGAAACGAAAACGGGAGGACATGCGGCGAACCTTGGGCAGACGCGGCCAAAAGAGGAGGGGCCAGAGCATTCGACCCCTCCCCGCCATGGGGCAGGGGGGAGGTCGATCAGGCCAGCATATCGGCCCAGATGTTCTGGGCCCAGGCCAGCGCGTAGCGGCCTTCCAAGGCGTTGGCCGCTGCCGACACGCCGCCCGAACCCGGGACGGTGAGCATGGTTTTCTGCTCGGGGTCATAGCGGTGGACGCTGGCCACATGCACCACGTCTTCGTCGTTGACGAAGCTGTAGCAGGTGTTGGCGTACAGCGGCAGTTGCGGCGGCTGGTGGCCCATCAACAGGTTGACCACGGCAGCGGCGCAGGTCTTGCCGTGCTGGTTGGCCATGTGGCCTGATTTGGGCATGGCCGGCGCGATCTGGATGGAGTCACCCAGCACGTGGACGTTTTTCAGCGCCTTGGACTCGAAAGTCAGGAAATCGACTTCGCACCAGCGGGCGTTGGCCGTGGCCATCCCGCTCTTGACGGCGATGTCACCCGCGCGCATGTTGGGCACCACATTGAGCACGGCGGCCTTGAAGTCCTCATTGAACTCGAACTTCAGTGTGTTGGTGGCGGCATCCACGTCCACCACATTGTGCTTGGGCCGGTACTCGATGATGTCTTTGTAGTGCTCCTCCCAGGCTTTCTTGAACAAGGCCGGCTTGGAGGTGACGTCGTCGTTGGCGTCGAAGACGATGACCTTGCTCTTGGGCTTGGCCTTCTTGAAGTAGTGCGCGACGATGCAGGCGCGCTCGTAGGGGCCGGGCGGGCAGCGGTACGGCATCAGCGGGATGGACAGCGCGTACACGCCGCCATCGGGCATGGCTTCGAGCTGCTTGCGCAAGGCCACGGTCTGCGGGCCAGCCTTCCAGGCGTGGAGCACCTTGTCCTTGGCCCCTTCTTTGGCCATGCCAGGCAAGGTTTCCCACATGAAATCGATGCCAGGCGAGACGATCAGGCGGTCGTAGGCGACTTCGCCACCACCGGCCAGCTTGACCAGGCGCTTGTCGGGGTCGATGGCCGTGGCCATGTCGCGCACGATGCGCACGCCGTGGCGTTTTTCCAGGTTTTCGTAGGAGGTGGTGATGTAGCTGATGTCTTTCAGACCGCCGATCACCAGGTTGGAGATGGGGCAGGAGATGAAGTTGGCGTTGGGCTCGATCAGCGTGACGCGAACCTTGCCTTCGGAGAACATGCGTGTGTACTTGGCGGCGGTGGCACCGCCATAGCCCCCGCCGATGACGACGACGTGCGGGCCCGAGCCGCCACCCGCAGGGGTGGCGCAGCCGGTCATCAGGCCGAGGGAGCCCAGCGCAGAGCCGGCGGCGAGCGTTTGTACGAACTGACGGCGTTTCATGTTCTCGTCTCCTTATTTCTTCTGGGCGGCGAAGTAAGCGGCGATGGCGGCGATCTGCTCGTCGCTGTAGCCTTTGGCGATCTGGTGCATGATGGTCGCCGGACGACGCCCGTTCTTGAAGTCGAGCATCTTTTGTTCGATTTCGGATTTGTCCTTGCCGGCCAAGGCATCCATGCCAGGCTGAGCGCGGCCTTCGGTGCCGTGGCAGTTGGCGCAGGCGGCGGCCCACACACGAACCTGATTGACCTGTGCATGCGCGGCCAGGGCAGATGCACCCAGCAGGCCCACGGCCAGAATCTTCGCGATTGGTTTCATTGGTGATGTCTCCTGTGACTGGGACCCGAGGTGGCGACGTTGACAAACATCAACGGATGCAGATATTGGAATGTGTTAGCAATTCTAATTCTGCACCCGACATGAAGCTTACACAATGTGGGCTTCGGGTAAACCATCTTCATCGAAAACCCTAGGGTATGCCTGAGCACGCCTTGGGGTTGATCGCGGCTCAAGACAGCAACGCGGCAGCGAATTCGCGGGCGTCGAAGGTTTGCAAGTCTTCGAGTTGCTCGCCCACGCCGATGAAATAGACCGGTACGGCGCGGCGCTGCTCGCGGGCCCACATGGCGATGGCGGCCAGTACGCCCCCTTTGGCGGTGCCGTCGAGTTTGGTGACCACCAGGCCCGTGAGGGTGAGGGCCGCATCGAACGCCTTGACTTGCGCCAAGGCGTTCTGGCCGGTGTTGCCGTCGATGACGAGCAGCACTTCGTGCGGGGCCGAAGCGTCGGCTTTCTGCACCACGCGTTTGATTTTTTTCAACTCTTCCATCAAGTGGAGCTGGGTCGGCAGGCGGCCGGCGGTGTCCACGATCACCACATCGCGCCCGCGCGCGCGCCCGGCATTGACGGCGTCGAAACTCACGGCCGCCGGGTCGCCGCCGTCCTGGCTGATGATGTCCACGGTGTTGCGGTCGGCCCAGACGCCCAGTTGTTCGCGGGCGGCGGCCCGGAACGTGTCGGCGGCGGCCAGCAGCACCGATGCGCCTGAGTGCGACAGGTGCCAGGTGAGCTTGCCGATGGTGGTGGTTTTGCCCGCGCCGTTGACGCCAGCGACCATCAGCACGGTGGGTCCACCGTCCGGGCGGCCGATGACCAGGGGCTTCTGCAGGGGCTGGAGCAACTCGGCGATGGCATCGGCCAGCAGCCCTTTGACTTCGGCGGGCGCGGTGGCTTTGGCGGCCTTGACGCGTCGGCGCAGATCGTCGAGCAGGTATTGCGTGGCCTGGGTGCCGGTGTCTGCCATCAACAGCGCCGCCTCCAGCTCGTCGTACAGGGTTTCGTCGATCTGGGTGCCGGTGAACACGCTGGTGAGTGTGCTGCCAGTCTTGCGCAGCCCGTTGCGCAGACGGTTCAACCAGGACTGGCGCGGCGCCTCGGCCGCAGGGGCCGGGGTAGGCGGGGCTTCGGCAGGGGCGGGGGGCGCTGCCTCGGTGGCAGGTGGCGCTTCCGGCAGCGCGGGCTGGGCGTGGCCAGAGGAAAAGAATTTTTTCTTGAGGAGGCTGAACATTTGGGGCATTTCTGGAATCATTGGGATTCTATGAAACCCTTCGCCTTGTCTTGGCGGACCTGGCTCGGGGCCGGTGTGTGCGCGGGCATTGTGGCCCTGCTGGCACCGGCCGTCCACGCCACGGCTGCGCGGGCCGATGAGCCGGTCCCCTCCGCCCAATCCTTCACCCTCGCCAATGGCATGACGCTCATTGTCCAGCCCGACCGGCGCGCCCCCACGGCGGTTCACATGCTGTGGGTGCGCGTGGGCTCGATGGACGAGGCCGACGGCACCTCTGGCGTGGCGCATGTGCTGGAGCACATGATGTTCAAAGGTACCCCTTCGTTGGCGGAAGGGGAGTTTTCGCGCCGGGTGGCCGCGCTGGGGGGGCGGGACAATGCCTTCACCAGCCGCGATGTGACGGCTTACCACCAGCAGGTGCCCGCATCTGCCCTGGAGGCGGTGATGCAACTCGAAGCGGACCGCTTCGCCAACAACCAGTGGCCAGACGATGCCTTCACGCGCGAGATGCTGGTGGTCAAAGAAGAACGGCGCCAGCGGGTGGAGGAGTCGCCCCAGGCCCGGATGTTTGAGGTCTTTCAGGCCACGGCCTTTGTGGCGCATCCCTACCGCCGCCCGATCATCGGCTGGATGAGCGACCTGGAGGCCATGACGCCGCAGGACGTTCGGGACTTCCATCGCCGTTGGTACGTGCCGGCCAACGCCGCCGTCGTGGTGGTGGGCGATGTGGAGGTGGAACAAGTCCGCCAGTGGGCCGAGCGCCATTATGGCGCCATCGAAGCGCGTGCCGTGCCCGAGCGCAAACCCCAGACCGAGCCGCCTCAATCGGGCATGCGCCGCATCGAATACCGGGGCCGCACCGACCGGCCATTGGTGGTCATGGGTTGGAAAGCCCCCCGAATTGCCCATCCCCAGGCCTCCGACGAAGCCACCATCGATGCCTTGGCGCTGATGCTGCTGGCGGGCGTGCTCGATGGCCACAGCGCCGCGCGGCTGGAGCGTTCGCTGGTCCAAGGTCTGGGCCAGACCCGGCGCTTGGCCGATGCGGCCGGGGCTTCTTTCGGCATGATGGGGCGAGGGCCGGAACTGTTCCTGCTCACGGGCACGCCCGCCGACGGCGTCAGCCCCGAGGCGCTGGAAGCGGCGCTCAAATCCGAAGTCCGGCGCATTGCCCAAGAGGGGGTCAGCGAAGCCGAGCTGCGCCGGGTCAAAAACCAGTGGGCGGCCCGCGAAGTGTTCAAGCTCGACTCCTTGTTTGCCCAGGCCCGAGAACTGGGCAATCACTGGGCCCTGGGCTGGCCGCTGGACGCCTCGGCCACGTTGCTGCGCCGGCTCGACGGCATCACGCCGGCCCAAGTCCAGGCGGTGGCGGCGCGGTATTTCGCGGATGACCAACTCACCGTCGGTGTGCTGCTGCCACAGGAGCGGCCATGAAAACGCGAATGACACTGAACCATCGGCTTGGGTGGCCTCGGCGCTGGGCCCAAGCGGTGCTGGTGGCGCTTGGGTGGGGGCTGACGGTGGCCTCGGCGCAGGCATCGTTACCCATCGAACACTGGACCCAGCCCAGCGGCGCCCGGATCTATATGGTGCATTCGGCCAACCTGCCCATGCTCGACGTGCAAATCGATGTGGATGCCGGCAGCCGGCGCGACCCGCGGGATCGGGCCGGGCTGGCCCAGGCCGTGGCCCAGATGTATGACAAGGGCGTGCGTGCCCATGCGGGCCGCCCGGCGCTGGACGAAAACCAGCTCGTCGAATCCTGGGCCGACTTGGGGGCGCAGTTCCGCGTCCAGGCCACCGCCGACCGGCTCTCGTTCCAGTTGCGCACCCTGATCCGCCCCGACCTGCTCGATCCGGCGGTGACCCTGATGGCGCATCAACTCGCCGCGCCGGCTTTTCCGCAGGCCGTTTGGGCGCGCGAGCGCGAACGCCTCGTGGCGGCCTGGCGGCAAGCACAGACGCAGCCCGGCACGGTGGCTGCCCGGCGCTTTGCCGAGGCGGTCTATGGCGATCATCCCTACGGGCAGGAGGCTCGGCCCGAAACCTGGGCCGCCATCGACAGCGCTGACTTGGAAGGATTCGTTCGTCGGCATGTGCGCGCCTGTGACGCGCGGGTGACGCTGGTCGGTGACGTGCAACGCGCGCAGGCCGATGCCATCGTCTCCCGCCTGCTGGCCGGTTGGGCCGATCGTCCTTGCACCCCCTTGCCCCCGGTGGCCGAGGTGGCGCCGCTTGCTCGGGCGCAGCTCGTCCAGGTGCCTTTCGAAGCGGCGCAAGCGCAGATTCTCATCGGTCAGCCCGGATTTCCCCGCAGCGACCCGGACTTCCTCGCCCTGACCGTGGGCAACCACATCCTCGGGGGCAGCGGCTTTACCTCGCGGCTGATGCAGGAAATCCGCGAGCGGCGTGGGCTCACTTACGGCATCTACAGTTACTTCTCGCCGGGCCGGCACGCCGGCGCTTTCACCGTCTCCATGCAGACCCGGCCCGACCAGGCCGAGGAAGCCGTGCGGCTGATTCATGAGGAGATACGCCGCTTCGTCGCCGAAGGTCCCACCCCGCAGGAGCTGGCCGAAGCCCAGCAAGCCCTCATCAATGGCTTTGCGTTGCGGCTGGACAGCAACCGAAAATGGCTGGACAACGTGGCCGCCATGGCCTGGAACGACCTGCCTTTGGACTATCTGGACACCTGGACGGCGCAGATTGCCGCGCTGACGCCCGCGCAAGTGCGCGCCGCCATGCAGCGCGTGTTGCAGCCCGATCGCCTCGTGACCGTGGTGGTGGGGGGGCGTCAGCCATGAAGGCGCCGCCGCGTGGCCGGGCCCATGGCGTCAGCGCCCGTGCGCCTGGGCCGGGCGGGGAAGTTCGCATCATCGGGGGACAGTGGAAGCGCAGCAAACTGCCCGTGCCCGATCGTCCCGGGCTGCGGCCCACCCCGGACCGTGTTCGCGAAACCCTGTTCAATTGGCTGGGGCAAGACCTCAGCGGGATGACCTGCCTGGATGCGTTTGCCGGCAGCGGTGCGTTGGGGCTGGAGGCCGCTTCCCGGGGCGCGGCCCGCGTTTTCCTGATCGAGCGTGACCCGACGCTGGCTCAGGCCTTGCGCCGCCATGCCGCCCGCCTGGGCGCGAGTCATGTGGAAGTGCTCCAGACCGATGCGGTGCGCTGGATGGCGCAAGCGGCCGGCCAGCGCTGGGGCGTGATTTTTCTGGATCCCCCTTTCGGCGATGCTGCCTCCGGCTGGAACGAATCGCTCTTTCAGCGGGCGTTGCAGGCAGCGGTGGGCTTGCTGGCCGATGATGGCTTCCTCTACCTCGAAGCCCCCAGGGCGTGGACGGCGGCGCAATGCCAACCGTTGGGCCTGGCGCTGCACCGTCAGGGCAAGGCCGGCATGGTGCATTTCCACCTGCTGGTGCGCGATGCCTCCTACGCCCGCCCGGAGGGGCCGGGCGATAATCTCACGCCATGAACGCTGTTTCCGCCCCGTCGCGCCGCATCGCCGTCTACAGCGGTACCTTTGACCCCATCACCCTCGGCCACGAGGACGTGATCGGGCGCGCCGCCAGCCTGTTCGATGAACTCATCGTGGCCGTGGCCGTGGCGCATCACAAGAAAACCCTCTTTACCCTGGAGCAGCGCATCGCGATGGTGGCCGCCAGTCTGGCCCATTGCCCCCAGGTGCGCGTGTTGCCTTTCGAGGGGTTGATCATGGACTTCTGCCGTGAGCACGGGGCCTGTGCCGTGGTGCGCGGCATTCGCAACCTCACCGATTTCGATTATGAAGCCCAGATGGCGGCCATGAACCGCAAGCTCTTGCCCACGGTGGACACGGTGTTTTTGCTGCCGCAGCCCCAATGGCAGTGCATTTCGAGTACGCTGGTGCGTGAAATCGCCAAGCTGGGCGGCGACGTCAGCGGCATGGTCAGCCCCGGGGTGGCGCGCCAGCTGCAGGTGATCAACGGTGCTGCCCAGCGCTGATGGAGAGCGTGCCATGGCCCTGATGATCACCGACGAATGCATCAATTGCGACGTCTGCGAACCCGAGTGCCCGAATCAGGCCATCTCGATGGGCGTGGATTTTTACCAGATCGACCCAGCCCGCTGCACCGAATGCGTCGGGCATTTCGACGAACCCCAGTGCGTGCAGGTTTGCCCGGTGGAGTGCATTCCCGTCAATCCCGACCATGTCGAAAGCCGGGAGACGTTGTGGCAGAAGTACCGCCGCCTGCAGGGCCTGGTGGCTTCCTGAGCCGCTGGCCTCAGGTTGGCGGCGTGGCAGGAGGGGCTTGCTTCTCAGTGGCCTCGGGCCTGGGTGGCTTGGGGCGGGGCGGCTTGCTGGTGTGGATGAGCGCGGTGGCCTTGTCCATCCGGTCGGCCAGCAGGTCGGGCAGGGCGCGCAGGCTGCGCTCGATGGCTTGCTGCAGGGCGTCGCGCTGCTCCGGCGACGGCTTTTTCAGCACCCAGTGCACCACTTCGCTTTTCACCCCAGGGTGCCCAATCCCGATGCGCAACCGCCAGTAATCGGCGCTGCCGAGTTGGGCGTGGATGTCGCGCAGACCGTTGTGCCCCGCATGGCCCCCGCCTTTTTTGAGCTTCATTTCACCGGGGGGGAGATCGAGTTCGTCGTGCGCCACCAGGATTTCCTCTGGGGCGATCTTGAAAAAGCGCGCCAGAGCGCCCACGGCCTGCCCGGAGCGGTTCATGAAAGTGGTGGGTTCCAGCAGCCACAGAGGGCGACCGTCCACGCTGACCCGCGCGCAGCGCCCGAAGTAGCTGCGCTCCGGCTGCAAATGGGCGTGGAGCTCGCGCGCTGCCGCTTCCAGCCACCAGAAGCCGGCATTGTGGCGGGTGTCTTCGTATTCGGGGCCCGGATTGCCCAGGCCAACGAGCAGCTTGATCATGGCAGGATGCGTGCGGGCACGCGCACAAAAGCGGTGTTGAAACAAAAAGGCCCGCTGGGCGCGGGCCTTGAGGCTGGCGGCAGGTTTACTTCTTGCCTTTCTTGCCCTTCTTGTCGTCGGCAGCGGCAGCCACCGGCGCGGCAATCACTTCTTCCACCGGCTCGACCACCGTGGCGATGGTCGGATTCGGTTTGCCGTGGGTCACGACCTTCACGCCGGCGGGCAGCTTCAGGTCGCTGGCGTGCACCGACTGACCCTTGACCACTTCGCCCAGATCCACCTCGATGAACTCAGGCAACTGCACGGCCAGACACTCGATTTCGATTTCGTTGGCCACGTGGTTGACGAGGCACTTGTCGATCTTGACGGCCGGTGAATTCTCGGCATTGATGAAGTGCAGCGGCACCTTCTTGCGCAGGCGGGTCTTGTCGTCCACGCGCTGGAAGTCCACATGGAGCACCTGGGGCTTGTAGGGGTGGTACTGCACGTCGCGCAGCAGCACTTTCTGCACCTGGCCGTTGAGTTCCATGTCCAGGATGGAGGCGTGGAAAGCCTCTTTCTGCACGGCGTGCCACAGGGCGTTGTGATCGAGCTCGATCATCACGGGCTCGGCGCCCCCACCAAAGACGATACCCGGCGCACGGCCGGAATTGCGCAGGCGGCGGCTCGCACCCGTACCCTGCTTGCTGCGCTCGAAAGCGACGAATTTCATGATTCAACTCCGAAAAGGGCCTGGCCGCGACCAGCACGAGACCCAACTGAAAAAAGCGCCGACGATCCGACGGGACCGGGGCGCTGCCTTTTGCCGCAGCCGCTCAAGCGTGCTCGGCTTCTGCGAACAAACTCATCACCGATTCGCCGCTGGCGATGCGCGCGATGGTCTCGGCCATCAGCGGCGCCACGGAAAGCTGGCGAATCTTCGAGCAGGCCTGAGCGGCCTGACTCAGCGGAATGGTGTTGGTCACGACCACCTCATCGAGCGCTTCGCCTTTGGCGATGCGGTCGATGGCAGGGCCGGAGAAAATCGGGTGGGTGCAGTAGGCGTACACCTTGCGCGCGCCACGCTCCTTGAGCACTTCGGCCGCTTTCACGAGCGTGCCGGCGGTGTCGATCATGTCGTCCATGATGACGCAGTTGCGGCCTTCGATGTCGCCGATCACGTGCATGACTTCGGAGACGTTGGGCTTGGGGCGGCGCTTGTCGATGATGGCCATGTCGCAGTTGAGCTGCTTGGCCAGTGCGCGGGCGCGCACCACGCCCCCCACGTCGGGCGAGACGACCAGCAAATCCGGATAGTTCTTGGCCCGCAAATCACCGAGCAGCACCGGCGAGGCGTAGATGTTGTCGACGGGGATGTCGAAAAAGCCTTGGATCTGGTCGGCATGCAGGTCCATGGTGAGGACGCGGTTGACGCCGACGACTTGCAGCATGTTGGCCACCACCTTGGCCGAGATGGGCACGCGGCTCGAACGCGGGCGGCGGTCTTGGCGGGCGTAGCCGAAATACGGAATGACAGCCGAGACGCTGACGGCCGAGGCGCGCTTGAGCGCATCCACCATGATGACGAGTTCCATGAGGTTCTCGTTGGTGGGAGCGCAAGTGGACTGCACCACGAACACGTGGCGGGCCCGCACGTTTTGCGTGATCTCGACCGAAACCTCGCCATCAGAAAAGCGGCCCACATTGGCCGCTCCGAGCTTGGTTCCGAGATGTTGGGCGATTTCTGCCGCCAGTACCGGGTTGGCATTACCGGTGAACAGCATGAAATCCGGCGTTTGCACTGGCGAGGATGTTTGCATGGAAAACCCGGCGCAGGTAAGAAATTTGGCAGGGGAGGAAGGATTCGAACCCTCGCATGTCGGAATCAAAATCCGATGCCTTAACCAACTTGGCGACTCCCCTACACTGGCTCGCTGCTGACGCAGCGCACCGAATGCAGTGTGTTCATCTCTGCTGAACAACGACCGCTAGTATAACCGCTATCGCCACTCAATCAGAGGATGTTCCCTCAAATTGTTGCAGTGTCGAGCGACCCAGCCGGCCGGCAGACACGACGTGTCCACATCGGACTGCACAGGCGCGAACAGCGCGCTGCCCGAACCTGTCATGCGGCCTTGCAAGCCTTGGGTCTGGAGCCATTGCAGCCCTTTTGTGATGTCTGGGCACAAGCGCTCGGCCACTGGTTGCAAGTCGTTGCACCCAAAGCGCAACTGATTTGACTCGCTATCTGCAACAAAGCCTTCGATTGTAGCGCGTTTTGTGTCGCGTTTCAAGTCTAGGTGCTGAAAAATCTGTGGCGTCGATGCGCCGGCAGGTGGCTTGATGACGATGAAGCGCGTATGGGGCAGATGCAACGGGGTGAGTTGTTCGCCGATGCCTTCGACCCAGGCGTTGTGGCCGTGGATGAAGAAGGGCACGTCGGCGCCGAGGGGAAGCCCGATGCGGCACAGGGCTTGAGCGTCCAGGCGCAGCCCCCACAGGCGGTTGAGCGCCAGCAGGGTGCTGGCCGCGTCGCTGGAGCCGCCGCCCAGGCCCGCCTGGGTGGGTAGCTGCTTGTGCAGGGTGATGTCCGCCCCCCACCGGCAGCCCGTGGCTGCTTGCAGGGCGCGCGCCGCGCGCACGATCAAATCTTCAGCCGGTAGCCCGGCTGGGTTGCCTTCGAGGTCTTGCCGGCGGATGCGTCCATCGTTGCGTTTTTCGAAATGCAGGGTGTCGCACCAGTCGATGAGGGTGAAGACCGATTGCAGCAGGTGGTAGCCGTCGGCGCGGCGGCCAACGACGTGCAGAAACAGGTTGAGCTTGGCCGGCGCAGGGACGTCCAGCAGTTGTCGCAGGGCCATGGGGATCAGTGGAGTACCAGGCGGAGTTGGACGGCGGGTTCGGGCTGGAGCCGTCGGGCTTGCAATCGACCGTCGGCGTGGCGGGAGAGGTCGGCTTGCCAGCCGCCAAGCGCGGCCGGCTCCCCGCGTAGCCATTGGAATAGGGGTTCCAGCGGCAGCGCCGTGCCGGTGACGGCGGTGGTCAGTTCGTCCATGTCGGCATAGGGCAGTTCCTCTCGGCCCCGTTGCAGCCAGGCGCCTTGTGGCGTCCAGCGTGCGGTCCCCAGCACCTGCCCCAAGGGGGAGATGAGGCGCAGTTCCCCGGCACTGGCTTGGCCGCTGAGCTCGAAGGCGGCGCTGAAATGCTGCGGGGGGTCGGTCTCGATCTGCAGCGCGAGTCGGCCCGACCACCGGTGGTCAGAAGGCCCACCGAGTGGCGGTGGCGGGGTGGCGCAGGCCGTCAGCAGCAGCGCGCCAGCCAGCAGCAGGGTGCGGCGGGCGGCGCTCATGGCCGAACCTGCAGGCGCTGCAGGGTGTTGAGGAGGGTTTCGTTTTCGGGGTTGAGCAGCAGCCCTTCGCGCCACACGCTCAGGGCCTCCTCGCGCTGGCCCAAAGCCCAGTGGACTTCGCCCAGATGGGCGGCGATTTCGGCGTCGGGCAAGCGGCGAAAGGCGTCTTGCAGGATGCGCAGGGCTTCCTGCTTGTTGCCCAGGCGAAACTCGACCCACCCCAGACTGTCGAGGATGTAAGCGTCGTTGGGGGCGGCTGCCAAGGCTTTCTGGATGAGGGATTTCGCTTCGGTCAGTCGCTCGTTGCGGTCGGCCAGTGAGTAGCCCAGGGCGTTGTAGGCATGGTGGTAGTCGGGTTGCCGTTCGATGAGGCCGCGCAGCAGGGCCTCCATGCGCTCGAAGCGGCCGGCCCGTTCGGCCGCCAGGGCTTGTTCGTAAATGAGGTCCGGGTCGTCGGGGAAGCGCTCGGCCGCGAGGCTGAAGGCTTGGTAGGCCTCTTCGTAGGCTTTGACTTCACGCAGCAAGTGGGCTTCGGCGAGCAGCTTGCGCCGCGCCTCGGACTCGTCACGTTCAGGCTGCCCGCGGATGAGCGCTCTGGCCTGCTCGATCTGACCTTGCCGTGCCAGGATGGTGGCGCGGCGGATCTGGGCCGAGAGGATGTCTTCGGCGTTTTCGATGCGGTCCAGCCAGGCGTTGGCGGCGTCAAAGTCGCGCCGTTGCTCCGCGATCTGAGCCAGGTGCAGGAAGGCCTGGGTTTGGCCGGGGCGGGCTTCGTCTTCGGGCAGGGCGCGCGAAAGCTCCAGATAGCGTTCCAGCGCTGCCTCGGCGGCTGTGGCGCGCCGTTGCTGGGTCAGCAAAATGCCCTGCAGCAGCCAGGCCTGGGGCAATTCGGGCTGCAGGCCAATGAGCTGTTCGACTTCGCGCTGGGCATCGGCCGAGCGCCGCAGGTCGATGAGCGCGCGGATGTAGGCCAGGTGCAGGGTGCTGCGGTGTTCTGCCGCGGTGCCGGCGGTGCGCTGAAGATAGGCCAGCACCAGCGGCTCGGCGCCGGGAACCTCGCGTTCGAACAATTCGATGGCCAGCGCCGCCGCATAGGGCGAGTCACCTTGTGCCTGCAGGCCGGCGCGGGCGGCATGCAAAGCCGCGTCGAAGGCCGAGAGCTCCATCTCCATGCGGCCGATCGCGGCCCAGGCCGAGGCGGCGGTTTGCGGGTCGCGCAATGCGGGTTGCAGGGCGTCGCGGGCCGCAGCCAAGGCGGCAGCCCGGTCGCTGGTGCGTGCCAGGGTCTGCGGAATGGCGCTGATGACCTCGCTACGCCGTGGCGGCGGTGTCAGGCGGATGAGGTTGCGCAGGGTGCGGCTGACATCGGCTGGCCGGTTCAGCGCCAGCAAAATCTGCAATTCATAGCGGTAGGGTTCGTCGGCATCCGGGAAGGCGGCCGACCAGTCCCGCGCTGCGGCCAGGGCCGCGTTGCCGGCACGGTTTTGCAATGCGATTTCGACGGCACGGCGATACAGCTCGGGGCGCTGGGTGCGCTTGGCGGCATCGAGCATGAGCGAGTAGGCGGCTCCCGGGTCGTTGCTCTGAAGCTGGAATTCGGCCAGCAGCAATTGATAGAAAAGCTCGGCGCTGAGCTCCGGTGCCTGGGCGGGCGGAAACGCGAGCGTGGGGGCCGGTTGCGCATGGGCGGAGGCCAACAAACCCAGCGACAGGCACAGGCCGCACCACCATCCCATCAACCGGCGCGGGCGTACTCGAAGGCGTGGGGCATCAGAGCGGGGGAGGGCAAAGGCCTGTAGCATCGGGTCATGATAATGGATTCACGATGTCTGACCAGGGGTCGCGCCTATGCCCGAATTGCCTGAAGTGGAGGTGACGCGCAGGAGTTTCGCCGACCGGATTGCAGGGGCGCGGATCTTCGAGGCCCGCCTGGGCAAGCCGCTGCGCTGGCCCTTGGGGGTGGAGCCGCAGGCGCTGGCCGATCGCGTGGTGCAGGCGGTGCGCCGGCGTGGCAAGTACTTGTTGCTCGATCTGGACGAAGGGCTGCTGCTGGTGCATCTGGGCATGTCCGGCAGCCTGCGTTTCGGCTGGGGGCTCGCGGCGGCCGGCCCGCATGACCACTTTGACCTGCTGACCGACCGGGGAACGTTGCGCTTGCACGATCCCAGGCGCTTTGGCGCCGTCGTTTACGCGCAGAGCGAAGCCACACCGCCGGCCCGCAAGCTGCTCGACGGCCTGGGGGTGGAGCCGTTGTCGCCTGGCTTCGATCCGGTGGCTTTTCATGCGGCGCTGAAGCGCCATCGCGCCAGCATCAAGCAGGTGCTGCTGGCCGGCGGCATCGTCGTGGGGGTGGGCAACATCTATGCTTCGGAGGCCCTGTTCATGGCAGGCATTCGTCCCACCACCCGGGCCGACCGGCTCAGCCGTCCGCGTGCCCAGCGGCTGCATGGGGCGATCCGCCAGGTATTGACGCGTGCCTTGGAGGTTGGCGGAAGCACCCTGAAAGATTTCGCTGACGCTCAGGGTGACAGTGGGTATTTCCAGCTGGAAACCATGGTGTATGGCCGGGCCGGGCAGCCCTGCCGCGTCTGTGGCAGTGCGGTGCGCCAGATCCGGCAAGGTCAGCGCTCCACATTTTTCTGTCCGGTGTGCCAGAAGCCATGAAAGGGCTCTTTGCGCGATGCTATATTGACGCAATAGCAGTTTTGCCAATCCTCCTCTGAGGAGCATGTGATCCATGTCATTCAATCAGGAGTTCGACGAGCACAGTGCCTGGCGGCGTGAGCGGGCCCGCCATCTGCAAACGCTGGCTGGCTGGCTGGAACGGCGCGACCTGCTCGATGCCGGTGCCCGCGAACGCTTGGCCCAACTGCAGGAGCGTCTGGCCAGCGACAAGGTCATGGTCGCTTTCGTGGCGGAGTTTTCACGCGGCAAGTCGGAGCTGATCAATGCCGTGTTCTTTGCTGGCTACGGGCGCCGCATCATGCCCGCCAGCGCCGGGCGCACCACCATGTGCCCGACCGAGCTGGGCTACGACGCCGATCTGCCCCCGTGCTTGCGGCTGTTGCCGATCGAGACGCGTCTGCAGCCTCAATCGCTCATGGAGTGGCGCAGCGCTCCTCACCAATGGGAGCGCATTGATTTGGACGTCAACGACCCGTCCCAATTGGCGCAAGCCATCGAAAAAGTGGCCGAGGTGCGGCGCGTCACGCAAGAGGAGGCGCGGGCGCTGGGCTTTTGGCACGATGAGCAGCCCGATGACAATCCGTTGCCTGGCCTGGATGGCCTGATTGAAGTACCGCGTTGGCGTCACGCGCTCATCAACATGGCTCACCCGCTGCTCAAGCAGGGGCTGGTCATCCTCGACACGCCGGGGCTCAATGCGATTGGCGCCGAGCCCGAGCTCACCGTCAGCTTACTGCCACAGGCCCATGCGGTGGTGTTCATTCTGGCGGCTGACGCCGGGGTGAGCAAATCAGACTTGGTCATCTGGCGGGAGCACTTGGCGCCTTCTGCCGAGCACGGTGACTCGCGGTTGGTGGTGCTCAACAAGATCGACACCCTCTGGGACGATTTGACCTCGCCGGATGACATCGAAGCCCAGATTGCTCGCCAGCGTGTCCAGTCGGCGCAAGTGTTGGGCTTGGCGCCGCAGCAGGTGATCGCGGTGTCGGCGCAGAAAGGGTTGTTGGCCAAGGTCCGGCAGGACGAGACGCTGCTGGCCGAGAGCCGTCTGCCCGAGCTGGAGCGTGCGCTGGCCGACGATGTGCTGGCCCATCGGCGCGAGATCCTTCAGGCTCATGTGCGCACGACGTTGCAGCAGTTGCGTACCGAGGTGGGGCACCTGCTGCACGCCCGCACGCGCGAATTGGTCGAGCAGATCCAGGAGCTGGAGGCGTTGCGTGGCAAGAATGCGACGGTCATTCGGCAGATGCGCCTGCGCATCGAGCAGGAGCAGCGGGAATTCGACGCCGGAGGCGCCAGAATCCAGGCGGTTCGCTCGGTGCATCTCAAGCATCTCAAGGAGCTGTTTGCCCTGCTGGGGGCCAACCGGATCAAAGCCGATGTGGCGGCGCTGGCTCAGGCCCTGAAGCAGCCCGGCGTGAAGTTCGGGGTCAAGAAGGTGTATGCGGAGGCATTCCGGCGTTTGCACGGCGGCTTGGCCGATGCGCACCGCATGGCGGCCGAAGTGCAGGACATGCTGGCTGGCGCGTTTCGCAGCCTCAATGCGGAGTATGGCTTTGCCTTGCAGGTGCCCGAGCGGCTGGATCTGAGCCGCTATGCGGAGGAGTTGGCCGAGATCGAGCAGAGCCATCTCCAGTATCTGGGGCTGACGAACGTCTTCCGCCTGGCGCAGCCGGAGTTTGCCGACCGGCTGGCCAAGGCGGTGCTGTCGCGCTTGCGTAAGCTGTATGAGGAGGCCTCCAACGAGGTGGAGCTCTGGAACAAAGCGGCTGCTTCGCAACTGGATGCGCAACTGCGCGAGCGGCGCAAAAACTTCGCCCGCCGCATCGAGGCCGTGCACCGCATCCAGGAGGCCGCAGGCAGTCTGGACGAGCGCATCGCCGAGCTGCAAGCCCGCTTGGATGATCTGCAGGCCGAAGGCGATGAATGGACCCGGCTGACGGCCGAGGCGTCGCTGGCTGAAGCCATGCCTTCTGCAACACCCCGCCCTGAGGTGGGACTGGCGGCGCAGCAGACGGCATCCGTTTGATCGTGAGCCGGTTTTTCGAGGCCGTGGTCCGGTGGCAGCGGCAGCACGGCCGCCATGACCTGCCTTGGCAGGGCTCCACCGATCCCTACCGGGTGTGGCTGTCAGAAATCATGCTGCAGCAGACCCAGGTCAGCACGGTGCTGGGGTATTACGACCGCTTCCTGCGCCGCTTTCCTGATGTGCAAGCCTTGGCCAGCGCGCCGCTGCAAGACGTGCTGGCCCTCTGGAGCGGCTTGGGCTATTACAGCCGGGCCCGCCATCTGCACCGCTGTGCGCAAACGGTGGTACAGCGTTGGGGCGGACAGTTTCCCCAGTGCGCCAAAGACCTGCAGTCCCTCCCCGGGATTGGTTCATCGACGGCCGCCGCGATTGCGGCGTTTTGCTATGGCGAACGGGTTTCCATCCTGGATGGCAATGTGCAGCGCGTGCTGACCCGGCTGCTGGCTTTTGAGGGCGATCTGGCCCAGAGCGCCAATGCCAAGGTCTTGTGGCAGCAGGCACAGGCGCTCGTTCCCGCCGACGCCACCCATTTGCAGATGCGCGCCTATACCCAGGGTTTGATGGACTTGGGCGCGTTGGTGTGCAAGCGATCCCGGCCTGCCTGCGGGCGCTGTCCGGCGCAGTCGTCATGCATGGCCCATGCCCGGCAGCAAGAAGGGGATTTTCCCGTCAAGACCCGCCAGCTCCGCCGCCGCACCGAGCGCTGGTGGCTGCAGGTGGTGCGCCGCGCCGCGGATGGGGCCTATTGGTTGCAGCCCAGACCGGCGCAGGGCATATGGGCAGGCTTGCATGCGTTTGCCGTGTTGGACGAGGGCGAAGCGGCCGCGCAACCGCCTGCTGGCGCCTCGGGCGCCGAGGGGCCGCTCTGGCATGACCCCATACGCCACAGCCTGACCCATCGGGATCTGGTGCTGCAGCCAGTGGAGTGGCGGGTGGCGGCATATGCCCCCGAGGGGCCTGGGTGCTGGGTGCGCAGCGTTGCGGAGCTGGACCTGGGCTTGCCAGCGCCATTGCGCGCCTGGTTGATGCAGCGGCTGGCCTCAGCCGCCCCGTGATGTGGGCCAGGTCGGCGGATCAGTCGTGTTTGAGCGCGTCGAGTTCGCGGTGGCGGATTTGCACCGTGCCGTGGCCGGCAAACCGTTGGCCCAGGCGCTCGGTCAGATACACCGAACGGTGCTGGCCACCGGTGCAGCCGATGGCCACGGTGACGTAGCTGCGATGGTTGGCCACCATCCGGGGCAGCCATCTTTCCAGAAAGCCCTGGATGTGCTGCTCCATTTCGGTCACTTCCGGCTCGGCCTGCAGGTACTGGGCCACCGGGGCGTCGCGCCCAGTCAGCGCGCGCAGTTCGGGCTCGTAGTGGGGGTTGGGCAGCATCCGCACATCGAAGACGAAATCGGCGTCCATGGGAATGCCGCGCTTGAAGGCGAACGACTCGAACACCAGCGTCAGCGGGGCGGGGGCGCGGTGCAGCAGAGCCTTGATCTCGCTGCGCAGGTGCGAGGCCTTGAGCTGGCTGGTGTCGAGCACCAGGGCGAGCTCGCGCAGCTCGCTCAACAGCTCGCGCTCCAGCTCGATGGCATCGACCAGGGCGCGGCGGCGGTCTTGGGTGTCTTTGAGGGACAGAGGGTGCATGCGCCGCGTCTCCGAGAAGCGGCGCACCAGGGTGTCGGTGGTGGTGTCGAGGAAGAGCACGGTCAGTGCCTGGCCGCGCGCCCGGATGGCGCGGATGCGCTGCGGCAGCGCAGGCAGTGATTCGGCGCTGCGCACGTCCATGGCCACGGCCACGCGTTCGGCCCGGTGCATCTGTTCCACCTCGATCAGCGATTCCAGCAGCTCCGGCGGGAGGTTGTCCACGCAATAGAAGCCCGCGTCTTCCAGCGCATGCAAGGCCACCGACTTGCCAGAGCCGGACATGCCGGTGATCAGGACGAGCTGCATATGAGCTCCCGGGCATGCGCCAGCGAGGTGTCGGTCAGGCGGTCGCCGCCCAACATGCGGGCCAGCTCCTGGATGCGCGTTTCGCCATCGATGACCGTCACGTCGCTGATGGCCCCCTCGGCCGAGCGCAGCTTTTCCACCCGCAGGTGGTGATGGGCGCAGGCGGCCACTTGGGGCAGATGGGTGACCGCCAGCACCTGCCGGGCCGCGCCCAGCCGGCGCATGAGCTGCCCCACGGTGTGGGCCACTGCGCCGCCAATGCCGCTGTCCACTTCGTCGAAGATGAGGGTGGGAGCTTGCCCGATCTCGCTGGTGGTCACGGCAATGGCCAGCGCGATGCGCGACAGCTCTCCGCCAGAGGCCACCTTGCCGACGGGCCGCGGCGTGCTGCCGGCATGGCCGGCCACGAGGAATTCGACGTTCTCCATCCCGTGGGCTTGAGGCTCGGGCAGTGGTTGAAGCTGCACTTCAAAGCGCCCGCCTTCCATGCCCAACCCCTGCATGGCCTCGGTCACGGCGGCTGACAGGCGCAGCGCCGCCTCCTGCCGCGCGAGGGTGACGGCGCGGGCGCATTCCCGCAGCGCTGCGCGCGCCGATCGTTCGGCATGCTGCAGCCCTTCCAGATCGGCGCTGCGCTCCAATGCGGCCAGGGCCTGCCGGATGTCTTGCCAGCGCTGAGGCAGCGCCTCAGGCGGGCAGCGGTGACGCCGTGCCAGCGATACCCAGGCGCCCAGCCTTTGATCCAGGGCTTCCAGCGCGGCGGGGTCCAGCTCGGTGTGGTGCGCGTGATGCTGCAGATCGTGGCACACGTCCTCGATTTGCGCCAAAGCGGCTTGCAGGGTGTGTGCGAGTTCGGCGTAGCGGGGCTCGATGTGCTGCTGCGCCTCCAACCCCTGCAGTGCCCGGTGGATGCGGGTGGTGGCGCTGTCGTCGTCGTCATCCAGGGCCGCCAGGGCCTGCTGGGCGGCATCGATGAGGCCTTGCGCATGCGCCAGCCGGCCATGCTGAAGGTTGAGCTCCTCCCATTCCCCCGGCTGGGGCGCGAGCTTGTCAAACTCGCCCAACTGCCATTGCAGGCGCTCACGCTCTTCCTGCACAGTGGCTTGGCGCGATTGGGCTGCTTCGAGCGCGCGCTGGGCTTCGCGCCAGGCCGTCCAGCTGTGGCGCAGGGCCTGCGTGTCGAGCCGGGCGTAATCGTCCAGCAACTGGCGCACGGCGTCGGGGCGGGTCAGGCTTTGCCAGGCGTGCTGGCCGTGGATGTCCACCAGTTCATCGGCCAGGGCCTTGAGCTGGCTGGCCGTGGCGGCGCTGCCGTTGATCCAGGCGCGGCTGCGGCCTTGATGGTCCACCTGGCGCTTGAGCTGCAATGGCTCTCCTGCTGGCGCATCAAAGCCATGCTCCTGCAACCATTGGGCCACCGCCGGACGCATGCCGAATTCGGCCACGATTTCGCAGCGCGTTGCCCCTTCGCGCACCACCGAGGCGTCGGCGCGAGCGCCCAGCACCAGTTGCAGGGCATCGATGAGGATGGATTTGCCCGCGCCGGTCTCGCCGGTCAGCACGGTAAACCCAGGGTGCAGATCCAGATCGAGCGACTGCACGATCACGAAGTCGCGCAGCGCCATGCGTTGCCAACTCAATTGACCACTCCTTCGTTCCAATGCAGCTTGCGCCGCAAGGTGTCGAAATAGCTCCAGCCTGCCGGGTGCAGCAGCCGCAGGGTATGGGCCGACCGCCGCACGGTGATGCGGTCGCCATGCAGCAGGCTGGTGAAACTCTGCATGTCGAAGTGCGCGCTCGCCTCCCGGCCGGCCACCACTTCCACCGCGATTTCGCCCGTGGAGGGCAGCACGATGGGCCGGTTGGAGAGGGTGTGCGGGGCGATGGGGGCCATCACCCATCCCCCAATGGCCGGGTGCAGCAGCGGGCCACCTGCAGAAAGCGCATAGGCCGTGGAGCCCGTGGGCGAAGCGATGATGAGGCCGTCGGCCCGCTGATTGGCCACGAAGTGGCCGTCCACCTCCACCCGCAGTTCCACCATGCCGGGCGATCCCCCTCGGTTGACCACCACGTCATTCATGGCGATGGTCTCGAAAATGCAACGCCCATCGCGCCACACACCGGCTGTCATGAGCGAGCGCCGGTCTTCCTCGTAAGCACCGCGCAGGATGGCCGACAGCGGCGCCTCGAAGCCTTTGAAGGGAATGTCGGTGATGAACCCCAGCCGCCCCTGGTTGACGCCCACCAGCGGCACCTCGTAACGGGCCAGTTGCCGTCCGATGCCCAGCATCGTTCCATCGCCCCCGATGACCAGCGCCAAGTCGCAATGCTGGCCAATCGCGGGCACATCCAGCACCGGGTGACCGCCCATCAGCCCGGTGTTCAGCGCGGTTTCACGCTCCAGCGTGACCTCGCAGCCCAGGCCATGCAGAAAATGCACAATCGCCTCGATGGCGTCGCGCGAGCCCGTGGCGTGGTACTTGCCCACCACGGCCACATGGTGAAAACACACCGGGCGCTCAGGCGTGGACGTCGGGGGCTGCGCAGAGGGAAAATCCATGCTCAAATTAGAGCACAAGGTTTTTAAAATGCTCCGATGCTTGACGACCGCTCCAAACTCCTGCTGAAGACGTTGGTCGAACGCTACATCGCCGACGGGCAGCCCGTGGGCTCGCGTACCTTGTCCAAGGCGGCTGGTCTGGAGCTGTCGCCGGCCACCATCCGCAACGTCATGAGCGATCTGGAGGACATGGGACTGGTGGCCAGCCCGCACACCTCCGCCGGGCGGATTCCCACGGCACGGGGCTACCGCCTTTTTGTGGACACCATGCTGACCGTGCGCCGCGACGAACTCCCCGCCGTGGAGAACCTCTCCGGCGCCGCCCTGCAGGCCGAGCAACCCCGCCAAGTGCTCAGCCAGGCCGCGCAGATGCTGTCGAACCTGTCGCAATTCGTGGGCGTGGTGATGGTGCCCAAGCGGCCTACGGTCTTTCGCCACATCGAGTTCCTGAGCCTGTCGGATCGTCGCGTGCTGGTCATCCTCGTCTCGCCCGACGGGGAGGTGCAAAACCGCATCATTCACACCCAGGTCGAATACACGCAAAGCCAGTTGCAGGAAGCCGCCAACTTTCTCAACAACCAGTACGCCGGGCTCACCATCGACCAGGTGCGCGAGCGGCTGCGCACCGAAGTCGAGCGGCTGCGCGGCGAAATCGCCAGCCTCATGGTCAAGGCCGTCGAGGCCAGCTCCGAAGCCATCGAGCAACAGGATGAGGTGGTGGTGGCGGGCGAGCGCAATCTGCTGTCCGTCAGCGAGTTTTCGCGCGACATGGACCACCTGCGCAAGATGTTCGACCTCTTCGAGCAGAAAACCCAGCTCATGCGGCTGCTCGAAGTCTCCAATCAGGCCGAAGGCGTGCGCATCTATATCGGCGGAGAAAGCCAGATCGTGCCCTATGAAGAACTGTCCGTGGTCAGCGCGCCCTACGAGGTGGACGGCCAAGTCGTGGGCACGCTGGGCGTCATCGGGCCACAGCGCATGCCCTATGACCGGATGATCCGCATCGTGGACATCACCTCCAAGCTCGTCAGCAACGCCCTGAGCCACCCTAAATGACGGGGCTACAATCGTCGGTTTGGTCGGGCCGTTAGCTCAGTTGGTCAGAGCAGTCGACTCATAATCGATTGGTCACAGGTTCAAGTCCTGTACGGCCTACCAGTTGCTTGTTGCAGCCTTGTCACGGGGTGGTTGTGGGCAAGTCCTTGGGGCGGGGATGTCATATGTGTATATGGTGCCTCCAACAGGGCACCTTCTGGTCCGACGAATGGCAACATGGCCGCCCTGCACCGCACACCGGGTACAAGACCTCACAAAAAATTTTCTCAGGTTGCGATATCGGCAAAAAGCGCTATATAATTTCAGCTTCAGCAAGCGGCTGTAGCTCAGTTGGATAGAGTACTTGGCTACGAACCAAGGGGTCGTGGGTTCGAATCCTGCCAGCCGCGCCAATCAAGTCAACGGGCCAGTTCGGTATAGAACTGGCCCGTTTCCTTTTTGGGGCCGGGTTCGATCCCGGCCTAGGCTGGGGCCAAGGCCGCTGAAGCCGGCGGCCTTGGCTTGGCGACCATCAGGCGCGCTGGAGGGGGATGTAAATGTCACCCCCGGCGCGGCGGAATGCCTCGGCCTGGGTTTGCAGGCCTTGCTCCAGCGCCTGCGCTTCGCCGATGCCTTGCCGCGCGGCGAAGTCGCGCACGTCCTGCGTGATCTTCATGCTGCAAAAGTGCGGCCCGCACATGGAGCAGAAGTGCGCGACCTTGGCGGAGTCCTTGGGCAGGGTTTCGTCATGGAATTCGCGCGCCTTGTCGGGGTCCAGCCCTAAGTTGAACTGGTCTTCCCAGCGGAACTCGAAGCGCGCCTTGCTCAAAGCGTTGTCGCGGATCTGCGCGCCGGGGTGGCCTTTGGCCAGGTCGGCGGCGTGGGCGGCGAGCTTGTAGGTGATGATGCCTTCCTTGACGTCTTGCTTGTTGGGCAGGCCCAGGTGCTCCTTGGGCGTGACGTAGCACAGCATGGCGGTGCCGTACCAGCCGATGGTGGCGGCGCCAATGCCGCTGGTGATGTGGTCGTAGCCGGGGGCGATGTCGGTGGTCAGCGGGCCCAGGGTGTAGAACGGCGCTTCGTGGCACTGCGCCAGTTGCAGGTCCATGTTTTCTTTGATCAGGTGCAGCGGCACGTGGCCGGGGCCTTCGATCATCACTTGGACGTCGTGCTTCCAGGCGATTTGCGTCAACTCGCCCAGGGTGCGCAGCTCGGCCAGTTGGGCGGCGTCGTTGGCGTCGTAGATGGAGCCGGGGCGCAGGCCGTCGCCCAGGCTGAAGGCCACGTCGTAGGCCTTCATGATCTCGCAGATTTCCTCAAAGTGGGTGTAGAGGAAGTTCTCCTGGTGGTGGGCCAAGCACCATTTGGCCATGATGGAGCCGCCGCGGCTGACGATGCCGGTCATGCGCTCGGCGGTCAGCGGCACGTAGCGCAGCAGCACGCCGGCGTGGATGGTGAAGTAGTCCACGCCCTGCTCGGCCTGCTCGATCAGCGTGTCGCGGAAGATGTCCCACGTCAGTTCCTCGGCCTTGCCGTGGACTTTTTCCAGCGCCTGGTAGATCGGCACGGTGCCAATGGGCACGGGCGAGTTGCGGATGATCCACTCGCGCGTCTCGTGGATGTGCTTGCCGGTGGAGAGGTCCATCACCGTGTCGGCCCCCCAGCGGATGGCCCAGGTGAGCTTGTCCACCTCCTCCTGAATGGAGGAGGTGACGGCGCTGTTGCCGATGTTGGCATTGACCTTGACCAGGAAGTTGCGGCCGATGATCATCGGCTCGCTTTCCGGGTGGTTGATGTTGGCGGGGATGATGGCGCGGCCGCGGGCCACTTCATCGCGCACGAACTCGGGGGTGATTTCGGCGGGAATGCTGGCACCGAAGCTTTGACCGGGGTGCTGGCGCCCGATCATGGCGGCCATCTTGCGCCCCGTGGGGCCGGCGGCCTGCAGCGATTCGAGGTACTCGCGCCGACGCAGGTTTTCGCGGATGGCGATGAACTCCATCTCCGGCGTGATGAGGCCGCGTCGCGCGTAGTGCATCTGGGTGACGTTGGCGCCTGCCTTGGCACGGCGCGGCTGGCGCTGCAGCCCGGGAAAGCGCAGTTCGTCGAGCCGGGGGTCGGCGGCACGGGCGCGTCCGTAGGCGCTGCTCAGGTCCGGCAGTACCTCGGTGTCCTGGCGCGCCTCGATCCAGCGCTGGCGCAACGCCGGCAGCCCATGGCGAATGTCGATGCGGGCGGCCGGGTCGGTGTACGGCCCCGAGGTGTCGTACACGAAGACGGGGGGATTGGGCTCGGCGCCAAACGCGGCGGGCGTGTCGCTTTGCTGGATTTCGCGCATGGGCACGCGGATGTCCGGGCGCGAGCCCTCGACATAGATCTTGCGCGATCGGGGCAGCGGCTGGATGGCGGCTTGGTCCACTTGGGCCTGGTTGGCCAGGAAGCGGTCGGCAGGGGCGTTCACGGGGTGGTCTCCTTCGGAGGGTGGATGAACATGCTCCGAAGGGCGCCCGCCTGGGCGGCAGACCGGGCCCGAGGAATGAGGCGACCAGGGTGTTCAATCCCACCGCCTATCTACCGCCTATCGGGCGCAGCAGCTCTTCTTTCGCCGGTATGAACCGGATCAAGTTCGCGGGTTTGGCTTACGCCATCTCAGCCCACACCTTGTGGACACCCCGGAGCATTTCCCATTGTAGGACACGATGGGGTGCGTGGCTCAGGCCGCGTCGTCGAGCAGGCGGCGAATCGCCAGCAATTCCTGGCGCACCGCGGCCCAGGTCAACGGTGTGCCTCCAGGCCCGTGAGGGGCGCTGCTCGTTTCGAGATCGGCCGATGTGTCGTGACTGGCGTGGGTGCCATTGAGGCTGGCGCGGCGTTGCTCCCGCTCCTGCTGGGCCAGCTCTTGCAGCCGGTTGCGCGCACCCTGGATGGTGAAGCCCTGTTCGTACAGCAGTTCCCGGATACGCCGGATCATCAGCACTTCATGGTGCTGGTAGTAGCGGCGGTTGCCGCGCCGCTTCATCGGGCGCAGCTGCGTGAACTCTTGCTCCCAATACCGCAACACGTGCGGCTTGACCCCGCACAGCTCTCCCACCTCACCGATGGTGAAGTAGCGCTTGGCAGGGATGGGCGGAAGTGTGTGGTCCATGAAATCAAGGCACTGCAAGAGAAACCTTGGAATCTACTCCAAGTTGCGTGCCAATGCAAAGCCGATACACTAGCCGAATCGATCGTTGTTCTTCATCATCATCACCAGCGCCATGCAAACCGTCTCACTGGGCCAAAGCGGCCTTCAGGTCACGCCGATCTGTCTGGGTACCATGACTTTTGGCGAGCAAGTCTCCATGGCCGACGCCCATGTCATCTTGGACCGGGCGTTGGAGCGAGGCGTGACCTTCCTGGATACGGCCGAGATGTATGCCGTACCGGCCCGGGCCGAGACGTGCGGCGCCACCGAGCGCATCATCGGGGAGTGGCTGGCCAGCCGCCCTGGCGTGCGGCAGCGGGTGGTGGTTGCCACCAAAGTCGCCGGCCCGTCGCGGGGCATGCCCTGGATACGCGGGGAGCAGGCCGGGCTGACGAAACGCGAAATCATCGAAGCCTGCGAAGGCAGCCTGCGGCGTTTGCGCACAGACGTCATCGACCTCTACCAGATCCACTGGCCGGCGCGCAATGTGCCCGTCTTTGGGGCGATGTATTTCGATCCGGCCAAGGACAAGCCCTGCGCCACGATCCTGGAGCAACTGGAGGCCATGGATGCGCTGGTGCGCTCGGGCAAGGTGCGGGCCATCGGCCTGTCCAACGAATCGCCGTATGGGGTGCATGAGTTTGTGCGTCTGGCCGAACAGCACGGGCTGCCGCGCGTAGCCACGGTGCAGAACCCGTATTGCCTGGTCAACCGCTCGCTGGAAAACGGGCTCGATGAGACGATGTACCGGTTGGGGGTTTCGTTGTTGGCGTACTCGCCGCTGGGCTTCGGGCTGCTGACGGGCAAATACGACGACAGCGGCCTCGATGGCCCCGGCGCACCGGCCGGGCGCCTGGCCCTGTTCGAGTCGATGAGAAAGCAGCGCTGGGGGCGCCCGCAAGCGCTGGCCGCCGCCCGGCGCTACAACGCGCTGGCGCGCGCGCATGGCCTCACGCCCACGCGCATGGCGTTGGCATTCTGTTACACCAAGTGGCAAGTGGCCAGCACCATCATCGGCGTCACTTCGCTGGCCCAGCTCGATGAATGCCTCGATGCCTGGGGGACACGGCTCTCGGAAGAACTGCTGCAGGCGATCGACGCCATTCGCCTGGAGATGCGCGATCCGGCCGTCTGACAAAGACGCCTACGGCGCCCGGCCGGTCGGTTAAGCTTGCGGCCGTATTCCGAACGAGGTGGACATGAACGAATGGATGTGGCTGCCGGCCGCGGTGCTGGCTTATTTAATCGGGTCGCTTTCCTTTGCGGTGGTGGTCAGCCGCGCGATGGGGCTCAGCGATCCGCGCACCTACGGCAGCAAAAACCCCGGCGCGACGAACGTGCTGCGCTCGGGCAACAAAAAGGCGGCGGCCCTGACTTTGCTCCTGGATGCATTCAAAGGCTGGTTGCCTGTCTGGTGGGTGCTGCACTGGGGGGGGCACTGGGGGATGGACGAGGGGACGGTAGCGCTGGTTGGGCTGGCCGCGTTCCTGGGGCATCTGTTTCCGGTGTTTTTCCGGTTCAAGGGCGGCAAGGGCGTGGCCACGGCGGCGGGCGTCCTGCTGGCATATCAGCCCTGGCTGGGCTTGGCGGTGCTGGCCAGTTGGGTGATCATCGCGGTGTTTTTCCGGTATTCCTCGCTGGCGGCGATCGTGGCGGCCATTTTCGCGCCGTTCTTCTACCTGTTTGGCGACGGGGTGGCCTGGGACGTGGCCGCGCCCATCGCTGTGTCGATGTCGGTGATGAGCATCTTGCTGCTGTGGCGCCATGCCGACAACATCCAGCGCCTGCTCAGTGGCCAGGAAAGCCGCATCGGAGGCGGGCGCCGCTGACCAGGGCCCTCTTGAGGCTTCAGCGCGGTTGCGCCAGCGCCATGCGCGAGAGTTGCAGCAGCCGCGGGTGATTCAGGCGCACGCGCACCGTCTGGGTGACCAGCGCGGCAGCGATGCCATCGCCATCCCGGCCGGTGTCCACGAGGGTGGGCTCGGCCACCGGGATGCCACGGGCATCGAGCACCGTGGCCACCCAGGGCTCGGCAGGGCGGCCAGACCGGCGCAGCACCACGGCGATGCGGTCGTCTTGTAGCCGCACGAAGCTGCCCGGCGGGCAAATGCCAACCGTGCGCACCAGCGCATGGCCCACGTCATCGACCCCGTGGCCCTGGTGAATGAGCGCGTGGCGGCTGGAGTCGGTCACGCAGCGCCCGGGCCGGGTTTCCCTCGGGCTGATCATGGCGGCGTAGCGGTCTGCGGCTTGCAGCAGCCGCACGGGGGCCGGCAGCTCGGCTTCAGTCAGGTGATGCTGCTCGACGATTTGCAGCCAAGCGGCGTCGCGCACGCCCAACTCACGCAGCCATTGCGCCCCCCGGGCCGCGTGGGTGTCGATGGCGGCGCGTTGCTCCGCGGTGGGCGGGGCGGTTTGGTTGGCCAGTTCGTCCTGCAGGCGCGTCATGGCGATGTTCATCGTCAGCGCGGCGCAGGCCAAGCTGGTCTGTTCCTGCTCGGTGTGGCCCAGGGTCTGGCCCACGAGCCGGCACAGCGCCCAGCACACCATGGCGTGCGAGGCGCTATACCCCACGGGTGAGCTGGCGGCCAGCTGGAACAGCCAATACAGGGTGGCGTCGGCATCCAGCGCCAGCAAGGTGTCTGCCTGGTGATGGATGTCCTGAAGCCGGGCGGGAAAGTGGCCGGCCTCTTGGGGCGCCAGCAGCAGCGCCGCGAGCCGGGCTTCCAGGTCCGACCAGCGCTCCATCCAGTCGCGCATGGCGGCGTAGGCGGGGTCGGGTTGCGCGGCAAATGACATCTGGGGCAGGGCGCGGCGGCGTCAGTCGCGGAAGTTGTTGAACGACAGGGGCAACTCCGGCAGCTCTTTGCGGATGAGCGCGATCGCGGCCTGCAGATCGTCGCGTTTGGCGCCACTGATGCGCACGGCATCGCCCTGGATGGCGGCTTGCAGCTTCATTTTGCTGTTCTTGATGAGCTGTTGGATTTTCTTGCCGTCCTCGGTGGCGATGCCGCTGCGCACCTTGAGCACCTGCTTGACCTTGTCGCCGCTGATCTTTTCGATCTTGCCCGGATCCAGAAAGCGGACGTCCACGTTGCGCTTGGTCAGCTTGTTGCGCAGGATGTCTTCCACCTGGCCGAGCTGAAAATCGCTGTCGGCCAACAGGGTGATGTCTTTGTCCTTGAGCTCGACAGCGGCAGCGCTGCCTTTGAAGTCGAATCGGGTGCCGATTTCTTTGGAGGTCTGGTCCACCGCGTTGCGGATTTCGACCAGATTGGGCTCGACGACGGTATCGAAAGAGGGCATGGCGAGAGAAACGCGCACTCAGGCGAATGAGAAAATGCCGACATGTTAGTCGAGAAAAACGTGGCGCTCCAGCGCTACAACACCTTTGGCATCGCCGCGCGCGCCCAGCGGCTGGCGCGCGTGCGTTCGGTGGACGATCTGCAGGCCCTCATCCGCCATCCGGACTGGGCCGCGGAAGAAGCGTTCGTGCTTGGCGGGGGCAGCAACATCGTGCTGACGGGCGATGTGCGCAAGCTCGTGCTCAAGGTCGAAATTCCGGGCCGGCGGCTGCTGGAGGCCACCGATCGGGGCTGGCTGGTGGAGGCCGGCGCAGGGGAAAACTGGCATGACTTCGTCACCTGGACGCTCGATCAGGGCTGGCCGGGGCTGGAGAACCTGGCGCTCATTCCGGGCACCGTGGGCGCAGCGCCGGTGCAGAACATCGGCGCTTATGGCGTGGAATTGCAGGACCGTTTCGACTCGCTGGATGCCGTCGATCTCGAAACCGGGCGCCTGTTCAGCCTCAACGCCGCGCAGTGCGGTTTTGGCTACCGCGATTCGGTCTTCAAGCACGCACGCGCCGGAGACCGCGGCTTGGGGCTGGCGGGGCGGGCCCTCATCGTGCGCGTCCGGTTTTGGCTGCCCAGGCCTTGGCGGCCAGTGCTCGGCTATCTGGACCTGGAGCGCAAGATGGCCGAAACCGGCATCACCCAGCCCGATGCGCGGCAGATCTACGACTGGGTCTGCGACATCCGCCGCGCCAAGCTCCCCGACCCGGCCGTCATCGGCAATGCCGGCAGCTTTTTCAAAAACCCCACCGTGACTCCCGAGCAATGCGCGGATATCATCGGCCGCGATCCCCGGGTGGTGCACTATCCCATGCCCGACGGCTCGGTGAAGCTGGCCGCGGGCTGGCTCATCGACGCGTGTGGCTGGAAGGGCAAGACCGTGGGGCACGCCGGCGTGTACGAGAAGCAGGCCCTGGTGCTCGTCAACCGGGGCGATGCCGAGCACCCCTGCACCGGGGGGGAGGTGATGACGCTGGCTCGGGCCATACAGACCAGCGTGTATGAGCGGTTTGGCATCCGCCTGGAGCCGGAGCCGGTGGTGGTTTGACCAGACGCAGGAGGCAGCACCATGACAGCCTGGAGGAGGGCGCAGCGCATGAGCAAACAGTACGAGTACGGCCAGGCCCGCTCACCCGTGGTTCGGGCCATGTTCTTCGGCCTGGTGCTGGCCCTGGCGGTGTTTTTCCTTGGGCCGGCCAATCAGTTCGGCCCCGATCAGCCGGCCCCCCGCGAGGCGCCCCCGGCGGCGGCGGCCGAGCTCGATGCCTGGCTGGCGCGGCAGGAGGCCGCGGTGCCCGACATCCGCGAGGGCCTGCACAAGCAGGTGACTTGGCACGGGCCGCCGGGCGAGCGCACCGAGTGGGCCGTGGTGTATGTGCACGGCTTTACCGCCTCCCGCCTGGAGACGGCGCCTTTGGCATTGCGGGTGGCCCAAGGTCTGGGCGCCAATCTGTTCGAGACCCGCCTGACCGGGCACGGGCGCAGCGATCCGCAGGCCATGGGCGAAGCGTCCGTGCAAGACTGGCTGGCCGACACGGTGGAGGCCGTGCGCATCGGCCAGATGCTGGGCGAGCGCGTGCTGCTCATTGGCGTCTCCACCGGCGCCACCCTGGGCACCTGGGTGGCTGCCCGCGAGGAGGGGCAAGGCGTGGCGGGCTATGTGTTCATTTCGCCCAACTATGGCCCGAAAGACAAAAAATCCGAACTCATCAACCAGCCTTGGGGAATGAAGCTGGCGCTGTATCTGGAAGGGGAGATGCGCGGCGAGCCGGCCGAGCGGGAGGCCGAGAACCACGCCTGGACCCAGATCTACCCCACCCGGGCGCTGTTTCCCATGATGGCGCTGGTCAAGCGGGTGCGGGAAAGCGACCTGGCCACCTTCACCGCGCCGGTCCTGATGCTCTATGCCGAGGCCGATCAGACCGTGGACCCGCAGGAAATCCGGGCCCTGTTCCCGCGCATCGGGTCCGCGAACAAGACGCTGGAAGTGGTGGACTACAGCGAAGCCCCCGGCCAGCACGTGCTGGCGGGCGATTTGCGGGCCCCGAAGGCCACCGAGCGCATGGCCAGACGCCTCATCGACTGGGCCCAAGGGCTCTGAATGCCCTGCTGAATGCCCAGGCATGGCGATGCCGGCGGCAAGCACCGTAGGCATCGCCGGTCGTCGTCAGGTCATTGGCCGAGCTTGAGGAAGTCGTCGTTGCCCTTGCCCAGCGACAGCAGGCCGCTTTGGGCATAGATCCCCAGCTTGGCGCGTGTGTCGGAGATGTCTAGGTTGCGCATCGTCAGCTGGCCGATGCGGTCCATCGGGGTGAACGGCGCGTCTTCCACCTTCTCCATGCTCAGGCGCTCGGGCGCGTAGGTCAGGTTGGGGCTTTCGGTGTTGAGGATGGAGTAGTCGTTGCCGCGGCGCAGTTCCAGCGTCACTTCGCCGGTGATGGCGCGGGCCACCCAGCGCTGGGCGGTTTCGCGCAGCATGATGGCCTGCGGGTCGAACCAGCGGCCCTGGTAGAGCAGCCGCCCGAGCTTCAAGCCATTGATGCGGTACTGCTCGATGGTGTCCTCGTTGTGGATGCCGGTGACCAGGCGCTCATAGACGATGTGCAGCAGCGCCATGCCCGGGGCTTCGTAGATGCCGCGGCTCTTGGCCTCGATGATGCGGTTTTCGATCTGGTCGCTCATGCCCAGGCCGTGGCGGCCGCCGATCTCATTGGCCTTGAGGAACAGGTCCACCGGCGATGCAAACGTCTGGCCATTGATGGCCACCGGCCGGCCTTCCTCGAAGCGCACCGTCACTTCCTCCGGCTTGACCTCGACTTCAGGCTTCCAGAACGCCACGCCCATGATGGGGTTGACGATGCGGATGCTGGCATCGAGGTGCTCCAGGTCCTTGGCCTCGTGGGTGGCGCCGAGCATGTTGCTGTCGGTGCTGTAGGCCTTCTCGACGCTCATTTTGTAGTCGAAGCCGTTGGCGATGAGGAATTCGCTCATCTCCTTGCGGCCGCCCAACTCGTCGATGAAGGTCTGGTCCAGCCAGGGCTTGTAGATTTTCAGGCTCGGGTTGGTCAGCAGGCCGTAGCGGTAGAAGCGCTCGATGTCGTTGCCCTTGAAGGTGGAGCCATCGCCCCAGATGTGGACGTCGTCTTCCTTCATGGCGGCCACCAGCATGGTGCCCGTCACGGCGCGGCCCAGCGGGGTGGTGTTGAAATAGGTGATGCCGCCGGTGCTGATGTGGAACGCACCGCTCTGAATGGCGGCGATGCCTTCGTGTGCCAGCTGCAGGCGGCAGTCCACCAGGCGGGCTTTCTCGGCGCCGTAGGCCATGGCCTTGCGCGGGATGGCGTCGTAATCGTCCTCGTCGGGCTGGCCCAGGTTGGCGGTGTAGGCATAGGGCAGGGCGCCTTTTTGCTTCATCCACAGCAGGGCTGCAGAGGTGTCCAGACCGCCCGAGAAAGCGATACCGACTTTTTGCCCTTTGGGCAGGTGTTGCAGGATGGTGGCCATGGGCGAGCTCCGTGGGTCAGCCGTAGTGGCAGATGTAGTGAAAGGTGTCTTGGACGCGGATGTCGAAGCTGGAATGCGCGGGCACCTTGAAGGCATCTCCAGGCCCGACGCGGATCCATGCATCGCTGCCGGCGAGCCTGTATTCGCAGCCGCCAGCCACGCATTCCATGATTTCGGGGGCTTGGGTGCCAAAGGTGAGTTCGCTGGCCAGCACCACGCCGACCGATTTGCGCGAGCCGTCGGCACAGGTCAGGCTGTGGCTGATGCATTTGCCGTCGAAATACACGTTGGCCTGGGTCTGGACGGACACGCCGTCGATCTGTGTGGTGCTCATGGGGGCAATGACATGCGAGGAAAAGAAAACGCCGCCCGGCGCTCGGGCGACGCGGCCGCTGGATTTTAGAGGACGCCTGGGCCTCAGGGCCTGGCATCCCATTCTTCGGGGGCGAAGCCGACGGTGATGTCGCCATTACTCCACTCCACCACCGGGCGTTTGATGACGCTGGCGTGCTGCACCATGAGCGCGTGGGCGCTGGCCGCGTCCGTCAGGCTGGCTTGCAGCGCTGGGTCGAGCCGACGCCAGGTCGTGCCTTTGCGGTTGACGAGCTTTTCCCAGCCGACCTGCGCGATCCAGTGGGCCAGCCGGCTTTCGGGCACGCCCTCTTTCTTGAAGTCGTGGAACACATAGTCGTGCCCGCGCTGCGCCATCCAGGCGCGGGCTTTTTTGACCGTTTCGCAGTTGGGGATGCCATAGACCTTGATCATGCGGTCATTATCCTGCACGACGCGGTGCCGCGGACGGGGCTGCGACAATACGCGGCGTGGGGCCTGCCACCTTGGCAGCGGTGGGCCCGAAACCTGGAGGGGCGCCCCGTGGCGCCGATGCGCATGCAAGATTTCCCCCATACGCTGTCAGACTGGCTGGCCCACTGTGAGCGGCTGCATCCCCAAACGATCGAGATGGGATTGGATCGGGTTGAGGCGGTGCGCCGCCGCATGGAAGGCGGCCGGGGGCTGACCTGGCCGTGCCCGGTCATCATCGTGGGGGGCACCAACGGCAAGGGCTCGACCTGCGCCATGCTGGAGGCCATCTATCGGCAGGCGGGCTACCGCACCGGGGTGTACACCTCGCCGCATTTGGTGCGCTTCGAGGAGCGCTGCCGCTGGCTCGGCGCGCCCGTGGACGAGGCCGCGCTCTTGCCCGCTTTCGAGGCCGTGGAGCAGGCCCGACGAGGCGGCCCAGGCGAGTCGCCGGTGGTATTGACCTATTTCGAGTTCACCACGCTGGCCATCGCCTCGGCGCTGGCGCGCCTGAAGCCGGATGTGGTCATCCTCGAAGTGGGGCTGGGCGGGCGGCTGGACGCGGTCAATGTGTTCGATGCCGATTGCGCCGTCATCACCAGCATCGATCTGGATCACATGGAATACCTGGGGCCGGATCGCGAGTCGATCGGCTACGAGAAGGCGGGGATCATGCGCACCGGCCGCCCTGTGGTGGTCAGCGACCCGCAGCCGCCGCAGAGCGTGCTCGACCGCGCGCTGGAGGTGGGCGCTGACCTGTGGCGGCTGGGCAAGGATTTTCACTTTGCCGGCGACAAGCAGCAATGGAACTGGAGTGGCCGCAGTCGGCGCTACAGCGGCTTGGCCTATCCGGCCTTGCGCGGGGCCAATCAACTGCTCAATGCCGCCGGGGTGCTGGCGGCGCTGGAGGCCCTGCATCCGCGCCTGCCCGTGACGGCGCAGGCGGTGCGCAATGGTTTGGCGCTGGTCGAGTTGCCCGGGCGCTTTCAAATCGTGCCCGGTCAGCCCACCTTGGTGCTGGACGTGGCGCACAACCCCCATTCGGTGGCGGCGCTGGCCGAAAACCTCGATGCCATGGGCTTCTATCCCACCACCCACGCGGTTTTCGGCGCCATGGCCGACAAAGATCTGCGCCCGATGCTCGCCCGCATCGACCCGCTCATCGACCGCTGGTATTTCACCGATCTGCCCACGCCGCGTGCCGCCTCGGCCCAAGCCTTGACCGAACGTTGGCGCGAGGTGACGCGCCGCAGCGACGCCGCCGTCTCCTGCCATGCCGACCCCCAGGCCGCGCTGCAGGCGGCCACCGCCGCCGCCGACCCGGCTGATAGAATCGTGGTCTTCGGTTCATTCTTCACCGTGGGCGGTGTCCTGCAGCAGGGCGTGCCGCGCTTGGCAGCCAAGCATCTGCCGGCGTGAGGCGGCTTGGGGCGGCATTGCGTGGCGGGTCCTTGGCATCACTGGCGAATGTTCAAACTGCGTTCTGGCGGCCAGGGCGGCTCAGGCCCGGTCCAGACTCCTTCCATCGAAACCATCCGGCGGCAGGCCCGGCAACGCCTGATCGGCGCCAGTATTCTGGTGCTCATGGGCATCATCGGGCTGCCCTGGCTGTTTGATACCCAGCCGCGCCCGGTGCCGGTGGACATTGCGATCGACATTCCGGCGAAGGACCAGGCGCCCCCGCTGGCTGCGGCCCCTGCTTCGCCGCGCCCGTCGGACGTGGCGGTGGTGGAGGAGCGTGAGGAGGTGTTGCCGCCTCGCGCCGCTTCATCGCCTCCACCCCCGCCGGAGCCGGCCTCTCCGCCCGCAGCGGCGCCTGCGGCTCCTGCCGCCGCCCCTGTGGCCCCGCCGGCCCAGTCCGCCAGCACGACCGTGGCATCCGCTTCCAAGGTGCCCGTGGCCCCGCCGCCTCCGGCTGCGCCACCCGCCCCCGCCGCGCCGGCGCGCGTGGCCGCTGCGCCAGTGCCCGCCACCCCCGCCCCAGCGCCGGAGGCCGCTCGGGCACAGGCCCTGCTCGAAGGGCGCACGCCCCCGCCTTCGGTGCGCGTGGTGGTGCAGGTGGGCGCGTTTGCGGAGCAGGCCCGCGCGCAGGAAGTGCGCAACCGCCTGGAGCGTGCCGGTCTGAAAACCTACACCCAGGTCGCACAGACGACCGAGGGGCCGCGCATTCGCGTCCGGCTCGGGCCCTTCGATTCCCGCACCGAGGCCGAACAGGCCGCGGAAAAGGTCCGGCAATTGGGCTTGCCGGCATCCATCCTGACACTGTGAGCCATGTCGGCCGTCGATATCCTGCTCCTGCTGGTGTTGCTGGTGTCTCTGGTGCTGGGCATCTGGCGGGGGCTGGTGTTCGAGGTCTTGTCGGTGGCGGGATGGGTGGCGGCTTTTTTCGTGGCCCAGTGGTACGCCGACGACATGGCCGCCTATCTCCCCTTGGGCGACACGGCGGAGCCATTGCGCTATGCGGCCGGATTTGCCGTGGTGTTCGTGGCGGTGGCGTTTGCCAGCGCGCTGATCGCGTGGCTGGTGAAGAAGGGCATCGAAAAAGTCGGCCTGCGTCCGGTCGATCGCACCTTGGGCGGCGCGTTTGGCCTGCTGCGTGGCGCCGTCATCCTGCTGGCGCTGGCGCTGGTCGTCAACATGACGCCCATGAAGGACGAGGAAGCCTGGCTCCGCTCGGCAGGTGCCGGCTGGCTCAACGGAGGGCTGCACAGCCTCAAGGGGATGATGCCTGACAGCATCGCCCAGTACTTTCCTTGATTTTTCAGGATCTGATCCATGTGTGGAATCGTTGGTGTCGTCAGTCAGGCACCGGTCAATCAGCTGATTTATGACGCGCTGCTGCTCCTGCAGCACCGCGGCCAGGACGCCGCCGGCATCGTCACGCAACTGGAGCGCAAGTTCTTCATGCACAAGGCCAAGGGCATGGTGCGCGATGTCTTTCGCACCCGCAACATGCGCGCCCTGCCGGGCAACAGCGGCATCGGCCAGGTGCGCTACCCCACGGCCGGCAACGCCTTCAGCGAGGAGGAGGCCCAGCCCTTCTATGTGAATGCGCCGTTTGGCATCGTCATGGCGCACAACGGCAACCTCACCAACGCGCACGCCCTCAAGCGCGAGATGGTGCAGTTGGACCACCGGCACATCAACACCGAAAGCGATTCCGAGGTGCTGCTCAATGTGCTGGCGCACGAACTGGGCAAAGCCAGTTCCAATGGCGCCTTGAACACCGACGCCATCTTTGCCGCCGTGCGGGCCGTGCATCGCCGGCTCCGGGGTTCGTACGCCGTGGTGGCGCTCATAGCCGGGCACGGCCTGCTGGCGTTCCGCGACCCGTTTGGCATTCGTCCGCTGTGCATCGGCCGGGGCAAGGACGGCACCGTGATGGTGGCCAGCGAGTCGGTGGCGCTGGAGGGCACCGGCCACGAATTCCTGCGCGACATCGCCCCGGGCGAAGCGGCTTTCGTCTCGCTCGACGGCGACATGCAGTTCCAGCAGTGTGCCGACCAGCCGCGGCTCTACCCCTGTGTGTTCGAATTCGTCTACCTGGCCCGCCCCGACTCGACGATCGACGGCATCTCGGTTTACCAGGCGCGGCTCAACATGGGCGAGACGCTGGCCACCCGCGTCATCTCCACCGTGCCGCCCAACCAGATCGATGTGGTCATACCCATTCCCGAATCGAGTCGGCCCAGCGCCACCCAGCTCGCCCAACTGCTGGGCAAACCCTACCGCGAAGGGTTCGTGAAAAACCGCTACGTGGGTCGCACCTTCATCATGCCCGGGCAGGCCGTGCGCAAGAAATCCGTGCGCCAGAAGCTCAACGTGATCGCCAGCGAGTTCAGGGACCGCAATGTGCTGCTGGTGGACGACTCCATCGTGCGCGGGACCACGTCGAAGGAGATCGTCCAGATGGCGCGCGAGGCCGGTGCCCGCAAGGTGTATCTGGCCAGCGCCGCGCCGCCGGTCGTTCATCCCAACGTCTATGGCATCGACATGCCCACCCGTGACGAGCTCGTGGCCCACGGGCGCACGGTCGAGGAGGTGCGCCAGATCATCGGCTGCGATGCGCTCATCTACCAGGACGTGGCCGCCATGAAAAAGGCGGTGGGCCGGCTCAACCCCTGCCTCCACGGTTTCGAGGCCTCCTGTTTCGACGGGGTGTACGTCACGGGCGACGTCACCGCTGAGGACGTGACGCGGCTCAACGCGGGGCGCGTCGGTGGCGATGAGGACGAGGGCGGCACCTCGCGGCTGACGCTGCCCAACGCCCAGGAAAGCTGAACCCATGAGCGAGCGACTGCACCCCGACACCCTGGCCGTGCGTGTGGCCGCGCCGCGCAGCCCTTACGGCGAGAACTCTGAAGCGCTGTATCTCACCAGCGGCTACGTGCAGCCGAGCGCCGAGGCATCCGCCCGCCGCTTTGCCGGCGAGGAAGAAGGTTACACCTACGGCCGCTCAGGCAATCCCACCGTGACCAGTTTCGAGCAGCGGCTGGCCGCCCTCGAAGGCACCGAAGCGTGCATGGCCACGGCCTCGGGCATGGCGGCCATCATGCTGATGTGCTTCAGCCTGCTGAAAGCCGGCGACCACGTGGTGTATTCGCGGTCGATGTTCGGTTCCTCCTTGAAGCTCATCGGCAGTGAGTTTGCCCGCTTCGGGGTCGAATCCACCGCCGTGCCCCAAACCGATCTGGCGGCCTGGAAAGCCGCTGTGCGTCCCCACACGCGGCTGTTGTTCGCCGAAACCCCCACCAACCCCTTGACCGAGGTGTGCGACATTGCCGCGCTGGCCGACCTGGCCCACGACGCCGGGGCCTGGCTCGCGGTGGACAATTGCTTTGCCACGCCCGCGCTGCAACGGCCGGTGGCCTTCGGCGCCGACATCGTCATCCATTCGGGCACCAAATTCCTGGACGGGCAGGGGCGGGTCATGGCCGGCGCGGTCTGCGCCTCCGAGGCGCTGGTGCGCGACAAACTGTTGCCCGTCCAGAAAAACGCCGGCATGGTGCTGTCGCCTTTCAATGCCTGGGTGGTGCTCAAAGGGCTGGAAACGCTGAGCCTGAGGCTCAAGGCCCAAAGCGCCCAGGCGCTCGCGCTGGCCCAATGGCTGCAAGCCCACCCGGCCGTGGCGCAGGTGCATTACCCGGGCCTGCCCAGCCATCCCCAACACGCTTTGGCCATGCGGCAGATGGACGGCTGTGGCGGCGCCGTGCTCGCCTTCGATGTGAAAGCGGCCAATCCCGAGCAAGCCCGTGCCCGCGCCTTCCATGTGCTCGATCGCTTGCAAGTGCTGTCGCTGTGCACCAACCTGGGCGACACCAAAACCCTGTGCGCCCACCCGGCCAGCACCTCGCACGGCAAATTGTCCGAAGCCCAGCGCCAGGCCGCCGGCATCGGCCAAGGTCTCATCCGTGTGGCCGTCGGCCTCGAACATCTGCAGGACATCCAGGCCGATCTGGCCCGCGGCCTCAATACCCTCGATACCCTATGACCTCCCGCGTTCGCACCCGCTTTGCCCCATCGCCCACCGGCTTCATCCATCTGGGCAACATCCGCTCCGCCCTTTACCCCTGGGCATTTGCCCGCGCCAACGGCGGCGACTTTATCCTGCGCATCGAAGACACCGATCAGGAGCGCTCCACCCAGGAGGCGGTGGACGTCATCCTCGAAAGCATGGCTTGGTTGGGGCTACAGCCGGACGAGGGCCCTTACTACCAAATGCAGCGCATGGACCGCTACAAGCAGGTCCTGGCCGAACTCCAGGCCGCCGGGCATGTGTATCCGTGCTACATGAGCGTGCAAGAGCTCGATGCCTTGCGCGAACGCCAAATGGCCGCCAAGCAAAAGCCGCGCTACGACGGCACCTGGCGCCCCGAACCCGGCAAGGTGTTGCCGCCTGTGCCGGCCGGCGTGCAGCCGGTCTGGCGCTTCCGCAACCCGACAGACGGCGTGGTGGCCTGGGACGACAAAGTCAAAGGACGGATCGAAATCCAGAACGCCGAGCTCGACGACCTCGTCATCGCCCGGCCGGATGGCACCCCCACCTACAACTTCTGCGTCGTGGTCGATGACATCGACATGCGCATCACCCATGTCATCCGCGGAGACGATCACGTCAACAACACCCCGCGGCAGATCAACATTTTCCGCGCCCTGGGCAAAGAGCCGCCGGTGTACGCCCATTTGCCCACCGTGCTCAACGAACAGGGCGAAAAAATGAGCAAGCGCCATGGCGCCAAGCCCGTGACGTGGTACCGCGACGCCGGATTCCTGCCCGACGCCATGATCAATTACCTCGCGCGTCTGGGCTGGAGCCACGGCGACGACGAAATCTTCAGTCGCGAGCAGTTCCTCCAATGGTTCGACCTGGACCACCTGGGCCGCAGCGCCGCCCAGTTCGACGAGGCCAAGCTACGCTGGGTCAATGGCCAGCATATGAAAATGACCCCCGATGCGCAACTGGCGACCTGGGTGGCCGCCCATCTGGCGCGGGAGGGTATCGAGGCCGACCCACGGCTGCCCGCCATTTGCGGCCTGTTCAAAGACCGCTGCGATACCACCGTGGCCTTGGCGCAATGGGCGCGGCTTTTCTACATCCAGGCGCAACCCAACGACGCCGACCGCGCGCAGCACCTGACGCCAGCCATCGCCCCCGCCATTGCCGCCTTGGCCCAACGCCTGCGCGACATCGACTGGCAACCCCAGGCGATTGCGGCCGCTTTCAAAGACACCCTGGCCGAATTCGGTTTGAAAATGCCGGCCTTGGCCATGCCCGTGCGCGTGTTGGTCATGGGCACGCCACAAACGCCTTCGGTGGATGCGGTGCTACACCTACAGGGCCGAGAAAAAGTATTGACCGCCCTGCAAAACCTCTGAAATTCGGTATAGAATCCAAGTCTTGCCAAAAACGAAGGCAATCCATGGGGGTATAGCTCAGTTGGGAGAGCGCTTGCATGGCATGCAAGAGGTCAGCGGTTCGATCCCGCTTACCTCCACCAAGCGGCTTGCTTTGTGGTTGGCAAAAGTTTTTCAGGTTTGTGACCCTATCGTCTAGAGGCCTAGGACATCACCCTTTCACGGTGAGTACCGGGGTTCGAATCCCCGTAGGGTCGCCACCAGGAGTGGTAGTTCAGTTGGTTAGAATACCGGCCTGTCACGCCGGGGGTCGCGGGTTCGAGCCCCGTCCACTCCGCCAACGGTTTTGCTAGGTTTTGACCCTATCGTCTAGAGGCCTAGGACATCACCCTTTCACGGTGAGTACCGGGGTTCGAATCCCCGTAGGGTCGCCAAGTTTGCAGCCACTTGGCTTGCGTCGGCAAGCGAAGGCTGTCTGCCAGGAGTGGTAGTTCAGTTGGTTAGAATACCGGCCTGTCACGCCGGGGGTCGCGGGTTCGAGCCCCGTCCACTCCGCCAGTTGCTTTTGGGGGTATAGCTCAGCTGGGAGAGCGCTTGCATGGCATGCAAGAGGTCAGCGGTTCGATCCCGCTTACCTCCACCAAAATCCTCGTGCGGACCCTATCGTCTAGAGGCCTAGGACATCACCCTTTCACGGTGAGTACCGGGGTTCGAATCCCCGTAGGGTCGCCAGTCACTCAAGGCCGGGAGTGGTAGTTCAGTTGGTCAGAATACCGGCCTGTCACGCCGGGGGTCGCGGGTTCGAGCCCCGTCCACTCCGCCAATCCTTTGTGTTATAATCAAAAGTTGCCCGATATGTTTCGGGCTTCACGCCCGTTGCGGCCAACCGGCTGTCTGGTCGGTCTCTGCGGCGGGATGCAAGTCTTCAACGAAGGAAAATCATGATTTCTCAAGCCGCCAAGGCCGAAGTGATCGCTGCCAATGCCCGCAGCGCCAACGACACCGGCAGCCCCGAAGTGCAGGTCGCCATTCTGACCGCCCGCATCAACGAGCTGACCCCCCACTTCAAAACCCACCACAAAGATCACCACGGTCGCCGTGGCCTGCTCAAGCTGGTCAGCCGCCGTCGCAAGCTGCTGGACTACCTGAAGTCCAAGGATTCCGACCGTTACGTGGCCCTGATCCAGAAGCTGGGTCTGCGCAAGTAATCTCTGGTTTGGTGCCTCGCTGAACCTACAGGACGCCTGGGTTGCTCCGTCGCCCCAGGCGTTTTTCGCTTCAATCACCGGAGTCCGCTGTTCAGATCGAAGCTGTGTCATTCCAACGGGGCGGCCGGGCCGTCGCCGCTACGCTGGAATGGCATCGTGTTCTGAGGGCGTGTCTCCAGGCAGCGGGTGTGGCCTGATACACCCACCACACAGGAGCACAACATGAGCCTCTTCAACAAAGTCACCAAAACCTTCCAGTGGGGTCGCCACACCGTGCGCATGGAAACGGGCGAAATCGCCCGCCAGGCCACGGGCGCCGTCTTGCTGGACATGGACGGCACCGTCGTGCTGGCCACGGTCGTTGCCAAGCAAGACGCCAAGGCCGGGCAGGACTTCTTCCCTCTGACGGTCGATTACATCGAGAAGTCCTACGCCGCGGGCAAGATTCCGGGCAGTTTCTTCAAGCGCGAAGGCCGCCCCAGCGAGTACGAGACCCTGACCAGCCGCCTGATCGACCGTCCGATCCGGCCGCTGTTCCCCGAGGGCTTCTTCAACGAAGTGCAGGTCGTGGTGCACACCCTGTCGCTCAACCCCGAGGTCGATGCCGACATTCCGGCCATGATCGCCACCAGCGCGGCGTTGGCCATCTCGGGCATTCCGTTCAACGGGCCCATCGGTGCGGCGCGCGTGGGCTATGTCAACGGTCAGTATGTGCTCAACCCGGGTCAGTCCGAGCGCGCCAACAGCCAAATGGATCTGGTGGTGGCCGGGACCGAGGCCGCCGTGCTGATGGTGGAGTCCGAGGCCGATCAGCTCTCCGAGGAGGTGATGCTGGGCGCGGTGGTGTTTGGGCACGAGCAGGGCAACATCGCCATTGCCGCCATCAACGAACTGGTGCGCGAAGCCGGCAAGCCGGCGTGGGACTGGCAGCCGCCGGCGCAGGATGAGGGGCTCGTTGCCAAGGTCGAGGCCCTGGGTCGTGACAAGCTGGCTGCCGCCTACCAGATCCGCAACAAGCAGGCCCGCACCCAGGCCTGCCGCGAGGCTTACGCCGCGGTGATGGACGGGCTCAAGGCCGAAGGCATCGAGTTCGATCCGGTCAAGGTCGAGGGATTGCTGTTCAACATCGAGGCGGCCATCGTGCGTGGCCAGATTCTGGCCGGCGAGCCCCGCATCGACGGCCGCGACACCCGCACCGTGCGCCCGATCGAAATCCGCACCGGCGTGTTGCCGCGCACCCACGGCTCGGCGCTGTTCACCCGTGGCGAAACCCAAGCGCTGGCCATCGCCACCCTGGGCACCGACCGCGATGCGCAGAAGATCGATGCGCTGGCCGGCGAGTACGACGACCGCTTCATGCTGCACTACAACATGCCACCGTTTGCCACGGGCGAGACGGGCCGCGTCGGCTCGCCGAAGCGCCGTGAAATCGGTCACGGCCGCCTGGCCAAGCGTGCCCTGGTGGCCGCGCTGCCCAGCAAGGACGAATTCCCCTACACCATCCGCGTGGTGTCGGAAATCACCGAATCCAATGGCTCCTCCTCCATGGCTTCCGTCTGTGGCGGCTGCTTGGCGTTGATGGATGCCGGCGTGCCGATGAAGGCCCATGTGGCCGGCATCGCCATGGGGCTGATCAAGGAAGGCAACCGCTTCGCCGTGCTGACCGATATCCTGGGTGACGAAGACCATCTGGGCGACATGGATTTCAAAGTGGCCGGCACCACGCACGGCATCACCGCCTTGCAGATGGACATCAAGATCCAGGGCATCACCAAGGAGATCATGCAGGTGGCCCTGGCCCAAGCCAAAGAGGCGCGCATGCACATCCTGGGCAAGATGCGCGAAGCCATGGGCGAGGCCAAGGCCGAGATTTCCGATTTCGCGCCGCGCCTCTATACCATGAAGATCAATCCGGAGAAAATCCGCGATGTGATCGGCAAGGGCGGCGCCACCATCCGCGCGCTGACCGAAGAAACCGGCACGCAGATCGACATCGCCGAAGACGGCACCATCACCATCGCCTCCACCGACAGCGCCCGGGCGGCCGAGGCCAAGCGCCGTATCGAGGAAATCACGGCCGAGGTGGAAATCGGCAAGGTGTACGAAGGGCCGGTCACGAAGATTCTGGACTTTGGCGCGCTCGTCAATCTGCTGCCGGGCAAAGATGGCTTGCTGCACATCAGCCAGATCGCCCACCAGCGCGTCGAGAAGGTCACCGACTTCCTCAAGGAAGGCCAGATCGTCAAGGTCAAAGTGCTGGAGGCCGACGAGAAAGGCCGCGTCAAACTCTCGATGAAGGCCTTGATCGACCGCGAGGATGCGGCCGCTCAACAGCAGCAGCAACAGCAGCAGTGATCGCAGCGGCATGACGCAGACCATGCGAGTGGTGGAAATTTCGGCCTATGGCGCGCCCGAGGTGCTGCGTCTGGCCGAGCGCGAGCGTCCGCAGCCCGGCGCGGGCGAGGTGTTGATCCGCGTGGCCGCTTCCGGGGTCAATCGGCCCGACGTGTTGCAGCGCACCGGCAACTATCCCGTCCCGCCGGGGGCTTCCGACATCCCGGGGCTGGAGGTGGCCGGTGTCATCGAAGCCGGAGATGTCCAGGCGATGGCCGAGGCGGGTCTGGCGATCGGCGATCACGTCTGCGCCCTGGTGGCTGGCGGCGGTTATGCCGAGTACTGCGTGGCGCCGGTGGGGCAGTGCCTGCCCGTGCCCAACGGCTGGAGCGATCTCGATGCGGCGGGCTTGCCCGAAACCTTTTTCACCGTCTGGAGCAATGTGTTCGACCGGGGGCGTTTGCAGCCGGGCGAAATCTTGCTGGTTCAAGGCGGATCGAGCGGCATCGGCGTGACGGCGATTCAGATGGCCAAGGCCTTTGGGGCGCGGGTCATCGTGACGGTCGGTAGCCCGGACAAGGCCCAGGCCTGTCTGGCGCTGGGGGCCGATCATGCCATCCTGTACAAGACCGAGGACTTCGTCCGCGCCGTTGCCGACTACACCGGCGGGCGCGGCGTCGATGTCATCCTCGACATGGTGGCCGGCCCCTATGTGGCCCGCGAACTCGACTGTCTGGCCGAGGATGGTCGCCTGGTCATCATCGCCGTCCAGGGCGGAGTGCAGTCCGACATCCACGCCGGCAAAGTGCTGCGCCGCCGCTTGACCATCACCGGGTCCACCTTGCGTCCGCGTCCGGTGGCGTTCAAAGCTGCCATTGCCCGCCATCTGCGTCAGCATGTCTGGCCCTGGCTGGAAACCGGCCGCATCCGGCCCGTGACGCATCGCGTCTTTGCCCCCACGCAGGCGGCTGAAGCCCATGCCCTCATGGAGTCCAACCAGCACATCGGCAAGCTGGTGATCGACTGGTCTTTGCCGGGTTGAGGCAGCTATGCGCAGAAAACTCATCGTTGGCAACTGGAAGATGAACGGCAGCCTGGCGGCCAACGCCGAACTGCTGCAACGTCTGCGCGCCGGGGCAGGGCAAGCGCCGGGGGTGGATCTGGCCGTGTGCGCCAGCGCCCCTTATCTGGCGCAACTGCAAGCCTTGCTCAGCGGCTCGGGCATCGATTGGGGGGCGCAGGACGTGTCCACCCACGAGTCGGGTGCCTACACCGGTGAAGTCAGCGCGGCCATGTTGCGCGATTTTGGGTGTCGCTACGTGATCGTGGGCCATTCGGAGCGCCGCCAATACCACGGCGAAAGCGATGACGCGGTGGCGCTCAAGGCCCAGCGTGCATTGGCCGCCGGCATCACGCCCATCGTGTGTGTCGGCGAAACGGGGAAAGACCGCGAAGCCGGACGCACCGAATTCGTGGTCAAGCGCCAGCTCTCGGCCGTCATTCATGCCGTGGGGCACTGCACCAGCGAGATCGTGGTGGCTTATGAGCCGGTCTGGGCCATCGGTACCGGTCACACCGCCACCCCTGAGCAGGCGCAGGCGGTGCATGCGGTGCTGCGGACCCAGCTGCGGGCCGCCACGCCGGGGGCTGAACGTATCCGGATCCTGTATGGCGGCAGCATGAACCCGGCCAATGCGGCCGATCTGCTGGCGCAGCCCGACATCGATGGCGGCCTCATCGGCGGTGCCTCGCTCGATGCCGCGCAGTTCTTGTCCATCGCCGCCGCGTGTCCGGTGGCACAGTGATTTTTTTGGAGTCTCTTTCATGAACGTTGTGTTGACCATCCTGCTTGCGGTTCAGTTGCTTTCGGCCCTGGCCATGATCGGCCTCATTCTGGTGCAACACGGCAAAGGCGCCGATGCCGGTGCGGCCTTCGGCGGCGGGGGCGCGGGCTCGGCCACGTTGTTCGGCGCCAGCGGCGGCGCCAACTTCCTGTCTCGCAGCACCGCGCTGCTGGCCACGGTGTTCCTGGCCTGTACCTTGGCGCTGGCCTACTTTGGCAAGCAGCAGCCCGTTTCCAGCGGCAGCGTGCTGGAAAACCTGCCGGCTGAGACGGCCCCGGCCGCTCCGGCCCAGATCCCCGATGCCGCTCCGGCGCCCGCGGGTGCCGCGCAGATTCCGGGGCAGTGAACGGGACTCCGAAAAAACCCTGAGTTTTCAGGGTAGAATCGTGGTCTGTCGAGCGGCAGGCCACGGGGTAAAGCCCCAGACATCCTGCCGTCAGACCGCTCATTTGCCGACGTGGTGAAATTGGTAGACACGCTATCTTGAGGGGGTAGTGGCGAAAGCTGTGCGAGTTCGAGTCTCGCCGTCGGCACCAATTCAACAAGGCGCCTCTGGCGCGCCCGCAGGATAGCCAAATGAACCTAGAGCAATACCTTCCAGTTCTTTTGTTTATTCTGGTGGGTCTTGCAGTTGGGGTACTCCCCCAGGTGTTGGGCTACATCCTGGGTCCCAACCGGCCAGACCCGGAAAAAAACTCCCCTTACGAATGCGGCTTCGAGGCGTTTGAAGACGCGCGCATGAAGTTCGATGTGCGCTACTACCTCGTGGCCATCCTGTTCATCCTGTTCGATCTGGAAATCGCCTTCCTCATCCCTTGGGCGGTGGCGTTTTCCGACATCGGCCCGGTCGGTTTCTGGGCGGGCGTGATGTTCCTCGCCATTCTGGTTGTGGGCTTTGTCTACGAGTGGAAAAAAGGCGCCCTGGATTGGGAATGACGACGTCGAACCGGGCAAGGAGTCTCGCATGATTGAGGGTGTCTTCAAGGAAGGTTTCATCACCACCAGCTACGACTCGGTGGTGAACTGGGCCAAGACCGGCTCGCTGTGGCCCATGACCTTTGGCTTGGCCTGCTGCGCGGTCGAGATGATGCACGCCGCCACGGCGCGCTACGACCTGGCCCGCTTCGGGGCGGAGGTGTTCCGGGCCAGCCCGCGCCAGTCCGACCTGATGATCGTGGCCGGTACGCTGTGCAACAAGATGGCCCCGGCCCTGCGCAAGGTCTATGACCAGATGGCCGAGCCGCGCTGGGTGATCTCCATGGGGTCGTGCGCCAACGGCGGCGGCTATTACCACTACAGCTATTCCGTGGTGCGCGGCTGCGACCGCATCGTGCCGGTGGACGTCTATGTGCCGGGCTGTCCGCCCACGGCCGAGGCGCTGATCTACGGCATCATTCAGCTGCAGCAGAAGATCCGCCGCACCAACACCATTGCACGCGCCTGAGAGGCGGGAGGCTAAATCGATGACGCACGCAGTCAAGGGCGCGGTTCATGTGGGTGTGTGGTCCGCCGTGCCGCCCGAATCCTTGCGCGACACCTTGGTACAGACGCTGGGCGATCGCGTGTCCCGGGTCGAGTTGGTTCGCGGCGAAATCACCCTGGATGTGCCGGCCGACCGGTATGTGGAAGTCATGCGCACGCTGCGGGATGCGCCGGGGTGTCAGTTCGAGCAATTGATCGATCTGTGTGGCGTCGATTACTCCGAATACCGCGATGGAGCCTGGGAGGGCGCCCGCTTCGGCGTCGTGGTGCATCTGCTGTCGGTGTCGTTGAACCAGCGCGTGCGCGTGCGCGTGTTCTGTCCGGATGACGACTTCCCGGTGGTGGACTCCGTGACCGCCATCTGGTCCTCGGCCAACTGGTACGAGCGCGAAGCCTTCGATCTGTATGGCATCGTCTTCGAGGGCCACGAGGATTTGCGCCGTATCCTGACCGACTACGGTTTCATCGGCCACCCCTTCCGCAAAGACTTCCCGCTGTCCGGTCATGTGGAGATGCGCTACGACCCCGAACGGCGCCGCGTCATCTACGAGCCCGTGACCATCGAGCCGCGCGAAATCACGCCGCGCATCATCCGTGAAGACCACTACGGCGGGTTGCACTGATCATGGCTGAAATCAAGAACTACACCCTGAACTTCGGTCCGCAGCACCCGGCCGCGCACGGCGTGTTGCGCCTGGTGCTGGAGCTCGACGGCGAGGTCGTGCAGCGTGCCGACCCGCACATCGGGCTGCTGCACCGCGCCACCGAGAAGCTCGCCGAGCACAAGACCTTCATCCAGTCGCTGCCCTACATGGACCGGCTGGACTACGTCTCGATGATGTGCAACGAGCACGCCTACTGCCTGGCCATCGAAAAGCTGCTGGGCATCGAGGTGCCGATCCGCGCGCAATACATCCGCGTGATGTTTGCCGAAATCACGCGCCTGCTCAACCACCTCATGTGGCTGGGCTCGCACGGCAACGACTGCGGCAGCTCCACCATCCTCATCTACTGCTTCCGCGAGCGCGAAGACCTGTTCGACATGTACGAGGCGGTCTCGGGCGCGCGCATGCACGCGGCCTACTTCCGCCCGGGCGGTGTGTACCGTGACTTGCCGGACACCATGCCCCAGTACAAGGTCAGCAAGATCCGCAACGCCCGCGCTCTGGAGGAGCTCAACAAGAACCGCCAGGGCTCCTTGCTGGATTTCATCGACGACTTCACCCAGCGCTTTCCCAAGTACCTGGACGAATACCACACGCTGCTGACCGACAACCGCATCTGGAAGCAGCGCACGGTCGGCATCGGCGTGGTCAGTCCCGAGCGGGCGCTGAACATGGGCATGACCGGGCCGATGCTGCGCGGCTCCGGCATCGCCTGGGACTTGCGCAAGAAGCAGCCTTACGACGTGTACGACCGGCTGGACTTTGACATCCCGGTGGGCAAGACCGGCGACACCTACGACCGCTATCTGGTGCGCATGGAGGAAATGCGCCAGTCCAACCGCATCATCAAGCAATGCGTGGATTGGTTGCGGGCCAACCCTGGGCCGGTGATCACCGACAACCACAAGGTGGCACCGCCCTCGCGCGAAGCCATGAAGTCCAACATGGAAGAGCTGATCCACCATTTCAAGCTCTTCACCGAAGGCTTTCATGTGCCCGAGGGGCAGGCCTACGCCGCCGTCGAGCATCCAAAGGGCGAGTTCGGCATTTACCTGGTCAGCGATGGGGCCAACAAGCCCTACCGCCTGAAGATTCGCGCGCCGGGCTTTGCGCACCTGTCGTGCATGAACGAAATGGCCAAAGGCCACATGCTGGCCGATGCGGTGGCCATCATCGGCACCATGGACATCGTGTTTGGAGAGATTGACCGATGAGTGCGACTCCACGAGCCATCGAGCCCATGGCGTTTTCCGAGGCGACTTTGGCCCGCTTCGCCCGCGAGGTGGCCAAATACCCGCCAGACCAAAAGCAATCGGCCGTCATGGCCTGTCTGTCCATCGTGCAGCAGGAGCAGGGATGGGTCAGCCCTGAGGCGGAAAAAGGCGTGGCCGATTATCTGGGCATGCCCGCCATGGCGGTGCACGAGGTCACGACCTTCTACAACATGTACAACCAGCGGCCGGTGGGCAAGTTCAAGCTCAACGTCTGCACCAACCTGCCGTGCACCCTGCGCGATGGTGGCAAGGCCTTGCAGTACCTGGAGCGCAAGTTGGGCATTCACATGGGCGAAACCACGCCCGATGGCCTGTTCACCCTGCAGCAAAGCGAATGCCTGGGGGCCTGCGCCGATTCCCCGGTGATGCTGGTCAACGACCGCCACATGTGCAGCTTCATGACCCAGGACAAGCTCGACCAGTTGATCGACGGTCTGAAGGCCGCGGAGGATCAGGCATGAAGGCCAACCAAGTGCTCGAACAATTCCAGGCCCGCGGGGTCGAGACCTGTTTCCACGGCCGCCACATCAGCCCGCAGATCTATGCCGGTCTCGATGGCAACAACTGGTCGCTCAAAGACTATGAAGCCCGGGGCGGCTATCAGGCTTTGCGCAAGATTTTGGGCAAAGACGGTGGCGAGGGCATGACCCAGGACCAGGTGATCGCCACGGTCAAGGAATCCGCCTTGCGCGGCCGCGGTGGCGCGGGTTTTCCCACCGGGCTGAAGTGGAGCTTCATGCCGCGTCAGTTCCCTGGCCAGAAATACCTGGTCTGCAACTCGGACGAGGGCGAGCCAGGCACCTGCAAGGACCGCGACATCCTGATGTACAACCCGCACATCGTCATCGAGGGCATGGCGATTGCGGCTTACGCCATGGGCATTTCCGTGGGCTATAACTACATCCACGGGGAAATTTTCCAGGTGTACGAGCGCTTCGAGGCCGCGCTGGAAGAAGCCCGCGCCGCTGGCTACCTGGGCGACAACATTTTGGGCTCTGGTTTCAGCTTCCAACTCCACGCCCACCACGGGTTTGGGGCCTACATTTGCGGCGAGGAAACCGCGCTGCTCGAATCCCTCGAAGGCAAGAAAGGCCAGCCGCGCTTCAAGCCGCCGTTTCCAGCCAGCTTTGGCCTGTACGGCAAGCCCACCACCATCAACAACACCGAAACCTTTGCCGCGGTGCCGTGGATCATTCGCCACGGTGGGCAGGCCTACCTGGAAGTGGGCAAGCCCAACAACGGGGGCACCAAGATCTTCTCCGTCAGCGGCGATGTGGAGCGCCCTGGCAACTACGAGATTCCGCTCGGCACGCCGTTTGCCAAGCTGCTGGAGCTCGCCGGTGGCGTGCGGGCCGGGCGTCAGCTCAAGGCGGTGATCCCGGGCGGGTCGTCCGCGCCGGTGCTGCCGGCCCACATCATGATGGACTGCACGATGGACTACGACTCCATCAGCAAGGCCGGCTCCATGCTGGGATCCGGCGCGGTCATCGTGATGGACGACACCCGTTGCATGGTCAAGTCCTTGCAGCGACTGAGCTATTTCTACATGCACGAGTCGTGTGGCCAGTGCACCCCATGCCGCGAAGGCACGGGGTGGCTATGGCGCATGGTCGATCGCATCGAACGCGGCGAGGGCAAGCCCAGCGATCTGGCCTTGCTCGACAACGTGGCCGAAAACATCATGGGGCGCACCATCTGCGCGCTCGGTGATGCGGCCGCCATGCCGGTGCGCGGCATGATCAAACATTTCCGCCACGAGTTCGAGCACCACATCGAACACAAGACCTGCATGGTCCCGGCCTACGTCTGAGGCAACATCAAATGGTAGAAATCGAACTCGACGGCAAGAAAGTGGAGGTGCCACCGGGCAGCATGGTCATGCATGCGGCCGAAAAGGCGGGCACCTACATTCCCCACTTCTGCTACCACAAGAAGCTGTCCATCGCGGCCAACTGTCGCATGTGCCTGGTGGACGTGGAAAAAGCCCCCAAACCCATGCCCGCCTGTGCCACGCCGGTGACGCAGGGCATGATCGTGCGCACCAAGAGCGACAAAGCGATCAAGGCGCAGCAGTCGGTGATGGAGTTCCTGCTCATCAACCATCCGCTGGACTGCCCGATCTGCGATCAGGGCGGCGAATGCCAGCTGCAGGACCTGGCCGTCGGTTACGGAGGCGGGGCGTCGCGCTACCAGGAAGAAAAGCGCGTCGTGTTCCACAAGGATGTCGGTCCGCTCATTTCGATGGAGGAAATGAGCCGCTGCATCCATTGCACGCGCTGCGTGCGCTTCGGGCAGGAAATCGCCGGCGTCATGGAACTGGGCATGTCGCACCGTGGCGAGCACTCCGAGATCGAGACCTTCCTAGGGCAGAGCGTGGACTCTGAACTGTCGGGCAACATGATCGACCTCTGTCCGGTGGGCGCACTGACCAGCAAGCCCTTCCGCTATCAAGCCCGGACCTGGGAGCTGTCGCGCCGCAAGAGCATCAGCCCGCACGACTCCACGGGTGCCAATCTGATCGTCCAGGTCAAGAACCAGCGCGTCATGCGTGTGGTGCCGCTGGAAAACGAAGCCGTCAACGAGTGCTGGATTGCCGACCGCGACCGCTTCAGCTACGAGGCCCTCAACGGCGAGGACCGCCTGACCCGCCCGATGCTGAAGCAGGGCGGGCAATGGCAGGAAGTGGACTGGCAGACCGCGCTGGAGTATGTGGCCAATGGCCTCAAACAAGTGCAAGCCGCGCACGGCGCGGGGGCGATTGGCGTGGTGGCCAGCCCGCACAGCACGGTGGAGGAGTTGTTCCTCGCCACCGCGTTGATGCGCGGCCTCGGCAGCCCGAACATCGATACCCGCTTGCGCGCGGCCGATGACCACAACCGGGCACCCGCTGGATCGGCCCGCTGGCTGGGCATGCCGATTGCCGACCTTTCCACCCTCGATCGGGTGCTGGTGGTCGGCTCCAACCTGCGCAAAGACCATCCGCTCTTTGCCCAGCGCATCCGTCAGGCGGCTCGCAAGGGGGCGCAAGTGCATGCCTTGTGGGCACAGCCTCAGGACTGGGCGCTGCCGGTGGCCCAGGCGGTGCAGGCCGAGCCCGGCCGGTGGGCAGCCGCTTTGGCCGGGATCGCCGCGGCAGTGGCCGAGGCCAAAGGGGGGCCTGCCCCGGTGGCGGCCGAGATCACGCCTGCGGCCCGTGCCGTGGCCGCTTCGCTGCTCTCGGGCGAGCGCAAGGCGGTGCTGCTGGGCAACGCGGCCGCGCATCACGAGCAGGCGTCCAGTCTGCTGGCGCTGGCGCAGTGGATCGGTGAGCAAACCGGGGCTCGGGTGGGCTATCTGACCGAAGCGGCCAATACCGTGGGCGCGCAGCTGGTCGGGGCTCTGCCTGGGCCAGGCGGCCTCAACGCCACGCAGATGCTGACGGGCGGCCTCAAGGCGGCGCTGCTGCTGCAGGTCGAGCCGGGCCTGGACAGCGCGGCTTGCGGCCAAGGGCTGGAGCGCAGCGACATGGTCGTGACGCTGAGCCCCTTCAAGACCAATCTCGATGTCAGCGATGTGCTGCTGCCCATCGCGCCCTTTACCGAGACCTCAGGATCCTTCGTCAATGCCGAAGGCCGCCTGCAAAGCTTCCATGCGGTGGTCAAGCCCCTGGGCGAAACCCGGCCGGCCTGGAAAGTGTTGCGCGTGCTGGGCAACCTGCTGGGGCTGCCGGGCTTCGATGCCGACTCCTCCCAGGCCGTGCTGGCGCAAGCGCTGCCAGGCGTGGCCCCTGGGGCCATCGTTGATGCCGCGCGGCTGGACAATCGCACCCAGGCCCCCATCGACATCCACGCCACGATGGGCGAGCCGTGCGTGGCCGCGATTTACCAGCTCGACGGATTGGTGCGTCGCGCCCCGTCGCTCCAACTCACCGCTGATGGCCGGGCCGCCCGGCGTGCCGAAGAAGGGGTGTGCGCATGATCGACGCCATGTACAACGGTGGCCTCAACCTGCTGTCTGCCCCCTGGTGGCAGACCGCCGCTTGGCCCGTCATCTGGAACCTGATCAAGATCGTCGCCGTGCTCGCGCCCCTGATGGGGGCGGTGGCCTACCTCACGTTGTGGGAGCGGCGCCTGCTGGGCTTCATGCAGGTGCGCCTGGGGCCGAACCGGGTAGGGCCTTTTGGGCTGCTGCAGCCGATTGCCGATGCGGTCAAGCTCTTGAGCAAGGAGCTCATCAGCCCGACGGCGGCCTCCAAAGGGCTGTTCCGGCTCGGCCCCATCATGGCCATCATGCCGGCGCTGGCCGCCTGGGTGGCCGTGCCGTTTGGGCCGGAGGCCGTGTTGGCCAATGTGAATGCCGGGCTGCTCGTGATTCTGGCCATCACCTCGATCGAGGTCTATGGCGTGATCATCGCCGGCTGGGCTTCGAACTCGAAGTACGCCTTCCTCGGTGCGTTGCGCGCATCGGCCCAGATGGTCAGCTACGAAATCGCCATCGGCTTCTGTTTCCTGGTCGTGGTGATGACGGCCGGCAGCCTGCACCTGGGTGAGATCGTGGCCTCTCAGCAGAGCGGCATGTTTGCCGACATGGGGTTGAACTTCCTGTCCTGGAACTGGCTGCCGCTGCTGCCCATTTTCGTGGTGTATCTGATTTCCGGCGTCGCTGAAACCAACCGCCATCCTTTCGACGTGGTCGAGGGCGAGGCCGAGATCGTGGCCGGCCACATGGTCGAGTACTCGGGCATGGGCTTTGCCATTTTCTTCCTGGCCGAATACGCCAGCATGTGGCTGGTGTCTATCCTGGCGGTATTGATGTTCCTGGGTGGCTGGGATGCCCCGGTGGCCGCGCTGGACTTCATCCCCGGCTGGATCTGGCTGGGCATCAAGACGTTCGTGGTTGTTTCCATGTTCATCTGGATTCGCGCCACTTTCCCCCGCTTCCGCTACGACCAGATCATGCGTCTGGGCTGGAAGATCTTCATTCCCGTGACGCTGGTGTGGCTGCTGCTGGTCGGCGCCCTGATGCAGACGTCCTGGAACATCTGGAAGTAAGGAGGCCGCACGCATGTCTGCCACCGCTGTTGCTCCCTTCTCGCTGAAGGACTTTTTCAAGAGCTTCCTGCTGGTCGAACTGTTCAAGGGCATGGCCCTGACCGGCCGCTATGCCTTGCGCCGCAAGGTCACGGTCCAGTTCCCCGAGGAAAAAACGCCGTTGTCGCCGCGCTTTCGCGGCCTGCATGCCCAGCGCCGCTACGAAAACGGTGAAGAGCGCTGCATTGCCTGCAAGCTGTGTGAAGCGGTGTGCCCGGCCATGGCCATCACCATCGAGTCGGCGGTGCGTGACGACGGCACCCGTCGCACGACGCGCTACGACATCGACCTGACCAAATGCATCTTCTGCGGCTTCTGCGAGGAGGCTTGCCCGGTCGATGCCATCGTCGAGACCCACATCCTCGAATACCACGGCGAAAAGCGCGGCGACCTGTATTTCACCAAGGACATGCTGCTGGCCGTGGGCGATCGCTACGAAAAAGAAATCGCAGCGGCCAAGGCGGCCGATGCCAAATACCGCTGAAAGGCCAGGCAGAAACAACATGGATTACCAAGCGGGCTTTTTTTACGTCTTCGCGGCGGTGCTGCTGTTCGCCGCGTTCAAGGTCATCACCGCGCGCAACCCGGTGCACGCCGTGCTGTATCTGATGCTGGCGTTTTCGCAGGCGGCTGCGGTGTGGCTGCTGCTCAAGGCCGAGTTCCTCGGCATCACGCTGGTCTTGGTCTACCTGGGCGCGGTGATGGTGCTGTTCCTGTTCGTCGTGATGATGCTGGACATCAACGTCGATGCGATGCGGCGCGGCTTCTGGAAGCACTTCCCGTTGGCCGCCGTGCTCGGCGGCATCGTCAGCGCGCAGCTGATCGCGGTCCTGTGGGCAGGCTTTCCCACGCTCACTGTCAATGAACTGGCGGCCCAATCGGCCATGCACGATCCCGATCACTCCAACACGTACGAACTCGGCATCCTGCTGTACTCCGACTACCTGATGCCGATCCAGGTGGCCGCCGTCATCCTGCTGGTGGCCATGATTGCCGCCATCGCCCTGACGCTGCGGCAGCGCAAGGACAGCAAGTTCATCGATCCGGCCGATCAGGTGCGGGTGAAGGCCGCAGACCGGCTTGTGGTGGTGCCCATGGCTGCCACGCCCAAGGCCAGCGAGTCGGCCGCGGGCGAGGAGGGCAAAGCATGAGCACGTTGACACTGGGGCATTTCCTGTCGCTGGGCGCGATCCTGTTCGCGCTGTCGGTGGTCGGGATCTTTCTGAACCGGAAAAACCTGATCGTGCTGCTGATGGCCATCGAGTTGATGCTGTTGGCCGTCAACATGAATTTCGTGGCCTTTGCCCATTACTTGGGCGATTTGCACGGCCAGGTGTTCGTGTTCTTCATCCTGACCGTGGCGGCCGCTGAGTCTGCCATCGGTCTGGCGATCCTCGTCCTGCTGTTCCGCAACAAGTCGTCCATCAACGTGGATGAACTCAACACGCTCAAGGGCTAAGGCTCGGGGCCCAACGACTTCACAAGCATGAGTACAAGCCTTTCTGCAAGCACGCTGCTGGCGGTGCCTCTGGCCCCGCTGGTGGGGTCGGCACTGGCCGGCATTCTGGGCACCAAGTTTGGCGGCAACTGGTTCGGTCGTCGCCTCTGCCACTCGCTGACCATCCTCGGGGTGCTGGTGTCGTTCATCCTCTCGGCCATGACGCTCAAGGCGGTGGCCATGGACGGCGCCCGCTTCAACGAGACCATCTACGAGTGGATGGTGATCGGTGGGCTGAAGATGGAAATCGGCTTCATGGTCGATGGCCTGACGGCGATGATGATGTGCGTGGTGACTTTCGTGTCGCTGATGGTGCACATCTACACCATCGGCTACATGGAAGAGGACGCGGGCTACAACCGTTTCTTCGCCTACATTTCGCTGTTCACCTTCTCCATGCTCATGCTGGTCATGAGCAACAACCTGCTGCAGTTGTTCTTTGGCTGGGAAGCGGTGGGACTGGTGTCGTACCTGTTGATCGGCTTTTGGTACAACAAGCCGACGGCCATCTTCGCCAACATGAAGGCCTTCCTGGTCAACCGGGTGGGTGACTTCGGCTTCATCCTGGGCATCGGCCTGATTGCCGCGTATACCGGCACCCTGAACTACACCGAGATCTTCGAGAAGCTGCCCGAACTGGCGCATGTCGAATTCCCCTGGTACATCCTCGGCCAGGACGCCATGCTGATGACCGTCATTGGCATCTGCCTGTTCATCGGCGCGATGGGCAAGAGCGCCCAGTTCCCGCTGCACGTCTGGCTGCCGGATTCGATGGAGGGCCCCACGCCCATCTCCGCGCTGATTCACGCTGCCACCATGGTGACGGCGGGTATCTTCATGGTGGCCCGGATGTCGCCCATCTACGAGCTGTCGGACACGGCGCTGAATTTCATTCTGATCATCGGCGCCATCACCGCCTTGTTCATGGGGTTCCTGGGCATCATCCAGAACGACATCAAGCGCGTGGTGGCGTATTCCACGCTGTCGCAGCTGGGCTACATGACGGTGGCCTTGGGCGCTTCGGCCTATTCGGTGGCGGTGTTTCACCTGATGACGCATGCCTTCTTCAAGGCGCTGCTGTTCCTTGCAGCCGGCTCGGTGATCATCGGCATGCACCACAACCAGGACATCCGCTACATGGGCGGCGTGCGCAAGTACATGCCCATCACCTGGCTGACCTTCCTGCTGGGCACCCTGGCACTGATCGGCACGCCGCTGTTCTCGGGCTTTTATTCCAAAGACGCGATCATCGAGGCGGTGCACTTCAGCAACCTGCCGGCCTCGGGTTTTGCCTACTTTGCCGTGCTGGCTGGCGTGTTCGTGACGGCGTTCTACTCGTTCCGCCTGTATTTCCTGGTGTTCCACGGCGCGGAGCGCTATGACCAGAACCCGGAGGCGCACGGTCACCACCATCACCACGACGACCACGGCGACGGCAAGCCGCACGAATCGCCCTGGGTGGTGACGGTGCCGCTGCTGCTGTTGGCCATTCCCTCGGTGGTGATCGGCTACATGACCATCGGCCCGATGCTGTTCGGCGACTTCCTGGCCGATGCCATCACCGTGAACACCGAGGCGCATCCGGCCATGGCCGAGTTCGCCGCGGTCTTCAGCGGCCCGCTGGGCATGGTGGCACATGCTTTCTTCACGCCGCCGCTGTATCTGGCCGCCGCTGGCGCCCTGTCCGCCTGGTACATGTACATGGTCAATCCGGCCTTGCCGGCGGCCATCGCCCGCAAGCTGCGCCCGATCGTGGTCATTCTGGAAAACAAGTACTACATGGACTGGATCAACGAAAACGTCATCGCCAAGGCGGCTCGCGGCATCGGCGTGGGGCTGTGGAAGGGTGGAGACCGTGGCGTGATCGAGGCCGGGGTGGTCAACCTCAGCTGGAAGGTCATCGGGTTCTTCGCCGGCATCGTGCGCCGCGTGCAGACCGGCTACCTCTACCACTATGCCTTCGTGATGATCGTCGGTGTGCTGGCGTTCATGACCTACTTCGTCTGGCTCGCCAAATAAGGAGAACAAGAACATGGGTTTGCTGAGCCTTGCGATCTGGACGCCGATTCTTTTCGGTGTCGTCCTGCTCGCGATCGGTCGTGACGAGCATGCCAACATGGTGCGCTGGATCGCCCTGATCGGCGCGCTGCTCGGGCTGGCCGTGACCATTCCGCTGTACACCGGCTTCGAAGTCGGGTCTGCGGCGCTGCAGTTCGTCGAGAAAGCGGTGTGGATCGAGCGCTTCAACGTCCACTACCACCTGGGGGTGGATGGGATTTCGCTGTGGCTGGTGTTGCTGACCGCCTTCATCACGGTGATCGTGGTCATCGCGAGCTGGGAGTCGATCACCGAGCGCGTGAACCAGTACATGGGCGCGTTCCTGATCCTCTCGGGCCTGATGATCGGCGTCTTCGCGGCCGCCGATGCCATGCTGTTCTACATCTTCTTCGAAGCCACGCTGATCCCGATGTACCTCATCATCGGCATCTGGGGCGGGCCGAACAAGATCTACGCCGCGTTCAAGTTCTTCCTCTACACGCTGCTGGGCTCGCTGTTGATGCTGGTGGCGCTGATTTACCTGTACAACGTCTCCGGCGGCAGTTTCGACCTGGCCACCTGGCACCAGCTGCCGTTGGGCTCGACGGCGCAGACCTTGCTGTTCTTTGCCTTCTTCGCGGCTTTTGCCGTGAAGGTGCCCATGTGGCCGGTGCACACCTGGTTGCCAGACGTGCACGTGGAGGCGCCGACCGGTGGCTCTGCCGTGCTGGCCGCCATCATGCTCAAGCTCGGGGCCTATGGTTTTCTGCGCTTCTCGTTGCCCATCACCCCCGATGCCTCCCACGAGTGGGCAGGGCTGATGATCGGGCTGTCGCTGATTGCCGTGATCTACGTGGGTCTGGTGGCGATGGTGCAGCAAGACATGAAGAAGCTGGTGGCCTATTCGTCGGTGGCGCACATGGGCTTCGTGTCGCTCGGTTTCTTCCTGTTCAATGACTTGGCGGTGGCTGGCGCCATCGTGCAGATGATCGCGCACGGCTTTGTGTCGGCCGCGATGTTCCTGGGCATTGGCGTGCTCTACGATCGGGTCCATTCCCGCGAGATCGCCGCCTATGGCGGCGTGGTCAACACCATGCCCAAATTCGCTGCATTCGCCTTGCTGTTCACCATGGCGAACGCCGGTCTGCCGGGCACGGCCGGATTCGTGGGGGAATGGATGGTGATCCTGGGGGCCGTGCAAGTCAACTTTTGGGTCGGCATGGCAGCGGCCACGGCGCTGATCTTTGGGGCCTCGTACTCATTGTGGATGTTCAAGCGGGTCTATCTGGGCGCTGTCGGTAACGACAACGTCAAGGCGCTGCTGGACATCAACAAGCGCGAATTCTTTGTGATGGCGTTGCTGGCGGTGATGGTGCTGTACATGGGCATCCATCCCAAGCCTTTCACCGATGTGATGATGCCGTCCGTGACCGAACTGCTGCAGCATGTGGCGGTTTCCAAGCTGCCCTGAGCCGCCCTCACTGGTTTTGAAAGAGCACCACAATGATTGACAGTCTCAGCTGGGCCACGGTCTATCCCGAACTGCTGTTGCTGGGTATGGCCTGCGTGATCGCGATCTACGACCTGTTCGTGACTTCGCCACTGCGTGGCGCCACCCACCGTCTGACGCTTCTGACCCTGGCCGTGGTGGCCGTGCTGACCGGTTATGCCGCCGCCAGCGGGGAGACGATTGCCGGCTTTGGCGGGATGGTGGTCAGCGACCCGATGGGCAACTGGCTCAAATGTTTTGCCACCATCGCCATGATGGTGACACTGGTCTATGGCCGCCCATATGCCGGCGCCCGTGACATGCTGCGGGGCGGTGAGATGTTCACCCTGTCCATGCTCGCGCTGCTGGGCATGTTCGTCATGATTTCGGGGCACAACTTCCTGGTCATTTATCTGGGGCTGGAACTCTTGACGCTGTCGAGCTATGCCCTGGTGGCGCTGCGCCGGGACGATCTTAAGGCCACCGAAGCAGCGATGAAGTATTTCGTGCTTGGCGCGCTGGCCAGCGGCTTCCTGCTTTATGGCTTGTCGCTGGTCTATGGGGCCACGGGCTCGCTCGACATCCCGACGGTGGCACAGGTGATTGCCGCAGGCGTCGATCAGCCGCAAGTGCTGGTGCTGGGCCTGGTGTTCGTGGTCGCTGGTCTGGCCTTCAAGCTCGGCGTCGTGCCTTTCCACATGTGGGTGCCCGATGTCTATCACGGCTCTCCCACGGCGGTGACGTTGATCATTGGTGGCGCGCCCAAGCTGGCGGCGTTTGCCATCGTGATCCGCCTGTTGGTCGAAGGCCTGGTGCCCCTGGCATTCGACTGGCAGCAGATGGTGGCCGTGTTGGCGGTGGTGTCGCTGCTGGTGGGCAACCTCGCGGCCATCGCGCAAACCAACATGAAACGCATGCTGGCGTTTTCCACCATCGCCCAGATGGGCTTCATGCTGCTCGCGTTCGTGGCTGGCGTGGGCGCGGGCGGTGACGGCAGCAACATGGCCAATGCCTACGGGGCCGCCATGTTCTATGTGGTGACCTATGTGCTCACCACGCTGGCCACTTTCGGTGTGCTCCTGCTGCTGACCCGGCAAGGTTTCGAATCGGAGGACATCGCCGATCTGGCGGGCTTGAACCAACGCAGCCCACTTTACGCCGGGGTGCTGGCGGTCTGCATGTTCTCCTTGGTCGGGGTGCCGCCGCTGGTGGGCTTCTATGCCAAGCTGTCGGTGCTGCAGGCTTTGTTGGAGGCCGGTGGCAGCGCGCACCTGTGGCTGGCCGTGTTTGCCGTGCTGATGTCGCTGGTGGGGGCTTTCTACTACCTGCGTGTGGTGAAGGTGATGTATTTCGATGCCCCGACGCAGACCGCGCCGATCGAGGCGCCGCTGGACGTGCGGGCGGTGTTGTCCGTCAACGGGGCCCTGGTGCTGGTGCTGGGCATCATCCCCGGCGGGCTCATGGCCTTGTGCGCCCAGGCGGTGGCGGCCATGCTGCTCTAAAGTAAGCTCCTGGCATGACATCGTCCTTTTCCGTATGGCTGGTCATTGGGCTGGCCGTGTTGTTGGCCAATCTGCCCTTTCTCAATGAACGCGTGCTCGCGGTGGTGCCCTTGAAAGGCGGCCTCAAGCCCTTGTGGGCGCGCGTGTTGGAGTTGGTGCTGCTGTACTTCGTCGCTGGCGGGGTGGGGCTGGCGCTGGAGCACCACCAGGGGCAGATCTATCCCCAGGGGTGGGAGTTCTACGCCGTCACGGCATCGATGTTCCTGACGTTTGCCTTTCCCGGTTTCGTCTATCGTTATCTGCTGCGTCGGCACTGAGCCGGGTGCCGTCGCTTGGCCCCGCTGAAGGGGTATTGGGCTGCCACCGGCCCGCAGGTGGTTGAGCCGCGATAATCCTAGCCATGAAAGTCTTGGATCTGGCCTGTGCCCATGGGCACGTGTTCGAAGGGTGGTTTGCGTCCGAGGACGACTACCTGGCCCAGCGTGAGCGTGGCCTTTTGGAGTGCCCGGTCTGCGGCGTCAAGGACGTGGAAAAGCGGCTGACGGCACCCCGGCTGAACCTGGGCAAAGGCCAGCCGCCGGCCGGGCCCGATGCCGCACAGACCACGCCGCCATCCCAAGGCCCCCTCGAAGCGATGCAAGCGGCGTTTTTGCAGGCTCTCCAACACATGGTGGCCCGCACCGAGGACGTGGGCGAGCGTTTTGCCGACGAGGCACGGCGCATCCACCATGGTGAGGCGCCGGTTCGCGGCATTCGAGGGCGGGCCTCTGTCCAAGAGGCCGCCGAGTTGGTGGAGGAGGGTATCGACATCGTGCCGCTGCCCGATCTCCCCCTGCTGAAGAAAACCCTCCAGTGAATCCCTGACGGATCAGGGGTAGAGGCCGCGCAGGTCACGGGCGTGCAGGATGCGCTGGCAGGCCACGATGAAGGTGGCCGTGCGCAGGCTGACCTTGTGGTCCTCGGCCACCTGCCAGATGGTGTGGAAGGCGCCGCGCATGATTTTGGCGAGCCGCTCGTTGATCTCTTCCTCGCTCCAGAAGAAGCTGGAGAAGTCCTGCACCCATTCAAAATAGCTCACCGTCACGCCGCCCGCGTTGGCGATCACGTCCGGGATGACGAGCACATTGCGCTCGTTGAGGATGTCATCGGCCAGCGGCGTGGTGGGGCCGTTGGCGCCTTCGATGACCATACGGGCGCGGATGCGGCCCGCGTTGGCCTCAGTGATCTGCCGCTCCAGGGCCGCCGGCACCAGAATGTCGCACTCCACGTCCCAGAACTGGTCGGTGGGCAGGGCTTCGGCATGGGGGAATCCGGCGACGCTGCCGGTGCTGGCGACGTGCCGGGTCAGGGCGGGGATGTCGATGCCGCCCGGGTGATAGACGGTGCCAGCGTGGTCTTGCACGGCCACGATGCGCGCGCCAGCTTCCGCAAACAGCTTGCCGGTAACGCCGCCCACATTGCCAAAGCCCTGGATGGCGACGCGTGCGCCGGCGATGTCCAGCCCGATGCGCCGAGCCGCTTCCTGGCCGACGATGAAGACGCCGCGCCCGGTGGCCTCGCGCCTGCCCAGTGAGCCGCCGAGGTCGATGGGCTTGCCCGTCACCACGCCGGTCGCGGTTTCACCGATGTTCATGGAGTAGGTGTCCATCATCCAGGCCATCACCCGTTCGTTGGTGTTCACATCGGGGGCTGGGATGTCTTTCGTCGGGCCGATGATGAGGCCGATTTCGCTCGTGTAGCGCCGCGTGACACGCTCCAGCTCGGCAGCGGTCAGCTCTTTCGGGTCCACGCGGATCCCACCCTTGGCACCGCCATACGGCACGTTGACGGCGGCGTTCTTGATGGACATCCATGCCGCCAGCGCCATGACTTCGGACAGCGTGACGTCCTGGTGGAAGCGGACCCCGCCCTTGCCAGGGCCGCGGGAGGTGTTGTGCTGCACCCGGTAGCCTTCGTAATGGGCCACGCGACCGTCATCGAGGTGGATGGGAACGTCCACGATGAGGGTGCGTTTGGGGCGCTTGAGGGTTTCCACCCAGCGGCCCAGTTTGCCCAGATAGGGGGTGACGCGGTCCACCTGTTGCAGAAAATCGCCCCAGGGACCGAGATCGTTGCGGTCCAGGTAGGAAGGCAGGGCGTGCGGATGATCGGAATGCAGGTTCATGACCTCAAGGTTGTGGTTGCGAAGCCCTGAGCTTACGGCTGGCTTGCAAGCTTGTCCAAGGCCGCGTCGTGATGCCGCCATGCGTTTTTTGCATGATTGAGTCAACGGGCGGGATCGACCGGCCGGGGGATCATCGGCTGCCACCAAACTTCCTGAGCAGGAGACGCGGCGGCAGGCTCGTAGCGTTGGCCATTGACCGTCAGCCCGTTGGCCGACAACTTGCTGGCCGTGGCCGGCCCGATACCGCGCACCCGCTGGATGAAGTCGGCCCAATCGGTGAAGGGGCGTTGACGCCGGGCTTCGACGATGCGTTCGGCGGTGGCCGGCCCGATGCCTTTGATGGCCACGAGATCCTGCGGGGGCGCACGGTTGGCTTCCACCACGGCCCAAGCCCCGTGGAAAGGGGCGCATAAAACCAGGACGAGCAGCCATTGGGCAGCCAGTCGCCATGGGTGTCGCCATGGGGTCAGCGGCATGTGTGTTCTCCCTGCAAATCGTTCTGTGACGCGTGTGTGCATGGTAGTCTAGCCCGATCATGATCGATCCCCGAACCGCCCCGGTCGTGGGGGTGGATCGCCACCTGCCGGCGGTCACCCCTGAAAGCTGCCGGCCCGATGCCTTGCGAGCGCGCTTCCGCCATCCCCCGCTCTGGGAGCCTGAAGTGCGGCTGGAGCCACGCTTCGTGGAGCGTCCGGCGCAACCCGCCGCGGTGCTGGTGCCGGTGGTGATGCGCGATCAGCCCACGTTGTTGCTGACCGAGCGCACGGCGCATTTGCCTACTCACGCCGGGCAGGTGGCGTTTCCCGGCGGGAAAATCGACGCGGGCGACGCCGATGCCGTGGCCACCGCATTGCGCGAAGCCGAGGAGGAGGTCGGGCTGTGGCCTGGGCATGTGGAGGTGCTGGGCACCCTGCCGGTGTATACCACCGGCACGGCCTTCATGGTCACGCCGGTGGTCGCCCTGGTGGACCCGCGGCATACCTTGCGCCCCAATCCCCAGGAAGTGGCCGAGGCTTTCGAGGTGCCGCTGGCGTATCTGATGAACCCGGCGCACCACCGCCGGCACGAGGTGGTCTGGGAGGGGCGGCTGCGGCAGTGGTTCTCTATGCCGTACCACGATGGGCACGCCGAGCGCTTCATCTGGGGGGCCACGGCAGGCATGGTGCGCAATCTGTATCGGCTGTTGAGCGCCTGATTGCGGGTTAATCCGGGGGGCTGGCGCGTTGGGCGGCGTCAGTCGTCGCTATGATGCCGGCATGAGTTTTTTCGCGATTCTGTTGGCGCTCATGCTCGATCAGGCCAGACCGCTGGGGCGAGACAACCCAGTCTATGAGGCGATGCGTGGCTGGGCGCGCTGGACGCGCCAGACGCTCGATGCAGGCCAGACGCACCACGGCTGGCTTGCGTGGTGGCTGGCGGTGGCCGCGCCTGCCCTGGGCGCCATGGCCGTGTACTGGGCGCTGTGGGCCATCCATGGGTTGCTGGCATTTGCCTGGATGACGCTGGCGTTGTATTTCACGCTCGGGTTCCGGCAGTTCAGCCACCATTTCACGGCCATTCGGGTGGCGCTGGAGTCCGGCGACGAGGCCGGTGCCCGCGCGGCGTTGGCCCGTTGGAAAGGCGCTGACGTGGCCGATGGGCCGCGGGAGGAGTTCTTGCGTCAGGTGATCGAGCACTCGGTGCTGGCCGCGCATCGCCATGTGTTCGGGGTGTTGGTGTGCTTCGTGGTGTTCGCGGCCCTGGGGCTGGGGCCGGCCGGCGCCGTGATGTATCGCATGGCCGAGCATCTCTCGCGTCGCTGGGCGGCACAGTCGGCCGACGAGCACAGCGACGCCTCGCGCCAGGCGGCGCGCGGTGGCTGGCACGCGGTCGATTTCTTGCCGGTGCGCGCGACCGCTTTGGCTTTCGCGGTGGTGGGCAATTTCGAAGAGGCGATTGCCAACTGGCGCCAGGAGCGCATGGCCTCCCCGAGCAACGACGGCTTGCTGCTGGCGGCCACGGCCGGCGCGATGAATGTGCGTCTGGGTGGGCAGTCGGCCGCTGCTGGCGGCCCAGACTGGCCGGGCAGCGACCAGCGCGCGCCCCAACTGGCGCATCTGGCCAGCGCGGTGGGGTTGGTGTGGCGCTCGGTGGTGTTGTGGCTGTTGCTGCTGGCGCTGGGCATGCTGGCCCGTTTCTGGTAAGCGGGGCGATGGCGCAGCGGTGCCGTTGGCCTCAATAGCGCGGAGCCGCCGCCAGCTCTTCATACAACTCGGCGTAGAGGCGGTAGCGTTGCGGGGTGATTCCGTGGCCGACGGCTGCTCGGACCGCGCAGTCGGGCTCGTGCAAATGGCTGCAGTTGTGAAAACGGCACTGCCCCGCCAAGGACTCGAAGTCTGGCATCAGCAGGGCCAGCTTGGGGGCAGGGATGTGATGCAGGCCGAATTCCTGAAAGCCAGGGGAATCGATCAAGGCGGTGTGGCGGCTGCGATCGATCCAATACCAAGTGGTGCTGGTGGTGGTGTGCCGCCCGGTGTTGAGCGCTCGGGAAATCTCGCTGGTGGCCGCTGCCGCATCGGGCACCAGCCGGTTGACCAGGGTGCTTTTGCCCACGCCCGACGGTCCCAGGACCAGCGTGGTCTTTCCCTCCAGTTCAGCACGCAGGTCCGACAGGCCCGCTTCGCGGGTCAAGCTCAGTGGCCACACCCGTTGACCCATGGCCCGATAGGGTTGGAGCCGGCTCCATGCTTGCTGGAACGGCTCGGCCAGGTCGCTTTTGTTCAGGGCCACGATTGCAGGCAGCCCCTCGGCGCGTGCCGCGATGAGCGCCCGGTTGAGTTGGCTTTCGGAGAACACCGGTTCGGCCGCCAGCAACACGAGCACCTGGTCCAGATTGGCCGCGAAAGACTTGGTGCGCACCGCGTCCTGCCGATAGAGCAGATTGCGGCGTGGTTCGACCTGCTCGATGGTGCCTTCGTCGCGGCTGGGCTGCCACCACACCCGGTCGCCCACCACGGCGGTTTGCCGCTTGCCGCGCGGATGGCACAGGCGACGCTCGCCGCTGTCGGTTTCGATCCAGCAGTGGCGGCCGTGGGTGGCCACCACGAGCCCCTGCAACCAGCCGGTTTTCATGGGCAGCGGCTCACGCCAGGCGGGCCAGCCGCTCGGCCGCCGGAGGGTGGGAATAATAGAAACGCACGAACACCGGGTCTGGGGTCAGGGTGCTGGCGTTGTCCTTGTGCAGCTTGAGCAGGGCGTTGGCCAGATCGCGGCCGTCGGCATGTCGGGCCGCGAAGGCATCGGCCTCGAACTCGTGGCGGCGCGACAAACCGCTCATCAGCGGGGTGATGAAAAAGGTGAACAGGGGCACCACGTTGAGGAACAGGATGAGAGCCAGCGCGCTGTTGGGGTGCAGCAGGCTGGGCATGACGCCCAAGCCGGTGTAGAACCAAGGTTGCTGCGCGGCCCATCCGAGCAGGGCAAAACCGATCAAGCTGACCCCGAAAAGCAGCACGATGCGCTGCAGGATATGCCGGTGCTTGAAGTGCCCAAGCTCGTGGGCCAGCACGGCATCGATTTCCGCAGGCGTGAGCTGCTGCAGCAGCGTGTCGAAGAACACCACGCGCTTGGCCGGGCCGAAGCCGGTGAAGTAAGCGTTGGCATGTGCGCTGCGCTTGCTGCCGTCCATCACGAACAGCCCCTTGGCGCTGAAGCCGCAGCGGGCCATCAGGGCTTCGACGCGCTGGCGCAAGGTCTCGTCTTCCAAGGGTTGGAAGCGGTTGAACAGGGGCGCGATGAGGGTGGGGTAGAGCACGAGCAGCAACAGGTTGAAGCCCATCCACACGCCCCAGGCCCACAGCCACCACAACGGGCCGGCGCTGTCCATCAGCCACAGCACGAGCGCCACCAGCGGCAGACCGACGATGGCACCGATCAGCAGACCCTTGAGGCCGTCGGCGATCCAGAGCCGCCAGGTCATGCGGTTGAAGCCAAAGCGCTCTTCGAGGCGGAAAGTCCGCCACCAGGCCATCGGCAGGTCGATCAGGCCACCGATGAGCGCGAAGGCGACCACCAGCGCCACTTGCTGCAGCAGCCCGGGGCCGATCCAGCCCAGCAGGGCTTGATTGAGCAGGTGCAGCCCTCCCAGCAGCGTCCAGCCCACGAGCACGGCGGCCGCCACGGCGGCTTCGATCATGCCGAGCCGGGTTTTCTCCAGGGTGTAGAGCGCGGCCTTGCGGTGGGCCGCCAGGTCCACCGTTTGGGCAAAGGGCTCGGGCACTTGGTTCGCATGGGCGGACACATGCCGCATCTGCCGGCCCGCCAGCCACAGCCGCGTGAGCAGACCCGCCAGCAGCAAGGCGCAGAAAGTCAGGGTCCAGATCGATTCTGCTGAGTAGGAAACCACATCCATGGGCAGCAAGTCTAGCCAAGTTGGGGGTGCTTTGCCGGGATCGGCGAAAATCACGCCTCATGGACGCACACATCAACGTTGCCGAGGCTTCGTCGCCGCCGCCTGCCGACCTGCCCAAGAGCGACCAGAACCTGGTCTGGATAGACTGTGAAATGAGCGGGCTCGATCCGGAGAAGGAACGCCTGCTGGAGGTGGCGGTGGTCATCACCGGCCCGCAGTTGACGCCGCGCATCGACGGGCCGGTGCTGGTGATTCACCAGAGCGAGGCCGTGCTCGATGCGATGGACAACTGGAACAAAGGCACGCACGGCAAGAGCGGCCTGATCGACAAGGTGCGCGCCAGCACGCTGACCGAAGCCCAGGCCGAGGAGCAACTGCTGACTTTCATTCAGCGGTACGTGCCCCGCAACAGTTCGCCCATGTGCGGCAATACCATCGGGCAGGACCGGCGGTTTCTGGTGAAATACATGCCCAAGCTGGAAGCGTATTTCCACTATCGCAACCTCGATGTCAGTACCCTCAAGGAGCTGGCCAAGCGTTGGCGCCCGGAGGTGTATGCGGCCTTCAAGAAACAGCAGCGGCACACGGCGTTGGCCGATGTGCATGAGTCGATCGACGAGTTGGAGCACTACCGGCAACATTTCCTGCGCTGAGGCGCGCTTTTGCTTTCCCGAAGCGGCACCCTAGGCCCCTGCAGAGGGCCGGGACCGTTGATACCCGAGCACACATCATGAACATTCCCCTCAAGCCCGCCACGCGCGCGGGCGAAGAACATCTGCGTCAGATGTTGCGGCTGGCCGCGGCCGTGGCGTTTTTGGTGGCCGTGGGCCTGTATGCGGCATTCAATGTCGATCACCTGCCGGGCCTGAGCACGCAGGCGCTGTGGTTTTTGATCGTCGCGGCGGCGGTGGGTGGCTACATGGCCATGAACATCGGCGCCAACGACGTGGCCAACAACATGGGACCGGCCGTGGGCTCAGGCGCCATCACACTCGGGTGGGCCATCCTGATTGCCGCGGTGTTCGAGGCCCTGGGGGCCATTGTGGCTGGCGGTGAGGTGGTGGGCACGATCAAGGGCGGGATCATCGATACCCGCGCCTTTGACGATCCAGAGCGGTTCACCTGGCTGATGCTGGCAGCGCTGCTGGCCGGTGCCTTATGGCTCAATCTGGCGACCATGCTGGGGGCGCCGGTGTCTACCACCCACTCCATCATCGGCGCGGTGATGGGGGCGGGGATTGCCGCGGGTGGCTGGGGCCTGGTCAACTGGGGCACCATCGGCTCGATCGTGGCCAGTTGGGTGATTTCGCCGCTCATGGGCGGGGTGATCGCGGCGGGGTTTCTGTATGTCATCAAGCGCACCATCACCTACCAAGGCGACATGTCGCAGGCTGCGGCCCGGGTGGTGCCCCTGCTGGTGGCACTGATGGCCTGGGCTTTTGGCACCTTCATGTTGCTCAAAGGCGTGTCGCAGGTCATCAAGGTGAGCTTTGCGTTTTCGGTGTTGGGCGGGCTGGCGATGGCGGTGGTGGTTTATCTGCTGCTGCACAAGCCCATTGGGCGCATGGCGCGCCGGTTGCCCAGCAGCAAAGACAGCGTCAATGCCCTGTTCACCTGGCCGCTGGTGTTTGCGGCCGCTCTGCTGAGTTTTGCCCATGGGGCCAACGACGTGGCCAATGCGATCGGCCCGTTGGCCGCGATTTACGAGGCAGTGGCCAGCGGTGCGGTGGCGGCCCGGGCGGTCACGCCGATGTGGATCATGATTCTGGGCGCCATCGGTCTGTCGGTGGGGCTGGCCCTCTACGGCTCGCGCCTGATTTTGACCGTGGGCAAGGAAATCACCGAATTGGACCGGATGCGGGCCTATTCGATCGCCATGGCCGCCACGATCACCGTGATCCTGGCGGCGCACCTCGGCATGCCGGTGTCCACCACGCACGTGACCATCGGTGCGGTGTTCGGTGTCGGCTTTCTGCGGGAGTTGCTCAAGGTCAACTACGCCAAAATGGAGGCCGTGGTGCGGGCCGGTCACCAGGGGGAGGATCGTGAGGCGGTGGAAGCCTACCTGGCCCGTTTCGAGGCCGCCCCGGTGGACGAGAAAAAGCGCATGCTCGCCGAGATGAAGAAGCGCGCGGCGGCGCACAAGCACAAAATGACGGTCGGGCAGCCTTCGTCCAGCGAGGTGCCCACCCCATTCGACAAGAAAGAGCGCAAGGCGTTCAAGAAGGCTTACAAGAAGGAGCTGGTCAAGCGTTCGGTGGTGATGCGTATCGTGGCCGCCTGGATCGTGACGGTGCCTGCCACAGCGGTGTTGGCTGCTGTGCTGTATCACTTGTTGGCCCGCTTGCTGGCCCATTGATCGGGTGGTTTTAAGGGGAAACCCGAAACTGTGTGATAATGCAAGATTCACCCTCCTGAAGGGGGTGAATTTTGTGCATCTGCCTCACACTTTGAAAACGGGGTGATCACCCAGGCCAGAAGGTCATGGGAGGCTACCCGTTTTGGGCGTTTGAGACGTTGCCCCTGACAGGGGGTGCGTCGCTCGCTGATCGGTTGGTGGTCGATGTGTCTTTCCACCTTGAACCGATCGGGCACGCCGAACGCCTGGCAGGCGTCTGTGCTCGGGATGTTCCTTTGCGCTTTCGCGCATGGACCGATGACATGACAGACATGATTTCCTCACCGCTGGCGACGACCGAGTCGCGGCTTCCCCAGCCCTTTGCCGAACTGGGCCTGGCCACGCCGTTGCTGCAGGCCGTGGCCGACCTGGGCTACACCCAGCCCACCCCGGTGCAAAAAGCGGCCATTCCCATGGCCATGCAGGCCGGTGATGCCGCCGATGCGTTTACCGACCTCATGGTGTCGAGCCAGACGGGCAGTGGCAAGACCGCCGCTTTCCTGCTGCCGGTTCTGCATACCTTGATCCAGCAACAGGCCGAACGCGAGGCAGCCGAGCAGGCCGATTGGGCCCGGCGGGCGGCCGAAGCGCAAGCGGCCGGGCAGCCCGCGCCAAAGCGCCCCAAGCGCAAAAACCCTTTGCTGGCCCGCCACTTCAAGCCTGCCGAGCCGGGCGCGCTGGTGTTGTGCCCCACGCGGGAACTGGCCCAGCAGGTGGCGCACGATGCCATCGACCTGGTCCGCCATTGCCGTGGCCTGCGGGTGGCCAATGTGGTCGGGGGCATGCCCTACCAGACCCAGATCGCGAGGCTGCAAAACGCCCATCTGGTCGTGGCCACGCCAGGGCGCCTGCTCGATCTGCAGCGCAGCGGACAGATTCGGCTGGAGCATGTGCAGTTCTTGGTGGTCGATGAAGCCGACCGCATGCTGGATCTGGGTTTTGCCGATGATCTGGCCGATATCCATGCCCTGACGGCCCGGCGTCGTCAGACGATGATGTTCAGTGCCACCTTCGCGCCGCGCATCCAGGCGCTGGCGGCCCGGGTGATGCGTCAGCCCCAGAAGGTGCAAATCGACACCCCGCAGGACCGGCACGCCCACATCGAGCAGCGCCTGTACTGGTGTGACAGCCCTGAGCACAAGCGGCAGTTGCTGGACCACTGGTTGCGGGTCGATGGCATCGACCAGGCCATCGTGTTTGCGAGCACCCAGGTGGAATGCGATGCCCTGGCCGAAGATCTGCAGCAAGCCGGCTTTGCCGCCGTGGCGTTGCACGGGGCGCTGAGCCAGGGCTTGCGCAACCGCCGCCTGATGGCCTTGCGCAATGGGCAGGTGCAGTTCCTGGTGGCCACCGATGTGGCCGCCCGTGGCATCGATGTGCCGACCATCACGCACGTGTTCAATTACGGCCTGCCGATGAAGGCCGAGGATTACACCCATCGCATCGGCCGCACGGGCCGCGCAGGCCGCCAGGGGCTGGCCGTCACCATGGCCGAATTCCGCGATCGCCGCAAGATCGGGGAAATCGAGGCCTACAGCCGGCAGCGGTTTCAGGCCCAGACGATTGCCGGGCTGGAGCCGCGCAAGCCGGTGGCTGACATCGGCCATGAGCGCCGTGACGGACGCGGACCGCGCCGTGGCCGCCACGGTGGCAACTGGGGGGAAGAGCGTCGCTATCCCGGGGAGGGCGGACAGCGCTCAGGCGGCGCTCGCCATGCCCGTGGGCCGGGTGAGGGCGCTCGGGTGGGCTTTGCCCCGCCCGCGCCTGGGGGCCGTCATCCTTCGGGCGAGAAACGGGCCCGCCACCAGGACTCGAAGTCCTTCGCCGGCAGAGGGCGCGCCAGCAGGTAACCCTGCATCTGATCACAGCCGCGTTGCTGCAGGAAGGCCCGCTGGGCTTCGGTTTCCACCCCTTCGGCCACCGTTTTGAGCCCCAGGCTGCGGGCCATCTGAATGATGGTCTCGACGATGCCGGCGTCTTCGGCGTCGTCAGGCAGCCCGCGGACGAAGGACTGGTCGATTTTGAGCTTGCCGATCTGGAACCGCTTGAGGTGGTTGAGCGAGGAATAGCCGGTGCCGAAATCATCCAGCGAGAGGTGCACGCCCAGCGCGCGCAGGGCGTCCACGGTGGCGATGGCGGCTTGCGGGTCGTGCATGGCAGTGCTTTCGGTGAGTTCCAATTCGAGCCACTCGGCGGGCAGGCCCGAGTCTGCCAGGGCTTGGGCGACCCGCTGTACCAGATCGGGCTGGCGAAACTGCGCAGCCGACAGGTTGACCGCCACCACCATGGACGGCAGGCCCGCCTGACGCCATTGCTGGAGCTGCACACAGGCCTGGCGCAATACCCACTCCCCGATCGTCACGATCTGCCCGGTGTGCTCGGCCACGGGGATGAATTCGGCCGGCGAAATGGCGCCGAGCGTCGGGTGATTCCAGCGCAGCAGGGCCTCCACCCCGATCAGTGAGCCATTGCACAGGGAGATCTGGGGCTGGTAGTGCAAGCACATCTCACCCCGCTCGATGGCCCGTCGCAGGGCGTTTTCCAGTTGCAGGCGGCGCATGGCCAGGGCCTGCATTTCCTGCGTGAAGAAGGCGTGGCGGTTGCGCCCTTCCTGCTTGGCGCGGTACATCGCCGTGTCCGCGCAACGGTACAGGGTCTCGAAGTCGCTGCCATCGTTGGGGTAGAGCGCGATGCCGATGGAGGGTGTGACGGTGAGCTCCTGGGTGCCCAGGTCGTAGGGCTGGCCCAGCGTCTTGAGCAAGACTGTGGCAGCGTGGGCGGCGCCTTCGGCGCCGGTCTCTGGCAGCACGGCCACGAACTCGTCGCCACCAAGCCGCGCCACGGTGTCCTGTTCCCGCACCAGGGATCGGATGCGCCGGGCCACCTCTACGAGCAGTTGGTCGCCGACCTGGTGGCCGAGCGAGTCATTGACGTGCTTGAAATGGTCCAGATCGATGAACAACAGGCTCAGCGGCTTGTCGTATCGGCGGGCCATGCTCAGGTCGTGCTGCACGCGATCGCGCAGCAGCGTGCGGTTGGCCAGGCCGGTCAGGTTGTCGTAGTAAGCCAGATCGCGGATGCGTGCTTCCTGTTCCAGACGCCGGCTGATGTCGCTGAAGATGGCCACGTAGTGGGTGGTCTGGCCCGAGCCGTCCTGAATGCGGCTGATGGACAGCCACTCGGGATACTCTTCGCCGTTGCGGCGCCGGTTCCAGATTTCGCCTTCCCAATGCCCGGTCTGACGAATGCTGCGCCACATCGCTTCGTAGAAGGTGCGGTCGTGCCGCCCGGAAGACAGGATGCTGGGCTTTTGGCCCATGACCGCTTCTTCCGGATACCCGGTGATGGCCGTGAAGGCCGGGTTGATCTGGATGATGCGCTGCTGGGCATCGGTGATGACGAAGCCCTCGCTGCTGCCTGCGAAAAACTGCGCGGCCAGGTGGTACTGCAGCTCGGCTTGCTTGCGCGCGGTGATGTCGCGGGCCAGGGCGATGAAGCGCGCCGGGGTGGCGCTGGTGCTGTCAGCAGCGGAGGCAGCCTTGGCTGCCATGGACAACTCGAACCATTGTCGCCCCTGTGGCGTGTCGATGGGGTATTGCCGACCGCTGGAACGGCCGTCCCGGGCCGCATCGGCCATGCTGGCGCGAATGGTTTGGAGCGCATCCAGTGGCAGGAAGTCGGCAATGTTGCGGCCCTGGATGTGCTGCGGGGCGTAGAGCGTTTGGGTGCGGTGATGGGTGTGGACGGCATGCAGCATGCCATCGGCATCGAGGTCGAACAAGACGTCGGGCACCGCGTTGAGGGTGGCTTGGAGTTCCTGCCGGGCTTCCTCGATTTCCCGGGTGCGTTGCGCGACCTGGTGTTCGAGCGCCACCTTTTGTGTGGTGCGAGCCAGCAGCAACCACACGAGCAAGGCGAGCATGGCGCTGAAAGCCATACTGAAAGCGCCCTGGATGAGCAAGGGGCCGATCTGCGCCCAGCCTGCGCGCGGCTCTACGTCCAGCAACCATTCCCCATTGGGCACCTTCACCGATCGCCCGACGCCTTGCTTGAGCGGCTGGCCGCTGATCACATCTTCCGAGGCAGCAATCACCTGCCGCTGGCCGGTATCGGGATGCCGGCGCCACAGTTCGTACCGGTAGCCGCGTTCGGTCAGGCTCTCCAGCCCCAGGCCCTCGAAGGCGTCGGGGAAACGGATGGTGACGAACGCGAAGCCCCAGAATTGAGGTTCCTGGCGTTGCGGATGGGGCAGAAACACCGGCAGCCGACCCACCGCGCCCAGCCCGCCCTGAACGAGGTTCAGCGGCCCGGCCAAGGTGAGGCGGCCGGTGTCGCGGGCCAGGAAGGCTTCGGGGCTTTGCACGGGGTCGGCCAGCTGGTTGAAGCCGATCGTGGCCCGGTTCGGTTCCAGTGGAATGGCGTAACGGACGATGCCGCCCGGCGCCAAGCCCAGGGAGGTGACGCCAGGGTAGAAAGGCAGCATTTCGGTGGCGAGTTGTTCGAACTGCGTGACCTCGCCCCCATTGGCCCGGACGAAGGCGGCCATCAGGTATGTGGCCGACATGAGCCGCTCCATCCGGTTTTCCAGCGCCTGGGCCACGTCGCCGGCGAGCAGCCGGGCCTCGGCGCGGTGGGCGTCTATCCGCTGCATTTCGGCCCGCCACGCAAAGCCACCCAACACCAGGCCGCTGACCAGAAAAACGGTCAGGGCCATCCACCCATGACGTCGCGCCAGGGCGCGCAGGGTTTCGGTCATGACCAGACCTGGCTGTCCGTCGGTTGGAGAAGGCTCGCGATCGCGGGCGATTCGGCAAAGTGGAGCATGGACAACGACGCCGGATGTGTAATATGGAAAAAAACGCTGGGGCGACCGTCTGCGCGGCCCTTGCAAACAATCTTACAGGAGACGCGCATGCCACGGTGGAACAAGCAAGAACTGGACCGTCTGTACAACAATCGGGCCCTCGTGCCCGACTTCGCCAGCCATTTCCAGCGCTGGCAGCGCGCTTCGGCGCAGGCGAGGGCCGAGCATCCGCGCCCGGCTCTCGATGTGCCTTATGGTGACGGGCCCGCCCAGCGGCTCGACGTGTTTCCGGCCACGACCGGCCAGGGGCGGGCGCCTGTCATGGTGTTCATTCACGGGGGGTACTGGCGCTCGTTGGACAAGGCCGACCATGCCTTTGTGGCGCCGGTGTTCAACCGCCAAGGGGTGTGCGTGGTGGTGCCCAATTACGCCTTGTGCCCCGCCGTCTCGATACCAGAGATCACGATGCAAATGGTGCAGGCGTTGGCGTGGACGAGCCGGCACGTTGCCGCCTGGGGCGGGGATCCGGGCCGCATCACGGTGGTGGGGCACTCGGCCGGTGGGCATTTGGCGGCCATGTTGTTGCTGTGCCGCTGGCGTGACGTGGACCAGGATTTGCCCAAGCGACTGGTGCGGCGCGCGCTGTCCATCTCGGGGCTGTACGATTTGGCGCCGCTGCGCCACACCCCGTTTCTGCAACCAGACCTGCGTCTGACGCCCAAGCAGGTGCGGCAGGCCAGCCCGGCAGGCCTGCCCCGGCCGGACAAAGGGAAGCTCTATGCGGTGGCCGGTGCTGACGAGAGCAGCGCCTTTTTGCAGCAGAACCGCCTCATACGCAAGGCTTGGGGGCGCAAGCGGGTGCCCGTGTGCGAAGCCCTGTCGGGGCTCAACCACTTCAGCGTGCTGGAAGCCCTGGTGGAACCTGGGCATCGGCTCCACCGCCTGGCCTGGGCGCTGCTGGCGGATTGAGCGCCCGCTGGCTCACATCAGCAGGTGCTCGCCGGCGTTGTCCCCGCCCAGGATGACGTAATTCACCTTGCGAATGTCCATGAGCTGCCGGCCGCCCGCGTAGCTGATGGAGCTTTGCAGGTCTTCCTGCATTTCGCGCAGCGTGTCGGCCAGCTTGCCCTTGATCGGTTCGAGGATGCGCTTGCCTTCGACGTGCTTGTACTCGCCCTTGTTGAAGTCGCTGGCCGAACCGTAATACTCTTTGTAGAGCCTGCCGTCCACTTCCACCGTCTGGCCGGGGGACTCCTCGTGGCCGGCCATCAGGGAGCCGATCATCACCATCGTGGCGCCGAAACGGATGGATTTGGCGATATCGCCATGCTCGCGAATGCCGCCGTCGGCGATGATGGGCTTGGTGGCGACGCGGGCACACCATTTCAGGGCCGACAGCTGCCAGCCCCCGGTGCCAAACCCCGTCTTGAGCTTGGTGATGCACACCTTGCCTGGCCCAATGCCGACCTTGGTGGCGTCGGCGCCCCAGTTTTCCAGATCGATGACCGCTTCGGGCGTGCCCACGTTGCCGGCAATGATGAAGCTGCCGGGCAGCTTCTGCTTGAGGTGCGCGATCATGCGCTGGACGCTGTCGGCGTGGCCATGCGCGATGTCGATGGTGATGTATTCGGGCATCAGCCCCTCGGCGGCCAGTCGCTCGGCAGTGGCGTAATCGGCCGCCTTCACGCCCAGCGAAATGGAGGCGAACAGCCCTTGGTCATGCATGCGGCGCACGAAGGCCACGTTGTCCAGGTCGAAGCGGTGCATGACGTAGAAGTAGCCATGGGCGGCCAACCACTCGGCGATCTTCTCGTCGAGCACGGTTTTCATGTTGGCTGGCACCACGGGCAGCTTGAAGCGGCGTGGGCCGAACTGCACCGAGGTGTCGCATTCCGAGCGGCTTTCCACCCGGCACTTGCGCGGCAGCAGCAAAATGTTGTCGTAGTCGAAGATTTCCATGATCCAGGCTCCTTGGTCGGTGAAGAGGGGGTGAGCGCTTGGCCTGAATCCGGCAACAAAAAACCGGACGCAAGAAACTTGGGCCCGGTGATTGATTGTATACACATTCCCACGGTGTCGGGGAACGATCCGCTCGATGGCATGGGTGCGAGAGGCTTGGGGGCTATCTACCGGGGGGTTTGCCCCTTTCAGCCTTGTTTAAAATCTGCTAAAAACCTAAAAAACATCCTTGCGAGGCGAAATATGAGCAGTTGGACGTCGTTATCTTTGAAGCAGCGGCTCATATGGACCACGGGGGCGCTGGTCGCTTTGAGTGTGCTGGCGGTTTCGACCTTGAACTTTTTCACGGTGCGTAATGCCGCCATGCAATCCCTGACGCAAAGCACGGCGGCTCTTTCGGAGGCGCGGGTCAGTGGCATCGCCGAATGGGTGAAGACGCGATCCGACATCACCCAGGCCATGCTGCCGGCGACGGCGGTGGACGATCCCCTGCCGGCATTGACGCAGGCAGTCGTCAGTGGAGGGTTCGATACCACCTACATCGGTTACGCCAACCGCACGGCCATTTTTTCCACCCCACAGAATCTGCCGCCAGATTGGGACCCGACCGGTCGCCCTTGGTACCGGCAGGCGGCGGCGGGCAATGGGGTGGTGTTGACCGAGCCGTATGTGGACGCCGGCAGCGGGCGGCTGGTCATGACCTTCGCCGTGGCCGCCCGCGAGGGAGGAGCCGTGCGGGCAGTGGCGGCCTCCGACGTGTTCATGGATGTGGTGGCCAACAGTGTGACGGCCATCGCGCCGACGCCATCGAGCTATGCCTTCGTTGTCTCCAGCGCCGGCAAAGTGCTGGTACACAAGAACCTGGAACTGGTGCTCAAGGATGTGGCCGAGATTTCCCGTGACCTCAGTGGTCCCCGGGTCCAGCAGATTGCCCAAGATGGCGGCCTGGTACCGGTGAGCATCGATGGGGTGGGGCGGCTGATCAGTGCGCGACCGATCGTTGGCACCGACTGGTGGTTGGTGATTGCCCTGCATGGAGGCGAGGCCATGGCCGGCGTGCGCCAACTGTTGACCAGTTCGCTGGTGGCTGGGCTGCTGGTGGCGTTGGCATCGGTGCTCGTGTGCGCGGCCGTGGTGGTGCGCTCGCTGACGCGGCTGGGTCGGCTGGAAAAAGCCATGCTGGATGTGGCTTCGGGCGAAGGCGATCTCACCAAGCGACTCAATGCCGACGGCTCCGACGAACTCGCGCGCATCGCGGCGGCGTTCAATGAATTCGTGGCCAAGATCCAGGGCACGCTGCGCGTGATTCGTGAAACCAGTGACTCGGTGAACGTGGCGGCTCGTGAGATCGCGTCAGGCAATCACGACCTGTCGGCCCGCACCGAACAGACCGCATCCAGCCTGGAAGAAACGGCCTCCACCATGGAGGAGATGATCAGCGCCGTGACGCAGTCGGCCGACACCGCTACCGAGGCCAACCGGATTGCCGCCGCGGCGGCACAGTCCGCCGCGCGAGGCGGGGAGGTGGTTTCAGAGGTGGTGCGCAGCATGGACGACATCACCCACCGCTCACGCCGCATCAACGACATCATCGCCGTGATCGACGGCATTGCCTTCCAGACCAACATCCTCGCGCTCAATGCGGCGGTGGAGGCGGCTCGCGCGGGTGAGCAGGGCCGCGGTTTTGCCGTGGTGGCCAGCGAAGTGCGCACCCTGGCGCAGCGCTCTGGTGAGGCTGCCAAGGAGATCAAGGGCCTGATCGAAGGCTCGGTGCAGGCGGTGGAAAACGGCTCGGTGCTGGTGAACCAGACGGGCGAAGTGATGCAGGCCATCGTCACCGACGTGCAGAAGGTGGCCCATTTGATGAATCAGGTGGCGCTGGCCGCCAATGAACAGCGACAGGGCATTTCGCAAATTGGCGATGCCGTGACCAATCTGGATCAGATGACGCAGCAGAATGCGGCGCTGGTCGAAGAAAGTGCCGCGGCCGCCACGGCGCTGAGCGAGCAGGCCGACAGTCTGGCGGCCACGGTGGCGCAGTTCAAGATCTGAACGGAAACGGTTAATCTGGCGGCCTGATGCAACACGAAGTCACCGCCCTGATTCGAGACCTCGGCATGAATGCCGGTCTGCTGGCCATGCTGGCGGTGGCGTATGGCGTGGCAACACGCGGCACCTTGCACAAGCGGCGCGAGGTGCGACGGGCCCGCAGCCGTTGGCTGGTATGGCTGGGGGGGCTTCTGTTTGGAGGTGTCGGTATCCTGGCCATGATGGTGCCAGTGACCGTGGCCCCAGGTGTGATCATGGATGCCCGCAACGTAGTGGCAGCCCTGGCCGGGGCTTACCTGCCGCTGGCTCCGGCAGCGCTGGCGGCGGTCATCATGGCCATCTATCGGGAGTCTTTGGGAGGCATAGGGGTGTATCCGGCCCTGTTGGCGATCGGACTCAATCTGCTTGTTGGCGTGGTGATGCGGCGTATACGTCCCGACTTCGATGAGCGTCTCGGACGCTTTGGCGGCTTGTGGGGCTGGTTGCTCGTCTTGGGGCTTGGTTCGGCGTTGGTCACGCAGATGGCCACCTGGACCTTGCCGAGTGATTTGGGCGCTCAGGTCTGGCGTCAGACCGCCGTGCCGGTGACGGTCATGTCGCTCATGGCCATTCTTTGCGTGGGCTATCTCCTCGACAACAGCCTGTATCTGAGGGAGCGGGAAGTTCGTCTGGCACAGTCCACCGCGCGGTTGCAGCAGGCGCTGGCCGAAGCCCGGCAGGCGGCCAGTGTGTTTACCCACAGCCCGGCCACGATTTGCATCATGAAGCCACGCGGGGAGATTCTCGATGTCAACCCCGCCTACTGCCAGACCTTGGGTTACACCCGCGAAGAACTCATTGGCATGCAGTCCGACCTGCTGCGCGTAGGGGCTGAAACGCAAGGCGACAACTTTCGGCTCGTGGTGGCGCGTGCCATTCAGACCGAAGGACGCTGGCAGGGCCAGGTCCAGCGGCGTCGCAAAAATGGTGAGGTGTTCTGGTCGGATGTGACCATCGAAGGACTTCCTGACAGTGACGGCGTGGTGCGGCGCTGGGTATCGGTGGGCAAGGACTTGACTGAGAAGCGCCGAATGGAGGAAGCGGTGGCCAGAGCGGCTCACTACGATCAGCTCACCGGGCTGCCCAACCGGCGCCAGATCACCCAACGCCTGCATGGTTGGCTGGCACAGGCTGCTGGCCGTCCCGGGTGCCTGGCGATCTGTGTCCTGGATTTGGACGATTTCAAGGCCGTGGTCGATCAAGTGGGGGCATCGGCTTCTGACGATGTGCTCTGTGCGGTGGCCAGAGTGCTGCAGGGCGGGGCCGATGAATCGAGGCTGGTGGGTCGGCTCGGCGGGGATGAGTTCGTGGTGGTGATCCATGGCTGCGCAGAACCAGTGGAGGCTTTGCAGCAACTCGAAGCCTTGCGGGTCTGCGTTCGCGGCCCCCATGCCGTGGCTGACCGGATGCTGACCTTGGCATGCAGCGGCGGCGTGACCTTCTACCCGGCGGACGGCGGAGATGCCGACATGCTGCTGCGCCACGCCCATTTGGCCATGTTGCTGGCCAAAGAACAGGGCAAGAACCGCCTGTGTGTGCACGATGTTCACCGTGAGGCCCAGGTGCAAAGCCAGCGAGACCATCTGGCCCGCATTGAACAGGCGATCGATCAGGGCGAGATGGTGTTGTACTTCCAGCCCAAGGTGCGTCTGGCTGACGGCGAAGTGATCGGGGTGGAGTCCCTGATTCGCTGGCGGCATCCTGAACGGGGTGTGCTGGCGCCGGGTGTTTTTCTGGATGCAGTGCAGGGCACACCGCTGGCCACGCGGCTGGACGGCTGGGTGCTGCATGAAGCGTTGCGGATTGGCAGCCGCTGGATGGCCTCCGGAACCGTGTTGCCCGTGAGCGTGAACCTGCATGTCTCCACCCTCGTGCGGCCCGAGTTCCTGCAAGACGTGCAGCAACTGTTGGCCGCCTATCCGGCATTGCCAAGGGGGTACCTGGAAATCGAACTGCTCGAATCCGAAACGTTGCATGACCTTTCTCTGGTGTCTTACGTGATCGAGGAACTGGCCCGCTTAGGGGTGCCATGCTCCATCGACGACTTCGGTACGGGGTATTCCTCTCTGGCTTACCTGCAGCGTCTGCCGGCGCAGATCATCAAGATCGACCAGTCTTTCGTGCGGGATATGCTCGTCAATGAGCGTGACCGCACCTTGGTGCGCGGCGTCATCAGCCTTGGGAAGGCCTTTGGCTGCACCGTGGTGGCCGAAGGCGTGGAAACCGACGAGCATGCCGCCGCCTTGCACGATATGGGTTGCGACATCCTGCAGGGATACGGGATCGCCCGACCCATGCCGGCAGACGACATACTGAGTTGGGTGGCCGGTTGGGAAATGCCGGAGTCCTTCGTCGGCCATGCCATCCGGGATGCCTTTGACGACTTGGTGCGCCGAGTGCGCGACTGAGTGCTGCCTGAGACCCTGTTGCATTCCTCCTGGCCGTCGCGGTCAAACAGGCCGACAGACACCGCGTTTTTTTCGCTTTAGCCAATGCCTGTGCTGGTGAACGATGCGGCACAATCCCAGCGTGCGGTGGCCTCAAGCCGCCCAGAGGAGTCTGCCGGATGAACCCATCCACCCTGATCGGGATGGTGGCCAGCGTCTTGCTGCTGGTCGTCGTCATGATTTTCGCGGCCGAAGACCCGCTGCTGTTCATCGACCTGCCTGGCCTGGCGATCGTTCTCGTCGGTACCATGGCGGCGACTTTCATGAGTTATCCGCTCAAGGAAGTGTTGCGTGTTTTCAAGCTGATCAAGACGGTCATCCGCAACGAACGGCTCTATACCCAGAAAGACATCGAGGAACTGGTCGATGTTTCTCGCCTGTGGATACGGGAAGATCCGGTGGCGGTGGAAAAGGCCCTGCAGCGCGTGACCAATCCTTTCCTACGTACCGGGGTGCAACTCGTCATCGAGCGCACGCCGGAGGAAGACATCCTCGACCTGCTGCAGTGGCGCATCTCGCGCATGAAGGCCAAGGAAGCGGCCGAGGCGCAGCTGTTTCGCGTCATGGCCAGCTATGCGCCCGCCTTCGGGATGATCGGCACGCTCGTCGGGCTGGTCAACATGATGGACATACTCGGCACGGGCGACATGGTGGTCATTGGCAGGCACCTGGCCGTGGCGCTGATGACGACCTTCTACGGCATTTTGCTGGCCAATCTGGTGTTCAAGCCGGTGGCCGTCAAGCTGGAGCGCCGCACCGAGCAGCGTGTGGTCCTCATGAACATGGTGATGCAGGGCATTGCCATGATGACGGCCAAGCGCAGCCCCTCGCTGATGCGCGAGACGCTCAAGTCCTTCGTCGCGCATTATGAGGACGAGATTTTCGACGGCCCGCAGGACAATGGTCGTCGCCCTGGGCTGCTGCGTCGTGGTCCCGCCACCCCCAAGCCTACCCCTGGCGCAGGGGCAAACCGGTCATGAGCGGGGGCACGTTGCTTGAAAAAATGTGGGGCGAGATGCAGGCATCGTCCCAGTCCACGTCGGCTGCCACCTCCGCCAGCGACTCCGGACCGAACCGGGCCATCAGTGCCCTGCGCAGCGGGCGATTCGAGCGCTGGCACACCGATCCCGTGCCACCGCAGGAAGATGAGTCTTGGCTTGTCACTTACCTGGATGTGGTCACCCTGCTGCTCGCGATGATGGTGGTGATGCTGGCTTTTTCCGAGCCCATCAGCGAGTCGTTCCGTGGTGAGAAACGGGAAAGTGCGCTCGACCGGCAGTCGCCCATCGTTCAATCGGCGGCCGATGCCGGCACCAGCATCGTGCCCCCCATTCCCTTGCCCCATCCGGCCACCGCGCCCGCCCGCGTGGAGGGCGAGCCGCAGGACATGAGGCCCGCGCCGCCGCGGCCCGCCGTCGAAGTGGGTGATCTGGGCCAGGGGATCGAGGTCACCACTGGCCAGGGCGTGGTGCGCTTTCGCATCAGCAGTGAAGTGCTGTTTGCGTCTGGCGACGCCTCGCTAACGCCCGAAGGGCAGGCCGTAATCGATCGCCTGCTGCCTGCCTTCAACCAGGCGCCCGATCACACCATCGTGGTCGAGGGCCATTCCGACAACGTGCCCATCAACACCCCACGTTTCCCGTCGAACTGGGAACTGTCTGCCTCCCGCGCCGGTGCAGTGGTGCGGCATCTGGAGGCGCGCGGCATCAACCCCACCCGGCTGCGTGCTTCCGGCTTGGCCGATACCCGCCCCGTGGCCGACAACGCCACGCCCGAGGGGCGAAGCCAAAACCGACGCGTGGAAATCGTGATGGAGGCGCCAGACCCCCAGCGGTGAACGGGCCCGTGCTCGCTGAGCCTGGGCAGGCATTTCTACAATGCGGGCTATGTCTTGTCCTGCCTCGACCGATCCGGCACGCTCGCCGCTGCTGCAAGCCCTCAATCCCGAACAACTCGCCGCCGTCACCCTCCCAGCGGCGCATGCGCTCATTCTGGCCGGCGCGGGTTCGGGCAAGACCCGGGTGTTGACCACCCGCATCGCCTGGCTGCTGAGCACCGGTCAGGTCACGGCGGGCGGCATCATGGCGGTGACCTTCACCAACAAGGCCGCCAAAGAGATGCTGACCCGGCTGCAGGCCATGCTGCCGTTGAATGTGCGGGGCATGTGGATCGGCACGTTCCACGGGTTGTGCCATCGACTGCTGCGGGCCCACTGGAAGCTGGCCGCACTGCCCCAAACCTTCCAAATCCTGGACACGCAAGACCAGCTCAGCGCCATCAAGCGTCTGGTCAAGCAGCAGGGGCTGGACGAGGAGCAGTTCAAGCCGAAGGAACTGCAGTGGTTCATCGCCCACTGCAAGGAAGAGGGGCTGCGCCCCCACCAGATACCCATCCATGATGAGGACCATCGGCGCAAAGTCGAGATGTACCAGCTCTACGAGGCGCAATGCCAGCGCGAAGGCGTGGTGGACTTTGGCGAATTGATGCTGCGCAGCTTCGAGCTGTTGCGCGACCAGCCGGCGCTGCGCGAGCACTACCAGCAGCGCTTTCGCCACATCCTGATCGACGAATTTCAGGACACCAACCGGCTGCAATATGCCTGGCTCAAGCAGCTCGCCGGGCACGAAGAGCAAGGCCGCTTCGTTCCGGGTTCCAATGCCGTGCTGGCCGTGGGCGACGATGATCAAAGCATTTATGCCTTCCGTGGCGCGCGGGTGGGCAACATGGCGGACTTTGTGCGCGAATTTGGCGTGCGCCACCAGATCAAGCTGGAGCAAAACTACCGCAGCCACGGTCACATCCTGGACGCCGCCAACCATCTGATCGACCACAACCGCAGCCGGCTGGGCAAGCAATTGCGTACCGATCAAGGCGCGGGCGAGCCGCTGCGGGTGTACGAAGCCCCCACCGATTTCGCCGAGGCGCAGTGGATCGTCGATGAAATCCGCCACTTGGTGAAAAACGACGGCCTGCCGCGCCAGGAGGTGGCCATTCTGTACCGCAGCAATGCGCAAAGCCGCGTGTTGGAAAGCGCCTTGTTCAATGCCGGCGTGCCGTACCGGGTGTACGGCGGCTTGCGGTTTTTCGAGCGGGCGGAAATCAAGCACGCCCTGGCGTATTTGCGGCTGCTGGACAACCCGCACGACGACACCAGCTTCCTGCGCGTCGCCAACTTCCCGCCGCGCGGCATCGGGGCGCGAACCCTGGAGCAATTGCAGGACAGGGCCCGCAGCCGGGGGTGTTCGCTGCACGATGCCGTCGAGCACCTGGGGGGCGCGGCGGCCACCAAGCTGCGCGCCTTCGTGGCCAAGATCGATGTGATGCGCGAAGCCACCGCCGGGGCCACGCTGCGCCAAATCATCGACATCATGCTGCAGCACAGCGGCTTGCTGGCGCATTACCGGGACGACCGCGATGGCGCTGACCGGGTGGAAAACCTGGAGGAACTGGTCAATGCCGCGGAAAGCTTTGTCATGCAGGAAGGGTTTGGCCGTGATGCCGTGGCCTTGCCGCTGGACGAAACCGCATCGACCTTGGCCGTTGCGGGCCAGTCCCCCGTCAGCCAGGGGTTGGACCCCACGGCCGCGCTGCTGGATTTGCCCTTGTCCGATGCCGTGGCGGCGGAGACGGGCGAAACCGTCAGCCCGCTGGTGGCGTTTCTGACCCATGCCGCGCTGGAGTCGGGCGACAATCAGGCCCAGGCGGGCCAAGACGCGGTGCAGCTCATGACCGTGCATGCGGCCAAAGGTCTGGAGTTCGACGCCGTGTTCATCGCCGGATTGGAAGAAGGGCTGTTTCCGCACGAGAACAGCCTCAGCAACATGGACGGGTTGGAAGAGGAGCGTCGGCTGATGTATGTGGCCATCACCCGGGCGCGCAAACGCCTGTATCTGACCCATGCCCAGACCCGCATGCTGCACGGACAGACCCGCTACCACCTGCGCAGCCGCTTCTTCGACGAATTGCCCGAGCATTGCTTGAAATGGCTCACGCCGCCGTCTGCCGGCTGGGGGGCGGGCGAGCGCGGCAGCCCCTGGGGCGCTGCGCCGTCTCGGGTGGGCATGCAACCTGCCTGGGGCCGCAGCGGCTTGGCAGAGACGGGCTTCACAGTGCCAGCATCCGCGCGCCAGACCGCCTCACCCGCGCAGGCAGCGGCGCCTCACGGCATCCGCGCCGGGATGCAGGTGTTTCACCCCAAGTTCGGGGAGGGCAAGGTCTTGACCGTGGAAGGGCAGGGCGACGATGCCCGGGCCCAGGTCAGCTTTATGCGCCATGGCTCGAAATGGCTGGCATTGAGCGTGGCCAAGCTCACGCCCATCTGAACCGCCGATGGGCGCGCAGTCATTCAGGCCGGGGCTTGGCCGTCGTCGGTGGTGAAACTGTCGCGGAAGGTGAAGTAGAGCGACGAGAAGAACATCGCGCTCATCAGCATGGCCACCGGAAACAGCAACAGGCTCAGCAGCTTGGGGCCGCCGAGCAGCGTGGCCAGCAGCACCAGCCCGAGCGAGACGCCGAAGAACACGCCGGTCCAGCCCAGGAAATAGACCAACAGCGCGCCTTTGTTCGTCCAGCAAGCCAAGGCGCTGAAAAACAGGCTTTTCGCCGGTGACACGCCGTGCCAGTGCACCAGCGCCGGCGCGTGCCAGAACAGCAGCCCCAGCGGCACGTACAGCACGAGGCTGACCAGGAGGCCGCGCATCACCCCTGGCTGGCGCAGCAGCTCGCCGGCCGATTCCACCTGTTCGGGATCGATGGCCACCGGGCCGGTGCCGGCGATCAGCGCCGTCAGTCCCATGATGACGAAAGAGCCGGCGGCGTAAATGGCGCCGAGCACGAGCATCGCGCGCACCCGTTCGCGTCCGGCCTGGAAGGCGCTGGCCAGTACCGTGGGCATGGGAAACTGGCCGGCGGCAGCCTCCCGGGTGGCTGCCATCAGGCCCAGCGTGGCAGCGGGCAGCAGCGCCAGGGCCAGCGCATGCCCCAGCACCGGCACGATGGACAGCACCGAGACCACCAGCATGAACATGAAAAACAACCCGGCCAGGGCCAGCGGTTGCCGGAAGAACGTGCGAATGCCCAGCTTCACCCACTGGATGCCGGCGCTGGCGGGAACGTGATGCAGCTTCATAAGGCCTGGATCCGCGCGCGCAGCACGCGTTCAAAATGGGTGGGGTCGTGGGGCTTGAGCATCGAGGCTTCGCGCGGCAAGTACCAGTCCCACAGGCGCGAGATCCAGAAGCGCAGCGCTGCGGCCCGTTTCATGGCGGGCAGCAGCTGCCGCTCGGCGGCCGTCAGCGGGCGCACGCCTTCGTAAGTGTTGAGCAGGGCCTGTTCGCGCTGGGCGTCGGCGCAGCCGCTGGCCCAGTCGATGCACCAGTCGTTCAGGCAGACGGCGATGTCGAACAGGAACGTGTCGCAGCCGGCGAAGTAGAAATCGAAAAAGCCGCTGAGCTGCCCGCCATCGAACATCACGTTGTCGCGGAACAGGTCGGCGTGAATGGGGCCGCGTGGCAGCGCTTCGTAAGCAGGCGTCTGGGCCAGGTGGTTCTGATAGGCCAACTCGCTGCGCAGCAGGTTGGCCTGCTCCGCGCTCACGTGGGGCAGCACCACGGGCACCGTTTCGTTCCACCAGGCCAGCCCGCGCAGGTTGGGCTGAACGCGTTCGTAGTCCTGCCCGGCCAGGTGCATGCGCGCCAGCATGGCGCCCACTTGGGCGCAGTGGGAGGCATCGGGCGCCAGTTCGCTGTGGCCACGCAGCCGGTCCACCACGGCAGCCGGCTTGCCTTGCACGCGGTGCAGAATCTCACCCCGATCGTCTGCCGCGGGCGCGGGCACCGGTATGCCCTTGGCGGCCAGATGCTTCATCAGGTACAGGTAGAACGGCAGCTGCTCGAAAGACAGGCGTTCGAACAGCGTCAGCACATAGTCGTGGCGCTGGCCATCGCGCTCGGTGCTGACGAAGTAATTGGTGTTTTCGATGCCCCCGGTGATGCCCGCCATGTCGGTGAGCGTCCCCAGGCCCAGTCGGCGCAGTAGGGCCGTGGCCTCATCGCGTGAGACTTCGGTGAAGACGGCCATGGTCAGAACTGGAGCACGCGCCAGCTGCTTTTGCCAGAGGAGCCGCGATCATCCTGCGAACGGGCCGGGTCGATGGGTTGTACCTGATAGCCGGGCACGCGGCTGTTGGTCTGCACCTCGATGCTGCGGGTCTGGCCGCCGATGCGCAGTTCCTCGATGCGGCTGCCGGCGTCCTGATGCACGATGCGCTCGGTTTTTTGCTCCAGGGTGCGTACGGGCTCACGCTCCAGGGGGGCGGTGCCAGCGGGCTGGGCCATGGCCGTCACACTCAGCCCCGCAAGGCCCAGCAGACACAGGGCAAGCAGGGGCGCAGCGCGCAGCGGTCGCAAGGAAGGGCGTAGGGCGAAAAAGTCCATCCCTCCATTGTAGGCAATGCCCCTGCTGGTTTGCCGGCACAATCTGGCCATGAGTCAAGCCAATTCCACCCTGGTGCTGGTCGATGGGTCCAGCTATCTGTACCGCGCTTACCATGCCATGCCAGACTTGCGAGCCGTGCCCGGCGACCCCAGCAGCCCGGCCACTGGCGCCATCCGCGGCATGATCAACATGCTGCAGGCGCTGCAAAAGGAGCATCCGGCCGAGTATGTGGCCTGTGTGTTCGACGCCTCCGGCCCCACCTTCCGCGACGCGCTTTATCCCGAGTACAAGGCCCATCGCAGCCCCATGCCCGAGGATTTGCGGGCCCAGATCGCCCCCATCCACGAAGTGGTCCGTCTGATGGGCTGGACCGTGTTGGATGTGCCGGGCGTGGAGGCCGATGACGTGATCGGCACGCTGGCCACCGTGGCGGCCGCCCAGGGCGTACGGGTCATCATTTCCAGTGGCGACAAGGACTTGAGCCAACTCGTCGATGAGCGCATCACCATCATGGACACCATGAGCGGCAAGGTGCGAGATGTTCAGGGGGTGATGGCCGAGTTTGGCGTGCCGCCATGCCTGATGGTCGATTACCAGACCTTGGTGGGCGATGCGGTGGACAACGTTCCGGGGGTGGACAAAGTGGGCCCCAAGACGGCGGCCAAGTGGCTCAATGAGTACGGTTCGCTTGACGCCCTGCTGGCCCATGCCGACGCCATCAAAGGGGTGGCGGGTGAAAACCTGCGCAAAGCCCGAGACTGGCTGCCGCTGGGGCGGCAGTTGGTGACCATACGCACCGACTGCGATTTGCATGAGCACGTTCCGGGCCTGCCCGCGCTGGATGCGCTGGCGCGTCGCATGCCGCAGCCCGAAGCGCTGCGGGCCTTTTATGAGCGCTATGGCTTCAAAACCCTGGCGCGGGCGCTGGCTGAGCAGATGGGGGCCGATGCCGTCGCCCCGGATGCGGCGCCGCCTGCACAGGCCGGCGCCGCCGATCGACAGCCGCCCGCGCCCGAGGTGACGCGCCGCTACGAGACGGTGTGTGATTGGCCCACCTTCGACGCCTGGCTCCAACGGTTGCAGGCAGCACCTTGCGTGGCGCTGGATACCGAGACCACCTCCATCGACGAGATGCAGGCCGAGATCGTGGGCATTTCATGGGCGGTTGAGCCTGGGGTGGCGGCCTATGTGCCGCTGGCGCATGACTATCCGGGGGCTCTGGCGCAGTTGCCACGCGATGAGGTGTTGGCGCGCTTGCGCCCTTGGCTGGAGGACGCGAGCCGCCCCAAGCTGGGGCAACACATCAAATACGACCGCCACGTGTTTGCCAACCATGGCATCGAGGTGCGCGGTTATGCGCACGACACGATGCTGCAAAGCTATGTGCTCGAAGTCCACAAGCCGCACAGCCTCGACAGCCTGGCCCAGCGGCATTTGGGGCGGCAGGGCATCAGCTACGAAGACCTGTGTGGCAAAGGGGCGCATCAGATCCCGTTTGCCCAGGTGGCCATCGACAAGGCGGCCGAATACGCCTGTGAGGACAGCGACCTGACCCTGGCCGTGCACCAGGTATTGTGGCCGCGCTTGCAGGCCGACGACCGCTTGCGACGTATCTACGAACTGGAGGTGGCATGCAGCGAAGTGCTCTATCGCATCGAGCGGCACGGGGTGCTGATAGACGCCGATGTCCTGTCCCGCCAAAGCCACGAACTGGGTCAGCGCATCCTCCAACTGGAGCAGGAAGCCTATGCCATCGCCGGGCAGCCCTTTAACCTCAACAGCCCCAAGCAACTGGGCGAGATTTTTTTCGACAAGCTGGGTTTGCCCGTGGTCAAGAAGACCGCCACCGGCGCGCGCAGCACCGATGAGGAGGTGCTGGAAAAACTGGCCGAAGACTACCCCTTGCCGGCCAAGATTCTGGAGCACCGTTCGCTGACCAAGCTCAAGGGGACCTACACCGACAAGCTGGCGGCCATGGCGCATCCGCGCACCGGGCGCGTGCATACCCACTATGCCCAGGCGGTGGCGGTCACGGGGCGGCTGTCGAGCAACGACCCCAACCTGCAAAACATCCCGATCCGCACGCCCGAGGGCCGGCGCATCCGCGAGGCCTTCATCGCCGCGCCCGGGCACGTGCTGGCCAGCGCCGACTATTCCCAAATCGAACTGCGCATCATGGCCCACTTGAGCGAGGACGAAGCTCTGCTGCGCGCCTTTGCCGAGGGCTTGGACGTGCACCGCGCCACGGCGGCCGAGGTGTTTGGGCTGGCGCCGGAGCAGGTCAGCAGCGAACAGCGTCGCTACGCCAAGGTCATCAATTTCGGGCTCATCTACGGCATGAGCAGTTATGGCCTGGCCAAAGCGCTGGGCATCGACAACACCGCCGCGAAAAACTACATCGAGCGCTACTTCCAGCGTTTTGCCGGGGTACGCCGCTACATGGACGACACCAAGGCCCAGGCCAAGGCCCGCGGTTATGTAGAGACGGTTTTTGGCCGACGGCTATACCTGCCCGAGATCAACAGCCCCAACGGCCCGCGCCGCGCCGCAGCCGAGCGCGCCGCCATCAACGCGCCCATGCAGGGCACGGCGGCCGACCTCATCAAAATGAGCATGGTGGCGGTGCAGCAGGCGCTGGACGCGCAAGGCAAAGGCACGAAGATGATCATGCAAGTGCATGACGAACTGGTGTTCGAGGTGCCCGAAGCCGAAGTGGATTGGGTGCGCACGGAAGTGCCTAAATTGATGGCAGAAGTGGCTAAATTGAAAGTTTCTCTGCTGGCGGAGGTCGGCGTGGGGGAAAACTGGGAGCGTGCGCATTGAATAAAAGGCGTAATGCACCATTTTTCTCAATGTTTACCCTATATATGTGCTGAAAGTTGGCTGCCATAATCATCGGCCATGTTCGTCGCAGCCCCCCTGCCGTCCAACTCGTCTGGTCAAGTCGAGACCGTGGCTTTGGCGTGGGTGTCTCGGCTGACCAGCGCCCGTGACCGACGCGAACTCGCTCAACTGCTGCTGCAAGGCGTGCGCTCTTGGCCGGGAGTGGAGCGCGCCGAGCTGGACGAACAGGTGGAGGTGGCGGCCGACGCGGTGTTGCCGGATCCCGAAGGCTGCCAGTGTTGGGAGATGCGGTCCGAGTATGGTGAACAGTCGCTGCTGCGGGTGTGGGCGGCCGCCGATGTGCCCGACACCATGGACTTCATTGGCCATCTGGTGCGGGCCTACCAGCATGTGCTGCGCCTGATCGACGGCGCCGAGCGCGACCCGATGACCGGATTGTTCAACCGCAAGTCTTTCGACGAAACCTTCTGGCGCTTGAGCACCCATTGCCTGCAAACCACCAGACCGATTGTGCTGGATGGTCAAGCGGTGGCTCAGCCGGAGCGCCGCCACGAGGTGCCGCCCTCGGGTTACTGGCTCGGGGTGCTGGATGTGGATCATTTCAAGCGTGTCAACGATGAGCACGGGCACCTCATTGGGGATGAGGTGCTGATCCTGTTGGCCCGACTGATGCGGCAGGTGTTTCGCCGGCAGGACCGCTTCTACCGTTTTGGCGGCGAGGAGTTCGTGGTACTCCTGCCATCGACCGATGCCACCGTCGCCGAATCCCTGTTTCAGCGCTTGCGCCAGGCGGTCGAGGGGCACGTGTTTCCCCAGGTCGGACGGATCACCGTCAGCCTGGGCTACACCCAGATTCGCCCCAACGATACCCCATCGGCCGCGTTCGACCGCGCCGATCGGGCCGTTTACCTGGCCAAAAAGAGCGGGCGTAACCGGGTGGTCTGCCACGACACGGAGCCCTCTCTCTCTGCGGCATCAGTCCTGCATCAAAGCGGCGGCGTGGAATTGTTTTGAGCCGCCCCGGGCGGGGGCGGCCGGTTCCGCGGCGTTCAGCGCAGGGCGGTGGCCAATCCCATCGAGAGCGCCTGCTGCGGCCCGTACATTTCGGTTTCCCGGCAGGTGGCCGCTTCCAGCTTTTGATAGACGGCAGTGGCTGTGGGAGAGGGCAGCATGGCACGCAGATAACGGGCCAATGTCAGTTGTTGCCCCCGGCTCCATTGCGTTTCGCAAACCTGGCGGCCGAAATCCGCATCAGGGGGAATTTGAGAGAATGCGATGCGTGCCGGCTGAGGCGCAACAGGCATCCAACGCTCTACGCCCGCAGCGAACACCATCAGGCAAGGTGTGTCGCAGACTGTTCCAGCGGCCACTTGGGTGGCATAGCCCCGGTTGCGGAGCATGGCGCCTGCCGTGATGGCGTCACCCAGCACCCCGCGGCTGGCGTGGAGCACCAAGGTTTTTCGGCCACAGCCAGACAGGTCCACGGCCTGCAGGGCTTGGTGCATTTGCCGCAGGGCGGCGGCCTGTATCTCGCCGCGCAGTTCCAGCACACATTCACCGCTTTGAGTGCGCAGCCTCAATTCGCCGCCGGTGTACGGGAATGCCTGCACAGGAGGGGTGGTCGGCACGGGAGCCGCCGGAGGTGGCGCGGTGGTGCATCCTGCGAGCCAGGCAGCCAGAGCCAACACCGGTATAGCGGTGGCCGTGCGCAGGCGGAAAGACGACAAAGTGAGTGATCGCATCACCGTATTGTGCGCGGTTCATGGGCGTTTCGGTGCCCGTCGCTGGCGTCAAGGTGTCGCGGTCTTCGGGTAAAGTGCGGCTCTAACGAAACTTGAGTCCTTCGATCACACCAATGGCCAAAGGCATGATTCTGGCAGCGGGGCAGGGCACCCGCGTGCGTCCGCTGACCAAAGACCTTCCCAAACCCATGGTGCCCATCCTGGGCAAGCCGGTCATGGAGTACCTGATCGAGCATCTGGCTCGGCATGGCGTGACCCAGATCATGGTCAACGTCGCCTACAACCATCGCAAGATCGAAGAATATTTTCGCGATGGCCACCGTTGGGGCGTGGAGTTGGGGTATTCCTACGAAGGGGTGTATGACCATGGCGACATCCTCCCGCGCCCGCTCGGCTCGGCGGGGGGGATGCGCCGGATTCAGGACAACAGCGGTTTTTTCGATGAAACCACGATCGTCCTGTGTGGCGATGCCTTGATCGATCTGGACATCGGCGCGGCGCTCCAGGAGCACCGCGCTCAAGGGGCCATGGCCAGCGTGGTGACGCTGGATGTGCCGCGCGAGCAGGTGAGCAACTATGGCATCGTGGTGGCGGACGAGCACGGCAAGGTGCGTTCGTTCCAGGAAAAGCCCCGCCCGCAGGAAGCCCGGTCCACCTTGGCCAGCACGGGCATTTATATTTTCGAGCCGTCGGTGTTGGACCTGATTCCCCGCGGCGAGGTGTTCGACATCGGCAGCCAACTCTTTCCCTTGCTGGTGAAGCGGGACATGCCTTTCTACGCCCAGAACCGCTCGTTCAACTGGATCGATATCGGTCGGGTGAGTGATTACTGGTCGGTGTTGCAGCAGGTGCTCAAAGGGGAAATCGATCAGATGCGCATGCCGGGTACCCAGGTGCGGCCTGGCGTGTGGGTGGGTCTGAACACCCGGGTGGACTGGGAGACCGTGCATGTGCAGGGGCCGGTGTACCTGGGTTCCAGCGTGAGACTGGAGCCGGGATGCACGATCATCGGGCCGGCGTGGATCGGGCATGGCAGCCACGTGCGCGCAGGCGCTCGGGTCGAGCGCAGCATCCTGTTCGAGTACACCCGCATCGGCGCAGGCATGCTGTTTCAGGACATGATCGTCTCGCCCAGCTATTGCGTGGACCGCCTGGGCAACGCCACCTACGTGGGGGACGATCGCTTCCCGTTGCGCTGGGGCGATGCCCGGGCCTGACCCGGGACTGATCTGCGCGCCCTTCAGCGCAGCTTGAACCGGCTGACCAACTGGGCCAGTTCCTGGGCCTGATCCTTCAACGAAGCGGCCGCGGCCGAGGCTTCTTCCACCAGCGCGGCGTTTTGTTGCGTGACGCCGTCCATGAGGGCCACGGCGCTGTTGATCTGCGTCAGCCCTTCGGCCTGCTCGCTGCTGGAGGTGGAAATTTCACGCATGAGCTGGGTCACCCGCTCGATGCTTTCGACGATCTCTTTCATCGTGGCGCCGGCCTGAGCCACCTGCTCGGTGCCGTCGGCGACCTTGGAGACGGAGTCATCGATCAGGCCCTTGATTTCCCGCGCGGCTTGCGAGCTGCGCTGCGCCAGGCTGCGCACTTCGGCGGCCACCACGGCAAACCCCCGGCCTTGCTCGCCGGCGCGCGCGGCCTCCACCGCCGCGTTGAGCGCGAGGATGTTGGTCTGGAAGGCGATGCCGTCGATCACGCCGATGATGTCCACGATCTTGCGCGATGAGGTGTTGATGTTGTCCATCGTGTGGACGACCTGCGAGACGACCTCCCCGCCGCGGGCGGCCACGCTGGAGGCGGTCTCGGCCATGTCATTGGCCAGCCGGGCGTTGTCGGCGTTTTGCCGGACGGTGCTGTTGAGTTCTTCCGTGGCCGAAGCGGTCTGCTCCAGCGAACTGGCCTGCTGCTCGGTGCGCTGCGAGAGGTCCAGCGTGCCGCTGGCCACCTGGGCTGCCGCGCTGGCGATGGCGTCCGCCCCCTGGCTGACCTGGGTGATCACATTGCGCAGGTGGCCCTGCATCTGGCGCATCTGACGCAGCAGATGGGCGATTTCGTCTTGCCCGCCGTGGGCCGTGATTTCTTCCGTCAAGTCGCCGTTGGCGATGGCCGTGGCGGTGCGGTCGGCCTGCTCGAAGCCGGTGGACAGGCGGCGCAGGGTCAGCAGCATCAGCACCGTCACCGGGATGGCGCCGAGTATCACGATGGCGGCAAACAAAATCTGGCTGGCCTGGTAGCGTTGGTCTGCCAGACGGGTTTCTCGGTCTGCCATTTCGGCCTGGTAATTGCGCAAGGCCGAAATCGACTTCTCGAACGCGTCACCTTCCATGCGGCCGGCCACGAGGAAGAAATTCATGGTGGCAGGAGAAAAATCCCCGGCGCGCAGGGCGTCCAGCGCCTGATTGCGCTTGGCCTGCCAAGCCCGGCGCTTGGCCTGCATGTCATCCACCAAGGCCTGTTCCTCGGCCGACATCGGGCGGTTCAGCACGATCTGGAAGGCCTCATCGTTGGCCGCGACGGTGGCTTGCAGCGCGTTGAAATGCAGGTCGATGCTGTGGTCGTGAATCTGATACAGCGGCCCGTCCGGGTCGTGCTGGAAAGCCAGCAGGATTTGCAGGCGGTTTTCGTAGAAGTTGCGGTTGATGACCGCCAGCGCTTCGACCACCTGCATGCGCTCGTTATGCACATGGTGCAGGGCATCGCGCGCCGTGCGCATGCCGAAAATGCCTGCGGCCATGGCCAGCAGAAACACCAGCCAGTAAACGACCACGACGGTCCAGACGCGATGGGTCAGGCGAAAGCGATCGAGCAGGCGCATGATGGAACTGCCTTAGAGGGTAGGGTGCATGGGCAAGAAAATGATAGTTACATTATGTATCGGAAACGGTTTGTATTTTTTTGGGGCTTTCCCGGCTTGCAAAATGAAAACCCTGAAAATGCAAGCCGTTTGACGCAGATCAAGCGTCGGATATGCCTTGGGGTGCCTGCATGTCTGGCACGGACGGCGTACAGTCAGTGGTTCTGTCGCCAGGCGACGCCATTGAAGGAGACATTCCCATGAGCCGATTCGCATTTGAGCAAGACCTTCGTGCCCTGGTGCCGGGCCAAAGCACCGCCGATGGGGCTACCCGCCGCACCGCGTTGAAAGCGGCCTTGGGGGTGGGGTATGCGGCCGCCGCGCTACCTGTCATGGCCCAGACCGCCATTCGTACCCCTGCCGATGGGCTGACCGTCGGGGAAGTGAAGATCACGGTGGCGGGGCACAGCGTGCCGGTGTACCGGGCCGCCCCAGCCGGCCAGACGGGGTTGCCGATCGTGCTGGTCATTTCCGAAATTTTCGGTGTGCATGAATACATTGCCGATACGGCCCGCCGCTTCGCCCGCGCGGGCTACATGGCGCTGGCCCCGGAGTTGTTCGATCGGCAGGGCGATCCGCAAAGCTATGGCGAAATCGCCCGGCTGATTGCCGAGGTGGTCTCGAAAGTGCCCGATGCCCAGGTGGCGGCCGACCTGGATGCCTGCATCGATTGGGCCGCCGCCCACGGCGGCGATGCGGGCAAGGTTGGCGTGACCGGCTTTTGCTGGGGCGGGCGGCAGACCTGGCTGTACACCGCGCATCAGCCCCGGGTGAAGGCCGGGGTGGCTTGGTATGGCCGGCTGGTGGGCCAGAGCAACCCGCTGCAACCCAAGCACCCGGTGGACATTGCCGGTCAACTGCATGCGCCGGTGTTGGGGCTCTACGGGGGCGCCGATGAGGGCATCCCCCTGAGCACGGTGGAGCAAATGAAGGCCGCTCTCGCTCAGGGCAATGCCGCGTCCCGAGCCTCGGAATTCGTGATCTACCCCGACGCGCCGCACGCCTTCCATGCCGATTACCGCCCGACCTACCGCAAAGAGGCGGCCGAAGACGCCTGGAAGCGCTGCCTGGCGTGGTTCCAGCGGCACGGCGTGGCGTAAAAGCCCCGCCTTCGCCGCCCCTGCCGGGGCAAGGGGGCTTGGGGTGCGGTAAAGTCTTTGCCTCGTTCAACGACCCCCTTGCTCCATGACCTTGTTCGCGATCTTGCTGGGCACTGTGTTGGCCGGCGTGGGCAGCGTGTGGATTGCCGCTGCCATCAGTCTGGGCGTGTTGGCCCGTTATACCCAGCACATGCTGAGCCTGGCGGCTGGCGCTTTGATGGCCACGGCCTTCATGCATCTGTTGCCTGAAGCTTTTGAAAGCGCTGCCGGCGCCCACGATCTGTTTGCCCTGTTGCTGGTAGGGCTGGTGTTTTTCTTTCTGTTGGACAAGGCCGAACTCTGGCACCACGGGCATGAGCATCACCATCCCGCGCCAGTGCAGCGTGGGCACGCCCACCACGCCCACGCGAGCGCCCATGCGCACGGCCACGGGGATGCGCACGATCATGGGCACCGCGAAGCCCGTTCGGGCGGCTGGAGCGTGCTGGCCGGTGACAGTGTGCACGCGTTTGGCGACGGCATTCTGATTGCCTCGGCCTTTCTGGCGGATATCCGCCTCGGGGTGGTGGCGGCGCTGGCGGTTCTGGCCCATGAAGTGCCCCACCACATGGGCGATCTCGTCGTGCTGCGACAGACCTCTGGCACCCGGCGCGCCGCCATTGTGAAGGTGTCGCTGGCGGGCACCGTCACCGCGGTCGGTGGCCTGTTTGGTTACTGGATCGTGAACCGTTTGGAGGACTATCTGCCGTATTTCCTCGTCCTGGCCTCCAGCAGTTTCGTGTATGTGGCCCTGGCGGACTTGATTCCCCAACTGCAAAAGCGCCTGAGCGCGCGCGAGACGGCCGCGCAAGTGGCTTGGTTGGGGGTGGGCATCGGTCTGGTGACGGTGGTCAGCGTGTTGGCGCACGCCCACCACTGAGGCCGCTCATCCGCCCCGCGCGCATGGCAGGCCCGGGGTCCGGCTCCACTCGCTCCAACTGCCGGGGAACAGGGCGGCCCGCCCCAGCCCGGCCAGTTCCATGGCCAATAAGTTGGGCACGGCTGTGACGCCGCTGCCACAATGGTGCACGACGCTTTCGGGTGGGCGGCCGGCGAGCAGGGCCTCGAATTCGGCGCGCAGCTGATCGGCGGGCTTGAAGCGGCCGTCTGGCAGAAAGTTGTCGGTGAACGGCCGGTTCAGCGCGCCAGGGATGTGCCCTGCCACCGGGTCCAGCGGCTCCATGTCGCCACGGTAGCGCGCGGGCGCTCGGGCGTCGAGGATGGTTTGCACTGGGGTGCCGAGTTGCCGGGCCACTTCCTGGGCGCAAGTGGTTCGCATCAGCGGCGGCTGCAACACGAAGCGCCCTGGCGCTCGGGGCGCGGCATCCGGTCCGCTGACCACGGGCCCGCCGGCTGCCTGCCAGGCGGGCAGGCCGCCATCGAGCACGGCCACGGCGTCGTGTCCGCACCATTTCAGCATCCACCACAGGCGCCCGCAATACTGCATGCCCTGCCGGTCATAGACGACGGCCTGCATTCCAGGCTCGAACCCCCGGCTGCGCAGGCGCTCGGCGAAGGTTTCGCGCGAGGGCAGCGGGTGGCGGCCGCCCGAAGCAGTATCGGTGGCGCCCGAGTGGTCGCTCAAGTCCCGGTCCAGGTGCATGTACGTCGCGCCGGGGATGTGTGCCTGGGCGTACAGGTCGTCGCCAGCGGCGGGGTTCATCAGGTCGAAGCTGCAGTCGAACACCATCAGCGGCTGACCGCTGGCTTGCAGGTGCATGAGGGCTTGGGCCGTGATGAGGGTGGTGTAAGGCGTGGGGGTCATGCGTGTTCCTCTGCGGGCAACTTGGGCACGGCGCGTTCGCGCAGGAAGGTGGCAGCGATGCCGCTGACCACGATCACGCCCATGCCCAGCCAGCCGATGAGGGGCAGTTGGTCACCAAAGACGATGATGCCGTAAGCCCCGGCGAATGCGATGCCGAAGTATTGCAGATTGGCCACGACCAAGGTGGCGCCACTGGCATAGGCGCGCGTCATGCAGAGCTGGCCCAGCACGGCCAGCAGGCCGATGGGCAGCAGCCACAGCGCACTGGGCCAGTGCCAGGCATTGAAGCCGAAGATGGCCATGCCCGCCAAGCCGAACAGGGCCGCGCCGATGGAAAAGTAGAACACCGTGCGGCTTTCCGGCTCGCCGGCGCGTGCCAGCGCCGCCACCTGCAGATAGGCCAGTGCCGACACCAGGCCAGACATCAGGCCGGACAGGCCGCCCAGCACCTGCTGCTCATCGAACGTGGGCCGCAGCACCATGGCCACGCCCGCGAAGCCGGCGAGCACCGTCACGAACAGCGGCCCTTGCTGACGCAAAGGGGCGCTGGACTTTTGCAGCAACAACGTACCACCGAGCAGGAAGGCCGCGATCCAGATGCTGCTCATGTAGTTGAGCGTCATCGAGGTGGCCAGGGGCAGCACCGAGATGGAGTAGAACCAGGTCAGCAGGGCCGTGACCCCGACGACGCTGCGCCACAAGTGCATCATGGGCACCCGCGTGCGCAGCGACACGCCCCGGGCCCGGGTCAGGAAGACGAGAAAGACCACGCCGATCAGGCCCCGGTAGGCCACGATCTCGAAGCTGTTGAAGTGGTCTGAGGCGAATTTGATACACACCCCCATGGTGGCGAACAAGAACGCCCCCAGCACCATCCAGAGTGCCTGGATGGTCTGGGTGCTTGGGGGGTGAGAGGCGGGAGCCGGGCCGATGGCTTACCCCGGCAGGTGTTCGCCCAGGCGGGCGCGATACCACTCGTGGAAGTGCTGCATGCCGTCTTCCATCGGGCTTTGGTACGGCCCGACCTCGTTGACACCGCGCTCTAGCAGGGCTTTGCGGCCAGCGTCCATGCGCTCGGCGATCTCGTCGTCCTCGATACAGGTCTCCATGTAGGCCGCGCGTTGCGCCTCCATGAATTCGGGCTCGAAGGCAACGATTTCCTCGGGGTAGTAGAACTCCACCATGTTCAGCGTTTTGTCCACGCTGATGGGGTGCAGGGTGGAGACCGTCAACACGTGCGGATACCACTCCACCATGATGTGGGGATAGTAGGTCAACCACACGGCGCCCTGTTCGGGCAGTTGGCCGTTGCGGTAGCGCATCAGTACCTCGTGCCAGCGCTGATAGACGGGGCTGCCGCTCTTGGCCATCAGGTTCTGCACCCCCACGGTTTGCACCGAGTACTCAGGCTTGAATTCCCACTTCAAGTCGTCGCAAGTCACGAAGTTGCCCAGGCCGGGGTGGAAGGGCACGACGTGGTAGTCTTCCAGATAGACCTCGATGAAGGTCTTCCAGTTGTAGTTGCACTCGTGCAGTTCCACGTGGCCCAGCACCATGCCCTCGAAGCTCAGGGTGGAGACCGGGCCCATGCCTGCCAGGTCAGCCGCGATGTCGCGGCCATTGTCCTCGAACAGCAAGCCGTTCCACTCGCGCAGCGGGTAGCGCTGCAGGTTGAGGCAGGGGTCGTGCGCGAAGTGGGGCGCGCCGATGAGTTCGCCCAGGTTGTCCATGGCCGAGCCGCCAGAATACGTCCAGCGATGCAGCGGGCAGACGATGTGGCCGCCGGCGTGGCCTTTGGCGTTGTCGCCCAGGTTGCCGCGGCCTTTGAGCATGACGGCCTGCCGGTGGCGGCAGACGTTGCTGACGAGTTCCACGCCCTGGGCGGTGCGAACCAGGGCGCGGCCTTCCCCTTCTTGGGGCAGAGCGAAATAGTCCCCCACGTTGGGAACGGCGTTGGAGTGCCCCACATAGCGGGGCCCGCGCTGAAAGATAGTCTCCAGTTCGCGCTGGAACAGCGCCTCGTCGAAGTAGCTGGAAACGGGCAATTGGCTTGCGGCCTGCTGCAATTGAAGACTCAAATCAGACATGATGGTCCTGACCTAAAGACTCCCCCTATGAAGGGGCAGGGAAGCGCATGTTGAGACGAATGAACGAATCAGCGCGGGAAGGGTGGAAACAACTCCCATCGAGTTGAAAAAGGGACCGGGATTGTACCCCGGGGTTCCCCGGATGGGGTGAAAAATTCGCTGTCGTTGTGGCTCAGGCGATACGGTTGAACCACCACAGCGACAGGCCCGCCGACAACAGGCCCAGCACGGCCGCGAGCAGGGCAAACAGGGCCGAGACCTCGGTTTCCCGTTTTTCCATCGTCAAGCGGCTGCCCAGGGTTTCATAGACGTGGCGCAGATTCTCCGCCGTGCCGGCGTAGAAATATTCGCCATGGGTGCGAGTGGCCACTTCCTTGAGCGTTTCCTCGTCCAGCCGCACGCGCATGGACCAGCCCTCGAAGCCGATGGTCTCGCCTTCCACCGTGCCCACGCCCACGGTGTAGATTTTCACCCCGCGCTCGGCCGCCATCTGGGCGGCCTGTAAGGTGTCCACGCCCGTGGTGCGTTGCCCATCGGTCAGCAGGATGATGGCCGCCGAGGTGTATGAGCCGGGCGGCACCGGTTGGTGGGGTGGGCGTTGGGCGCCGGCTTGATCGAGCGATCGCCCCCGGTGGGGCGCCTGGCCATAGAGGATATCGGCCAGGTCGATGCCTTCGTCGGGGAAAATCTCGGCCAGCGACACCACGATGGCGCTGCCGATGGCGGTGGCGCGTTGCAACTGGAAGCGGTCGATGGCGGCGATGAGGTCGTCTCGATTCAGCGTGGGTTGCTGCACCACCTGGGCCGTGCCGGCAAACGCGACGATGCCCACGCGCACATGGCGAGGCAGGTCGGCCAGGAAGGCTTTGGCGGCGTTTTGGGCCGCCACCAGCCGGTTGGGCTCCACGTCGGTGGCGCGCATGCTGCCCGAGACGTCCATCGCCAAGATGATGGTCTGCTGTGGGTTGGGCAGCATGATGACGGCGTAGGGCCGGGCCGCGGCGATCAGCATCGCTGTGAGCGCCAGCAGGAAAAGCACCGGCGGCACATGGCGGCGCCAGCTGCGCCCGCCCATGGCTTCTTTGACCAGCGACAGGCTGGCATAGCGCAGCGCGGTTTGTCGCTTGCGCCGCAGCAGCAGCCAGTAGGCCAGCACCAGCAGGGGAACGGCGAGCAGCAGCCACAGCAGCTGGGGCCAAAAGAAGGTCAGCGGCAGGTTCATGCGGTTCTCACTCCATGAGGCCGACGTTTGCGCAGGGCGGCCAGCCGCAGTAGGGCCGTGCCCAGGTCGTCGTCGGTCGAAAGCTCCAGCGTGTCCACGCCAGCGCGGACCAGGCCCGCGCGCAGCTGCGCTTCCCGTTCGGCGGCCAGGCGCTGGAAGCGCTCGCGAAAACCGGCATCGTGGGTATCCACCCACAGACGCTCGCCGGTTTCGGCGTCGTACAGGGGCAGCAGCCCCAGGTCGGGCAGGTGCAGTTCCAGCGGATCGAACAGGCGCACGGCCAGCACGTCGTGACGCAAAGCCATGCGGCCCAAGGGCTGCTCCCAGCCGGGCGCGCTGATGAAATCCGACACCACGAAGACGGCGCTGCGCCGTCGCGAGAATGCGCCGGCTTCGCGCAGCCATTCGGCCAGCCGGGTCTCGCCCCGCGCATCGGGCCGGGCGTGTCGGCGTTGCGCGCTCATCAGGGCCTGGATGATGCGCAGCACCTGCTCGCGACCGCCGCGGGCGGGCAGCACGCGGGCCGGGCCCGAGCCGTAGATGAGCGCCCCCACCCGGTTGCCATGCCGGGCCAGCAGCCGCGCCAGCACGGCCACCCATTCCAATTGCACTTGCTGCTTGCTGCGCGAGCCGGAACCGAAATGCAGGGATGGGCTGGCATCGATGACGAACCAGGCGGTCACGTCCCGATCTTCGAGAAACTGCCGCACATGCGGCTGCTGCAGCCTGGCGGTCACGTTCCAGTCGATGCGGCGCACGTCATCGTGAGGCTGATACTCCCTCAGATCGGCCAGATCCAGGCCGCCGCCGCGCATGAGGGTGCGATGCTCGCCTTGCACTTGCCCGGCGAGCCGGCGCAGCACCGTCCATTCGAGGCGGTGCAGCAAGGCGTCGGCTTCGCGCGGGGGCGCATCGGGCGCATCCAGCGCAGGGGCGGCCGCAGTCGGCTCATTGGCTGCCCGGCGTCGCCACCACCGCATGGCCGGCTCCTCAGGCGGCCTTGGCCATGGCCTCGTGGGCCAGGGGCTTGGCCGGTACGGGGATGCGGCCCATGATGCGCTCGATCAGGGCGTCGCTGGTCCAGCCTTCGGCCAGACCTTCGTAGGAGAGGACGAGCCGATGCCGCAACACGTCGGGGACGAGGTCGGTCATGTCTTCCGGCAGGGCGTAGGTGCGGCCCCGCAGCAGGGCCAGCGCCCGGGCGCCTTCGGTCAGGGAAATCGTCGCGCGTGGGCTGGCGCCATAGGTGATGAAGCGCTGCCATTCGCCCAGGCCGTGATCCTGCGGCCGGCGGGTGGCCGACACCAGCTTGACCGCATACTGCACCAGCGATGGATCCACATACACCTGGCGGCAGTGCTGTTGCAGCGCAGCGAGTTCCTCTGTCGTGGCCACCGGTGTGATGTCGATGCGCGGGCCGGTGACGCGTTCGACGATGACGGCCTCCTCCTCGTCGGTGGGGTAGTCCACCAGCACCTTCATCATGAAGCGGTCCACCTGGGCCTCGGGCAAAGGGTAGGTGCCCTCGGTCTCGATGGGGTTTTGGGTGGCCATGACCAGGAAGGGTTCGGGCACCCGATGGGTTTCGCCCGCGATGGTGACTTGCCGCTCCTGCATCACTTCCAGCAGGGCGCTCTGCACCTTGGCCGGCGCGCGGTTGATTTCGTCGGCCAGCAGCAGGTTGGTGAACACCGGGCCCAGCGTGGTGCTGAATTCGAAGGTTTTCTGGTTGTAGATGCGGGTGCCCACCAGGTCGGCCGGCACCAGGTCGGGCGTGAACTGGATGCGCCGGAAATGCCCGCGCACCGCCTGCGCCAGGGTCTTGACCGTCAGCGTCTTGGCCAGGCCCGGCACGCCTTCGACCAAAAGATGCCCCTGCGCCAGCATGGCCACCATCACCCGCTCCAAAAAGCGATCCTGACCGACGACGATGCGCTTGACTTCATACAGGATGCGCTCCATGAGCTGGGCCTGTTCGGCGGGCGTGGTGTTCATGCGTAGCCTTTCTGTGCAGGGTCAGAACGGGGGCAGGCCAGCGGCCTGGGCGGCGTTTTCGATGGGCACGGCGAACCCGATGCCCACGAAAGTGCGTTGGCGATTCGGGTTGTAAATGGCGGTCACGATGCCCACCACCTCGCCGCTCATGGTGGCCAGGGGGCCGCCGGAGTTGCCGGGATTGGCCGCGGCATCGAACTGGATGAGGTTGTGCATCGTCACCGCGCCGTCGGGAGAGGTGAACGTGCGCTGCAGGCCGGACACCACACCGGCCGAGACCGATGGGCCGATCCCAAATGGATGGCCCACCGCCACCACCTGATCACCCGGCTTCAAGTCGCCGGTGGAGATCATGGTGGCCGGAATCAGATCGTCCGGGACTTCCTGGGCTTGCAGCACGGCCAGATCGTTCTCGGGCTGCAAGCCGATCAGGCTGGCCGGCGAGGAGGAGCCATCGATGAAATCCACCATGATCGTGTGGGCTTCGGCGACCACGTGCAGATTGGTCAGGATGACGCCGCGGTCCACGATCACCACCCCGCTGCCCACCCCATGCTCCACCATGTCCCCCGACTTGGGGTGCGGCACCAGTGCCGTGACACGCACCACCGAGGGGATGACCGTTTCGTAAGCGCGGGCGGCTGGAGAGGGCAGGGTGTGGGTGTTGAGGGCGTGGAGCACGGCCTGGTCGATGGCCTGCTGCGTCAGGGCGGGCCCGGCGGGGGCACGGGCAAGTGTGGCGGCCAGCGCCACCGCCAGCGCCCCGGCCACGACCCAGGGCAGGCCGCTCCAGCGGCTCCACGCGGCCCATGGGCGTGCTGCCGGACTGGCGGGAGGGGCAGGTTCGTCGCGGGCGTCAGCCGGGCGCGCTGGCGCGGCGCTCGTGACGCGCGAACTGCTGTAAAGCGGTGGCCGCTTCATGGCAGGCAGGCTGCGGTGGTCAGGCCCATGTCCAGCTCCCGACGTGCGACGAAAGACAAAGCCCATTGTGGCAGTTGCGCCCAAAAAATCCAGCCCCTGCCGTCAACCCGGGCAAATGGCTCGGAAAGCCGGGGGCCGCGGCCACCGCGGGCGCCTTGGTCCTAAAATGAAGGGTTTCCTGCAACCGCAGCGGAAAAAGCCCGCCTTCGGGGGCGTCGCTTTCTTGCCAGCTGCCATCGGTGACCCATGCCCACCACACCCCATTGCGCCGCAGGCACCGACCTGCCCGATACCTATGAAGCCGCCATGCAAGAGCTGGAGGCGCTCGTTTCCCGGCTCGAAGGCGGTCAGTTGCCGCTCGAAGAGCTGCTCGTGCACTACGAGCGTGGTGCCGCTTTGCTTCGGCTGTGCCGTTCCAAGCTCGAAGCGGTCGAGCAGCAAATCCAGGTGATGGAAAACGGCGAGCCCCGCCCTTGGACGGGAGGGCTGGGGGGATGACCGCCTCCCCATCGTCCGACTTCCAGGCGTGGGTTCGCCATGCCTTGTCGGCCGTCGAGGCGGCGCTCGACGCCTGGCTGCCCCAGGACGCCCCGGCTGGGCTCGGCGAGGCCATGCGTTACGCCGTCCTGGATGGTGGCAAGCGCCTGCGGCCCCTGCTGACGCTGGCGGCGGCTGAATCGGTGGGGGCGGATGCCTCCGTGGCCGTGATGAAAGCCGCTTGCGCGGTGGAGCTCATTCACGCCTATTCCCTGGTGCACGACGACCTGCCCTGCATGGACAACGACGTGCTGCGGCGTGGCAAGCCCACGGTGCATGTGCGCTTTGGCGAGGCCCAGGCCCTGCTAGCCGGTGACGCGCTGCAGGCCCTGGCCTTCGAATGGCTGCTCGATGTGCCGGATGAAGCGCTGGCCGCGCGGCTGGCCCGGTGCTTGGCGCGTGCGGCCGGGCATGCCGGCATGGCTGGCGGCCAGGCCATCGACCTGGCCGAAGTCGGTCAACTGCTGACCCAGGATCGCCTCGAAGACATGCATCGCCGCAAGACGGGCGCCCTGCTGCTGGCCAGCGTGCAGATGGGGGCGATGGCCGCTGGCGCCGATGCGCGCGCGCAGGCCGCGCTCACCCGCTACGGCCAAGCCCTGGGCTTGGCTTTTCAGGTGGTGGACGACGTGCTCGACGTGGTGGCCGACACCGCCACCCTGGGCAAGACCGCCGGCAAAGACGCGGCCGCCGACAAGCCCACCTTCGTTTCGCTGCTCGGGCTCGACGGCGCCCGCCACTACGCCGATGCCCTGCTGGCCCAGGCGCACGAGGCGCTGCGGCAGGGCGATCTGACCCGCACCGACCGGCTGGAGCACCTGGCGGACTGGGTGGTGCGCCGGACCCACTGACGACGCAGACACGCGCATACTCAGGAACACAGCCCATGAACGGATTGCTCGACACCATCCACTCGCCGGCGGACCTGCGGCGTCTGTCGCGCCAGCAGTTGCGGCCGTTGGCTGACGAACTGCGCGAATTTCTGTTGCAAAGCGTGGCCAAAACCGGCGGGCACCTCAGCTCCAACCTGGGCACCGTGGAACTGACGGTGGCCCTGCATTACGTGTTCAACACGCCCGAAGACCGCATCGTCTGGGACGTGGGCCACCAAACCTATCCGCACAAAATCCTGACCGGCCGGCGCGAGCGCATGTCCACCCTGCGCCAACTCGGCGGCATCAGCGGTTTTCCGGTGCGCGCCGAAAGCGAATACGACACCTTCGGCACGGCGCATTCGTCCACCAGCATCTCGGCGGCGCTGGGCATGGCCCTGGCCGCCAAGCTCAAAGGCGAGCAGCGCCATGCGATTGCCGTCATTGGGGACGGCGCGATGACCGCCGGCATGGCCTTCGAGGCGCTCAACAACGCCGGCGTGGCCGACGCCAAGCTGCTCGTCATCCTCAACGACAACGACATGTCCATCAGCCCACCCGTGGGGGCGCTGAACCGCTATCTGGCGCAGCTGATGAGCGGGCGCTTCTATGCCGCCGCCAAGCAGATGGGCAAGCAGGTGCTCAGCGTCGCCCCACCGCTGTTCGAGCTGGCCAAGCGCCTGGAAGAGCAAGCCAAGGGCATGGTCGTGCCGGCCACCCTGTTCGAAAAATTCGGCTTCAATTACATCGGCCCCATCGACGGGCACGATCTGGACTCCCTCATCCCCACGCTGCAGAACATCCGAGAGCTCGACGGGCCGCAGTTCCTGCACGTGGTCACCCGCAAGGGGCAGGGCTACAAGCTGGCCGAGGCCGACCCGATCGCCTACCACGGCCCCGGCAAGTTCGACCCCAAAGTCGGCCTGCAGCAGCCAGCCCAGCCGCCCAAGCCCACCTTCAGTCAGGTGTTTGGGCAATGGCTGTGTGACATGGCCGAGCACGACCCGCGTCTCATTGGCATCACGCCGGCCATGCGCGAAGGGTCGGGCATGGTGGAGTTTCATCGCCGTTTTCCGTCGCGCTACCACGATGTCGGCATCGCCGAACAGCACGCCGTCACGTTTGCCGCCGGCCTGGCCTGCGAAGGGCTCAAGCCCGTGGTCGCCATCTATTCCACGTTCCTGCAGCGGGCCTACGACCAGATGATCCACGACGTGGCGTTGCAGAACCTGCCTGTGGTCTTTGCGCTCGACCGGGCAGGCATCGTCGGCGCCGATGGCCCTACCCATGCCGGGGCGTACGATATCGCCTTCGTGCGCTGCATCCCCAACATGGCCATGGCCTGCCCGGCCGACGAGGCCGAGTGCTACCGCCTGTTGTCCACCGCCTTCGCCCAGAACCACCCGGTGGCCGTGCGCTACCCGCGCGGGGCGGGGGTGGGCACCGCCTTGCCGCAGGACCTGCAAGGGCTGCCTTACGGCAAAGGGGAGATCCGCCGCCGCGGAAAGCGCATTGCCATCCTGGCATTCGGGACTTTGCTCTATCCGGCGCTGGATGCGGCCGAGATCCTTGACGCCACGGTGGCCAACATGCGCTGGGCCAAGCCGCTGGATGAAGCGCTCGTGCTGGAACTGGCCGACACCCACGAGGCCCTCGTGACGGTGGAAGAGGGGGCCGTGGCCGGTGGCGCAGGCGCTGCCGTGCTGGAATGCCTGCAGGCCAACGGCCGCTTGCGCCCCGTCCTCACGTTGGGCTTGCCGGATCGTTTCGTGGAACATGGCGACCCGGCCCGGCTGCTCTCGATGCTGGGGCTGGATGCCCCCGGCATGGTGGCGGCGGTGCGCGAGCGCCTGCGGCTGCCCGAGGTTCCTGCCCCTGCATTGAAAGTTGTGAGCGCGGCTGACTGAGGCTTTGAGATTTTTTCAAAGCGCCGCGGGGGCAAACTAGGGTTTGTACCGCCGTGGGCGTGCGGCACGCAACCCTACAATGCCTCTGCCTGTCGCTCAGCGCTCGATGTGCAGCGGTGCGAACGGAATCAATCAATCACACATTGGAGTCAATCGAATGGATCGTCGATCACTCATCAAAAATGCGGGCCTGGCCGGCGTGTTGGCTGCGGGTGCAGCGCCTGCCATCGTCAGCGCTCAGCCTGCCATTCGCTGGCGTTGTGCGTCCAGTTTTCCCCGGGCGCTGGATACCATCTATGGCGGGGCAGAGGTGTTTGCCAAATTCGTCTCTGATGCCACTGGCGGCCGCTTTCAGATTTCCGTGCATCCCGGTGGTGAATTGATGCCGGCGTTTGGCGTCGTCGATGGCGTTCAGGCCGGTACCGTGGAGTGCGCCCACACCTGCGCCTACTACTTCTTTGGCAAGGATGATACGTTTGCCATCGGTACCGCCATTCCATTTGGCCTCAATAGCCGCCAGCTCACCGCTTGGTACTACGAAGGCAATGGCTTGAAGCTGTTCCGCGAGTTCTACGACGCCTACAACATCGTGAACTTCCCTTGTGGCAACTCGGGCGCCCAGATGGGTGGCTGGTACCGCAAGGAAATCAAGTCGCCGGCCGATCTGCAGGGCCTGAAGTTCCGCGTGGGTGGTTTTGCCGGCAAGGTGATGAGCAAGCTGGGTGCCGTGCCCCAGATGATTCCCGGTGGGGAGATTTACCAGGCGCTGGAGCGTGGCACCATCGATGCCGTGGAATGGGTGGGCCCGTACGACGACGAGAAGCTCGGCTTCCAGCGTGTGGCGCCGTTTTATTACTACCCGGGCTGGTGGGAAGGGGGCGCACAAATCGATTTGTATGTCAACAAAGCGGCTTTCAATGCGTTGCCGAACGAATACAAGGCGATCGTCACCGCGGCCGCTTCGCATGCTCACACCAACATGCAGGCCATGTACGACGTTCGCAACCCGCAAGCCCTCAAGCGCTTGGTGGCCGGCGGCACGAAGCTGGAAGCATTCCCGCGTTCCGTGATGGATGCCGCTTTCCGCGCTTCGATGGAGCTTTACAAAGAGCTCAACGATACCAACCCGCGTTGGAAGAAGATCTACGAAGATTACGCCGCCTTCCGTCGCGATGCCAACCTGTGGTTCCGCTTCACCGAAGCGCGTTTCGACAGCTACATGCAGGCTGCCCGCCTGTAAACTTGACCGTCGTTGGTCTACACCGGACGCCCCGCGGCCCAGCGGGGCGTTTTGTTGTTTCGGTGACGGCAGGCGAACTATTTGCTCTCGAACGAATCACGGATCGATCAGATCCGTGAAGGTATGCAGCCATGAAATTTTTTCTGCTTTTTTCGCGTGTGGTGGACACCGTCAACGGCGCTATTGGCAAGTTGATGATGTGGTTCATCCTGGCAGCCACGCTGATCAGCGCCGGCAACGCCATCAGCCGCTACGCCTTCAGCGTCAGTTCCAACGCCTTCCTCGAAATTCAGTGGTATCTGTTCGGCGCCGTGTTCCTGCTGGGCGGCGGCTATGCCTTCTTGCGCAACGCTCACGTCCGCATCGACGTGGTGGCCAGTCGCCTGTCGGCGCGCGCCCGCAACTGGATTGACGTGATCGGCATCGTCGCGTTCCTGCTGCCCCTGTGCTACATGATTGCCAAGATGGGTTGGCCGGTGTTCGAGCGGGCCTGGGTCAGCGGTGAAGTCTCCTCCAATGCCGGGGGGCTCATCCGCTGGCCGGCGTACCTGTTGATTCCGGTGGGGTTTGTGCTGCTGGGGTTGCAGGGGGTCTCCGAACTGATCAAGCGCTTGCACTTTCTTTTCGGTGGAGGCCCCGATCCCCTGGATCACACCGGCCCCAGCGAAACCGAAATGCTGGCCAAAGACATCGCCGAAGCGGAAAAAGCCGCGAAAGCTGCCTCTAAAGGGGGGCAGGCATCATGATCGACTTTCTGACCAACAACTTCGTGCCCCTGATGTTCCTGGGGCTGTTCGTCTTTCTCATCATGGGTTTCCCGGTGGCGTTTTCGCTCGCCGCCACGGGCCTGTTCTTCGGATTGATCGGCATGGAGCTGGGGCTGTTCCCCGCCAGCCTGTTCAATGCCCTGCCGCTGCGCGTCTTCGGCATCATGCAGAACGACACGCTGCTGGCCATCCCCTTCTTCACGATCATGGGCATCGTGCTGGAGCGCAGCCGCATGGCCGAAGACCTGCTGGAGACCATCGGGCAGGTGTTTGGCCCGGTACGCGGTGGCCTGGGCGTGGCGGTGATTCTGGTCGGCGCCTTGCTGGCGGCCACCACCGGCGTGGTGTCGGCGGCCGTGATTTCCATGGGGCTGATTTCCCTGCCGATCATGCTGCGCTACGGGTACAACCGCTCGATTGCCACCGGCACGATCACCGCTTCGGGCACGCTGGCGCAGGCCCTGCCGCCGTCTCTGGTGCTGATCGTGCTGGCCGACCAGCTCGGCCGTTCGGTGGGTGACATGTATGCCGGCGCGCTCATCCCGGGCTTGATGCTGGTGGGGCTGTATCTGCTGTTCATCTTTGCCGTGGCGATGGTCAAGCCACACTGGGTGCCGGCCCTGCCGCCCGAAGCCCGGATTTACAACGAGCCCAATGGCGCCAGCGGGCACAAGTCGTTGATCGTGCTCATGGGCCTGTCGGGTGTGGTGGGCTACGTCTGGTCGCTGTTCCACAGCGATTTGATGAAGCAGTGGCTGGGGCGTACCAGCGATGCACCGCGCGACGAGACGTTCATCATGTCGCTGCTGGTGGCTGCCCTGTTTGCCCTGGTGCTGGCCTTGGGCAACAAGCTGTTGCGGCTGAACCTGGTTTCGCGCCTGGCGCAGCAAGTCACCTTCGTGCTGATTCCGCCACTGCTGCTCATCTTTCTGGTGCTGGGCACGATCTTCCTGGGTATCGCCACGCCCACCGAAGGCGGTGCCATGGGGGCAGTGGGCGCGTTGATCATGGCTTTCGTGCGCGGTCGCCTGACTTTGCAGGTGCTCAAGCAAGCGCTGGAAAACAGCACCAAGCTGTCGATCTTCGTGATGTTCATCCTGATCGGCTCGACGGTGTTCAGCTTCACCTTCAACGCCGCCGATGGCCACATCTGGGTGGAGCACCTGTTCGACAAGCTGCCCGGTGGCCAGATTGGCTTCCTGGTGTTCGTCAACTTGCTGGTGTTTGCGCTCGGCTTCTTCATCGACTTTTTCGAGATTGCCTTCATCGTGGTGCCGCTGCTGGCCCCGGTGGCCGAGAAGCTCGACATCAACCTGATCTGGTTCGGCATCATCATCGCCATGAACCTGCAGACGTCGTTCCTGACGCCGCCGTTCGGTTTTGCGCTGTTCTATCTGCGCAGCGTGGCGGCCCGCAACGATTATGTGGATGAGGTGACCAAGAAGCCCATCAAGCGGGTGACCACCGAGCAGATCTACAAAGGCTCGATCGCCTTCATCATCCTGCAGATCATCATGGTCGCTGTGCTCATCTGGCAGCCCACGCTGGTGACCGGCCAACTGGCGCCGCCGGTGGAAGTGGATGCCGACGCGGTGCGGGAGAAGCTGCTCAATCTCCCGGGTCTGGATTCGGGCTGGGGCGATGCGGGCAACCCTTGGGGGGAGCCGGCTGAAGAGGAAAGCAACAACCCCTGGGGCGATCCGCCCGCCGATGCCAAGGAGTGAGGATGCGGATCGAGTGCCGCATTCTGGACCCCCGCCTGCATGACGCGCTGCCCGCCTACGCCACGGCCGGCAGCGCCGGGTTGGATCTTCGTGCCTGCCTCGATGAGCCGCTGACTCTGGCGCCCAATGCGTGGCAGTTGGTGCCCACGGGGATGGCCATTCATTTGGCCGATCCGGGCTATGCCGCGCTCATCTTGCCGCGTTCGGGCCTGGGGCATAAGCACGGCATCGTGCTGGGCAACCTGGTGGGGCTGATCGACAGCGATTACCAGGGGCAACTCATGGTCAGTGCCTGGAACCGCAGCGATGTGGCCTACACCATCGCGCCGATGGAGCGCATCGCGCAACTGGTCATCGTGCCCGTGGTGCAGGCGCAGTTCGAGATGGTCGAAGCGTTTGCCGCGGCCACCGCTCGGGGTGTTGGGGGCTACGGCTCCACCGGCCGGGGCTGAAGGCATCGGGGTGGCTGAGCCCCCCGATGAGCTTTCTGAAACGGGTCAGGCTTGCAGCCGGAAGAACCCTGCACCCAGGGTTCCTCGCCCCACCTCGTCCACCGTGGCCTCGCGCACATGGTGGATCTTCAGATCCAACCGCAGGGCCATGCCCGCCAGCGGGTGGTTGGCGTCCATGACCACATGCTCCGGATAGATTTCGCTGACGAAATACATCCGGTCGGCGGGGGCTTCTGGGCTGCAGCCTGCCGGCAACCCCTCGAACACCACGCCTGCCTCCAGATCGGCCGGAAACGCCTGGCGTGGCTCCAGGAACACCAGTTGCTCGTCGTATTCGCCGAAGGCGTGTTCGGGTTCGAGATGCAATTCCATCTCGTCGCCGGCCACATGCCCTTGCAGGGCCTCGTCGATTTTGGCGAGCAGGTCGCGTCCGCCCACGAGGAATTCCACCGGATCTTCGAGTTCGTCGAGCACTTCGCCCAGCGTGTCTTTCAAGGTCCAGGTCAGGGCGACGACACATTGCGGCGTGACGCGCATCGGTTGGTGCAGGGAAGGCGTATCAGGCATGTGACAATTGTCCCATGACTTCGCTTGCCCGACATACCGACGAGCCGCCCGCCATCGACCAGCCGTGCGCATTGCTGGGTGGGCTCACGCCGCGCCAGTTCATGCGCCGCCACTGGCAACGCAAGCCCCTGCTGATCCGTCAGGCGCTGCCGGGGTTTGAGCCGCTGCTCAGCCGCGCCCAACTGTTTGCCCTGGCCGGCCGGGAGGAGGTGGAGTCCCGGTTGATCGTCCGCGAGCCCGAGGGGCGCTGGCGGCTGCGCCATGGGCCGTTCACGCGCACGGCCCTGCCGCCGCTGAAGCGCCCGGGCTGGACCCTGCTGGTGCAGGGGGTGGATTTGCATGTGGAGGCCGCGCACCGATTGATGCGACGCTTTCGTTTCGTGCCCGACGCCCGGCTCGATGACCTGATGATTTCCTGGGCCAGCGAAGGCGGGGGCGTGGGGCCGCACTACGACAGTTACGACGTCTTTCTGCTGCAGGCGCATGGCCGCCGTCGCTGGCGCATCGGACGCCTCAAAGACCCGGCCCTGCAAGACGACGTGCCCCTGAAAATCCTGCGCCACTTCGAGCCCGAGCAAGAGTGGGTGCTGGAGCCGGGCGACATGCTCTACCTGCCGCCGCGCTGGGGCCATGATGGCGTGGCCGAAGGCGGTGAATGCATGACGTATTCCATCGGCTTTCGGGTGCCGCAGCGCGGTGGCCTGGCCGCCGAGCTGGTGCAGCGCATGGCCGACGAGCACGAAGACGATGCCCTGTACCGCGACCCCGCGCAGCCCGCCACCGACGCGCCGGCCCGCCTGCCCGAAGCGATGGTGGATTTCGCCCGGGAGGGCCTGGCCCGGCTGGTTGCCGATGAAGGGGCGGTGCGGCTGGCCCTGGGCGAGATCATGACCGAACCCAAGCCCCGTGTCTGGTTCGATCCCCCAGAACGCCCCTGGCAGCCCGGGGCGCTAGAGCTGGACCGGCGCACCCGCATGCTCTACGATGAACGCCACGTGTACATCAACGGCGAAGCCCTGCGCGCCGCGGGCCGGGATGCCCGCCTGATGTGGGCGCTGGCTGATCGGCGTGGCCTGTCGGCGCAGGCGGTGCGGCGGGCCAGCGCGGCGGCCCAGGCCCTGCTGGCCCACTGGCACGAAGCCGGTTGGCTGCACCTCAAAGGAGAGTCTCTTGACTGACGTGGCCGAACTTCCCCAAGGGCGTTTCAGCGGCCCGGCCGATTTTCAGCACCTGGTCCGCGCAGCGGTGGCGCAGGCGCCGCTGCGCGGCTGGCGCGAGATGTTGTGGGCCGATCCGGACTTTACCCATTGGCCTTTGGGGGAACTGGCCGTCGTGGAAGGGCTGACGCAGTGGATGCAGCACGGCGCGCGCCTGTGCATGATGGCGGCGGACTTCAGGCCGATCACGTTGCAAGCGCCACGGTTCGTGGCGTGGCGCCGCCAATTCGACCACCGCTTTGAGGCGCGTACTTGGCCCCGCAGCGGCCTGCCCGAGATGACGATGCTGCTGTGGACCCCTGACTGGGCCGTGGTGGGGATGGAGGCTCAGGCGCCGACCGTCGTGGCCACCACGGAGGCGCCTCGCCGGACACAGTGGCGCCAGGCGTGGAATTCGGCTTGGGCAACGGGCACCCCTGCTTTCCCAGCGAGCGTGCTGGGCCTTTGAATGTTGCGAAAACCAGACATTTTTAGGGGCGATTGAAAAAATTTTTGTCCGGGTTAACCCGAGGGCTCGACACGATTTATCATTTGAACCGCGCTGGTGCATGTCGGTTGATTCTGGTGCACCGGCGCCGCTCGTTTCTGGCCCATCGGGAAGGCGGAAGCAGCGAGGAATGTCGTCCCGGAACCCCCTTAATTTTTTACGTTTACCAAATGAACAAGTCCCTCGTGATTGCCGCACTGATGGCTGCTGTGGCCCTGGCTGCCTGTGGCAAGAAGGAAGAAGCCCCCGCGCCTGCCCCGGCACCGGCCGTCGAACAGCCCGCACCTGCCCCGGCTCCTGCCGCTGAAGAGGTGAAGGAAGAGTCTACTGAAGCCGCTCCTGCCGAAGCTGCTCCTGCTGAAGGTCAAGCCCAGGAAGAGCAGAAGACCGAAGAGAAGACCCAGTAAGTCTTTCGTCAGTCCTTTTGACTATGCCCATTTCGCTTGCGCGAAATGGGCGTTTTCTTTTTTTAGGCCAGCTTTTTGACCAGCACCTTGCTGCGGCGGTCCCAGTTGTATTTGCGCTTGCGTGCTTCGGGCAGCCAGTCGGCGTCCACGGGCTGGAAGCCCCGCTTGATGAACCAATGCATGGTGCGGGTGGTGAGCACGAAGATGCTTTCGAGCCCCATGTACCGGGCCCGTTGTTCGATACGTTTGAGCACTTTTTCCCCGTCGCCCTGGCCTTGGGCTTGCGGCGAGACGGTCAGCGCCGCCATCTCGCCCGTCTTGGCTTCCGGGTAGGGGTAGAGCGCGGCGCAGGCAAAGATGACCCCGTCGTGTTCGATGATGGTGTAGTTGGCGATGTCGCGTTCGATTTCGGTGCGGCTGCGCTTGACCAGCGTGCCGTCCTTCTCGAACGGTTCGATGAGTTGCAGGATGCCGCCGACGTCGTCGGGCGTGGCTTCGCGCAGGCTTTCGAGCTTTTCGTCCACCACCATCGTGCCGATGCCGTCGTGCACATACACCTCCAGCAGCAGCGAGCCGTCCACCGCGAAGGGGATGATGTGGCTGCGCTCCACACCGCCCTTGCAGGCCTTGACGCAGTGCTGCAGGTAAAAGCCGACGTCGGTTGGTCGGTGGCTGGGTGGATTGCCGGCCAGGATGCGCTCGGCTTCGGCCAGCGGCAATTCGGTGTCGATGGGGTTGTCGTCGCCGGCGGGGTCGTTGGGGCGGACGCGGATGCCAGGGATTTCGGTCAGGAACAGGAGCTTGTCAGCCTGCAGGGCGATGGCCACGCTGGTGGCCACTTCCTCCATGGTGAGGTTGAAAGCTTCGCCGGTGGGGGAAAAGCCAAATGGAGACAGCAGGACCAAAGCGCCCATGTCGAGCGTGCGCATGATGCCGGCCACATCCACCTTGCGCACCAGGCCCGAATGCTGGAAGTCGATGCCATCGACGATGCCGACCGGCCGGGCGGTGATGAAGTTGCCTGAGATGACGCGCACCGTGGCCCCCGCCATGGGGGTGTTGGGCAGCCCCTGGCTGAAGGCGGCTTCAATTTCGTAGCGCAGCTGGCCGGCGGCCTCCTGGGCGCAATCCAGCGCCACCTCGTCGGTGATGCGCATGCCGTTGTGGTAGCGGGCTTCATGGCCTTTGGCGCGCAGCTGCTCATTGACCTGTGGCCGGAATCCGTGCACCAGCACGATGCGCACCCCCATGCTTTGGATCAGCGCCAGATCCTGCACCAGGTTGGGCAGCTTGCCCGCGGCAATGGCTTCGCCCGGAATGCCCACCACAAAGGTCTGGTTGCGGAATTTGTGGATGTAGGGGGCGACCGACCGGAACCAGGGGACGAAGGTGAAGTTGAAGACCGTGGACATGGGGTGGTGGACAGAAGCGGCCAGCCGTTGGCCAGACCCCTAGGATAATCGGAAGTTTGCCCTCTGCCCCGATTTCGCCCCTCCATGGCCGAACGACTGCACATCGAATTCCCCGACGCCCTGCCCGTCAGCGGCAAACGCCACGAGATCGAAGCCGCCTTGCGCGAGCATCAGGTGATCATCGTCTGCGGCGAGACGGGCTCGGGCAAGACGACGCAGTTGCCCAAAATCGCGTTGGCCATGGGGCGAGGCCGCGCCCATGCCCGACCCGGGGAACGCGGCCGCCTGATCGGTCACACCCAGCCGCGACGCATTGCCGCCAGTTCGGTGGCCAGCCGCATCTCCCAGGAGCTCCGCACCCCGCTGGGCGAGGTGGTGGGGTACAAGGTGCGCTTTCATGACCGGCTCAGCCCCACGGCGTCGGTCAAGCTGATGACCGATGGCATCTTGCTGGCCGAGACGCAGACCGACCCGCTGTTGCAGGCTTACGACACGCTCATCATCGACGAGGCGCATGAGCGCAGCCTCAACATCGATTTCTTGCTGGGCTACATCCGGCAGATCCTGCCCCGGCGTCCGGATTTGAAGGTCATCATCACGTCGGCCACCATCGATGCGGAGCGCTTTGCGCAGCATTTCGCGTCGCGCCGGGGCGCGGCGCCGGTGATCATGGTGTCGGGCCGCACTTATCCGGTGGAGGTGCGCTGGCGTCCGTTTGAAGAAAGCCGCGATCATGACCTCAACCACGCGATAGCCGATGCGGTCGATGAGTTGTGGCGTGGTGGCGCGCACGCTGGGGACATCTTGGTATTCCTGCCCGGCGAGCGCGAGATCCGCGAAGCGGCAGACCACCTGCGCAAGCACCTGAGCCACCAGCCGGTGTTGCGCCAGACCGAGGTGCTGCCGCTGTTTGCCCGGCTCAGCCAGGCAGAGCAGGAGCGGATATTCCAGCCCAGCGGGCAGCGCCGCATCGTGCTGGCCACCAACGTGGCCGAGACGTCGCTGACGGTGCCCGGCATCCGCTACGTGATCGACAGCGGCACCGCCCGCGTCAAGCGCTACAGCCTGCGCAGCAAGGTCGAGCAACTGTTGGTCGAGCCCATCAGCCAGGCGGCGGCCAATCAGCGGGCGGGCCGGTGCGGGCGGGTGGCCGAGGGCATTTGCATCCGGCTGTACGACGAGGCCGATTTCCAGGCCCGGCCGCGTTTCACGGACCCGGAAATCTTGCGGTCTTCGCTGGCGGCGGTGATTTTGCGCATGAAATCGCTGCGCCTGGGGGCGGTCGAGGACTTTCCTTTTCTGCAAGCGCCCAGCCGTCGCGCCATTGCCGACGGGTATCAGCTGCTGCAAGAGCTCGGCGCGGTGGACGAGGCGCATGAGCTGACCCCGCTGGGCGCCGAACTGGCCAAGCTGCCGCTGGACCCCCGGGTGGGGCGGATGATCCTGGAAGCTCGGCAACGCCAGGCGCTGGATGAGGTGCTGGTGATTGCCAGTGCCTTGAGCGTGCAGGACGTGCGCGAGCGCCCCATCGACGCGCAGGCCCAGGCCGACCAGGCCCACGCCAAATTCGACGACGAGCGCAGCGAGTTCACCGGCTTGCTCAAGCTCTGGAAATGGCTGGACGAGGCCCGCGGCGGCAAGCCGGCCAAGGGCGCCGTGCCCCAGGCGGGGGAGGCCCCCGCGCCCATCCACAAGCTGTCGCACCGCCAGTACGAGGCCCTGTTGCGTCAGCATTTCATCAGCGTGCGCCGCGTGCGCGAGTGGCGCGACATCCATTCCCAATTGCACACCGTGGTGGCCGAGCATGGCTGGAAGCTCAACACCACACCCGCCAGCTACGAGCAGTTGCACCTCAGCCTGTTGGCGGGGTTGCTGGGCCATGTGGGCTGCAAGCACGACACCGAGGATCTCTATCTGGGCGCGCGCGGCATCAAATTCCATCGCCACCCGGGCGCGCACTTGAGCAAGCGCCCTGGGCGCTGGGTGGTATGCGCCGAATTGGTGGAGACGGCCCGCTTGTTCGGGCGGGGCATGGCCACCATCGAGCCGCAGTGGTTGGAGCAGGTGGGGGGGCATCTGCTGAAAAAACAGGTGCTCGATCCGCACTGGGAGAAGAAGGCCGCCGAGGTCATCGCCTACGAGCGGGCGACGTTGTATGGGCTGGTCGTGTACAGCCAGCGCCGCATCCATTACGGCCGGGTCGATCCGGCCGGCGCGCGCGACCTCCTCATCCGCCAGGGGCTGCTTGGGGCGCTGTATGAGGACACCTGGCCCGCAGAGATGGCGCGGCGCCTGCCTTTCTTGGCGGCCAATCGCCAACTCATCGAGCAGGTGCAGGAACTGGAGCACAAATCCCGCCGACAGGACGTGCTGGTGGATGACGAACTGATTGCCGCCTTTTACGACAGCCAGTTGCCCCCCGATGTGTGCAGCGGCCGCGATTTGGAGCGCTGGTACCGCCAAGCCGTGCGCAGCCAGCCGCGCCTGCTGCGCCTGACGCGCGACGAGCTGATGCGGCACGAGGCCGCGGGCGTGACCAGCCAGGCGTTTCCGACCGTCTTGCGCATCGGGGGGGTGGACTGCGCCGCCAGTTATCTGCACGAGCCCGGAGACCCCAAAGATGGCCTGACGGTGTCGGTGCCGTTGTTCGTGCTCAACCAGGTGAGCGACGAACGCTGCGAATGGCTGGTGCCAGGCATGTTGAAAGACAAAATCCAGGCCCTGCTCAAGAGCTTGCCGCAAAAGCCCCGTGCCCGGCTGGTGCCGTTGCCCGAGACGGCCGATCAACTCGCGCAGCGGCTGACCGCGGCAGACCGCTGGGCCCAGGGCAGCCTGCTCGACGCATTGCTGCAAGAGGTGCGGCGCATCACCGGGCTGGATGTCAAGCGCAGCGACTTCAAGCTCGACATGCTGCAGCCGCATCACTTCATGAACCTGCGGCTGGTGGATGAGCACGGCCGCCAATTGGCCCAGGGCCGCAGCTTGCCCGCCCTCAAGGCCGAGTGGGGCAGCAAGGCGCGTGGCGCTTTTCAGGCGTTGGCCCAGCTCAAGGCCCAGGCCAGCGGGCCGGCTCAAGGGAGGGGCGGGTCAGAGGTGACCGACCGGCCGCCCGGCGGGCCGGCCAAGCCCAGCCAGGGGGAAGGGGCCGTGGCCCAGTCGCCGGCGCCAGCCCGCGCCGATGCCGCTGACAGACCCGGCAGCGGTTGGGAGGCGGCTGCCCGCTACACCACCTGGGCTTTTGGCGATTGGCCCGAGATCATGGAAATCCGCCAAGATGGGCAGACCCTGATCGGCTTTCCGGCCCTCATCGATGCGGGGGACGCCGTCCAGATCGACGTGTTCGACGAGCCCGAGGTGGCGGCCCGCAAGCATCACGCGGGGCTGCGCCGCCTGTTCGCCCTGCAAATCCGCGACGCGCTCAAATACCTGGAAAAAAACATCCCTGACCTCCAGAAAATGGCCGTGGCCTACATGACGCTGGGCACCCAGGAGGAGTTGCGCGAGCAAATCATCGCCGTGGCCATGGACCGGGCATTCATGCTGGAGCCGTTGCCCGCCAACGAGGCCGATTTCAAGCGCCGGCTGGAAGAGGGCCGGGGCCGCCTGACCCTGATCTGCAACGAGGTGGCGCGATTGAGCGCCGCCATCCTGTCCGATTTCAGCGCCGTCCAGCGCAAGATCAAAGACACCAAGGGTCACCCCGATGCGCTGGCCGATGTGACCCAGCAGCTGCAACGGCTGGTGGGCAAGCGCTTTCTGTTGGAAACCCCGTGGGCCTCGCTGCAACACCTGCCGCGTTATTTGAAAGCGATCGTCATGCGGCTGGACAAGCTGCGCGCCGACCCGGCCCGCGACGCGGCCCGCATGGCCGACATCAAGCCCCAGGAGCAGCGCTACTGGCGCCTGGTGGCCGAGCGCAAGGGCGTGACTGACGAGCGCATGAACGAGTTACGCTGGCTGTTGGAGGAGTTGCGCGTGAGCCTGTTTGCGCAGGAGTTGCGCACGCCTCAGCCGGTGAGCGTCAAGCGCCTGGACAAGGTGTGGGCCCAACTGAACCACTGAGGGTGGTCCGGCTGGCCGGGTTGCCTCAAAGCCGCGCCAGCCGGGCCAGCGCCGCCTTGAGCGTCTCGTCGCGCTTGGCGTAGCAGAAGCGGATCACTTTCTGGTCGAAGCCGTTGCCGTAGAACGCTGACAGCGGAATCGCCGCCACGCCCACCTCGCGGGTGAGCCACTGGCAGAAATCGGCTTCGGGCAGGTCTTTTTCCGGCACGGCCAGCCCCGAGATGTCCACGCACTGGAAGTACGTGCCTTCGCTGGGCAGCAGCCGGAACCGGGTTTGCGCCAGGCCCTGGCGGAACAGGTCGCGCTTGGCGGCGTAGAAGGCCGGCAGCGCCAGGTAGGGGGCCGGGTCAGCCATGTAGGCGGCCAGCCCATGCTGCATAGGCGTGTTCACGGTGAACACGTTGAACTGGTGCACCTTGCGGAATTCGGCCATGAGCGGGGCAGGTGCCACCACATAACCCACTTTCCAGCCGGTCACGTGGTAGGTCTTGCCAAAGCTGCTGACGATGAAGGCCCGCGCGGCCAGCCCGGGGTAGCGCGCGGCGCTTTCGTGCGGCTGGCCGTCGTAGACCATGTGCTCGTACACCTCGTCGCTGATCAGCAGCACGTCGGTGGGGGCCAGCAGTTCTTGGAGGCGCAGCATGTCGTCGCGCGTCCACACCCGGCCGCTCGGGTTGTGCGGGCTGTTGATGATGAGGGCTCGGGTGCGCGGGGTGATGGCCGCAGCGATGCGGTCAAAGTCGGGCCGGAAGGTGCCGGGGGTGAGCGGCACCCGCACCACCACGCCGCCGGCCAGTTCGATGTTGGGCACGTAGCTGTCGTAGCAGGGCTCCAGCACGATCACCTCGTCGCCCGGGTGGACGACGGCCAGCACGGCCGTGAGGATGGCTTGCGTGGCGCCGGCCGTGACGGTCACTTCGGCCTGGGCATCGTAAGCGTGGCCATACAGGGCTTGCACCTTGGCCGCAATCGCCTGGCGCAGCGCGGGGATGCCGGTCATGGGCGGGTACTGGTTGTGGCCGGCGCGCATGGCGTCGTTCACGGCATCGAGCAGTCGCGGGTCGCAGTCGAAATCCGGAAAGCCTTGCCCGAGGTTGACCGCCCCCGTTTCGGCGGCCAGGGCCGACATCACCGTGAAGATGGTGGTGCCCACATGGGGCAGGCGGCTGGGTACGGCTGGTGTTCGGGGTTCAATGGCGGGAATCGGGGCGTTCATGATCGGGTGTGAATGGCTCACAGGTCGTAATCGTGGCCGTGGCCCTGCATGGCCTTCATGATGAGGTCGCGCGAGAGGCGGTCGCTAAGGAGTTCGGCAAAGCGCAGCACGAACTGGCGCAGGTAGGCCCCGCGCTTGAACGCCACGCGGGTCACGTTCTGCCCGAACAGGTGTCCGGCGGGGCGGGCCATCAGGTCGGGGTTGCGCTCTTCGCCCTGCATGGCCATCTCGGCCACGATGCCCACGCCCATGCCCAGCTTCACGTAGGTCTTGATCACGTCAGAGTCGATCGCTTCAAGCACGATGTGGGGCTTGAGTTGACGCAGGCCGAACGCCTGGTCGATGCGGGTACGCCCGGTGAACGAGGGGTGGTAGGTGATCAGCGGTACCTGGGCCAGGTCTTCCAGGCTGATTCGCTCTTTTTCCAGCAGCGGGTGGGCAAATGGCAGCACCAGCACATGCTGCCAGTCGTAGCAGGGCAGGGTGACGAGGTCGTCGTACTGGGTCAGAGATTCGGTGGCGATGCCGATGTCGGCCACGTCATCGAGCAGCATTTGGGCCACCTGCGCAGGCGAGCCTTGGTGCAGGCTCACAGACACTTTGGGGTAGATCTGGCGCAGTTTGGCCACGGGGCCAGGCAGCACGTAGCGCGCCTGGGTGTGGGTGGTGGCGATGCTCAGGGTGCCGCTGTCCTGGGCCGAAAACTGTTCGCCGATGCGCTTGAGGTTGTTGACCTCGCGCATGATGATTTCGATGCTGCGCAGCACATGCTGGCCGGGCTCCGTCAGGCGTTTGATGCGCTTGCCGTGGCGGGTGAAGATTTCCACGCCCAGTTCATCTTCCAACTCGATGATGGCCTTGGACACGCCGGGCTGGGAGGTGTGGAGGGCTTTGGCGGCCTCGGTCAGGTTGAGGTTGCGGCGCACCGCTTCCTGAACGAAGCGGAACTGGTGCAGGTTCATGGCACAGGCCCCTCCAGGGCAATGTCAGCGAGCAGGGCGATGAGGCGGGGATCTTCGCCAGCGGTGGGCAATCGTTGCAGGCGTGCGTGCGGGTGGCGGGCTTGCAGGTCGCGCATCAGCGCGGGCAAGTCCTCGCGGGCGTGCTTGCCCATGCCGAAGAACAGCGGCAGCACGCGGATGTCGGTCGCTCCGTGGGCCACGAGTTCGTCCACCGCCTGTGCCAGCGTGGGCTCGCACAGCTCCAGGTAGGCGCAGCGCACGGTGCAGGACGGATCACGCGCGGCGATGGCCTGCGCTACGGCCTGCACCGGCTGGCGCCACAGCGGGTCGCGCGATCCATGCGCAAAGACGATGACGGCGCGCATCATTCCTCCCTCATCGCTTCAGCACCAGCCAGCCAAAGGCGCCCAGCGAGGCCAGCGAATACAGCAGCGATGGCGCGGCCGACGCCAGCCACGGCTCCCAATTGCGCAGGTTGCCGATGTAGCCGAACACGTTGTTGAGCAGGAAAAAGCTGATGCCGATCATGACCCCGGCAAACACATAGGCCGCCAGGCCCTTGGCGCGGAAATGCAGATAGGCAAAAGGCAGGGCCAGCACCACCATCACCAGGCAGCTCAGGGGATAGAACACCTTGCGCCAGAACTCGATCTCGTAGCGCTGGGCCGTCTGGTTGTTGGCCTCCAGATGGCGGATGTAGCGGAAGAGGTCGGCCGTGCGCATCCGCTCGGGCTTGAGCAGGGCCACGGCGATCATGTCGGTCGTCAGCGTGGTCGGCCAGTCGAGGGTTTCGGGTGTGCTGTGGCGAGTCTGCGGCGCTTGCGTGCCATGGACGAACTCGCGCAAGCGCACGTCGCGCAGCCGCCACAGGCCCGCGGCATTGTCCACCGTGGCCGAGGCTGCCTGCACGGTTTGGCGGATGCGGCCGTCGTCGTCGAACTCGAAGATGCGCACGCCCTCCAATTCGCCCCGGGCATCCATGGCGCGGACGTTGACGGAGATCTGCCGGTCATCCCCCCGCTCCTTGAGCCAGGCGCCCGTCTGCCCCACGCTGATGCGCCCCTGGTAGGTGGCCTTGAGCAACTGGCCCTGACGGTCGGCCCAGGGGGCCAGGTAGTCGCCGATGGCCACCGTCAGCACCACGAAGCCGGCCCCGAGCCACAGCATGGTTTGCAGCGCGCGCCAGGGCCCCAGCCCGCTGGTGCGCAAAATGGTGAATTCCGAGCCCTGGGCCAGTCGCACGAGCCCATAGACCGAGCCAATGAGCACGGCGATGGGCAGCAGCTCGTACAGGCGGCTGGGCACCAGCAGGCCGACGTACAGCAACGCCTGCGGCATGCCGTAGCGCAGCGAGGCGTCCAGCGGCGACGCTCGTCCCAGCGCTGGCAGCTCGTCCACCAGATCGAAGAACACGAACAGGGCCAGAAAGGCCAGCGCCACGAAGCCGATGGCGCTGAGCACTTCGCCAAAAATGAGCTTGCGCACCGTTCTCATGCGCTGGCCCGGGAAAAGGTGGGCATGGGCAGGCGCCAACCCCAATGGCGCTTGGCCAGCCACAAGGCGCTCAAGGCGAACACCCCGCCATGCAGCCCCAGCATCAACGCCGGCCACGACATACGCCCCGTGGTCACCCAGTTCTGCCCCAGGTTGAGCAGGTTGTAGTACACGATGAAGGCAAACAACATGAACATCAGATTGCCGCTCTTGCCAGCCCTGGGGTTGCCGGCCGCCACGGCCACTCCCATGAGCGTGAAATTGATGGCCGTCAACGCCAGCCCCACCCGCCACGACAATTCCCCGGCATGGGCGGGGTGCGGTTGCGTCAGCAACTCCCAGGTCGATCGGGCTTTGAGGCCGAAAGCCGCCTCCGTGCTGGCGCTGCTATGCCCGATCTGGATGCCATAGGCGCGGAACTCGCTCAGCCGCACCGGCCCCGGCGCCTCCGCCGGGGCCAGTTCCAGGCGCTGGCCTTGCTCCAGCAGCAGCATTTGCTGCTCACCCATCCACTCCACCCGGCCGCTGCGCGCCGACGTGATGCTTTCTCGGCCGTCGCGCGCTGTGCTGGCAATGAAGACGTTGCGTCCCTCGGTGCCGTCGGCCGTGTCTTTGTCGATGAAGAACACCCGCCGGCCGCCCGAGGATTCCTGGAACTGTCCGGGCGCGATGCGCTCCAGGTCGCCGCGTTGTTCGTAACGGCTGCGCAATTCGTCGGTCTGGCGATTGGCCCAAGGCCAGGCAAACATCACCAGCACGGCGATGGCCAGCAAGATCGGCCAGGCGAAGCGAAACACGGGTGGCAAAAAGGCCGCAATGCCCCGGCCGCTGGAAAACCAGATCACCATTTCGCTGTCGCGGTACATGCGCGAGAGGGTAGAGACGACCGCGATGAACAGCGCCAGCGTGAGCACCGTGGGCAGCCGCCCGATGACGGTGTAGGTGAGCACCAGAAGAATTTCTTCAGGGTTGACGCTGCCCCTGTTGGCCAGCCCCAGCGTGCGGATCAGCAGCATCGTGATCACGATGGTCAGCAAGACCAGCAGCGAAGCCCCGAAGCTTCGCGCCATCTCACGGCGCAGGGAGGAATGGAATAACATCGTTGGCAAACCCACAACAGCCGACATTATGGACTTCGAACTCAAAACCCTGACCTCCCACCAGGCTGCCAGCATGGCGGCCGATGCCCTCATCCTGCTGTGGCCCGACCGGGCCGACGAGGCCGCTGGGGGCATCGACGATCCCTTGACGCTGTGGGCCCGCGGCGCCGTGGCGGACAAGGACATCGAGCCCGCCGCCGGCAGTTGCCTGCTGGCCCACCGGCTGCCGGGCGTGCAGCCGCGCCGGCTGGCGCTGGCGCGGGCAGGCGACGGCTCGGCCGCCGCGGTGCGCAAAGCGGTGCTGGCCGCGCTCAAAGCGCTGCCACAGGACGCCCTCAAGCGCCTGGTGCTGCTGGCAGGCAACATCGCAGCACCTGCGGTGTCGGCCGCGGTGCAGGCGGTCTCTGAGGCCAGCTACCGGTATGTCGCCACCAAGTCTCAGGCCAAGCCCCGGGCTTTGCAAAAGGTGACCGTGGGCGTGGCCGATGCGGGCGCGGTGCGGCAGGCCTTCGAGCAGGGGGTGGCGGTGGCCCACGGCGTGGAATGGGCGCGTGAGTGGGCCAACCGGCCCGGCAACCATGCCACGCCCACCCTGCTGGCCGAGGCCGCCCGGCAACTGGGCCGCCAGCCCAAGGTGTCGGTCGAGGTGCTGGGCCCCAAAGAGGTGGCCAAGCTGGGCATGGGGGCATTCATGGCGGTGGCCCAAGGCTCCAGCGAGCCGCTGCGTTTCATCGTGCTCAAGTATCAGGGGGCGGCCAAGTCGAGCGTCCCGGTGGTGTTGGTGGGCAAGGGCATCACCTTCGACACGGGGGGCATTTCCCTCAAACCCGCCCCCGAGATGGACGAGATGAAATTCGACATGGGCGGCGCAGCCAGCGTGCTGGGCACCTTTGCCGCGCTGGCTCGGCTGCAACCCGCCATCAACGTCGTCGGGCTGGTGCCCAGTTGCGAAAACATGCCGGACGGGCGCGCCATCAAGCCCGGCGATGTGGTCACCAGCATGAGCGGGCAGACGATCGAAATCCTCAACACCGATGCCGAAGGGCGCTTGATCCTGTGCGACGCGCTCACCTACGCCCAGCGCTTCCAGCCCCGCGCGCTGATCGACGTGGCCACGCTGACCGGCGCTTGCGTGATCGCCCTGGGTGGCGTGCGTGCCGGCATGTACGCCAATCGCGACGAACTGGCGCAGGCGCTCTATCAGGCCGGCGAGCAGGCGCTCGATCCGTGCTGGCGCATGCCGCTGGACGACGAGTACGCCGAAGGGCTGAAGTCGCCCTTTGCCGACATGGCCAACGTGGCTGGACGGCCAGCCGGTTCCGTGACGGCGGCCAAGTTCCTGCAAAAGTTCGTGGGCGAGGCGCCCTGGGCGCACCTGGACATTGCTGGCGTGGCTTGGAAGGGCGGGGCGGCCAAGGGAGCGACAGGGCGGCCGGTGCCGCTGCTCGTGCAGTATTTGCTCGACGAGGCCAGCCGCCTGGCACAGGAACCGCGCCGATCGGCCAAGACGGCGGCCAAAACCCCTCGCAAGCGCTGACCGTGTCGGCAGCCATGTCCCCGGCCATCGCCTTTCACTTCAATGTGCCGGCGTCGCCACAGGCTTATCTGTGCCGCCTGTTGCGCAAAGCCTCGCTCGCTGGCCTGCGCAGTTGGGTGCTGCTGCCGCAAGACCTGCTTCGCCCCTTGGATGACGCCTTGTGGACGTTTTCGGCCGAGGACTTCATCCCGCACGCGGTGTGCGGCATCGTGCCGCCTGCGCAGTGGCAGCGCGCGGCCGTGGTCCTGTCGGACGGGGCCATGCCTGAGCCCGGGTCCGGCGTTTCGGTGCTGGTGAACCTGTTGCCGGCCGTGCCGCCCGGGTTTGAAGGCTTTCAACGGCTCATCGAGGTCGTGCCCGAAGACGATGCCCTCAAGGCGGCGGCCCGGCAGCGTTGGCGCCATTACACCGGCTTGGGCTACACCATCGAGCGCCATGACGTGGCGCAACTGGCGCAGCGCCTGCAAGAACGCTGAAGGGCCAGACCCCAAACGCGCATCACAAACGCACATGGCCCCGAACGGGGCCATGTGGGCAACGTGACGCGGCTGAATCAGGACAGGTGGCCGCTGATCAGTTTGGTCATCTCGAACATCGAGACCTGCGGCTTCTTGAAAATGTCTTTGAGCTTCGCGTCGGCGTTGATCATGCGCTTGTTGGTGGCGTCCTGCAGCTTGTTCTTCTTGATGTACTCCCAGACCTTCTTGGTCACCTCCGTGCGGGGCATGGGCTTGCTGCCGATGACGGCGGCCAGCGTGGGGCTCGGGGTCATGGGTTTCATGAAAGCGGCGTTGGGCGTGCGCTTGGCCGGCGCAGCTTTAGCAGCAGGAGCTTTTTTCGCAGTTGCCATGTGTCAAGTCCTTCTGTGGGTTTGAGTCATGTCATGGGGTGTATCCAACACCGGCCACGAACGGTGGTCATCCTATACGCAAAGTTCCCGGTTTCATAGAGAGGCAAAGGGTTTTTTTCGGGGGGCATGGGTTTTTCCTAGGGGGTGATGAACGTGCGCGACATTCAGCGCAAGCGGTGTCAGCCTCTTGAAAGCAACCGGCCAGGCTGCTCGGCTATCATCGGCTGGAAATCGGCCTGTCTCGGGGCTGTCACGATGAGGATGACCGTGAAATTTGCCACTTGCGATTTGTGCGATGCGTACAAGAACGATCTGAGCGGAGACTTTCGGGTACTGCCCCCGGTGTTTCGGGATTTCGGCGGGCGACAGGCGTTTGCCGGCCCGGTGGCCACGGTCAAGTGCCATGAAGACAACTCCCTGGTGAAAGCCGCCGTCGAGTCCCCCGGGCTCGGGCGTGTGCTGGTGGTGGACGGTGGCGGCTCGTTGCGGCGGGCGTTGGTCGGGGGCAATCTGGCGGCGGCAGCGGCCCGGCATGGCTGGGCCGGCGTGGTGGTGGACGGCTGCGTGCGCGACGTGGCCGAACTGCGTGCCTGCGACGTGGGCATCCGTGCTCTGGCGGCCATGCCGCTGCCTACCGAAAAGCGTCAGCAGGGGCTCAGCGACGTGCCGGTCTGGATCCAGGGCGTGCCCGTGCGCCCCGGCGAATGGCTGTACGCCGACGAAGACGGCATCGTCATCAGCCGGACACCGATCCACCCCTGAATGCCACGGCTCAAGTGCGGGGCGCAAGACCTTTGGCGGGCAGGCGCGGGACTCAGGCCGTCAGGCCTTTGTACAGCATGAAGCCGGCCAACGCATACAGGATCAGGGCAAACAGCCGTTTCAGCGGTTTGACGGGCAGGGCGTGAGCGGCCCGCACGCCCAGCGGCGCGGTCAGCACGCTGGCCGTGGAGATGACCAGCAACGCCGGCAGATAGATGTAGCCGATGGAGCCGGCAGGCAACCCCGGTACGCCGCTGCCGGAGACGATGTAGCCCGCCGCATTGGCCAACGCAATCGGAAAGCCCAAGGCCGCGCTGGTGGCCACGGCCTGGTGCATGGCCACGTTGCACCACGTCAGGAAGGGCACGCTCACGAAGCCGCCACCGGCGCCCACCAGCCCGGACAGGAAACCGATCACGCCCCCGGCAGCGAACTGCCCCGGCGTGCCCGGCAGCGTGCGGCTGGGGCGGGGCTTGCGGTCCAGCAGCATCTGGGTACCTGAAAACGCCACGAAACCTGCGAACACCAGCGCCAGCCAGCGGCCGCCCAGCACGGCAAACACGCCCAGGCTGGCCAGTGCCGCGCCGGCCACGATGCCCGGGGCCAGGCGCGCGACGATATCCCAGCGCACGGCGCCACGGCGGTGATGCGCCCGGACGCTGGACAGCGACGTGAAGACGATCGTGGCCATGGAGGTCGCGATGGCGACCTTGACCGCCAGATCGGCAGACACCCCTTGCGCGGTGACGATCACGGTGATGAAAGGCACCATCAGCATGCCGCCGCCGATGCCGAGCAGGCCCGCCAGAAAGCCCGTGAACATGCCCAAGGCCAGCAACTGGGCCACCAGCAGGAGATCCAACATGCAAGAGGGGGAGAGGTAGGGGAAAGGTGTCCGCCGTTGTGCCGGACCGTCATCCTGAACGTGGGGGTTCAGGTGGGCGAGGGCAGCGCAGCTTCGGGTTCGTCTGACGCGAGACGATCACACCCACTGCGCGATGTACCAAGCCCGGGCTCAATGAGCATTGGTTCAAGGAAATATAAAGCCCGACTCCAACGGCAGACGCCCCGATTGTAGTACGTCGCCTGGCAGCGAGGACCGCTCAGAACAACCGTCCGTCCGGCGCGAGGGCGGCATCGAGGCGTTGCAGCAGGGCTTGCAGTTGGGCCTCCTGCTCGGCCAGCCGCGCAGATTCCTCGGTTTCCCCGGATTCGGTTTGCCCAAATGAGGAATTCCGAAAGGCGCCCGCGTCTTTCTGGAACAGTTCAAAGGCAATGTTCAGCGCAGCCAGCACGGCGATGCGGTCTCGCGCCTTGACCTTGCCGGCATCGCGGATGCGGCACATGGCGCCATCGACCTTGGCCACGGCCTCGCGCAGCGCCTCTTCGCCATCGACCGGGCAAGCCAGCATGTAGCTCTGGCTCATGATCTGGACTTCGACTTGCTTGATGCCTGGCTTGTTCATGCCTCGGGCTCCTGGGATTCGGCGGGAAGTTGAGCCAGCAGGGCGTCCAGGCGCTGGCGGGCCGCATGGCACTGCTGGCGCAATTGATCGCGCTCTGACCGCAGGGTCTCCACCTGCTGCTGCAACAACTGGTTGACCCGCTGCAACTCCTCGTGGCGGAGCAGCAACCGGTCCACGCGCTCGGATAGCTGGTCGATGTAGATCTGCAGAGGCATTTGCTCCACATTGTAGAGCCGCCGGCACAGGCCGGCTAGAATGCAGGATGTTGGTGCTCGCTGCCCGGTTCCTGGGCAGCGGTTAAACGGGAAGCTGGAGGCGCGTGGCTGTGGCCAGTCGCGCGTTAACCAGCGCTGCCCCCGCAACGGTAAGTGGACAGGTTGCTCCCTGGGGTGACCTCGCTTTCGCCCACCTCGCCACTGAAAGCCCCTGGCTTTCGGGAAGGCGGTGAAGGTTGTTTCCACCAGCCCGGATACCGGCCAACGAGGTGGCTCTGCGTGCAACGCGGGGCCGTGATGCCCATGCACTGTCGGGGAAGGCGGTGAGGGTGACAAGCATTGTTTGTTGTCATGCGTATTTCTGTAGACAGCGCCCGTGTGGCGTGCGTGCCTGCGGCCATTCTGGCTGGGTGGGCGGGGGTGATCGTGCCTGCGTCGGCCGAGACGGCGCAGATGGAAACGGTGGTGGTGACGGCGACGCGGGTGGCCACGCCGCTGACGGATCTGCTGGCCGATGTGTCGATCATCGACCGGGCGCAACTCGAACAGGCCGGGATGCAGTCGCTCATCGATGTGCTGGCGAATCTGCCGGGCGTGCAGGTGACTGCCAACGGCAGTTACCGCTCCAATTCGGGGGTGTTTCTGCGTGGGGCCACCTCGTCCCAAACCATTTTGCTGATCAACGGGGTGCGCGTGGGTTCTGCCACGTCCGGTGGCTACTCCCTGGAAAACCTGCCGCTGGACCGGATCGAGCGCGTCGAGGTGCTGCGTGGCGCGGCGGCGGCACTGTACGGTCCCGATGCAGTCGGCGGCGTGATTCAGGTATTCACCCGCGAGCCCCAGGACGGGCTGATGCGTTCGGCCACCGTGGGAGCGGGAACGGATGGGCAGCGCAAGCTGGGCGCCTCGTTGCAAGGGCAGACCGGCGACTGGGGGTACAGCCTGGGGGCCAGCCATGAGCGGGCCAAGGGTATCAACGTCAAGCTGCCGGGCGCTTCCGGCTTCAACCCCGATACCGATGGGTTCGAGTTCTCCAGCCTCGATGCCAGCCTGCGCTACCGGGTCAATGCCCGGCATGCGGTGTCGGCTCAAGTGCTGTTCAGCGACGGCGAGTACGATTTCGACGGCGCGCCATCGCCCAATCCCCTCAGCCTGAACGCCGCCACCGCCCGGGCCGTGGCGCACCCTCGGCTGGAGCAGCAAGTGCTGAAATGGACGGCCGACTGGACCGCCGACTGGACATCGACCTTGACGTACGGACGCTCCCAGGACGTTTCGGTCAACCGCTACTGGCGCATCGCCGACGGGGCGCCCGCCGGCGCGAGCCGCTTCAACACCACCCGCACCCAACTCGTCTGGCAAAACGACATTCGCTGGGGGCGCGACACGCTGAGCCTGATTGCCGAGCAGCGTGAGGACGAGGTGGACAGCACGACCCTTTACACGGTGTCGTCACGCACCGTGCGGGGGCTGGCGGCCTCGTACGCGATGAAAGGGCAAGATTGGGATGGGTTGGCCACCGTGCGGCATGACCGCAACTCCCAGTTCGGCAGCTTCAACACCTGGGCGCTGTCGGCGGGCTACAAGCTCAGCCCGTCGTTGCGGTTGGTGGGCAGCATGGGGACGACCTTCCAAGCGCCCAGCTTCAACCAGTTGTACTTCCCCGGCTTTGGCAACCCCGAGCTGACGCCGCAGAAAGGCCGGGCGCATGAGGTGGGCTTGCGCTATCAGCAGGGGGCCACCCGGGCCAGCGCCGTGCTGTACCGCAACCGGGTCCAAGGCTTCATCACCCCTTCGACCAATGTGCAGTCCAACTTGGCCGTGCTAGAGGGCGTGACGCTGACGTGGGACCAATCCTGGGGCGCGACGGCGCTGTCTGTGTCCTATGACCATGCCGATCCGCGCCTCAAGCCCAGCAATGACCGTGTGGTGCGGGTGGCCCGCCACGTGTTGCGCACCCAGGTCAGCCATCGGCAGGGGCCCTGGCAGTCTTATGCCGAGCTGCGCTTGTCCAGCGACCGCGAGGATACCCAATGGCCGGGACGGGTGACGCTGCCGGGCTACGGGGTGTTGAATGTGGGGGCCACTTATCACATCCGCCCGAACCTGAGCCTGCAGGCGCGGCTGAACAACCTGACGGACAAGACCTACTCGCTGGCCAACGGGTTCACCACGCCGGGGCGCAATTTTTTCGTCTCGCTGAACTGGAACGACTGAGCCGATGCCGAACACCCCCGCCCGTTGCCCCGCTTTGTTGATTGCCGCTCCGGCCTCGGGGCAGGGCAAGACCACCGTGACCGCTGCGCTGGCGCGTCTGTTGACGCGGCGTGGCTGGCGGGTGGGGGTGTTCAAGTGTGGGCCCGATTTTTTGGATCCGCACTGGCACGCGCTGGCGTGCGGCGCCGAGGTGGACAACCTGGATCTGTGGATCAACGGTGAAGCCGACGTGCGGCAGCGCCTGTACCAGGCGGCCTTGGCCCATGACGTGCTGCTCATCGAGGGGGTGATGGGGCTGTTCGACGGCCAGCCCAGCGCCGCCGATCTGGCCAGCCGTTTCGGCATCGCGGTGCTGGCGGTGATCGATGCGGCGGCGATGGCCGGCACCTTCGGTGCCATCGTGCATGGCTTGCGCCATTACCGTCCGGGCCTGCCCTGGGCGGGCGTGCTCGCCAACCGGGTGGGCAGTGAAGGCCATGCCCGGATGCTTCGGCAAGCGGTGTGCGGCGCGGCTGCGGACGGTGCCGCTGCCAGCGACTTGGACGCTGGCTGGCTGGGCGCCTTGCCGCGTGAGGCCAGGTGGGCATTGCCCGAGCGTCATTTGGGGCTGACGGTGGCCAGCGAGTTGCCAGACGCCAATGAGCGGCTCGACGCCTGGGCCGATGCGCTGGCCAGCACGCCGCTGGGCCTGCTGGACCGCGCCGGCTGGCAGCGCTGGGCGGTGGACTTCGCGCCCGTGGCCGATGCCGCCCCTGAGCCACTGCTGGCCGGGCGCACCGTGGCCGTGGCGCGTGATGCCGCTTTCTGCTTCATCTATCCGGCCAACCTGCGCGTTTTGGAAGCGTTGGGGGCGAGGGTGGCGTACTTCTCGCCACTGGCCGACGAGCCCTTGCCCGACGGTTGCGATGCGGTGTGGTTGCCAGGCGGCTATCCGGAGCTGCATGCCGCAACGCTGACGCGCAACCGGCGCACGCGCGAGAGCCTGACGGCCCATGTGTCCGCCGGGCGGGCCGTGTGGGCCGAATGTGGAGGCATGATGCTGCTGTTCGATGGCATCACCCACACCGATGGCCGGCGCTGGCCGATGTGGGGGCTGCTGCCCGGCGAAGTGACCATGCAGGGGCGGCTGGCCGCGCTGGGGCCGCAGCAGTGGCGCACCCCGCGCGGCGTGCTGCGCGGGCATACCTTTCACCACTCCACCGTGGCCACGGCCTGGCCGGCCGATGCGCAAACCGAGCCGGTCAGCTCCTTCGGCCAGCCAGAAAGGGTGTATCGGCGTGGTGCTCTGCGTGCCAGCTACTTCCATGCGTGGTTTGCGTCCAGCCCGGCGGCCACGGCAGCCCTGTTCTCGGCGGAGGCCGCATGACCCAGCCAGGCCCCCAGCGCATCGTCTGCCTGACGGAAGAAACCACCGAGTGGCTCTACCTGCTCGGGCAATCGCACCGCATCGTGGGCATCAGCGGCTACACGGTGCGTCCACGCCGGGCGCGGGAGGAAAAGCCCAAGGTCAGCGCTTTTCTGAGTGCCAAGATCGACAGGATTCTGGCGTTGGAGCCGGATTGCGTGTTCGGCTTTTCGGATTTGCAGGCCGATATCGCCGCGGCGCTGATCCGTGCCGGCGTGCAGGTCACGGTGTTCAACCAACGCAGCGTGGAGGGCATTTTCGGCATGCTGTATCAGGTGGCGGCCATGGTGGGCTGCGCCGAAGAGGGGCTGGCCCGTATCGGGGCGATGCGCCAGCGGCTGGCCGAGATCGCTCAAGCCGCCGCCGCGCTCGACGCCGAAGGCCGGCGGCGGCCCCGGGTGTTTTTCGAGGAATGGGACGATCCCCACATCAGCGGCATTCGCTGGGTGTCGGAACTGGTCGGCGTGGCCGGGGGCGTGGATATCTTCCCCGAGCTGGCCGTGCAAGCGCTGGGTAAGGACCGCGTCATTGCCGATGGGGCCGAGATCGTGCGCCGTGCCCCCGACATGGTCATTGGCTCGTGGTGTGGCAAGAAGTTTCGCCCGGAAAAGGTGGCTGCGCGTCCTGGCTGGGCCGACGTGCCGGCCGTGCGCGATGGGCAACTTTTCGAAATCAAGTCGGCCGACATTCTTCAGCCTGGCCCGGCCGCGCTGACCGACGGCGTGGAACAGTTGCACCGGCTGATCCAGCAGTGGCGGAGGTTGCATGGCTGAAGCGCCGCGTTGTGAATTCATTCTTGGGGGCCAGAAAAGCGGCAAGTCGCGTCTGGCCGAAGAGCGCGCGCGCGACTGGCTGGCTGCCGGTGCCGGGCGCCGGGCGGTGTTGATCGCCACGGGGCTGGCGTGCGACGATGAGATGCGTGCGCGCATCGCCCGGCATCGGCAGGAGCGCGCCGCCCGGGTGCCAGGGCTGCTGACGCGGGAGGAGCCGCGTGCGTTGGCCGAAGCGGTGCGCCGAGAAAGCGCCCCGGATACGCTGGTGGTGGTGGATTGTCTGACGCTGTGGCTGACCCAAGTGCTGATGCCCCCGCCCGGCTGGACGCCGCTGCCAGACCCGGACAGCGCGGGGGAGGACGTGTGCGCAGCCTTGGCGGCCGCGTCCGGGCCGGTGGTGGTGGTGAGCAACGAGATTGGCCTGGGGGTCATTCCCCTGGGGCCCCCGGTGCGTCGATTCGTCGATGCGCTCGGGCGGCTCAATCAGCGCGTGGCCGCGGTGGCTGAGCGTGTCACGCTGATGGTGGCGGGTTGCCCGCTGGTGGTCAGAGGGGGTGCGTCATGACGGTCAAAGGCTGGATGGCGGGATGGCTGGCCGTACTGGCCTGGGGCGTGTGCGCACTGGCGGCCGCGCAGCCGGTCACGGTCACGGATGACCGCGGACGCACGATCACCTTGCCTGCGCCGCCGCAACGCATCGTGACCATCTTGCCGTCGCTGACCGAAACCGTGTGCGAGCTTCAGCAGTGTCATCGGCTCGTGGGGGTTGACCGGTATTCCAACTGGCCCTCGGCCATCGAGTCGCTGCCCAGGGTGGGGGGCGGCATCGATCCGAACATCGAAGCCATTGTGGCCCTGCGGCCGGATGTGGTGCTGGTGGCCTTGTCGAGCCGGGGCAGCGAGCGCCTGGAAGCGCTGGGCCTGAAGGTGGTGGCGCTGGAGCCCAAGACCCATGCCGACGTGCAGCGCGTCATGGGCACAGTCGCCCAGGTGCTCGGGCTGCCGCCGCAGGAGGCCGGCCGCCTCTGGCGCCACATCGATGCCGCGGTGTCGGCGGCTGCGCAGTCCTTGCCCCCCGAGGTGCGGCGCACCCGTGTGTATTTCGAGGTCAATCGCGCGCCTTATGCGGCCGGGGCCGCCTCGTTCATCGGAGAGACGCTGGCGCGGCTCGGCGCGCAGAACATCGTTCCTGCGGCATTGGGGCCTTTTCCCAAGCTCAATCCGGAGTTTGTGGTGCGGGCCAATCCAGACGTGATCATGGTGGGGGCGCGCAATGCCGACGGGATGACGGATCGCCCAGGCTGGAAGCGTATTCGCGCGGTGAGCGAAGGGCGGCTGTGCGTGTTCAGCCATGAAGAGGCCGACACCATCATCCGGCCCGGCCCGCGCATGGCCGAAGGCGCCCGCTTGCTGGCCGACTGTCTGAGAAAGCATGTGCAGCCATGAGCCGTCCGCTGTCTTCCTCGGTGTCAGATCCCCGGTGGCGATTCGGCGCCTCGCCCCCGCGTTGGCTGGCCTTGGCCGGGGGGCTGGTCGGGGCGGCTGCGGTGCTCATCGTGCTGGGGCTGGGCGTGGGCAGCACGGGGGTGGAGTCTGTCTGGGCGATGCTGGCCGACCCGGTGGCGGCCCAGATCGTGTGGGACATTCGCGCGCCGCGAACCCTGGGGGCCTGGGCGGCGGGCGCTTTGCTTGGCCTGGCGGGCGCGGTGGCGCAAGGGCTGTTCCGCAATCCTTTGGCCGATCCGTTTTTGCTGGGCAGTGCTTCGGGGGCGTCGCTGGCGGTGGCCGTCACGCTGGCGGGTCTGGGGGTGTCGCCTTTTGCGGCGGCCTGGGTGGTGCGGCTGGGGCTGACCGGCGCGGCCTTCGTGGGCGCGGTGGCGGCGGTGCTGCTCACGCTGGCGCTGGCCCGCGGCGTTCAGCACACCTTTCGCCTGCTGCTGGCCGGTGTGGTGGTGGGCATGGTGCTGGGGGCGCTCACGTCTTTGGTGACCCTGATGGCGCCCGACGTGTTGCAGGCCATGCAGGCTTTCATGTTGGGCTCGACCGGGTTCGTGGGCTGGTCCTCATGGGCGATCATGATGTCGGTCGGGGCGGTGTGCGTGGCAGTCGCCTGGTCTTTGGCCAAAGTGCTCGATGGCCTGAGCCTGGGCGAGGCCACGGCGCAAAGCCTGGGCTTGCCGCTGGCACCGCTGCGGGTGGCGCTGGTGGCGGTGATTGCCCTGGCCACGGGCACCGCCGTGGCCCAGACCGGCTTGATTGCCTTTGTGGGCTTGGCGGCGCCGCATCTGGTGCGCTCGATCGTCAAGACCACCCATGCCCGCCTCGTGGGCTTGTCCAGCCTCATGGGCGGGCTGTTGCTGCTGGCGGCCGACTTGCTGGCGCGTGGGCTGTTGGCACCCCAGGAAATCCCGGTCGGCGTGCTGACGGCCGTGCTCGGGGGCGGCTATTTGTTGTGGCTGATGCATCGCCGGACCGCATGACGTCTTGCACGATGAACACTCCCCACACAACCCCCTGCCTCACGGCGCACGGACTCACCGTGGAACTCGGCGGGGGGCGTGCGGGCCGGCTGGTCCTCAAAGGGCTGGACCTGGCCATAGGGGCCGGCCGCTGGATCAGCATCGTCGGCCCCAATGGGGCTGGCAAATCCACGCTCTTGCGGGCGTTGGCCGGTTTGTTGCCGTATCAGGGGCAGGTGCGGCTGCTGGGCCGCTCGCTGACCGACTGGCCTCACAAGGAGCGGGCCCGCACGCTCGCCTGGCTAGCCCAAGGCGGGGCCTCAGACATGGGAGCCGATGACCTGACCGTGCGCGACGTGGCAATGCTGGGGCGTCTGCCGCACCAGGGCTGGATCGCCCCACCGAGCCCCGCCGATCACGCGGCCGTGGAAGCGGCTTTGCGTCAAACCCACGCCTGGGACTGGCGTGACCGGCCTTTTGGCGCCCTGTCGGGTGGGGAGCGCCAGCGTGTGCTGCTGGCGCGGCTGCTGGCGGTACAGGCGCAGGTGCTGTTGATGGACGAGCCGCTGGCCAACCTCGATCCACCCCATCAGGCCGATTGGCTCGCGTTGGTGCGCGAACTGGTGGCGCAGGGGCGAACCGTGGTCAGCGTGCTGCATGAGCTCAATGTGGCATTGCATGCCGACGAACTGATCATCCTGGCTGAGGGCGGCTTGCGCCATCAGGGGTCAGCCACGGCGGCTTCGACCCACCGGGCGCTGGAAGCGGTCTTTGAACATCGGATTTCCGTGCAGGCCTTGACTGCTTGGTACCGACCGAATGGGATGCCCGGTTGGGTGGTTTTGCCTCGGTGGCAGGCTGCGCACCCAAATGTCGTCAATGTTTGTTCAACCGGCGCCGATTCAGGCGCGCATATCTGAAGGAGGAGTGACATGCACATTGAACCTGGAGTGGTAGAAGGCAGCAAGATGATTTTGGGGTATGCCACAGGCACAGGGGCTGTGGCGTGGGGTGTCAAGCTGGCATGGGATATGTTGCGCCAGGAAGGCGCTTTGCCCTTGGTGTTGCGATCTTTGTTGACCACTTTGTTGGTGTTTGGCTTTTTTGAGGTGTTGCCCACCAAGCCTGTCGGGGTGTCGGAGGTGCATTTGATTCTCGGCACCACGCTGCTATTGCTCTTTGGCGTTGCGCCAGCAGCCATCGGCTTGGCGGCCGGACTGCTGATCCAAGGCTTGTTTTTTGCCCCCACCGATCTGCCGCAATATGGCATGAACGTTACCACGTTGTTGGTGCCGCTGTATGCCACTGCGGCGCTGGCGCGGCGCGTCATTCCGCAGCAGGTGGCTTATGTGGATATTCGTTACGCGCAGGCCTTCAAGTTGTCCTTGGCCTATCAGGGAGGTATCGTCGCTTGGGTCGCGTTTTGGGCCCTCTATGGGCATGGCGTCGAGGCCGATAACCTGGCCAATATCGGCGCTTTCGGGGCAGCGTACGTCGTGGTGATCGTCGCTGAGCCCTTGATCGATTTGGCTGTGCTGGCTCTGGCCAAGTTGCTGCATGGCTTGAAGAACAGTGTGGCCGTGCAGCGTCGCCTCTACCATGTCGGCTGAAGCCCAGGCTGCAGCGGCTTCGGGCTGGGTGTCCATCGTCGGAGCTGGTCCGGGGCCGCTGGACTTGATGACGCTGCGGGCCCTGGACCGGCTGCGCCGGGCTCAGGTGGTGATCCACGACCGCCTGATCGGGCCTGATATCTTGGCCCAGATTCCTGCGCAGGCGCTGCGCTTGGATGTGGGCAAGGCGCGCGGGAGGCACACCGTGCCACAACAAGACATTCACGCGCTGATGGTGGCCCACGCTCGCGCAGGCCGGCGCGTCGTGCGCCTCAAGGGTGGTGATCCGTTCATTTTTGGTCGGGGTGGCGAGGAAATGCAAGCGCTGCAGGCAGCTGCGGTGCCATTCGAGGTGGTGCCCGGCATCAGCGCTGCGCAAGGGTGCGGGGCTGCTGCCGGTATCGCGCTGACGCACCGGGAGCTGGCCAGCCAATGCGTGTTCCTTCCGGGCCATCTGGCCGGTATGGCTGCGGCTTACGATTGGAAGGCGCTGGCCCGCCCTGGGCAAACGCTGGTGTTTTACATGGGGGTGGAGCGGCTGGCGCTGATTGCCGAGGGTTTGGTCGCGAACGGTCTGCCGGCGGATACGCCAGCGGCGTTGGTGATGGATGGCACGCGCCCTGGTCAGACTGTCTTGGCCTGGCCGCTACAAGAGCTCGTTCGACATGCTCCCCCTTATGGCCCGCAACCGGGGTTGCTGATCATCGGACCGACGGTGGCGTTGAGTCCGCATTATCAGAAAGAGGCCATCTCCCGTTCGGTGGAGGCAGCGGCATGATGATTGAGGTGGCCTCGTCTGCGGCGGCTGAGACGTCGGTCTCGCGGCGTGGCTGGTGTCCAGGCGCGTGGCGACCGATGCCATCCGGCGACGGTTGGGTGTTGCGCATTCGCGTGCCGCTGGGCAGGCTGTCACGCGAACAGGCCGAGGGGCTGGCAGCGCTGATGCGTGCGCATGGTCTTGGCGTGATCGAGTTGACTCAACGCGCGCATTTGCAGTGGCGCGGGGTGCAGCCGGCGCAGCACGACACATTGTTGCGCGGCTTGTCTGAGTTGGGCTTGCTGGACGACAACGCCGAGCAGGAGGCGCGGCGCAATGTGTTGGTGCAGCCGTGGTGGCGCCCTGGAGATGCCACGCACAGCGTGGCGCGGTCTTTGCTCGATCGCTTGCGCCAACCGGGGGCGCCGACACTGCCGCCCAAATTCGGTTTTGCGGTGGATTTGGGTGAAGCCCCCTGTTTGCGTGCAGCCAGCGCCGATGTGCGCATCGAGCCGCTGGATGATGAGCGCGTCGTGGTGCGAGCCGACGGCGCTTTACGCGGCGCGGCGGTGCCGCTGGCGCAGGCGGCCGACGAGGCATTGGCGCTGGCCGCCTGGTTTGCCGAGACGGCGCAGAGTCCGCAGGCGCCTCAGCGCATGGCGGCCAAAGTTGCAGCGGGGGGCTTGCCGCCGCGCTGGCAACACGTGCCGGCACCAGAGTCAGTCGGGGTGCGTTGGGGCAGTCATCCATGGATGCGGCAGACGCATGAGACGATGGCCTGGGTGGGTGCGCCGCTTGGCAGGCTGAGCGCGGCCGCATGGGCGCGTCTTGCCCGTTTGGCGCCTTTGCGTTTGACTCCGTGGCGCGCGGTGTTGCTAGAGACGCATCGGTGTGCGCCAGCAGATGAGGATTGGATCACTGATCCCGCTGATCCTCGGTTGCGCGTAGCCGCATGCGTTGGTGCGCCAGGCTGTGCGCAAGCCCTGAGGCCGACGCTGCCTCTGGCCTTGTCGCTGGCGCCTCATGTGCCGTCTGGCGGCCGCTTGCATGTCAGCGGCTGCGCCAAGGGCTGCGCCCATCCAAGACCAGCCCCTGCTTTACGCGCAAGTGCCGATGGCTGGGACTGGATCGCGTACGGGCGTGCCGATGCCATGGCTGACGCCCATTTTCGCCACGATCACGAGCTGATCAAGGCCGTGCGTCACATGATTCCATGCTCCCTTCCCATTTAAACAAAGGAACTACACGCGTGCCAGGCATTCTTCGACCCGCTTCACGTATCCATTACGAACGCGATGGTGTTGCGATATATCGGCAATCGTTTGCCATCATCCGCGCCGAGGCCGATTTGTCACGCTTCGATATCGATCAAGAGCCAGTGGTGGTGCGCATGATCCACGCTGCGGGCTTGGTGGAGCTGGCAGCGCAAGTGGCTTTTACCCCGGGATTCGTGGAAAAGGCTCGTGCGGCCTTGCGCTGTGGGGCCCCGATTCTGTGTGATGCACAGATGGTGGCCTCCGGCATCACCCGCCGGCGTTTGCCTGCGGCCAATCCCGTGTTATGCACCTTGAGCGATTCACGGGTGCCGGTGTTGGCGCATCAGCTGGGCACCACGCGCAGCGCCGCCGCGTTGGAGCTGTGGCGACCGCATCTGGCCGGGGCGGTGGTGGCGATTGGCAATGCGCCCACGGCGTTGTTTCACTTGCTAGAGATGTTGCAGGATCCGGTATGCCCACGCCCGGCTGCCATCATCGGATGCCCGGTGGGTTTCGTGGGCGCGGCGGAGTCGAAAGCCGCCCTGATGGATGAAGCGCCGGTGCCGGCCATGGTGGTGCATGGGCGCTTGGGCGGGTCGGCCATGACGGTGGCGGCCCTCAACGCCCTGGCCTGTGAGGAGGAGGTGTGATGGGTCGGGTGATTGGCCTGGGCCTGGGCCCAGGGGATCCAGATCTCGTGACCGTGCGGGCGCAGCGCTGGCTGTCTCGGGCAGGGCAGGTGGCTTATTTTCGCAAGCGTGGCCAGCCTGGGCAGGCTCGGCGTATCGCGCAAGCATGGCTCGCGCCTCATGCGCAGGAGTACGCCATGGAGTATCCGGTCACCACAGAGCTGCCTGTCGACAGCCCCGACTACAACGGATTGTTGGCGCGTTTCTATGACGATTGGGTCGAGCGATTAGAGGCGCTGGCCGAGCACGACGACGTGGTGGTGCTGTGCGAGGGCGACCCGTTTTTTTATGGGTCGTTCATGCATCTGTATGAACGGCTGCGCCGTCGCGGCCGAACGGCCTTGGAGGTGGTTCCAGGCATGCCGGGCATGGTTGGGTGCTGGTGGGCTTGTGGCCAGCCGATGACCTGGGGCGACGATGTGTTGACCGTCTTGATGGGGACTTTGCCAGAAGACGAATTGGTCCAGCACATGCAGCGTACCGACGCGCTGGTGGTGATGAAAATCGGCCGCCATCTGGGACGGGTGCGCCGCGCGTTGCAGCGCGCGGGATTGCTGGGGCGTGCCTGGTTGGTGCAATACGGCACGATGGAGGCGCAGCGTGTTGCGCCGTTGAGCGAGATGGGGGAGGACGTCACTTGTCCATACTTCACCATCGTGCTGGTGCCGGGGCAGGGGCGTAGGCCGGAGATCATTCCATGATCGGCTGGCTCTGCGTAGCCGGCTTGGGGCCGGGGGATGCGGCGCTGATCACCCCGCAGGTGCAGCAGGCGCTGCAGGAGGCCACCGACGTGCTGGGCTACGGCCCTTACTTGGCGCGCGTGCCGCGGCGTGCGGATCAAGCCCATCACGCCAGCGACAACCGCGAAGAGCTCGAGCGCGCGCGTCACGGGCTGCGGCTGGCGCAGGCAGGACGGCGGGCGGTGATCGTCTCCTCCGGCGACCCCGGGGTGTTTGCCATGGCCGCTGCGGTGTTCGAGGCCATGGAGGCCGAGCCGGCTTGGCAGCAGCTGGACGTGCGCGTGCTGCCCGGGGTGACGGCGATGCTGGCGGCAGCGGCCCGCCTGGGCGCGCCGCTGGGCCACGACTTTTGCGCCATCAACCTGAGCGACAACCTCAAGCCGTGGGCGGTGATCGAGCGGCGGCTCGCGCTGGCGGTGCAGGCCGACCTGGCGCTGGCGCTCTACAACCCGCGCTCGCGCAGCCGGCCGGAAGGGTTTGCCCGCGCGCTGGCGGTGCTGCGCCAGCACTGCGAGCCGCAGCGCTGGGTGGGGTTGGCGCGCGCGGTCTTCACGCCGCAGGAATCGGTGCAGCACCTGCCGCTCGTGCAAGTGCAGCCGGAGATGGCCGACATGCGCACGCTGGTCATCGTCGGCAGCCGCGCCACGCGCACGGTGGGGCGCTACCTCTACACCCCGCGGAGGGGCGGCTGATGCAGCGGGGCAGGGGATGTCGGAGGCTGCCTCGGCGCGGCTCAAACCGGTGGGGTGTCTGCGGGTGGGGCGGCGCTTGGGGTGTCGAGATCCTCGTGCGCGGGCAGCCCGAGCCATTGCAAGGCTTCGGCGACGGTCTCCGCAATGGGCCGCGGCGGCAGCGCGGGGCGCTCGATCAGCAGCACCGGCAGGCCCAGGGCGCGCGCGGCCAGCAGCTTGGCCTGGCCCCCGTGGCCGCCCGAGTTTTTGGCCACCACCCACTCGATGCCATGGGCGCGCAACAACGACAGGTCGCCTTCCACCGTGTAGGGGCCGCGCTGCACCACCACCGCGCCGCGCTGCGGCGGCACCTCAAGCCCCGGCTCGACGACGCGCAGCAGATACCAGTGCGGCGTGCGCTGCAAGAACGGTTGCACGTGCTGGCGCCCGATGGCCAGAAAGACCCGGCTCGGCGTGGTGGGCAGCGCGTGCAAGGCGGCGTCGAGGTCGGGCACGCTGTGCCAGTGGTCGCTGGGGCCGGGACGCCACGGCGGGCGTTGCAACGCCAGCAGCGGCACGCCAGCCTGCGCGCAAGCTTCGACCGCATGGCGGCTCATCTGCGCGGCAAAAGGGTGCGTGGCGTCGATGACGTGCGTGATGCGCTGCTGGCGCAGAAAGTCCGCCAGCCCCTCGGGGCCGCCGAAGCCGCCCACGCGGGTCGGCAGCGGCTGCGCGATCGGCTGCGCCGTGCGTCCGGCATACGAAAAGATCGCTGCCACGCCCGCGCGCGCCAGCGCCTGCGCCAGCTGGGAAGCTTCGGTGGTGCCCCCAAGCAGGAGGACGTGCATGGCGGATGAGGCATGGTTGTCGATCATCGGCATCGGTGAAGACGGCTTGGGCGGTTGCAGCGAGTCTAGCCGCCATTTGCTGGCGCGGGCCCGGCGCGTGTTCGGCGGTCCGCGCCATCTGGCGCTGGCCGGCATCGAACCCGAGCGCGCCGAGCCCTGGCCGGTGCCGTTCGACATCGGCCCGCTGCTGGCTTGGCGTGGGCAGCCGGTGGTGGCGCTGGTCTCGGGTGACCCATTCTGGTTTGGCGCGGGCAGCGTGCTGGCGCGCGCGTTGCCGCGTCAGGAGTGGCAGGCCATTCCCGCGCCCTCGACGTTCACCCTGGCCGCCAGCGCTTTGGGCTGGCCGCTGGAGGAGGTGCGCTGCTTAGGGCTGCACGCGCAGCCGCTGCGCACGCTGTGGCCGCACCTGGGACGGGGGCGGCGCTTGCTGTGCCTGCTGCGCGACGAGGCGGCGTTGCAGGCAGCGGTGGCGCTGCTGCGCGAAGAAGGCTTTGGCGTCAGCACCGCCTGGGCCCTGCAGCGGCTGGGCGGGCCGCAGCAGCGCATCGCGCGTTTTGCGATCCGGGACGGCGCTCCGGCCGGTTTGCAGGCGCCGCTGGCGCTGGCGCTCGATCTGCACGACGGCCCGCAGGGTCTGCCCGCCTGCGCGGGGTTGCCCGATGCGCTGTTCGAACACGACGGCCAGCTCACCAAAGCGCCGATGCGGGCGTTGACGCTGCAGGCGCTGGCACCGCGCCCCGGGCAGCGGCTGTGGGACTTGGGCGCGGGCAGCGGCTCGGTCAGCATCGAGTGGTGCCTGGCTGGCGGTGTGGCCGAGGCGGTGGAGCGCAACGCCGCGCGCGCCGAGCGCGTGCAGCGCAACGCCGAGCGCTTTGGGCTCACCCCGCGCCTGCGCGTCTGGTCAGGCGACGCCTTGGCGACGCTGGCGCAACTGCCCGAGCCGCAGGCGGTCTTCATCGGCGGCGGCATGGATGTGGCGCTGTGGCAGGCGCTGCGTCTGCGGTTGCCGGCGGGCTGCCGGGTCGTCGTCAACGCGGTGACCACCGCCACCCAAGCCTTGTTGGCGCAGCTGCACGAGCGTCACGGCGGCCAGCTGCGGCAGATCGCGCTGGCCGAAGCGCAGCCGCTTGGGCCGCAGCAGGGCTGGGTGCCGTGGCGGCCGCAGTGGCAATGGGTGTGGCAGGCGCCGCCTGTTGAAGTTGAAGGGAATACGGCATGACCGTGCATTTCATCGGCGCCGGGCCCGGCGCCCCCGACCTGCTGACGCTGCGCGCGCGCGACCTGATCGCCCGCTGCCCGGTATGCCTGTATGCGGGCTCGCTGGTGCCGCCCCAGGTGCTGGCGCACTGCCCGCCGCAGGCGCGTCTGATCGACACCGCCCCGCTGTCGCTGGAGCAAATCCTGGAGGAAATCCGCGCCGCCCACGCTCGCGGGCAGGACGTGGCCCGGCTGCACTCGGGCGACCTGTCGGTGTGGTCGGCGCTGGCGGAGCAGCTGCGCGCGCTGAAGGCCGAGGGCATCCCTTACACGATCACGCCCGGCGTGCCCTCGTTTGCTGCCGCGGCAGCGGCCTTGGGCTGCGAGCTGACCTTGCCCGGCGGCAGCCAGACGGTGGTGCTGACCCGCGCCCACGGGCGCGCCACCCCGGTGCCCGAGCGCGAGCGCCTGGAGGTCTTGGCCGCCACCGGGGCCACGCTGGCCATCCACCTGAGCATCCATGTGCTGGAGCAAGTGGTGCAGACGCTGCTGCCGCACTACGGCGCCGACTGCCCTGCGGCGGTGGTCTGGCGCGCCAGTTGGCCCGATGAGCGCACCGTGCGCGCGCCGCTGGGCGAACTGGCGCAGGCCGCGCAAGGCGGGTTGGAGCGCACGGCGCTGATCCTGGTCGGGCGCAACCTGGCCCAAGACGGCTTTGGCCGCAGCCGCCTGTATGCGCCGGATTACGAGCGCCGCTACCGCCGGGCCGTGTCCGGGGAGGGCTCCGCATGAGCGCGCGCTGGCACCTGAGCCTCATCGGCATGGGCATGGGCAGTCCCGCGCACCTGACGCGCCAGGGTGAACAGGCGCTGCGCCGCTTGGAATTGCTGTTGCTGCCGGACAAAGGCGAAGACAAGGCTGAGCTGGCCTCGGCGCGGCTGCGCCTGCTGCAGGCGGTGCGCCCGGATTTCGACACCGACGCGGGCGGCGGCTTGCGCGTGGCGCGCTACGCCGTGCCAGCGCGCAACGGCGCCGATGCCGCCGACACGCCGCGCTACCTCGATGGCGTGCGGCACTGGCACGACGCGCTGGCCCGCGCTTGGGCGCAGGCGCTGCGCGACCAACTGCCGCACGGCGGGCGAGCGGGCGTGCTGATCTGGGGCGATCCGGCGCTGTTCGACAGCTCGATGCGCATCGCCCGGCGCGTGGCACGCGAGCTGCCGCTCGAGCTGGAGGTGGTGCCCGGCATCAGCGCGCTGCAGGCGCTGGCCGCCGCGCACGCCGTGCCGCTCAACGAGCTGGCCAGCCCGGTGCTGATCACCACCGGACGCCGGCTGCGCCAGCAGGGCTGCCCGCCTGACGTGCCGGCGCTGGCCGTCATGTTGGATGGTGGCACGGCGTTTGAGGCGCTGCCCGACCCGCACGCCTGGCACATCTGGTGGGGCGCTTACCTCGGGCTGCCACAGCAGACCTTGGACAGCGGCCCGCTGGTGCAAGCCGGCCCGCGCATCGCGCGCGCCCGCGCGGCCTTGCGGCAGGCGCACGGCTGGATCCTGGACATCTACCTGCTCAAGCGCTGCGGCGCCGACGACTACTGACCCCCTACAACCTTTGGAGTTTCAACCGATGGAACTGCTCGCCCCCCCGCTGCAGCGCGACACCCCCAAGCCGCAAGGCCCGCGCCGCGGCCTCATCATCGTGCACACCGGCCACGGCAAAGGCAAAAGCACCGCGGCCTTCGGCCTGGCGCTGCGCGCGCACGGGCGCGGCAAGGCCGTCAAGATCTTCCAATTCATGAAAGTGCCCAGCGCCCGCTTTGGCGAGCACCGCGTGTTCGAGCAGCTCGGCATGCCGATCGAAGGGCTGGGGGATGGCTTCAGTTGGAAAAGCCGTGACCTGGAGCACTCCGCCGAGCTGGCGCGCCAAGGCTGGGCGCGCGCCGAGGCGGTGATCCGCGCTGGCCAACACTTCATGGTGGTGCTCGACGAAATCATGTACCCGCTGCGCTACGGCTGGATCCCGCTGCAGGCGGTGCTGGACGCGCTGCGCCAGCGCCCGCCCGAGATGACGGTGGTGCTGACCGGCCGCCACGCACCGCAGGAGCTCATCGACCTGGCCGACACCGTCACCGAAATGGTCAAGCACAAGCACCACTTTGACGCCGGCGTGCCGGCGCAGCGCGGCATCGAGGACTGATGCCCTTTGAAGCTTTTCTTTAACGACGTTTCAAGCCATGAACCTCAACAAAATCCCCGCCACCATCGTCACTGGCTTTCTCGGCGCCGGCAAGACCACGCTGCTGCGCCACCTCCTGACCCAGGCGCAAGGGCGTCGCATCGCCGTCATCGTCAACGAGTTCGGCGAGCTGGGCATCGACGGCGAATTGCTCAAAGGCTGCGGCATCGGCTGCGACGAAAGTGGCGCGGAAAACGGCCAGGTCATCGAGCTGGCCAACGGCTGCCTGTGCTGCACGGTGCAAGAAGAGTTTGCCCCGGTGATGGAGCAACTGGCCCAGCGCCGCGGCCAGATCGACCACCTGGTCATCGAGACCTCCGGCCTGGCGCTGCCCAAGCCGCTGGTGCAGGCGTTTCAGTGGCCTACCATCCGGCATGCCTTCACCGTCGATGCGGTCGTCACCGTGGTGGATGCGCCGGCGGTGGCCGAAGGCCGCTTTGCGCATGACCCCCAAGCGGTTGATGCCCAGCGTCGCGCCGACGCCGAGCTCGATCATGAAAGCCCGCTGGCAGAGCTGTTCGAAGACCAGTTGGCAACGGCTGATTTGGTGTTGCTCAACAAAGCGCAGGATCTCTCTTCCCAAGCCTTGGCCCAAGTCGAAGCCATGGTGCGAAGCCAAGCGCCAGCCGGCGTACAGGTGCTGCCTGCCTCTCACGGGCAGGTGGATATTGCGATCCTTCTGGGATTGGGTCGCGCGGTCGAGGACGTGATAGATCAGCGCCGCACCCATCACGACCATGAAGACGATGATCACGATCACGACGCGTTCGATGCCTTGTCGCTGAACTTGCAGGTTTCGGATCGGCAAGCCCTCATCCAAGCGCTGAATCGGCTGGTGCGGCAACACGAGATTTACCGCATCAAGGGGTTCATTGCCCTGCCAGGCGCTGCCATGCGTTTGGTGGTTCAGGGGGTCGGTCAGCGGTTCGACAGCCACTTCGATCGCCCTTGGCGCCCTGATGAGGAGCGACGCAGTCGCTTGGTATTGATCGGACGCCAATTGCGTGCAGACCGTTTGGCGCATGCGCTGCAAGCCGCTGGCATGCCGTGCCAGCCTTTATGAACGCTTTCGTCGCGACTGCGTATTTGGTACAAAGACCATGCATTTGCTGTCCACCCGAGCAGGAGGATATGTCGATGACGCCGGACAAGGCGTGGTTCGACTGCCACAGACCGCCGGCGACATCGTGGTTCTCAGCGCTGCCGACACGACACTGTCCTTACTGGCCGAGGCGGCTCAGGCTTTGCCCGTGGACCATCCGACCGTGCGTTTGGCCAATCTCATGTGGCTGCGCCAACCTGCCTCAGTGGATATGTACGTGGAAGACGTGCTCGCTCACGCCAGGGTGGTGGTGATCGATCATTTGGGGGCGCCTGCCGATTGGGCCTATGTCGTCGAGCAAGCTTCGGCGCTGGCGCGACGCCGGGGGCAGTGGCTGGCTTTGTTTTCCGGCGACGACCAAGAAGATCCGCAACTGCTGCTGCGTGGCACCGCGCCCGCAGAGGACGCTCGCTTTCTGTGGCGGTGTTTGCGGCAAGGAGGCAGATCCAATGCGCAGCGGTTTTTCCAATTGCTCAGGCACCGGGTCTGGGGAGATGTGCTGCCTCCCGGTCCGCCCCAGGAATTGCCAGCCGTCTTTGCCTACCAGCCGCAGCAGCCATGCGTGATGCGCCCTGAAGCCCCGGTGGTTTTGGTGCTGTTCTACCGGGCTCATGCCCAAGCCGGCAACACCGCGCCCTTCGATGCGCTCATGCATGCACTGAGCGAGCAAGGTCTCAATCCCGTGGCCATGGCATTGGACAGTTTGAAGTCCCCGTCCACCATGGATGCCGTGCGCACTACCATTGCGCAGCAAGGCGTGGATCTGGTGCTCAACGCCACCAGCTTTGCCGTGGGAGCCGCCCAGAATGATGCCGCAAGCGAAGCCGCCTGGCTGGGGGATGTGGTGGTTTTGCAACTCATCACGGCGGGGGTCGATCGCCAACGCTGGCAAGCCGATCCCCACGGTCTGCCGCCTCGGGATTTGGCCATGCAGGTGGTGCTGCCTGAGATCGATGGCCGTATTGCCACCCGCGCCATCAGCTTCAAAGGCTTGGGATGGCGTTGCGAGCGCGCCCAGATCGACGTGGTACGTTATTTGCCCGATCCTGAACGCATCGCTTTCGTGGCCGAATTGGCGCGGCGCTGGTGCGCCTTGCGGCGTACGCCGGCTTCGCAGCAACGACTGGCTTTAGTGCTTGCCAATTACCCGCAGCACGACGGACGGCTGGCCAATGGCGTGGGGCTGGATACGCCAGCGTCTGTGGTGCGCATTTTGCAGGCCCTGCAGGCCCATGGTTACGGCGTGCAAGATGCGCCGCCCGATGCGCAATCGCTGATGGAGCGGCTGCAGCAATGTGTCACCAACGATGTATCGGCCAACGACTGGCGCCCTGCGGGGCAGAGCTTGTCGCTACAAGAATACCGATTGGCCTTTGCCCAGCTGCCTGATTCGCTACAGCAAGCCATGCTGCGGCAATGGGGCCCTCCAGAGCAAGATCCAATGGTGCGGCAGGGACGCATCATGATCCCGGGCCTGCGCTTGGGACGGGTGTTCGTGGGCATCCAGCCGGCCCGGGGCTGGCAGATAGATCTGGCGCGCAGCTATCACGATGCCGACCTGGTCCCGCCTCATGCCTATGTGGCCTTTTACGTCTGGGTCAGGCGTGTTTGGGCGGCAGATGCCATCGTTCATGTGGGCAAGCATGGCAACCTGGAATGGTTGCCAGGAAAGAGCGTGGCCCTAGGCCCTGAGTGCTGGCCGGATGCGGTATTCGGCCCTTGGCCCCATCTCTATCCATTCATCGTCAATGATCCTGGCGAGGGGTGTCAAGCCAAGCGGCGCGCCCAAGCCGTCATCATCGATCATCTCATGCCGCCTTTGACCCGGGCCGAGACCTATGGGGCTTTGCAGCACTTGGAGCGGCAGATGGACGAGTATGCCGAGGCCTTGCTGATCGACCCGACTCGCGCCAAGCGCCTACGCAGCCAGATGGTCCAGCAGGTGCTGACGCAGGGCTTGCACGTCGAACTGGGGTTGACGGCCATCCATGATGAGTCCATGCGAGAACAACTGCTGCAGCGGCTCGATACCTACCTTTGCGAGCTCAAGGAGGCCCAAATTCGAGGGGGCTTGCACGTCTTTGGCATGAGTCCGCAAGGGCAGCAGCGCATTGACACCTTGTTGGCGCTGGCCCGTTTCCCGCGCGGGTCGGAGCCTCGGCAGGATAGCCTCTTGCGTGCTTTGGCCCAAGATTTGGGATTGCAAGGCTTTGACCCGCTGGATGCCGACTGGGGACAAGCCTGGAGCGGCCCCAGGCCAGACGTTTTGCTAGCCATGGATTCCCGGCCGTGGCGGCATGCCGGACATACCCGAGAACGTTTGGAACGTTTGGCTCAAACCATGTTGGCCAGCGCCCAAGTGCCCGATGCGCAATCGTGGCCACGCAGCCGTCTAGTGATCCAGGACATCTTGGAAAACGTCGCCCCCAAACTGGACGCTTCGGGCCCCAACGAAATGATGCAATTGCTGCGAGGCTTGCAAGGACGTTTCGTTCCTCCAGGGCCTAGCGGGGCGCCATCGCGGGGGCGCGTCGATGTGCTTCCCACAGGGCGAAACTTCTACGCCGTCGATACCCGAGCCGTTCCTACCCCAACGGCCTACGCAACCGGGGCACTGGCGGCGCAGCGCCTCATCGAGCGCCACGTGCAGGATCACGGGCAGTGGCCGACGGCCGTTGGGCTGTCGGTTTGGGGCACCAGCACGATGCGAAGCGGTGGAGAAGACATTGCCCAAGCCCTGGCGCTGCTGGGCGTTCGTCCGCGATGGGCCGAGGGCAGCGGACGGGTGATTGATGTAGAGATCATCCCGGCGGCCTTGCTGGGCCGTCCCCGCGTCGATGTCATGCTGCGTATCTCGGGCTTTTTCCGCGATGCTTTTCCTAACCTGATCGATCTGTTCGATACCGCGGTCAAAGCCGTGGCGCAACTGCCTGCCGATGACGAGTCCGATGAAATGAATCCGATCCGCGTCAGGGTGAGGCAAGACCAGACGCAGGCACAAGAGCGCGGAATGCCGCCCCAGCTTGCGTTGCGCCAAGCGACCTGGCGTGTTTTTGGGCCTCGCCCACAAGGGTACGGCACAGGGCTGCAACAACTGCTGGAAGATGACCGTTGGCAAGGCTTGAGCGAAATTGCCCAAGCTTATTTGCGGGCTGGGGCCTATGCGTATGGGCAAGACGAGCATGGGGCTTTGGCCCGTGCGCCGTTCGAAGCCCAGGTGGCTCGGCTCGATGCCGTGGTGCATAACCAGGACAATCGTGAGCACGACATTCTCGACTCCGACGACTATTACCAGTTTCAGGGGGGCTTGGCCGCGGCCGTCGAGCATTTGCGCGGCACGGCCGCCGCGTTGTATCACGGGGATCTCAGTCAGCCTGGAGCGCCTCGCATCCGCAGCTTGGCGCAAGAGCTCTCGCGCGTGGTCCGCTCGCGTGCCGTCAATCCCAAATGGCTCAGCGCCATGCGCCGCCACGGCTACAAAGGCGCAGCCGAAATGGCCGCGACAGTCGATTTTTTGTTCGCGTTCGATGCCACCACAGGCCAAGTGGCGGACCACCACTACGCCTTGGTGACCGACGCTTATCTCAAAGATCCCATCAATCGAGAGTTCCTGCTGCATCACAATCCCCAGGCTTTGCGCCAGATCGGGCAGCGGCTGCTCCAGGCGGCCGAGCGAGGCCTGTGGGCCGATGCGGACGCGCACATTCCATCCATTCGGCAAGCTTTGCTGGAGGCCGAGATGCGCCTGGAAGGTTCAAGCCTCGATGACGAAACCCCTTTCGAAAACGCACAGCGACCGGGACCGAACCCATGACCTCATTCCATGACTCGAACAATGTGCCCGAGATTGGGCCTGTGGCGCAATTTCCTTTCACGGCATTGGCAGGGCAGCCCCGGCTCCAGCAAGCCCTTCTGTTGGCTGCGGTGGATCCCGGCATCGGCGGCGTGCTCATCCGTGGCCCCAGGGGCACGGCCAAGTCCACGGCGGCCAAAGCATTGGCGGCCCTGTTGCCTACCGCACCGTTCGTGACCTTGCCCCTGACAGCCACCGTGGAGCAACTCGTGGGCACCCTCGATTTGCAGGATGCTTTGCGCCATGGACAGGTTCGCTTGGCGCCGGGCCTGTTGGCCCGCGCCCATCGGGGCGTGCTCTATGTGGACGAAGTCAACTTGCTGCCCGACCCACTGGTCGATGCGTTGCTCGATGTTGCGGCCAGCGGCGTCAATACCGTCGAGCGCGATGGCATTTCCCGCAGCCATGCGGCCCGCTTTGTCCTGATCGGCACGATGAATCCAGAAGAGGGTGAACTTCGTCCCCAACTGTTGGACCGCTTTGGCTTGGCGGTCGATCTGGACAACCCCACCGATCCGGCGGTGCGGCAGGCCATCGTTCGCACTCGACTGGCTTTCGATGAAGACCCCCAAACCCTGTGGCGTGAACAGGCCAGCGCACAGGAAGCGCTGGCACAACAAATCACCCAAGCACGTGGAGCCTTGGCGCATATCCGCTGGAGCGAGGCGGCGATTGCGCATGCCACCGAATTGGCCTTGTCTGCGAACATCGATGGCGTGCGTGGCGATTTGGTGCTGCTCAAGGCTGCGCGTGCCCAAGCGGCCATGCAGGCCAGTGCCCAGGTGGCCCCGGAGCATATCGAGGCCGTGGCCGAATTGGCATTGGCGCATCGCAGGCAGGCCGGTTCGCGGCGCATGCAGACCACAGCGTCCACAGCCAAAGGCTCTGCCTCAGCCGATACGCCGCAAGCCAGCCATCCGCATGGCGATAGGCCGACAGGAAGAGGCTCTGAGCGGGCCTCTGCGTCAACCGACATGCACAGCGACTGGGGGGCTTTGCCTGCCCAGCCGGTGGAGATGCCGCGCTGGCCGGACGGGGAGGGACCGAGCCTAAAAAAAGCCTGAGCCACCCCGGTTTGCCGGTCCAGCGACAGCCGGGCGGACCTGGCGGCCGACGGTGGCAAGCTTTCGATGCGCACGTGCCAATGATTGCCCAGCAGCCCTATTCGATGGCTGGCGTGCGCAGCGGTATGACGGCCCGTCGCTTGGATTGGCCCGCCACGTTGGCGCGCAAGGGTTCTGAGCCGCTCATGGCGCACCATCTGGTCTGGCGTCACGTGCCTGCCAGGCAGCGGCACTTGCACGTATTGCTGCTCGATGCCTCGGGTTCGATGCGTCGTGCCGGACGCTTGGGTTGGGCCAAGGCTTGGGTGGCCAGATGGATGGACAGCGCTGTGCGCTGGCAGTGTGAGGTGGCCATTTTGACCATTGGCGGACAAGGGACTCAATGGCTTTGGCGGCCTCGAGCAGCGCGCCGTGCCGGGATAGAGCGCTTGCGCCTTTTGGGCGGGGGAGGGGGCACCCCTTTGGCGGCAGGCTTGGCCGAGGTGGATCGCCTGTTGTCGGTGCATCGACACATACCAGTGTCTTTGTGGTTGCTGACCGATGGCCGCACCACCCAAGAGCCCAGTCCGCCTCAGGGCTTGGCACGCTTTGTTTTGGTGGATTTCGACGATCCTGTGCGGCCATTGGGGAATTGCCAAATGTGGGCTCGGCATTGGGAAGTGGAATACCTCCGGCCTCAGTTGCCCGCATCGCCGATATGGCAGGAGAATCGATGAACCAGATGCAGTGGCTATGGACATATCCAGGGCTTGGGGCATTATGTGCCGCCATCGCCGTCGCGCTGCTGATTGACTGGGTGCTGGGTGAGCCCCCCGCGCGCTGGCATCCCGTCGTTGCGATGGGGCGCTATTTGTCGTGGGCGGGGCGCTGGGTGGCGCCTTCTGGCGCGGACACGCAGCGGCGCGGGCGTGACTTTGCCGCCGGCATGGTCGCATGGTTGATCGGTGCCTTGGCCGTGTGCGCCTTGGCTGCCTGGATGCAATCGTTGGCCGCCCGTTTGCCCGATGTGTTGGCCTGGTGTGTGCTGGGTCTTTTCCTCAAGCCGCTGCTGGCTTGGCGGATGCTGCGGGATGAGGTGCTGGCCGTGGAGCAGGCGTTGGCCAGCAGTTTGTCGGCAGGGCGTGAGCGTGTGGGGCATCTCGTCAGCCGAGATGTACAGACCCTGGATGCCTCTGAAGTTCGTCAGTCGGCCCTTTCCAGTCTGGCGGAAAATCTCAACGATTCTGTCGTGGCTCCTTTGTTTTGGTTTTTGATCGGGGGGCTGCCGGCTGCTGCGCTGTACCGATGGGCCAATACCGCAGACGCCATGTGGGGCTATCCAGGGCAGTGGCGAGGCCAATATTGGGCATGGGCGGGCAAGTGGGCGGCGCGAGCCGACGATGTCCTTTCTTGGCTGCCTGCACGCCTGACGGCCATCTTGCTGCTGATCCTGCGCCCATGCGGGCGCTTGTCCGAGCTGTGGCGAACGGCCCGATCTACACCTTCGCCCAATGGGGGGTGGCCGATGGGTGCATTGGCTTTGGCCCTGGGGCTGCGCTTGGAAAAGCCCGGTGTTTATCGGCTCAACCCTGATGGGCGGCCGCCCCAAGCCTGTGACACGGCTGCTGCGCTTCGTTTATGCCAAAGAGTGGTGTGGGGCCTGGCAGCTGCCGCTATCCTGGTGACCGTGCTGCTAAGCGGATTCGAGGGGCGTGTATGAGTCGAGAGCACGGGGGCGCCGATGCACAGGGGTTGGCCCGCTACGATTTTTCCAGCAACGCCAATGCCTGTGGGCCGTGCCCCGAGGCCTGGCAAGCCGTGCGGCAAGCCGACGCGGCCCACTATCCAGATCCCGCGTACACGCAGCTTCGTCAGATCCTTGCTCGCTGGCATCAGGTCGAAGTCTGGCGCATCGTTTTGGCAGGCAGCGCCAGTGAGTTCATCCGTCGCATGACTTGGGCCTGCCATTTGCATGGTGCCCGGCAATATTGGGTGCCCAGACACGCGTATGGCGACTATGCCCAGGCGGCTCAAGCATGCGGTATGCGGCGCGTCGCCGACTCGCGGGCTGCCGATCTTCTCTGGCTGTGCGACCCCAGCAGTCCGTTGGGCGTGTCTCAGGAACCGGTTCCATGGCCAGCCGATTTGCTGCGGCTCGATGCCGCTGTGGTGTTGGATTTGGCCTATGCCCCCCTGCGATTGGATGGGCAGCCTTTCATGTTTGAACCGGCTTTGTCAGCGGCTTGGCGGCTGTATTCACCGAATAAAGCCTTGGGGTTGACGGGCGTCCGAGGCGCCTATGCCATTGCCCCACAGCATGCCCAAGCTCAAGCGGCCGTGTTGGAGGCCTTGTCGGCCTCCTGGCCCTTGGGGGCGCATGCGCATGCCATGCTGTTGGCTTGGGCGCAGCCTGCCGTGCAGCAGTGGGTTCGCGACAGTTTGCAGACTTTGCGCATTTGGAAGCACTCGCTGACAGAGGCATTGCAAGCCATGGGCTGGAACTGCCTGCCCAGCCTCACCCATTATTTTTGCGCTCTGCCGCCATGCCGTCTGTCAGCCCGTGGCTTGCGCCGCCATGGCATCAAGCTGCGTGATGCGCAATCCTTTGGACTGCCTGGGCATTGGCGTTTGAGCGCGCAGCCACCGCATTCACAAGCGGCGCTTTTGCATGCCTTGCGCCATCACCATGATGTGTACGATGTCGAGCAAGGAGGAGAGGCATGACCGCCACCTGCATCATGGTGCTGGGCACCACCAGCGGCGCGGGCAAAAGCTGGCTGGCCACCGCCCTGTGCCGCCACTTCGCGCGCCAGGGCCTCAAAGTCGCCCCGTTCAAGGCGCAGAACATGAGCAACAACGCCCGCGTCGTGGCCGGCCCCGAAGGTCGTTGGGGCGAAATTGGCAGCGCCCAATACTTCCAAGCCCTCGCGGCCGGCGTGCGGCCCGATGTGCGCATGAACCCCGTCCTCCTCAAGCCCGAGGCCGATACCCGCAGCCAGGTCGTCTTGCTGGGGCAGGCCGATCGTGAGCTCAGCGCCATGCCGTGGCGCGGGCGCAGTGAGCGGGTCTGGCCCCACATCCACCAAGCGCTCGACGAATTGCGGGCCGCCCACGACCTCATCGTGATCGAAGGGGCTGGCTCCCCGGCCGAGATCAACCTGCACGCCAGCGATGTCGTCAACATGCGGGTGGCGCGGCATGCGGGCGCGCGCTGCCTGCTGGTCACCGACATCGACCGCGGCGGCGCCTTTGCCCATCTCTACGGCACCTGGGCTTTGCTGCCGCCCGAGGAGCAGCGCCTCATCCGAGGGTTCGTGCTCAACAAATTCCGTGGCGATGCCGCCCTGCTGGCGCCCGGCCCCGAACGGCTGGCCGAGCTCACGGGCGTGCCCACCGTGGCCACCTTGCCCATGCTGTGGCGGCACGGTCTGCCCGAGGAAGACGGTGTGTTCGACGACCGCCCCTTGGGGGCCGGGGCCATTCACACCACCGTGGCCGTGATTGCCTATCCGCGCATCAGCAACCTGGACGAGTTCCGGCCCCTGAAAAACGTGCCTGGCCTGCGGCTGGTGTGGGCCCGATCCCCCGCCCAGTTGGTCGATGCCGACTGGGTCATTCTGCCTGGCAGCAAGCACACCAGCGCCGATTTGGCCTGGCTGCGCGAGCAGGGTCTGGACCGGGCCGTGGAGCGGCACGCGGCGGCGGGTCGGTTGGTGCTGGGGATTTGCGGTGGCCTGCAGATGTTGGGCGAAGCCCTGGTGGACCCGCACGGCATCGACGGCAATGCCCCCGGGTTGGGGCTGCTGCCGCTGGTCACCCGGTTCGAGGCCAGCAAGACGGTCACGCCTTCCCGGGCCGCATTCGCCGCCGACCTGCCTGGCCCCGGGCAGCCTTTGGCTGGCGTGGTCGTTCAAGGTTACGAGATCCATCATGGCCAGACCGTGCCACACCCTGCCATGGTAGCGGCCGGCCAGCAGGCGCCCGTGGCGCTGACGCACATCGCCACGGGCGAGCCCCTGGGTTGGCGCAACGCTGGCGGCAACGTGTTGGGCCTGTACCTGCATGGTCTGTTTGAAGACGCGGCGGCTGTGCAGGCCCTCTTTGGCCAGGCCGCGCCCACCCTGGAACACGTCTTCGACCGGCTGGCCGATCACGTCCACGCCTGTTTTTCCCCTGGCTGGCTCGACGCGCTGGCCCAACCCTGAAAGGACGCCCCATGCCTTCTCTGCGCCATGCCCCAGTGGCCGACATCACCGACGCCGCGCTGGCCCAGCGCGTGCAGCACCAACTGGATCACAAAACCAAGCCTCTGGGCTCACTCGGCCAGATCGAAGCCCTCGCCCTGCGCCTGGCCTGCATCCTGGGCACCGAAACCCCGCGCTTGCAGCAGCCCCAGATGCTCGTCTGCGCGGCCGATCATGGCTTGGCGGCTCGCGGGGTGTCGGCCTACCCGAGCGACGTGACGTGGCAGATGGTCGAGAACTTCCTGGCCGGCGGGGCGGCCGTCAGCGTGCTGGCCCGCCAGCATGGCTTGGCCCTGACGGTGGTGGATTGCGGCGTGGCGCACGACTTCACGCCCCGGCCCGGCCTGCTGATTCGCAAGATCGCGCACGGCACGGCCGATGCCACCACGGCCCCGGCGATGACGCTGGCGCAATGTCAACAGGCGCTGGACAACGGGGCCGAGATCGTGCGCCAACTGCCGGGCAATGTGCTGCTGCTTGGGGAAATGGGCATCGGCAATACCTCGGCCGCTTCCTTGCTGCTGTCGCGCCTGTGCGTACTGGACATTGCCGACTGCACCGGCGCTGGCACTGGGCTGGATGCGCCTGGCGTGCAGCGCAAGATCGACGTGTTGCGCCAGGTGCTGCAGCGCCATGCTGGCGCCACCGATCCCGCGGATGCGCTGGCCGCCTTGGGGGGGTTCGAGATCGCGACCCTCACCGGCGCCGTGCTCGAAGCCGCTGCCCAGCGCCGCGTGGTGGTGGTCGATGGCTTCATCACCTCGGCCGCGGTCCTCGTGGCGGCGCGTCTGCAGCCAGCGGTGCTGCAGCGCTGCGTGTTTGCCCATCGCTCCGGCGAGCGCGGCCATGCCCTCATGCTGGCGGCCCTCCAGGCCACGCCGCTGCTGGATTTGGGTTTGCGGCTGGGAGAGGGCAGTGGCGCCGCGCTGGTCTGGCCGCTGCTGGAATCGGCCACGCGCATTCTGGCGGAGATGGCGAGCTTCGAATCCGCTGGCGTCAGCCGCGCCGAAACCCCCGAGGCCGGGTGCGTGGTCAAAAGCGCCTAAGGACTTTCCCTAGTTCGGGTGGCCAACCCGGAAAGCTTAAGTTCGCTGTAAGCATCGGGCTCGACAGTCATCTCCGCAATATCGCGAATTCCCTTTTGCGGTGTTCGAGCGCGGTGGTTCGCCACCGTTTCAAGCCATCACTCCGAGGAGATGACGTTTATGTCAAACGAAGAGAATGCCAAGGCCTACTGGTCGGCGACGCTGCGTCTGCTGACCGGAATCCTGATCGTATGGGCGCTGGTGTCCTACGGGGCTGCGATCATATTCGCCCCAGTGCTCAACAACTTCAGCCTCGGCGGCTACCCGCTGGGCTTCTGGTTCGGGCAGCAAGGCTCGATCTACATCTTCATCGCGCTGATCTTCTTCTACGCCAAGAAGATGGGCGACATCGACCGCAAGTTCGGCGTTCACGAAGAATGATCCACGGAGTCTATCGAACATGGAACTTCAAACAGTGATCTATCTCGTGGTGGGCGCCAGCTTTGCGCTCTACCTCGGCATTGCCTTCTGGTCGCGCGCGGCCAGTACCTCCGAGTTCTACGTCGCCGGCAGCGGCGTGCACCCGGTGACCAACGGCATGGCGACGGCCGCGGACTGGATGTCGGCGGCTTCCTTCATCTCCATGGCGGGTCTGCTGTCCACCATGGGGCATGGCGGCGCCGTGTTCCTGATGGGCTGGACGGGCGGCTACGTGTTGCTGGCCATGCTGCTGGCGCCGTATCTGCGCAAGTTCGGCAAGTTCACGGTGCCCGAGTTCATCGGTGACCGCTACTACTCCCAGGCGGCGCGCACGGTGGCCGTGATCTGTCTGCTGATCATCTGCGTGGTGTACATCGTGGGTCAGATGACCGGCGTGGGCGTGACCTTTGCCCGCTTCCTGAACGTGTCGGCCGACACCGGTATCTACATCGGTATGGCCATCGTGTTCGCCTATGCGGTGTTTGGCGGCATGAAGGGCATCACCTACACCCAGGTGGCCCAGTACATCGTGCTCATCATTGCCTACACCATTCCGGCGGTGTTCATTTCCTTCAACCTCACCGGCAACCCCTTCCCGATGCTGGGCATGGGCTCCAATCTGGCCGGCACCGACGTGGCCCTGCTGGCCAAGCTCGATCAGGTCGTGACCGATCTGGGCTTCCCGCAGTTCACCACCCAGACCGCCGGCTCCACGCTGAACATGGTGTTCTTCACCATTTCGCTGATGATCGGTACTGCCGGTCTGCCGCACGTGATCATCCGCTTCTTCACCGTGCCCAAGGTGGCCGATGCGCGCTACTCCGCCGGCTGGACGCTGGTGTTCATCGCCATTCTGTACACCGTGGCGCCGGCCGTCGGCAGCATGGCCCGCCTGAACCTGATCGGCACCTTCAACACCAACGTCGGCATCACCCAGAACGCCGACGGCCAGTTGACCATCAACCCCGATGTCATCAAGGCCAACCCCGACCTGTTCGCCCCCGAGGCTTCCATCCTCTACGAAGACCGGCCTGACTGGGTCAAGCGCTGGGAGCGCACCGGTCTGCTGAAGTGGGAAGACAAGAACGGCGATGGCCGCATCCAGTTCTACAACAGCGCCACCAAGAACGAGGCCGTGCTGGCCAAGGCCGAAGCCGCTGGCTGGAAAGGCAACGAGCTGACGGTCAACAACGACATCATCGTGCTGGCCAACCCTGAAATCGCGCAACTGCCCAACTGGGTGATCGCCCTGGTGGCCGCCGGTGCCGTGGCCGCCGCGCTGTCCACCGCAGCCGGTCTGCTGCTGGCGATTTCCTCGGCCATCTCGCACGACCTGGTCAAGCGCGTGTTCAAGCCCGATCTGAGCGAGAAGGGCGAACTCATCGCCGGCCGTCTGTCGATGATCGCCGCCATCATCCTGGCCGGCTACCTCGGCCTGAACCCGCCCGGCTTCGCGGCGGCGACGGTGGCGCTGGCCTTCGGTCTGGCCGCCTCGTCCCTGTTCCCGGCCATCATGATGGGCATCTTCAGCAAGACCATCACCGACAAGGCCGCCATCGCGGGGATGATCGCCGGCATGTTCGTCACGTGCTTCTACGTGTTCGCACACCACGGCATCTTCTTCATCCAGGGCACATCCTACGTGCAACTCATCGGTGGCCCGAACAGCTTCTTCGGCCTGACGCCGGCTGCCTTCGGTACCGTGGGCGCCATCGTGAACTTCGTCGTGGCCTTCCTGGTCACCAAGGTCACGGGCGGCCGCGTGCCCACCCATGTGCAAGAGATGGTGGAGTCGGTCCGTATCCCGCGTGGCGCTGGCGCCGCCGTGGGTCACTGATCTCCCTGCCTAGGCTCACCGGTTGAACCCGGTGAGCAGGCGATTGCGGCCCCGATGGAGGTTCCCATCGGGGCTTTTTGTTGAGACAATCCTCCTCAACCCCATCCGTCAACCGGATTCACTGGCATGGGTATTTACATCTTCAACTGGTTTTTTTTGCTGGCCTTGATTCCCGTGGCTTTTTTCTGGCTGCGGCGGGCTTGGCGCATCTTTTTCAAACGGGATTTTTCCGAGGTGGCCCTGAAGAAGGGGCTGCCGCCGCCCAATGCCGAGCAATACGCGCCCTATGAAATGGTCATCAATTTCGTCGGAGGGGTCGTGCTGGTGGGCGTGCTGGTGGCCGTGCTCGGCTTTCAGGCGCTGGACCGGGACGACTGGATGGCCATTGCTGGCGTGACGCTGTGGATGAAAATCTTCGCGTCGTTTGCCCTCAGCCGTCATGCCCACGGCATCCATTTCGGCAACAAGAAGAAGGGTGGTGAGAACAGGGCATGAACATGTCCCGCGCCTGGGTGACGGCCGCCGCCGGTTGGGGGCTGTGCTGTGCCTTGAGCGCCAACCCCTTGCCGGTGGATGAACCGCCTGAGTGGACGGATGAGCCCCCACGCCTGTCGCGCTGGATCGAGGAAGGGTACGATGCGCAGCGTCGGACCGATCTGCTGACCGCCGCGGCCCGGTATTGCGCAGCGGCCCGTTACGGCAGCCTGGAAGCTCAATACCGGCTGGGCCGTTTGTTTCTGGAACGCATGGATGAGCAAGGCCGCCAGGAAGGCCGCACCTTGCTCGCGTTGGCCGCCCAGCGGGGCCACGAACGCGCCGCTGCCCTGGTGGCGCAGGCAGGCGTTGCCGATGCGCTGCCCGACTGTCTGCTCACTGGCGCGGCGCCGGTTTTCGAACTCCCGCGCCCGTCTCAGCCACAGGTCGAGCCTGCCGTGCCGCCCGAGGTGGTCGAGCGATACATCTTAGCATTGCCACGCGAGAAGCAGCGCCATGCCCAGCTCATTCGGCACTGGGCACCGAGGTTCGAGGTGGACTACCGCTTGGCGCTGGCGATTGCCCGCGCCGAATCCAACTTCGATCCGCGAGCCGTTTCCCCCAAGAATGCGCAAGGCTTGATGCAACTGGTTCCAGACACGGCGGCGCGCTTTGGCGTGCGCAACGCGTTCGATCCGGAACAAAATGTCCGAGGTGGCTTGGCCTACCTGCGTTGGTTGTTGGAGCGGTTCAACGGGGATGTGGCTCTGGCAGCGGCTGCTTACAATGCCGGCGAAGGGGCCGTGGACCGCTACGGTGGGGTGCCGCCCTACCAGGAAACGCGCCAGTACGTGCAGCGCATTCTGCACTTTTACCGCTCTCCCGTACACGCCCGCCCGCAGCCGATGTGAGGCCGTTGCCCTTTACTGCAGGTTCAAATCCTGCCGGATGATGGTGGCGATTTCCTCGATCGACTTGGTGGTGGTAGACAGCGTGCGGATGCCAGCACGGCGCATCATGGCTTCGGCTTCGGCCACCTCGTAGCGGCAGTTTTCCAGGCTGGCGTAGCGCGAGTTGGGGCGTCGCTCGTTGCGGATTTCGCTCAGGCGCGCGGGGTCGATGGTCAGGCCAAAGAGTTTTTTCTTGAACGGCACCAGCGCGGGCGGCAGGGTTCGCCGCTCGAAATCTTCCGGGATGAGCGGATAGTTCGACGCCTTCAAGCCGAACTGCATGGCCAGATAAAGCGAAGTGGGCGTTTTGCCGCTGCGGCTCACACCCACCAGAATCACGTCAGACTTTTCCAGGTCCTCGTTGGTCTGGCCGTCGTCGTGGTCGAGGGTGAAGTTGATGGCTTCGATGCGGTCGTGGTATTCCTGGCTCTTGGAGACGTCGGAAAACCTGCCCACCCGGTGATTGGATTTCATGCCCAGCTCCTCCTCCAGCGGCGAGATGAAGGTGCCAAACATGTCGATGAGCATGCCTTTGCACTCCGCCCGCAACACGGCCAGCACCTCCATGTTCACCACGGTGGTGAACACCAGGGGGCGCTTGCCATCCACCTCGGCGGCATGGTTGATCTGCCGCACCGCTTGCCAGGCTTTGTCGGGGCTGTCGATGAAGGGCATGCGCACCCGCTTGGGGTCGATCTCGAACTGCGCCAGAATGGCCTTGGCAAAGGTCTCGGCGGTGATGCCGGTGCCGTCGGAAATGAAAAAGGCGGTGCGGTGGGGCATGGGCGATAGCGGCGCGATCAGGGCCAAGGACCTACAATGACGCCCAATTATCCAGATTTGCCGCCTGGCTTCCGGCACCTTCCACAACAGAACAACGATCGAGGTGACGGCGCGGGGCGACTTGCAGGTTTTTCAACTTTGGAGTCCAACCATGTCTCAACGCTTCAGCCCGACCGCGCTGGTCGTGCCCTTCGAGCAACTTCGCATGAGCGACGTCGAAGCCGTCGGCGGCAAGAATGCCAGCCTCGGCGAGATGATCTCTCAACTGCCCCAAGGGGTGCGCGTGCCCACGGGGTTTGCCACCACGGCCTATGCGTTTCGCCAGTTCCTCAAAGCCGGTGGGCTGGATGAGCGCATCCACGCCAAGCTCGAGGCGCTAGACACCGAGGACGTGCGTGCCTTGGCGGAATGCGGTGCCGAAATCCGCGCCATGGTGCAGGCGCAGCCCTTTCCGCCCGAGCTGGAGCAGGCCATTCGCGAAGCCTATGAGCGGCTCAACGCCGGCAGCACCACCGCCACTTACGCCGTGCGCTCCTCCGCCACGGCCGAAGATTTGCCCGACGCTTCCTTCGCCGGGCAGCAGGAAACCTTCCTGAACGTGCACGGCATCGACGAAGTGCTGCACAAGATCAAGGAGGTTTTTGCCAGCCTCTACAACGACCGCGCCATCAGCTACCGCGTGCACAAGGGCTTCACCCACGCCGAGGTGGCCTTGTCGGCGGGGGTGCAGCGCATGGTGCGCTCTGACCTGGGCGCCGCCGGCGTCATGTTCACCATCGACACCGAAAGCGGCTTCGAGGACGTGGTCTTCATCACCGCCAGCTACGGCCTGGGCGAAACCGTGGTGCAGGGCGCCGTCAACCCAGACGAGTTTTACGTCCACAAGCCCATGCTCAAGGCCGGCAAGCAAGCCGTCATCCGGCGCAATCTGGGCAGCAAGCTCATCCAGATGGTGTTTGCCTCCCCCGAAGAAAAAGCCGCCAGCGGCAAGCTCGTCAAGACGGTGGATGTGCCGGTGGAGCAGCGCAACCGCTACAGCCTGACCGACGCCGAAGTGCTGCAACTGGCGCACTACGCCCTCGTCATCGAGCAGCACTACGGCCGCCCGATGGACATCGAATGGGGCAAGGACGGCAACGACGGTCAGCTCTACATCCTGCAGGCCCGCCCCGAGACGGTCAAAAGCCAGGCTGCCGGCCAGGTGGAGATGCGCTACAAGCTCAAGGGCAAGGGCGCGGTGCTGGCCTCGGGCCGCGCCATCGGCCAGAAAATCGGCACGGGCCCGGTGCGGCTGGTCCACAACATCAGCGAGATGGACAAGGTCCAGCCCGGCGACGTGCTCGTCACCGACATGACCGACCCCAACTGGGAACCGGTGATGAAGCGGGCCAGCGCCATCGTCACCAACCGCGGGGGGCGCACCTGCCACGCCGCCATCATCGCGCGTGAGCTGGGCATCCCTGCCGTGGTGGGGTGTGGCAACGCCACCGACACGCTCAAAGACGGCACGCTGGTGACCGTGAGCTGCGCCGAGGGTGATACCGGCCACATCTACGACGGCCTGCTGGAAACCGAAGTGACCGAAGTCAAGCGCGGCGAGATGCCGCCGCTGGACGTCAAGATCATGATGAACGTGGGCAATCCGCAGCTGGCCTTCGACTTCGCCCAGATTCCCAACGGCGGCGTCGGACTGGCGCGGCTGGAATTCATCATCAACAACAACATCGGCGTCCACCCCAAGGCCATTCTGGACTACCCCCAGGTCGATGCCGACCTGAAGAAGGCCGTCGAATCCGTGGCCCGTGGCCACGCCAGCCCGCGCGCTTTCTATGTGGACAAGGTGGCCGAAGGCGTGGCCACCATCGCGGCGGCCTTCTGGCCCAAGCCGGTCATCGTGCGCCTCTCGGACTTCAAGAGCAACGAATACCGCAAGCTGGTCGGCGGCAGCCGCTATGAGCCGGACGAGGAAAACCCCATGCTCGGCTTCCGTGGCGCGGCGCGCTATATCAGCGACGAGTTCGGCGAAGCCTTTGCCATGGAGTGCGAGGCCTTGAAGCGCGTGCGCGAGGACATGGGCCTGACCAACGTGCAGGTGATGGTGCCCTTCGTGCGCACGCTCAAGCAGGCCGAGCGCGTGGTGGACCTGCTGGCCAAGTTTGGTCTGAAGCGTGGCGAAAACGATCTCAAGCTCATCATGATGTGCGAGATCCCCAGCAACGCCATCCTGGCCGAGCAGTACCTGCAGTATTTCGACGGCTTCTCCATCGGCTCCAACGACCTGACCCAGCTCACCCTGGGCCTGGACCGCGACTCCGGCCTGGAACTGCTGGCCCACGACTTCGACGAGCGCGACCCTGCCGTCACGGCGCTCATCAGCCAAGCCATCAAGGCCTGCCGGGCGCAGGGCAAGTACATCGGCATTTGCGGCCAGGGCCCCAGCGACCACCCCGACTTCGCCCAGTGGCTCAAGAACGAGGGCATCAGCTCCATCTCGCTGAACCCCGACACGGTGATTGACACCTGGCAGAAGCTGGCGGGTTGATTGTTGCTTCTCCTCCCCAGGTTCTCTATGGGGCTTGGGGAGGAGCCTGCCTCAAGGGCATGGGTTAGGCACTCCAGAGCGCTGTCAACGCCTCGGCCTGTTGCAACACGGTTTGTACGGCAGCGTCCTGCAGGTCGGGCGGATAACCGTACTTGCGCAGGATGCGCTTGACCAGCACCCGCATCCGGGCGCGGGCCGATTCACGGTGTGCCCAGTCCACGGTCACATTCTCGCGCAGGCTCATCAGCAGTTCGTGGGCGATGACGCGCAGCTTTTCATCGCCCATCACCTGCACCGCACTTTCGTTCTCGGCGAGCGCATCGTAGAAGGCAATTTCCTCGTCGGTGAGTCCGGCTTCTTCGCCCCGCTGGCGGGCGGCTCGGATGTCGCGGGCCAACTGGATCAGCTCCTGCAGCACCTCGGCGGTGGTGATGGCGTTGGCGTGGTAGCGCGCCACGGCAGCTTCCAGCCGTTCGGAAAACGCCCGCGTCTCGACGATGTTGGCCTTGGCTCGCGAGCGAATCCCGTTGCCCAAGAGCTTTTTCAAGGCTTCCAGCGCCAGGTTCTTCTTCTCCATCTGCTGCACTTCGGCGAGGAACTCGTCGGAGAGGATGGAGATGTCCGGGCTCTGGATACCTGCCGCCTTGAGAATGTCCACGATCTCGGTGGAGACCACCGCGCGGCTGACGATCTGCTGGATCGCCAGCTCGCGCTCCTGCCGGGGTGGGCCCGAGCCGGTGCTGCTCTTGATGAGTGCGGCCCGGATGGCCTGGAAGAAGCCGACTTCCTCACGCACGGCGCGTGCCTCGTCGGATGCCGAGGCCAGCGCGAACGCCTTGGACAAGGCCAGCACTGCATCGAGAAAGCGCCGCTGCGCGGCCTTCTTGCCCTCCGCGGTAGACGCCTGCGCCGCCCATTGCTGCTGCCGATCCAGAATCCACTCGATGGCGCCGGCCATCATCGAGAGCCGCTCCTGGGGCGAGCCATGGAGCGCGCCGCGGTAATCGAAGCCGTGGAACATGTCGCGCACGATCTCGAGTTTTTCCAGCATCACCGCGATGGCCTCGGCCTCATCGATGCCGGTCTGCTCGCGGTCGCGCGGCGAGTACTGGGCGAGTGCGTTTTTCAGGTTCTGCGCGATGCCGATGTAGTCCACGATCAGCCCCGCCGGCTTGTCGCGGAACACCCGGTTCACCCGCGCAATCGTCTGCATCAACCCGTGGCCGCGCATGGGCTTGTCCACGTACATCGTGTGCATGCACGGCGCATCAAACCCCGTGAGCCACATGTCGCGCACGATCACGAGCTTCAAGGGATCATTCGGGTCGCGGGCGCGTTTGGCGAGCAGGTCGCGCCGCGCCTTGTTGCCGATGTGCGGCTGCCACTCGGGTGGGTCGGAAGCGGCGCCGGTCATCACGATCTTGATGGCGCCAGCATTGTCATCCGCGCTGTGCCAATCGGGGCGAAGCCGGACGATTTCGTCGTAGAGCGCCACACAGATGCGCCGGCTCATGCAGACGATCATCGCCTTGCCCGAGAGCGCCTGCACGCGCGCCTCGAAGTGCTGCACGATGTCCTCTGCCACCTGCCTGAGGCGCTTGTCGCTGCCCACCAGCGCCTCCACCGTCGCCCATTTTTGCTTTACGCGCTCGCGGGCGGGCTCCTCCTCGTCTTCCAGCATCGCCTCGATCTCAGCGTCGATCTTCGGCTTTTCGTTTTCATCCAGTTCGATGCGCGCAAGCCGGGATTCGTAGTAGATCGGCACCGTCGCGCCGTCCTCCACCGCGCGGCTGATGTCGTAGATGTCGATGTAGTGGCCGAACACCGCCGGGGTGTTGACGTCATCGGCCTCGATCGGCGTGCCGGTAAAGCCGATGAACGAGGCGTTCGGCAACGCATCGCGCAGGTACTTGGCAAAGCCGTAGGAAATCTCGCCGGTCTTGGCATCCACCTTGGCCTTGAAGCCGTACTGGCTGCGGTGCGCCTCGTCGGCGATGACCACCACGTTGCGTCGGGTCGTGAGTGGCTCTGCACTCTCGCCGAACTTCTGCAAGGTCGTGAAGATCACCCCGCCCGATGCCCGGTTGAGCAGCGCCTGCAAATGCTCGCGGCTTTCCGCCTGCACCGGCGTCTGGCGGATCAGGTCTTGGCACATCGAGAAGGTGGCAAAGAGCTGATCGTCCAGGTCGTTGCGGTCGGTCAGCACGACCAGCGTCGGGTTGGCCATCGCAGGATGCTTGACCAGCAGGCCAGCGTAGAAGGCCATCAACAGGCTCTTGCCCGAACCCTGCGTGTGCCAGATCACGCCGGCGCGCCGGTCGCCCGCGCGCTGGCTTTTCACGCTGGGCAGGCCATAGGCCGCGGGCTCCTCTCCCGCTTCCGGATGCGGGCTTGCCGCGCGGATCGTCGAGGTGACCGCGTGCCGCACGGCGTGGAACTGGTGGTAACCGGCGATGATCTTGACGAGCCCCGAGCCGGTCTCGCCAAACACTGTGAAGTGCGCGAGCAGAGCCAGCAGCCGCCGCTGCTCGAACACGCCCTCGATCAGGGTCGGGAGCTCGGGCGCGCCTTTCGGCGCTACCTGCGTACCATCGGTGGTGCGCCAGGGCATGAAGCGCTCCAGGTCGGCCGAGAGCGACCCCACCCGGGCGGCGATGCCATCGGAAGTCACCAGCAGCGCATTGGCGCGAAAAAGCTGGGTGATCTCCCGCTTGTAGGTCTGCAACTGGTTGAACGCGCCCAAGAGATGCGCCCCCGCGCTGCCCGGCGCTTTCAGCTCGATCACCGCCAGCGGCAAGCCATTGACGAACACCACCACGTCGGGCCGGCGCTTGTTCTGGCCGTTGATCACCACGAACTGGCCCACCGCCAGCCAGTCGTTCTGCGCAGGGTCCTCGAAATCGATCAGCCGCACCTTGCCTGCGGTGAGCGTGCCATCGGCGGCGAAATACTCGACATCCACGCCTTCCGTCAGCAGCTTGTGCAGCCGCCGGTTTTCTTCGAGCAAGACGGGCAGTTCCGACTGCGTCACCTTGCGGATGGCATCCTGGCGGGCCTCCGCGGGCAGAGTGGGGTTGATGCGTGCCACGGCGTCCTCAAGCCGCTTTTTCAGCACCACCTCATCGTGGCTCTCGCGCTCGGGCCGGTGGCCGTCGGGGCCGATGTCCTCCTCGCGCTCCACAGCATAGCCCAGTGCTTGCAACTGGGCGAGCAGCGCCGCCTCGACATCAGATTCAGGCAGAAAAGCCATCGAGTTACTCCCTATTCCGGGGCGGCTGTAGCGGCCAGAGACAAGGCGCGATCATCAAAACAGCCGGTCATGTCAGTAGTGCCTCCACGCCTTGAACGAAGACCTGAAAGCTGCGCGAGCGGTTGGCTTGCAGGTCGAGGTTGGCGGCGATGCGCCGCGCGGCGTCAATTTTGGGATAGCTGTTCTTGTAGATGCCGTGCTTCTTGAGGAAGCGATGTAATGCTTCCCAAGAGCCGCCATTGTCGGGATTGCGAAAGATGCCTTTGCCGACATCGACCGTGGGCAGGCTGCTGAACGCCAGCCGTAGCGCTGCGGCGTCACCAATGAACCACGATTCCAATTCCTCGACCGCGATGCGGTTGACGACGTGGAACAGCCCTTCTACGTCAGGGAGGGTCTTGGTGGCAAGCCCTGCCACGCTTGCCATCTCTTCGAGCTGACGCTTGAGCGCCACGCAATCGTCGGTATCCCGGTCCACCAGCACGACCACGCGCAACAGCTCGCCCCGCGCGATGCGATCACGGTAGGCCGCAAGCCGGCTGGGCAATGCCTTGAGCAGTTTGTATTTGCTCCCCAGATTGATCAGCTTCCAGCGTGCCCGCCCGCGCAAGAGCTTCGGCAGCACATGCCGAAGCGCCTCTTCTGCCGAAGGTTCTTCGACCAGAAACTCGATCTGTGTCATGCCTCATCTCCCAGGGCAAGTGGGTCGCCGGCGTCGAAATGCCCTTCCATCCATAGCTCACCGAGCGTTGCGCCCTGCCGGATGAAATCCTGTATGCCCGGCATGTCGATCACCCGGCGCACGCGGGTATATCCATCGGCGGCGCGGTAGAGCACGCGCACCTCTTCCGGCCGCAGCGGGTTGATGAAGAATGGCGAATGCGTGGTGACGATCAATTGCGTGCGATCCGCGGCTTGCTGGCACTCCTCGGCCAGTTCCGGTAGCAGGCGCGGATGCAGGTAGTTCTCCGGCTCTTCGATGCCAACGAGTCGAGGCGGGTCGGGATCATAGAGAACGGTCAGGTAGGCCAGCAGCTTCAGCGTGCCGTCGGAGGCAAAGCGTGACAGCACTGGCTTGGAAAACGGCGCATCCTTGACTAACAGCAGCAAGCGGCTGTCTTCCAATACCTGGGCTTCGACCTTCTCGATGCGAGGGATGCGCCGCCGCAATGTGTCAAAAATCTGCTCCAGGCGATCAGGGTGTTGCTCGCGCAGGTATTGAATGACATTGGGCAGGTTGTCGCCGGTGGGGGACAAGCGTTCCTCCGCCCCCGCTTCCGGGTTGCCGCGAGCGGCGTCCGCCGAGAGGTAGGAAAGGTGCCAGCCGGTAATGAAGTCGCGCAGCGCGATCACGCGCGGGTTTTCGGCCAAGGTGCCCAGTGTGCTCACCGCCAGCACATCCGGGCCGGAGAGCGGCTTATCGATGCGTGTGTCACTTGCCTCTGGCTCCTCGCCGGTAATGACTTTGCCCTGGCCGTACTGGTAATCCAAGAAATGAAACGGTGCAGCGGGATGGCCGCGCTTCCAGCGCAGAAACTCGCGCGCGACGACCGGGCCCTTGGCCTGTTCTGCGATTTCCAGGTGATAGGTAATGAGAGGGGTGCCAGGCCGCTCCCGGTATTGCAACTCGATGACGATGGGGCCATCTTGGTCTCGGCTGCGCAGCTCGCGAAAGCGCCCCCGGCGATCCCAGGCTTTGCGCAGGCCGTCTGAAAAGCATTCGGCCAAAAACGCAAAAACGTCGAAGACCGTGGATTTGCCACTGCCATTAGGGCCTAGCAACACCGTCAATGGCGTGATGTGCTCTAGCTTGACGTTCTGAAGCGCGCGGTAGTTTTTCACGCGCAGGCTTTCGATGCGCGGGGGGGAGAGGTTGACCGTCACGGCTCGACTCCTTGTGGTTTCGCCCCCGGAAGGGCCAGCATGTTTTCGATCAGGCGGATCATCACATCCTTGTTCTTGGCATCCGACTCGGCCACGAGCAGGGCGAGTGCGGCCAGCCCCACGTCGTTGATGACCGGTTCGCCATCGCGCACGAGCCGGCCGTTGCGGGCCAGAAAATCCACGAACAGGAACGCCCCGCTGCGCTTGTTGCCATCGGCGAAGGGATGGTTCTTGATGACGAAGTACAACAGGTGCGCGGCCCTGGTCTCCACCGTCGGGTAGGCCGGCTCGCCGAAGACGGTCTGCTCCAGGTTGCCCAGAATCGCCGCGAAGGCCTCGCCGCGCTCGCGGCCGAACAGGTCGGACGCCTCGCCGCGCGCCATCAGATCGGCCTTCAGGCGCGCGATGGCCGCCCGTGCCTCGGTGAGCGTGGGCAGCACCCCGCCCGGGCTGCCCACCGGGGCGGTGAGCCGCCCCTCGTCGTAGCGCTGCAGCCAGAGGAAGGTCTGGGTGTAGCGGGCGATCACGTCCACCAGCCCGCGGCCCACCTCGGCAGTGAGCGCCTCGCCCGCGGCGGCCTTTCTCACCAGGGAGAGCGCCACTTCCAGCTCGGCGGCGTTCTGCTCGAAGCGCTGGCGGTCCAGCGTGTAGCCGCGCGTCAGATGCTCGCGCAGCACGCGCGTGGCCCACTGGCGAAAGCGCGTGGCGCGGGCGGAGTTCACCCGGTAGCCGACGGAGATGATGGCATCGAGGTTGTAGTGCCTGAGCCGTCGCTGAACCTGCCGCCGGCCTTCGGTTTGAACTGCTAAGAAATCCTTAGTGGTTGCCGCCTCCTCCAACTCGCCATCGCCGAAGATGTTCTTCAGGTGCATGAGCACGTTTTCGGGCGTGGTGGCAAACACCTCGGCCATCTGGCGTTGCGTCATCCAGACGGATTCGCCCGCCAATCGCACTTGCACCGGCTGTCCGCTCGATTCGAAGATGACGAGCGAGGTTGGCGTGGTCATGGTTTTCTCTCCCTGAAAAACGCTTCGACATCCGGTATGCGCAGCTCGCCGGAGATCAGCCTGGGCAGCAGGGTGTCGCGCAGGGTAGCGAGGGTGCGGGATTCGCGCTCATTGGCGGCAATACCAGCGAGCATCGAACTAACCTGGTGTGAAAACTCGTTGATTAGGTTTTCGCCAGCGCGTGGCACTTGTGTTGCAGATACGATTTCTGGTCGGACGGCAGGATATGCCCCGCCGTCCGCAAGATTCGACAGCCTCTCGATGTTTTCACGTGCCGTAGCCGCCAGATAAACGAACTCGGCGTACTCACGTCGTAATGGGCGAAGCACGGCAAACCCTGTGCTGGCCGTCAGCCCATCATCCGAGATCAGGGCATAGGATCCATTTCCTGGACGGACGGTGCCGACAATCGTATCCAGCGGGCGCAAGACTCGCTGTGCACGGCTAGGCGCATCATCGGCATCATAATTCGTGACACTTTCGATTCGCCCCCACTTTGTGTTTGAAAGATCGACATACTGAATCTGCTCAGGGCGTGTCCGTTTCGTCCAAGCTTCTGGATTGAGAGAAGAAAATTCTGTCAACGACATTACCTCCCACCCCTCCGGTATCTCCCCCCATTCCGATTCGACGAGACGCTCGGGAAAGAGGTCGTAGAGGTGGGCGGGCAGACCCGGCAGGGATTCGCCGCGCCACCAGCGGCCCTCCTTCTTGGCGCGCACCGGCTCGAAGTCCACGAACCACGCGCGGAACAGGGCGCGGGCCATCGCTTCCAGCGTTTCGTTCTGGCGGCGTAAAAGTTCGATCTTGTCGTCCAGCGTGCCGAGGATGTGGGCGATGGCGAGTTGTTCGTTGGGAGGTGGGACCAGCAGAGGGCACGCGCTCAAGATGGACGTATTCAAATTGGGCATCGTCGCTCCATGAGCGTGCCGGACGATCCATTCTCGGACGGTGGGATGTCCGAGGTAATACGACGTGAAGCGTGGATCGGGGCCGCAAGGACCGAGCCGTACACGGAGGCAACCGGTGCCACACAGCCAGCCGTCTTCGTGGTCACGCACTAGAGCTCGCCTTTCTACGTCACCGCGACGGCTGTAAACGATGTCTCCAGCTCGAACCAAATAGCGACTAAGACGTTTGGCGTCTTCAGGTGTGATGCGGGCTATGCCATCTTCGACGATACGGTTATCGCCGATATTCTGCGGCATGATTGACGGGATGCCGACTGGCACATAGTCCGCTGCATGCAACTGGCTCCCAAAAGGCCCAGTCTGGATGTCGCCACCGCCAAGCTGGCAGGCTGTGCCCAGAGTAGTGTACTTCCACCCGTAAGGAGCAGGGCCAAGCAACTCCTCACCCGCCATACCCAAGCTCCTTCAGGTTGGCCTCGATCGCTGCATTCAGCCGCGCTGCTTCCGCGCGTTGTTCGCGCCACTGGGCCGCAAGCCGCGCCATCTTCTCCTCGAACGGTTCGCCGTCATCCTCCTGTTCCGCCGCGCCCACGTAGCGGCCGGGGGTGAGCACGTAGCCGTGCTTGCGGATTTCCTCCAGCGTGGCGGATTTGCAGAAACCCGCCACGTCGGTGTACTCGCCCGCACCGGGTTCGCCGCGCCAGGCGTGGTAGGTGTCGGCGATCTTCTGGATCTCCTCGTCGGTGAGTTCGCGCCGGGTGCGGTCCACCAGCACGCCCAGCTTGCGCGCGTCGATGAAGAGCACCTGACCTCTACGGTCGCGCCAGCCCTTGCCGGGGTTCTTGTTGCGGGCCAGAAACCACAGGCAGGCGGGGATCTGCGTGGAGTAGAAGAGCTGCCCGGGCAGCGCCACCATGCAGTCCACCACGTCGGCTTCCAGCATGGCTTTGCGGATCTCGCCCTCGCCGGACTGCTGCGAGGACATCGAGCCGTTGGCCAGCACCACGCCCGCGGTGCCGTTGGGGGCGAGGTGGTGATAGATGTGTTGCAGCCAGGCGTAGTTGGCATTGCCCACGGGCGGCACGCCGAACTTCCAGCGCACGTCTTCGCGCAGGCGCTCGCCGCCCCAGTCGGAGATGTTGAAGGGCGGGTTGGCGAGGATGTAGTCCGCCTTGAGGTCGCGCAGTTCGTCTTTGTGGAAGCTGCCTTCGTTGTTCCAGCGGATGTCGGCGTCGATGCCGCGCACGGCAAGGTTCATCTTGGCGAGCCGCCACGTGGTGTAGTTGCTCTCCTGCCCGTAGATGGCGATGTCGCCGATGCGCCCGCCGTGTTCCTCAACGAACTTTTCGCTCTGCACGAACATGCCGCCCGAGCCGCAGCAGGGGTCGTAGACGCGCCCTGAGTAGGGCTCAAGCATTTCGACCAGCACGCGTACCACCGAGCGCGGCGTGTAAAATTCGCCGCCGCGCTTGCCTTCGGCACCGGCGAACTGGCCGAGGAAGTATTCGTACGCGCGCCCGAGAATGTCCTTGGAACGGTTGCCTTCCTCGCCCAAGGCAATGCCGGAGATGAGGTCGATGAGTTCACCCAGCATCACCTTGTTGAGCGCGGGGCGAGCGTAGTCCTTCGGTAAAACGCCCTTCAAGGATTCGTTGTCCTTCTCGATGGCGCGCATGGCGTCGTCGATGAGTGTGCCGATCTCGGGCCGCTTGGCATTGGCCTGCAGGTGTGACCAGCGGGCCGCCGGTGGCACCCAAAAGACGTAGTCGGCGAGGTATTCGTCCTTGTCCTCGGCGGCTTGGGGGTCTTCGGCCAAGAGGGCCTGGTGCTTGGCCTCGAAGGTGTCGGAGATGTACTTCAAGAAGATCAAGCCCAGCGCGACGTGCTTGTAGTCACTGGGCTCCATGTTGCCGCGCAGCTTGTCGGCGGCCTTGAAAAGCTCGGCTTCAAAGCCGAGGTGGCCTCCGTTACCGTTCTTGGCGGCGTCGTTCTGTGCCATCGTGTGCTTACCTTTTGCGTAATGTCTTGGTTGCCGGGGCCTGATACCCCGGCGCGAGCTTGGCGTTCTCGACGCCATAGAGCGCCAGCGGATCGGCCAGCCACAAGCGGTACTGTTCGTCGGTGAGGCGATGGTCGGGCGAGCAGTCCACGCTCCACCGCAGCAGCATGTAGCCCGCCACCGCCGCGCGCACCCGTACTCGCAGTGCGCCGCCCTGCATCCCGTAGTCCCGCCGATGATCGCGGGGCGCTCAAGGCGCGGGTGCGGCACGAACTCCAGCTCGACGATGCGCGTCCATTGGATGTCGTGATCGGGCCGTTCGTGGGCCTGGGGCGCTTCATCCAGCAAGGCCGGCGCTTCGATGCGGGTGAGGACGAAGTCCCGAAACTCGCCGCGCTTTCGGTCAAAGGCCCGCACGTGCCAGCGCAGGCCGGTATCCACCAAGGCAAAGGGCACGATGACCCGCTCGGTCTCGCCGCTCGTCATCGAGTGATAACGGATGGCGAGGGGCCGCCTGGCGTGGATCGCCCGGCAGATCGGGGCCAGCACCTCCATCCTGGGGATGGAGAGGGCGGCGGGCGACTCGCACGGCAAGAGCGGCTGCAAGGGCTTGGCCGGGCCGTTCACGCCATCGCCAAACCCATGCGCCAGCGCCGACAGCACGCGCTGCGGGGCGTGCTCGAACAGTGGGGAGAACGTCTGCCCGATCCGGTAGACCTTGTGGCTGCCGTCAAAGAGGATGTTTTGCGGTGCGATTTGCCGGTACAACGCCAAGTCGCGCGTCGCCCCGGCCGGCGCCACCCCGAAGCGCTCGATGAGGTCGGGACGGCCGATCTCACCGAAGAAGTAGAGCCGAAAGTCGATGTAGGCCAGCCGCTCGCGCTGGGCGTGGCTCAAGGTCTCGACACGCTGGGGCTGAGTCACCAGAGGCTCCTCATCCAAGGCGGACCACTGAAAAGCTGTGATTGGTTTTATGTTTGTGCATCGCCAGGCGGTTTACATCATCAAACTGATGACATTATGCGCCATGATCTGGATGGTAACAACACGGAAGCAGCCGCGCCCCCCCCATGGCCTGGGCATGCCCATCCATCACGCCGAGAAACCGAGAGCCAGGCCCCAAATTGCCACCGGGTTATACTCAAAGCCGTTTTCATCAGCCAGCCGCACCCCTGCAGGTTATGACACCGCGAACGCCCATGGAGGAAGATTCTGCCCGTTGAGGGGCGGCAGTTCGCGCCTGCTTGAATCGTTGCTCATCCTTCTCAGCGCGGCCCAGGCCGCGTTTCGTTTTTCTGGAACAGCCCATGCTTCACATCACGCTCCCCGATGGTTCGCAACGCCAATTCCCCGGCCCCGTCACGGTGGCCGAGGTTGCCGCCTCCATTGGCTCGGGTCTGGCCAAGGCAGCCTTGGGTGGCAAGGTCGATGGCCGTCTGGTGGACACTTCCTACACCATCGAGCGCGATGCCTCCCTGTCCATCGTCACCGCCAAAGACCCGGAGGGGCTGGAGATGATCCGTCACTCCACCGCCCACCTGCTGGCCTATGCCGTCAAGGAGTTGTTCCCCGACGCGCAGGTCACCATTGGCCCGGTGATCGACAACGGCTTTTATTACGACTTCTCCTACAAGCGCCCCTTCACCCCCGATGACTTGGCTGCCATCGAGAAAAAAATGGCCGAACTCGCCGCCAAGGACGAGCCGGTGGTGCGCCGCGTGCTGCCGCGCGATGAGGCAGTGGCCTATTTCAAGGGGCTGGGCGAGCACTACAAGGCCGAGATCATCGCCAGCATTCCGGCGGGCGAAGAAGTCAGCCTCTACCGAGAAGGGGCCTTCGAGGACCTGTGCCGCGGCCCGCACGTGCCCAGCACCGGCAAGCTCAAGCACTTCAAGCTGATGAAGGTGGCCGGCGCCTACTGGCGCGGCGACCATCGCAACGAGATGCTGCAGCGCATCTACGGCACGGCCTGGGCCAGCAAGGAAGATTTGCACAATTACCTCACGCTGCTGGAGGAGGCCGAAAGGCGCGACCACCGCAAGCTGGGGCGCGAACTGGACCTGTTCCATATCGACGAACATGCGCCGGGCTTGGTGTTTTGGCACCCCAAGGGTTGGACCGTCTGGCAGCAGGTGGAGCAGTACATGCGCCGCGTGTACCGCGACAACGGCTACCTGGAGGTCAAGGGGCCGCAGATCCTGGACAAGGCGCTGTGGGAGAAGACCGGCCACTGGGACAAATACCGCGACAACATGTTCATCACCGAGAGCGAGAAGCGCGACTATGCGCTCAAGCCGATGAACTGTCCGGGACACATCCTGATTTTCAAGCAGGGCATCAAGAGCTACCGTGACCTGCCGCTGCGCTATGGCGAATTCGGTCAGTGCCACCGCAACGAGCCCAGCGGCGGCCTGCACGGCATCATGCGCGTGCGCGGCTTCACGCAAGACGACGGCCACATCTTCTGTACCGAAGACCAAATCCTGTCGGAATGCGACACCTTCACCCAGGTGCTGAAAAAGGTGTACGCCGACTTTGGCTTCACCGACATTCTGTACAAGGTCTCGACCCGCCCAGCCGCGCGCATCGGCTCCGATGAACTCTGGGACAAGGCCGAGCAGGCCCTCATGGACAGCCTGCGCCACGCCGGCTGCGACTTCGTCATCTCCGAGGGCGATGGCGCTTTCTATGGCCCCAAGATCGAATACACGCTCAAAGACGCGATCGGCCGCGAATGGCAGTGCGGCACCATCCAGGTGGACTTCAACCTGGCCGAACGGCTCGATGCCGAGTACGTGGCCGAAGACGGCAGCCGCCAGCGCCCCGTCATTCTGCACCGCGCCATCGTCGGCAGCCTGGAGCGTTTCATCGGCATTTTGATTGAACAGCATGCCGGCGCGCTGCCCGTGTGGCTGGCGCCGGTGCAGGTGGCGGTGCTCAACATCACCGATGCGCAGGCCGACTACTGTCGCGAAATCGCCAAAACACTGGAAAATCAAGGCGTTAGGGTGGCGTTGGATTTGCGCAACGAAAAAATCACGTATAAAATCCGGGAGTTTTCGCTGCAAAAGCTGCCATACATCCTCGTGGTGGGCGACAAAGAAAAGGCGGCCGGTTCGGTGGCCGTGCGTGCGCGTGGCAACAAAGATCTGGGCGTCATGCCGCTTGACGGCTTCGCCCAGCGCCTGCGTGCCGACATCGAAGCCCGGGCCTGAGCGTCTGCCGATGGAGGTGGGGCCGGTTTTTGCGTGAGTGCTGCCTGTCAGCGTTTTTGAACAAAGGAATTCACCATCGCTACCGCTGCTCCCCATTTCCGCGATCGCCGTCAACGCGAAGAGCGCGCCCATCGTCTGAACCGCGAAATTACCGCGCCTGAAGTCCGGCTGATGGGCCCCGACAACGAACCCATCGGCATCGTCAGCCTGCAGGAAGCCTTGCGCATGGCGGGTGACCTGGATGTGGATTTGGTCGAAATCGCGGCGATGGCCAAGCCCCCCGTGTGCCGGCTCATCGATTACGGCAAATTCAAATACGCGGAGCAGAAAAAGGCAGCCGAGGCCAAGGCCAAGCAAAAAGTCATCGAGGTCAAGGAGGTCAAGTTCCGTCCGGGCACCGATGAAGGCGACTACCAGATCAAGATGCGCAACATCCGCCGCTTCCTGGAAGACGGCGACAAGTGCAAGGTGACCCTGCGGTTCCGCGGCCGCGAGATCACCCATCAGGAACTGGGGTTGGCGCTGCTGCAGCGCATTCGCGATGAGCTCGGCGATTCGATCGTGGTGGAGCAGTTCCCCAAGCTCGAAGGCCGGCAGATGATCATGATGATTGCCCCGGGGCGCAAGAAGTCCGGGGGTGCGAAACCGGCGCCGGAGACGGCGGCGGCCAGCCAGGGGGCCTAAAGCCCACCTGGCGCCAAGGCGGCGTGGGTCGGTCACCTGCGCCGTTCCAAGTGGCTCGGGGCCTGCAAGTCCGTGATGGGTTCACGGCGCCTCGCGAGCACAAACCATAAGGAGCATGTCATGCCCAAAATGAAGACCAAGAGCAGTGCGAAAAAGCGTTTTCGCGTTCGTCCGGGTGGGACCGTCAAGCGCGGGCAGGCCTTCAAGCGTCACATCCTGACCAAGAAGTCCACCAAGAACAAGCGCCAACTGCGCGGTGCGGTGAATGTGCATGAGACCAACATGGGTCACATGGCACAGATGATGCCCTTCGCTGGCTTGTAATCAACGCGACGAACAAGGAGTAAGCTATGCCTCGCGTCAAACGTGGTGTCACCGCACGTGCCCGTCACAAGAAAGTTCTCGCCCAGGCCAAAGGCTTCCGCGGCCGCCGCGGCAACGTGTTCCGCGTTGCCAAGCAGGCGGTGATGAAGGCCGGTCAGTACGCCTACCGTGACCGCCGCGCCCGCAAGCGCGTGTTCCGTCAGCTGTGGATTGCCCGTATCAACGCCGCCGCGCGTGAACTGGGCCTGACCTACAGCCAGTTTGCCAATGGTCTGAAGAAGGCCGCCATCGAGATCGACCGCAAGGTGCTGGCCGATCTGGCCGTCAACGACAAGGCTGCTTTTGGCAGCATCGTCGAGCAGGTCAAGGCCAAGCTGGCGGCTTGAGGAACGACGGGTTTTTCTGAGCGAAAATACCCGGCTTGAGGGGCCAGCGCTACACGGCACTGGCCCTTTTTCATTTTCCACCGTGAACCGTTGCGATGAACGACCTCGATTCTCTGGTGCAGTCTGCGCGTGAGCTGTTCGCGCAGGCCGCCACCCCCACCGACCTGGAAAACGCCAAAGCCCAGTTCCTCGGCAAAAGCGGCCGCATCACCGAGCTGATGAAAGGCTTGGCCAGCCTGAGCGTGGAGGAGAAAAAGACCCGTGGGGCGGCCATCAACACGGCCAAGCAGGCGGTGGAGGCGGCTCTGGCCGAGCGGCGCCAGGCGCTGGCCGAAGCCGAGTTGCAGCGTCAGTTGCAGGCAGAAGCGCTGGACGTCACCTTGCCCGGCCGGCAGCGTGGGCTGGGCGGGCTGCACCCGGTCAGCTTGACGATGGAGCGCATCGAAGCGATTTTCGGCTCCATGGGGTTTGAAGTGGCCGATGGCCCGGAGATCGAGTCCGACTGGTTCAATTTCACCGCGCTGAACACGCCGCAAGACCATCCCGCGCGTTCCATGCACGACACTTTCTACGTGGAAGGCGGCAGCGAGCGCGCGCCGTATTTGCTGCGCACCCACACCAGCCCCATGCAGATCCGCCACGCGGTGCAGCACGTCAAGCGCCACAAGGCGCTGGCCGGGGGGAGCGGCGAGGGATTGTTCAGCGGCGACATGCCCGAAATCCGTGTCATCGCGCCAGGCCGCACCTACCGGGTGGACAGCGACGCCACCCATTCGCCCATGTTTCATCAGTGCGAGGGGCTGTGGATCGGGGAAAACGTCAGCTTCAAAGACCTGAAGTTCGTGTTCACCGATTTCTGCCGCGCCTTTTTCGAGTTTGATGACCTGGTGCTGCGATTCCGCCCAAGTTTTTTCCCGTTCACCGAGCCCAGCGCCGAAATCGACATCCAGTTCCAGACCGGCCCGCTGGCCGGGCGCTGGTTGGAAGTGGCCGGCAGTGGCCAGGTGCACCCCAACGTGGTGCGCAACATGGGGCTGGACCCCGAAAAATACATCGGCTTTGCGTTTGGCATGGGCCCCGATCGGCTGACCATGCTGCGCTACGGCGTCAACGATTTGCGCCTGTTTTTCGATGGCGACATTCGCTTCCTGAGCCAATTCCGTTGACCCGCTCCTCCCACAGAGTTTGAACCATGCAATTTCCTGAGTCCTGGCTGCGCGAGTTTTGCAATCCGCCTTTGAGCAGCGAGCAGTTGGCCGACGTCCTGACCATGGCCGGTCTGGAGGTGGAGGCGTGCGAGCCTGTGGCCCCGCCGTTTTCCCGGGTGGTGGTGGGCGCCATCGTTGAGGCCGAGCCGCATCCCAATGCCGACCGCCTGCGCGTGTGCAAGGTGGATGCAGGCACGGGGGCGTTGCTGCAAATCGTCTGCGGCGCACCGAATGCCCGTGTCGGCATCAAGGTGCCGTGTGCCTTGGTGGGGGCCGAACTGCCGCCTGGCGAAGACGGCAAGCCTTTCCAGATCCAGGTGGGCAAGCTGCGCGGCGTCGAGAGCTTTGGCATGCTGTGCTCGGCCCGCGAACTCGGCCTTTCGGACGACCACGCTGGCCTGCTGGAACTGGCGGCCGATGCGCCGGTGGGGCAGGATGTCCGCGAGCACCTCAAGCTCGACGACCGCCTGTTCACCCTCAAGCTCACGCCCAACCTGGCGCACTGCCTGAGTGTGTATGGCATTGCGCGTGAGCTGGCTGCCTTGACGGGTGCACCGCTGAACGAGCCCGTCTTCCCCAGGGTTCCCGCCGCACACACCGACAAGTTGCCCGTCAAGGTGCTGGCCCCCGACTTGTGCGGCCGCTTCACCGGGCGCATCGTGCGCGGCATCAACCCGCAGGCACCAACGCCCGCCTGGATGGTGGAGCGCCTGGCCCGCTGTGGCCAGCGCAGCGTGTCGGCGCTGGTGGACATCTCCAACTACGTGATGTTCGATCTGGGCCGTCCTTCGCACATCTTCGACCTGGACAAAATCCACGGCGGCCTGCAAGTGCGCTGGGGCAAAGCCGGTGAACAGCTCAAGCTGCTCAATGGCAACACCGTCACGGTGGACGAAACGGTGGGCGTCATCGCCGACGACCAAGCGGTGGAATCGCTCGCCGGCATCATGGGTGGTGACGCCACGTCCGTGGGCGACGAGACGCGCAACGTCTTCGTGGAAGCGGCGTTCTGGTGGCCCAAGGCGATTGCAGGCCGTTCGCGCCGCTACAACTTCAGCACCGACGCGGGCCACCGTTTCGAACGTGGTGTCGATCCGCAGCTCACCGTCGAACACGTCGAGCGCATCACCGACCTCATCCTGCAGATCTGCGGCGGCCAGGCTGGCCCCATCGACGATCACATCGTCCACATGCCCGAGTCCAAACCGGTGACGCTGCGGGTGGCGCGTGCGGCCAAGGTCATCGGCATGCCGGTCACGCAGCAGCAGTGTGCCGACGCGCTGCGTCGCCTCAGCCTGCCCGTGAGCGAAGGCGATGGCACAGTCACCGTCACGCCGCCGTCTTTCCGTTTCGACCTGCAGATCGAGGAGGACCTGATCGAAGAGGTGGCGCGCGTCATCGGCTATGACCACCTGCCGCACACCCCGCCGCTGGCGCCGGTGACGGCCAAGATTCGCCCCGAGAGCCGCCGCGCGCCGTTCCAGCTGCGCCGCCAGCTGGCGCAACTCGGCTACCAGGAGACCATCAACTACAGCTTCGTGGAAGAGCGTTGGGAGCGCGATTACGCGGGCAATGCCGACCCGATCCGTCTGCTCAACCCCATCGCCAGCCAGATGAACGTGATGCGTTCGTCGCTGTTGGGCAGCCTGCTGGCCGTGCTGCGCTTCAACACCGACCGCAAGGCCTCGCGCCTGCGGGTGTTCGAGGTGGGGCGGGTGTTCCGCAAAGACCCGACGGTGACCGACAGCGACACCACGGTGGCCGGGTTTGACCAGCCTTTGCGGGTGGCCGGGCTGGCTTGGGGCAGCGAAGCCGCCTTGCAGTGGGGCATGCCGGCCCGTGCCGTGGACTTTTTCGACGTCAAAGGCGACGTGGAGGCGTTGCTGGCGCCGCGACAGCCGCGCTTTGAGCCGGCCACGCATCCGGCCATGCATCCCGGGCGGTGCGCCCAGGTGTGGCTCGATGGCCACCCCATCGGCTACGTCGGTGAATTGCACCCCCGCTGGCGCCAGCAAGAAGGTTGGGCGCAGGCGCCGGTGATGTTCGAGCTCGACTGCGCGGCCGTGCTGCAGCGCGACGTGCCGCAGGCCCGTCCGGTGTCGCGACAACAGCCCGTCGAGCGTGACATCGCCGTGGTCGTCAAGGACGGCGTCAGCCACGAGGCCCTGATGCAAGCCATCCATGGCGCAGCCACCCATGGTTGGCTGCGGCAGGCGGTGCTGTTTGACGTGTACCGACCCAAGGCTGGCGCGCCGTCGGCCGCCGGGCTGGCGCCGGATGAAAAGAGCCTGGCGGTGCGCCTGACCCTGGAGCGCTCGGACGCCACCTTGACCGATGAGGAGATCGATGGCGTGGTGCAGGCCGTGCTGGCTGCGCTGGCCGAGCGCGTGCAGGCCCGCCTGCGCTGATGACCCCTAGCCCGGAGACCGTAGCATGAACCAGCCCCTTCATTCCGACGAGTCCACGCCCGCCGATGCGCAGTCTGCGGGGGGCGAGGCGCTCACCAAAGCCCAACTGGCCGAACTGCTGTATGAGCAGATCGGTTTCAACAAGCGCGAATCGAAAGACATCGTCGATGCCTTTTTCGATGTCATCAGCAGCCGCCTCATCCAGGGCGAGGATGTGAAGCTGTCCGGGTTTGGCAACTTCCAAATCCGCACCAAGGCACCCCGGCCCGGGCGCAATCCGCGCACCGGCGAGCCGGTGGCGATCGAGGCGCGGCGCGTCGTCACTTTCCACGCCAGCCCCAAGCTCAAGGACGCGGTGGACGCTGGTGCCGGTGGCGGCGCTTGACGCTCAGTGTCGCGCGGCTTCCAGCGACAGCAGCGCGCGCTTGCGTTCCAGCCCGCCGGTGTAGCCGGTCAGCCCGCCGTCGCTGCCCACCACGCGGTGGCACGGCACGATGATGCCGATCGGGTTGCGTCCAATCGCGCCGCCCACCGCCCGCACGGCCGATGGCCGACCGATCGCGGTGGCCACGGACCGATAGGTTGCCGTGTGCCCCCAGGGAATCGCTTGCAGGGCTTGCCACACGGCTTGCTGGAAAGGGGTGCCGGTGCGCAGATTCAGGGGCAGATCGAAGCCGCGGCGCTCGCCGGCAAAGTATGCCGTCAACTGGGCGATGGCCCGTTCCAGCAGGGGGTGATCGCCTGAAGCAGCATGCCCAGCCCAAGGGGGGATGCCGGGCTGATCCACGAACCACACGCCGCGCAGCGTTTCGGCGTCGCAGGCCAGCAGCAATTCGCCCACTGGGCTGTGCCAACGGGTGCTCATCAAGGGGCAGGGCAGGGTGGGCATGGGGCGCGTCAGTGCAGTGCAAACCCAGTCATCATATAACCGGCGGCCTACAATCGCTCATCTCCATGAGCCATCCGATTCATGCAAACGCCCCCTCCATATCCCCCGTCCGCTTTCAAAGCCTATGACATCCGCGGCGTCGTGCCTGACGTGCTCAACCCCTCGTTTGCCAGCGCATTGGGCCGGGCTTTTGGCCGCCAGGCGCTGGCCTTGGGCGAGCGCGTGGTGGCGGTGGGGCGCGATGGCCGCTTGAGCAGCCCGACCTTGGCCCAGGCGCTGATCGAAGGGCTCATCCAGGCCGGCGTGGACGTGATTGATATCGGCATGGTCACCACGCCCATGCTCTACTTCGCGGCGCATACGCGCTGCCGCAGCGGCATCCAGGTCACGGGCAGCCACAATCCCAAGCACCACAATGGTTTCAAAATGGTGCTCGCCGGGCGGGCCATTTACGGAGACGGCATCCAGGCCCTGCGCCAGGCCATGGAGGCCGAGGCTGCAGCCACTCAGCCCCTGCCGGGTGCCGCTGCCCCGGGGCAAGCGCAGCGCATCGACGTGGCAGAGGACTACATCACCCGCATCGTGCAGGATGTGCGCCTGCAGCGGCCGCTGCGCATCGTGGTGGATTGCGGCAACGGCGTGGCTGGCGCGTCTGCGCCCAGGGTGTTTCGGGCTTTGGGCTGCGAGGTGATCGAGTTGTTCAGCGAGGTCGATGGGCATTTTCCGAATCACCATCCCGACCCTTCCAAGCCCGAAAACCTGCAGGATCTCATCCGTACCCTGCAAGCCACCGGGGCCGACCTGGGGCTGGCCTTCGACGGCGATGGCGACCGGCTCGGCATCGTCACGCCCAGCGGGCAGAACATTTTTCCGGACCGCCAGATGATGCTTTTCGCGCAAGACGTGCTCAGCCGCGTGCCGGGCGGCACCATCGTTTTCGATGTCAAGTGCAGCCAGCGTCTGGCGCCCGCCATCCGTGCCGCCGGTGGCCAACCCCTCATGTACAAAACCGGGCACTCGCTCATCAAGGCCCGCATGAAAGCGGTGGATTCGCCGCTGGGCGGCGAGATGAGCGGGCACATTTTTTTCAAGGAGCGCTGGTTCGGCTTCGACGATGGGACCTATGCCGGCGCCCGCTTGCTGGAAATCCTCAGCCGCCATCCGCAGCCCGCCGCCGTGCTGGAGGCCTTGCCCACCAGCCACGCCACCCCGGAAATCAACGTGCCTTGCGCCGAGGGCGAGCCGCACCGTCTGGTGGCCGAACTGCAGGCGCTGGCCCGGTTCGAGCCACCGGCCGAAGTCCACACCATCGATGGCTTGCGCGTGGACTGGCCCGATGGCTTTGGCCTCATCCGCGCCTCCAACACCACGCCCGTGCTCGTGTTGCGCTTCGAGGGCCATACCCCCGAAGCCTTGCGGCGCATCGAGGCCGACATGTGGGCCTTGCTGCGGCGGGTCAAGCCCGAGGCGCAGGTGGCCGAAGCCGTCCATGGATCATGACCATGCTCAGCCCCGATCCCGAAGTCATCGTCTTCAACCTCAAAAAGCGGTACACGGGGGTGTCTGCCACCGTCAACGCGCTGGTGCCATTGCAGATGCACCAGTGGCGCTTGGGCTATTGCGGCACGCTGCTGTCCAACGGCGTGGCAGGCATGACGCTGAAGGAAGCGATTCGCCTGTCGCGCCGTCCACCGGCGGGGCGGCCGTTTCGCATCTGGCACGTGCGGCGCGACCATGAAATGATGGCGGGCTTGTGGGCCCGGGATGTGCTGCGCCTGCCTGTCAAGCTGGTGTTCACCTCGGCGGCCCAGCATCTGCACGGCTGGTTTCCCCGCTGGCTCATCAGCCGCATGGATGCCGTCATCGCCACCACCCCCAAGGCTGCGAGCTTCGTGCCCAACACCACCGCCGTGGTGCCGCACGGGATCGATCTGCAGCGCTTCAGCCCCCCGCCGGATAAGCTGACCGCCTGGGCCGATGCCGGGCTGCCAGGCAAATATGGCATCGGCGTCTTTGGTCGGGTGCGGCCCGACAAAGGCAGCGATGTGTTCGTCGATGCCATGATCGAAGCCTTGCCCCACTTGCCCGATGTGACGGCCGTGATTGCCGGCTTGGCCCAGCCGCAGCACCAGGCGTATCAGCAAGCCCTCAAGGACAAGATTGCCGCCGCGGGGCTGGCCGATCGCATCGTGTTTCTGGGTGAGGTGCCCGCGGGCGAGGTGCACCGTTGGTACCAACGCTGCCTGCTGTGCGTGGCCTGCCCGCGCTATGAGCCCTTCGGTCTCACCCCTTTCGAGGCGGCTGCCACCGGCTGCGCTGTGGTGTGCTCACGCACCGGGGCTTTTGAGGAGCTCATCGACCCTGGCGTTCAGGGCGAGCTGGTGGATACGGGCGACGCGCACGGCTTGGCGCAGGCCGTCTTGCGCGTCATGCAGGATCCGGCGCGTGCGCTTGCCATGGGGCAGGCGGCCCGCCAGCGCGTGGTCGAACGCTTCACGCTGGCGCAAGAGGCCGCGGGCATAGGCCGCGTGTATCAAGGGCTGTTCGATGCCGCGTGAGGCCCGCAGCCTGTCCGTCATCGAGCGGCTGGCGCTGTGGGCCTATGGGTGGGTCATGCGGGCCTTGGTGCCGCTGCTGCGGCGCAAGCTGCGCCGCCGTGGCCGCGCGGAGCCGGGTTATGTGGCGCACATCGAGCAGCGCCTGGGGCATTACCCGGGCATTCCGGCTTCTTCTGGGTGGCTATGGGTGCATGCCGTCTCGCTGGGGGAAACGCGCGCTGCGGGGCTGCTGCTGGAGGCGCTGCGCGCGCGCATGCCCGGCCTGCGGGTGTTGCTGACGCACGGCACGGCCACCGGCCGGGCCGAAGGCGCCAAGTGGCTGGCGCCGGGCGACGTGCAGGTGTGGCAGCCGTGGGACACGCCGCAGGCCATCACCCGGTTTCTGGACCACTTCCAACCCGCGCTGGGGGTGCTGATGGAAACCGAAGTCTGGCCACATTGGGTGCAGGCCTGCCGGGCCAGAGGGGTTCGGTTGTGTCTGGTCAACGGGCGGCTGAGTGACAAAACACTCCAGCGGGCCCGGCGCATGGCCTGGCTGGCGCGGCCCGCCTATGCCGGGCTGCACGCCGTGCTGGCGCAAACGCCCGCCGATGCCCAGCGGTTTGCGCAGCTGGGGGCCGCCGTGCATGGGGTGCTGGGCAACCTCAAGTTTGATGTCGCGCCGGATCCGGCCCTCATGGCTCGGGGACGACGCTGGCGGCAGGCCGCCGGCGTTCGCCCGGTGGTCATGCTGGCCAGCAGTCGCGACGGCGAGGAAGCGCTGTGGCTCCAGGCGCTGCGGCAAGTGCCCTGGGCGCAGGAAGTGTTGTGGCTGCTGGTACCCCGCCATCCCCAGCGTTTCGACGCCGTGGCCGCGCTGTTGGCGCAAGCCGGCTTGACGGTGTTTCGCCGCAGCGCATGGGCTGACGATGCCGAGCCCCCCAGCGAGGCCGCCACGGCCAGCGTGTGGTTGGGGGATTCCCTGGGCGAAATGCACGCCTACTACGCCATGGCCGATGTGGCCTGGTTGGGCGGCAGCTTCTTGCCCTTGGGCGGGCAAAACCTCATCGAAGCCGCCGCGTGCGGTTGCCCCGTCGTCATGGGGCCGCACACCTTCAACTTTGCCGACGCGGCCGAGCAGGCCATCCAGATCGGCGCGGCCTTTCGCGTGCCCGACATGGCGGCCGCGATGCCACACACCCAGCGCCTGCTGCACGACGCTGCAGCCTTGGCCGCTGCCCGACAGGCGTGCGAACGACTCCTCCAGCAAGGGCAGGGGGCCGCGCAGCGCTATGCGGCATTTCTGCTCGATGCATATCGCCACGGCGCGGAGGAGGGGGCATGAACAACGGTTTTGCGCCTGCGCTCAGCGCGGTCACGGTCATCGTCGTCACTTACAACAGCGCGCATTGCCTCGACGGCTTGTCGCCCCTGTTGAGCCGGTGCCCGCACGTCATCGTCTCGGACAACGGCAGCAGCGACGGCACCCCCGCTGATGCCAGCGCCCGCTGGCCGCATGCGCTCGTGCTGGCGCACGGAGCCAATCTCGGCTTTGGGGCCGCCAACAACCGGGCGCTGGAGCGGGTGACCACGCCTTTCGCGCTGCTGCTCAATCCCGATTGTGAACTGACGGTCGAAGGACTCCAGACCTTGCTGCAGGCCGCCGCCGACCTGCCTGAAGCGGCAGTGATTGCCCCCCAACTGCAAGACGCCCGCGGGCAACCGGAGGTCAATTACCGTTGGCCGCATACCCTGTGGACATCACGCGGCCCTGGCGCCGAAGGGGCGGCGTGCGTGGGCTTTGTGTGCGGCGCGGCCATGCTGCTGCGCCTTCAGCGGTTTGCCGAGGTGGGCTTTTTCGATGAGCGTTTCTTCCTCTACTATGAGGATGACGACCTGTGCCTGCGTCTCTTTCAGGCCCGCCTGCCAATGGTCGTCTGGCCGCATGTGGTGGCGGTCCACCGCTCACGCGGCTCGGTCAAGGGCCGCTCGCCCTGGCGTGGTGAATACTGGCGCGGCTACCACCACGCGCAGTCCAAGCTGATTTTCACCGGCAAATACGTATCCCCCCAGGCCGCCCGCGCGCAGCGCCGCAAGCTCCTGCTGCTCACCAGCCTGGCCTTGCCTGTGCGTGTGGCGCTGTTCTCCCCCAAGCTCATTGCCCGCATGTGGGGGCGATGGAGGGGATTGTGGGCTTGGAGGGGGTGAGGCAGGCTCCAGCATTGACGGATTACGCCGGCTTGCTGGTCATTGCTGATCGGGTGCTTGCCATGGCGGCCAGCAAGGCCAGCATGTAGAAAAAGAAATGGCTTTCTCGGGCGCTCCACAAAGGCGAGTTGATGGCGCTATTGACGAGCAATAGCGAGGTCCAGGCTGCCAGAAGTACCCTGGTTTGACGATCCTTGGCTTTGAGCGAGAGCCACCACGAATAGGCGATGATTCCGATGAAAACCATTGCGCCGATGAGACCGTGATCGGCCGCGATAAAAAGATACTGGTTGTGTGGGTGCCAGCTATAGTTCGCGCACTTTTCTATAGGCGTGATGAACTTGCAAATTTCTGTGTGATACGCCCCGGTGCCATGACCGAGGAAGGGCTTGTCTAAAACCATTTGCGTAGTCGTTTTGTAGTTATAAATTCTGTGGCCTATGGAAGACTCATGGTTTTTCTGGCTCATCAGAAGTTCCTGCCATGCTTGGCCGAAGCGAGCTTGAAGCGTGGGCGATGTGCCGAGAGCGAGCAGACCAATAGCAGTCATGCCAATCAAAGCGAGATATTTCCACCTGCTTTCAAAAGCGGTGAATATATACGCGGCAAGCGCCGCCAAAAGAGCAACGTATCCGGTTCTGCCAATCGACAAGTGCGTGATGGTGATGGCGGATGCAAAGAAAATAACGGACCAGAACAGCTTTTCACCAACTCTTCCAGATTGAATGCTGTAGTGAAGGGCGATCACGCAGAAGAAGCTCATCATCACATTCTGAGTGATATAGTCGCCAATGACATGGTGCGACTGCCCCCAGCCCAGCGCCTGCGAAGCTGACCAAGGAAGCAGAAACCAAATATTTAGCCACGTAGAGGCGCTGATGAAGATCATGGCGGCAATGAACCCGTGCAACGCGGCTCTCTGAGCTTGGGGAAAAGCCACAAGCAAAGATATCATCACCGCAGCGTAAATCGCTTTGGCATACTTGTTCAAGTGAATGGATTTCCATGCCCATTCAGCGGGGCTGTACAGCAATCCCACCAGAATGATTCCGTAAAGCGCTAGTAGCAGCCAAATCATCCTTTGGCTAGACCATACGTTTCTGACTTCAGGGAGCTTCAGAAAGTAGATGCCTGTGATGAGGATGGCAAGAGTGATGACGTTTCCTAGTCCTAGGACGACAGGAAATGTGAAAAATTGCAGTGCAAATAATCCTGTAATGAATTGATGTTGGCGATTTGAGAGTGGGTGAGAGGTGTGTGAGCCAAAGCGCATGGTTTAAGGCGGATCGATGCGGATGTCGGCAAGCTCAGGAAGCTGCAAAATTGGGGCTAAGAAAGGTCTGCACAACCCCCGCTGGGGCGGCTGTTGTCGGCTGATGTTTCAGATGGCGATATCTTGGAGCGTTCGAGGGGCAAGTTCGAGGCCTT
>NZ_SNYL01000005.1 GCF_004363315.1 Tepidicella xavieri
CTCTCATCTTCGGTGTCTGGTGTCTGGTCGTCGTCGCCGTGGCTCACATGGTACCCGTACCAAGACCGGCCACAGGGGAGTTTTTCAACGGCCTGTTAAAGGCTTCGAGCTGTGCCGTGTTGTCTTTGTAAATCTTGAACGTGATGCGGTCGAAATTGAACATCCCCCGCCGCACGTTGAGGTCTTGCGCCCACCAGTTCGGATCCCGCACATAGGTGATGTCGCGCCCAAAGTTCACTCGCCCGATCCGATAAGGCCCCGAGGTGATGGGCTCGTCGAGCACGATCTGGTCGAACGGCTTGCGCTGGCCATTGACCACCCCCCACTGACGGCTGAACACCGGCAGGCTGCCCACGATCAGGGGGAGTTCGGCATTGGCGCGATGGAAGTCGAAACGCACGACGCGCTCTCCCAGCACCCGCACGCCCTTGACCTCGCTGAAATAAGTGCGAAACTGCGGCGCGGCCTGCGGGCTGATGAGCGTCTCGAAAGAATGGCGCACATCCTCGGCCAGCACCGGGTCACCATTGTGAAACCGGGCCTTGGGGTTGAGCCGGAAAGTGACCGAGAGGCCATCGGCCGCCACACTCACGTCCTCGGCCAGCAGGCCATAAGCGGTGGTGGGCTCGTCCATGGTTCCCGTCAGCAAGGTCTCGAACATGAGGCCCGTGATGTTGGGCGGCGCGGTGCCCTTCAGGGTGAAGGGGTTGTATTTGTCGAAGTTGCTGATGCGGGTGGGCGAGACCAGCGAAATCTCCCCACCCTTGGGCGCATCCGGGTTGACATAGGCGAAGTGGGCAAAGCCGGGCGGGTACTTGATGTCACCGAACTGGGCATAGGCGTGCGCGGCCCAGGCCGAGGGCCCTGCCAGAGCCAGCCCGCACAGCATCCCGATCCGCCACAGGAATGACAGCCAACGCATGCGACAATTCTGCACGACATTCACAGGAGAAATGACCCATGGGATTTCTGGCAGGCAAAAAGTTGCTCATCACCGGCGTGCTGTCCAACCGCTCCATCGCCTACGGCATTGCCAAGGCTTGCCGCGCGCAAGGCGCGGAGTTGGCCTTCAGCTACGTGGGGGAGCGCTTCAAGGACCGCATCACCGAATTTGCCGCCGACTTCAACTCCAATCTCGTTTTCGAATGCGATGTCAGCGATGATGCGCAAATCGAGCGATTGTTCCGCGAGCTCTCGGCCCATTGGCCCACGTTCGACGGCTTCGTGCACAGCATCGGCTATGCGCCGCGCGAAGCCATTGCTGGCGATTTCCTCGATGGCCTCAGCCGCGAGGCGTTCCGCATCGCTCACGACATCAGCGCCTACAGCTTCCCGGCCATGGCCAAGGCGGCCCTGCCCTACCTCAACGACAACGCCTCCCTGCTGACGCTGACCTACCTCGGCGCCGTGCGCACCGTGCCCAACTACAACACCATGGGGCTGGCCAAAGCATCGCTGGAAGCCTCGGTGCGCTACCTGGCCGAATCCCTCGGCAGCAAGCAGCGCGGCCTGCGCGTCAACGGCATCTCCGCCGGCCCCATCAAGACGCTGGCCGCCAGCGGCATCAAGGGCTTCGGCAAAATCCTCAGCGTGGTGGCGGAAAACTCCCCCATCCGCCGCAACGTCACCATCGATGACGTGGGCAACGTGGCCGCCTTTCTGCTGAGCGATCTGGCCGCGGGCGTCAGCGCCGAAATCACCTATGTGGACGGGGGCTTCAGCCAGGTGGTCGGCGGCATTGCCGAGCCGGCCGAGGCTTGAGCAGCCGAACAGGCCCGCGCCACGCCTCACAGGGGGGCCAGGTACATCTTGGCCTTCTCTAGCCGGTAAGTCCAGGGCAGCTTCGCATTCTTCCAGCCATTGACGACCCTCTGCCCCTTGTGCTCGCCGTCTCGGGCCACATCGCCCTCGAAGCCGTCGATCACGGTATAGGCCTGGGCAAAGCCCATGTCTGCCAGCAAGCCGCTGGCCGCGTTGCTGCGCACGCCAGAGCGGCAGATCAGGATCACGGGGTCGTTCTTGGTGAGCCCTTTGGCCTGTAGGCGCTCCTCGATGTCGCGGACGAAACGGGGATTGGCCTGCAAGACGTATTCATTGTTCTGGTCGCTCCACTCCCAAAACTCCGGGAAGTCCAGCAAAGGCACCAAAAAGTCCACGGCGCTGGCCATGCCGACGAACATGGCTTCGGCGCGGCTTCGGATGTCGATCATCAGCACCCGATCGCCCAATTGCGCCTTCATGGCCGCGGCTTCCACGGCCGTGAGGTGCAGGCCCGAGGAAGACCGCTTGTTGGCGGGCACCTGATCCACGTCGATGCCCCAGGCCCCGGCGGCCATGACCAGCGCAACGGCCACGCCCCCGATGCAGCGCCCTGCGCTCAGCCAGCGTCGGCGTTTCATTTCAGCCCTCCGAGATAGGTGGCGACGGCCTGCAACTCCATGTCCGACACGCGGCTGGCCACCAAATGCATGATGGTGTTGTCGTTGGCCCGCTCCCCGCTGCGGAAGGCCATCACTTGCTTGATGAGGTACTGCGGATGCTGGCCGGCCAAGCGGGGCAGTTCTGCCGTGCCGCGGGCGCCGGTCCCGTGGCAGGTCACACACGCGGGCAAGGCGGTATGCGGGTTGCCCCGGTCGTAAACGAATTGCCCCACTTGCGCCAGTTGGGCATCGGTCACCAGGGTCACGCTCGGCGTGAGGCTCTGGTAGTACAAGCCCAGGGCATACATCTGCTCTGCCGTCAAGGCTTGGGCTTTATCCCCCATCACAGTGCTTTTGCGCTTGCCTTCGGAAAAGTCCTTGAGTTGCTTGAACAGGTAGCTGGCATTCTGTCCTGCCAGGCGGGGAAAGTCAGGGGCCACGCTTTGGCCTTGATCGCCATGGCAAACGGCGCACCGCTGCTGCGCGATGGCCTCGGCGGCGGCCACCTGAGCGGCCCACATCGGAGGCACGGCGGCTTGAGCCCAGGCCGACATGCTGCTGAAAAACAGCACATGCAGGGCCAGCAAAGGCCGCGTGCATGTGCGCAGGGTAAACCGCAGGAGCGTGAACATCGGGACTCCACGAATACAACCCGATCGATTCTGACCAAGTACCCCAATGGGTATGTTGATCTGCATCAACCTTGTTGCATCCCGGGGGCGCAGGCGCGCGCATCGTCGGTTCGCGGCTAACGTCGCCAGAAACCTTGGTGCGGCTCGCTGGCTTCGTCGATGAGCGCCGGCCCCACGCACTCGATCGGGTGCGGGGAGGCGGCAAACACGTCTCGGCAGGAGAGTTCAGCGTCACGCTGCTCCGGACGTTCGCCACGGAACACCCGCAGCCGCTGGGCATCGATGCCGAAAACGACGCGCCCGATATGGCTCCAGAAAATCGCGCCAGCGCACATCACGCAGGGCTCTGCCGATGAATAGAGCGTCGCGGTGGCCAGCGCTTCGCGGCTGTGGTGCGGGCTCACCACCCGGATGGCGTTGACCTCTGCATGCGCGGTGCAGTCCCCGGTCTCGCCGTTGCTATTGGCCACGGCGGCCAAGACCTGCCCAGTAGCCGACACGATCACCGCGCCAAAGGGCCGATTGCCACGCGCTCTGGCCACGCGGGACATGTCAATGGCCATGCGCAGATAGCGGCCATCCTCCGCAGACAGCGGGACTTGAGGGGGCAGCGCCACCGCGTTCATGCGCTCACCTTGCGGCTGGCAGCAGCGGGCAAGTGGCTGCGGTCAAACAAGGTATCTGCACTCGGCCGGCTCTTGAGTCCGAACATCTCCACCACCTGCTCCACCTGCTGTTCCAACGTGGTGCGCACCACATCGCCCAACCCGTGCGCGGCGGTGTCACGCGCGGCCACGTATTCGGCCGTCAGGCGCCAGCGCTCCAGTTCGATGCGCTCATCCAGAATGGGCTCGCGCTGGCGTGTGGCCGCAATCGCTGGCAGCGGGTCGGCCAGGGTATCCACAATCGCCCGGTTGGTGGCCCGCAAGAAAGCGGCCACCACCTGCGGCTGCTGTGTGAGCAGGGCTTGACTGGCCAAAATGGCATTGCCATAGAGGTTGACGCCGGCATCGGTGTAGCGCAGCACGCTGAGCAACTGGGGATTCATGCGGGCAAAGAGCGAGACGGCCGAATCGTGGAAATAAGTGGCCGCGTCCACATCGCCACGCACCATCACGTTGTCGCGCGCGCTGAAATCGGTCGTTACCCACTGGAAGAAGTCCGGACCCACCCGCAGTTGGTTGGCCACGATCGGCCAAGCCCGGCGCGTGGCTTCGACCGCCGCTGCGGCCACCCGCTTGCCTTGGAGGCTGGCAAAGTCCTGGGTGATGCCGCGGTCCTTGCGGCCGATGATGGCAAATGGCGCGCGGTTGTAATACTGATACACCGCTTGCACCACAGGTGGGTTGGCGGACTGGAACTCAATGAGTGAATTGATGTCACCCAACCCCATCTGGTACACGCCACTGGCAATCCGCGTGATCGACGCCACTGAGCCGGCGCCCACATCGATGCTCACGTCCAGTCCCTCTTCACGGTAGTAGCCGCGCTGCAGCGCCAGAAAGAAGGGGGAGGTCTGGCCGGTCACGCGAAAGTCCAGCGTGAATTTCAGGGGCGTGAGGCGCCCGCTGGCATGCGCGTGAACACCCGGCAGCGCCAGGGCGGCGGCCGTTGCAGCCAGGGAGGAAGACAACAGGAATTGACGGCGTTGCATGGATAAGCTCCGGAAGAGAAAACACTCGGCGAATGCCCATGCAACCCATAGGCTGCACAGGGCCCTCAGAGCAATTTCCGGGCTGCCGTGATGACGGCGGCTGAACGCTTCTACTCCGTGTCCTCACCATTCAAGAACCGTGCCAACCCTTGCCGCACGCCAGCCACTGCGCCCTCAGCCTACGCCATGGCATAGGGTTTGCTAGGATTATGGTGAGAGTAGAAGCGTTCAGCCGTCGTACCGATGGCGGGAAATTGCTCTTGCGATGTGTCTTTCCACCATTTCAGGAGCATTTCCATGCATGCCGCGAACGACTACACCCTTGAAGAACTGCGCAAAGAGGCCCGGCTGGGCCAGGCCGGCACCGAAACGCTGGCACGCACCGTGCCCGTGATCGATCTGTCGGACTTTGAGGCCCGCCGCGCCGAAATCACCGATCAACTCTGGCGCGCTGCCGTCGAGGTGGGGTTTTTCCAGCTGCGCAACCACGGCATTCCCTTGGCACAAGTGCGCCACGCATTTGCCATGAGCGAGCGCTTCTTCGCCCTCCCGCAGGCCGTCAAGGCCCAATACCCCTTGCGCCGCAATGCCGGCTGGGAAAGCCTGACGCAGGTGCGCCCTTCGGCGGGGGTGCCCGATCAGAAAGAAAGCTACCAGATCACGCGCCCGCGCATGGCCGGCCTGTATCCCTCCGAGGACGAACTGCCCGGCTTCGTGGACACCATGCTGGCTTTCGAGCAGGCCAGTTGGCAGGTGGGCATGCAGGTGCTGTCCTGCTTTGCCGAGCGGCTGGGCCTGGGGCGGGACTTTTTCACCCAGGCCCACCACCCCGCCAGCGACACCTACCAGTGCACTTTGCGGCTGCTGCACTACTACGCCATCCCCGAATCGGTGCAAGACCGCCTCGATTATGTGCGGGGCGGTGCGCACACCGATTTCAACTGCCTGACGCTGCTGTACCAGCGCGAAGGTCAGGGCGGGCTTCAGGTCTGTCCGGGCAAAGATTACGACGCCCCCGAATGGACGCCCGTGCCCCCCGATGAAGGCCTGATCACCTGCAACATCGGTGACATGCTCATGCGATGGAGCGATGACCGGCTGCTGAGCAACTTCCACCGGGTTCGCAACCCGCTGCCTGGGGAATACATGGGCCCGCGCTTCAGCATCGCCTTTTTCTGCCAGGCCAACACCGATGTGGTCATCGAATCGCCCGAAGGCAAATACCCGCCCATCACCGCCGGCGATTATGTGGCCGAGCGCATGAAGGCCAATTACGCCAGCCACGGGCGCTAAACGCCACGCCGGGGGGCTGAGAGACAGGCGCTTCCATCCCCACTGGAGTGGAGCGCCCCAAGCCCCCGGACCGTTGCCCATCCGGGGGCCAGACCCTCCCTCGTCGGGCGGTCAGCGCTTTTGCGGCGGCAAGTCCGTGCAAGACCCGTGCGCCACCTCCGCCGCCATGCCGATGCTCTCGCCCAGCGTGGGGTGCGGGTGGATGGTCTTGCCGATGTCCACCGCGTCGGCGCCCATCTCGATGGCCAGCGCGATCTCGCCAATCATGTCGCCGGCGTGGGTACCCACGATGCCGCCGCCCAGGATCTTGCCGTAGCCATGTGCCTCGGGGCGATCGTCGAACAGCAGCTTGGTAAAGCCTTCGTCGCGGCCATTGGCAATGGCGCGGCCCGAAGCGGTCCAGGGGAACAGGCCTTTCTTGACCTTGATGCCCTGCGCCTTGGCTTGCTCCTCGGTCAGGCCCACCCAGGCCACCTCGGGGTCGGTGTAGGCCACACTGGGAATGACCCGCGCATTGAACGCACTGCGGGCCAGGGTGGCATCCCCCAGCAGCTCGCCAGCGATCACCTCGGCCGCCACGTGCGCCTCGTGCACCGCTTTGTGCGCCAGCATGGGCTGGCCGACGATGTCGCCGATGGCAAAGATGTGCGGCACGTTGGTGCGCATCTGCACATCGACGTCGATGAATCCCCGGTCGGTCACGGCCACGCCGGCTTTTTCCGCAGCGATCTTCTTGCCGTTGGGCGTGCGGCCTACGGCTTGCAGCACCAGGTCGTACAGGCCTTCGCTCTTGGTGCCATCCAGCCCCTCGAACTGCACCTTGATGCCTTCGGGCGTGGCCTGCGCACCCACGGTCTTGGTCTTGAGCATGATGTTGTCGAAGCGGCCCTTGTTCATCTTCTCCCAGACCTTGACCAGATCGCGGTCGGCGCCCTGCATCAGGCCGTCCATCATTTCCACCACGTCCAGGCGTGCGCCCAGCGTGGAGTACACGGTGCCCATCTCCAGCCCGATGATGCCGCCGCCGATGATGAGCATTTTCTTCGGCACGCTCGGCAGCGCCAGGGCGCCCGTGCTGTCCACGATGCGCGGATCGTCGGGCAGAAACGGCAGCCGCACGGCCTGCGAGCCCGCCGCGATGATGCACCGCTTGAACGCCACCACTGTCTTGCTGCCGGTCTTGTCCTGGCCGGTGCCGGTGGTTTCCTCCACTTCGACGTGGTTGGGGCCCACGAAGGCCCCGTAACCACGCACCACCGTGACCTTGCGCATCTTGGCCATGGCGGCCAGCCCGCCCGTGAGCTTGCCGATGACCTTTTCCTTGTGGCCGCGCAGCTTGTCGATGTTGACGCTGGGAGCGCCAAAATCGACACCCAGATCGGCCATGTGGCTGACCTCGTCCATCACGGCGGCCACGTGCAGCAGCGCCTTGGAGGGGATGCAGCCCACGTTCAGGCACACGCCGCCCAGCGTGGCGTAGCGCTCCACGATCACCACCTTCAGGCCCAGATCGGCGGCGCGGAAAGCGGCGGAGTAGCCGCCCGGCCCCCCGCCCAGCACCAGCACATCGCACTCCAGGTCGGCGCTGCCGCTGAAGCTGGCCGCCGCCGGCGCCATCGGGGACGCCACCACGGGCGCAGCGGACGAGTCCGGGGCCGCCACCGGAGCCACGGCGGGCGCGGAAGCCGGGGCCGCAGTGGCCGGTGCCGAGGAGGGAGCCGCCGCAGCCGACTCACCGGCCACTTCCAGCGACAGAATCACCGACCCCTCGCTGACCTTGTCGCCCAGCTTGACTTTGAGTTCCTTCACCACACCCGCGTGGCTGGACGGGATCTCCATCGACGCCTTGTCGGACTCCACCGTGATGAGCGACTGATCCACCTGGACCGTGTCGCCCGGCTTGACCAGCAGTTCGATGACCGCCACGTCCTTGAAGTCGCCAATGTCGGGAACCTGGATGTCCATCAGTGCCATGTTCATGCCCCCTTCACAGCAACACGCGGCGGAAGTCCGCCAGAATCTGGCCCAGATAGGCGTTGAAGCGCGCAGCGGCCGCGCCGTCGATCACGCGGTGGTCCCACGTCAGCGACAACGGCAACATCAGGCGCGGCACGAACTGCTTGCCGTCCCACTTGGGCTCCATCTGGCTCTTGCACACCCCCAGAATGGCCACCTCCGGCGCGTTGATGATGGGCGTGAAATAACGCCCGCCAATGCCGCCCAGGCTGGAAATGGTGAAGGTCGCGCCGCTCATGTCGGCGGGGCCCAGCTTGCCTTCGCGCGCCTTCTTGGCCAGTTCGGCCATCTCCTGGCTGATCTGCAGGATGCCCTTCTGGTCGGCATGCTTGATCACGGGCACCACCAGGCCATTGGGCGTGTCGGCGGCAAAGCCGATGTGCCAGTAGTGCTTGACAATCAGCGCATCGCCGTCCAGCGAGCTGTTGAACTCCGGGAATTTCTTGAGCGCGGCCACACAGGCTTTGATGAGGAAGGCCAGCATCGTGACCTTGATGCCGCTTTTCTCGTGCTCCTTGTTGAGTTGCACCCGGAAGGCTTCGAGCTCGGTGATGTCGGCATCGTCGTGGTTGGTGACGGCCGGAATCATCACGGCGTTGCGCATCAGGTTGGCACCGCTGATCTTCTTGATGCGGCCCAGTTCCTTGCGCTCGATGGGGCCGAACTTGGCAAAGTCCACCTTGGGCCAGGGCAGCAGATCCAGCCCAACGCCGGTGCCGGCGGCAGGCGCCGGCGCTTGGGCGGCCTGGGCCTGCGTCTGCAAGGTGCCCGCCATGACGGCTTTGGTGAAGGCCTGCACATCCTCCAGCGTGATGCGCCCCTTGGGCCCCGAGCCTTTGACCTCGGCCAGCGGCACGCCCAGTTCCCGGGCGAATTTGCGCACCGACGGAGAAGCATGCGGCAGACCGAGCGCCGGGGCCGATGCGGGCTGATGCGGCGCGGCCGGCGACGAGGCAGCGGCAGGCGCCACCATGGGTACCGGCGCTTCAGCCGGTGTGGGCGCAGGCGCAGGAGCAGGCACCGCAGCGGCCACCGGTTCGGCCACGACGGGGGCCGCCACCGGCGCGGGAGCGGGCTCGGGGGCAGCTGCTGTGGCGGCACCTTCGGCCTCCAGCGTCAGCACCACCGAACCCTCGCTGACCTTGTCGCCGAGTTGCACTTTCAACTCCTTGACCACGCCGGCATGGCTGGAGGGAATCTCCATCGACGCCTTGTCGCTTTCCACCGTGATCAGCGACTGATCCACCGCCACCCGGTCGCCGGGCTTGACCAGCAACTCGATCACCGCCACGTCTTTGAAATCCCCGATGTCCGGGACCTTCACATCGATCAATGCCATTTATCGTCTCCAGGCCATCAGGCGTACAAGGGGTTGAGCTTTTCGGTGTCGATGCCGTACTTGGCGATGGCCTCGGCCACCTTGGCCACCGGCACGGTGCCTTCTTCGGCCAGGGCCTTGAGCGCGGCGACCACAATGTAGTGGCGGTTGACCTCGAAGTGCTGGCGCAACTTGCTGCGGAAGTCGCTGCGGCCAAAACCGTCGGTGCCCAACACCTTGTAGCTGCGCCCCTTGGGGATGAAGGCGCGAATCTGATCGGCATAGGCCTTCATGTAGTCGGTCGAGGCCACCACAGGGCCGGCGTGCTTGTCCAACTGCTGGGTGACGAAGGGCACACGCGGCGGCTCGGTCGGGTGCAGCAGGTTCCAGCGCTCACAGTCCTGCCCCTCGCGGGCCAGCTCGTTGAAGCTCGGGCAGCTCCACACATTGGCGGCCACGCCCCAGTCTTTCTCCAGCAGTTCCTGCGCAAACAGGCTTTCGCGCAGGATGGAGCCGGAGCCGAGCAACTGCACCCGCGGCGTGAGCTTCGCGCCTTCCTTGAACAGGTACATCCCTTTGATGATCTGCTCCTCCGTGCCCGGGGTCAGGCCCGGCATGGCGTAGTTCTCGTTGAGCAGGGTGATGTAGAAGAAGACGTTGTCCTGCTTTTCCACCATGCGCTTCAAGCCATGGTGGATGATGACCGCCACCTCGTGCGCGAAGGTGGGGTCGTAGCTGATGCAGTTGGGAATGGTGCCCGCCAGGATGTGGCTGTGGCCGTCCTCGTGCTGCAGCCCCTCGCCGTTGAGCGTGGTGCGGCCACTCGTGCCGCCCAGCAAAAAGCCGCGCGCCTGCATGTCGCCCGCCGCCCAGGCCAAATCCCCGATGCGCTGGAAGCCGAACATCGAGTAGTAGATGTAGAACGGCACCATGATGCGGTTGTTGGTGCTGTACGACGTGGCCGCCGCGATCCAACTGGCCATGCCGCCCGCCTCGTTGATGCCCTCTTGCAGAATCTGGCCGGCCTTGTCCTCGCGGTAGTACATCACCTGGTCTTTGTCCACCGGGGTATAGAGCTGGCCTTTCGGGTTGTAGATGCCGATCTGGCGGAACAGTCCCTCCATGCCGAAGGTGCGGGCCTCGTCCACCAGGATGGGCACGACGCGCGGGCCCAGGGCCTGGTCGCGCAGCAGTTGCGTCAGGAAGCGCACATAAGCCTGGGTGGTGGAGATTTCGCGCCCTTCGGGCGTCGGCTCCAGCACGGCCTTGAACGTTTCCAGCGACGGCACGGTGAACTGCTCGTCGCTCTTGACCCGGCGCTTGGGCAAATAGCCACCCAACGCCTTGCGCCGCTCGTGCAGGTACTTCATCTCCGGCGTGTCATCGGCCGGCTTATAGAACGGGATCTTCGGCAGCTCGCTGTCGGGGATGGGGATGTTGAAGCGGTCGCGGAAGTAGCGGATGTCCTCGTCGGAGAGCTTTTTGGTCTGGTGCGCGGTGTTCTTGCCTTCGCCCGCGCGGCCCATGCCATAGCCCTTGACCGTCTTGACCAGCAGCACCGTCGGCTGGCCGGTGGTGTTGTGGTGCGCGCGGTGGAAGGCGGCATACACCTTCTGCGCATCGTGGCCACCGCGGCGCAGCGCCCAGATGTCCTCGTCGCTCATCTTGGCCACCAGTTCCAGGGCTTTGGGGTCGCGGCCAAAGAAATGCTTGCGCACGAAAGCGCCATCGTTGGCTTTGAACGCCTGATAGTCGCCATCGAGCGTGTCGAGCATGATCTTGCGCAGAGCGCCGTCCTTGTCACGGGCCAGCAGCGGGTCCCAGTTGCTGCCCCACAGCAGTTTGATCACGTTCCAGCCGGAACCGCGGAACTCGCCCTCCAGTTCCTGGATGATCTTGCCGTTGCCGCGCACCGGGCCGTCGAGCCGCTGCAGGTTGCAGTTGACGACGAAGATCAGGTTGTCCAACCCCTCTCGCGCCGCCAGGCCGATGGCACCCAGGCTCTCAGGCTCGTCCATCTCGCCGTCGCCGCAGAACACCCACACCTTGCGCTGGCTGGTGTCGGCGATCCCACGCGCGTGCAGATACTTCAGAAAGCGCGCCTGATAGATGGCCATCAGCGGCCCCAGCCCCATCGACACGGTGGGGAACTGCCAGAACTCCGGCATCAGCTTGGGGTGCGGATAGCTGGACAAGCCCTTGCCGTCCACCTCCTGGCGGAAGTGGAGCAACTGCTCCTCGCTCAGCCGCCCTTCTAGAAAGGCGCGGGCGTAGATGCCCGGAGCACTGTGGCCTTGGATGTAGATCAAGTCCCCGCCATGCGTGCCGCCCTGGTCGGTGTCGTCGGCGTGCCAAAAGTGGTTGAAGCCACAGGCAAACATGTGCGCCAGCGACTGGAAGGAGCTGATGTGCCCGCCCAGGTCGCCACCGTCGGGCGGGTTGAGCCGGTTGGCCTTGACCACCATGGCCATCGCGTTCCAGCGCATGTAGGCGCGCAGGCGGCCTTCGATTTCCAGGTTGCCGGGGCTGCGCTCCTCCTCATCGGGCTCCAGCGTGTTCACGTAGCCCGTGGTGGCGGAAAACGGCATGTCGATGCTGTGCTCGCGGGCTTCTTCCAGCAACTGTTCGAGCAGGTAATGGGCCCGTTGCGGCCCTTCTTTTTCGATCACCGCAATGAGGGCATCCAGCCACTCACGGGTTTCCTGATGGTCGATGTCGGGCGCGCTGAGCACGTTGTTGACAGTGGGCTGCATGGACATGCGATGTCTCCTCGATGGTGGAACGAAGGTTAAAGCGACTGCGCCGCTGTGTCAGCAAGTTTCGCACAGAAATTCCTCATTTTCAACATACAGTTTTTAATTTCTTAATATGAAATAAAAGAGAGGCGAAAAATCAGGGTTATCCCATAGACTTGCAAGCATGAATGCCCCCTCTTCTTCCGCGCCTCGTCGCGGCTTTGTGACGCCCTTGCAATGGTGGCGACGCTGGTGGCGCGGTTTGAGCCCGAGCCGCCAGGACCGGCTCGTCAGCATCGGGCCGCTGCTGTCGGTGTTGCTGTTTCTGGCCGCCATCGTCGCCGCGTTGACCTACTTCACCCTGGAGGAAGCCGACCGCGAACAAGAGGCCGTGACCCGCGACGTGGAATACGCCCAGCAGCGCCTGCGTCTGCGCCTGATCGAGCGGCAGGAACAACTGATGCGCATCGCGCGCGACATCTCCAACCTCGACATCGAGGAGATGGAGTTCAATTTCCAGGCCGAAACCCTGGTCGTGCAATACCCGGAGTTGCTGGCCATCACCTGGCTCAACGCCCGCCGGGAAGTCGTCACCGCCTACGCCTCGCCCAGCGCGCCCGAGGCGCTGAACCGCCCCAGCGGCCAGACCCTGCCGGCCGATACCGCCGACGGCCTGTTCGAGCTGGTCCGCGACCTGCGCCAGCCGCTGTACAGCCGCCCGCAATCCATCGACGGCCGGGAAAAAACCGTCGTGTTGTTGGTGCCGCTCAATGAACAAGGCCGCTTCAGTGGCGCGGTGATGGCCGAATATTCGATCGATGGGCTGCTGCGCTTTGGCGTGCCGACGGAGGTGATGGCACGTTATGCCGTGGCATTGCTGGACGAGCAGCAGCAGGTGCTGGCCGGCTCGGTTCACGTCCCCCAGGCCACCGGCCTGCGCCGCTTGCCATGGGCCGCCAAGCCGCATCGCTACGCCATGCCCGTGGCCCCCATCGGCAACAGCCTCATCATTCAGGCCGTGGGCTACCGCACCAGCCGCGACAGCATGGGCGAAGCCTTCTTCTGGGTGGTGGGGGCCCTGAGCGCGCTGACGGTGTGGATGCTGCTGGCCAATCTTCGGCACAGCCGGCGGCGCCTGCAGGCGCAACGCGCCCTCCAGGTGGAGACCAACTTTCGTCGCGCCATGGAGAACTCCATGCTGACGGGCATGCGCGCCCTCGACATGCAAGGCCGCATCACCTATGTCAATCCTGCTTTTTGCTCGATGACCGGCTGGACCGAGGAAGATCTGATCGGCGCCGTGGCCCCCTTCCCTTACTGGCCCGAATCCGACATCGACACCCTTTCCGCCCGACTGGAGGACGAACTGCACGGACGCACCACGCCGGGCGGATTCGAGGTGCCCGTCAAGCGCAAAAACGGCAGCATCTTCTATGCGCGGATGTATGTCTCGCCGCTGATCGACGGTCAAGGCAAGCAAACCGGCTGGATGACCTCGATGACCGACATCACCGAGCCCAAGCGCATCCGCGAGGAACTGACCGCCTCCTACGAACGTTTCACCACCGTGCTCGACAGCCTGGACGAAGCGATTTCCGTGGCCCCCTTGAGCAGCGCGGAACTGCTGTTTGCCAACCGGATGTACCAGACTTGGTTCGGCAGCAGCGGGCGCGGCCACCGCAAGCTGGTGGAATTGTCGTCCTCCCTACCGGCCAGCCCACTGAGCACCGATAACCAGGACCAGGTGGACGTATTGGCGGGCCTGCCCACCGATGCTTTGTTCGAAGCCGCCGCCGACAGCGCCGAAGTGTATGTGCCCGAACTCCACAAATGGCTGGAGGTGCGCACCCGCTACCTGACCTGGGTGGACGGACGCCTGGCGCAGATGGTGATTGCCACCGACATCACCGTGCGGCGCCAGGCCGAAGAACAAGCCGCCCTGCAACAGGAACGCGCCGAAGCCGCCAGCCGGCTCATCACCATGGGAGAAATGGCCTCCAGCGTGGCGCACGAACTCAACCAGCCGCTGACAGCGATCAGCAACTACAGCAGCGGCATGATCTCGCGCCTCAAGCGCCAGCAGATCACGCCAGAAGAACTGCTTGGTGCGCTGGAAAAAACCGCTCGACAGGCCCAACGCGCCGGCCAGATCATCCAGCGCATCCGGGCCTTCGTCAAACGCAGCGAGCCCAACCCCACGCTGTCGGACGTGGCGCAGATGGTCAACAACGCCACCGAACTGGCCGACATCGAACTGCGCCGCCACATGATCCGCCTCAACACCTACGTGGCCGCGCGCCTGCCCAAGCTGATGGTGGATCCCATCCTCATCGAGCAGGTGCTCATCAACCTCCTCAAAAACGCGGGCGAAGCCATCGTGCAGGCACAGCGCCCCTCCACCCAGCGCCATGTCGAACTGACGGTGACCCCCCGCAAAATCGAAGGCAACGACGCCGTCGAATTCACCGTGAAGGACACGGGGCTGGGCATCCCCCCGGAAAAGCTCGAGCGCATCTACGAAGCGTTCTACAGCACCAAGGCCGAGGGCATGGGCATCGGCCTGAAGCTGTGTCGATCCATCGTCGAATCCCATCACGGCAGGCTGCAGGCGCGAAACCTCTACAATGGGACCGAAATCACGGGATGCGAATTCAGTTTCTGGATTCCCGTGAGCACCGTGGTCAATACGTGACAACCCGTAGGCCCCTGCCCTGGGGCCAGACAACGAGAAAGAGTGAGATGAGCCTGATTCCGAAACGTGGCACGGTTTATGTGGTGGATGACGACGAGGCAGTGCGGGACTCGCTGCAATGGCTCCTCGAAGGCAAGGACTACCGGGTGCGATGCTTCGAATCGGCCGAAGCCTTCCTCAGCCGCTACGACCCGCGGGAGGTGGCCTGCCTGATTGCCGACATCCGCATGGGCGGCATGAGCGGCATGGATCTGCAAGACCGGCTCATCGAGCGCCACTCCCCACTGCCCATCGTCTTCATCACCGGCCACGGCGATGTGCCCATGGCGGTGGCCTCCATGAAGAAAGGGGCGTTGGACTTCATCCAGAAGCCCTTCAAGGAAGAGCAGCTCGTTCAACTCGTCGAGCGTATGCTCGAAACCGCGCGTGAAGTCTTTGCCGAACACCAGCAAGCTGCCACCCGTGAGGCGCTGCTGAGCAAGCTCACCACCCGTGAATCCCAAGTGCTGGAGCGCATCGTCGCTGGCCGGCTGAACAAGCAAATCGCCGACGACCTGGGCATCAGCATCAAAACGGTGGAAGCCCACCGCGCCAACATCATGGAAAAACTGGGGGCCAACACCGTGGCCGATCTGCTCAAGATCGCCCTGGCCCCCACGGCCAAAGCCTGACCCCTACCCCGACGCTCCGTTTCTACGCCATGTCCGCCCAACTCATCGACGGCAACGCGCTGTCGCGCCAACTGCGCACCGAACTTTCCCAACGTGTCTCGGCCCTCAAGGTGCGCGGCGTCACGCCCGGTCTGGCCGTCATCCTGGTGGGCGACGACCCGGCCAGCCAAGTCTATGTGCGCAACAAGGTCAAAGCGTGCGAAGACATCGGCATGCACTCCGTGCTGGAACGCTACGCGGCCAGCTACACCGAAGCCGCTTTGCTGCAACGCATCGCCGCCCTCAATCAAGACCCGAGCATCCACGGCATTCTGGTGCAGCTGCCCCTGCCGCCCCACATCGACGCGCACAAAGTCATCGAGGCCATCAGCCCCGCGAAAGACGTGGACGGCTTTCACGTGGCCAGCGCCGGCGCGCTGATGGTGGGCCAGCCGGGCTTTTGGCCCTGCACGCCCCACGGGTGCATGAAGATGCTGGAGCACATCGGCTACGACCTGCGTGGCAAGCACGCCACGGTCATTGGCCGCAGCAACATCGTGGGCAAGCCCATGGCGCTGATGCTGCTGCACAAAGACGCCACCGTCACCATCTGCCACTCGCGCACGGCCAACCTCAAAGCCCTGACCCTGCAAGCCGACGTCATCGTCGCTGCCGTGGGCAAGCGCAACGTCCTGACGGCCGACATGGTCAAGCCAGGCGCGGTGGTCATCGACGTGGGCATGAACCGCAATGAGGCTGGCAAGCTCTGCGGCGATGTGGACTTCGAGGGCGTCAAGCAGGTGGCCGGCTGGATCACGCCGGTGCCGGGTGGCGTCGGCCCCATGACCATCACCATGCTGCTGGTCAATACCGTGGAGTCCGCCGAGCGGGTGACTGGCTGAACGTGGCCAGTCCCGCCGCTCAGGCGGCCGGCGGCTCGGTGCGGCGGGCAAACCACCACAGCACCCGCAGGGCGCACACCCACTGCAGCAGCACCAGCAGGCTACCCAGGCTGTGCCACAGGCGCAGATCGGCCCCCGTGCTGCGCGCGGTGAGGATGCGCTCTGCCACCCCGTGCTCCTGCACCATGGCCGCGAGCGCGGCCAGCAACAGCCAAGGCAGCAACGCCCAACGGGCCGTGACTTCGGCGCTTTTGAGGCGCTGCAAGCGCCCCCACATCAGCAGACTCAGCGCCAGCACCACGGTGGCCCAGGCCTGCACCTGAAACAGCTTGGCCGCATACGGCCCGGCCAGCGCCGGGTTGCCGATCACCCCAAACGCCATGGGAACGGCCAAAAAGCTCAGCGCGCTCATGCCGCCCCACCACAGGGCGGCCAAGAACAGCGGCCAGCGCTCGAAAAACGCCTGCATCGCCCAGCCCGGCTCACTCGTAGCGCACGGCCACGATCTCGAAGCGCTTGACCCCGCCCGGAGCCTGCACTTCGGCCACGTCACCCTCTTCCTTGCCGATCAGGGCACGGGCAATCGGGCTGGAAATGTTGATCAGGCCCAGCTTGAGATCGGCCTCGTCCTCGCCCACGATCTGGTAAGTCACGCTTTCGCCGGTGGTTTCTTCCTCCAGCTCGACCGTGGCGCCAAACACCACCTTGCCACCGGCATCCACCTCGGCCGGGTCGATGATCTGGGCCACCGAGAGCTTGCTCTCGATCTCAGCGATGCGGCCCTCGATGAAGCCCTGGCGTTCCTTGGCGGCGTCGTAGTCGGCGTTTTCGCTCAGGTCGCCTTGCGCGCGGGCTTCGGCAATCGCGTTGATGACGGCCGGGCGATCGACGGTTTTGAGACGGTGCAGTTCCTCCTTCAGTTTGTCGGCACCGCGCTTGGTCACGGGAATGGTGGGCATTTGTCCTTCTCCAAAAGCAAACCGCCGATCGTTCCCAATCGGCGGCGTCTGTGGGTGATTATGCCTCAATCGAGGCCACCCCTGTCTGCGTCGCAGACCGGGGAAAGCCCCGATTGAAATCCGCTTCAGGCGAGCAGTTCGGCGTGCATCTCTTGCACCGACATCACGCCCAGCTGATCGAGGCATTTCATGCCCTCGACCGCGGCCTCGGCGCCCGAAATGGTGGTGAAGGTCGTCACGCGGTTGAGCAGCGCCGAGGTGCGGATGTAACGCGAGTCGGCAATGGCGTTGCGGCGCTCTTCCACCGTGTTGATGACCATGGCAATCTCGCCGTTCTTGATCATGTCCACGATGTTGGGGCGCCCCTCGGCCACTTTGTTGACCACTTCACAGGGCACGCCAGCGGCTTCGATGGCCGCGGCGGTGCCACGGGTGGCCACCAGGTCGAAGCCCATGGCCACCAAATCGCGGGCCACGACCACCGCACGGGCTTTGTCGGATGGCTTGACCGAGAGAAACACTTTTTTCACCGGGTCGCTCGGGCGCGGCAGGCGGGTGCCCGCGCCCAGTTGGCTCTTGACAAACGCCTCGCCGAAGGTGCGGCCCACGCCCATCACTTCGCCGGTGGACTTCATCTCGGGCCCCAGGATGGTGTCCACACCCGGGAACTTGACGAAGGGGAACACCGCCTCCTTCACGCTGAAATACGGTGGCGTGACTTCGCGGGTGATGCCCTGCTGCGCCAGCGTCTGGCCCGCCATGCAGCGGGCGGCCACCTTGGCCAGCTGGATGCCGGTGGCCTTGGACACGAAGGGCACGGTGCGGCTGGCGCGGGGGTTGACCTCCAGCACGTAGATGACGTCTTTCTTGACGCCGTCCTCCTCCACCTCCTGGATGGCGAACTGCACGTTCATCAGCCCCACCACATTGAGTGCCTGGGCCATGGCGGCGGCCTGCCGCTTGAGTTCATCCACCGTGGCTTGGCCGAGGTAGTACGGCGGCAGGGAGCACGCCGAATCGCCCGAGTGCACGCCGGCCTGCTCGATGTGTTCCATGACGCCGCCAATGAGCACTTGACCGGCGGCATCGCGGATGCAATCGACGTCGCATTCGATGGCGTCATTGAGGAAGCGATCCAGCAGCACCGGCGAGTCGTTGCTCACCTTCACGGCTTCGCGCATGTAGCGCTCCAAGTCGCGCGGCTCATGCACGATTTCCATGGCGCGGCCGCCCAACACATAGCTGGGCCGCACCACCAGCGGGTAGCCCAGCTCGGCGGCTTTGTCCATGGCCTCGGCTTCGGTGCGGGCGGTGGCATTGGGCGGCTGGCGCAGCCCCAGTTCGTGCAGCAGTTTTTGGAAGCGCTCGCGGTCTTCGGCGGCATCGATCATGTCGGGGCTGGTGCCGATGATGGGCACGCCGTTGGCCTCCAAACCCAACGCCAGCTTCAGCGGCGTCTGGCCGCCGTATTGCACGATCACGCCCAGCGGTTTTTCCACCGCGACGATTTCCAGCACGTCCTCCAGCGTCAGAGGCTCGAAGTATAGGCGGTCGGAGGTGTCGTAGTCGGTGGAGACCGTCTCGGGGTTGCAGTTGACCATGATGGTCTCGAAGCCGTCCTCGCGCATGGCCAGGGCCGCATGCACGCAGCAGTAGTCGAATTCGATGCCTTGGCCAATGCGGTTGGGGCCGCCGCCGAGGACCATGATCTTTTGCCGGTCGGACGGCTGGGCCTCGCACTCCTCCTCGTAGGTGGAGTACATGTAGGCGGTGTGGGTGGCGAATTCGGCCGCGCACGTGTCCACCCGTTTGTACACCGGTCGCACGCCCAAGGCGTGGCGGCGCTGGCGCACGGCCTGCTCCGTGGTTTTGAGCAGCTTGGCCAGGCGCCGGTCGGAAAAGCCCTTGCGCTTGAGGGTGCGCAGTTCTTCGGCGCTGAGCGCCAACAGGGCCGCGTCGCCACCCTGGGGCGCTTTGTCCGCAGTGAGCTTGTCCAGTTCCAACTCGATCTTGACGATGTCTTCGATCTGCACCAAGAACCACTTGTCGATCTTGGTGAAATGATGCACCTCATCGACCGTCCAGCCCGCGGCAAAGGCGTCGCCCACGTACCAGATGCGCTCGGGGCCCGGCTCACCCAGCTCGCGCTCCAGGGTCTCGCGGTCCTGGGTTTTCTCGTTCATGCCATCGACGCCGACTTCCAGCCCGCGCAGCGCCTTCTGGAAGCTTTCCTGGAAGGTGCGCCCCATGGCCATGACTTCGCCGACGGACTTCATCTGCGTGGTCAGCCGGTTGTCGGCAGCGGGGAACTTCTCGAACGCGAAGCGCGGAATCTTGGTGACGACGTAGTCGATGCTGGGCTCGAAGCTGGCCGGCGTGGCCCCGCCGGTGATCTCGTTCTTGAGCTCATCGAGCGTGTAGCCCACGGCCAGCTTGGCCGCCACCTTGGCGATGGGAAAGCCCGTGGCCTTGGAGGCCAGCGCCGAAGAGCGGCTCACACGCGGGTTCATCTCGATGACGATCATGCGCCCGTCTTTCGGGTTGATCGCGAACTGCACGTTGGAGCCGCCGGTGTCCACCCCGATCTCGCGCAGCACGGCCAAGCTGGCGTTGCGCATGATCTGGTATTCCTTGTCGGTCAGCGTCTGCGCCGGCGCCACGGTGATGGAGTCGCCGGTGTGCACGCCCATGGGGTCGAGGTTTTCGATCGAGCAGACGATGATGCAGTTGTCCTTGCGGTCGCGCACCACCTCCATCTCGAACTCTTTCCAGCCCACGAGCGATTCTTCGATCAGCAGCTCGTTGGTGGGCGAGGCCTCCAGACCGCGCTTGCAGATGGTCTCGAACTCCTCCGGGTTATAGGCAATGCCGCCGCCCGTGCCGCCCAGCGTGAAGCTGGGGCGGATCACCGTGGGAAAACCCACGTGCTTCTGCACCGCCCAGGCCTCTTCCATGCTGTGGGCAATGCCCGATCGGGCCGAGCCCAGACCAATGCGGGTCATGGCCTCTTTGAACTTTTGCCGGTCCTCGGCCTTGTCGATCGCCTCGGGCGTGGCGCCGATGAGTTCGCACTTGTATTTGTGCAGCACGCCGTTGCGCCACAGATCGAGGGCGCAGTTCAGGGCCGTCTGGCCGCCCATGGTCGGCAGGATGGCGTCGGGCCGTTCCTTGGCAATGATTTTTTCCACCGTCTGCCAGGTGATGGGCTCGATGTAGGTCACATCGGCGGTGGCCGGGTCGGTCATGATCGTCGCCGGGTTGCTGTTGATCAGAATGACCTTGTAGCCCTCTTCGCGCAGGGCCTTGCAGGCCTGCACGCCGGAATAGTCGAACTCGCACGCCTGGCCGATGACGATGGGCCCGGCGCCGATGATGAGGATGCTCTTGATGTCAGTACGCTTAGGCATTAGTGTTTACCTTCCATCAAGGCGATGAAACGGTCGAACAGATAGGCGATGTCGTGCGGCCCGGGCGACGCCTCCGGGTGCCCCTGAAAGCAAAACGCCGGGCGATCGGTGCGCTCCAACCCCTGCAAAGTGCCGTCGAACAGGCTGACGTGCGTGGGACGCAGATTCGCGGGCAGCGATGCCATGTCCACCGCAAAGCCGTGGTTCTGGCTGGTGATGCTCACCCGCCCCGTGTCCAGGTCTTTGACCGGGTGGTTGGCCCCATGGTGGCCATGAGCCATCTTGAAGGTTTTGGCGCCACTGGCCAGCGCCATGATCTGGTGCCCCAGGCAAATGCCGAACACCGGCTTGCCACTTTCGATCAGCGCGCGGGCGGCGGCAATCGCGTAATCGCAAGGCTGCGGATCGCCCGGCCCGTTGGACAGGAAAATGCCATCCGGCTCATAGGCCAGCGCCTCGGCGGCGGGTGTCTGCGCCGGCACCACCGTGACTTTGCAGCCCCGCTCGGCCAGCATGCGCAAGATGTTTTTCTTCACCCCGAAGTCGTAGGCCACCACATGAAAACGCGGCGCGGTCTGCTCGCCATAGCCAGGAGTGCCGTCTTCGCGGGCCAGTTTCCACTCGGTTTGCGTCCAGACATAGGGCTGGCGCGTGCTGACGACCTTGGCCAAGTCCTGTCCGGCCATGCTGGGAGCATTGCGCGCGGCTTGCAGCGCCTGCGCCTTGACCGCCTCCGTGACCGCCTGCCCCAACGGCAGGGCGACGATGGCGCCGTTTTGCGAACCCTTCTCGCGCAGCAGCCGGGTGAGCTTGCGGGTATCGATGCCGGCAATGGCCACCGTGCCTTCGCGCTGGAGGTATTCGCTCAGCGTCATCTGGGCACGGAAGTTGGAGGCGATCAGAGGCAGGTCTTTGATGATCAGGCCAGCGGCGTGGACGGCATCGGCCTCCACGTCCTCGTCATTGACGCCGTAGTTGCCGATGTGCGGATACGTGAGGGTCACGATCTGCTGACGGTAACTGGGGTCGGTGAGGATTTCCTGGTAACCGGTGATGGCGGTATTGAACACCACCTCGCCGACGGTCTGACCCGCGGCGCCGATGGACACACCGGTAAAGACCGTGCCGTCTGCGAGAGCGAGGATGGCTTTTGCAAAGACGGGAAACACGGGTGCACTCCAGTTGTGGACGCACCTGCCCCCAGACAGAAAAGGGGGTTTCAACGGGGAACCGGCCTGAGGCCAGCGGCAGATGCGTTTGGTTAGGGTAAACCTTCGCATTATAGCCGAGGCACCCTCACCCCAGGCGCCCCAGCCCCTCGACCCGGACGATCATCCATCGCCGCAGGGCATTCACACACGACCAGGCAATTGCAATCAGACCACTCGCCGATGCTTCGGCCCCTGAAAGCAAAAAACCTGCAAGCCGGCTGACTTGCAGGTGATGAATGTGGTGGGTGATACATGGATCGAACATGTGACCCCTGCCGTGTGAAGGCAGTGCTCTACCGCTGAGCTAATCACCCTGAACGGAAGCTGGCATTATATACTGGATTTTCGCCACAGCCGCCCACCCACCCCGGTCAAGGACGGGAGGCGTTTTCCGGGGCGCCGAAGGCGCTGACGGCACTGGCGTGCAGGCAAATGGCGGCAGCGGCGGCCACGTTGAGCGACTCCTCCCCGCCTGGCTGGACGATGCGAATCAGACCATGCGCACGCGCCATCAATGCCTCGGCCACACCCTGCCCTTCGTGCCCCATGAGCCAGGCACAGGGCCAGGGCAACGGGGCCTGATGCAGCCATTGCCCTTGGTGGGAGCTGGTGGCCAGCAGGGGCACTTGCAGGTCATCCAGCGCAGCCACATCCACGCCTTCGACCAGATGCAGCGCGAAATGCGCCCCCATGCCCGCACGCAGGACTTTGGGGGCCCACAGGGCCGCCGTGCCGCGCAAGGCCAGCACCTGCCGAAAACCGAAAGCCGCGGCACTGCGCAAAATGGAGCCCACATTGCCGGGATCTTGCACGCGATCCAGCACCACGGTGGGCAAGTCGGGCTGCACGCTCCGCGTGGCGGGCAGGCGGTACAGACAGGCCACGAGCGGCGGGGATTCCAACCCGCTGATCCAGGCCATCAGGCGCGCAGGCACCACGACGCGGCGCACGCCAGGGGCCAGCGCCCAACCTTCGGCCAGGGACTGGTGGCCTTCTGTCAGCACCACCGCCTCGGGCTGCTGCCCGCGGGTCAACAAGGCACGGCACAAATGGTCCCCCTCCAACCACACTTGGCCGGTCTTACGGTACGCGGTGCTGTCTTGGGCCAGTGCCCGGCACTGCCGGGTCCAGGGGTTGTCACGGGAGGCAATGAAGTCTTCGCGCATGGCGGCAAGGAATAATCATGCCGCGCCAGCAGCCCATCCGGCGGCAGGCTCGGGCGTCGCGGCTGCGGCGGCTTGGGTCACTGGCGCAAAGCTGCGGCGGTGGGCAGGACAAGGCCCCCAGCGGTGCAAGGCCGCCAGGTGCTGGGCGGTGCCGTAGCCTTTGTGTCGGTCGAAGCCATAGTCGGGATATTGCGCGTGCAGTTCGTCCATGAGCCGATCGCGCGTCACTTTGGCCAGAATGGACGCGGCCGAAATCGCCTGCACCCGGGCATCGCCTTGCACGATGGCCTCCGCCCTCATGGGCAGGACGGGCAGCCGGTTGCCATCGACCAGCACCAGTTGCGGCTTCAGACGCAGCCCCTCGACCGCACGACGCATGGCCAGCAGAGTGGCTTGCAGGATGTTGAGGCGATCGATCTCCTCCACCGACGCCTGGGCCACGCAGCAGCACAGGGCCTGGGCCCGGATCTGGTCAAACAGCTGCTCGCGCCGGACCGCGCTGAGTTTTTTGGAATCGGCCAGCCCCGGGATGGGTTGGGCGTCGTCGAGCATCACGGCCGCGGCCACCACCGGGCCAGCCAGCGGCCCGCGGCCGGCCTCGTCCACGCCAGCCACCAGGGTGGCGCACACTGGGGGCAACCAGTCGAGCGGCTGCTGAACGAACATGGGGCGCTCAGCCAAGGACTTGGGCAATCGCATCGGTGGCCAGTTGGGCGGTGGGGCGGTTGAGGGTGTCGTGCAAAGCCGCAAAGCGTTGTTGCAAGGATTGCACCCGCTGCGCGGTCGCGTCATCGTCTGCCAGCCAGGCCAGGGTGGCCTCGGCCAGAGCCGCGGGCGTGGCCGCGTCCTGCAGCAGTTCGGGCACCACGAATTCTTGCGCCAGGATGTTGGGCAGCCCGACCCAGGGCTGGAGCATCTTGCGCTGGTGCAGCTTCCACGACAGCCAGTTCATGTGATAGGCAATCACCATGGGGCGCTTGAACAGGGCCGCCTCCAGGGTGGCGGTGCCACTGGCAATCAACGTCACGTCGCACGCCGCCAGCGCGGCATGCGATTGGCCTTGCAGCACGCGGACCACATCGCTGAGCGCGGCTTGGCGCACGTGGCGCTCGATCTCGGCCTGCAAAGCCGGCACCGCCGGCAGCACGAAGGCCAGCTCGGGCCGGGCTTGGCGCATGCGCTGCACCGCCGCCAGGAAGCGCGGCAACACATGCGCGATTTCCGCCCGACGGCTGCCGGGCAGCACGGCCACGACGGGCCCGTCGGCCGGCAAGTCGAGCGCGGCACGGGCGGCCGCCTGGTCGGGGTGGCGGGGAATCAGCGGGGCCAGCGGATGCCCCACGTAAGTGGCGGCGATGCCATGACGCTGAAACAGGGCCGGCTCGAAAGGAAAGATGCACAACACGTGATCCACGTGGCGGCGAATGACCTCGATGCGCTCAGGCCGCCAGGCCCATACCGCGGGCGCGACGAAGTGCACGGTGGCCACGCCGGCGGCACGCAAATCGCCTTCGAGGCTGAGGTTGAAATCCGGCGCGTCCACTCCCACGAACACCCGCGGCGGGGCAGCCAGCAGCCGGTCGCGCAGCTGCCGCCGGATGCCGACGATCTCGCGGTAGTGCCGCAACACCTCGACGTAGCCGCGCACCGCCAGCTTGTCGCTGGGCCACCAGGCGTCAAAACCTTGGGCCTGCATGTGTGGGCCGCCAATGCCGGCCGCTTGCCAGTCGGGCCAGCGCTGCCGCAAGCCCGCCAGCAACTGGGCGGCCAGCATGTCGCCCGAGGCCTCGCCCGCCACCATGGCCACGTCACACCGGGCGCCAGACATGGAGGCCGGCGGCATCACCGCACGATGCCCCGCTCGGGGTGAGCGCTTTGCAGGAAGTCCAGCATCAGGGCCACATCCGGCTGCGCCTGCGGGAAGCGCTGCGGCAACTCGGCAATGCGCTGCTGGGCTTGGGCCAAAGTCAGGTTGTCGCGGTACAGCGCTTTGTGCATGGCCTTGACGGCGGCCACGCGCTCGGCCGCGAAACCGCGTCGGCGCAACCCCTCGAAGTTCATCGAACGGGCCTGCGCAGGCTGGCCTTGAGCCATCACGAAAGGGGGCACGTCGGCAAACAGCAGAGAGCACATGGCCGTCATGGCATGGGCGCCAATGCGCACGAACTGGTGCACCACGGTGTACCCGCCCAAGATGACCCAATCCCCCACCTGCACGTGCCCGGCCAGCTGGGCATTGTTGGCAAAGATGGTGTGGTCGCCCACCAGGCAATCATGCGCCAGGTGGGTGTAGGCCATCATCCAGTTGTCGTTGCCCAACCGGGTCACGCCGCCGCCTTGCACGGTTCCGATGTGGTAGGTGCTGTATTCGCGGATGGTGTTGCGGTCGCCAATGATGAGCTCGCAAGGCTCGCCCCGGTATTTTTTGTCCTGGCTGGCCAAGCCCAACGAGACAAACGGGTAGATGTGGTTGTCGCGCCCGATGGTGGTGTGCCCCTCGATGACGCAGTGCGCTGCGATGCGCGTGCCCTCGCCCACCCGGACGTGAGGGCCGATCACGGTATAGGGCCCCACGCTGACGGCGTCACCCAGTTCGGCCCGAGGGTCCACCAAGGCGGTGGGATGAATGTCTGCCATGCCCGTGAGCGCCTTCAGGCGATGGTACGCATGGTGCACATGAGCTCGGCTTCGCAAGCCACCTCGTCGCCCACGCGGGTCACGCCTTTGAACTTGAAGATGCCGGCCTTCATGCGCTCCAGCGTCACGTCCATGACCAGTTGGTCCCCCGGCTCCACCGGACGCTTGAACCGCGCGCCGTCGATGCCGGCAAAGTAGTACACCGTCTTGTCATCGGGCGTCACGCCCAGGGTGTCGAAGGCCAGCAACGCCGCCGTCTGCGCCATGGCTTCGAGCATCAGCACGCCCGGAAACACCGGCCGATGCGGAAAGTGCCCCGTGAACTGCGGCTCGTTCATGCTGACGTTTTTCAGCGCCTTGATGGACTTGCCTTTGTCTACCTCAAGCACCCGATCCACCAGCAGGAAGGGGTAACGGTGCGGCAGTTGTTTGAGAATTTGGTGAATGTCCATCATGATCGGTTTTCCAAAGCTTTGAGCCGTTCGCGCAGCCGGTGCAACTGGCGCAGCGTGGCCGCGTTCTTTTCCCAGCTCTTATTGTCGTCGATGGGGAAAACGCCGCTGTACTGCCCCGGCTGCAGGATCGAGCGCATCACCACCGACGCGGCAGAGATGTGGACATGATCGGCCAGCGTCAAATGGCCCAGGATGACCGCGCCGCCCCCCACCGTGCAATGCGCGCCGATGCGAGCGCTGCCGGCCACGCCCACGCAACCAGCCATGGCCGTGTGGCGCCCGATGTGGACGTTGTGGCCGATCTGGATCAGGTTGTCGAGCTTGACGCCGTCCTCGATGACGGTGTCGTCCAGGGCGCCGCGGTCGATGCAGGTGTTGGCGCCGATTTCCACATCGTCGCCGATCTGGACCGCGCCCAACTGCTCGATTTTCACCCACTGCCCTTGGTGTGGGGCAAAGCCAAAGCCGTCGGCGCCAATCACCACCCCGGCATGCACAATGCAGCGCCGCCCCAGCACACAGTCATGGCCCAGCACGACATGGGCCGCCAGGCGGGTGCCCGCCCCGACACGCGCACGGCGCTGCACCACGCCGTGGGCCCCGATGACGGCGCCGTCACCGATCTCGGCCTCGGCCTCGATCACGGCGAAAGGCCCCACCTCCACCCCGACGCCCAGACGGGCACGCGGATCCACCCAGGCCGAGGGATGAATGGCCGGCGCATCGACGGCTTGGCGCTGCCGCGCCCGCCACCATTGGGTCAGGCGGGCGAAATAGAGATAAGGGTCATCGGCCACGATGCAGGCCCCGCGGGCCCGAGCCGGCTCCGCCAGGGCCGGCGGCACGATCAACGCGCCCGCCTGGGTGCTGGCCAACTGGCTGGCATAGCGGGCATGCGAGATGAAGGACACGTCCTGCGGACCCGCTTTCGCCAACGACGCAATGCGGTGTATCGGCAGGGCAGCATCACCATGCAAAACGCCGCCCAAGGCGGCGTGGATGTCGGCCAGCGTGGTGGTCACGAGCGCAGTCAGAGCCTTTTAGCGGCCATTGTTCAAGCCGTTGATCACGCGGTCGGTGATGTCGTGCTTGGGATTGATGTACACCGCTTCCTGGATGATGAGGTCGTACTTTTCGGCTTCGGCAATCTGTCGAATGACCCGGTTGGCACGCTCCAGCACCTGCTGAAGCTCCTCGTTCTTGCGCAGGTTCAGATCCTCCTGGAACTCGCGGCTGCGGCGCTGGAAGTCACGGTCCATGTCCACGAGCTGGCGCTGGCGCTGCGTGCGCTGCGACTCAGACAGGGTGGGCGCCTCGCGCTCGAATTTTTCCGAAGCGGCCCGCAACTGGTTGCGTAGATTTTCGAGTTCCCGCTCGCGCCGGGAAAACTCCTGTTCCAGCTTGGCTTGGGCCGCCTTGGCCGCGGCGGAGTCGCGGAAAATGCGATCGGTATTGACAAACCCGATCTTGAATTCCTGCGCCATGGCGGTGGCTGCCGCCACGCTCAGCACCAGCACCGTCAGACCACGGCGAATCACATCACGAGAAATCGATTTCATCAGAAAGAAGTTCCAATCTGGAATTGAATGCTTTGAGGCTTGTCGTTGGCGAACTTGCGCACCGGCCGGGCATAGGCGATTCTAAGCGGCCCCACGGGCGAAATCCAACTGATGCCGATGCCGGCCGAGGCCCGCAGGTCGGACAGCTTGCTGCTGTTCTGGAAGTCGTCAGAGACGTTGCCGATGTCGAAGAAACCGAACATGCGCAATGTGCGGTCGTTGCCCGCGCCGGGGAAGGGGGTGATGATTTCGGTGTTGAGCAGCACCATGCGCGAGCCACCGATGTAGGAAATGGTGTTCGGGTCGTTCACCAATCCGCTGCGCCCACCCAGCGTGCCTTGCTCGAAGCCGCGCACCGAGCCCAAGCCACCGCCGTAGAAGTTCTTGAACAGCGGGAACGGCTTGCCGCCCAGCCCCTTGCCCCAGCCCGCCTCGGCATTGAAGGCCAGAGTGTATTGCTTGGACAAGGGGATGTACTGCTGGAACTGCCCGCTGAACTTGGTGTAACGGGTGTCGCCAGCCACGCCGAGTTCGCCATTGAAGCGCATCAGGCGGCCCTGGGTGGGCACGAGCGCGCTGTCGCGCGTATCGCGGGCCCAGCCCACGGTCAGGGGGATGGAAGTGGCCGAACGGCCAAAATCATCGATGAACTGCTGGTAAGCCAGCGGCAGCCCATTGCCGGGCTCGATGCGGGTCTGCTCGGCACCGATGCCGAAGAAAACGGTATCCGTCTCGGTGAACGGCACGCCGAAACGGATGCTGGCCCCCGGCGTGACGAGGCGGTAATCCCCTTCCTGTTCCGACAGCGGCCGGGTGGTGCGGTAATACAGGTCGAGCGAGCGGGAGATCCCGTCGGCGGTGAAGTACGGATTCACCGTGCTGAGCACGAACTGCTTGTTGAACTTGCTGGTGTTGAGGTTGAGGCCCAGGTAGTTCCCGCTGCCGAACACGTTTTCCTGCTGGATGCCGGCGACGAACGAGAGCTTTTCGGACTGGGAGTAGCCGGCGCCGATGGACAGGTTGCCGGTGGGCTTTTCCTCTACCCGCACGACCAGATCCACCTGATCGGGAGCGTCGGGCACTTCCTGGGTATCGATGGTGACTTGGGTGAAAAAGCCCAGACGGTCCACCCGGTCGCGGGACAGGCGGATGCGGTCACTGTCGTACCAGGAGGCTTCCAGCTGACGGAATTCGCGCCGGATCACTTCGTCGCGGGTGCGGTTGTTGCCCTCGACGTTGATGCGGCGCACATAGGCCCGCCGCGACGGCTCAGCCCGCAGCACCAGCGCCACCTGCGATTGCTCGCGGTCGATCTCGGGCTGAACGTCCACCCGGGCGAAGGCAAAGCCGAAGCTGCCAAAGTAGTCGGTGAAGGCGCGAACGGTCTCGGCCACATCCTCGGCGTTGTAGGCCTGCCCGGCGCGGATGCGCACGAGCGACTGGAACTCCTCCTCCTTGCCCAGGAAATCCCCTTCCAGTCGCACCCCCGAGACCACGTAGCGCTTGCCTTCGGTGATGTTGATGGTGATGGCCATCTCGTCCTTGCCGGGAGTGATGGACACCTGGGTGGAGTCGATGCTGAACTCCAGAAAGCCGCGGGTGAGGTAGAACGAGCGCAGCGTCTCCAGGTCGGCGTTGAGCTTGGCGCGGGAGTAGCGGTCGGACTTGGTGTACCAGCTCAGCCAACCGCCGGTGTTGAGGTCGAACAGGCCGCGCAGCGTGGACTCGCTGAACGCTTGATTGCCGACGATGCGGATGTCCCGGATCTTGGCCACATCGCCTTCGACCACGCTGAAGTTCAGATTCACGCGGTTGCGCTCGATCGGCGTGACCGTGGTGGTGACGGTGGCCGCATACATGCTGCGGTTGAGGTACTGGCGCTTGAGTTCCTGCTCGGCCCGGTCGGCCAGGGCGCGGTCGAAGGGCCGGCCTTCGGTCAGGCCCACATCGCGCAGGGCGCGGCGCAGCACGTCGTTGTCGAACTCGCGCACCCCCGAGAAGGTGATGTCGGCCACGGTGGGGCGCTCTTCCACGATCACCACCAGCACATCGCCATCGATTTGCAGGCGCACATCGGAAAACAGGCCCAGCCCGAACAGGGCGCGGATGGCGGCCGAGCCTTGCTCATCGGAATACGTGTCGCCCACGCGGAACGGCAAGGAGGCAAACACCGTGCCCGGCTCGACCCGTTGCAGGCCCTCGACGCGGATGTCCCGCAGCGTGAACGGATCGACGGCCCAGGCCGGCAGCGCCGCCAGTGTGGAGATCAGCACGCCCCAGGCGACGCGGCGCAAGCGCGAATGCTTGTGTTTCATGAAAAGCAGGAATTTCAGCCCAGCAAGCGGGCGACGTCGTTGAACATGGCCAGTGACATGAGCCCCAGCAACACCACCATTCCGCCGCGTTGCAGGCGCTCCATCCACACGTCCGACACGGGACGCCCGGTCACTGCCTCCCACAGATAATACATCAGGTGCCCACCGTCGAGGACGGGCAGCGGCAGCAGGTTGAGCACCCCGAGGCTGACGCTGATGAGCGCCAGAAACAGGATGTAGGCGGTCAGCCCCATGCTGGCCGACTTGCCAGCGTAGTCGGCAATCGTCAACGGCCCGCTCAGGTTCTTCAGCGACGCCTCCCCCACCAGCATGCGGTAGAGCATGCGCAGCGACAGCGCCGCGACCTCCCAGGTGCGCTCGACGCCTTTCCACAGCCCCTCCCACACGCCGGATGAGACGGTGACCATCTCTGGCGCCGCGCCGATATAGGCCCCCACGCGCCCGACCCAGGCATCGCCCACCCGCTCGGGGCGCGGCGTCACCTCGATCTCCAGCAGGCGGCCTTCGCGCTCGACCTGCCAACGCTGCGTTTGGGCCTGACCTTGCGCGCTCACCGCCTCGCGGATGCGCATGCGCAAATCCTGGCCGTCCGGCACCGGCCGGTCATCCACGCGCAGCACCAGGTCGCCCGGGCGCAGCCCTGCGGCTTCGGCCGCACCGCCTGGCAACAACTCCCCCACGACCGGCGCCGTCCAGGGCGCGACCACCCCGATGCGTTGCAACAACGCCGCGTCCGCATCGCGCACCGACAATTCGGTCAGCGGCAGCCACACTTCGCGGGAAGGCTGGTCGGGTCCATCGGCCACCCAGAGGCGCACGTCCTGCTGGGTCAAGGCCGCGCGAGTGAGTTGCCAGCGCAGCGTCTCGAAAGACGCCACCGTCACCGGTGCCTGGGCCCCGACGCCCATCGACAGCACCCACTCGCCCCCGCGCACCCCGGCCCGCTCGGCCAGCGAGGCCGGCGGCGGGCTGGACAGCACGGCGCGGGGCTCTTGCACCCCTATCCAAGACACCAGCGCATACAGCAGCACCGCCAAAAGCAGGTTGGCCAGCGGCCCGGCCGCCACGATGGCGGTGCGTGCCCATAGCGGTTGGTGGTTGAAAGCCCGGTGCCGCTCCTCGGCGGCCACAGGACCTTCGCGCTCGTCGAGCATGCGCACGTAGCCGCCCAGCGGCAACGCGCCGATGACGAACTCCGTGCCGCTGCGCGGAGACTGCCAGCGCCACAGCGGCTTGCCAAAGCCGATGGAAAAGCGCAGCACCTTCACGCCGCAAGCCACCGCCACGCGATAGTGGCCGTACTCGTGCACCGCGATCAGCAGCCCCAGGGCCACCACAAAGGCCAGCACCGTCATCATGGATCGACACTCATCTCATTGCTGCCACCGCCGGACCTGCTGCGCTGCCTGCGCACGCGCCTCGGCGTCCAGCGCCATCAGGTCTTCCAGACCATCGAGCTTTGGAGGGCGCAGTCGGCTCAAAGTTGCCTCATTGACGGCGTGAATGCGGTCAAAGCGCAAGCGTCCCTCCAGAAACGCCTCCACCGCCACCTCGTTGGCGGCATTGAGCACGGCCGTGGCACCGGGCGCCTCGCCCAGCGCCTGCCAGGCCAGGAACAGGCCGGGAAAGCGCGCGCGCTCCGGGGCCTCGAACGTCAGCGCCCCCAAGGTCCGGAAATCGAGCGGCTCGGCGCCGGAGGCCATACGGTCTGGCCAGCTCAGCCCGTAGGCAATGGGCACCCGCATGTCGGGCGTGCCCAGTTGCGCCACCACGGAGCGGTCGCGGTATTGCACCATCGAATGGATGACGCTTTGCGGATGGATCACCACCTCGATGCATTCGGGCGCGAAGCCAAACAGGTAATGCGCCTCGATGACCTCCAGCGCCTTGTTCATCATGGTGGCCGAATCCACGGAAATCTTGCGCCCCATCACCCAGTTGGGGTGCGCGCACGCTTGCTGCGGCGTCACGGCCGACAGGTGCTCAGGCGCCCAGGTGCGAAAGGGGCCGCCGGATGCGGTCAGAATCAGCTTTTCCACCCGATCTGGCCAGGTCTGGGCATCTTCGGGCAGCGACTGGAAAACGGCGGAGTGCTCGCTGTCGATGGGCAGCAATCGGCCGCCGCCTTGGTGGACGGCCCGCATGAACCAGTCGCCCCCGACCACCAGCGCTTCTTTATTGGCCAGCAGCAGTTTTTTGCCCGCGCGGGCAGCCGCGGCGCAAGGCGCCAGACCGGCAGCGCCCACGATGGCGGCCATCACAGCGTCCACCTCGGGGGCGGTGGCCACGTCGCACAAAGCCTGCGGCCCGCTCAACACTTCGGTCTCCTGGACCCCGAGGGCATGGAGCGCCTCGCGTAAGGCCTGCTCGTGGGCCGGGCCAATCACCGCATAGCGGGGCCGGAATTGCCGACACTGCCGTGCCAGCACATCCACTTGGCGCGAGGCCGTCAGCGCAAACACGCGAAACCGCTGTGGATGGCGAGCCACCACATCCAGCGTGTTGGTACCGATGGAGCCGGTGGACCCCAGCACGGTCAGCCACTGCACAGTCATCCCCAGATCCTCAAGCCGTCACGACCCACATGGCCAAGGGCAACACGGGAAGCAAAGCATCCACCCGGTCGAGCACGCCGCCATGCCCGGGCAGCAACCGGCTGGAATCCTTCGCGCCGGCGCTGCGCTTGACCAGGGACTCCACCAAATCCCCCACCACGCTCATCGCCACCAGCAGCACCAACAACACCGGGGCCAGCACCGGCCCCCAGCGCCACAAGGCCGTATAGAGGTGGGCCGGCCCATCGGCCGGGGCCAACGCCAGCCAGGCCACAGCCAGAAGCAGCACCCCCACCGCGCCGCTGTATGCGCCTTCCCAGCTCTTGCCCGGGCTGATGGCCGGCGCCAGCTTGCGGCGCCCGAAGGCTTTGCCGCCGAAATACGCCGCGATGTCGGCCACCCAAACCAGCAGCAGTATGCTCAGCAGCATGGCCACACCAGCCACCCGCGCCTGAGCCATCGCCCACCAGGCCACGCCAATCAGCACCCAGCCCAGCCCCAGGCGCAAGGCGCGCGGCACCTGCGGCCAGCCTGCCACACCACGGTACAGCAACCACGGTGCCAGCAGCAGCCACAGCCCGGCTGCCCAGGGCCACAGCCAGCGGCTGTCGGCATCCAGCCCAAAATGCCACCAGATCAGCGCCAGCACGCCGCCCAGCAACGCACCGGCCACACGCGCTTGTCCCTCGGCGCAGCCATTGAGCCGCCCCCATTCCCAGCCCGCGCCCACGATCAACAGCAGCGTCAGGGCGCAAAACGGCTCGGGCGAAGGATAGAACAGCGCCGGCAGCAACAGCGCCAGCAGCACCACGGCGGTGATCACACGTTGCTTGAGCATCGCCGCGGCCTCAGACCGTCTCCTGGCGGGCAGACGCCACCTGTTCGGCCGTGCGCCCAAACCGCCGCTGGCGACGGGCATAGTCATCCAGCGCCTGAAAGTAGGCCTCGCGACTGAAGGCTGGCCACAGCGCGTCGGAAAAATACAGTTCGCTGTAGGCCATCTGCCAGATCAGGAAGTTGCTGATGCGCTGCTCGCAACCGGTGCGAATGACCAGATCGGGGTCGGGCACATGCGCCAGCACCAGCGAGGCCGACAGCGACGCCTCGGTGATCGGCTCGCCACGCTGCGCCAGCGCCTGCGCCGCCTGCACGATGTCCCAGCGGCCACCGTAGTTGAAGCAGACATTGAGCACCAGCCGGTCGTTGCTGGCGGTCTGGGCCTCGGCGGCCTCCAGGCTGCGCCGCAAGGTGGCCGCCAGCGCCTGCCGGTCGCCAGGAAAGTGCAGCCGCACCCCTGCCCGCAGCAATTCGGGCACTTCCCGGTCCAAAGCCCGGGCCAGCAGCCCCATCAGCCCCGAGACCTCATCGGCCGGCCGACGCCAGTTCTCCGAGGAAAAGGCAAAAACCGTCAGCACGCGCACGCCGGCTTCGATGCTCCAACGCACGACTTCGCGCAGCTTGTCCAGCCCTTGCCGGTGGCCGGCCAGCCGCGGCAGCATTCGCTGCTGCGCCCAGCGACCGTTGCCATCCATGACGATGGCCACATGGTGAGGCACCGAATCGGTGCGGGAATCGACACCCATGAAACGGACCACGCCGACCTGTCGGTCAGATGGCCATGATGTCCTGCTCTTTGGCCGCGACGATCTTGTCCACTTCGGCAATCATGCGGTCGGTCAGCTTTTGAATGTCGTCCTGGGCGCGGCGCTCATCGTCTTCGGACGCCAACTTGTCCTTGACCAGCTTCTTGACCTGCTCGTTGGCGTCGCGGCGCAGGTTGCGGATCGCGATTTTGGCCTGCTCGCCCTCGTTCTTGACCACCTTGGTCAGTTCGCGGCGGCGCTCCTCGGTCATGGGCGGAATCGGCACCCGGATCAAATCGCCCTGGGACGCGGGATTCAGCCCCAGGTCCGATTCGCGGATGGCTTTCTCGATTTTGGCACCCATGCCTTTTTCCCACGGCGCCACGCCGATGGTGCGGGCATCCAGCAGCGACAGATTGGCCACTTGCGACAGGGGCAGCATGGACCCGTAGTACTCCACGTGCACGGTATCCAGCAAAGCCGGGTTGGCGCGCCCGGTGCGCACCTTGGCCAGATTGGCCTTGAGCGCCTCCAGCGAGGCATTCATCTTGTGTTCGGCGTTTTTCTTGATGTCTGGAATCTGCATGGTCTCAACCTCTTGGCAGCGCCGCACGGCACGGGCGCTGCGGCTTGTTCGGGGCAACCCCTGAGCATACACCGTGTGAAGCTCAGACGTGCACCAGCGTCCCTTCGTCCTCACCCATCACCACGCGGCGCAGCGCCCCGGGCTTGAAGATGCTGAACACGCGAACCGGCAGGTTCTGGTCGCGGCACAGGGCAAAGGCGGTGGCGTCCATCACCTGGAGCTGCCGGGCCATGGCCTCGTCGAAGCTGATGGACTGATAGCGCTTGGCGCTGGCATCCTTCTTCGGATCGGCGGTATACACCCCATCGACCTTGGTGGCCTTGAGCACGATTTCGGCGCCAATCTCTGCACCACGCAGCGCAGCGGCCGTGTCGGTGGTGAAGAAGGGATTGCCGGTGCCGGCCGCGAAAATCACCACCTTGCCCTCCTCCAGATATTGCAGGGCCTTGGGGCGCACGTAAGGCTCGACCACCTGCTCGATGGCAATCGCCGACATGACCCGGGCCGTGACCCCGGCGCGCTCCATCGCATCGCCCAGCGCCAGCGAGTTCATGACGGTGGCCAACATGCCCATGTAGTCGGCCGTGGCCCGATCCATGCCGACCGAACCACCCGCCACGCCGCGGAAGATGTTGCCGCCACCAATGACGATCGCCACCTGCACCCCGAGGCGCGTGACCTCCGCCACTTCCTCGACGATGCGCACGATGGTGGCGCGGTTGATGCCGAAAGCGTCGTCGCCCATCAGGGCTTCGCCGGAGAGTTTCAAGAGGATGCGTTGGTGGGCTGGCATAAGCGGGGCGTGCGGTGTGTGGTGCGGTGATTGTAGGGGCTTGGGTGTGACAACGGCCGACCCTCTGCAGGGCCGGCCGTGTCCATGTGGGCCAACGTCAGGGCCCGCGCCGATGGTCGGCACAGACCCCACGCGGGCGATCAGGCGCTCTTGGCCGCGGCCACCTGGGCAGCCACTTCGGCGGCGAAGTCGTCCTGCTTCTTCTCGATGCCTTCGCCCACCACGTAGAGCGTGAAGCCCTTGACGGTGGTGTTGGCCGATTTCAGATAGGCGCCCACGGTCTGCTTGCCGTCGGCGGCCTTGACGAACACCTGATCCAGCAGCGCAACCTCTTTGAGGTATTTCTGCACGGAGCCTTCCACCATCTTGGCCACGATGTCGGCCGGCTTGCCGGACTCGGCGGCTTTCTGCTCGGCCACGGAACGCTCCTTGGCAATCAGGTCGGCCGGCACGTCGGCGCCCGAGAGGGCCACGGGCTTCATGGCGGCGATGTGCATCGCGGTGTCTTTGGCGGCCGCAGCGTCACCGTCGAACTCCACCATCACGCCGATGCGCACGCCATGCAGGTAAGCCGCCAGTTGGCCACCGCCACTGTAGCGCTTGAAGCGGCGAATGGTCATGTTTTCGCCGATCTTGCCGATCAGGCCCTTGCGCACCTCTTCCACGGTGGGACCAAAGCCTTCCATGGACAGGGGCAGCTCGGACAGCGCGGCCACGTCGGCCGGGTTGTGCTTGACGATCAGCGAGGCCACCTGGTTGCAGAAAGCCAGGAACAGATCGTTTTTGGACACAAAGTCGGTTTCGCAGTTGACTTCCACCAGCGCGCCGGTGTTGCCTTCGATGCAGGACGCGACCACGCCTTCGGCGGTGATGCGGCTGGCGGCCTTGCCGGCTTTGTTGCCCAGCTTGACGCGCAGGATCTCCTCGGCTTTTTCCATGTTGCCTTCGGCCTCGGTCAGGGCCTTCTTGCACTCCATCATGGGGGCGTCGGTCTTGGCGCGCAGTTCGGCGACCATGCTTGCGGTGATTGCAGCCATTGTGTTCTCCAGTTCAGGCCCCTGGGGGCCAGATTGCGATGTCTTGATGAAAGCCCGGTGACAAAAAAGGGGCTCAGCGCCCCTTGTGAACCACGGGCAGCCAGCCTCAGGCGGGGTCCTTGACCTCGACGAACTCGTCGGCGGCAGCGGTCTGCGCGGCTTGCACCACGTTGTTGACGGCGTTGGCGCGGCCTTCCAGGATGGCGTCGGCAATGCCGCGGGCGTACAGCGCCACGGCTTTGGCCGAGTCATCGTTGCCAGGGATGACATAGTCGATGCCAACGGGCGAGTGGTTGGTATCCACCACACCGATCAGGGGAATGCCCAGCTTCTGCGCCTCGGCGACGGCAATCTTGTGGTAGCCCACATCGATCACGAAAATGGCATCCGGCAAGGCGTTCATGTCTTGAATGCCGCCGATGTCCTTCTCCAGCTTTTCGAGCTGGCGGTTGAAGTTGAGCTGCTCCTTCTTGGACATGTTCTCCAGGCCGGCTTCTTTTTGGGCCTGCATGTCTTTGAGGCGCTTGATAGAGGTCTTGACGGTCTTGAAATTGGTCAGCATGCCGCCGAGCCAGCGCTGCTCGACATAAGGCACGCCAGCGCGACGGGCCTCCTGCGCCACGATGTCACGCGACTGGCGCTTGGTGCCCACCATCAGCACGGTGCCGCCATTGGCCGTCAACTGGCGCACGAATTTGCAAGCCTCCTCGAACATCGGGAGGGTTTTTTCCAGATTGACGATGTGAATCTTGTTGCGATGACCGAAGATGTAGGGGGCCATCTTGGGGTTCCAGAAGCGGGTCTGGTGACCGAAGTGGACACCGGCTTCCAGCATTTCGCGCATGGAAATGGACATGGTATTGCTTTCCAAAGGTTAGGGCTTAAATCCAGCCCAGATTGCCGCCACAATGCATGCACTGGCGCCAACACCCGGACGGACTGGTTTGCGATTTTTTGTTTGGCCAGCCGCCCGACCCGAAGCCAGCCGACGGCAAAACCTAAAAATTATAGCACCCATGTCATTGCGACGCATCGCCCACCAGCCCTCACCTCACGCGCCGCTGCACGACGTTGCCGCCACGCGTGCCTGGGAAGCCCGGGCGCAAGACAGGCTGCCCCCACATGCCTTGATGCAGCGGGCCGGCGAAGCCGTCTATCGACTGGGCGCGGCCATCGCGCCGCATGCGCGGCGGGTCTGGGTGGTGTGCGGGGGCGGCAACAACGGGGGCGATGGCCTGCTGGCCGCCGTGCGATGGCAGCAGCGCTTGCAGCCCATCGGCGGCGAAGTCGCCGTGACCTGGCTGGGCAGCGAAGACCGCCTGCCACCCGATGCCCGCCACGCACTGGGCGTGGCCCGCGGCAGCGGCCTGCGCTGGACGGACGAGCCGCCGCCACAAACCGATCTGGCCATCGATGCGCTGTTTGGCATCGGCCTGCGCCGCCCCCCCCATGGCGAGGCGCTGCGCTGGATCGCGCATTTGCAGGAGCGATCCGGCCCCGTGCTCTGCGTCGATCTGCCCAGCGGGCTGGACGCCGACCGGGGCGAATGGCTGGCCCCGACCCCGCTACAAGCCAACCCGCAGCGGCACACGCTGGCACTGCTCACCCTCAAGCCCGGCCTGTTCACCGGCCAAGGGCGTGAGGCCGCCGGGCACCTGTGGTTCGACGATCTGGACACCTCCTTGCCCGACGCCGAAGCGCCCCCACCCGCCGCCTGGCTGCATGGTCAGACGGTCCTGGCCGAGGCTCCCCGGCGCTGGCAGCACGGCGCGCATAAAGGCCGGCACGGGAACCTGCTCATCGTGGGCGGGCAGTTGCCCGATGCGCGTCAACCCGGCATGACCGGCGCCGCAGTGCTGGCCGCTCGCGCGGGCTTGCACGCGGGCGCCGGGCGGGTATATGTCGGGCTGCTGCCCGGGCCGGATGCCACGGGCGCGGCATGGCCCGCTTTCGATCCCCTGCAACCAGAACTCATGCTGCGCAGCGCCACGCAGTTACGGGATCTCGCCCGGGAACCCGACAGCGTCAGCGTGTGCGGCTGCGGTGGCGGCCAAGCGCTGGCCGCCGTGTTGCCGGACTTGCTGACACACAGCCCCCGGCTCGTGCTGGATGCCGACGCCCTCAACGCCATCGCCCGCGAGCCACGGTGGCAGCAGGCGCTGGCCCGTCGCGCCGAAGCGGGCTTGCACACCGTGCTGACGCCACATCCCCTGGAAGCGGCCCGTCTGCTGGGCACCGACACGATGCAGGTGCAACGCGACCGCCTCCGGGCCGCGCAGACACTCGCCGATACATGGCGCTGCGTGGTGGTGCTCAAAGGCTCGGGCAGCATCACCGCGGCACCGGGTCTGCCGCCGCGCATCAACGCCAGCGGCAACGGACTGCTGGCCACGGCCGGCACGGGTGACGTGCTGGCGGGCTTGATCGGGGCGCGGCTCTGCCTCGCGCCAACCCGTTCACCCATCGACCCGGCCGCGCTGCAAGCCCTGGTCGCCGATGCCGTCTATGCCCACGGGCGCGTGGCCGACACCTGGCCCGCCAACCGCCTCACCCTGTGCGCCGGTGACATGCCGGCCTGCCTCGGCCAAGGCGGATCAAGCGATCACCAGCAGGCCGACCTGCAACAGAATGATGAGCACCAGCACTGACAGATCCACCCCGCCCACCAAGGGAATGACGCGACGGATCGGCGCCAACACGGGATCGAGCAGGCGCGACAGCACGTTCTGGATCGGTGAATGCGGCTGAATCCATGACAGCACGGCATAGACCAGGGCCAGCAGCATCAGGCCCTGCAACACCGTGCGAATCAGAAACATCACCGCCAGAAAGGGCACCGTGATCACGAAGCCCAGGTTCTGCACCCCAGCCAGATGCCCCCCAGAGAAAGCGTGGAGGATGGCCGAGTAAGCCAAGGCCAGCATCACCGCCGCCAGAAAGCTGCCCCAGTCGGTATTGGCCTGCGCCCAGGCACGGGGCAGCGTCTTGCGCAGGGGTTGGACGATCCAGTCCGTGATGGCCATGACGAAGAGCCCGGGCTGCTGCGTCATGCGCATGCGGCGCGTGTTCATCCAGCCCCGGAGGAGCGCCGCGCCCACCAAGAAGAAAAACAGCGTATTGAGCAGAAACAGCAGAACATGCATCTCAGCGCTTGCCTTTTTTCGATTTGCCGCCCCCTCGCACAGACCGGGGCGCATCGGAGGAAGCGATCCGCTTGGAACCCGCTTTGGCGCCTGGGGCCCGCTTCTGCGGGTATTGTGCCCCACCTTGGGCGGACTTGGCTCGCCCGGCGCGGGCACGGCTGGGGCCATCGGGCTCGTCGCCATGCTTGTCGCGCAAGGCACGCGCCAGCACCTCCTCGTCCGGGCGAACGAGCCGGAAATCCACCCGGCGCCCGTCCAGATCGACCCGGCTGACCTGCACATGCACCTTGGAGCCCAAGGTGTAGCGGATGCCGGTGCGCTCACCGCGCAGTTCCTGCCGGGCCTCATCGTAGCGAAAATATTCGCCACCGAGTTCCGTGATGTGAACCAGGCCCTCCACGTAGAGACTGTCCAGCGTCACGAACAGGCCGAAGCTGGTGACGGCGGTGACGATGCCGCTGAACTCCTCGCCCAGGCGCTCGCGCATGTATTTGCACTTGAGCCAGGCTTCCACGTCACGGCTGGCCTCGTCGGCGCGGCGTTCGTTGGCGCTGCAGTGGAGTCCGGCGGCCTCCCAGCCCAGCATTTCGGCGTGAGCGCGGCCGCTAGCCACCTTGCTCCGATGGGCCTGTTCGGCCGCGGAAGGCCCCTTGGCTGCCAGACGCTTGGAGAGCTTGGCATGGGCTTCGCCGGGCGTCGGCAAAGCCGGCAGGTGGTATTTGCGTTCCTGGAGGATGGCTTTGATCACCCGGTGCACGAGCAGATCGGGGTAACGCCGGATGGGGCTGGTGAAATGGGTGTAGGCCTCGAACGCCAACCCGAAATGGCCGCTGTTGTGCGGCGTGTAGATGGCTTGTTGCATGGAGCGCAGCAGCATCTGGTGGATCTGCTGGGCATCAGGCCTGTCCTCGGTGGCGTGGGCGAGTTGCTGGAAGTCCTTGGGTCGAGGCTCGTCGGGCAGGGACTGGGACACCCCCAGGGCCTTGAGGTACTGGCGCAAGACTTCCAGTTTCTCGGGCGTGGGGCCTTCATGCACCCGGAACAGGCCGAAGTGTCGGCTCTGCGCGATGAATTCGGCCGCGCACACATTGGCCGCCAGCATCGCTTCTTCGATGAGCTTGTGGGCGTCGTTGCGCGTGCGCGGCACGATGCGCTCGATGCGCCCCGCCTCGTCACAGACGATCTGCGTCTCCACCGTCTCGAAATCCACCGCGCCCCGCCGCTCACGCGCCGCCAGCAGCGCGCGATAGACATCGTGCAGGTTGAGCAGGTGCGGCACCAGGGCTTGGCGTTGCTGCGCCTCGGGCCCGCGGGTGTTCTGCAAAATGGCGGCCACCTCGGTGTAGGTCAGGCGGCCATGGCTGAACATCACGCCAGGGTAGAACTGGTAGGCGTGAATGTCGCCCTTGGCATTGATGAGCATATCGCAGACCATGCACAGGCGCTCGACCTCGGGGTTGAGCGAGCACAGCCCGTTGGAGAGCTTTTCCGGCAGCATGGGGATGACGCGGCGCGGAAAATACACGCTCGTGGCCCGGTCATAGGCGTCCACATCGAGCGCCGAGCCGGTTTCCACATAGTGGCTCACGTCCGCGATGGCCACCACGAGCCGCCAGCCTTTGCCCCGCCCCACCCGAGCCGGCTCGCAATAGACGGCGTCATCGAAATCACGCGCATCCTCGCCATCGATGGTGACCAGGGGCACATCCGTCAGATCCACGCGGCCACGCTTATCGGATGGGCGCACCTTGTCGGGCAGCGCGCGTGCCTGCGCCAGCGCCGCCTCGGAAAACTCGTGCGGCACCCCGTACTTGCGCACCGCGATCTCGATTTCCATGCCCGGGTCGTCGATGTCGCCCAACACCTCCTTGACCCGCCCCACCGGCTGGCCATAGAGCGCCGGCGGCTCGGTCAATTCCACCACGACCACCTGGCCGGGCTTGGCCGAACCCGTGGCCCCACGCGGGATGAGGACATCCTGACCGTAGCGCTTGTCTTCGGGGGCCACCAGCCACACGCCGCTTTCTTGCAGCAGCCGGCCGATGATGGGGGCGCTGGAGCGTTCGATGATTTCGGTCACCCGCCCCTCGGGCCGCCCACGCCGGTCGTATCGAACGACGCGGGCCTTGACCCGGTCCTTGTGCAAGACGGCCCGCATTTCGTTGGGGGGCAGGTAGAGGTCGGGCTGTCCGTCGTCACGGACCACGAAGCCGTGCCCGTCGCGATGGCCATGCACCACGCCTTCAAATTCGGACAACAGCAGATTCTGGTTTTTTTCTTTCACTCAAAAGCCTGGAAACTCGCCAACAAGGCATCAGACATGCTATACTTTCAGCTTATCTGAAAGCCCAGGTGGCGGAATTGGTAGACGCACTAGTTTCAGGTACTAGCGCCGCGAGGCGTGGAGGTTCGAGTCCTCTCTTGGGCACCAATCATAAAGAGTAAAGCCTGCAGATTTCATGTCTGCGGGCTTTTTTCTTGGGTTACGCACCTTGCGCTGCACACAGCGCTTGCCACCCGCGCGAGTGATGTTTGCCATGACCAACCCCCAAAAGACGGGGCAGATCGTGCTATAGTAGCGGTCTTCCTGAAAGCCCAGGTGGCGGAATTGGTAGACGCACTAGTTTCAGGTACTAGCGCCGCGAGGCGTGGAGGTTCGAGTCCTCTCCTGGGCACCAGATGATCGAGGCCTGCATTGCAGGCCTTTGTCGTTTTCAGACCGGCAGACCCACGAGGTCGTGTCCTTCGGCGGCCACGATGCGGGCCTTGATGAAGTCGCCGACCTTGTAGGTCTTGCTCGCTTTTTCTGGCGGCAGCAGGCGAACCACGCCGTCGATCTCGGGCGCATCGGCGTAGCTGCGGCCCAGCCCGCCCTTCTTGCCCAGGCCGTTGGCCTGGTCCACCAGCACTTGCATGGTGGCTCCCACGCGGCGTGCCAGCCGCTGGGCCGACACCTGCTCGGCCACCGCCATGAAGCGTACCTGGCGCTCCTGCCGCACCGCATCGGGCAATGCACCGGGCAGCGCATTGGCCGCCGCCCCCTCCACCGGGGAGTAAGCAAAGCAGCCGGCGCGGTCGATCTGCGCCTCGCGCACAAAGTCCAGCAGGTGCAGGAACTCGTCCTCCGTTTCCCCGGGAAAGCCGGCGATAAAGGTGCTGCGCACCACGATTTCCGGGCACAGTTCGCGCCAGCGCTGGATGCGCTCCAGGTTCTTCTCGCCGCTGGCCGGCCGCTTCATGCGGCGCAGCACCTCGGGGTGGCTGTGCTGAAAAGGCACGTCCAGGTACGGCAGCACCAGGCCTTCGGCCATCAGCGGAACGATCTCGTCCACATGCGGATAGGGATACACGTAGTGCAAACGCACCCAAGCGCCGTGCGCCCGCGCCAGCTCGCCCAAGGCGCGAACCAGGTCGAACATCCGGGTCTTGACGGGCTTACCATCCCAGAAGCCGGTGCGGTACCTCACGTCCACGCCGTAGGCCGACGTGTCTTGACTGACCACCAGCAGTTCCTTGACGCCCGCTTCGAACAGCTTGCGGGCTTCGGTCAGCACATCGCCCACCGGCCGGCTGACCAGATCGCCCCGCATGGACGGGATGATGCAGAAGGTGCATCGATGGTTGCAACCCTCGCTGATCTTGAGGTAGGCGTAGTGGCGCGGGGTGAGCTTGATGCCTTGCGGGGGCACGAGATCGACGAATGGATCGTGCGGCTTGGGCAGGTGGCGGTGGACCGCTTCCATCACCTCGTGGGTGGCGTGCGGCCCGGTGACGGCAAGCACCGACGGGTGGATGCTGCGCACCATGTTCTGTCCGGCATCGTCTTGTCGGGCCCCCAGGCAGCCGGTCACGATCACCTTGCCGTTTTCGGCCAACGCTTCGCCGATCGTGTCCAGGCTTTCCTTGACCGCTTCGTCAATGAAGCCGCACGTGTTCACGATGACCAGATCGGCGCCTTCGAAAGTCTTGCTGGTCTGATAGCCCTCGGCGCTGAGTTGCGTGAGGATGAGTTCGGAGTCCGTCAGGGCCTTGGGACAGCCCAGGCTGACGAAGCCCACCTTGGGGGCGGCGGGCGTGGCAGGGGTGATGGTGTCGCTCATGGGCCCCGATTGTCTCAGGTCGGCGCCCCGCGCTCCAGCGCCTGCGACGAGTTCTCAGTTGCGCTTGACGCCCATGGCCTCCCACATCTTTTCCTGCATCTGGGCAAAGGCGTTCATGCCCGGCATCACCTGGGCCTGCATCCCCATGAATTGCTGCCAGAGCTCCGGTGTCCATCCTTTGGACGGGTCGGTCATGGATTTCTGAAAGTCCATGAAGAGTTGCAGGTTCTTTTCGAGGTAGGAGCCCATGTAGCCCTGCATGGCATGGCCGTAGAAGCGGATGATGTTGGCCAGCATGCTTTCAGAAAACAATGGCACGCCGGCGGTTTCTTCCTCCAGGATGATCTGCAACAGTATGCTGCGGGTGAGGTCGTCGCCCGTCTTGGCATCTCGAACGACGAAAGGCTCACCCCGCATCACCAGCGCCTTGACTTCGGCCAGCGTGATGTAGGAGGACGAATCGGTGTCGTAGAGGCGGCGGTTGGGGTATTTTTTGATGACGCGAACGGACTTGCCGGGGGCGGCCGCTGCCTCGGCCTCTGGTTTCTGCACGGGGCCAACTCCTGTGTGAACGGGCAAGCGATACGGCGACTGCCCATGGAATCGATGATGGTGGCTCACATTGTAGAAGCCTGCCCAGACAGAGCGCAGCAGGATTTACCCTTTGCCCACCTGTTCGGCCTGCGCCCACGCCCCCGGCGCAGACCGTTAAGATTCATCACTTTCCACCACGACAGGTTCCCCCCTATGAAACGACTCGAAGGAAAAATCGGCCTGATCACCGGCGCCGGTCAAGGCATAGGCGAAGCCACAGCCCTGAAATTCGCGACCGAAGGGGCCACGGTAATCGTCTGCGATGTGCGCCAGCCGGCGGTCGATGCGGTGGCGCGACGCTGCGAGGCCCTGGGCGCGACGGCGCTGGGTTGCGTGATGGACGTGACCCAGCGCCCCATGGTGGACGCGGTCGTGCGGCAGGTGCTGGAACGCTTTGGCCGCATCGACGTGCTGGTCAACAACGCCGGCATCACCCAGGATGCGCGTCTGCAAAAAATGACCCAGGAGCAATTTGACCGCGTCATCGACGTCAACTTGCGGGGCGTGTTCCATTGCAGCCAGGCGGTCGCCGACATCATGGTCGCCCAAGGCAGCGGGGTGATTCTCAACGCCTCCAGCGTGGTGGGCATCTATGGCAATTTTGGCCAGACGAACTATGCCGCCACCAAGTTCGGCGTCATCGGTTTTACCAAGACCTGGAGCCGAGAACTCGGCCCCAAAGGGGTGCGGGTCAATGCCGTGGCGCCGGGTTTCGTGGACACGCCGATCCTGCGCACCATCCCGCAGAAAGTGCTGCAAGAGATGGAGCACAAAGTGCCTTTGAAGCGGTTGGGCAAGCCCGAGGAAGTGGCCAATGTGTATGCCTTCCTCGCCAGCGACGAGGCCAGCTACATCAATGGCGCGGTCATCGAAGTCTGCGGCGGGATGACGGTCTGAGCGATGCAGCCTGATGCGCCGAACCGGCCCGCTTCGCGCTGGGATCTGTTTCTGTCGTTCTCGGCCATTGCCCTGCAAGGGTTTGGCGGCGTGATTGCCATCATCCAGCGGGAACTGGTCGAGAAAAAACGCTGGCTGACACCGACGCAGTTTATCGAGGACTGGGCCGTGGCCCAGACGCTGCCTGGCCCCAACGTGGTGAACCTGTCGTTGATGATCGGCGGAAGACACTTCGGACTCAGCGGAGCACTGGCTGCCCTGGCCGGCATGCTGACGGCACCGCTGCTGGTGGTGCTGATCATGGCGATTGCCTTTTCCACGGTGGCCGACGCGCCCACGGCGCAAGGCGCTCTGCGCGGAATGGGCGCTGTGGCAGCCGGGCTGATCATGGCCACCGGCTTGCGGCTCGTGGGAAGCTTGCGGGGCAACGTCATGGGCATGTCGGCATGCATCGCCCTGGCCGCTGCCACTTTCGTCGCCATTGCCTGGCTGCGGGTGCCACTGGCATGGGTACTGCTGGTGCTCGGCGGGCTGGGCTGCGTATGGGCGTGGCGTCGGCTCGGCCGGCAGGAGTGGCGATCGTGAGCATCACGCTGCTGCCTGGCGACTGGCTGAATCTGTTTCTGCATTTCACGGTGCTGTCATTGCTGGCCGTGGGGGGCGCCATCACCACAGCGCCTGAAATGCACCGCTATCTGGTCAGCCAGCAGCAATGGCTGACAGATGCCCAGTTCACTGCCTCCATCGCGCTGGCACAAGCAGCTCCCGGCCCCAATCTGCTGTTCGTGGCGCTACTGGGCTGGAACGTGGGCCTCAATGCGGCGGGGGGTGCTGCCGCTGGGGCGACCGCCTGGGGTTGGGGAATGGCAGGGGTGGTGGTGGCCATGACGGCCATCCTGATCCCCTCGTCCACGTTGACCTATGTGGTCACGCAATGGGCTCACCGCAACCGCGAGCGCCGCGGCGTGAAAGCGTTCAAGCAGGGAATGGCGCCCGTGGTGATTGCCTTGCTGCTGGCCACCGGCTGGCTGCTGAGCGCTGCCCACCCCTCACCGACCGAGCATTGGCGGCTGTGGCTGCTGACGGCGCTGACCACGCTGATCGTCTGGAAAACCCGGGTACATCTGTTGGCACTCATCGCTGCTGGAGGCATGCTAGGGGCCATAGGGGTGGTGTGAACCCGTCAGGAGCGCTGGCGCAGGGCCTCGTACAGGCAAACCGCGCTGGCCACCGACACGTTGAGGCTCTCCACCGCGCCGCGCATGGGGATGCTGACCAATTCGTCGCAGGTTTTGCGCGTGAGCTGACGCATCCCCGGCCCTTCGGCCCCGAGCACCAGCGCCACCGGACCCCGGAGATCGACCTGGTACAGCGTCTTGGGCGCGTCATCGCTGGTGCCAATGACCCAGATGTGGCGCTCCTTGAGTTCGTTGAGGGTGCGCGCCAGATTGGTGACCATGAAGTAAGGCACCGTCTCGGCAGCGCCACTGGCCACCTTGGCCACGGTGGCGTTGATGCCGCAGGCATGGTCTTTGGGCGCAATCACGGCATGCGCGCCAGCGCCATCGGCCACACGCAGGCAAGCGCCGAGGTTGTGCGGATCGGTCACGCCGTCGAGCACGAGCAGCAAAGGCGCCTCTGTGCCCTGCTCCAGTTGGTCCAGCAAGTCGTCGAGGGAACGGGCCTGGGCCACCGGTTGCACGCGTGCCGCCACCCCCTGATGCCCATGGCTGCCGGCCAGTTTGGCAATGCGCAGACCGTCGGCCTCGATGAGCCGGGCGCCGGCTTCCTTGGCGCGTTCGATGAATTGCCGCATCCGCGCGTCGCGTCGGTTCGGGTCGATGTAGATTTCGATGATGGAGTCCGGTGCCGTCTTGAGGCGCACGCCCACGGCATGAAAGCCGAACAAAACTTTAGGGGAAGACATCCCCGGATTATCAGGCCTCGACGGCTTGGACTTCGCGCGCCCGTCCCGCCTCGATGGTGATGCGTCGCTCACAGCGCTGGGCGATCGAGCGGTCGTGCGTGACCAGCACGAGCGTGGTGCCCTGCTCGCGGTTGAGGTCGAACATCAGTTCCATGACCTTCTCGCCAGTGGCAAAGTCCAGGCTGCCGGTGGGCTCATCGGCCAGCAACACGGCCGGCCGCACCACGAAAGCCCGCGCCAATGCCACGCGCTGCTGCTCCCCGCCGGAAAGCACCTTGGGGTAATGGCCCAGCCGTTCACCCAGGCCCACCCGCTGCAGCATCTGGGTGGCAGCCTCTCGGGCATCGCGCCGCCCCGCCAGTTCCAGGGGCAGCATCACGTTTTCCAGCGCGGTGAGGTTCCCCAGCAATTGGAAGCTCTGGAAAACGAAACCCACCTTTTGCGCACGCACGGCGGCGCGTTGGTCTTCGTCGAGTGCGAAAATGTCTTGCCCATCGATGTGAACCGTTCCGCGTGTCGGCGTATCCAACCCCGCGACGATGGACAGCAGCGTGCTCTTGCCCGAGCCGGAAGCGCCCACGATGGCCACCGTCTCGCCCCGGCGCAACTCGAAATCGATGTCGCGCAGAATGTCCAGCGTCCCGGTGGCGTCGGTCACCGACTTGAACACATGCTGTACCGCAATGATCACATCCGACATGAAAACGCCCATGCAATTGAACAGACGACACTTTAACGCGATCGCCGTGGCCGCTGCCGTGGCGGGGTCTTGGCCGGCGCTGGCGCAGTCGCGCGAAGCCGTGGTGTTGATCGTGGGCGATTCCTTGAGTGCCGAGTATGGGTTGCGCCGGGGCAGCGGCTGGGTGGCCCTGCTGGAACAAAGGCTGCAGGCCGAAGGGCGATCGGTGCGCGTCGTCAATGCCAGCATCAGCGGCGACACCACCTCGGGCGGACGGTCGCGTCTGCCCGCGCTGCTGCGCACGCATCGCCCGGATGTGGTGGTGATCGAACTCGGGGGCAACGACGCCCTGCGCGGCCTGCCGCTGGACATGACGCGCGACAACCTGCGCACCATGGTGCAGGCCAGCCGCCAGGCCGGCTCCCGGGTGCTGCTCGTGGGCATGGAGATGCCCCCCAATTACGGCGCCCGTTATGCCGAGGAATTCCGACAGGTCTTTGTCGATGTGGCCCGCAGCGAAAACGTCCCACTCGTGCCCTTCTTCCTCAAGGGCGTGGCCGACGGCCCCGACCCGGTGGCCCTGTTCCAGCCCGACCGCATCCACCCCAACGAGGCGGCACAGCCCATCATGCTGGACAATGTATGGCCACGCTTGCGCGAACTGCTGCCCAAAGGCTGACCCGACTCCATGCCCGTTGCCACGCTGCCCGCCCACGCGGTCGCTGACCGCCTGCCCGACTTCGACACCATCATCGACGCCCGCACCGAAGCCGAATTCGCCGAAGACCATGTGCCCGGCGCGGTGAACTGGCCCACGCTGAACAACGAGGAGCGCATCCTCATCGGCACGATGTACAAGCAGGTCAACGCGTTCGAGGCCAAGAAGCGGGGCGCGGCGCTGTCGGCGCGCAACATCGCGGCCCACATCGAACGCGAGGTGATCGACAAGCCCAAGGGCTGGAAGCCGCTGGTGTACTGCTGGCGGGGCGGCAACCGCAGCGGCGCGTTGGCCACCATCCTGGGCGCCATCGGCTTTCAGGTCACGCTGATCGAAGGTGGCTACAAGGCCTGGCGCAATGCCCTGCTCGCCGAACTGCCCTCGCTGGCCCAACGGCTGCAGTATCGGGTGGTGTGCGGCCCCACCGGCTCGGGCAAAACCCGGCTGCTGCAAGCCCTCGCCCGCCAGGGCCAGCAGGTGCTGGACCTCGAGGCCCTGGCCTGCCACCGCAGTTCCGTCCTGGGGCTGGTGCCTGGCCAGCGCCAGCCCAGCCAGAAGCATTTCGACACACGCATCTGGCACGCCCTGCGCAGCTTCGACCCGCAACGGCCGGTCTATGTGGAAAGCGAAAGCAAGAAGGTGGGCAATCTGCGTGTGCCTGACGCCCTGATGGACGCCATGCGCGCCAGCCCTTGCCTGGATCTGCAACTGGCCGACGAGGAACGCGTCGCCCTGCTGATGGAAGACTATGACCACTTCCTGCGCGACAGCGGTTTTTTCTGCGAGCGGCTGGACACGCTCGTGGCCTTGCGCGGCCGGGAAACCATCCAAGCCTGGAAGGCCATGGTGCAGAGCGGCCGCAGCGCCGAAGTGGTGCGGGCCTTGCTGCAAACGCATTACGACCCGGTGTACGCCGCCTCCATCCGGCGCCATTTCGTCCAGTACCCGCAGGCGCGGCCCTGCCGCTTGCCTGACCGCTCGCCAGCGGCGCTCGACGCCCTGGCCCGCGCCATCGTGGCGGCTCAGGCCAGCGCCTGCAGCGCCTGAGCCAGATCGGCCCGAAGGTCCTCCACCGCTTCCAGGCCCACGGCAAAGCGCACCAGGCGCGGCGCGTGCGGCCAGGACATGGTGCGCATGGCAGGCACGTCGTAAGGCACGCACAGGCTGATTGGCCCTGCCCAGCTGTAGCCCAGACGGAACAGCCGCAGCCGGTCACAAAACGCATCCACCTGCGCGGCCGTGACCTGGGGCTGAAACACCACGCTGAACAGACAAGCCGCCGCGCGAGCCTGGCGGCGCCAATGCTCATGGCCTGGCGAATCGGGCAAGGCCGGATGGAACACCCGTGCCACCGCGGGCTGGGTGGCCATCCACGCAGCCAGCGCGCGGGTGCTGGCGTCTTGGGCATGGTAGCGCAGTTCCACGCTGGGCAAGCCACGCAGCACCAGTTCGGCGTCGTTCGCCCCCACACCCAGGCCCAGCCGCATGTGCGTCAGGAGCAGGCGGCGATGCAGCGCCTCGTCACGCGTGACCACCGCGCCCATGAGCACGTCGGCGCCACCGCTTGGGTATTTGGTCAGCGCCTGCATGGAAATGTCCACCCCGGCCTCGAACGGGGCAAAGGCAATGCCTGCCCCCCAGGTATTGTCCAGCGCGGTCAGGATACGCTGCGGCCCCTGGCCGTGCCCCAGCCGCGCATTGGCCTGGCGCACCACCTCCACCAAGGCCGCCAGATCGGGGTATTCCAGGGTCACAGACCCCGGGACTTCCAGCCAGACCAGACGGGTCTGTTCGTGAATGCGGGCCGCCAGATCGGCCGGATTCATCGGATCGTAATAAACGTGCCGAATGCCCCAGGCGGCCAGTTCGGCTTCGGCAAAGGCCTTGCCCGGCCCGTAGGCGTTGTCGGGGATGAGCAGTTCGTCCCCCGCGCGCAGCAGCGCCATGTCCACCAGGGCAATCGCGGCCAAGCCACTTGGCGCCAGCACGCAGTGCCGCCCCCCCTCCAGGGTGGCGATGCGCTCCTCCAGCGTGAAGGTGGTCGGCGTGCCGTGCAGGCCGTAGGTGTAAGCGGATTTGTCCTTCCAGTCGCGCTGGCGCATGGCCGCGACGGTCGGGAAAATGACGGTCGAGGCCTTGTGCACTCCCGGCGCCGCCGACTCAAACTCGGCCGGCGGGCGGTAAGGGTGGTGAATCAGCTCGGTGGGCAAGCTCATGGGCAAAGGCGCTCACACCTTCCATTTGGCCAGCAGTTGCGCGGGCCGCAGGTTGTCGTAACCTTCGAACGGCTGATGGATCCACGGATTGGTGGGTAGGAACTCCACCGAATAATCCGGCGTGAACACCGAGACGGCCTTGGTCCAGATCACGGCGCTGCGCAACTCGGTGATCGGGGGGTAATTGTTTTTCAACAGGTCGATCACGGCCCGCAGCGTGTGGCCGGAATCGGCCAGGTCATCCACCAGCAGGACGCGGCCAGCAATCTCGCCCTTGGGTGTGGTGATGTAGCGGGCGATGTCCAGCTTGCCTTGTACCGTCCCGGCCTCGGCCCGGTAGGAGCTGGTGGACATGATGGCCAGCGGTTTGTCGAAGATGCGGCTGAGGATGTCACCCGGGCGCATGCCCCCCCGCGCCAGACACAGAATGGTGTCGAATTCCCACCCCGACTGGTACACCTTGATCGCCAGCTTCTCGATCAGGTTGTGGTATTCGTCGTAGGACACGTAGAGGTGTTTGCCGTCTTCGGTCAGCATCGCGGTCTCCAGGCTCTGAGGTGGGTGGACAGTGGACATACGGCGCTCAGGCCGCGAAGGGATGATGCAGCAGGATGGTGTGATCTCGGTCCGGGCTGGTCGAGACGACGTGGATCGGCACGCCGGTGACCGCCTCGATGCGGCTGAGGTATTTCTGCGCATTCGCCGGCAGATCCTCGTAGCGGGTCACGCCCACCGACGACTCGGCCCAGCCGGGCAAGGTTTCATAGATCGGCTCGCAACGCGCGATCTCATCGGCCCCCAGGGGCAGGATGTCGATGATCTCGCCGTCCAGCCGATAGCCCACGCAGAGCTGCAGTTCGGGCAGGCCGTCGAGGACGTCGAGCTTGGTGATGCACAAGCCGCTCAAGCCATTGACCTGGGCCGAGCGCTTGAGCAGCGCGGCGTCGAACCACCCACAGCGGCGCGCGCGACCGGTCGTGGTGCCTTTTTCGGCGCCCACGGTGGCCATGTGCCAGCCGGGCGTGCCTTCGGTTTCCCAATCCAGCTCGGTCGGGAACGGGCCGCCACCGACACGGGTGCAGTAGGCTTTGGTGATGCCCAGCACATAGTGCAGCAGTTGCGGCCCCACGCCGGCACCGGCGGCGGCGTTGCCGGCCACGCAGTTGCTGGAAGTGACGAAGGGATAGGTGCCGTGGTCGATGTCGAGCAAGGTACCCTGCGCGCCTTCGAATAGCAGATTGACCCCGGCTTTGTGCGCCTCGTTGAGCTCTCGCGAGACGTCGGCGATCATGGGCTTGAGCAATTCGGCGTGCTGCATGGCCTGGGCCTGCACCGCCTCCATGTGCACCTTGCCGTTGACGATGAAGGCCGACAGCGGCTGATCCTTGAGCCAGCTCACGGCGGCCCAGTCCACCTGCGCGGCACCCAGCAACGCGAGCTGCTGGTTGTAGTAATCGACCAGTTCCTGCAACTTGGCCGCGAAACGCTCGGGGTGCTTGAGGTCTTGCACCCGCAAGGCGCGGCGGGCCACTTTGTCTTCATAGGCCGGGCCGATGCCGCGGCCGGTGGTGCCGATCTTGGCCGCGCCCGCCTTTTCCTTGGCCACCTCGCGTGCCACGTCCAGCGCGGCGTGAAAGGGCAGGATGAGCGGACAGCCTTCGCTCACCCGCAGGCGCGAGCGGACTTCGACACCTGCCTTCTCCAGGCCAGCGATTTCCTCCAGCAGCTTGCCCGCCGACAGCACCACGCCGTTGCCGATGTAGCACTTCACGCCAGCACGCATGATGCCGCTGGGGATGAGGTGCAGCGCCGTCTTGACCCCGTTGATGACCAGCGTGTGCCCGGCATTGTGCCCCCCTTGGAAGCGGACCACACCGCCAGCGATTTCGGTCAGCCAGTCCACCAGCTTGCCCTTGCCTTCGTCGCCCCACTGGGTGCCCACGACGACCACATTGCGCCCAGGCTGGGCCTTGAAGTTGTTCACGTTCATGTTTCTCGGTTCCAACAGGGAGGTCTTAGGCCGCCAGCGGCTGCAGGACCCACTGGCCGTCGCGCTCCACGAGCGCACGGTCGCATTCGAATTCATCCACCTCGTGCTCATGGCCCGGGAGCACGCAAACCACCGTCTGCCCCTGGGCACGCAATGCGGCAATTGCGGCGCGCAGCGCGGGCGCGCTGCCCCAAGGGGCCCGGATGGCCTTCTGCAATGCCGGCCTGGGCAGAGCCGCCACGAGTTCCTTCAAGTCCAGGCTGAAACCAGCGGCGGGCCGGCGCCGGCCAAACACGGCCCCGACTTCGTCGTAGCGCCCGCCACGCACCAATTCGGTCGGCGTCTGTGACGCATCCCCGGCGCCAAACAGCGAAAACCGCATGCCGGTGTAGTAGGCGTAGCCTCGCAGATCGGCCAGATCGAAAGACACCTCTGCGCCCTCCACGTGCCCAGCGAGCCAGCGCAGATCGGCCAGCGCCCGATGCAGGGCATCGGAGGCGGGCAGCACGCGCAGCGCTTCATCGAGCACCGCTTCATCGCCATACAAGCGGGTCAACCCCAGCAATGCCTGGCGCACGCCAGAAGGCAGGCCATGGCTTTCGGCCTGCAGCGTCGCCACGTCTTTGGCGGCCAGGGCGGCATGGATGCGCGACACCCGGGCAGGCTCCAGAGCATGCCCTCCCAGCACGGCATCGACGATGCGCACATCGCCCAGATCCAGCACCAGACGCCCAATGCCCGCGGCCCGCAGCGAGGCAATCGCCAGCTCGATGATCTCCAGATCGGCCTCGCGACCGGCGTGGCCATAAAGCTCCGCCCCCAGTTGCAGGGGCTCGCGCGTGCCGTGAGGCCGATCGATGCGGGTGCGGGCCACCGGGCCGCAGTAGCACAAGCGGGTGACGCCCGCGCGGTTGAGCAGATGGGCATCGATGCGGGCCACCTGGGGCGTGGTATCGGCACGCAGACCCAGCGAACGGCCCGAGAGCTGGTCCACCAGCTTGAAGGTCTGCAGATCCAGCGCCTCGCCCGTGCCGGTGAGCAGGGAGTCCAGATGCTCGACCAGCGGAGGAATGACCAGCTCGTAGCCGTGCGTACGCGCGGTGTCGAGCAGCGCGCGACGCAGGTCTTCGATGTGCCGGGCCTCGGAAGGCAAAACATCGGCGAATTGATCCGGCAGGACCCAGGCGGACATGGACAAGGCGAGGCTGTTAAAAACCGGATTTTACCGGCAGGAACACACCGGCCCGCCACCTGGGCGGGCCATCAGACGGTTTTGACGGCTTCAGCGTCCGCCCGGCGTGCTGCCGCGCATGGCGCGGAAGAACTCGGAAGACGGATCCATCACCAGCACATCGTTCTTGCTGTTGAAGCTGGCGCGATAGGCCTCCAGGCTGCGATAGAACTGGGCAAACGCCGGGTCGCGGCCAAAGGCATCGTTGTACAGGCGGGCGGCCTCGGCATCGCCCTCACCTTTGATCTTCTGCGCATCGCGGAAAGCGGTCGAGACAATGATTTCGCGCTGGCGGTCGGCGTCGGCACGGATCTTCTCCCCTTCGGCAAAGCCGGTGGAGCGCAACTCATTGGCCACGCGCTTGCGCTCCGCTTCCATGCGTTCGAACACCGAGCGCGTGATGGTTTCGGCATAGTCGATCCGGGTGATCCGGACATCGACCACATCCATGCCCCAGGGGCGTTCGGCGCCACGCACGGCGGCCAGCACCTCGCGCTTCACATCGGCCATGAGCTCTTCGCGGCGGGTGGACAGCAGTTCGCGCACGGTGCGCTTGTTGACTTCCTGTTGGAAGGAGTTGCGCACCACCCGGTTGAGCTGGATGGCACCGGCGCGCTCGTCCAGACCGACGTTGCGGATGTAGGCCGACGGGTCGGAGATGCGCCAACGCACGAACCAGTCGATCACGACGCGTTGCCGCTCGGCAGTGATCATGGGTTCGGTGTCGGAACTCTCCAGAGTCAGCAGCCGCTTGTCCACATAGGTCACGTTCTGGAATGGCGGAGGCAGCTTGAAGTTGAGCCCCGGCTCGGTGACGACGCGCTGGATCTGGCCCAGCTGATAGACCACGCCGAACTGGCGCTGATCCACCACGAAAAGCATGGAACTGGCGATGACCACCACCAGCAGCAGGGAGGAAATGACGAGTCCGATCTTGTTCATGATGTGTGTGCCTCCCGGTGGTCAGCGCGTCTCGCGGCTGCGCGAGCGCAGGTCGTCCCGGGCGCGGGCGTCATTGGGCAGCAGCGGCGCGGTGCTGGAGCCGCTGGCGGCGCCACTGGCCGCAGCGGGCGTGCTTGCCGGAGCGCCGGCCTGCTGCATGATCTTGTCCAGAGGCAGGTACAGGAGGTTGGAGTTCTGCCGGGTGTCGATCATGACCTTGGTCACGTTGCTGTAAATCTCCTGCATCGCTTCCAGGTAGAGGCGCTCGCGCGTGACCTGCGGCGCCTTGGCGTATTCGGCCTGCAGCAAGCGGAAGCGCTGCGCATCACCTTGGGCCTGCGCCACCACGCGGGCTTTGTAACCTTCGGCTTCCTCGATCAAACGGGAGGCGGTACCGCGGGCACGGGGGATGACGTCGTTGGCATACGCTTCGGCCTCGTTCTTGGCGCGTTCGCGCTCCTGACCGGCCTTGAGCACGTCGTCGAAGGCGGCCTGCACCTGCTCGGGCGGACGCACGCCACCTTGCTGGAGGTTGATGCCCACCACCTCGATGCCGACACCGTAGCGGTCGAGGATGTTTTGCATCAGGGTACGCACGCGCGGGGCGATCTGGTCGCGCTCATCCACCAGGGCGGCATCCATGCGCATGTTGCCCACGACTTCGCGCACGGCGGTCTCGGCGGCGCGCAGCACGGCGGCATCCGGGTCGCGGCTGTTGAACAGGTAGGCGCGCGCATCGTTGAGGCGGTATTGCACCGCAAACTTGATTTCGACGATGTTTTCGTCCTGGGTCAGCATGGCCGAATCGCGCAGACCCGTGGCGCGAACGATGGAGTCGCGCCCCACATCCACGGAACGGATCTGGGTCACGAACACGGCTTCGTGGCGCTGAATCGGGTACGGCAAGCGCCAGTTGAAGCCCGCCCCCACGGTGCTGTGGTATTTGCCGAACTGGGTGATGACGGCCTGCTGACCTTCCTGGACGATGAAGAAGCCCGTGCCCAGCCAGATCAGCACTGCCACGCCGGCGATGAGCCCGGCCCCAATGCCGGTGCTCTTGGGGTCGGGCTTGAAAGGCGGCAGACCGCCGCCGGAACCGTTGCCCATGCCACCGCGCCCGCCCCCGCGCCCCCCGCTGCCGAACAGGCCGCTGAGCTTGCGATTGAAATCGCGCCACAGCTCATCGAGGTCGGGCGGCCCTTGATTGGGGCCCTGGGGGCGTTGGGAAAACGGGCGCTGCTCGGGGTCGTCCCGGCGCTCCTGGTCGTCCGGGCTGGCGTCGCGGCCACGCTCCCGCGAGCCGTCCTCGTCACGGCCCCAACGGGGGTCGTTCAGATTGAACATGCCTTTCACGCGGCTCCACAATGGCAGGCGTCGAGGCAACGGATGAATGTTCATGGGTGGGTGTCGTGAAGGTGTCGAATGGGGATATTGTGCCGAATCAAAACGACGCATCTTCCAGAGTCGCATTTTCCGCAGGGGTTTGCGCCGCCAGCCGCTGGGCCAGCAGGCCACGCAAGGCATCGAGGCCTTCACCCGTGTGGGCACTGACGAAGATACGAGGCCACACCTTGCCCTGGAGTTCCATCGAATCGACTGCTTGCAACGGGCGCTGCGCAGGCGGCAGGGCATCGGTTTTGTTGAACACCAGAATCTGCGGGATCTCGTCGGCACCGATTTCGCGCAGCACCTGCTGCACATCGTCCATCTGCTCCGGATAGGCCGGGTTGGACACATCGACCACGTGAAGCAGGAGGTCGGCATCGCGCGCCTCCTGCAAGGTGGCGGCAAAGGCATCGACCAGGGTGTGCGGCAAATCGCGGATGAAGCCCACGGTGTCAGACAGCGAGACGCTGCGGCCGACCTCGCCGAGATACATCTGGCGGGTGGTCGTGTCCAGCGTGGCAAAGAGCTGGTCGGCCGCATAGGCGCGCGCCTTGACCAAGGCGTTGAACAGCGAGGATTTGCCGGCGTTGGTATAGCCCACCAGCGAGATGTTGAAAGCCCCGCGCCGCTCGCGCTGGCGCCGTTGGGTGCCGCGCTGACGCTTGACCTTGTCGAGCCGCTCGCGGGTTCGCTTGATGGCGTCCCCAATCATGCGCCGGTCGAGTTCGATCTGCGTCTCGCCCGGACCGCCGCGCAAGCCGATGCCGCCCGTCTGGCGCTCCAAGTGCGACCAACGCCGCACCAGCCGGGTGGAGAGGTATTGCAGCCGGGCCAGCTCGACCTGCAGCTTGCCTTCGTGGCTGCGTGCGCGCTGGGCAAAGATTTCCAGGATCAGCAGGATGCGGTCGTTGACCGGCATGCCCATGTGCCGCTCGAGGTTGCGCTGCTGCGCCGGGCTGAGCGCCTGGTCGAACAGGATTTCGGTCGCCCCATGCGCCAGCGCCAACGCCTTGATCTCATCGGCTTTGCCACTGCCCACGTAAAGCGCAGCATCGGGCGCTTTACGCTTGCAGGTCACGCGGTCGAGCACGCGATAGCCGGCGGTTTCGGCAAGCTGCGCCAGCTCCTCGAGCGTGGCATCGAAATGGGGCAGACCCAAGTCCACCCCGACCAGCACCACGCCGGGGGGCTGGAGGGGTTTGTTGTCGGAACCCAATCTGCGGTCAGGCCACTTCGGCGGGCGGAGCGACCGAGAACTGCACCGGACGGCCCGGCACGATGGTGGAAATGGCGTGCTTGTACACCATCTGCGTGACGGTGTTGCGCAGCAGCACGACGTATTGGTCGAACGATTCGATCTGCCCCTGAAGCTTGATGCCGTTGACGAGGTAGATGGACACCGGCACGTGCTCGCGGCGGAGCTGGTTCAGAAACGGGTCCTGCAGAAGTTGGCCTTTATTGTTGCTCACGATATCTTCCGTGTTCAATTGAAGTTGGGGGACCAAGACCATACCACAAGCCGGGCAGGGTTTGTGCGGATGGCGGATCTAGTCCTTGTCATCGTAAGGGTTCGAGGAGGTCTTGAACTCGATGCGCAGGGGGGTACCCACGAGGTCGAACGCCTTGCGAAAGCGCCCTTCGAGGAAACGCCGGTAGGCGTCGGAGACGCCTTCGAGCGAATTGCCATGAATGACGATGACCGGCGGATTCATGCCCCCCTGGTGGGCGTAGCGCATTTTCGGGCGATACATGCCGCTGCGCTTGGGCGCCTGGAAAGCCACCGCCTCTTGCAACAACCGGGTCAGTACCGGGGTGGGCATTTTCTTGGTGGCCGAGGCATAAGCCTGGGCAATCGATTTCCACAACGGTCCGATGCCCTGGCGCTTTTTGGCCGAGATGGTGTGCATGGGGGCGAATTTGAGAAACGCCAGCCGGCTCTCGATCGAACGCTGAAGCTGCTCGCGCTGATAGGCGTCGATCGCGTCCCATTTGTTGATGGCCACCACGACGGCCCGCCCGCTGTCGAGGATGAAGCCGGCGATGTGGGCGTCCTGATCGGTCACCCCTTGGGTGGCGTCGATGAGCAGCAGCACCACATGGGCATTCTCGATGGCCTGCAGGGTCTTGACGACCGAAAACTTTTCGATGGCCTCGAACACCTTGCCCTTGCGCCTCAAGCCAGCCGTGTCGATGAGCTCGAATTTCTGGCCATTGCGCTCGAACGGCACGGCAATCGCATCCCGGGTGGTGCCTGGCAGATCGAAAGCGACCAGGCGCTCCTCCCCCAACCAGGCATTGATCAAGGTGGATTTGCCCACGTTGGGGCGCCCGGCCACGGCCAAGCGGATGACGGTTTCGTCGCCCGGTTCGGGCTCGGGGGCTTCCTCTGGCCACTGGAGGCGGTCCAGCGCGGCCTCGATCATCGAGCGCACACCCTGACCATGCGCGGCGGACACCGGAATCACCTCGCCCAGCCCGAGTTCATAAAACTCGGCCCACTGCGCGCCGGCTTTCATGCCCTCGGCCTTGTTGGCCACGAGCAGGCAGGGCTTGGCCAGCTTGCGCAGGTAGTTGGCGATGTCGTGGTCCTGGGCGCTGAGCCCGGCGCGCGCATCGAGCACGAACAGCACCACATCGGCTTCGGCGACGGCCTGCCGCGTCTGCTTGGCCATTTCCTTGTAGATGCCGCTGCCGGCATCGGGCTCGAAGCCGCCCGTGTCGATGACGATGAACTCGCGCTTGCCCAGCCGGGCGCTGCCGTAATGCCGGTCGCGCGTCAGGCCGGGAAAGTCCGCGACGATCGCGTCGCGGGTCTTGGTCAGGCGGTTGTAGAGGGTGGATTTGCCCACATTGGGGCGCCCGACCAGGGCAATGACCGGTTTCATTCGGGCCGCCAGCCAAACACCCCGCCATTGCGCGTGACGGCCACCAGCGTGTTGCCGGCAAGGAACGGCCCGCCGACGATGGCAGAGCCGTCGGTGTTGAGCCGGTTGAGCATGGCGCCGTTGTCGCGCGAGAGCAGATGCACGAAGCCCTGGGCATCGCCCACGATGATGGAGCGCCCGGCAGCCAGCGGGGCCGTGACGCCCCGGTGCAGCAGCGCATCGCTGGACCAGGCGCGTTCGCCGTTGCTGCGGCGCCAGGCGATCACGCGGCCGTTGCGCTCGGCCCCGTAGACCTGGTCGGCGTCGGCCGCCACGCCCACCGCACCGTCGGCGGGCTGGGTCCACAGAACCGTGCCCCGGTTGGCGTCCACGCAGCCCACGGCGGCCTGAAACGCCCGCACGCAGAGTTGATCATTCACGCGCCCCACTCGGCCCACCAGATCAACCAGGCGCTCGATTTCGTTGACGCCACGCGGCGTGGCAATGGGGGCCTCCCAGCGGACGCGACCGTTGAGGGGATCGAAGGCCACCAGTCGGCCGGAAACGCCTGCCAGCAGCGTGTCGCCCACCGCCGTGAGCACGCCGGCTTGCTGGAGCACCAGGGGGTCGGCGCCGCGAGCGGCCTGGGTCCACAGCCGGGCGCCGGTGCGGGCATCGAAGGCGGTGACGCTGCGGTCGCCACTGAGGACGAAGACGCGCTGCCCGGCCACCAGAGGCGCGGTGAAGGTGCGGGCCGGCAGCCGCGCCCGCCAACGCTCGCCGCTGGACTCCACGGCGACGAGCTCATTGTTGCGCGTCACGACCGCGGCCGTCTGCCCATCGGCACCGACGCCGGCAGACAGCGGCGTGCCCAGATCGACCCGCCATTGCACTTGGCCGCTGGCGCCGTCGAGCGCGAACACCGAGCCGGCCGCGTTCGCCAGAAAGACCTGCTGCCCGCGCACGGCAGGTGTCATCAGGGGATCGACCGGGCCGATCGCCGCCGTCCAGGCCCGCGAAGCCGGCACCAAGGCCGTGACAGGGGCCAACGGGGTGGGCTCGGGGCGCTTGCTGCCCGAAGAACACGCCGACAGCGCCGCGGCAGCCAGCAACACGAAGAACCACCGTGACGAGGTGCAGGCGCGGGCAAAAAGGTTCAGACTCACGGCAAACGCTCCCTTCATTCAGACGTTTTCGTCGGATCCACGCCCAGGGCGTTGAGTTTCGCTTCGATGATGCGGCGGTAATCCACTTCGGGGCCCATGCCACGCCAAGCCGTTTGATAAGCCTGCCGGGCGGCATCCGTCTGCCCTTGGGCCAGCAGCACGTCGCCGCGCCGGTCGGCCACCAGGGCGGCAAATTCCGGCGGCAGGCTGGCGTCGAGCCATTTCAGGGCGGCGGCGTGGTCGCCGGCCTGCAATTCGAGCGCAGACAAGCGCAGCCGGGCGGCCGCAGCCACGCCGGCGTCTTTGGATCGCTCCACCACGGCTTGCAGGGCTGCGCGGGCCTCCTGGACTTCACCGGCATCCTGCAGCACGCGGGCCACCAGCAGCCCCCCGTGCTGGGCCTGCGCGGAGCGGCCTGCCTGCTTCTGCAAGTCGGCCCAGACGCGACGCACCCGATCTACGTCATTGGCGCGAGCGGCACGATCCAGCTCGTCGTAGAGCGCGGCGGCCTCCAGCGCGGTCTTGCGCTGCCAGTACTGCCAGCCATTCCACACCGCAAACGCGCCCAGCACCGCAATGAGCAGCCAAGTGATGAGGTTGCCGTAGCGGGCCCAGAAGTGCTTGAGCTGAGCCAGTTGTTCCTGTTCTTGCAGGTCGTAGGGAGAAGCCATGAATGTGCTGTCGATGCGTGATGGGCTTGGATTGTAGGGGGTGCGCGTCTGGTGCGGCCGCCTCAACGCAAGCGCGCTGCCCACGCCTCGGCACCATCGAGGGGCAGCAGGCTCTGCTCGGTCAGGCCGCCCTGCGCATCGGCACGCAGCGGCTTGACCGCCACCTGGCCCGCGGCCAGTTCGCTTTCCCCAAAGATGAGGGCGTAGCGTGCGCCACTGGCGTCTGCTTTCTTGAACTGGGACTTCATGCTGCCCTGCCCGTCTGGCCCACCGGCATGCATCTGGACCGAAAGACCCGCGCGGCGCAAGGCACGCAGGGTTTGCATCACCCGCTCCTGGCCTTCGGTCTGCGGCACGATGGCGTAGCAATCGGGCACCGGCGGTTGAGGGAGCAACCCTTGGGCCTTGAGCAACTCCAGAATCCGCTCCACACCCAACGCCCACCCCACGGCAGGGGCCGGCTTGCCGCCGATCTGGGCGATGAGCCCGTCATAGCGGCCGCCCGCGCACACCGTGCCTTGGGCACCCAGCGACGTGGTGACGAACTCGAACACGGTGAGGTTGTAATAGTCCATCCCCCGCACCAGGCGCGGGTTGATGCGGTAGGCGATGCCTTGGGCATCCAGCAGGCGGCGCAAGCCCTCGAAATGCGCCAGCGACTCAGGCCCCAGATAGTCCATCAGCTTGGGAGCGGCCTCCACCAGCGCCTGCATCGCAGGGTTTTTGGTGTCCAGAATGCGCAGCGGGTTGCTGTAGAGGCGGCGTTTGGCGTCTTCATCGAGCTGGTCGGCGTGCTGCTCCAGGTAAGCGATCAGCGCCTGCCGATGCGCCAGCCGCTCCGCAGGCTGGCCCAGGCTGTTGATTTCCAGCGTCACGTCGCTCAAGCCCAGTTCGGCCCACAGGTCGGCCGCCATGACGATGAGTTCGGCATCCACGTCGGGCCCGGCAAAACCCAGTGCCTCGGCCCCCACCTGGTGAAACTGGCGATAGCGGCCCCGCTGCGGGCGCTCATGGCGAAACATGGGGCCCATGTAGTACAGGCGCTTGGGGCCATCGTAGAGTTGGTTGTGCTCGATGACCGCGCGCACCACGCCGGCCGTGGCCTCGGGGCGCAGGGTGAGTTGCTCGCCATTGAGGCGGTCTTCGAAGGAGTACATCTCCTTCTCGACGATGTCCGTCACCTCGCCCAGGCCGCGCACGAACAGGCCGGTGGGCTCCACGATGGGCGTGCGCACATTGCGATAGGCATAGCGCATCATCAGGTCGCGCACCTTGGCTTCGAGCCATTCCCAGTGCGCCGATTCCGGCGCGAAAATGTCATTCATGCCTTTGACGGCACAGAGTTTTTCAGCCATGTGTCAGTGGATGTAGGCAGCGCCCTCAGGCGGAGGCGCCGTATTTTTGGTGGATGTAGTTTTCGACGATCTGCTGGAACTCGGTGGCGATGGACTCGCCGCGCAGCGTCATGCGCTTTTCGCCATCGATGAACACGGGGGCGGCCGGCGCCTCGCCGGTGCCCGGCAGGCTGATGCCAATGTCGGCATGCTTGCTCTCGCCCGGCCCGTTGACGATGCAGCCCATCACCGCGACCTTGAGGTTTTCGACGCCGGGGTACCGCTCGCGCCACTGCGGCATGGAAGCACGCAGAAAATCGTCGATCTGCTTGGCCAGCTCCTGGAAGGTGGTGCTGGTGGTGCGCCCGCAACCCGGGCAGGCCGTGACGCTGGGCACGAAGCTGCGCAGCCCGAGCGCCTGCAAAATCTCCATGGCCACCACCACTTCCTGGGTGCGCGGCTCACCCGGCTGGGGCGTGAGCGAGACCCGAATCGTGTCGCCGATGCCCTGCTGCAGCAGGACGGACAGCGCGGCCGTCGATGCCACCGTGCCCTTGGTGCCCATGCCGGCTTCGGTCAGGCCCAGGTGCAGCGGGTAATCGCAACGGCGGTGCAGTTCCTGGTACACCGCAATCAGGTCCTGCACGCCACTGACCTTGCACGACAGCACGATGTCCTCGGGCTTCATGCCCATCTTCTCGGCTTGGGCAGCGGACTGCAGGGCGGACGTGATCAGGGCCTCATACATGACCTGCTTGGCGTCCCAGGGCTGGGCGCGCCGGGCGTTGTCGTCCATCATCGACGCGAGCAGATCCTGATCCAAACTGCCCCAGTTCACCCCGATGCGGATGTGCTTGTTCCAGCGCAGCGCGGCTTCGACCATCTGGGCAAACTGGCGGTCTTTCTTCTCGCCCCGCCCCACGTTGCCGGGGTTGATGCGGTACTTGGACAGGGCCTGCGCCATGTCGGGGTAGTCGGTGAGCAGGCGGTGGCCGTTGTAGTGGAAGTCGCCGATCAGGGGCACCGCAATGCCCATGCGGTCGAGTTGCTCGCGGATGTAGGGCACGGCCTTGGCCGCGTCGTCGTTGTTGACGGTGATGCGCACCAGTTCCGAACCGGCCTGCGCCAGCTCCTTGACCTGGATCGCGGTGGCCACCGCGTCGGCGGTATCGGTGTTGGTCATGGACTGGACGCGCACCGGCGCGCTGCCACCGAGCGTGACGCGATGGTCGCCCCAGACGACCACCCCCATGCGCGATTTGCGCCGGGGAAACGGACTGGCGACGGGGGCGCCAGGCTCCATGGAAGATGCGACCGTATTCATGGCACTCACTCAACGAACCTCGAAACGGGCCACGTTGTTGCGGGCATGAGGGGCCAGGGCAAAAGGCTGGCCACGCAGGGTGGCCTCGACCTCATCGGCGCGGCCGACGACCACGGCCAGCGGGAAGTCGCTGGAAAACGCCACCACCTCGCCCGGCTGCAAGCTGCGCTGCACCAACACCCGCCCAGAGGCCCCGGTGATCTGTACCCAAGCCGTCTCCCGTGCCCGCAAGCGGAACAGCCCTTCAGGCTCTGCGGCAGGGCTGGCCGCCGGTTCGGCGGAAGCCGCAGGCGTGGATGCCGCGGACGCAGTGGGCGGGACCATGGGGGCGGCTGCTGGCGGCTCGATGCGCCCGGCATCCGGCACGGCCGGCTCAACCGGCTCGGCGCCGGCCTGCGCGCCAGCCCCCAGGGCATCGCCTTCGGCCGTGACAGGCTCAGAAATCGCCGCTGCAGGCACCGGCGTGCTGACCACCCGCGCCGTGGGGGCCGATGGCGCCGCTGGCAACAAAAACCACAGCACCACGGCCACCACCAGCACCAGCAAGGCAAATGCCATCGGCCAGGACAACCGCCGCCCCACCAGCGGCGTGGCCACCGCAGCCGCTTTGGGCAAAGCGCCATGCCGGGCGGGCATCGGGGCGTTGAGGGAGCGATCGATATCGCCCAATCGCACTTCGGACGAAGCCGGCAGGTTGGCCAAGATGGGGGCGGGATCCACCTTGAGCACCCGGCACACGCTCTGCGCGAGGGCACGGGCAAACGTCATGTCGGGCAGTTCGTCGTAGCGGCCTGCCTCCAGCGCCTCCAGGCGCTTGACCGGCACCTTCAGCATGGCCGCCAGCGCCGCCAAATGCAGGCCCGAGCGCTCCCGGGCCTGCCGCAAGGTCAATGGGGGGGAGGCTTCTGTCTGCGGGCTTGACACATCGCGCTCGTTCACTGGCTCACTCATTGAAAGCCCCCCGTTCGTAGGCGTTGGCCTCGCGTGAATCCGGGAAGCGGCGCAACAACTGGGTGGCCAACTGCTGGGCGGCTTCGCGATTCTGCAGCCGGTTCTCGATCTTCACCCCCAGCCACAGCGATTCGGCATTGGCAAATTCAGAATTGTTCAGCCGCCGCAGATAGAAACGGGCCCGCTCGCTTTCGCCGCGCTTGTGCAGCAGCAAGGCCAGGTTGTAAATCGTGATGGGGTTGCCCGAATCGAGCTCGAAAGCGCGCAACAAACTTTGCTCGGCATCGGCCCGTTGATCGGCGCGTGCCTGACAAATGCCCTGAACCATCCAGGTGCGCGCGGCCGACCGATAGCCCGGCGCTTGCAGGGCTCTGGCAAAGGCTTGCCACGCGTCGGCATAGCGGTCGCTCTGGCAATAGAACCAGCCCAGGTTGTGCCAGGTGTCGCCGTCGCGCGGCGCCAGGCGTAGCGCCTGCTGGAAGCTGTCCTCGGCCAGGCGAGGCTCCTCCAGTTGCATGAAAATCAGCCCGCGCAAGTTGTAGGCTGCGGCGAAGCTGGGGTCCGTCTGGATGGCCTGCTTGACCTCGTCCAGCGCCACCGTGGTCTGCCCTTGCTCGAAATAGCCGGCCGCCAGTTCCAGCCGGATGCGGGCACGCCGCCGCGCTTCCGGCTCGTCGGACTCCGTGACCCAGACGCGCTGGTCGCCCTCCAGCCGTGGGGCCGCAGGGGCCGCGCAACCGAGGTGGAGCGTCAGCCACAGCAGGGCCAGCCCCAGCAGAGTCCATCGTCGCCAGCTCAGGGTCATGCAGAAGTCTCCTGTTTTTTGGGGGTCCAGATGACGGGCTGCCCTTCCTGTCGGCGGCGCTGCGCCAGACGCTGGGCCGCGTTGGTGCGGTCCAGCACGTCGCCGGCCAGCTGGCCGCAGGCGGCATCGATGTCGTCGCCCCGGGTCTTGCGCACCGTGGTGACGATGCCTGCCGCATGGAGCCGGTCGGCAAAGGCCTTGACCGTGGCCCGGGAAGAACAGCGCAGCCCAGAATCGGGGAAGGGATTGAAGGGGATCAGGTTGAGCTTGCAGGGCACGCCGGTACCGGCATGCCCCTGCAGCAAACCGATGAGCTGTTCGGCATGGTCGAGGCTGTCATTGACGCCATCGAGCATGCAGTATTCGAACGTGATGAAGTCGCGTGGCGCCGCCGGCAGATAGCGCAAGCAGGCATCCAGCAATTCGGCAATCGGGTATTTGCGGTTCAAGGGGACCAGATCGTCGCGCAACGCATCGGCGGGCGCGTGCAGCGACACCGCCAGCGCCACCGGGCAATCCTGCGCCAGGCGATCCATCATCGGCACCACGCCGGAGGTGGACACGGTCACGCGGCGGCGCGACAGGCCATAGCCATGGTCATCGAGCATGACGCGCAGCGCCGGCACCAGGGCATGGTAATTCTGCAGCGGCTCGCCCATGCCCATCATCACCACGTTGGAGATCACGCGTTCCGTGGTGTTGAAGCGCCGCCGGAGATGGTGTTCCGCATGCCAAAGCTGGGCCAGAATCTCGCCCGTGGTGAGGTTGCGGCTGAAGCCTTGGTGGCCGGTCGAGCAGAAACGGCAACCCACCGCGCAACCGGCTTGGGAAGACACGCACAGCGTGCCCCGATCATCTTCGGGGATGAACACCGACTCGACGGCGTTGCCATCGCCCACGTCGAACAGCCACTTGATCGTGCCGTCGGCCGAAGCCTGCTCGGCGAGCACCGGCAAGCCACGGACTTCACAGACGCCAGGGAGCTTTTCGCGCAGCGAGCGCGCCAGATCGGTCATGTCCTCGAAACGGGCCACGCCTTTCTGGTGGATCCAGCGGAACAGCTGGACGGCTCGGAAGCGCTTTTCTCCGAGCCGCTGGCAGAAAGCGGCCAACCCGTCGAGGTCGAAATCGAGCAAATTGGCCGTCATCGCATGATCAGCGTGCGTAAATGTTCATGCCGGGGAAGAAGAAGGCCACTTCCACGGCAGCGGTTTCGGGGGCGTCGGAGCCGTGCACGGCGTTGGCGTCGATGCTGTCGGCAAAGTCGGCGCGGATGGTGCCGGGGGCGGCCTTCTTCGGATCGGTGGCACCCATGAGCTCGCGGTTCTTGGCGATGGCGTTCTCGCCTTCGAGCACCTGCACCATGACCGGGCCGGAAATCATGAAGTCCACCAGATCCTTGAAGAAGGGGCGCTCTTTGTGCACGGCATAGAACTGCTCGGCTTCAGCGCGCGAGAGGTGCACCATCTTGGCCGCCGCGATCTTCAGGCCAGCGGCCTCGAAGCGGCTGTAAATCTGGCCGATGACGTTTTTGGCGACGGCGTCGGGCTTGATGATGGAAAGGGTGCGTTCGATGGCCATGAAATGATCCTGGTTTGTTGGAAAGTCAAAGGTTTAGCAAAGTTTTTGATTTTAACCCGTGAAACGGCGCCACGCCACGCCGTGCGGCTTGAGGGCTCAGCGACGCGGCCGTTTGCCACCACGCCCGGGTGCGGCCCGGCTGGGCGTGCGCGCGTCGGCGGCGATGTCGCCGTAGCGGGTGCGCATCGGATCGGGCGCGCCAACCCCCTTGCCGCCGCCTGCGCGGCCTCGCCCTGGCCGGGCACCGTCCACCTGAGCCATGCGGCGCGGCTTGGCCGGACCGTCCACCAGCTTGGGCGCGCTCGGCCGCGGTCCTTTGCCTTTGCCGCGCGACGGATCGCGCTTGGCCTGGGGTCGGCGGAATTCCCGCGCCCGGGATTCGAAGGAACGATCCATCCCCGCCGCCTCGGTGAGGCGAGCCACGTCGCGGCTGTCGAGTTCGACCCAGGCCCCGCGCCGCAAGCCACGCGGCAGCACCACCGCCCCGTAGCGAATGCGAATGAGGCGGCTGACGGCATGGCCGACCGCCTCGAACATGCGGCGCACCTCGCGGTTGCGTCCCTCGGCGATGGTGACGCGGTACCAGCAATTGGCTCCATCGCCGCCGCCGTCCTCCAGGCTGATGAACTGAGCCAAGCCATCGTCGAGCTGCACGCCGTCGAGCAGACGCTGCTTTTCTTCCTGGCTCAGCGCCCCGAGCACGCGCACCGCATATTCGCGCTGCAAGCCGAAGCGCGGATGCATGAGCTTGTTGGCCAATTCGCCGGAATTGGTGAACAGGAGCAACCCTTCGGTGTTCAGGTCGAGCCGGCCGACGGACTGCCACTTGCCCGTGTGCAACCGGGGCAGCCGCCGGAACACCGTGGGGCGGTTCTGGGGATCGTCGTGCGTCACCACCTCGCCCACCGGCTTGTGATAGGCCAGCACACGCGGCGGGGGGGGCGCGATGCGCACCTTCACCGGCTTGCCGTTGATCCGAATCGCATCCCCATACTGGATGCGCTGCCCCACATGCGCCGGTTCGCCATTGACGGTGATGCGCCCCTGCAGAATCATCTGCTCCATCTCCAGCCTGGACCCCAGGCCGGCCTGGGCCAGCACCTTGTGCAACTTGGGGGCATCGACCTGCGGGCGCAACACCCGCTTGCCCGTGGGCGCGGGCTCGGGCGCGCTTTGCGCCTCGTCAAAGCCCCCGGAGACGACATTTTCGAAATGCACATCGCCCTGGGCATCGGCGGATGCGGCGGCAGGGCGAGCGGAAGGCAAAGGCGCGGAAGTCATGAGGCGGAGGCGGAAGGTTCAGTGGGGGGCGCAGGCAACTCCTGGCCGTCGGCGGCGGCCCAGTCCAGACCGGGCAGCACATCGTCGCGCAGGGCGGCCTCTTCCAAGGGCGGCAAGGCATCCAGCGAGTCCAGGCCCAGGTCATCGAGAAACTGGCGCGTGGTGGCATACAGCGCCGGCCGGCCGACCGTCTCGCGGTGGCCAATGACTTCGATCCACCCCCGATCCTCCAACTGCTTGAGGATGCCAGAGTGGATGGTCACGCCGCGGATGTCTTCCATGTCGCCACGGGTCACGGGCTGCCGATAGGCAATGATGGCCAACGTCTCCAGCACGGCACGGCTGTATTTGGGCGGCTTTTCAGGGTGCAGGCGGTCGAGAAACGGGCGCATTTCGGGCCGACTCTGGAAACGCCAGCCGCTGGCCAGGCAGACGAGCTCCACGCCCCTGCCCGACCAGGCCAGTTGCAGGTCGGCCAGCAAGCGGCGCAGCGTATCGGCCGACAGCGCCCCTTCGAACAGGGCAGCCATGTCACGCAGCGACAAGGGCTCCGATGCGCAGATGAGGGCCGTCTCCAGGATGCGCCGAGCATCCGCCGTGTTCATGTTCTGAAGGTCCGTGCGTGAAAACGAGGGAAACCTGTGGCCCGCAGGGCTCACTGCGCCGGCCGTTGCGCCAGCGCCAGGGGTGATCAGATGGGCAATGCCGGCTCGTCCACGTCGAGCCGCCACAACTGCTCCAGATTGTACCGCAGGCCGGCGGCGTGGACCGCCTCGGCCATGTCGGCGGGCACAGGGCTGTGCAGATCCAATACGGCCTGAGTGACCGGATGACGGAAAGCCAGCCGATGGGCATGCAAGGCCTGCCGGGCCATGCCCCACTGCGGCCGGCCGCCGTAGAGCGCATCCCCCACCAAGGGATGCCCCAACCATGCCATGTGCACCCGAATCTGGTGGGTGCGCCCGGTGTGCAACTTGCAGCCAACCCAGCATGACTGGGGCTGCGCATCGAGCAAACGGATGCGCGTGAGCGCCGGCTTGGCGCCGGCCGCGTCTTCGGGCAGCACCGCCATGCGCAAACGCTGACGCGGATCGCGGCCGATGGCCTGGCGCACCGCCACCTCCGGCGCCTCGCGCCGCCAGCCGCCATGCGCCAAAGCCACGTACACCCGATGCACCTGCCGCGCGGCAATCAGGCGCGTCAACGCCTCGCAGCACGCCAGCGTCTTGCCCACCACCATCAGGCCGCTGGTGTCTTTGTCCAGCCGATGCACGATGCCCGCACGCGGCAGCCGCGCAGCGCCTTCGTGATGGGCCAGCAGCCCATTGAGCAGCGTACCCTGCCAGTTGCCGGCCGCCGGATGCACCACCAGCCCCGCCGGCTTGTCCACGACCAGCAGATGCTCGTCTTCATACACCACAGCCAGCGCCATGGGCTCGGCCACGAACGCACTGGCCTGCGCCGTGGGACGCAGTTCCACCCCAAGCTCGTCGCCCACGCGCACCTTGGCCGCCGCCTTGCCGGCCACCTGGCCGTTGATGCGCACCGCGCCCTGGGCCAGCAATTGCTGCAGCCAAGAACGGGAAAACGCCGGCAGCAGGGCCGACAGCACCTTGTCCACGCGCACGCCATGGTGCGCGGCATCCACCTGCAAGCGGCGCGTCTCGACAGATTCGGCCGCCTCGACCTCACTGGCCGTCTCGTCGTCGAGTGGCCAGTCGCCCGGCCAGCCGGCGGCATCGGCCTCATGCCCAGGGGCGGCCGAGGGCAACAAGGGCGTCGATATAATGGGTTTCGTCAATTTCCGTCCTGCTGTCGCAAAGGTGTGCATTCGATGTTTCTGAGCCGATTATCCGTTGTCACTCCTGCGCCACGCTGGTGGGCGGCGGTCAGCCTGGCCGTGCTGCTGAGCGCTTGCGCCAGCAAGTCGAGCGAGGATCCAACGGTCAACTGGAGCCCAAACCGCATCTACGCCGAAGCGATCGACGAACGCAACAGCGGCAACTTCGAGCGGGCCATCACCCTGTTCGAGCGGCTCGAAGGCCGCGCCGCCGGCACCCCGCTGGCCCAGCAGGCCCAACTCGAAAAAGCCTACGCCCACTACAAGGCCGGCGAGCAGGCCCAGGCCATCGCCACGCTGGACCGTTTCATGCGCCTGCACCCGGCCAGCCCGGCGCTGGACTATGCGCTGTACCTCAAGGGCCTGGTCAACTTCAACGACAACCTGGGGCTGTTCGGGTTCATCTCGCGACAAGATCTTTCCGAGCGCGACCAGAAAGCGGCCAAAGTGTCCTTCGAGGCTTTCCGCGAACTGGTGGAGCGCTTCCCGGATTCCCGTTATGCACCCGATGCCCGGCTGCGCATGACGTACATCGTCAACTCGCTGGCACAGTCTGAAGTGCATGTGGCGCGCTACTACTTCAACCGGGGCGCCTATGTCGCGGCCCTGAACCGGGCGCAGACCGCAGTCACCGACTATCAAGGCGTTCCCGCTGCCGAAGAGGCGCTCTACATCATGCTGCGCTCTTACGAAGCCCTGGGCATGACGGACCTGGCCGCCGATACGCGGCGCATTCTGGAAACCAACTTCCCCGACAGCGGCTTTCTGACGCGCGGCTTCCAGCGCGATCGCGGCCCGTGGTGGAAGCTGTGGTGATGCTGCGCTGAGAGCGCTGGCTCCAATGCCGGCCTCGCCCCAGCTTCAGCCTGCCCCTTCCCCAAAACCAGGCCGACCCACATAGGGTCGGCCCAGACGTGGGCAGAACCGATCTGCCCTTGACGCAACCCTTTTAGCGCATGCGGGCCAGACGGTCGCGGGCCGTCGCGCCAGCTTCCGTCTCGGGGTGCAGCTTCACCAATTCCTGCAACACGCTACGGGCGGCGCGCGCATCTTTCAGCTCCAGGTGGCAGTTGGCAATCGCGAGCATGGCCTCGGGCGTGCGCGGGTGCTGCGGCGCCTTGGCGATCAACCGTTGATAGCTGGCAATGGCCGCCTGGTAATTGCGGGCGGCGTAGTGGGCATTCCCCTGCCAATACAGGGCCACGGGCACGTAGCCGCTGTTGGGGAAACGGGCGATGAGGGTTTCGTAGAGCTGGGCAGCGCGAGCAAAGTCCGAGGCCCGCAGCGCGCTCATGGCGGCTTCGAACGCCTGGGTTTCTTCAGGCCGCGCCGTGAATTCCACGCCATCGACCTTCACCGTCACCGGCTCCAGCGGGCGCAGTCGCTCATCGACAGCGGCCAGCACGTCGCGCTGCTGGCGCTGCAATTCGGCCAGGTCGCGAGCCAGCCGCTCATTCTGCCCCCGGACTTCGGCCAGCTCGCGGCGCAAAGCCTCCATCTGGTTGATGAGGTCGAGCAAGCCGCGGCGAGCGGGGGTCAGCTCATTGTCCACGAGCTCTTTAATCTCACGGGCCAGCCGCTCGTTGGCTTGCTCTGCGGCCTGGCGGTTGTTCTCCACCCGGGCGCGCAGATCGATGATGGCGCGGCGTGCCTCGTCATCACCGCCAAACAACTGGGCCTGGGCGGGCTGCATCCAGGCCGCCAAGATCAAGGCCACCGCCGTCAACGGCGGGGCCACGAAAGTCGAACGGGGTCGCTGTTTCATCAGCGGTAGCTTAACTCAACGCGACGGTTCTGGCGGTGGGCCTCCTCGTCAGAGCCGGGGTTGGCTGGCTTTTCCTTGCCAAAGCTCACCGACTCCATTTGCTGCTCGGAGACGCCCAGCAATGCCAGCGAACGGCGCACGGCGTCGGCGCGGCGCTGGCCCAGCGCCAAGTTGTATTCACGCCCCCCACGCTCGTCGGTGTGGCCTTCGAGCACCACGCGGCGTTGGCGGTCGGCGTTGAGGAAACGGGCGTGCCCTTCGAGCAGGGGCATGAACTCCGGCTTGACGGTGTAGTCGTCGAAATCGAAATAGATCAGCCGCGACAGCCCCGCGGGTGCCTGGCCCACCTGCTCCGACTCGGCCTGCACGCTGGGGACGGCACGCTGATCGGCTCCAGAGCCGCTATCAGCCAAACCACCACCGGGCTGCACGGCCACGCCCGTGCGGTCCGACACGGGGGCTTCATCGAGCTTGACACTGGAGCCACAGCCCGCCAGGGCCAGGGCCGCGACGCAGGCGGCGGCCGCATGGCGCCAGTTGGGGGCACCGCCCAGCCAAGACCCGAACGGGAACCGGGAGGAAACCTGAGTGGAGGTGTCGAGGTGCTTCATGTTGTGCCTCTGTGGAAGTGTGGTTGAGTGTGAAAAGCTTGATGAGGAAAGACACAGGGGAAAAATCAACGCAAGAAGGGGCCCCAATCCGGCTCGCGCACGCTGCCGGGCACGCTGCCGAGGCGGGTCTTGATGCGGCCGTCCAGTGTGGTGGTCATCAGGGATTCACGCCCCTGCACCTTGGTGGCGTACATGATGAGGCGGCTGTTGGGCGCAAAGCTGGGACTCTCGTCGGCGGTGGTGTCGGTCAGCGTGGTCACGGTGCCGCTGGCCAGTTCCATGAGGCGCAGCTTGAAAGCGCCCGAGAGCCGCGACACGAAAGCCATCCACCGCCCGTCAGGGCTAATGGTCGGGGAGATGTTGTAGTTGCCGTCGAAGGTCACGCGGGTGACTTCGGCGCCGGTCGGGGTCATGCGGTAGATCTGTGGCGAGCCGCCACGGTCGCTGACGAAATAGACATGCCGACCATCGGGGGTGAAAGCCGGCTCGGTGTCGATGCCGCTGGTCTGGGTGATGCGTTGGGGTTGTCCGCCGTTGGCGTCGATCGCGTAAATCTGGGAAGAACCGCCCATGGTGAGCGTGGCCAGGAGCTGCCGGCCATCGGGTGACCAGGCCGGCGCGCTGTTGGAACCGCGGAAGCTGGCAAGCAGCCGGCGCCGCCCGGTGGCCACTTCGTGGGTGTAGATGACGGGCTTGCGCGACTCGAACGACACATAGGCCAGGAACTGGCCATTGGGCGACCAGGCCGGCGAAATGATGGGCTCCTGGCTGACCAGGGCGGCCTGGGCGTTTTCGCCGTCGGCATCGGCCACCCAAAGGTTGTGGCGCTCGGCATGCTTGGAGACGTAGGCAATCCGGGTGGAAAACACGCCGGGATGCCCGAGCAGTTTTTCGTACACGTAATCGGCCACGCGGTGCGCAGCCAGCCGCAAGTCGGCTTCGGAGACGGGAAAGCTCATGCCGCCCAGGTCCTGCGCGCGCACCACGTCCCACAGGCGAAAGCGCACGTCGTAGCGACCATCGGCCAGCCGCGTGACGCTGCCGGTGATCAGAGCATCGGCATTGCGCTCGCGCCAGGGCGCCAGGTCGGGGCGGGCCATTTCATCGATGACGGTGGTGCCGGCAGGCACGGACCGCAACTGGCCGCTGCGCTCCAGATCGGCGCGCACGATGGCGGGCACGTCTTGCGGCACGCCGGGAGCCACCCGAAACGGCGCGATGGCAAATGGAATTTGCTGCATGCCAATGCCCGTGACCTCGACGCGAAATTGCGCCAGGGCCTGTGCCGGCCAACCCAAGCCAGCGGCCACGCCACCGAGGCCGGCCAGCGCGGAGAATTGGCGACGACTGAGAAAAGAGGTGTGCAACATGGGGGGCATGACAGAGATGGATCGGTGAACGAACGATGACTTCAGCCCGAGGGCTGGGCATCGTCCGATAATACCGAACACGCTCCCTGCCACTGGGGCAGGATTTTGTAAAAAGTTCCTGGGCGACTTGTAACCACTTTTTTCATTCCTCGACGGCTTGCGCACCTTGACCGAAAACGCCTCCTCATCGCCTTTGGCCCGCCAACCCCTGCTTTTCCGCCTGCGCCGCCTGTGGCCCTATTTCCGGGGCGCCCAGGGCGGCATTGGGTTGGCATTCCTGGGGGCTTTGGTGGCTGCCGCCACCGAGCCGGCCATCCCCGCCTTGCTCAAGTTGCTGCTCGATGAAGGCTTCGTGGCCGATGCGTTTCCCATCTGGCTGGTGCCGGTGGCCTTGATGGGGCTGTTCGTGATCCGGGGGGTGGCCACTTTCGTGGCCAAGTACGCGCTGAACTACACCGCCGCCGGCGGCATGGTGGCGCTGCGACAGGCGATGTTTGCCCGGCTCAATGACGCGGACATGCGCTTGTTCGCCGACCAAAGCGCGAGCAAGCTGTCCAACACACTCGTCTATGAGGTGCAGACCGGCTCCACCCTGCTCGTCAACAGCCTGCTGACCCTGGTGCGCGACGTGCTGACCATCGTGGCGCTGTTGGGCTATCTGCTGTACCTGAACTGGCAGCTCACCCTGATCGTGCTGGCGCTGTTTCCGGCGCTGGCCTGGGTCATTCGGGAGCTGTCGCGGCGGCTGCACCGCATCACGCGCAGCAGCCAGCAGGCCACGGACGAGTTGGCCTATGTGGTGGAAGAAAACGTCCTGGCCCATCGCATGGTGCGGCTGCACGGCGCGCAAAGCCAGCAGGCGCGCCGTTTCGAGGGCCTCAGCCAGATGCTGCGGCGGCTGTCGCTCAAATCCACCATCGCCGCCGCCGCGATGACGCCGCTGACCCAATTGCTCGCCGCCGGTGCTCTGTCGGCCGTCATCAGCGTGGCGCTGTGGCAAAGCAGCACGAGCGGGGTGACGGTGGGCAGCTTTGTCGGCTTCGTCACCGCCATGCTGATGCTCATAACCCCGCTGCGGCAGCTTGCCGATCTGGCCGGCCCCATCACCCGCGGCGTGGCCGCGCTGGAGCGGGCCTTGGAACTGATCGAGCACACCCCTACCCAGACCGGCGGGAGCCATCGGGCCGAAGCCCGCGGCCATCTGCAGTGGCACAACGTCTGGGTGCGCTACGACGGGCAGGAGCAAGCGGCGCTGCGCGGCGTGACACTGGACATTGCGCCGGGCGAAGTGGTGGCGCTGGTGGGGCCGTCGGGGTCGGGGAAAACCACGCTGGCCAACCTGCTGCCGCGGTTCGTCGAGGCCAGCGACGGCGTGGTCTGCCTCGATGGCGTGCCCCTGCCCGAATGGGATCTGGCCTGCCTGCGGCGCCAGTTTGCCATGGTCAGCCAGGATGTGGTGATGTTCAACGACTCGCTGGCGGCCAACGTGGCCTTGGGCGCCGAACTCGACGCAGCCCGCGTGATGGCGGCCCTGCGTTCAGCGAATCTGGGCGAGCTGGTGGACAGTCTGCCCGATGGCATCCACACGCCGGTGGGGCACAACGCGGCGCAGCTCTCCGGCGGCCAACGGCAACGCCTGGCGATTGCCCGCGCGATCTACAAGGACGCGCCCATTCTCATCCTCGATGAAGCCACCTCGGCGCTGGACAACGAATCCGAGCGGCTGGTGCAAGACGCGCTGAACCGGCTCATGCGCGGCCGCACGACGCTGGTGATTGCGCACCGGCTGTCCACCATCGAACACGCCGACCGGGTGGTGGTGCTGGTGCAGGGGCAAATTGCCGAACAAGGCACCCATGCCGAACTGCTGGCCGCCCAAGGCGTGTATGCCCGCCTGCATGCCCAGAGTCAGGGGGGCGTGCTGGCCGAGTGATCACAGCAGCACGATGTCGTATTGCTCCTGCGTCATGGAGCTTTCGCTTTGCAGTGAAATCGGCTTGCCGATGAAGTCGCTCAACCCAGCCAGGTGGGCGCTTTCTTCGTCCAGGAACAGCTCGATGACTTGCGGGGCGGCCACCACGCGAAATTCGCGCGGATTGAAGGCCCGCGCCTCGCGCAAGATTTCGCGCAGGATGTCGTAACACACGCTGCGGGCCGTCTTCACATGCCCCTTGCCCCCACAGGACGGGCAAGGCTCGCTGAGCATCTGCATGAGCGACTCCCGCGTGCGCTTGCGCGTCATCTCCACCAGCCCCAGCTGCGAAAACCCGCCTACCATGGTCTTGACCCGGTCCCGGGCGAGTTGTTTGCGGAATTCGGCCAAGACCGCTTCGCGGTGGTCTTCGCGCACCATGTCGATGAAGTCCACGATGACGATGCCGCCCAGGTTGCGCAGCCGCAGTTGCCGGGCAATGGCCTGCGCCGCCTCCAGGTTGGTGCGAAAGACGGTGTCGTCGAAATTGCGCGCCCCCACATAGCCGCCGGTATTGACGTCGATGGTGGTCAAGGCCTCGGTCTGGTCGATCACCAGATAGCCGCCCGACTTCAAATCCACCCGCCGCCCCAAGGCGCGGGCAATGTCCTCGTCGATGTGGTAGAGGTCGAAAATCGGTCGCTCACCTTTGTAGTGGGCAATGCGATCGACCGTGCTGGGCATGTATTCACGCGCAAAACTTTGCAGCAAGGCAAATTGCTCGCGCGAATCGACCTGGATGGACTGGGTCTCGGCGCTGACCAGGTCCCGCAGCACGCGCTGCATGAGCGTGAGGTCCTGGTACAGCAGGGTGGCAGGCGGTTGGCGGGTGGCCGCCGCCTTGATATGGGCCCAGGTCTTGCGCAAGTAGGCGATGTCTTCGGCCAGTTCCTCGTCGCTGGCGTCTTCGGCGTTGGTGCGCAAAATGAAGCCGCCCCCGCCCTCGGCCGTCAGGGCCAGCAGGCGCTGGCGCAGCGCCTCGCGCTGGGCATGGGGAATTTTTTGCGACACGCCGATGTGCTTGTCCTGCGGCAAAAAGACCAACAGCCGCCCTGCGATGCTGATCTGCGCCGTCAGCCGCGCCCCCTTGGTGCCGATCGGGTCCTTGAGCACTTGGACCATCAGGGCCTGCCCCTCGAAGATTTGCCGCTCGATGGGCTGCACAGCCGCCGGAGCGCTGACGGCAGGCGCCCCATCGGCGGCAGGCTGGCCACTGGCCACCAACGGCGCTTTGTCTTTGCCGGCATGGCGGGCCGTGATGTTGGGCAACAAGTCGGCCACGTGCAAGAACGCGGCACGATCCAACCCAATGTCGATGAACGCTGACTGCATCCCGGGCAGCACCCGCGAAACTTTGCCCAGATAGATGTTGCCCACCAGCCCGCGCTCCAGCGTGCGCTCGATGTGGACTTCCTGAACCGCGCCCTGCTCGACCACCGCCACGCGGGTTTCCTGGGGGGCCCAGTTGATGAGGATGTCTTGTGCCATGGCTTGCATTACAACAGACCTAAAGCAGCCGCAGCCCCGCCGCGCGCAGCAGCTGCGCCGTCTCGTAGGCGGGCAGCCCGACGATGCCGCTGTGGCTGCCCCGGATGCGCTTGACGAACAGCCCCGCTGCGCCCTGGATGGCATAGGCGCCGGCCTTGCCCATGGGCTCGCCACTGTCCACATAGCGCCGGATGTCGGCGGCAGACCATGGGCCGAATTCGACTTCGGAGCGGCTCAATGCCTGCCACACCTGCCCCCGATGGGCCAGCGCCACCGCCGTCAGCACCTGATGCCGCTGGCCCGAGAGCGCTTGCAACATGCGCCGTGCATCGGCTTTGGAGGCGGGCTTGCCCAGAATCTGGCGCCCCAGCGCCACCGTGGTGTCGGCGCACAGCACCGGCCCGTCAGGCCAGCCCCGGCGCTGCAAACGGGCCAGGGCCGCGTCGAGCTTGTGGCGCGTGACGCGCTGCACATACCGCGATGGCCATTCCCGTGGCCGGACCGCCTCCAACGCTTCGGCGTCCTCGTCGGCGTCAGGCAACAGCAATTCGGCACGGATGCCCCATTGGGCCAAGAGCTCGCGCCGACGTGGGCTTTGCGAGGCGAGATACACCCAAGGCGAATCGGCGGACAGCGCAAGCATGCGTATTCATTCCCGGTGATAGGGGTGGTTGGCATTGATGGACCAAGCGCGATAGAGCTGCTCGATCAGCAGCACGCGGGCCAGCGCATGGGGCAAGGTCATGTCCGAGAGGCGAATGCGCTGGTGCGCCGCGGCCTTGAATCCCGCATCCAGCCCGTCCGGCCCCCCGATGACCAATGCCACATCATCACCGCCCTGTTGCCATTGCCGCAGGTGCTGCGCCAAAGCCATGGTGGTCAGCGCCGTGCCCCGCTCGTCCAAGGCCACGATCCTCGCCCCCTTCGGCACGGCGGCTTCGATGCGACCGCGCTCTGCCGCGAGCAAGGCATCCAGCGCCTTGCTGCCACGGGGCTCGGTTTTGACGGTGCGGGTCTCGACCCGGCAGTCGGGGGGAAAGCGCTTGGCGTAGTCGTCGTAAGCGGTTTGGGCCCAGTCAGGCATGCGCTGCCCGACTGCGACGATCACGAGCTTCATGCCTTGGGCTTGCGGGCGGGCGCCTTCTTGGCTGCGGCTTGGGAAGCGGCGGGCTTCTTGGCCGCCACCCCCACCTTGACCACCTTGACTGGCGCGCTGCGTGCCGCCCCAGTGGTTTTGCCCGCGGCCCGGCTCGCGGTCTGGCGGGCCGGTGCCTTGCGGGCCTCTGGCTTGGCGGCTTTGGCCGGCTTGGCTGAAGACGGTGGCGCCGCCTGCGACGCGGCGGCCGTCTTGCGGGCTTTTTTCGTCGCAACGGCCACCGCTTCGGTTTCGGCCTTGACGGCGCGGGGCTGGCGAGCCGGCTTGGCCACCGCCTCAGACGGCTGGGCCACCTTGGCCTTGCCCGCCTGCTTGATGCGCACGGGTTTCTCGCCCCAGATGTCCTCCAGCCGGTAGTACTGGCGGATGTTGGGCTGCATCACATGCACCACCGCCTGGCCGCAATCGACGATGATCCATTCGCCATTTTCCTCGCCTTCGGTGCGGGGCTTGTCGAAGCCGGCTTCACGCACGGCGTCACGCACGCTGGCGGCCAGCGCCTTGGTCTGCCGGTTGGAGGTGCCGCTGGCAATGATGACCCGCTCGAACAGTGGCGACAGCGCCTCGGTGTTGAACACCTGGATGTCCTGGGCCTTGACGTCTTCCAGGCCATCGACGATGGCGCGTTGGAGTTTCTGGATCTGCTTTTTGGCGGCGGTTTCGCTCATGTAGGCGTTTCGTAAAGGTGGTGTTCGGAAATATAACGCGCAACGCCCGCAGGCACCAGCACGTCCAGATCGGGGTGCCGGCGGCTGCGACCGTGCACATGGGCCCGGATGGCGGTCGAGCTGGTGGGATGCAAAGGCATGTGCAAGCGCTCGAAAGGAATGTCCACGGCGCTGAGGTCGAGTTCGACCGCTTGCGACGGGTCGGCATCGGCAGCCAGATGCATGGGCCGATTGGCCACGGCCAGGGTGGCGTGGCGCAGCACCTCCTCCCAGCGGCTCCAGGTCTTGAACGCCAGCAACTGATCGGCCCCCAGCACCAGATAGAGATGGGCGCCGGGATACTCGGCGGCGAGTTCCTTCAAGGTATCGGCCGTGTAGGAAGGACCGGCACGCTGAATTTCGCGTGGATCGATACACACCCGCGGCAAGTCACCAAAGGCGGCCTCGCACATGGCCAGCCGGTGCGCCGCCGGCGAAAGCACGCGCGATTTGTGCCACGCATGCCCGGTGGGCATGACATGCAGCGCGTGCAGATCGAGCTGCGCCAGGGCGGCCTCGGCCAGCGCCCGGTGCGCCCAGTGGGGCGGATCGAAAGCCCCGCCAAACATGCCCACGCGCGTGGTCATCGCACCGTTCACAGCCAGTCCCGACGGACCAGGAATTCGTGCACCAGCCGGTACTCGGGCGTGCCGGGTTGTGGACGCTCGTTGTAGGCCCAACGCACCAGCGGCGGCATGGACAGCAGAATGGACTCGGTGCGCCCGCCCGACTGCAGCCCGAAGTGCGTGCCCCGGTCCCACACCAGATTGAACTCCACATAGCGGCCGCGGCGGTACAGCTGGAACTGCCGTTCGCGCTCGCCATAGGGCATGTCCACACGGCGGCGCACGATGGGCAAATAGGCATGCAAGAAGGCATCGCCGACCGCCTGCGTCATGGCAAAGCCGCCGTCGAAGCCGAGTTCGGAAAAATCGTCGTAAAACACGCCGCCGATGCCCCGCTGCTCTTGCCGGTGGCGGTTGCAGAAGTAGTCGTCGCACCAGGCCTTGAAACGGGGGTATTTGTCGCTACCGAAGGGGGCCAGGGCTTCGGCGCAAGTGCGGTGGAAGTGGACCGCGTCCTCCTCGAAGCCGTAGTAAGGCGTCAGATCCATGCCACCGCCAAACCAGCTCACCGGGTCGCCACCACCGACGGGCGTGGCGGTGATCATGCGCACGTTCATGTGAACGGTGGGCACATAAGGGTTGCGCGGGTGAAACACCAGCGACACCCCCAGCGCCTCGAACGGCGCGCCGGCCAGTTCGGGGCGGTGCTGGGTGGCTGAAGGGGGCAGCTTCGGCCCGCTGACGTGCGAAAACCCGCAGCCTGCGCGCTCGAACACGGCGCCATCCTCCAGGATCTGGGTGATGCCGTTGCCTTGCAGCGCCTCCCCTGGGGCTTTTTCCCAGGCGTCAGACAGAAAAGCCTGACCGTCGATCTCGGAAATGGCCGACGTGATGCGCTGCTGCAAACCCAGCAGGTATTCACGCATGGCCAGAACGTGGGTGTGGATCATGGCTGGAGGGCCCGAAAGCCGATGTCGGTACGGTACTGCATGCCATCGAAAGCCACCTGGGCCACGGCGGCATACGCTTTGCGCCGGGCTTCGACCACGTCTGCCCCCAAGGCCGTGACACACAGCACCCGGCCACCGGCAGTGACGAGTTGCCCGCCCTGCATCGCGGTGCCGGCGTGGAACGTGATGACGTCGGCGCCGTCGGGCGGCAAGGCGGTGATGGCGTCGCCCTTGCGCGGCGTCAGCGGATAGCCCGGGGCGGCCACCACCACGCCCAGGGCGACACGTTCGTCCCACTGGAGCGTGATTTCATGCAGCCGCTGCTCGGTGGCGGCCAGCAGCACCTCGGCCAAATCGCTTTGCAGACGCATCAGGATGGGCTGGGTCTCCGGGTCGCCCATGCGGCAATTGAACTCCAGCGTCTTGACCGATCCGCCGGGCTCGATCATCAAGCCGGCGTACAGGAAACCGGTGTAGGGAACGCCGTCGGCCGCCATGCCGCGCACAGTGGGCAAAATGACTTCTTCCATCGCCCGGCGATGCACCTCAGCCGTGACCACGGGCGCCGGCGAATAAGCGCCCATGCCCCCGGTGTTGGGGCCACGGTCGCCGTCGAGCAGGCGTTTGTGGTCCTGGCTGGTGGCCAGGGCGGTCACGGTCTGGCCATCGCACAACACAATGAAGCTGGCTTCCTCGCCTTGCAGGAAAGACTCGATCACCACACGGGCGCCGCCTTCGTTGTGCGCCACGCCCAAGGTGTTGTCCACCAGCATGAAGTCGATGGCTTCGTGGGCTTCGGCCAGCGTCATGGCCACCACCACGCCTTTGCCCGCGGCCAGCCCGTCGGCCTTGACGACGATGGGCGCCCCGACCCGGTCCACGTAGGCATGCGCCTGGGCCGGATCGGAAAACGTCTCGTAGGCCGCGGTGGGAATGCCGTGGCGCTGCATGAAGGCCTTGGAGAAGGCCTTGGAGCTTTCCAGCTGAGCCGCCGCCTTCGTCGGGCCAAAAATGCGCAGCCCGTGGGCGCGGAACTCGTCCACCACGCCCGCGGCCAGCGGGGCTTCGGGGCCCACCACCGTCAGGCCAATGCCCTGGGCCTGGGCCCATTCGCGCAGCGCCCGCACGTCGGTGATGTCCACATTGGTCAGTTGCGGGTCGCGGGCCGTGCCGCCGTTGCCGGGCGCCACGAACACCTGCGCCACCCGGGGGGACTGCTTGAGCTTCCAGGCCAGCGCATGCTCGCGCCCGCCGCCGCCCACCACCAGCACCTTGATTGTGTCGGTCATTCGTTGATTTCCGCGTTATGGAAGACGTTTTGCACGTCGTCCAGGTCTTCCAGCACGTCCAGCAGCTTCTGCATGCGGGCCGCGTCTTCGCCGCTGAGGGCGATGGTGTTGTCGGCACGCATCGTCACCTCGGCCACTTCGGGCTTCAGGCCGGCGGCCTCCAGCGCGTTTTTCACGGCCTCGAAGTCGCCCGGGGCGGTGATGACTTCGATGGCGCCATCGTCATCGGTGATCACGTCTTGCGCGCCGGCCTCCAGGGCCACTTCCATGACGCGGTCTTCCGACGTGCCGGGGGCGAAAATCATCTGCCCGCAATGCTTGAATTGGAAAGCCACAGAGCCCTCGGTGCCCAGGTTGCCGCCGTGCTTGCTGAAGGCATGGCGCACTTCGGCCACGGTGCGCACGCGGTTGTCGGTCATGCAATCGACGATCACGGCCGCCCCGCCGATCCCATAGCCTTCGTAGCGCACTTCCTCGTAGTTCGCGCCTTCCAGGTTGCCCGTGGCCTTGTCGATGTTGCGCTTGATGGTGTCGGCCGGCATGTTGGCCGCCTTGGCCTTTTCAATGGCCAGGCGCAGCCGGGGGTTGGCGGCGGGTTCGCCACCGCCTTGACGCGCGGCCACCATGATTTCGCGCACCACGCGCGTCCAGATGCGCTGACGCTTTTCGTCCTGCCGCCCCTTGCGGTGCTGGATGTTGGCCCACTTGGAATGCCCTGCCATGTCTGCCCTCGAATTGTCCGGATGCGTTTCAAACGGTTGTCACAAAGCCGGAATTGTACGTTTTGGCCTTGCGAACCCGGCTTTCCGCCCACGCCGCGCCCTTTGCCGGGGTCCAGCCGTGCGTGTTCTAGGGAGTTTCCCCAGCCAGGGCCTGGGCAAGCCTTGGCTTCGTATACTGATGACCATATTACCGAAGCCAACACGGGACAGGAGACACGAATGTTCGACCCGCTGAGCGCCGCCGGGCTGCTGTTGGCCGTGATCGCCACGGGAGGCTGGTGGCACGAGCGGCGGCAGCGGCGGCGTGCCGAGGCGCGGATGCTGCCGGAGCGGCAACGTTTCTCCGAATTGCTGGAGCGCCTGGGTATCGGGCATTGGATCCGCGACCTGGAAACACAGGAAATGTGGTGGTCCAGCAGTTTCCGGCGCCAGCACGGCATGGCAGAGGACCTTCCGGCCCATCGGCGCCACATGCTCGATATCCTCCACCCCGATGACCGCGCCACCTTTGCCGAGCGGCTGGGCGCGGCCTACGCGCAGGGCGAAGGGGAAACCACCTACCGCTCCATCGCCGACGATGGTGCCGTGCGTCACCATGTGGTGCGGATTGCGGTGGCCACCGACCCGGAAACCGGCCATCGCCTGGCCTACGGTTTCAACCTGGACATCACCGAGCATGTACAGTTGCAGCGCACCCTGCAGGAGCGCACCGCCTATCTGGAGGCCATCGTCGGCCATCTGCCGATGGGGCTGAGCGTTTTCGACGATCAGCTGCGCCTGAAGGTATGGAACGCCGAATTCACCAAAGTGCTGGACTTGCCCGCCGATCTGGTGCGCGAAGGCGTGGACTTCAGCGAACTCATCCGCGTGCCCGCGCAACGCGGCGAATATGGCGAAGGCGATATCGAAGCCATGGTGCGCCAGCGCCGGGAACTGGCCTTGCGCTTTCAGGCCCACCGCTTCGAACGCACACGGCCCAACGGGCGCACCCACCTGGTGATTGGCGAACCCATTTTGCACGAGGGCCAGGTCACCGGCTTCGTCACCACCTACACCGACATCACTGAGCAGAAGCTCGAGCGCGAGCGACTGGAACAGACCTCCGACCGGCTGCGGACCCTCATCGAGCACATCCCGGCCGGGGTGACGATGGTGGATCGCCAGCTCCAAATCGTGGCCTGGAACGACCGGCTGCGCGAGTTGCTCGACATCCCGGAGGAACTGTTCCGCCAGCCCGTGGTGTCGCTGGAATCCATGTTCCGCTTCAACGTCATGCGTGGGGAATACGGCCCGTGCGAAGACCCCGAAGCGATGGTGCAGGCCTTGCTGGATCGCGCACGCGATTTTCAGCCCCACGCCTTCGAGCGCACCCGCCCCAACGGCCGCGTGCTCTACATCCAAGGACAACCACTGGCCACAGGCGGATTCGTCACGGTCTATACCGACGTCACCGAGCAAAAACACCACGAAGCCGAAGTGGAGCGCCTCGCCCGCACCGACCCGCTCACCGGCCTGGATCACCGGGGCGCTTTCACCATCGGCCTGCGCCAGGCGCTGGCCCAGGCCGAGCGGCATGGCGGCCAGATGGCGGTCCTGTTCATCGACATGGACCGTTTCAAGGCGATCAACGACTCACTCGGTCACGAAGTGGGCGACGTGGTGCTGATCGAGATGGCGCGTCGGCTGCGCGAACGGCTGCGGCAAAGCGACATCGTGGCCCGCATCGGTGGTGACGAATTCGTCGTTGCCCTCACCGGCATCGAAGCCGGCCTGGATGCGGCCCAAGTGGCCACGCAGTTGCTGCAAGCCCTCAGCGCGCCCTACGACACCCCACGCGGGCCCGTGCACCTGTCGCCCTCCATTGGCATTGCGCTCTATCCACAAGACGGCCTGGAGGAAAACGAATTGTTGCGTCTGGCCGATCTGGCCATGTACCACGTCAAAAATGAAGGGGGCGCGGGCTACCGCTTCTACGCCCCCGACATGAACGAGGCGGTCATCCGGCGCATCGAGTTCGAGCACCGGCTGCGCGCCGCGCTTCAAGCCCATCAGCTCGAACTGCACTACCAGCCCATTCACCGCCTCAGCGACGGCCTCCCTCTGCTGGGCTTCGAGGCGTTGCTGCGTTGGCCACAGGGCGATGGTCGTTACATCCCACCCGACCAGTTCATCCCCATCGCGGAAGAGTCGGACCTGATCGAACATCTGGGCCTTTGGGTCTGCCAGCAAGTGGCCCGGCAAAGCCGGCTCTGGCGCGAACAGGGGCTGCAGCCCACCACAGAGGCGTGGCGCATCGGCATCAACCTCTCGGCGCGGCAATTCGACCGCGCCGACCTGGTGGACCGACTGGCAAGCTGCTTTGCCCAGGAAGGGCTGGGGCTCGATGGCGTGACCTTCGAGATCACCGAAGGCGCGATGATGCGCGACCCGCAGCGCGCCGAACAGCAACTCCAGACCTTGCGCAGCCACGGCGCGCAATGCGCGGTCGATGACTTCGGCACCGGCTATTCCTCGCTGAGCTATCTGCGGCACTTCGCCATCGACCACCTGAAAATCGACAAATCGTTCGTGCATGCGCTCAGCCCCCATCCGGACGATCTGGCCATCATCAGCGCGGCCATCGGGCTGGCCCATCAACTGGGGCACCAGACCGTGGCCGAAGGGGTGGAAACCGTGGAACAACTCGCCTGTCTGCAGCGCTTGGGCTGCGACGCGGTTCAGGGCTACCTGCTCAGCCGGCCCATGCAGGCCGCCGAGGTGCCTGGCTACCTGGAGCGGGTCGCCCGCGGCGATCACCAGCCTTCGGTCAGGCTCTCGGCATAGTCGTACAGCGCCGACAGGATGGCCTCGGCGCGCTCATCGCCCCGGGCGGCGGCGTCTTCGGCCAAGGCATCGATGCGCTCGAACAAGCGCTGCACGGTCAACGCCCCGCCCTGCCCGCGCAGCAAACGGTCCTGGCAATGCGCCAACCACTGCTGGCGCTGCGCATCGCTGAGCGTTTCGGGGAAGTGGCGTGCGCGGTAGCGAAACACCAGAGTGGGCAGGCGGGGGTCGTCGAAGGTGGCCTTGTCCCATGCCGGATCGGCCGGCGCGGCGGCCCGCAGATGGTCCAGGCGACGACGATCCGCCTCCTGGAGGAAGCCGCCGTAGAGGTCCTGCTCCGGGTCATCGGCCTCGCGCGGAGACGAGCGCTCGAACACCTCCGCCCAGATGGCGCTCATGTCCGGCAGTGCCGCGGCATGGGCGGCGTGGCTGAGGCACTGCGCCATGTCGATGCCCCACCGCTCGGCCAGGGCGGGCCGCAAGGTGCGCAATTGACTCACCACCATGGGCGACTTGTTCAAGTGCACGCTCTTGATCGGCAAGCGTTGCACCCCGGCGGGCAAATCCTCCTGCCGGGTGAACAGGCGTTGCCGGATGGCGGCCGCGTCCAGATCGGCCAGTTCCCGGGGGTCGAAAGACAAATCCCAAGCCAGCAACTCGTTGCGGTTCATGGGATGGGTGGCCAGCGGCCACATCACGGCCAGGCAGCCGCGCTCGGGCGCGAACATGCCCGACACATGCAAAAACGGCCGGGCATCGCCCACGGTTACCGGCAACCCGAGTTCGGCAGCCACCCGCTCCTTGCGATGCAAGCTCAGCGCGAACTCGAACAGCCGGGGATGGTGCTGACGAATCAGCCGAGCCACCGCGATGGTGGCGCGAACGTCTGACAAGGCATCGTGCGCGGCTTCGTGCGCCAGCCCATTGGCGCGCGCCAGGTCTTCGAGGCGAAAGCTGGGGCGGCCATCGGCCTTTTTCGGCCACTCGATGCCCTCCGGCCGCAAGGCATAGGACAGCCGCACCACATCCAGCAAGTCCCAGCGCCCACAGCCGTTCTGCCACTCGCGGGCATACGGGTCCATCAGGTTGCGCCAGAAGAGAAAGCGGGTGAACTCGTCGTCGAAACGGATGGTGTTGTAACCGACGCCGATGGTGCCCGGACGGGCCAACTCGGCCTCGATCCGGGCGGCAAACGCCCGCTCAGGCACGCCATGCGCCATGCACCACTGGGGCGTGATGCCGGTGATCAGGCAGCTCTGCGGATCGGGTAAATAGTCGGCCGATGGTTGGCAATAGAGCATCACCGGCTCGCCCACCTCGTTGAGATCGGCATCGGTGCGGATGGCGGCGAACTGGGCCGGGCGGTCGAGCCGGGGATGGGCACCAAAGGTTTCGTAGTCGTGCCAAAGAAAGGTATGGGCGCTCATGCCCTCCATTACACCCCAATCGGCAGGGAAACCCATGCCGAGGGGCAGCCCGCAATGCTATGCTTTGACCATGAAAACCGCCCTGCCACTGACCTCCGCCCTGTTGCTGGCCGCCTGCCAGACCGCCACGCTGGAACCACTGCCCCCGCCGCCGCCCGGCATGCAGCCGGTACCGATGACGCGCGCCCTCTACAGCTGCGCCGACGGCCAGACCATCGAAATGCGTTTTTTCCCAGAACAAGGCGTCGGCGTGCTGATCCGGCACGGACAAAACCACGAGCTGCAACAACAACCCGCCGCTTCGGGCTTCCATTACACCAATGGCCCGATCGGCGTGCGCGGCCAAGGCGATGCGCTGACGCTCGAAATCGGGCGGATGGCGCCCATCGCCTGTCAGGTCAGGGTCAGGGGCTGACCCTCATCCGCCCCGCCACGTCGGCGCGGTGCTGCATCCATCGGGCATCAATCGGCCGTGGCTTCCTCGGGCTCGGCCGGCTCCGCCTTGGAGGGACGCTCCTTCTTGGCCAATGGCTGGATGTCCAGTTTGACTTCGGGCTTGTCTTCCACGGCGGTGTCGATGTCCACCGTCAAACGCCCACCTTCGGTCAGGCGGCCAAAGAGCAACTCGTCGGCCAGCGCGCGGCGGATCGTGTCCTGAATGAGCCGCTGCATGGGCCGCGCTCCCATGAGGGGATCGAAACCCTTCTTGGCCAGATAGCGCCGCAGCGCGTCGGTGAAGGTGACTTCCACCTTCTTCTCGGCGAGCTGCTGCTCCAGTTGCAGCAGGAATTTGTCCACCACGCGCAGGATGATCTGCTCATCCAGCGCCTTGAAGCTGACGATCGCATCGAGCCGGTTGCGGAACTCCGGCGTGAACAGGCGCTTGATGTCGGCCATCTCGTCGCCGGCCTGGCGTTCGGTGGTAAAGCCGATCGTGGCCTTGTTCATGGTCTCGGCGCCAGCGTTCGTCGTCATGATGATGATGACATTGCGGAAGTCGGCCTTGCGCCCGTTGTTGTCGGTCAGCGTGCCGTGGTCCATCACCTGCAGCAGCACGTTGAAGATGTCCGGGTGGGCCTTTTCGATCTCGTCGAGCAACAGCACGCAATGCGGCTTCTTGGTGACGGCCTCGGTCAGCAGGCCGCCCTGGTCGAAGCCGACATAGCCCGGCGGCGCGCCGATGAGGCGGCTGACGGCGTGGCGCTCCATGTACTCGGACATGTCGAAGCGGATCAGCTCGATGCCCAGGATGTAGGCCAACTGCCGTGCCGCCTCCGTCTTGCCCACGCCGGTGGGGCCGCTGAAGAGGAAGGCGCCGATCGGCTTGTCGGGCTTGCCCAGACCGGAGCGCGACATCTTCACCGCCGAGGCCAACACCTCCAGCGCTTTGTCCTGCCCAAACACCACGGCCTTCAAGTCGCGCTCCAGGGTTTGCAGCTTGCTGCGATCATCGCTGGAGACGCTGGCCGGCGGGATGCGGGCGATCTTGGCCACGATTTCTTCGATCTCGGCCTTGCCGATGGTCTTCTTGCGCTTGGACGGTACCTGGATGCGCTGGGCAGCGCCGGCTTCGTCGATCACGTCGATGGCCTTGTCGGGCAGGTGGCGGTCGTTGATGTACTTGGCACTCAACTCGGCGGCCGCCTGCAGGGCCGCGTGGGCGTATTTCACGCTGTGGTGCTCCTCGAAACGGCTCTTGAGCCCTTTGAGGATGTCCACCGTCTGTTCCACCGTGGGTTCGAGCACATCCACCTTCTGGAAGCGGCGGCTCAGCGCAGCATCTTTCTCGAAAATGCCGCGGTACTCGGTGAAGGTGGTGGCGCCAATGCACTTGAGCTGGCCGCTGGACAGCGCGGGCTTGAGCAGGTTGGAAGCGTCCAAGGTGCCACCGGAGGCCGCGCCTGCGCCGATGAGGGTGTGGATCTCGTCGATGAACAGGATGGCGTTGGGCTTGTCCTTGAGCGTCTTGAGCACCCCTTTCAAGCGTTGCTCGAAATCGCCCCGGTACTTGGTGCCGGCCAGCAAGGCACCCATGTCCAGCGAATACACCGTGGCATCGGCCAGGATCTCGGGCACGTCTTTCTGGACGATGCGCCAAGCCAGCCCTTCGGCAATCGCCGTCTTGCCGACGCCAGCCTCGCCCACCAGCAGCGGGTTGTTCTTGCGGCGGCGGCACAGGATCTGGATGACGCGCTCCACCTCATACTCGCGGCCGATGAGCGGATCGATCTTGCCGTCCTTGGCGGCCTGGTTCAGATTCAGGGTGAACTGCTCCAGCGGCGAAGCCTTCTCATGGCTGCCACGGGTTTCAGGCGCCTCCTCCTGGTCAGCGGCCCCGCCCTCGCTGGGCTTGGACGGCTCGGGCGGATCGCTCTTGCGGATGCCGTGCGCGATGTAGTTGACCACGTCCAAGCGCGTCACGCCCTGCTGGTGCAGGTAGTACACGGCGTGGGAGTCCTTTTCGCCGAAGATAGCCACCAGCACATTGGCGCCCGTGACTTCTTTCTTGCCATTGCCCGTGCTCTGCACGTGCATGATGGCGCGCTGGATGACGCGCTGAAAACCCAAGGTGGGCTGGGTGTCCACCTCCTCGGTGCCGGCGACCTGCGGCGTGTTGTCTTTGATGAAATTGGTCAACGATTTGCGCAAATCGTCGATGTTGGCGGAGCAGGCACGCAGCACCTCGGCGGCGCTGGGGTTGTCCAGCAAGGCGAGCAGCAGGTGCTCGACGGTGATGAATTCGTGCCGTTGTTGCCGGGCCTCCACAAAGGCCATGTGCAAGCTGACTTCAAGTTCCTGGGCAATCATGGGGCACTTCCTTAAAACGAGTCTCTAATTTACCGCGATTCCAGCCGCTGGTCTGTTGCAAATGGGGCAATTCCGGCCTTATTCAACGGGTTCACTGAGACATTGCAGCGGATGCCCGTGATGCCGCGCCGCCTGCAGCACCTGCTCCACCTTGGTGGTGGCCAGGTCGCGGGTGAACACGCCGCACACCCCTCGCCCTTCGATATGGATCTTGAGCATGATCTGGGTGGCGGTCTCGCGGTCCTTGTTGAAGTACTCCTGCAGCACCAGCACCACGAACTCCATGGGGGTGAAGTCGTCGTTGAGCAGGACGACCTGGTACATCTTGGGCGGCTCGACGCGCTGGCTTTGGCGTTCGAGCACGACCGCATCGTCCCCGGCGGGGACTTGGGGGGTCAGATCGGGTTGTCGAGGGGTCGTTGCCATGGTATTTCGATTCTAGCGATTGCGCCCTGTTCCTGCAGCAGCCCTTGCCCCGCGCCCACCATGAAAATGGCCACCTCGCCCCTCAGGGCGGGTGGCCAAACGTGGCTGAAGGGCCGGCACGATGTCGGCGCCTGACGCAGCCGCCCTGCCGGAGCGCAGACGGCGGCCTGGCGCGTCAGGCCGTCAGCGCCTCCAGCGCCTGGTTGAAGGTGGCGCTGGGCCGCATCACCTGGGCGAGCTTCTGCGGGTCGGGCATGTAGTAGCCGCCGATGTCCACCGGCCGCCCCTGCACGGCGTTGAGCTCCTCGACGATGCGCTGCTCGTTGGCCGCCAGCGTCTGTGCCAGGGGCGCAAACTTGGCGGCCAGCTCGGCGTCTTCGGTCTGGGCGGCCAGCGCCTCGGCCCAGTACAGGGCAAGGTAGAACTGGCTGCCGCGGTTGTCGAGCTGCCCGGTTTTGGGGCTGGGCGACTTGTTGTTGTCCAGCAGCTTGCCGGTGGCCGCATCGAGCGTCTTGGCCAGCAGCTTGGCGCGGGGATTGTTGTTCTTGATGCCCAGATCCTCCAGCGAGACGGCCAACGCCAGAAACTCGCCCAGCGAATCCCAGCGCAGATGGTTTTCCTCCACCAACTGCTGCACGTGCTTCGGCGCCGAGCCGCCGGCGCCCGTCTCGTACATGCCGCCGCCAGCCATCAGCGGCACGATGGACAGCATCTTGGCGCTGGTGCCCAGTTCCATGATGGGGAACAGGTCGGTCAGGTAGTCGCGCAGGATGTTGCCGGTGGCGCTGATGGTGTCCAGCCCGCGGATGACGCGCTCCAGCGTGTAGCGCATGGCACGCACCTGGCTCATGATCTGGATGTCCAGGCCGGTGGTGTCGTGCTCGTGCAGGTACATCTTGACCTTGGTGATGAGCTGGGCTTCGTGCGGGCGATAGGGGTCGAGCCAGAACACGACCGGCATGCCCGAGTGCCGCGCCCGGTTGACCGCCAGCTTGACCCAGTCGCGAATGGCGGCGTCCTTGACCTGGCACATGCGCCAGATGTCGCCTTGCTCCACGTTCTGGCTCATCAGCACTTCGCCGGTGTCCAGGTCGGTGATGTTGGCCACGCCGTCTTCCGGGATCTCGAAGGTTTTGTCGTGGCTGCCGTACTCCTCGGCCTGCTGGGCCATGAGGCCGACGTTGGGCACGGTGCCCATGGTGCGGGGATCGAACGCGCCGTGCCACTTGCAGAAGTTGATCATCTCCTGGTAGATGCGGGCGAAGGTGGATTCGGGCATGACGGCCTTGACGTCTTTCAGGCGCCCGTCGGCCCCGTACATCTTGCCGCCGTTGCGGATCATGGCTGGCATGGACGCGTCCACGATGATGTCGTTGGGCGAATGGAAGTTGGTGATGCCTTTGGCCGAATCCACCATCGCCAGCTCGGGGCGATGCTCGTGGCAGGCGTGCAGATCGCGCTTGATTTCTTCCTGCAAGCTCTGCGGCAAGGTGGCGATTTTGTTGTAGAGGTCCACCATGCCGTTGTTGACGTTGACGCCCAGCTCATCAAACAGCTTGCCGTGCTTGGCGAAGGCGTCTTTGTAGAAGATCTTGACGCAGTGGCCGAACACGATGGGGTGAGAGACCTTCATCATGGTGGCCTTGACGTGCAGCGAGAACATCACGCCGGTCTTGTAGGCGTCTTCGATCTGCTTTTCATAGAACTCCAGCAGCGCCTTCTTGCTCATGAACATGCTGTCGATGACCTCGCGGTCCTGCAGCTGCACCTCGGGCTTGAGCACGATGGCCTGGCCACTGCGGGTGATCAGCTCCATCTTGACGCGCCGCGGACGATCCAGCGTCATGGATTTTTCGCCGTGATAGAAGTCGCCATGGTGCATGTGCGAGACGTGCGTGCGCGACGCCTGACTCCATTCGCCCATGTGGTGGGGGTGCTTGCGGGCGTATTCCTTGACGGCCTTGGGCGCGCGGCGGTCGGAGTTGCCCTCGCGCAGCACCGGGTTGACGGCCGAGCCCAGGCACTTGCCGTAGCGGCGCTTGATCTCGCGCTCCTCGTCCGTCTTGGGGTTTTCCGGGTAATCGGGCACGGCATAGCCCTTGGCTTGCAGCTCTTTGATGGCCGCCACCAGTTGCGCCACGGATGCGCTGATGTTGGGCAGCTTGATGATGTTGGCATCGGGCTGCAGGGTCTTTTTGCCCAGCTCGGCCAAGGTGTTGGGCACGCGCTGGTCCTCGCGCAGGAAGTCGGGGAATTCGCCCAGGATTCGGGCGGCCACCGAGATGTCGGCTTCGCTGACGGCGATGCCGGCCGGCTCGGTGAAAGCGCGGACGATGGGCAGGAAAGACGCGGTGGCCAGACGGGGGGCTTCGTCGGTCAGCGTGTAGATGATGTTCGCTGGATGGGCAGACATGGGCCTTCCTTGTGAGAGGGGTTGCAACGATGAGTCGGCCTGCAGATGCGTCACGACGGCCATCGGACCCCTGAAAACGGGAAAGCGCCTTGCAGACTTTCACATAGCAAAAAATACTTTTGCACTGTGCTCGGCCGTTATTATGGGTCATATATAAGATATAGGAGCAGATACCCGACCAACGGACAAGAAAAAAGCCGAGGGCGCAGGCCGCTCGGCTGTTGGGAAAAGGCCCTGGGGCGAGGCCCGTCGGGTCACATGTGGTCGATCATCACCTGGCCAAAGCCCGAGCACGAGACCTGCTCCGCGCCCTCCATCAGGCGGGCAAAGTCGTAGGTCACCTTCTTCGACTGGATGGCGCGCTCCATCGACACGATGATGAGGTCGGCGGCCTCCTTCCAGCCCATGTGGCGCAGCATCATTTCGGCCGACAGGATTTCGGACCCGGGGTTGACGTAGTCCTTGCCGGCGTACTTGGGCGCGGTGCCGTGCGTGGCTTCGAAGCACGCCACCGAGTCGGACAGGTTGGCCCCGGGCGCGATGCCAATGCCGCCCACCTGCGCCGCCAACGCGTCGGAGATGTAGTCGCCGTTGAGGTTGAGCGTGGCGATCACCGAGTACTCGGCCGGACGCAGCAGGATCTGCTGCAGGAACGCGTCGGCGATCGAGTCTTTGATGATGATGTCTTTGCCCGTTTTGGGGTTGGTGAACTTGCACCACGGGCCGCCGTCGATCTCCACCGCGCCGAACTCACGCTTGGCCAGCGCGTAGCCCCAGTCACGGAAGGCGCCTTCGGTGTACTTCATGATGTTGCCCTTGTGCACAAGCGTCACGCTGGGCTTGTCGTTGTCGATCGCGTACTGGATGGCTTTGCGCACCAGGCGCTCGGTGCCTTCCTGGCTGACCGGCTTGATGCCGATGCCCGACGTCTCGGGGAAGCGGATCTTCGTCACGCCCAGCTCCTCTTGCAGGAACTTGATCAGCTTTTTGGCCTTGTCGCTCTGGGCGGGGTATTCGATGCCAGCGTAGATATCTTCGGAGTTTTCGCGGAAGATGACCATGTCGGTCTTTTCCGGCTCCTTCAGCGGGCTGGGCACGCCCTTGAAATACTGCACCGGGCGCAGACAGACGTAGAGGTCCAGTTCCTGGCGCAGCGCCACGTTGAGCGAGCGGATGCCGCCGCCGACCGGCGTGGTCAGCGGGCCTTTGATGGAGACGACATACTCCTTCAAGGCGGCGAGGGTTTCCTCGGGCAGCCAGACGTCGGGGCCATAGACGCGGGTGGATTTCTCGCCCGCGTACACCTCCATCCAGTGGATCTTGCGCTTGCCGCCGTAGGCTTTGGCCACGGCGGCATCGACCACCTTCAGCATCACGGGGGTGATGTCCACGCCGGTGCCATCGCCTTCGATATAGGGGATGATGGGCTCGTCCGGCACGTTGAGCGACATGTCGGGGTTGACGGTGATTTTTTGGCCTTGGGCAGGCACGCGGATGTGCTGGTACATAGGGAACCGGTCTCCTGGTGATGGCATGAAATCGGAAACTAGGCGGGGTGGTTTAGCATCTGCCTGTCAAGGCATCCCCGTTCGGAAAATTCTAGCCACAAAACATGCACCGACCTGACACGCACATGGCGCCACGGCGCCGCCTTTGGCTCGCACGGCTCGGCGCCGCCCTGGGTCTGGCGCTGACCCTGGGATGGCTGACGCCCGCGCTGTCCCAGCAGCCACAGCTCCATCTGCCGCGGGTGCAATTGCAAGCCGGCATGCATCTGATCAACGCGCAAGTGGCCAGCACGCACCAGCAGCGGGCCATCGGCTTGATGTGGCGGCGGGACATGGCTCCCAACGAAGGCATGCTGTTCATCTTCGAAGAGCCGCAGCGGCAGTGCTTCTGGATGATGAACACCTATCTACCCCTGACGGCAGCCTTCATCGAGGATGACGGCACCATCGTGAACCTGGCCGACATGCAGCCGCTGACGACCGATTCGCATTGCTCGGCCAAGCCCGTGCGTTTCGTGCTGGAAATGCATCAGGGCTGGTTTGCCCGGCGCGGCATTCAGCCAGGGGACCGCTTGCGCGGCGAGGTGTTCAGGCCGCGATGAGGGGCCGGGGCCACGGGGCAGGGCTCAAGCCACCACCACGATCGGGAAGCGGGCCCGCACGTCCGGCCCGTCGGCCACGAAAGGTACGGTCAGGGCGCGCCGGCCCTCGGGGCTGAGACGGCGCCAGAGCAAGTCGCGCTCATTGCCGGGGTCGCCCTCGACGTAGAGCTGGGTGGTCAGCAGTTCGTGGGGCCCGCGGCGAACCTTGAAGTGGATGTGCGGCGTGCGGCCACTGTAGCGCGCCGGGCGGATGGTGCGAAAGCGGTAAGCGCCATCGCGCCCCACCTGCATGCGGCCAAAGCCCTGAAACGCCGGGTCTGCCCGAGCGCCATCGCCCGGGTGGTGGTAGCGCCCGTCCTCGTCGCATTGCCAGATTTCCACCACGGCACCGGAGATGGGTTGCCCATCGACGTCCACCACCGTGCCTTCCACCCAGGCGGGTTGGCCACGGCGATACACCAGGGAACCGTTGCGCAGCAGGTCGGCGTCGTGGTCATCGGGCAAGCGCACGGGATAGAACGGCCCTTCGGTCTGGCTGGGGGTGGGGACAAGCGGCCGGGCGGCACGGACGGGTCGCACGCCCAACGGCGTGGCCAGCGCCACAGCCGCCGCCGCGGCACCCGTGATCAGGAGATGTCGGCGAGCAGGCTGGATCATGAGAACTCCTTCATTCGTGACGCAGCGCTTCGATCGGGTCCAGCCGGGCGGCGCGGCGGGCCGGAAAATACCCGAACACCACGCCAATGCCGGCCGAGAACGCAAAAGCCAGCGCGTTCACGCCGGGGTTGAACACGAAAGGCACGTTCATGAGCGCCGCCAGCCCGATGCTGGCCCCCACGGCCAGCAGCATGCCAATCACGCCGCCCAACGTCGCCAGCACCACCGCCTCGATCAGGAACTGCAGTAACACCTCGCGCTCCAGCGCGCCGATGGCCAGCCGCAAGCCGATCTCTCGGGTGCGCTCGGTCACGCTCACGAGCATGATGTTCATGATGCCGATGCCGCCGACGATCAGGCTGACGGCGGCGACGGCGCCGAGCAACATCGTCATGACGCGGGTGGTGCCCGACAACGTTTCGCCGAGTTGCCGGGTATCGAGCACGTTGAAGTTGTCTTCATCGGTATCGGCCAGCTTGCGGCGCTCACGCATGAGTTCGACGATGCCTTCGCGCACGAGTTCCGCATCCACGCCGTCGAGCATGGACACCTGCAGCGTGCCGACCCGGGTATGGCCCACGATGCGACGCTGGAAGGTATTCAGCGGCATGTAGACGAGGTCGTCCTGGTCGTTGCCGAAGGCCCCCTGCCCTTTGGCGCCGAGCACGCCCACCACCTCGCAAGGCACCTGCCGCACGCGCAGCATCGCCCCGATGGCGGGCGTGGGACCGAACAATTCGCGCCGTACCGTCTCGCCGATGATGCACACCGCCGCGCCGGCGCGCTGTTCGTCCTCGGTGAAAGGCCGCCCGTCGGACAGGCTCCAGTTGCCGGTGACGAGCCAGTCATTGGTGCTGCCCACGATGCTGCTGGACCAGTTGCGACCGTTGGCCACCACCACCGAGCCGGTGCGGGCTTCCGGGGCGGCGGTGAGCACGCCGGGCACCTGTTGGGCGATGGCGGTGGCGTCTGCGGCCACGAAAGCCTGCGCCCCGCCGGAGCCCCCGCCCGGGCCGATCCGCTGCCCCGGGCGCACCAGCAGCAGGTTGGTGCCCAGCCCGGCGATCTGGGTCTGGATGGCCAGCGTCGCGCCATTGCCCACGGTGACCATGGTGATGACGGCAGCCACCCCGATGACGATGCCCAGCACGGTGAGGAAAGAGCGCAGCAGGTTGCGCCGGATGGAGCGCAGCGCCAGCACCAGCGTGTTGAACCACATCAGGCGGCCTCCTGCGCGGGGGCTTGCGCGGGATGGGGGTTGGGCTCGTCGCTGGCCACGGTGCCATCGACGAAACGGACGATGCGCGACGCATAGGCGGCGATGTCGGCCTCGTGCGTGACCATGAGCACCGTGATGCCCTGCTCCCGGTTCAGACGCTGGATGAGTGCCATGATCTCGTGACTGCGCTGGGTGTCCAGGTTACCGGTGGGCTCGTCGGCCAGCAGCACTTGCGGCCCGGTTACGATGGCGCGCGCAATCGCCACGCGCTGCTGCTGGCCGCCAGACAGTTCGGCCGGCGTGTGATGCGCCCATCCCGCCAGCCCCACGTCGGCCAGCGCCTGTAGGGCTGCCTCGCGCCGACGCTGCCGCTTCATCCCCCGGTAGATCAAGGGCAGCTCGACGTTTTCCAGCGCGGTGGTGCGGGGCAGCAGGTGAAAGCCCTGGAACACGAAGCCAAAGAATTGGCGCCGCAGACGGGCCAGGCCGTCCCGGTCCAGCCCCTGCAGGGGCACGCCGTGAAACCGGTATTCGCCGCCAGTGGGCCGGTCCAGACAGCCCAGGGTATTCATGGCGGTGGACTTGCCGGAGCCGCTGGGCCCCATGATGGCCACGAACTCCCCGGGATGGATGTCCAGATCCACGCCCTTGAGCGCCAGAAAGGCGGTGGCGCCCTGGCCGTACACCTTGGTGACGCCACGCAGCGAGATGAGCGCTTCAGCGCGGTCTGCGGTCATCGCCCGGCTCCCGCGCGTCGCTGCTCGATGATGACGGCCATGCCCTCGGCCAGCCCCTCCCCCGAGACTTCGGTGAATCGCCCATCGCTGATGCCGGTGACGACGCTGACGGCCACGGGCTGGCCGTCTTGCAACACCCAGATCTGGCGTGGACCGCCTCGGCGATCGACCCGCACCGACTTGGGCGCGGCCGCTGGCGGGCGCGGCATCATGCGCGCCAGCACGCTGGTGGGTTGGGCCGAGGCGTCGTCCACCTGGGGCATGAAGCGCAGCGCCGTGTTGGGCACCAGCAGCACGCCCGTGCGCTCCACTGCCACGATGCTGGCCGTTGCCGTCATGCCGGGGCGCAGGCTCAGGTCGCTGTTGTCCACGTCCAGCGTGGTGGTGTAGGTCACGACGTTGTCGGTTTTCGTGGAGCCGAAAGCCACGCGCTGGACCTGCCCGGGGTAGCGCCGGGCGGGATGGCTGCTCACCGTGAAGGTGGCTTTCTGCCCTTCCTTGACCACGCCGATATCGGCCTCGTCCACGTTGACATCGAGCTTGAGCTCTCGCAAATCCTGGGCGATGGTAAAGAGCGTGACCGCCTGCAAGGAGGCCGCCACGGCATTGCCCGGATCCACCGCGCGCGACAGCACCACGCCATCGATGGGGGAACGGATGGAGGCTTTGGACAGATTGGTCTCGTGGGTGGCGAGGTTGGCGCGCGCTTGCTCCACCGCGGCCTCGGCGCTGACCACGCTGGCGCGGGCGCGCTGCAAGGCGGCGTCGGCCCGGTCGGCGCTGGCTTGGGCGGCATCGAGCTCAGCGCCTGAGGGCACTTGGCCGCCAGAGAGGCGATGCACCTCTTGCAGCCGCGCCAGTTGGGCGGTGGCCTCCCGGGCCGCGGCTTCGCTCTCGCGCACGTTGGCTTCGGCCTGGGCGACCTGGGCGCGCGCGGCGGCCAGCGCGGCCCGGGCATTGAGGACCTGGTCTTCCAGCTTGGCGGTGTCCAGCACCACCAGCACCTGGCCGCGACGGACCCGGTCGTTCACATCCACCAGCACCTCTCTCACCGTTCCCGACAGCTCGCTGCCGATATTGACGGCACGCACGGGCTGCAAGGTGCCGCTGGCGGTGACGGTGAGGGTGAGGTTGCCGCGGGTCAGCGGCTCGGTGACGAACACAGGCGCGGCCTGGCGGGCCTGGGTCTGCTGCCAGGCCCACCAGCCTGCGCCCAGCCCGATCAGCAGCAGCGCGAGCCACCCCAGCCAAGCACGCCGGTACCAGGGGGGCCGGCGTTCGCTGCCCAGCAGGCGGTCGAGCGCGGCAGAGGAGGAAGATTCAACGTGGGTCATGGGCAATCGCTTCCAGATCGGTGGTCAGGGTGTCGAGGCGCCAGCCGCCGCCCAGCGCTTTGTACAAGCGCACGTGATCGGTGCTCCAGGCGGCCAGCGCGGTGACGCGCTCGCTTTCGGCGCTGAGCCGGGTGCGCTGGGCATCGAGCAGGGCGCGGTAGTCGATGAGGCCGCTGGCGTAACGGTGCCGGGCCAGCGCCTCGGCGCTCGCGGCGGCCTCGGCGGCTTGCTGCAAATGGGTCAACCGTTGCCGGCTGGCGTGCAAAGACAGCAATGCGCTTTCCACCTCTTGCAGGGCCTGCAACCATGCCGCTTCCAGCGCGATACGGGCCTGCTCGGCGGCGGCCTGCTGCGCCCGCACCTGGGCTTGGTTGGCGCCTCCGTCGAACACACTGGCGCTGATGCTGGCCAGCAGCGCACGGCTCAGGGAGGCGGGATCGAACAGGTCGCTCAGGCGCGGCGATCTCCAGTCCAGCGACCCGCCCACGCTCAAGCTGGGCCAGCCGGCCGCCCGGGCCTGCCCCACACGCGCCACAGCCGCCTGAAGGCGGGCTTCGGCGGCCTGCACGTCAGGGCGCTGGCGCAAGGTATCGGCAGGAATGGCCACCGCCAGCGTATCGGCCGCCACCGGCACCGCGCCCTCTGGGGGCAGCGCCAAATCGGCCTGGGGCGGCAGGCCGGCCAGCACCGCCAGGGCTTGGCGCGACTGGGCCACGGCGGCCTCCAGCGGCGCCACGCTGGAGCGGGTCTGCGCCACGGCGGCACGGGCCTGGTCCCGGTCCAGTTGCGAGGCCAGGCCCGCCTGGGCGCGCCACTCGGTCAGTTGCAAGGCCGCTTCCTGGGCCGCCAGGTTATCACGGGCCACCTGCAAACGGTGCTGTTGGGCCCGCCATTCCAGATAGGTCAGCGCCACCTCGGCCGCCAGGGTCACGCGCGTCTGACCGAGCTGGGCAGCGCTGGCTCGCGCATCGGCCTCGCTGGCCTCCAGGGCGTGGCCTCGCGCGCCAAACACATCCACCTCCCAACTCGCATCCAGCCCGGCGCGGAAGCTGCTGCTGGTGGTCTGCGCCGTGGCGCCTCGCTGCGCGCTGGCCGCAGCCCGCAGCCCCGGCAAAGTGGCCGCCGCCGTCAGATCGCGTTGGGCGCGCGCTTGTACCAAAGCGGCCTGGGCGGCGCGCACGCTGGTGTGCGCCTGCAAGGCACGCTCGATGATCTGGCTCAGCCCCTCATCCCCAAACACCCGCCACCAGGCGGCCAGATCGGATGCCTGCGATGGCGGCGCAACGGCAGCCGGTGGCAAGGGTGCCTGCCAAGCCACGACGGCCGCCACCGAAGCAGGTGGCTGCGCATCGGGCACGGCCGGTGGCGCAGACGCGCATCCGAGCAAGCCCAGCACGGTGGCCGGCGCGGCCCAGCGCCCCCAGCGGCGCACGATTGACTCGATCGACAAAGACATGATGCAGTGGCGTGTTGACCCGCATAGTGTGCGACAGGCCCATGCCAGTTCCGCAAGCCTTGTGTGAAGCCTGGGTAAAGCTACGGGTTAAGCGCGCCGGCCTCAGACGCCGGACTGACGCGCCCGGCCCAAGCGCTGGCCAGGCCGCCCGCCCGGCCACTCAAAGGCGGGGCTGGGCCTCGGCGGCCAGGCAGACGCGTTCGACCACCCTGTCGTCGCCCAGCACGATGAGCGCGAACAGCGCTTCCTCCAGGGAATCGGCCTGGGCCCATTTGCGGGCCAGCAGCGGCTTGGCCTGCGGGTTGAGCACGACGAAGTCGGCCTCGCAGCCGGGGGCCAGATTGCCCACCACGCCCGCCAGCCCCATGGCCTCGGCCGCGCCGGCGGTGTGCTGCCACCACAGGTGGCTGGGCGGCAGGCTGACCCCCTGCTTGGGCAGGCCCCCACCCGTGACGCCGGCACGGCCCACGCAATACGCGGCCAGCATGGTGTGGAACGGGCAGAAGCTGGTGCCCCCGCCCACATCGCTGGCCAGGCCGTAGCGAAAGCCGATGCGCTCGGCGCTGGCGTAATCGAAAAAGCCGCTGCCCAGAAACAGATTGCTGGTCGGGCTGACGGCGGCAGCCGCGCCGGTTTCACGCATCAGTGCGCGGTCGGCATCGTCGATATGAATGCAGTGGGCGTAAACCGCACGCTCGCGCAGCAAGCCGAAGTCGCCGTACACCGCTAGATAGCTGCGTGCGCCCGGGTACAGTTGCGCGGCCCAGCGCACCTCGTCCACGTTCTCGGCCACGTGCGACTGTATCCACACATCCGGGTAGCGGGCCGCCAACTCTGCCGCGCCCCGCATCTGGGCGTCGGAACAGCTCGGCGCAAACCGCGGGGTGATGGCATACCCCAGCCGGCCCCGGCCATGCCATCGCTGGATAAGCGCTTCGGTGTCGAGGAGGCTGCGCTGCGTCTCGTCGCGCACGCCATCGGGCGAATGCCTATCCTGCAACACCTTGCCGGCGATGAGCTTGAGGCCCCGTTGGCTGGCCGCCGTCATCAGCGCATCCACCGATGCGGGGTGAGAGGTGGCAAAGGTCAGCGCCGTGGTCACGCCGTGGCGCAGCAATTCATCCAGAAACACCTCAGCCACGCTGGCGGCATAGGCCGGTTCGTGAAACCGGGCCTCGTGCGGAAAGGTGTAACGCTCCAGCCAAGGCAGCAACCCGTCGGCAGGCGAGCCGATCACATCCGTCTGCGGGTAATGGATGTGCATGTCCACGAAACCCGGCGCGATGAGCCGCTGCGGCCAATGGGTGAGCGGCACGGCGGCATAGCGCGGCGCCAACGTGGCCCAGGGGCCCACGTCCACCACCCGCCGTGGCGCATCCGGGCCGTCCCCCGGCCCCGTCACCAGCAGCCCATCGGGCTCGTAACGAACAGACGGCCCCGGCACATGAGGATCGAACCACAGCAGCGCTGCGCGAAAAGCTTGCATCATGCCCCTGAGCTTACCGCGACGGGCGCACGCTTTCATAAGCCAGCTCGCATAACTGTCATCGGTCTGAACGCCGTTATGATGGCGGAACTTTCGCAACTGAGTTGCATCAAGCGGTCATGACCCACCTCGATGAAACCCTGCCCGGGGATTGGGCCGAGCGCCTGCACCGCGCCGGCCTGCGCATCACCCCCGCCACCCGCGCGGTGCTGCGCCTGTTTGCCCAGGACCCGGGCTGGGGCCCTTCGCACGCCGAAGTGCTGAGCCGGCTGCATGCCGAAGGCGTGCGCATCAACCGCGTCACGCTCTACCGCATGCTGGACCGGCTGGCCGCCTGCGGCTTGCTGGAACGCCACGCCGACCCGGCCGAGCGTCTGTGGCGCTTTGCCTGGGCACCGGCGCTCCAGGCCGGGGAACTGCTGCCCCGCTTCGAATGCGACGCCTGCCACCGCCTCGTGCCGCTGCCGCCCGCCCAGGCCGACGCCGCCCACATCGCCCAGACGCTGCGCGACGCCCTGGCCGCCATGGGCCACCGCGCCCAGCGGCTGGACCTGACCGTTCACGGCACCTGCGCCGGCTGCGCCACCGCCACCCCATGATCGAAAGCCGCGGACTGCTCATCACCTGGCCGGGCGGCGTCACGCTGCGCTATCCGGACCTGCAACTCGGCCCAGGCCAAACCCTGCTGCTGCGTGGCCCGTCTGGCAGCGGCAAATCGACCTGGCTGGCCTTGATGGCCGGCTTGCTCACACCCACCCAGGGCATGTTGGTCGTCAATGGGGCACAGCCGGGTCAATTGACCCAGGCCGCCCGCGATGCCTGGCGCAGTCGCACCATCGGCTTTTTGCCCCAAGGCGCCCGGCTCAGCCCGGCCCTGAGCGTGGCCGACAATCTGCGCTTGGCCGCGTTTGCCAGCGGCCATGCACCCGAGCCCGCCCACCAGCAAGCCCTGATCAAGCGGCTGGGCCTTCTGCCCCTGCTGCGGCACCGCACACACCAATTGTCGGGCGGACAAGCGCTGCGCGTGGCACTGGCACGCGCGCTGCTGCTGCGACCGGCCATTTTGCTGGCCGACGAACCCACCGCGAGCCTGGACGACGACCATGCCCAGGCCGCCATGCAACTCCTGCGCGAACAGGCCGAGCGCCACGGCACCACCCTGATCGTGGCCACCCATGACCAACGCGCCGTTGCCGCCCTGCCCGACGCCCGCCACCTGCATCTGGGGGCGGCGGCATGAATACCCTGACCCTGGCCTGGCGCTACCTCTGGTCGCGGCCGCTGACCACCGCGCTCAATGCCCTCATGCTCGTGCTGGGCTTGACCGCCATGGCCTTCGTGTTCAGCGCACGCGATCAGCTCGACCGGGCTTTCGAGCGAGACTTGGCTGGCATCGACGCCGTCATCGGCGCCAAAGGCAGTCCGCTGCAACTCATCCTAGCCGGCGTGTTTCATCTCGACGTTCCCCCGGGCAACATCCCCCTCGACGAGGTGGAGCGACTGCGGCAGCACCCGCACGTGGCGCAGCTCATCCCCCTGAGCCTGGGCGACAACCTCGCTGGCTACCGGATCGTCGGCACCAGCCCCGATTACATCACCCACTACGGCGCGCGCACCGCGCAAGGGCGGCTGTGGGAAGCCCCGATGGAAGCCGTGCTGGGCGCTCAGGTGGCCCACGCCACGCGCCTGGGTGTCGGTCAGACCTTTGTCGGCGTCCACGGCCTGGGGGCTGGCGGCGAAGCGCACGACGACACCCCCTACACCGTCAGCGGCATTCTGGCCCCTTGCGGGTGCGTGCTGGACCGCCTGGTGCTCACCGCCACCGAGTCGGTCTGGCAGGTCCATGACGAGTTGCACGGCTACGAGGACATGACCCCGCAAGAGCGAGCCGCCTTGCAAGACGATCGAGAAATCACACTGGCCCTGGTGCGCTACCGCACGCCGCTGGCGGCCGTCACCTTCCCGCGCTTCGTCAATGGCAGCACCTCCATGCAGGCGGCGGCCCCGGCCAGCGAAATCACTCGGCTGCTGGCCATGCTCGGCGCAGGCACCCAAGTGCTGCAAGGCTTTGGCCTGACCCTGTTGCTGATGGCCGGGCTGTCGGTGTTCGTGGCCCTGTGGTCTGCGGTGCGTGAACGCGAGGCCGACCTGGCCATGCTGCGCATGCTGGGCGCCCGGCCCGCGCGCGTGGTCGGTCTGCTGTTTGCCGAAGCCTGGTGCCTGGCCCTGCCAGCCGCGCTGGCTGGCCTGGCCCTTTCCCAATGGCTGCTGTGGGCACTCGGGGCATGGCTGCCCCCGGGGGCCGACAGCCTGCTGCAACCCTGGCGCTGGACGCCCGCCCTCGGGTGGGTGCCCGCCAGCGCGATGGTACTGGCCACCCTCGCCGCCCTGCTGCCGGCCTGGCGAGCCTGGAGGCTGGATGTCTTGACCCTACTCAACCGGAGCTGACCCATGAAAAAACCCTTCCTCACCCTGCTTGCTGCCGGCTTTCTCGGCTTGCCCGCCTGGGCCCAGCACACGCAAAAACAGATCGAAGAAGACATCAAGCGCCACCGTGCCATGGCCGCCGCGCACGAGGCCGCCGCGCAGTGCCTGGAATCCGGCCGCGGCGAAAAGGTCTGCCTGCAAGAGCTTCAAGCGGCCTGCCGTGGCCTGGCCATCGGCAAGTACTGCGGCATGCGCCATGTCCACTGAGCGCACGCCGCCCACGCGCCGCCGATGCCTGCGCTGGGCCTCGGCGCTAGGCGTGTCGCCCCTGCTGGCGGCTGCCGGCCTGCCGGGTTGGGCCTGGGCACAGGCCAGCCCGGCCTCCGGCGCTGGCACCGGCGCCAATGACGGGGCCAACCCCCTGGCGGGCGGCCACGGCGAGGGCTACCACAGCCCGCTGAGTCCATTTGCGCCGCTGCCGCGGCGCGACGATGTGGTGCCCTGGTCCACGCTGGCCCAGGTGGAGCAGCGAGTGGAAAAATCCCGCATGGTGCAGGTGTACGCCCCGGCCATCCTGGCATTGAACCAGAAAACCGTGCGGCTGCAAGGGTTCATGGCGCCGCTCGACCCGGGCGAGCGCCAAACCCACTTTCTGCTGACCTCCGTGCCGCTGACCTGTGCGTTCTGCACGCCGGGTGGCGCGGAAAGCATCGTCCAGGTGCGCACACGCGCCCCCATCCGCTACACGATGGAAGGGCTCGTCGTGGAGGGGCGTTTCCACGTCCTACAGAACGACCCCTTCGGCTTTTACTACCGGCTCACCGACGCGGTGGCCGTCCGCTGAGGGGCCGCGGCCTGGCGGGCGTTCAGCGTTCAAGCGCCCCGGATGGTCTCGCGGCGCTTGGCGTCGCGCTCGCGGCCGATGGCCGTATCCAGCGCGCTGAGCAGTTTGTCGCAGGCCCCGGTCAGGGCATCGGCCACCTTGCTGGCCACGTGCGTCACCGCCATCGGCTGCCGCCCAGCCAGCCGCACCTCCAGCACGCAACGCTTGTCCATCTCGCCGCCCTTGGCGCCGTTGATGTCGCTCAGATGCACCTCGACACGGGTGATGTGATCGCGAAACCGCGCCAGGCGATCGGTCAATTCACGCTGCGCCCACTCGGCCATGGAGTCGGAGCCTTGCACGCTGGTGTCGGTGTTGAGTTGAATCTGCATGGATGTTTCCCTTCAATGAAAGCCTGCCGGTGTGAGCCGAGGCAGACGAAACCGCTCATGGAAACAGTCTAGCGCCGAAAAGCCATGCGCTCAGGAAAAACCGCGCCTCGAAAAAACAAAAGCCCCGGCATTCGGGGCTTGGGGCTGGGCTTGACGCGCTCGGCGCGCCAGCCCATGCAAGGCGGAACGGGGGGTCAGGCGGTTTCGCCGAGCACCGAGACGTTCACGTCCACCACCACATCGGTGTGCAGGCCGACCTGGACGGTGTAGTCGCCCACGTTCTTGAGCAGGCCGTTGGGCATGCGCACCTGGGCCTTGGTGACGGGAAAGCCCTGCTTGGCCAGTTCTTCGGCAATGTCGTGGTTGGTCACGGAACCGAACAGGCGCCCGTCCACACCGGCTTTCTGGGAAATCTTGATGGTGTGGCCGTTGAGCTTCTCGCCCAGGGCTTTGGCTTCGGCCAGCTTGGCGGCAGCGGCTTTTTCCAGTTCGGCGCGGCGGGCCTCGAACTCGGCCACGGCGGCTTGCGTGGCGCGACGGGCACGACCGGTCGGGATCAGGAAGTTGCGGGCATAGCCATCCTTGACCTTGACGATATCGCCCAGGTTACCGAGGTTGACAACTTTGTCGAGCAGAATGATTTGCATGGTATGTGCTCCTTCCGATCAGACGCGGTGCTGGTCGGTGTACGGCAACAGGGCCAGGAAGCGGGCGCGCTTGATGGCGGTGGTCACCTGGCGCTGGTAGATGGCGCGGGTGCCGGTCAGGCGGGCCGGGATGATCTTGCCGTTCTCGGCGATGAAGTCGCGCAGAGTGTCCACGTCTTTGTAGTCCACCTCTTCCACACCGGCGACGGTGAAGCGGCAGAACTTCTTGCGCTTGAACAGCAGGGACTGGGTGTTGCGCTTGGGGCGCTTGTCTTTGTTGGTGCGCTTGGGGGCAGCCATGATGGTGCTTCCTTAAATCGGCTTGAAATCTTGAACGTGAAGGACGACGCCTTTGCCGTTGCGGGTGTTGGTGAGAAAGCCCTGGATATCGAGGTCGACGCCCAGGGGCTGGCGACCGAGTGACTCTGCGACCGTGCCAAAAGCCACGGCTTTGAGCTGCAGGGCGACTTGGCGGACCTGGCCGGCTTCGACCTGCGCGGACCGATGGCTCAACAGCACATCGATGGCAGGGACACCGGCCGGGGTGAACCGCAGCGCCCCAACTTCGAGCAGCGCGGCGGTGATGGCCAGCCGGTTGGCCGCAGCAGACTCCACACCCACGAACGGTGGATTTAGGCGGCGGCCTCCTGCTGCTGGGCCTTGCGGGTTTCTTCGCGCTCGACGGCCTTCATCATGGCAGAGGGCGCGGTTTCGGCCTTCTTCTTCTGGATGACCAGATGACGCAGCACCGCGTCATTGAAGCGGAAGGCGTGCTCCAGCTCAGACATCACGGCCTGATCGGCCTCGATGTTCAGGCACAGGTAATGCGCCTTGGAGAGCTTGTTGATCTGGTAAGCCAGCTGGCGGCGGCCCCAGTCTTCGACACGGTGGATTTGACCACCGCCAGCGGTGATCATGCCCTTGTAGCGCTCCAGCATGGCTGGAACCTGTTCGCTCTGATCCGGATGGATCAGCATCACGATTTCGTAGTGACGCATGCAGACTCCTTGTGGATGAAAGCCGCCCCCGGCGTCAACTGGGGTACGGCAAGGTGAGCCCGACATTCTATCATGTTTGGCGCACGCCTGCCCGCACCCGCTCCACCAGCGCTTGCACCTGATCCGGCGGGCGCGGCGTCACGAGGCTGACGAGCACCATCACGGCAAAGCCCACCGGCACGCCAAACACCCCGGCCGAGACTGGCTGTATGCCCCACCACAGGTCCACGGGACTGGTGATGCCGAAGGCCGATCGCAACCACGGCTGATTCATGACCATGTAGTAAAACGTGACCCCCAGGCCGCTGAGCATGCCCATGACGGCGGCCATGCCGGTGGTCCTCTTCCAGAAGATGCCCAACACCAGCGCCGGGAAAAAAGCGGCTGCCGCGATGGAGAAGGCCGAGGACACCAGAAACAGGATATCGGCCGGCTTCTGGGCCGCCACATAGGCCGCCGCCAGCGCCACGACGAGCAGCAGCACCTTGGAGATCGTCACCCGCCGGGCTGTCGCCGCATGGGGGTCAATCATCTTGTAGTACAGGTCGTGGCTGAGGGCATTGGCAATGGTCAGCAACAACCCGTCGGCCGTAGACAGGGCAGCCGCCAGCCCGCCGGCGGCCACCAGCGCGGCGATCACGTAGGGCAGACCGGCAATCTCGGCCGTGGCCAGCACGATGATGTCGGCGCCGATGGAGATTTCGTTGAGCTGCAAGATGCCGTCGCGGTTGACGTCCTGCACCCGCAGCAGGTCGGCATCCACCCGGCTCCAGGCGGCCACCCAGGCGGGCAGTTGGTCGAACGGCGTGCCCACGAGCACGTGGAACACCTCGTACTTGACCAGCACCGCCAGCGCCGGTGCCGTGAAATACAGCAGGCTGATGAACAGCAAGGACCAGGTCACCGACTGCCGGGCCTGACGCACGTCGGGCACGGTGTAGTAGCGCATCAGGATGTGCGGCAGCGCGGCGGTGCCCAGCATCAGGCAGAACACCAGCGCCAGAAAGTTGCGCCGCGACTCGGTGAAAGCCTGCCGTTCCTCGGGCGTGCCCTGCGGGTCGCCGGCAAAGGGCTGCGCGTGGGGCGGCATGCCGTTGAGGGGCTTGGATTTGGTTTGAGCTTCGGCCAGTTGGCGGCTCCAGAGCTCGCGTGCGCTGCCTTCATCCCGCGGCAGGCGCGACAGGGCTTTTTCCGCTTCGGCGATTTCGGCCGCCGGGGCGTTCATGTCGCGCAGATTGTCCAGGTGCTTCTCGGCGAGGAAGCGGTCATGCAGCAGGGCCGCGCCCGGGTCTTGGAGCTTGTCTTCCAGAATGCCAGCCTGATGCCGGTAGATCATGCGCACCTGGATTTCGGCCGCGTCCTCGCTCAGTTCGCGCTCACGCTCGGTGATTTTTTGTAGCTGCTGGCCATAGATGAGCTGCGGAATGGGGAAATCGGTCTGCTTGATCGACAACCACACCACCGGCAGCATGTAGGCGATGATGAGGACGATGTACTGGGCCACCTGCGTCCAGGTCACGGCCCGCATCCCGCCCAGGAAAGAGCACACCAGGATGCCACCCAGCCCGAGGAACACCCCCACCTCGAAGGCCACGCCGGTCAGGCGCGAGGTGATCAGCCCCACGCCGTAAATCTGCGCCACCACATAGATGAACGAGCACAAAATGGCCGCGGCGATGCCGATCAGGCGCGGCCAGTGTCCGCCGTAGCGTTCGCCCAGAAAGTCGGGGATGGTGAACTGTCCGAAGCGGCGCAAGTAAGGGGCCAGCAACAGGGCGACGAGGCAGTAGCCCCCTGTCCAGCCGAGCACGAAGGCCAGGCCACTGTAACCGTGTACGTACAGGGTGCCGGCCAGCCCGATGAAGGAAGCCGCCGACATCCAGTCGGCCGCCGTGGCCATGCCGTTGTAAACCGCCGGCACGCGGCGGCCGGCCACGTAGTACTCCACCGGATCGATGGTGCGGCTCATGATGCCAATGGCGGCATACACACCGATGGTGGCCAGCAGGAACACCATGCCAATCCATTCCCGCGGCAACCCGATCTGCTCCAGCACGGCCAAGGCGCCGACGAACAGGAAAAAGGCGCCCGTGAACCAGAGGTACACCCGATCGAGCTGGCGGCGGAAGACGCGCTGCGCCTGGGGCGTCCAGTCACGGGCCATGCGCGTCCTCCGCATCGGGCGGGTCCGCCACGCCATAGCGGTCATCCAGCCGGTTCACGCTCCAGGCATATACCGCGATGATGAGCCCATACACGATCAGCGCCCCCTGGGCCGCCATCCAGTAGCTGAACGGCCAGCCCAGGAGCGTGAAGTCCAGTTCGCGGGCGAAATAAGTGAACCCGAAAGACACCACCGACCACACCAGCAGGAGCGCGGCCGTGACCAGCTTGACGCGCCGCCAATACCCCTGCACACCGCCCTTCATGCCACGGCCTCCCGGCCCGCCGCCGTCTCGCCGAGGCATGCGGCCTCGATCCGTGCGGCCGCGCGCGGGTCGAAGCCTTCGAGGCGGCGCACCAGCGCCACCGCGGCATCCTTCCGCCCGGCTTCGGCATGGATGCGGGCCATCGCCTCGTATGCCGCAGGGCTCCACGGCTGCAAGGTCGCGCAACGCTCCAAGGCTTGCAGGGCTTCATCGGCACGCCCCAGCCGCCACAGCACGCGCCCCAAGCCATACCAGGCCCTGTCCAACCCAGGCCGCAACGCCACCGCGGCGCCAAACGCTTCCGCCGCGGCCAAGGGTTGCTGCAACTCGGCCAGGATGAAACCCAGATTGAACTGGGCGTCGGCACAAGCGGGCGTCAGGCGCACGCGGCGGCGTTGCCACGCCAGCGCGCCCCGATAGCGTCCGGCCTGGCCCCGCAAAAAGGCCAGCGTGGCTAGGGCCACAGGATCCTGCGGGCTCAGCCGCCACACCCGCAGCCAGGCCGCCAGGGCCAGGCGCTGGCCTGCGGTCAGGGTCGCCGCATGGGCCAACCAGCGCCAGAGAAGCGCACGCCAGCGCTGTCTCATCGGCACTGCTCCATGCCCAGCTCGACACACAACCCGATCTTGCCCAGCAGCGCCGCCAGCCACACCACTGCCAGCAAGCCAAACGCCACCAGAGGCAGATGCGCGCGGGGAATCCAGCGCGGCGTCACCCAGCCAGCGACCACCACGAAGGGGCGCGTCAGCGTGTCCAGCACCCACAGGAACACATTCTCCTGCCCTGCCCCGGCCGGGCCGAGCCGCCGCAGCCAGGCACCCAACACCCAGCGCCCCAGCAGCGACAGCAGCGCAATTTCGGCAATCAGTTTGACGGCGATGACGAAAAACCACATGACTATGACCTATATCAATAGCTTACCTTGTCAAAGTGCGGTATCGCGCGCCGAGCGTGTACCATGCCTGCATACCGGGAACTTTGCACGACCATGCCTGAGCAGCCGCAACCCCGCAGTGCCGACAACTACGTCAACCTGATCACCACGCCGGTCAAGGCGCTGATCAAGCGGCCAGCCGTGACGCTGCCGCCGCACACCCCGATCATGGAAGCCGCGCAAATCATGCGCGACCAGCGGGTGTCGTCGGTGCTGATCGTGCAAGACGGTGTGCTGTTTGGCCTCATCACCGACCGCGATCTGCGCAACCGGGTGGTGGCCGCCGGCCTGGAGACGAGCCGGCCGATCGTGGAAATTGCCACGCTGGCCCCGATGACCATCGACATCCACCGGCATGCCTTCGACGCGCTGCTCATGATGGCGCGGCACAACATCCACCATGTGCCGGTGATGGACGGCGCCCAGGTCGCCGGCATGATCACCAGCACCGACCTGACCGAGCAGCAGAGCAATTCGGCGGTGTACTTGGCCGGCGCCATTTACAAGCAGACCTCGGTGGCAGGTCTGGTGGAAGTCAGCGCCCGCATCAAGCGGCTGCAACAGAACCTGGCCGCCGCAGAGGCCAGCGCCTACAGCACGGGGCACATCGTGTCGGCCATCACCGACGCGCTGACTTCGCGGCTGCTGCAGCTCGGCGAACTTCAGTTCGGTCCCCCGCCGGTGGACTATGCCTGGGTGGCCGCCGGCTCGCAGGGGCGCAACGAACAAACGGCCAAGTCCGATCAGGACAACTGCATGGTCCTGGACGACGCCTATGACGAGGCAACCCACGGCGAGTATTTCCGGCAGTTGGCGCGCTTCGTGTGCGATGGCCTCAATGAATGCGGCTATGTGTATTGCCCGGGCGAAATGATGGCGATGACCGACCAGTGGCGCCAGCCGCTGCGTCGGTGGCGGCAGTATTTCCATCGCTGGATCGATCAGCCCGAGCCCAAGTCGCTGATGCTGACTTGCGTCTTCTTCGACCAACGGTTCGTGTACGGCAAGCAGGAGTTGGTGGACCGTCTGCGTTCGGAGGTGTTGCAGCGCACCCGCACACAACGCCTGTTTTTGGCCTTCATGGTGGGCAACGCGCTGACGCACCAGCCCCCGCTGAACTGGTGGGGCAACCTGTCGCTCATCAAAAACGGCGAGCACGCCGGCACGATCGACCTGAAGCACACCGGCATCGTGCCCATCATCGACTTGGCCCGGGTGTATGCGCTGGCGGGCGGCTGCGCGGCGGTCAACACCCGCGAACGGCTGGAAAACGCGGCGGCCAGCGGCGAAATCACGGAACAGCGCGTGCGCGACCTGCTCGACGCGCTGGAATACCTCAGCACCCTGCGCATTCAGCACCAGGCCCGGCGCATGTCCGACGGCCACGCCGCCGACAATTACCTGCGCCCCAGCGAATTGTCCAATTTCGAGCGTGGACACCTCAAGGAAGCCTTTGCCGTGGTCAAGAGCCTGCAAGGCGTGCTGGCCCACCGCTACCCGATGAGTCGCTGAAGCGGCGCGGCGCATCGTCAGTACTTGATGCGGGCGTAGTAGGTCTGCTGGGCGGCATGCAACGCCTGCCCCAGCGTGTGTATGCCCTTCTCCGCCAGCAGCGGGATGAGTTTGAGGAACACCTCGGCCGTGACCATCGCATCGCCCATGGCGGTGTGGCGGCCGATGACGGTGACGTTGAAGCGCTCGGCAATGGCTTCGAGCCGGTGCGAGTCCTGATGGGGGTGCACCACGGCCGACAGCAGCAGGGTGTCGAGGACGGGCTGGTCAAACACCACCCCGGTCTTGCGTTCCTTGAGCTGCAGGAAGCGCATGTCGAACGCGGCGTTGTGGGCCACCAAGACCGTGTCCTGCGCGAAAGCGTGAAAGGCCGGCAGCACGTCTTCGATGACGGGCTGCCCGGCCACCATCTCCGGCGTGATGCCGTGTATGGGGATGGAGGCGGCAGGAATCAGGCGGCGCGGGTTGACGAGCTGGTCGAAGCACTCCTGGCGCAGCAGTTTGCCGTTGACGATGCGCGTGGCGCCAATCTGGATGATTTCATCGCCCTGGGCCGGGTTGAGGCCGGTGGTCTCGGTGTCAAAGACGGTGTAAGACAGTTCGGCCAGGGGGGTGTCCTCCAGGGCGCGGGTGCGTGCCGTGGCGCGGAACAGGTCGAAATCGTAGTACTCGGGCCGGCTTTCGCTGCGGACGAAGGCGGCGCTGTCGAGCTGCTCCTGCGGAGGCGCGGAAGGCAGCAGAAAGCGGAAGAAGGCCTCGTGGCTGGCCCGGTGGCGCTCGAACCAGAAGGCCCCCCCGTGGCGCTCGACCACGTCGCGCACCGTCAGGGCCGAGGCCTCCTGCCCCACCCGCATCGGATCGATCTCCCAGCCCATGACGGTTTCGGTGCTGATGGCCGGACCGCTCCAGACCAGATCGAGCTCGGCTTTTTGCTGCCCCTGGCTGGATGCATGCAGGCGCAGCCCCACGTAGCGAATGCCAAACGCCTCCTGCAATCGGGCGCTGAGAAACAGCAGGGCCTGGAGGATGGAAAAACTCTCGATGCGCAGCCACAGGTGGTTGTCCACGCCCATATCGGTCACGGGCAAGTCGAGCGCCTCCTCGATCCGGCGGCTGGCCGCGGCCACCAGATCGGCGCCGAGCATGTCCTCCATCGGCCAGCGGGTTTTCAGGGCATCGGCCGATTCGTGCACCAGGCGCTGCAGCCGCTGCGACATCCCCTGCACCTCCTCGCGCGCCACGGCCAAGAAGCGCTCGCGCATGGCGGGGTCGAGGTCTGGGTATTCGAGCATTTCCAGCGCCGCGCGGATGTTGCCCAGCGAGGCGCGGCTGCCTTCGGTCAGCCCGAGCAACAAGCGCTCGCGTGCGGACTCCTCCTCAAAATCGCGGGTGATGTTTTCCAGCATCAACACGAACCCGGCCAGCCGCTGGGGGGGCTCCCCCTCGCCCGCCGCCCCCGCCTGGGCGGCTCGCACAGGCGCCATCTGCACCCGCAGAAGCTGGCCCGAGCGGGTGGTGGTGACGAATTGCGCGCTCGGCTGGGCAGCGCCACGCAGCAACCGCTGCTGCACGTTTTCCAGGGCATGGGCCACCAGCTTGCGGTCAAACACGGTGTAGATGGAGCGCCCCAGCCCGATGAGCTCGGCCCCATCGGCTAAGCGGGGGGCCTGCGACATGGCCCGAAACTGCATGCGGGCCCGGTTGTTGTACAGCAGGATGCGGCCGTCGAGATTGCACACGACCACGCTTTGCGTCAGCTCCGACATGAGCGCCGCGAGTCGGGATTTTTCCTGTTCGATGCCTTCGGCGGCCTCGCGCACCTTGGCATCGATCTGGCGGCGCAAATCCTCGCGCTGAGCCACGAGCTGATTGAACAGGCGGGCCAGTTCCCGGGTTTCCACATTGCCTTTGGGACGCAGCTCCCGCACCACATCCGTGCGCAGCAGCACCCTCGCTTCCTCGGCCAACTGCACCGATGGCGTGACCCAGTGGTCGAACCACCGTTTCAGCCCCCAGGCAATCGCGGCCATGCCCATGCCCCAGGTCAGCGACACCAGCACCAGCCGGTCGCCGATCAGCCCCCAGACCGTGGCGCGCGCCTCGTCCTCCAGCGTCGAGCCAATGAGCCAGAACGTCAGCAGCAGCCACGCCACCGACACCGCTGCCGCCACACCCAGCAGCCACCACAGCCGCCGATCGGTCCGCCTGGGCCCTGGCATGTCAGCGCTCCAGCATCTCGCGCACCTTCTCCACCAGCTCGCGGGTGGAAAACGGCTTGGTCATGTAGGCATTGGCACCCAGGGCCAGGCCCTTGGCCACATCGGTGTCGCGCCCTTTGGCCGTGAGCATGAGGATGCGCGTGTCTCTGACCGATTCGGTGGCGCGAACCTCTTGGCACACGTCGAAGCCGCTCTTGTGCGGCATCATCACGTCCAGCAGCACCAGGTCCGGGCGATGGGCCAGGATGGCGTCGATGGCCTCTTGGCCGTCACGGGCCAGCCTGACCTCATAGCCCTCGCGCTTCATCAAAAACTCCAGCGAGATGAGGATGTTCGGTTCGTCGTCGGCAATCAGTATCGTGGCGCTCATGCGCGGTCTCCCGTCTCTGATGGGGCAGGCCCGTCGGCCGGCTCAGGATGCAAGGGCAGGTCGAAGCCGAAACAGGCTCCCTGCCCGGCGGTGCTGCGCAGCCACATCCGCCCGCCGAAATGCTCGACGATCTGGCGGCTGATGGGCAAGCCCAGCCCCGTGCCTTGGGGACGATGGAGGCCATCGCCCCCTTGGCGGAATTTTTCGAACACCAACTCCTGCTGCGCCTCGGGCACGCCGGGGCCATTGTCCTGCACTTCCACCACCACCCGATCGTCCTGCACAAACAGGCGCACACGCACACGGCCCGTCTCGGCGGGCACGAACTTGGCGGCATTGGACATCAGGTTGAGCATGACCTGGGTAAGCCGGTCCGCATCGGCGCGAATCACCACGGGTCCGGGCGGCAGCTCCAGTTCCAGCACGGCGTGCTTTTCCCGCAGCAGCTCGGTCACCGTCTGGGCCGATTGACGCACCAGCGCCACCAGATCCAGATCGGCGTTGTGCCATTCGGCATGGCCCGATTCGATCTTGGCCAAGTCCAGCACCTGATTGACGAGCCGGCTCAGCCGCTCCGACTCCGACACGATGATGCCCAGAAAACGCTTACGGTCCTCCAAAGTGATTTTGGGGTCCTCATGCATCATTTCAGACAACGCCCGTATCGCGGTCAGCGGCGTGCGCAGCTCGTGGGTGACGGAGGACATGAAATCGTCCTTGAGCTTGTCCAGGCTCTTGAGCTGCTCGTTGGCCGCCCGCAATTCGGCCGTGGCCAGTTCCAGCGAACGCGATTTTTCCTCCAGCTCTTTGGAGTGGATGCGCAGCCGAGTCGCCTCCTCCAGAATGTCCATCACGTCGTCGATGTCGAGCGACTCCTCCTTGACGACGGAGGCCACCATCACCCGGGCCGATGCGCTGCCTATCGCGCCAGCGAGCTGGGTTTCGATGAACTGCACCAGCCGGGCATCGGCCTGCAACTGCTGCACATCCTGCACGCCCTGGCGCTGGGCGTAAGCCTGCAACTCAGCCCGGGCGCGCTCTGGCCCGAGAAAACGCTCGGCCAGCGGCAGCAAATCAGACAAATGGGCCTGCCCGCGCCAAAACACCGGGCGTGCCGCGGTGGTGCGCTCGAACACATCCACGAACAACAGGGCCTGACTCGTCTCGCGGGCCGAGGGCGTGCGCCACAGCGACACCACCACATACGCCCCCACGTTGAACAACATGCTCCAGAACAGCGAATGCGTGAGGTTGTCCAGCCCCGTGAGCCCCAAAAACGCTTCGGGCCGCAACCACGGGTTGCCAAACAGGCCATCGACCAGGAACGCATCCGACATCCAGCCCGACTTGGCCAGCGACGGCAGCATCAGGGTATAGGCCCACATGGCAAAGCCCAGCACCAAACCGGCCATGGCCCCCTGCCGCGTTCCCCCTTTCCAATACATACCGCCCAACAGCGCAGGCGCGAACTGCGCCACGGCCGCGAAGCTGATCAGCCCGATACTGACCAGCGCATAGGCTTCGCCGGCCAGATGGTAGTAGGCATAACCCAGGAGCAGGATCAACACGATGGCCGCGCGTCGGATGTTGAGCAACAGCCGCGTCAGGTCACGGCTTTGGGCATGCATCCAGCGCTTGGAGCGCAGCAACACCGGCATGACCAGGTCATTGCACACCATGGTCGATACGGCGATCGCCTCCACGATCACCATGCCGGTGGCCGCCGACAGCCCGCCAATGAAAGCCAGCAAAGCCAGCGTGTACCAGCCCTCGGCCAGCGGCAGCGACAGCACGAACGTTTCGGGGTTCATGGGCAAATCGCCAAAGTACAGCACTCCACCCAGCGCGATCGGTAGCACGAACAGGTTGATCAGCAACAGGTACAGCGGGAACACCCAGGCTGCGCGCTTGAGGTGCCGCTCGTCCACGTTCTCCACCACCATCACCTGAAACTGCCGCGGCAGCAAAATCACCGACAGCATGGCCAGCACGGTCAGCGTGAACCACTGGGCATAGGCGAACGACCGCCCCTCGCCGAGCTTGAGCAGGTTGGCCAGTTCCGGCACCTGAGCGGCCCGCTGAAAAATGTCGCCCACCCCATCGAACAGGGCATACGACACGAACAGCCCCACCGCCAGAAATGCCACCAGCTTGACCAGCGACTCGAAGGCAATGGCCGCCACCATGCCCTCATGCCGCTCGGTGCTGTCCAGATGGCGGGCGCCAAAGACGATGGTGAAACCCGCCAGCGCCAGAGCCAGATAGAACGTGCTCTCCTGCCACCACGCCTGCGGCGAGGGCCACGGCTGGCCCAGCGGCGTCGTCAGCACGGCATACGCCACCGAAATGCCCTTGAGCTGCAAGGCGATGTAAGGCACGATCCCCACCACGGTAATCAGGGTGACCAGCCCGGCCAACAATGGGCTCTTGCCATAGCGGCTGGCGATGAAATCGGCAATCGAGGTGATGCGGTACGCCTTGGCGATGCGGATCATCTTGCGTACCACCAGCCAGGCCAGGATCATGGCCAGCATGGGCCCCAGATAAATCGGCAAAAACCACACGCCCGAGCTGGCCGCCCGGCCCACGCTGCCGAAATACGTCCATGCCGTGCAGTACACCGCCATCGACAGCGCATACACCCAGGGGCTGCCAATGAGCGAACGCCCCTGCGCGACCCGCCAATCCCCGTAATACGCCACCGCGAAAAGCAGCAACAGGTAAGCAAACGAGACCGCGACGACGAGCAAGGGCGACATGCTGCCTCCGACCCCCGGCCCGCGCTCAGTCGGGCGCCCGCTCCATGAGCCAAGCCAGCGCCGCGATCAACAGGCCCCAGAGCACGAACAACGCCAACGGAAACAGCGGAATGCCGAACCAGACGACCTCCTGGTCCCACAGGGCGATGAGCGGAAAATTGAACACCACGCCTGCCGCAAAAAACAGGGCCAGCAGGCGCTGGGACACCAGGGTCTCGTGCATGGTCGTCTCCTCATCGTGGCGGGCCCGGCCGGCTTCGCCGCCCCTGCGGGTCAACCGCTTATCACGTCTATTGTGCACCCGCGCCGCTTACCCCGGCCTTACCCGCGAGGGGTAAATCTTGACATGGCCCTCTTCGCCCATCCATGTCTCCTGGCCTGCATGGAATCACTCAGCAAGGCATTCGTTTTCCAAGGGCAAGTCCACGGTCAACGAACTGCTGCGGCTGACGCTGCTGGAGCCCGCCCTCATCCAGGCCATCCTGGCGGGCAAGCAGCCGCGCTGCATGAGCCTGCTGTGGTTCCAGCGAAATCCGCTGCCGACCGACTGGGCCGCGCAGCGGGAGGTGGTGGCACGGTTTGATGCCTGACCGGGTTACGAGCCCTCGATCACCCGTGCCACATCACCGTGGCAGGCAGTGCACTGGCCCACCAGCAGCAAGTCAGCACCCTTGATGGTGCCGCTGAAATGGGTGATCGTGGTCTCGTGACGGCAGTGGCCGCACCAGACGTTGGACAGCAGCCGCTTGCGGATGTCGGCAGGGATGGACTCCCAGCGTTGGCGGGCGGGTTTGGTGAAGGTCGGCAGAGATTCCACGCTCGACGACGATGCCCCGGGTTGCTCTTCGATGGGAGGCTCCTCTGCCGCCTGGCAAGCAGACCGAAGCACGAAAGTCGAGACGGGCAGGCCCGCAACAGCCGCCGCACGGCAGAGCAGGTCCCGCTGCTGGGGTGTCATCCGCAAAGTGATGCGGACACAGTCAGGGGATGCCTCGTTGTCTTCCGCCATCGGGATACCTCAGCCCTGAGCCCAAGTCAGGCCATCACGACCTGGGCGCGCACCTCGACCTTCAGCGCGCGCTTGATGGCAGCGAAGATCGCGGACACGTTGGTCATCGTCGGGTTGCCCGACTTCGACAGCATTCGGTGCAGGCTCTTGGCCGGCTTGTGAATCTCGTCGGCCAGCGCCTCGAAGCCCACGGTGGCGTTGACGAGGTCACGCAGGATCAGCTTGGCCGGTTCCGGTTCGCCGTTGACGAACAGGGTGATGGCCTCATCCAGCAGAGCTTGCGCGAAGGCCGGATCGCTCTGCACACGCGCGGCCACGGTCTCTTTGAAGTCACGGGTCAATGCCATGTCACTTCGCTCCTTTCAAGGTGGATGCCTTGCGGCGCTTGTAGTCGTCCCACAGAGCCACCGCCTGGTCGATGTCCTTCTGCTGGCGCTTCTTGGTCCCGCCGCCGATCAGGATGATGATCTTCAGGCCGTCCTTGGCCAGGTAGATGCGCAGCCCCGGGCCCCAGTCGATCTTGTACTCACCGATGCCGCGGAACCACTCGACGTTGGACAAATTGCCTTGCTCTATCCGGCTGACGGCTACGCGCACCTTGGCCGCGGCAGTGGCTTCCAGCGAGCCAAACCACTCACCGAAGGGGCTGTTGCCATCGGCCTGCAGCAGTTCTTTGACCTGGTAGCTCATGAGTCCATATGGTAACTTAAATGTTCCCAATGCACAGTAGTACCCGCTGTTGAGACCGTTTGACGGTCGCTCGGCGGCCTTGGTTGACGATGAACCGCCGCGCGTAAGCCGTTGATTTTGAAGAATCAGGTGCTGCGGCTACCCACAGGCCAGACAGAGAACAGAGACGGCTTGGGCCGAGAAAATGGCCGATGTCGGGCGTTCGGGCCGGGCTTCACCCGCAGCACGGATGGCCGGAGCCCCGCGTGGCGTGGGGATTTCGGGCAAGAAAAAGGGCCCGGAGACTTTCCGGGCCCTTGTGTATGGTGGTGGAACACGGAACCGGCGTGTGTCTGACCCTTACGGCCAAATATCAACGCGTCTGGCCTGAGGGTAGGCACCTTGAGAAAACGCGTTTTCGAGACGGAGCCTGCTCGCCAGTCGGTCCCTGTGGTCACGGTACTGCTTGGAAGCGGGTACGCAGCAGCGCCCGGTGGATCGAACAGGGGTACTCCCAAGCTCGACATCGAACTCGCCTCCCAGGGCGCGGCTGCTTCCGTGTTGTTGCCGTCCAGATCGTGGCGCATAATGTCATCAGTTTGATGACGTGAACCGCCTGGAGATGGACAAACATAAAACCAATCACAGCTTTTCAGTGGTCCGCCTCGGATGAGGAGCCTATGGTGACTCAGCCCCAGCGCGTCGAGACCTTGAGCCACGCCCAGCGCGAGCGGCTGGCCTACATCGACTTTCGGCTTTACTTCTTCGGTGAGATTGGCCGTCCCGACCTCATCGAACGCTTCGGCGTGGCGCCGGCCGGGGCGACGCGCGACTTGGCGCTGTACCGGGAAATCGCACCACAGAACATCCTCTTTGACGGCAGCCACAAGGTCTACCGCATCGGTCAGGCGTTCTCCCCACTGTTCGAGCACGCCCCGCAGCGTGTGCTGTCGGCGCTGGCGCATGGGTTTGGCGATGGCCTGAACGGCCCGGCCAGGCCCTTGCAGCCGCTCTTGCCGTGTGAGTCGCCCGCCACCCTGTCCATCCCCAGGATGGATGTGCTGGCCCCGGTCTGCCGGGCCATCCACGCCATGCGCCCCCTCGCCATCCGCTACCACTCGATGACGAGCGGCGAGACCGAGCGGGTCATCGTGCCCTTCGCCCTGGTGGATACCGGCCTGCGCTGGCACGTGCGGGCCTTTGACCGAAAGCGCGGCGAGTTCCGGGACTTCGTCCTCACTCGCATCGAAGCGCCGGCCTTGCTGGATGAAGCGCCCCAGGCCCACGAACGGCCCGATCACGACATCCAATGGACGCGCATCGTCGAGCTGGAGTTCGTGCCCCACCCGCGCCTTGAGCGCCCCGAGATCATCGAGCGGGACTACGGGATGCAGGGCGGCTCGCTGCGGGTATGGGTGCGCGCGGCGGTGGCCGGCTACATGCTGCTGCGCTGGAGCGTGGACTGCTCGCCCGACCATCGCCTCACCGACGAACAGTACCGCCTGTGGCTGGCCGATCCGCTGGCGCTCTATGGCGTCGAGAACGCCAAGCTTGCTCCAGGCTACCAAGCACCCAGCGGCGCAAAGAAACGATAGGAAAGAACAAACGCAATGGCCAAGACACTTGAAGCCCACGACAAGCTGATCCGGGAAATCTTCGAAGGCTGCTACCAGTTTGAAATCCCAGACTACCAGCGCCCTTACGCCTGGACGACCGAACAGTGACTCTTGACTTTCGGCATGTTAGGCGCAATATCTTGCAAAGTCTTGCAAGAACTTCCTCGAGCGAGGCCGCGTGACGACGGAGCTTGTGGGGGTGGTATGACAGCGCGCCAGCAGGCGATCTTCACACTCGACGAGTTGGCTGCCTACTTGAAAGTCGGCAAGCGGACGCTCTACCGGCTCGCCGCGCACGGGGAAATTCCAGCCTTCAAGGTCGGCGGGACGTGGCGGTTTCGTCAAAGTGAAATCGATCAATGGATCAATGATCAGATCCAAGCAGGCAGAAAGAAGGAGGTGATACGCACAGATGAGCAGCCAAAGTCAGCGGAACACTCCGTGTCGTCTGGGCGCGCTGTCCGTCGCCGCAGGCAAATGAAGTGAGCGAGAGTCTTCAATTTTTCTTCTGGAGGTGTGACATGGACATTGATTTCAAGAAGTTGGCTCCCTGGAACTGGTTCAAAAAGGAGCAGGAAGAACAACAGAGCACTGCCTCGCTGCCGGTGCAGCGCAATGACCTGCCGGTGGCGGGTGGGCCGGTCAGCCCCCTCCTGCAATTGCATCGCGAGATCGATCGCCTGTTCGACGACGCGTTTCGAGGCTTCGGTTTCCCGGCGCTGGCCATGCCACGCTGGCCGTCGGAGTGGCCGGGCTTGCTGAAACCGGCGCTGGACATCCAGGAGACCGACAAGCAGTACAAGATCGCCCTGGAACTGCCCGGCGTCGAGGAAAAAGACATCCAGATCACGCTCGACAACGACGTGCTGCTGGTGCGCGGTGAAAAGCGTCAGGAGCAGGAAACGAAAGACGGTGGTTTCCACCGGGTGGAGCGCTCCTACGGCAGCTTTCAGCGCGCTCTGAACCTGCCGGCCGATGCCAACCAGGACACGATCAAGGCCGCTTTCAAGAACGGCGTGCTCACGATCACGATGGAAAAGCGCGAGGCCAGTACGCCCAAGCAGGGGCGCTCGATCCCGATCAACGGCTGACGCAGGGCAGCGCGTTTTTCTCAAAAACCACAAGAGATGAGGCACCGTGATCTGCGGTGCCTCGCCCAGTTAACCCTCTCAGGAGCATCAGCATGGCCAGAAAACAATGCCAAGTCTGCGGCCAGCCCGCCACGGTGCGGGTGGAAACCAATCTCAATGGTCGCCACAGCACCATGCTGTTGTGTGACGGTCACTATCGCCAACTGGTGCGCCAGCAAAAGCGCACCGTCTCACCGCTGGAAGCCTTGTTCGGCTTGCGCAGCGGGCTGTTCGAAGACTTCCTTGGCAGCGACTTCTTCCGCATCGGTGACGACGCACCGTCCATGGCGGCCGATACCGACGAGGTCGTCGATGCCTCGTTCGGCGAACCCGCCCCGGCCGGTACGGGCACCTCGCGCCGTCGCGGCAGTGGGCTCGCCAGCCGTATCAGCGAACAGTCCGAGGCCCTATTGCAGGAGGCCGCCCGACACGCTGCAGAGTTCGGGCGCGCCGAAGTCGATACCGAACACCTGCTGCTGGCGCTATCCGACAGCGACGTGGTCAAGACCATCCTGGGGCAGTTCAAGATCAAGGTCGATGACCTCAAGCGCCAGATCGAATCCGAAGCCAAGCGCGGCGACAAGCCGTTCGAGGGCGAGATCGGCGTGTCGCCCCGGGTCAAGGACGCGCTCAGCCGTGCTTTCGTGGCCTCCAACGAACTCGGCCACTCTTATGTCGGGCCGGAGCATTTCCTGATCGGGCTCGCCGAGGAAGGCGAAGGTTTGGCGGCCAACCTGCTGCGCCGTTACGGCCTCACGCCGCAAGCGCTGCGCCAGCAGGTAAGCAAGGTGGTCGGCAAAGGGGCCGAGGATGGCCGCGCCTCGACGCCGACCAACACGCCGGAACTCGACAAGTATTCGCGCGACCTCACCAAGATGGCGCGCGAGGGCAAGCTCGATCCGGTCATCGGCCGCGCGCAGGAGATCGAGACGACCATCGAAGTGCTGGCCCGGCGCAAGAAGAACAACCCGGTGCTGATCGGCGAGCCCGGCGTCGGCAAGACCGCCATCGTCGAAGGGCTGGCGCAGCGCATGGTCGCCGGCGAAGTGCCCGAGACGCTGCGCGACAAGCGTCTGGTCGAACTCAACATCAACGCCATGGTGGCCGGCGCCAAGTACCGCGGCGAGTTCGAGGAGCGCGTGCAGAAGGTTCTCAAGGAAGTGACCGAGCACCAGGGCGAGCTGATTCTCTTCATCGACGAGGTGCACACCATCGTCGGTGCAGGCCAGGGTGGCGGCGAAGGCGGGCTGGACGTGGCCAACGTGTTCAAGCCGATGATGGCGCGCGGCGAACTGAACCTGATCGGAGCCACCACGCTCAACGAGTATCAGAAGTACATCGAGAAGGACGCCGCGCTGGAGCGTCGCTTCCAGCCGGTGATGGTGCCCGAGCCGACGGTAGCGCAGACCATGATGATCCTGCGCGGCCTGCGCGACACCTTCGAGGCGCACCACAAGGTCAGCATCACCGAGGATGCGATCATCGCCGCCGCCGAGTTGTCGGACCGCTACATCACCGCGCGCTTTTTGCCTGACAAGGCCATCGACCTGCTCGACCAGGCGGCCGCACGCGTGAAGCTGTCGGCCACGGCGCGCCCGGTGGCGGTGCAAGAGCTGGAGTCCGAACTGCACCAGCTGCGGCGTGAGCAGGACTATGTGGCGGCACGCAAGCAGTACGACAAGGCTGCTGAACTTGGCAAGCGCATCGAGGCCAAGGAAGCCGAACTCAAGAAGCTCGTCGAGGAATGGGAACGCGAGCGCGCCTCGGGCAGCGCCGAAGTCAAGGCCGAGCATGTCGCGCAGATCGTCTCGCGCCTGACCGGCATTCCGGTCAACGAGCTGACGGTGGAAGAACGCGAGAAGCTGCTGCATCTGGAGCAGCGGCTGCACGAGCGCCTGGTGGGCCAGGACGAAGCGGTGCGCGCGGTGGCCGATGCCGTGCGGTTGTCGCGCGCGGGCCTGCGCGAAGGCAGCAAGCCGGTGGCGACTTTTCTGTTCCTCGGGCCGACCGGCGTGGGCAAGACCGAGCTCGCCAAGGCGCTGGCCGAGTCCATCTATGGCGATGAAGGTGCGCTGCTGCGCATCGACATGTCCGAGTACGGGGAACGCCATACCGTGGCACGCCTGGTGGGCGCGCCTCCGGGTTATGTGGGCTATGACGAGGGCGGCCAGCTCACCGAGAAGGTGCGTCGCAAGCCCTACAGCGTGTTGCTGCTGGACGAGATCGAGAAGGCTCACCCCGACGTCTACAACATCCTGCTGCAGGTGTTCGACGACGGGCGGCTCACCGACGGCAAGGGCCGGGTGGTGGATTTCACCAATACCATCATCATCGCCACCTCGAACTTGGGCTCGGACATCATCCAGCGTCGGCTGAAGGCCCGTGGCGCCGCCGGCGAGGAATACGAGAAGACCAAGGCAGAGGTGATGGACGTGCTGCGCGGACACTTCCGCCCCGAGTTCCTCAACCGCATCGACGAGATCATCGTCTTCCATGCGCTGGGCAAGGAGGAGATCCGCCATATCGTCGGCCTGCAGCTCGATCGTGTGGCCCGCAACGCCGCCAGCCAGGGCGTGACGCTGACCTTCGATCAGACCTTGATCGATCACTTCGCGGAGGAAGGCTACAAGCCGGAATTCGGCGCGCGTGAGCTCAAGCGGCTGATCCGCAGCGAGCTGGAAACCGCACTGGCGCGCGAGATGCTCGGTGGCGGCATCGGCAAGGGCGATCACGCCAGCGCCCGCTGGGACGACAAGGCCGAACGGGTGGTTTTCGAGCGCAAGGAGCCACCAGTGAAGCCGGTCGAGCCTGAAAAGCCTGATGCCGCGAAAGTGGCCGAGGCGCCGTCGAGCGACGAAAGCAAGGCGACGCGCAAGAAAAAGCCGGCGGGCGGCGAATCTTGAGTCATGGGGAGGCTGTCGTGTCCGACCCCAACGGGCTGACATGGGCAGCCACCCTCGTGTCGCTGGCGGTCGCTATCCCCACAGCGGGGCACGCGGTCATCTACAAGCGTGACCCTCGATCGGCCACGCTGTGGGTGCTGCTGATCGCGCTGTTGCCGCTGGGCGGTTCGCTGCTGTATGGGCTGTTCGGCATCAACCGTTACCAGCGGCGGGCGCGGCGGCTGTTTCCGGGGCTGGGTCCTGCAGTTCGGCAAGATTTCTCACCCACGGTGCCCGAGGCCGTATCGCCGCCGCTTGCCGGCCTGGCGCACCTGGTGGGACGCGCCACCGGCCAGTCGCTGACCAGCGGCAACCGCATCGAGCCGCTTGTCGATGGCGAGCAGGCCTACCCGGCCATGCTCGCTGCCATCGAGTCGGCGCGGCACAGCGTCGCGCTGGCTTCGTACATCTTCGACAGCCAAGGCATCGGGGTGCAGTTCGTCGATGCGCTGCGCCGGGCTCATGAGCGCGGCGTGCAAGTGCGGGTGCTGATCGACGACGTCTATGCCCGCTGGAGGCTCCGCAGCGCCTACCGCGCCTTGCAACGCGCCGGTGTTCCGGCGGCGGCGTTCAACCCGACGTTGATTCCCGCGCGCCTGCATGCCGCGCATCTGCGCAATCACCGCAAGCTGCTGGTGATCGATGGCGAGACGGGTTTCACCGGCGGCATGAACATCTTCAGCCCGTATTGGCGGCCCGATGCGCCGGAGCAGGCCTGTCACGATTTGCACTTTCGTCTGCGCGGGCCGGTGGTTGCGCATCTGATGCGGTGCTTCACCGACGATTGGTGCGATACCACGGGCGAGCGGCTCAGCAAGGGTTTCTGGGGCGAACCGCCCGCAACGGCTGATGAGCAAGGAACCTCTTGGGCGCGCGGCATCGAGGCCGGTCCCGATGAGGCCCTGGACAGGATGCGCTGGACCTTCATGGGCGCTTTGAGCGCGGCGAAGCATTCGGTGCGCATCTGGACACCTTACTTCGTGCCCGATCAGCCGATGATCGCAGCGCTGAGCACGGCCGCGTTGCGCGGCGTGCGCGTCGAGGTGCTGACGCCCGCAAACGGCGACCATCCCACGGTGCAATGGGCCGCGCGCGCCCACTACTGGCAGGTGCTGGAGCACGGTGTGCGCATCTTCGAACGGCCTGGCCCGTTCGACCACAGCAAGCTGATGCTGATAGACGGCCAGTGGTGCTGCCTGGGTTCGGCCAATTGGGATGCGCGCAGCCTGCGCCTCAACTTCGAGTTTAATGTGGAGGTGTACGACACCGCGCTGTCTACGCGGCTGGAATCCCTTTTTGATGCCGCCCGTGATGCGTCGAACGAGATATCGGCCATGGCGTTGCGCGCCCGCCCGCTGGCCATCCGCTTGCGCGACGGGGTGGCCCGTCTGTTCACCCCCATTCTCTAGCGACACGACTTGCGAGGAACATTGCTCATGGAAAAGAAAGATCAATGGAACATCGGCTACTGGATCGTCGCCGGCCTGTTGCTGCTGACGCTGCAGAACTACTGGCAGGCGGCCAAGACCGTCGAGCCCGTGCCCTACAGCGAATTCGAGAAGGCGCTGGCCGAGGGGCGCATCGCCGAAGTGCTGGTGTCGGACCGCACGGTCACCGGGCGCCTGAAATCGCCGGACAGCCAGGGCAAGACCACCATCGTGGCCACTCGCGTCGAACCCGACCTGGCCGAGCGGCTGTCCAAGTACGACGTGCCTTACGCGCGGGTGGTGGAAAGCACCTGGCTGCGTGATGTGCTCTCCTGGATTCTGCCGGCGGTGGCCTTCTTCGGCGTCTGGTTCTTCCTGTTCCGCCGCTTCGCCGAGAAGCAGGGCATGGGCGGCTTCCTGAGCATCGGCAAGAGCCGTGCCAAGGTGTTCATGGAGAAGAACACCGGCGTGACCTTTGCCGATGTCGCTGGCGTCGATGAAGCCAAGGCGGAGTTGGTCGAGATCGTCGATTTCCTCAAGAATCCGCAGGAGTATGGACGGCTCGGGGCGCGCATCCCGAAAGGTGTGTTGCTGGTTGGCCCGCCCGGCACGGGCAAGACCCTGCTGGCCAAGGCCGTGGCGGGCGAGGCCGGGGTACCGTTCTTCTCTATCTCCGGCTCGGAGTTCGTCGAGATGTTCGTCGGCGTGGGTGCAGCGCGCGTGCGCGACCTGTTCGAGCAGGCCCGCAGGCAGGCGCCGGCCATCATCTTCATCGACGAGCTCGATGCGCTGGGCCGCGCGCGCGGCGTCGGCGGCCCCATCGGCGGCCACGACGAGCGTGAGCAGACGCTCAACCAGCTGCTCACCGAGATGGACGGCTTCGACAGCTCGGTCGGGCTGATCATCCTCGCCGCCACCAACCGCCCCGAAATCCTCGACCAGGCGCTGCTGCGCGCCGGTCGCTTCGACCGTCAGGTGCTGGTGGACCGGCCCGACAAGAAGGGACGGCTGGACATCCTGAAAGTCCACGTCAAGAAGGTGACGCTGGCTCAGGATATCGATCTCGAACAGGTGGCTGCGCTGACCACGGGCTTTTCGGGTGCAGACCTCGCGAACCTGGTCAACGAGGCCGCGCTGGCCGCGACCCGGCGCAAAGCGTCCGCCGTGGAGTTGCAGGATTTCACCGCCGCCATCGAGCGCATCGTGGCGGGCCTGGAGAAGAAGAACCGAGTGCTCAATCCCAAGGAGCGGGAAACCGTGGCCTATCACGAGATGGGGCATGCGCTGGTGGCGCTGGCGCTGCCCGGCACCGATCCGGTACACAAGATTTCAATCGTTCCGCGTGGCATCGGTGCACTCGGCTACACCCTGCAGCGGCCCACCGAAGACCGATTTCTGATGACACGTGCCGACCTGGAGCACAAGATCGCCGTGCTCCTGGGAGGGCGCGCGGCTGAGAAGCTCGTGTTTGGCGAGCTGTCCACAGGGGCTTCAGACGATCTCGCGCGGGCCACCGACATCGCCCGCGACATGATTACGCGCTACGGCATGGATGAGGGCTTGGGGTACGTTGCTTTTGAGGCACAGAGGCCGCGTTTTCTTGATGCGCCTGAACTGGTACAGGGTGGCTGCCGGGTAGCCGAATCGACTCAGACACGCATCGACCAAGCCATCCGTGACATCGTGATGGGTGTGTTTGATCGTGCATACCGAATTCTCGAAATCAACCGAGAAGTGCTGGAGCGGTGCGCGCGCGAACTGCTCGCACGGGAAACGCTGGATGAATACAGCATCCGGCAACTGACGCAAGGGCTACAGCTCGAATCCCCATGTCACAGCGGCCCAACTGCCGGAGCCATTACTTCCTCTGTGTCCCAGGAGCCACCTCATGAGTGACAGCATGCATATCGTCTGCCCACACTGCCAATCCATCAATCGCGTGCCAGCCAACAAGTTGGCAGAGAAGCCCAATTGCGGGCGGTGCCAGCACCCGCTGTTCACCGGAGAACCCATTGATCTGACCACAGCGACCTTCGCCCGTCATCTGGAGCGCAGTGACCTGCCGCTGCTGGTTGACTTTTGGGCGCCGTGGTGCGGACCGTGCAAGATGATGGCGCCGCAGTTCGAGCAGGCAGCCTCCCTGCTTGAACCCAAGGTGAGGTTGGCCAAGGTAAATACCGAGGCCGAGCCTCACCTGGCCGCCCAGTTCGGTATTCGCAGCATTCCAACCCTGATTTTGTTCCGAGGGGGACATGAGGTTGCACGTCAGGCGGGCGCCATGGGCGCGCAGGACATTATGCGCTGGGTGGCTTCGCAATTGCCCCGATGATTCAGGTGCAATCGAGTCGTCTTCTCGGACTCCCCGTTCCATTAACGTTTCATTGAAAGAGGGAGCGCAACGCTTATGCATAAAGAATCTGGCCACACGGCCCTTGACGAGATGCGCTCCCAGTGGCGGTTGATGACAGTTTACGAGCGCTTCGAGCAGGTCGTCGCCCTCGTTCTGTCGGCGGTAATTGCCGTCATCATCGTGGTGTCGCTGTTCCAGCTCATCGCCATCGTCTTCACGCTGCTGGTCCTCGATGCCTTCAATCCCCTGGATTACAAGGTATTCCAGAGTGTGTTCGGCATGATCATGACGCTCTTGATCGCGATGGAGTTCAAGCATTCCATCGTGCGCGTGGCGGCGCGTCGGGACAGCATCATCCAGGTCAAGACCGTGATCCTCATCGGCCTGATCGCGCTGGCGCGCAAGTTCGTGGTCCTCGACCCCGACACGAGTCCCGCCAAAATCGCCGCGCTTGCAGGAGCCACACTGGCGCTCGGTGCCACTTACTGGCTGATGCGCGAGCGCGACGACCGCGCCGCCGAGACATCTGAGCATGACCCGTCATCATCCCAGTGACCCGCGCGCGGCGTTGTTGCAACACCGCTGGCTCAACCGCCTGCAGACCGGGCTGTTGGTCCTGACCCTGGTCGGGATCGCAGCCGCCGCAGGAAGCCTGCTGTTCGGGGAAAGCGGCCTGTGGCTCGCGCTGTTTGCAGTTGCAGGCACGTTGTTGCTGGAACCGGCAGCCGCATCCGCCTTGACCTTGCGCCTGTACCGCGCACGGGCTTTGCACCCGCACGAAGCCCCCGAGATTTGGGCCCTGTTGCGCGAGCTGTCCGCCCGTGCCGGTTTGCCCGCCACGCCGGTGCCGCACTACGTGCCCAGTGCCGTCGTCAACGCCTTCGCCACCGGCTCGAAGCAGCATGCATCGATCGCCCTCACCGATGGCCTGCTGCGCAGCCTGAGCCCACGCGAGCTCGCGGGTGTGCTCGCGCACGAGGTCGCGCACATCGCCAATGAGGATCTGCGTGTCATGGGGCTGGCGGATTCCGTCAGTCGCCTCACGAGCCTGCTGGCTATGGTCGGACAGATCGCTATTGTGTTCAGCTTGCCCGCACTGCTGGCCGGCGCGGTGGCGGTCAATTGGCCTGGTCTATTGTTATTGGCCGCATCGCCCCAGCTGGCCCTGCTCGCACAGCTCGGCTTGTCTCGCGTGCGTGAGTTCGACGCTGACCGCCTCGCGGCGGAACTGACCGGCGACCCGCAAGGGCTGGCGTCCGCGCTGGCGAAGATCGAGCGGGTCAGTCGCTCCTGGCGTGCCTGGCTGTGGCCGGGATGGGGCAATCCCGAGCCTTCCTGGTTGCGCACGCATCCGGCAACGCAAGATCGCATCTCACGCCTGCTGACGTTGGCGCCTGGACCAGCAACAGCCTTGCCGTTTCACGCGCCCCATTTCTTGCCGGAATCCGCTGTGACGCCGCGCCCGCCGCGCTGGCGCCCGAGCGGGCTATGGCGCTGATTGTCTATCAACAGGAGACTTCTCATGGCCTACCCTGACCCGTACCCACGCCCCGCACCGGATCCCTTCATCCGGCGCTGGCTCTTCATCACCGCCTGTATTGCCACGCTCATGCTGCTGTGGCAGTTCCTGCCCGCCATCGAGGCATGGTTCACTCCGCGCGAGGCGGCAGAACGCACCGTGACGGCGCGCGGCGACTTGGCGGCGGACGAAAAGGCCACCATCGAACTGTTCGAAAAATCACGCGCCTCGGTGGTCTACATCACCACCGCGCAGCTGGTGCGCGACGTCTGGACGCGCAATGTCTTCTCCGTGCCCCGTGGCACGGGATCGGGCTTCATTTGGGACGACGCCGGCCATGTCGTCACCAACTTCCACGTCATCCAGGGCGCGTCCGAAGCCACCGTCAAGCTTGCCGACGGCCGCGACTACCAGGCCGCGCTGGTGGGGGCGAGCCCAGCGCACGACATCGCCGTACTCAAGATCGGCGTCGGCTTCAAACGCCCGCCTGCCGTGCCGGTCGGCACCAGCGCCGACCTCAAGGTGGGACAGAAGGTGTTTGCTATCGGCAACCCCTTTGGCCTGGACTGGACGCTCACCACCGGCATCGTCTCCGCGCTCGACCGCTCGTTACCGGGAGAAGCGGGCGGCCCGGCCATCGATCACCTCATCCAGACCGACGCCGCCATCAACCCTGGCAACTCCGGTGGGCCGCTGCTCGATTCGGCAGGAAGGCTCATCGGCATCAACACGGCGATCTATAGCCCCTCCGGCGCCTCGGCCGGGATTGGTTTCGCCGTGCCGGTGGACACCGTCATGCGGGTAGTGCCGCAACTCATCAAGACCGGCAAATACATCCGCCCGGCGCTGGGCATCGAGGTGGACGAACAGCTCAATCAGCGCCTGCTTGCGCTGACGGGAAGCAAGGGCGTGTTCGTGCTGCGTGTCACCCCCGGCTCGGCAGCGCACAAAGCCGGGCTCGCTGGGGTCGAGATTACCCCACAAGGCATCGTGCCCGGCGACCGCATCATCGGTGTTGATGGCAAGGCGACAGACGATGTGGCCAAGCTGCTCGCGCGGCTAGACGACAGGAAGGTCGGCGATGTCGTCGTCTTGTCCGTGGAGCGGGCCGGCAAAACGCGCGAAGTGCGTGTGGAGCTGCAACCGGGGATTTGATCGAGTCGACCCGGCCTATCAGGCGGCGCGGAGCAGGCAAGTCGCCTCGGCCTCCCGCCGCGTGACAAGCCCCGGCAGCACCTTGCCACCGCCAAAGACCCAGCGCCGCAGCTCGGTTGCGGCGCTGGGCCAGTCGCGCTGATTGACTCGCCTCCGTAGCGTCGACGTCTGCAGCCGCCCCGCGCCGAGGTTGAACGTGAAGTCCACGATGGCCGCGAGCCGTTCCTCGGGCTCCGTCGCCAGCACCGGACAGTAGCGCAGTGTGGCGGCGAGCGCGGTTCGCAGATCCTGGGCCAGATAGACCTCGCCCTCGTCCTCGGTAATCGGCGGATGGTCCGGCTTGCAAAGGTGACCGTAGCCGATGGTCCAATACCCTGCCGGGCAAGTATAGGGGTAGGCGCGGCGCTGCGGATCGTGCTTGGGAACACGATGGAAGCCCTCGAAGCGCTTGGCCAGGTCGACCGCGGCCGATGGTACTTCGATCACGTCCGTACCCGGTCGAACACGCGGCCGAGGAACCAGAAGTTCAGCACGCCGGCCCACAGCGCCTGGTCCGCCTCGGTCCAGGCGGCCTGGATGGCCGGAATCCACTCCACACCCGCATCGACCGCGCCGACGAAGGCGGCGGTCTTGGCCGCGCAGTACAGCGTCATGAACCAGTAGGTGATGACCGGCCGCACGCTGCTGGAGAGCGCGTCGGCCCACCGCACACCGGATCGCTGGCCCTGGGCGGCGACGGCCTCGCGCAAGGCCTCGACCGCACCGCTGTTCCAGGCGGCCTCGCTGGCGGCGGCGATCTCGGCCATGCGCTGGGCGCCGCGCAGCTTCTCGAACTCCAGCGCCTTGTCCTGCATGGCGAGTTCATGGCGGCGCTCGCCCTTGCGGTCCAGCCACTTGAGAACCTCGGGCGCCAAGCGGAAGGCTCCGCCCAGGAGGCCGCCGAGTAAGGTCTCGATCATTGGCCACCTCCCATCAGCTTCAGCTTGATGGCGGCTCCGACCAGCAGTGCGGCGAGGATGGCGGTCGTGGCCACCTTGATGGTGGTCTGCCATGCCGTGCGGCGCGCGTCGCGCCAGGCTTCGAGCAGATCGCGCAGTTCGCGGATGTCCCTTGCTGCGTGGCCATTCTCGAGGCCGAGGTGCGCGAGCACCCGCTCGGCTCCGCGCTCGGCGGCGCGGTCGAGCAGGTCGTCGAAGTCCTCGCGGCGCAGGAGCAGCGTGTTCTCCGCGAGGGTGGGCGGCTGGGTCGGTTCGGTCATGGGCTTGTCTCCAAAAACGACAAACCCGCCACGTGGGCGGGTTCGGGGGTGGCGGACGGGGTGCGGGGTCAGATGGGAACGCCGGCGCTCCAGCCGGTGGGCTTGTAGACGGCAAGCCGATCCTCGGCCGCGACGTAGGCCAGCCAGCCGACCTTCGGGGCGTGGTACTCCCAGACACCATTGATCCGCACCGCGATCTGGTCGGTCCTGCCGGCCCAAGCGCCGGTCGCACCGGCCGGCACGATGTAGCGATCGCCCTCGGTGGGGCTGGCGGGCGGCGCGGCCGTAGTGCGGCTCGTCACCGACAGGCCCACGATGGCGCCCAGGCGCTTCAGGTTCGCGTCCATCTCGGTGTGCCAGCCGGACTCGCCCAGCGTCCAGCCGTAGACGAGGCCCAGGTTCGGATCGGTCAATGGCATCAGTTCATCTCCTCACGGTATCGCAAGACTCGGCAGTGACCCCAAAGCCGTGCTGCGCGTGCGGCGGTGGTGCTGGTTCGGGTGCTGCCGCCAGTGGCGGCCGACGAGGGGCAGGTGCAACACGCTGCCCTGCCGGGCCACGAGGCGGGTGAGCAGCCAGTCGGCGCCGGCGTCGAGATCGGCGATGCGTGTCAGCACCGGCTCGACGGCGCTTCGGCGCATCACGATCAGGCCGTGGACGTGGCTGGCCGAGTGGGCGTGCTGGAAGGCGCTGTAGGCCAGCCGCCGCACGCCGAGGGGGCGGCCGTCCTCGTCGATCAGCGCCTCGTCGGTGTAGGCGAGCACCGCCGAGGGGCAGGCCTCGAGCGCATCGGCCAGGGGCGCGAAGGCCGCGGCCTCGTAGCGGTCGTCGGGATCGACGCAGGCCACGAGCGGCAAGGTCCCTCGCGCGAAACCCTCCGCCCGGGACTGCCCCACCCGCCCCGGGAGTCCTGGCAGCAGATGCAGGCGGATCGGCGCGCCGGCGAGGCTCGCGAGGCATTCCTCGCGCCAGTGCCCGGGCTCGTCGAGGGTGAGCAGGTGCACGTCGATGCGCGCGCTCATCACACCCCGCCCCAGTGCTGCCCCCAGCGCAAGCCGTAGCCCGCGCGCTCGACGGTGCGCACCTGTGCCTGCCAACTCACGAGCCCGTCGCGCTCGGCCTCGATCTCGACGGTGACGCGGTTGCCTGCGACGCCGGCGTCCAGGGCGGCGCTGGTCACGTCCCAGGTCCAGGCGTGGCCGGTGAGGCCGGCCTCGGTGCGCACCAGCGCGCCGTCGCGGTCTCTGATGCGCACGGTGTAGGCGGTTCCGGGTTCGGGGCCGATGTCGCCCTCGTCCTGACGCACGAGGTAGGCGGTCTGCTGGGTGCGGTCGCGGTGCGCCCAGGTGAGGGTGAGGTCGCCGGCGACCACGGCGGGCTCGCGCTGGCCGTTGAGCCGCACTCGCCCCGGTGGGTACGGCCGCGCCTGGCGGCCCGCGAGCACGAGGGGCGCACCGTTGGCAGCCAGCACCGCATCCCCTTCGGCGCTGGCCGTGCGCGGGACGGCGGCGACGAACACCGACTCGCCCGGCGCGCGCTCGATGGTCTCTGCGGCCAGCCACTCGCCCACGCCCACCAGTCGCGTGCCGGCCGGATGCATCTGTGGCGTGGTGTCGAGCACCCCGCGGGCGAGATCCACCGTGCCCGCGGTGGCATCGAAGGCGAGGATCGCCACGGCTTCGCGCATCGCACCAAGCGCATCGACCAGGTAGGCGTAGTCGCCGACCGCCAGGCGCTCGGGCTGGGCCAGGGCCGTCACCGGCACGGCCAGCGCATCGGCTTCGCTCGCCGACAGCGCCTGGCCGAGCGTGAGCAAGGGCGCGTAGTCCTCCGGGGCCACTGCCTCGAGCTCACCGCTCGCGGGCCCGGTGGCGAGCTGCCAGTTCAACTGCCCCGAGCTGCCCGCGCAGGCCAAGGCCCCCACGTAGGTGTCGGTGTCGGTGAGGTAGTCGAGATCGGCCCGCGACAGCCGCCGCGCGAGTTCCCAGTACGGCACCTCGACCGCCAGCACCAGGGCCGGCGGCAGCGGTTCGAGCGGCGGCTCTTCGAGGCGCGGCGGGGTGGGGGCGAGCACGGTCTGGCCCATGCCGAAGACGTCCTCCACGGCCTCGATGCGCCATTCGATGGCGCCCAGCGTGCCGGTGTCGATGCCGGTCACGCGCACCACCATGCGCTCGATGCCGAGGCGTGGCCAATGCAGCAGGAACACGTCTCCCGGCAGGGGCGGACGCTCCAGGGCGCCGGGGACGATGGTCAAGGTCATGCGCGCCAGGGGCGAGCCCAGCGCGCGCAGGTCGCGCAGCGCCAGCCGCGCGGCCAGCGGCCCGTGGTTCACGCCCGGATAGTCGCGCCGCTGGTTGATCACGCCGCCTTGCAGCTGGATCGCGGCGAGGTTCTCCACCGTGACGGTGGCTTCCTTGCCGGTGGCCCAGTCGGTGTAGACCACGGTGATCTCGTTGGGCAGTTCCCCCCACTGCGCGCGCTCGAAGCGCTCCACGCGCACGATCTCGTCGGGGCCCAGGAGCGGCAGGCCCTCGATCCAGTAATCGTCGCGCAGGAGCTTGAGCTCGAAGCGGCCCCGTTCGGGGTCGAGGTAGAGGATGCCGCCGACGTGGTCGAGCACCTGGGCGATGAAGGCCTCGATCGGCTGCTGGCGCGTCCAGACCAGGTTCAGGCCGAAGCCTTCGGCTTCGAGCGCCCAGGCCGCGTTCCAGAAGCTTGCGCCGAGGGTGGACGGCGGATAACCCATGCCCCAGTGCGGGTCGGTGAGGCACTGCACCAGGATGTGCGCCGGGTTCATGCCGACGGTGAGAGAGGTGCCGGTGTCGGCATCCCAGGTCCGCACCTCGGCGTTCCAGGGCATCCAGGGTTCGTCGTGCCAGCCCGCCGTGAAGCGCCGCACCCGCACCGCCCAGGGCTTGAGGTAGGGGTTGTTCGCGGCGAACAGGATCTTGCGTGCCACGATCGACAACACCCCGCGAAACGCCGGGATCGCTGCGCCCAGGCGGCTCATCAGGTAGTCGTTGCGGCCTTGCGTCGCATCGCCGCTGAGCACATCCACCTCACCCACCACGCCGCCTTCGCGTTCGTCGCCGCCGAAGAGCGTGGGCTTGTGGATCGAGAGCCGCCCCAGCCCATGGCCGACCGCCAGCGGCGCGCGGCTCGCATCGCCCCAGGCGCTGCGGTCGCCGATCTGGATCTCCTGCACTGCATCCACCGGCCCCTGGCACAGCACCAGGTGCATCCCGATCCGGTAGCGGTAGCCGACGGTCTGCTTCTTGCGGCTACCGCCCATCAGCGCGGCTCCTCATGGCAGGCCTGCGCGACCTCGACCACGCGTGCGGCCATCGCATCCCCGGTGGCGAGCAAGCTCGAGGCGGGAAGCCCCCGGGCGAGGAAGGCCCGGAAGTCCAGGCCCTGGCGCGCGAACCAGGTGCGCGTGCCGTGCACGCACAGCCCCGCGGCGCGCACGTGGGCGATGGTGACGGTCACGTCCTTGCTCATTTCTTGCCGCCCTTCTTCTTGATCGGTTCGGCCTCCAGGTCGCCGTACCACACGACGTTCGCCCCGCGCAGCAGCACCGCGCCGAAGACGACCGGGATCGGTCGGCCCTCCTCGGCCGTGGGCGCGTCGAGGTCGGAGAGTTCGGCGGGTTTGGGAGCGGGCGGCTTGGGCGCCAGCGCCGCCGAGACCAGCGCTGCCACGACGATGACGACCAGGTACCACATGGGAGGATCTGTGCGTTCAGAAGACGCCCGTCGAGAACGGGTTCTTCGTCGGAATGAAGGGGAAGCCGCCGTAGTTGGCGAGGTTGTCGAAGCGCGCGGCGCAGGTGGGCATGCTGTGATCGCAGCCGGCCACGAGGTCGACGAGCGTCTGCGGCGCAAGCCCCACCGGGTAGAGCAGTTCCACGCCCGCGGTCGATTCGCTCACGATCATGTGGCGCGCGCCTGCCGGCGTCTGCAACCAGCCGCCGGCGAGCATGCCGGCCACCTCGGGCGGGAGGCTCGCCAGTTCCACCTGGCGGCCTTCGGAGCGGATCACTTCGGCGCTGGCCGAGATCGGCGTCGCCCCGCACGCGGCCGAATACAGCACGTGCGAGCAGGCGCGGCTGTACAGGCGCCGCAGGCCGATGCGCTTCAAGCTCACCTGGGCGGACTCGCAGCGGATGCGCGCAGAGTCATCGGCCACCTCCACCCCGAGCACGCGGCCCATCCAGCGCGTGCCGGAAAGCCACCAGGCATCACCCCAGGCGTCACGTCGGGCTACATTCAACCGCACCGCGGTCGCCTCGCCGGTGAGGGTCGCTTGCAGCAGATGCCGCACCAGCGCGTGGTTGGGTGGCAGCCTCAACTCCAGCGCTGACTTGGCCGCCTCGGCGCCGAGCGCCAGCGCGCTGCGCTCGAGGGGGCAGCGCTCGTAGCGTTGGCCGCCGATCTCCACGTCGAACTCGTGCGGGGTGAGCCGGAAGGTGGCGCTCGTGCCCTCGAGGGCGTAGAGCTCGACCTCGAACAGGGGGCTCTCGCTCATGGTCAGGACGGGGTGTACGTGATGAGATCGTTGCCGCGCGGCTCGGGCAGCCGGCGCAGGGTCAGGGGCATCTCGACCAGCGTGGGGCTGTGCCAGTACAGATCGACGGCGTCGTGGTCGAGCCGGCAGCGGGCCAGGCGCAGGACGCGGCTGCCGGCGGGCACCGCGGCGTCGAGGCCGGAGCGCAGGACCAGCACGCCGCCTTCATCTCGGTGGAGCGCGCCGGTGAGGACGGCCTGGCGCGTGCCGTCGGGGTGCAGGATCAACGCGGCGGCCGAGCGGTGCCAGAAGGCGGCGCCGGCCTCGGCGTTCACGCGCAGGTACCCGGCCTCGACCTCGGCCTCGGCCTGCACGCGCAACACCGGCGCCAGACCGTCGGGCAGCCAACAGGCACCGAGCCGCCCTTGGGCGCGGTACAGCCGCGCGCGCCAGCGGGCGATGTCTTCACGCCCGGCCGCCAGAAACCGGCGCTGAAAGGTGCTCGTCGGCCACGGGTCGTCACGGCGGACCCACGCGTCGGCCGGCGAGAGGTCCTGCCGGGTGAGCACGCCCTGCGCCGTGACGCTGGGATCATCGCGCCAGTTGCCGTCGGGCCAGACGGGCAGGCCGTCGAGCCAGGGGTCGTCGAGCAGGCCATCTATCGGCAGCGGCTCGAAGGCCACCTGCGCGGTGACGCTGCCGGCATCGAGGCCGGGCACCCACTGCGCGAACTCGGCCGGCTCCAGCGCGACGCCCTCGACCAGGGGAGCGACGGTCGCGCCCGCGGGGACGGCCCGCGCCAGCGGCTCGGTGAGCCAGAGCCGCTCGGGCTCCACCTCGGCGAGCGCCAGCGCCTGCCAGCCGTCCGGGGCCATCAGCAGCGCGAAGCGACGATCCGCAGGCCAGTGCAGGCCGTCGTGCTCCAGGTACGGTCTGGCCGATGCATGGGTGAAGCCCGCCGCCTCCACTGGCGTCACGGCCAGCGCCAGCGCGCCCCTGTGCGCCGCCGTGGTCAGCCTCGCCATATGCTGCGGCAGCGGCCACCAGGCGAGCCGGCCCAGATGGTCGGCCAGCCAGTCGGCCACCAGCGCGTCGCTCGCGCGCCCGTGGCCCACGTGGTAGGTCAGGAAGCGCCGCGGCACGCGCCGCAGCCCTTGCCGCGCCTCGTTGCCCGAGGCGAGCCGCACTACGCCGGTCGCCCATTGCAGGCGCTCGATGAGGGGCTCGGCCCAGTCGTGACGGAAGGCGAACACCCCGCGTGGAGCCTCGGGCCAGGGCGTCTCGCCGAAGGCCTCCATCGCTTCTGCGACCATCGCCGCCGCGGCGGTATCACGGCGCAACACCTCGACGAGCAAGGCGGCGGCGTGCAGCGGCGGCGCGGGCTCGGCCAGCGTCTCGGCCCACAGCGTCGAGAGATGGGGGGTCGGCAGCGGCTGGGCCGAGGTCTCGGCGAAGGCGGTGACGGCGAGCGCCCCGAAGGCCGCGCGCGAGATCGCCTCGGCACGCTGTTCGACCACCTGCGCCATCGCAGCGGGTTGGGCGGCGGCCTCTGCAAGAGCCTCGGTCAACACACGCTCGGTCATGCCGACTCCAGCCCGAACTCGGCGGCGTTGAAGGCGCCTTCCGTCCACGGCACGTTGCCGTTCGGGTTGCGCTCGAACAGCGCCGTGTGCCAGGCCAGTTGCTCTTGCAGATGGATGTCGGCGCTCACCGCCGTCTGCGCACCGCTCGCCACGATCCCGCGCACGCGGCCGGTGCCCGCATCCGTCTTGCGCGCGAGCAGGGTCACCTGCACGCCGTGGATCGCCGGGGTGGTCATCGCGGGCAGCGCCTCGACGTCGAAGGTCTGGCGCAGGCCGGCGGTGGCCGCGCGGATGGCCGTGGCTTCGTCGCCGTCGCTCACCGCGGCCCAAGCGGGCAGCCCCAAGGGCTCGACCGTCCATTGGTTCAGCGCCCCAGGCGCTTGCGGCTTCAAGGCATCGACCCGCACGTCGCCGAGGAAGGTGTTGTTGATCGTGCCCAAGGTGTCGGCGATGTAGAGGTCGTCCACGTCGACGGTGACCGGGCAGGCTTGGCCCGGCACGGCCCCCACAAAAGCAGTCAGCAGTTGCCCGCCGTTCTGGACGGTGTCCTGCGACCACAGGTCGATCGCGAGCACACCGTTCGCGCGCACCTTCACCGTGCCGTTGGCCGTGCCCTGCACGACCTGCAGTTCGACGTAGTGCCAGCCGCGCGCAGCGGCGGTGGCCACCGAGGTCGAGATCAACTGGTCCCAGTAGCCCCTGCGATACAGCCGCAAGCGCCCGTCATTGCCGATCGTGACGAGGTGCGTCACCTGCGCGGTAGTGTCGCGCACGCCGAGCAGCACCGGCTCCTCGCCGGTGTTCTCGAACGGCGCCACGCGCAGTGCCGCGCCCACGATGAGGCTGGTGCGCCCGGTCTCCAGGTTCTTCACATACCCGCCGCCGGCGCCTGCGGGCAGGCGCAAGGCGTAGGACGAGGGTCGCCGGCCGGGGATGCGCGTGGCCTGCGGCGACAGATACGCCGCCTTGCCGCGCGCGAGCCACGGGTCGCCGAAGGGGTCGAGTGCCTGCGGGTCGTAGTGATCGAAGCCGTCGATGAAGATCAAGGCCATGGCTTACCCCTGGAGCGCCGCGCGCACCGCGCGCGCGTTGCGCCCGATGATGTTGAGGATCACCCGCTCGCCGGCGGGGGTCTGCAGGTGGTCGTGGGTGACGCCCGGGTCGATGGTGTTGACGATGCGCACGGCCTGGCTGACCTGCGGCGCGGCCGGCTGCACCTGGACCTGGGGCACGAGTCCCCCGGCGGCCAGGGCCAGACGCCGCCCGTCCCACACCGGCGGGGCGGACAAATCGTTGAGGGCATCGAGGAAGGCCACGCCGACACGCCGGACCGCCGCCGCACGCACCACGTATTCGCCGGCCGACAGCCGCGCCGGGATCGAATCCGAGGTCGCCGTGCCGGGACCCGTGACGAAGCCGCCGGCCGCGAACTTCTTGATCCCGCCCAGCAAGGCCATGACGGCCGCCACCATCGCCGCCATCGCGGCGATGGCCAGCGCCGGCCCGGCGATGGGGATGGAGGCCTGCGAGGCCGCCGCGACCGCGCCGGCCTGGGCCGCGTCCATCGACACCTTGGCGGTGGTCTCGGCAGACTTCTGCGCCACCGACTGGGCCGCCGCCGCTTGCTCGATGGCCTGCTCCTGCTGGAGGAAGCCGAGCTTGAGCGCGAGCATGCGCGCCTGCATCGCCACCCACTGCTGGAAGGGCTGGATCACCATCTGTTGCAGGAAGGCGTCGGCCACCTGGCGGAACAGGTTGGACAAGGCCTCACGAAAGCTTTGCGCACCGGTGACCATGCCCTGCAAGGCGGTGCCGAAGCCCTCGCCGATGCGGTTCCACAGCGGCGCGAGTTCGTCGGCGACCAGCCGCGTGCGCTCCAGTTCGTTGCGCCAGGCGGCCACGCGATTGACCGCCTCCGGTCCGATCGCCTGCGCGGCCTGCTGCATCGCGGGCAGCAGGCGCTGCATCTCGGCCGCAGATTGCTGCTGCAAGGCGACGATCTGCCTGCGCGCCTGGGCTTCGGTGAGCAGCCCGGCCTGCTGCTGGATCTGGATCGCCTCCTGGGCATTGCGCAGCCGCTCGGTGACGAGCCGCCACTCCTGTTCCAGCCGGGCGAGGTTGGCCTGGGCGGCCTTCACGTCGATGAGCCGGTCGATCAGCGCCACGCCCGCGGCGTCGTTCTCGGCCGCCAGGCGTGCGCGAAGATCCCGGACGCTGCGCTCGATCGCGGCGCGCCGGTCTTCCGCCGTGTCGGTGCCGGTGAGCTGGGCGAGTTCCTCGCGCGCCTGGGCCAGCGCATCGGCCAGTTCCCGCTCGGCCTGGGCGGCGGCGCGGGCGTTGGCGACCTCGATGTCGGCGCGGCGGTCGTTGAGGACGATGAGGTCGGCCTCGAGCTTGGCGATCTCCGCTTTGGCGCGCAGTCGGTCCGATTCTGATGCGCGCGGGTTGGTCGCGACGGCTTGGCTAGCGGCGAGTTCCTGCCGGCGGCGGGCGATCTCGGCGTCGAGTTCGCGCTGCTCCAGCGCAGTCTTGCGGCCGTGGTAGTCGCGCACCGACAGCAGCCGGTCTTCCAGTGCTTGATCGAGCGCGCGCTGTTGGCGCTCGAGGCCGTCTTTGAGCAGGGCGAACTCGGCGTCCATCTGCGCCTTGCGCAGGGCCGCCAGGGCGCTGGCGGCCTCGCGGGCCTGGCCCGGAGCCGTGAGCCGTTGCAGCAGCGCCGGGTCGGCCTGGATGCGCGGCGCCTGGACCTCGATGGGCTTGGGGTCGAAGAGGCTGTCCCGGAACTCGGCCAGTTCGTCCAGCCGCCGCACGAGGCTGCCCTTGAGTTCGGCGATGATGGCCTTGGCCCCGGCGGTGTTGCCGCGCAGGGCCTCGACCGCCGCCGCGACACCAGCGCCGATCGCCTCGCCGAGTGCGACGAAGGCCTTGCCGACCGTGGCGGCACCCAGCGCCAGGGTCTTGAGCACCAACACCACGCCATCCAGGATCGCGCGCAAGCTGCCGCCCTGCTTGGCCGACTCGACCATCCCGCCGGCCAACTCGTTCATGGCCGGCAGGAACGCCTCGATCACCCGGTTGGCCAGACTCGTCGCGGCGAGCCGCAGCTTGGCCAGCGAGTCGTTGAACACCTCGGCCTGCGCGGCGGTGTCGCCGCCGATCTGCACGCCGAGCGCTTCCATCTCGCCGGTCAGGGCCGCGATGCCTTCGCGTCCCTGGTTCAGGAAGGGGATGAGTTCGGCGCCGCTCTTGCCGAAGAGCTGCACCGCCAGCGCCGACTTCTGCGCGCCGTCGGGCATGGCCTTGAAACGGTCGGCCAGATCGAGCAGCACCGCATCGGTCGCGCGCAGCGTGCCGTCCTGGTTCCTGAACTCGACGCCGAGGGCGGTAAAGCGCCGGGCGGACTCCTCCGAGCCCGTGGCCGCCTCGAACATCGTGGTGGCGAGCTTCTTGAGCCCCGTCTCGAAGGTCTGCGCCGAGACACCGGACAGTTCGGCCGCCGGCACCAGGGTGGACAGAGCCTCCACCGTGATGCCTACGCGCTGGGAGAGCTTGTTGAGGGCATCGGCCGAGTCCAGCGCCGACCTGACCATCGCGGCCAAGCCCGCCGCCGACAACGCGACGCCGAGCCCGGCGAGCACGCCGTTGACCCGGCGTGCGGCGTCGGCCAAACCGCCGAGGTTGCGCTGGATCGAGCCGAAGGCCGCGCGTGTCTCGTCGACGGCGCGGATGAGGATCTGGGCTCGCTCGGTTGCCATTAGAGTTTGTCCAATTCACGCCCGATCGCGGCAGCGAGCTTGGGCAAGGCGCCTTGCACGCCTGCTGCGAGATCGAACCGGCGCTTCAGATCCACCCGCCGCACCAGCACGGCGATGGGGATCTCCTGGCCGCGCTGCAGGCGCTTGACGCCGCTGCGCTCGCGCTCGGCGCGCTTGAAGCGGTTGAGCTGTGCGGTGTTCTCCCGGATGTTCTCGGCCATCAGCAGCACGCGGCCGTTCTTCTCGACGAAGAAGGCGTTGCCCGAGCGCATCAGGCCGTCGATGACCTGACGGAAGCGCTTGGGGCCGATCCGTCCCGGTAGCAGCGGGATCAGCATCCGGCCCGCCACCGTGCCGCCGTGCGTGTGAATACCGAGCCAGGGGATTCGACTTCCCACCCACAGGGCGGGCAGCCGTTCGGGCTTCTGATCGAACACCTTGGCCTGCAGCGAGGCGACGAAGCTCGCGCGCCGGACCTGGAAGGCGCTGCGCATCTGGGCGCGGGCGGCCTCGCGCACGTCACGGCCGCCCGAGACCATCCCTTTGGCGACGGCGGCATGGATCGCCCGCCGGCGTTCGGCGCTCCAGGCGGAGAGCTTCCTTGGATCGAGCAGTCCGGAGGTGGCCAGCGTCAGTTTCATGGCCGCACGTCCTCCCACAACTCGCGCTGCAGCCGCTCGATCGCCGCCCGGTCGCCCTGGGCCGCCACCGCGTGCAAGGCCAGCCGCAAGGCGTTCTGCCTACCTTCCAGCCGACCGTGGGCGGCCAGCAACCCGCGCACTTGCGCGAGCGTGTAGCCCATCACCTCGGCGTGGCGGTGGCCGGCGGCGACGAGCCGGGCGACGGCATCGTCCCAGCCGAGAGGATCGGCGCCAACCGTTCGCCCGAGCGCGCGATGCTCGGCGCCACGCGCCGCACGAAAAAATCCGCGTTCACCTCGAACACGGCACAGGCCAAGGTGACGGCCTCGTCGAGCGCCAGCCCCTCGATCCAGGCGCGCTCGCGCCGGGTGGCGAGCGCGAGCAGTTCCAGCACCGCCTCGCCGTGTCGGGCGAGCAGCGCGAGCCAATCCGGCTCGGCCGAGAGGTCGGCGGCGATGGGTCGCACCGCGGCGAGGATCCGCGGCAACTCTCCCAAGCGGATCGGCGTGAGTTCCACTGCGGCGCCCGCCACCGTGACCACCTGGGGCACGGGCGGAAAGGTCTGGAAGTCGGTGCGCGTGTGGGTCATCGCCATCCCCTTACAAGAGCACGAGACGGCCGAACTGGCCCAGTTCGCCGTCGGTGGGTTTGGAGAGATCCGCCAGCACCTGGCCGGAGAGTTCGAACTTCAGTAGTTCGTCGGTGATGATCGAGAGCTCCTTGGCCGGGTTGATCGCCACGCGATAGAGGTCGATCACCACCTCGCGGTTGGCGTCGGCGGTGTTGAGGCCCTCGAAGCGGATCCAGCGCTCGGGCAGCGGCCGGGTGAACATCGCCGTGCTCTGCGCGGCACCAAAGGCGTAATCCACGGTGAAGGGCTCGACATAGGGGCCGCCGGTCGTGGCGTCGAGGATCAGCACCGAGCCGTGCCGGGCGTGCACCTGGTACTGCGTCGCCGGCAGGGGCTTGGGCGGGCTGCTGCCGTCCTGGATCTGCACCGCCGAGACGTTCTGGTGCGCGAGCGGATAGAGGCTGCCCGCGGTGACCGGGTTGGGCAGCGCCTCGCCCGTGACCGTGCCCGGTGCCACCGTGGTCGAGTGGCCGTAGAGGGCGAGCGCGAGGTTGCCGCTGCTCAGTTCCTCCAGCGTGCAGGCGAACTCGCCCTTCTTGGTCTTGATGAGCTGCAGGTCGGTCAGGCGCTGGCCGGACTGCGCCTCCTGGTGTTCCAGCGTCTCCACCGACAGCGACACCTTCAGTTCCGGCACGTTGCCGACGAAGGTGAGGCCGGCCGGATTGCCAGCCGAGTCGCGCGCGCCGATGTAGACGCGTCCCTGTCCAGAAAAGTAAGCCATTGCCGTGCCTCCTCAGCGATCGGCGATGTGTCCGGACAACGCGCCGTGTCGGCGCGTTGCGGCGAAGGCTAATGCCCGCGTAGCGGGCGTTAAGCGAAGCGGCCGAAGCCAGAAGTAGGCCATGGTCAGTCTCCCGTGGAGGTTGCCGCGGCGGCGGGACCGTCACGGCGCGAGGGTTTGAGGGATGGCGCCGGGGAGTCCGGCGTGACGAGCCGGGCCACGCCCCGGGCGATCAGCCAGCGGGCGCTGGCCTCGGGCAGGTCCAGCCGCGCGCCGGCGCTCAAGCGCCGACCGGCGTGGGTGTGGGCTTGGAGCAGTTCGATGTGCATTGGATGGGTCATCCCGGGGTCGTGAGGTCGGTCAGCGTGGTGCGGTAGCGGATCTCGTAGCGCGCCGGCAGCATCACCGTGCCGGCATCGAGGTCGTCGGCGTCCCAGTCGGCGTCGAGCTCGCGCACCGCGAGCGCCAGGCCGCCCAGGTTCGGGTCCGCGAGCACGGCGGCGTGGGCGGCGACGATCAGCCGGTCGGCCGCGTCGAAGGCGTCCGTGCCGCGCGCGAGCGCGACCAGGCGCACGGTGAGCGAGCGGTCCACCAGCCGGTTGGCATGCGCGGTGAGGGCGTCGCCCTCGACGAAGACGAGCAAGGCCGGGCCGGCCTCGCGGGGCAGCGGTGTGGCCGGCTGGCGCAGCACGGGTGCCGGGGCCAGGGCCGCCTTGAGCCGATCGATCAGGAGGCGCAGCAGGCGCTCGCGCACCGAGTTCATGGCAGCCTCGCAAGCTGGGCCCGGCACTCGCGGCCGTCGCCGAGCGCTCGCACCTCGCGCACGCGGTAGGGCTCGCCGGCGATGGTGACCACGTCGCCCGGGGCGAGCGCGAGGCGCGAGGCCGCGTACTCGATCTCGAAGTCGCGCGCCAGCGCCAGGCCGTCGAGCACCGTCTCGTCCGGCGCGCGGAACGCACAGTGCACGGTGGCGGCGCCCACCACGACGGGCGTCAAGAGCCCCGCGCGCTCGGCGGCGTCGTACAGATCCTCCACACGGACCATCGGACAGGCACCCTCAGACGGTGAGCTTCACCAGCACGCCGGGCCGGTGGCACATCGGCAGCGGGTTGCTCTGGGTGTGCAGATCGGTGCCGCGGTCGAACTTGCGCGGCTCCTGCTTGGCGTAGAGCGGCTGGCCCAGGGTGTTCACGGTCTCGTTGAAGTCGGCCGGGGCGAAGTAAGTGGCGAAGGTGTCCACCGTCCCCAGCGGAAAGGCGTGGGCCTCGCCCGCGGCGATGAAGCGGCGCGCGTTGCCGTCGGCGTCGGTGGCCTGGCCGCGGTACTCCTCGAAGGTGATGCCGGCGTAGGTGAAGCCGCGCCGCACGTCGTTGATGAGGACTGCGCCCTGCTGCCAGTTCTCGAAGGCCTTCTCGACCTTGGCGTGGCCGGTCAGCGCCGCGAAGAACTCAGGCGAGCACAGGCAATGCACGCCGGTCATGAACTCGCCTTTGAGGTTGTCCTCGATCGCGGCCAGGACCGACAGGCATTTCGCCTTCACGTTGGTGCCGGCGTTGCCGAGGTCGAAGGCAACGACCTGCGGGGTGAGGCCGAACTCGGTGAACAGGTCGTAGATCGTGCTGCCGTCGGCGTCCAGGATCTGGCCCTTGAGCGCCCCCATGCGCAGGTGTTCGAGGGTGATCGCGTGCTTGTTGCGCATGGTCTCCAGGTGCCGCGCCAGCACGCCCGCGACGGCCTCAACTTCCGCCTCCGAGCCGAAGGCCCGGATGCCCTGGACCTCCTCGGGCAGCACCACGTCGTCGTGCGGGATGTGCGGGACGACGAAGGAACGCAGCCGGCGCTGGCCGCGTTCGCCCACCGTGCCGGGCGAGCCGGGCGGCCGGGTGGGCAGCAGGTTCAGGCGCCCGGCGTACTCCTCGATGACGACCTGGCGCGTGCGCACGGGCTTGGCCGGAAACAGGTTCAAGGCTTCCAGCCGCCCGTAGCGGTTGGGGATGAGGTTGATGGCCGCCGTGAGGCTCGCCATCGAGAAGCCGGGGGAATCGAAGGGGTTGAGCATCGGGAGACTCCAGAAACGACGAACCCGCCGAATGGCGGGTCGTCCGAGGTGTGGGGAGGGGCGGAATCAGGCGCTGTCGCGCACCACGATGCCGCGCGCTTCGAGCTGTGCGATCGCAGCGAGCTGCTGCGCGGTGGTGATCCCCGCGGGCCAGACCAGCGCGTTTCGCGCGACGATGGCGTGGCGGGCGATCAGGATCGCGTCCTCCCGGTCGATCAGCGTCGCATCGACGGCCAGCGCGAGCACGCCCAGGGCGACTTCGCTGCCGTCGCCGGCCGCGGGGTCGAGGGCCTTGAGCTTGCTTGTGGCCGTCTCGCGGCCGACCACGGCGCCGAGCGGCAGGTTCTGCCCGGCCGCCACGGTCGCCCGCTCGCGCGAGTACAGATTCGGCGCCTCGTACTTCAGCAGGTCGCCGAGGGTGGGGGCTTGGGTGAGCGTGGGCATGGTTCACTCCCGGGTCACGAGTTTCTTCACGGCGGCGACCACGGGCGAGGCGGCCGGATCGGCGCCGGGGGCGGCCCAGTCCTGGGGCGCGTGGGTCGAGCGCACGGCCGACTCCATGCTGTGGGCGGCGCGCGCCTCGATCAGGGCGCGGCGCACCTCGGCTTCGGTGCGGCCGGCGGCGATGAACTCGGCGGCACGCTCGGGGCAGCCGGCGATCAGACACAGTTGCGCGATCGCTTGCGCGGACTGCGCCACTTCGCGGCGGGCCTCGGCCACCAGGGCGGCGGCCTCATCCACACCGAGCGTTTCGGACGGGGTGTCGGTCATGGTGGGGGTTCCTCGGAAAACGGTCGCCTTCCCGGTCGGGGCTTGGCGCGGCGGGGAAGACGGACGCCGCGCGGCAGAAAGATGTCGGTCGAACTCGGCGAGCACCGCGGCCAGCGTCGCCACCCCGTCGGCCAGCCCCGTCTCGACGGCCTGCGGGCCGAAGAAGAGCGCGGCTTCGGTCGCGCGCACCACGTCCTCGGACAGGCCGCGCATCGCCGCCACGTGCGCGACGAAGAGCGCGTGGAGCCGGTCCACCTCGGCCTGCAGCGCCGCGCGGGCGGCATCGTGTAGCGGCTCGTGCGGCGAGTAGTCGTTCTTGCGCTCGCCCGCGGTGACCGCGGTGTAGCGCAAGCCGTCCCGGGCGTCCTTGACCGACTGGTCGACGTGCAGCGCGATCACCCCGATCGAGCCCACGCCGCCGGTCTCGGTGACGAAGAGCCGATCGGCGGCGCAGCCGATGGCGTAGGCCGCGGAGAAGGCGGCGTCGTTGGCCACGGCCCAGACGGGCTTCACGGCGGCCGCCTCGCGCACGCGGCGGGCGAGCTCGAAGCACCCGCCGGTCTCGCCGCCGGGCGAATCGATGTCGAGCACGATGCCGGCGACCATCGGGTCGCCAAGGGCTGCCTCCAGCCGCGCGCCGATGTCGGCGTAGCTCATCAGTCCCGAAGCCGCCTCCAGCCCCAGGGTGCGCTTGACCAGGGTGCCGTGGATCGGCAGGACCGCGATCGAGCTTGACGGAAACGCCGGAGGGGTCGGGGCCCTCGGCAGCGGCGGCGCGAGTTCGACGTCCGGCGCGGTGAGATGGAGGCGCTCGGAGAGCACCGCGAGGATCACGTCGAGCTTGGCGCGCTGGACGAGCAAGGGCGTCCCGAACAGGCGGGCGGCGAGGTGGGGCAGCATCGGTTCAGTCCTGAAGTTCGGTGTCGGGCGCGGGTGTCGGCGCCGGCGTCGATGCTTGGTCGTGCCGCGGATCCGAGTCGAACACCAGCCCCAGCTCATCGGCGCGCCGATTGTCCGCCGCGATCTCGCGGTCGATGTCTTCGGCGTCGTAGCCGTAGGCCGAGATGGCTTCGGAGCGGCTCATCAGCCCGGCGCGGATCGCGAGCTTGAGCGCGTTGAACTCCTTGAGCGGATCGACCCACTGCCAGCCCTGCGGGATCCACTTCGCGGCCAGATACGCGCGCCGGCGGCGCGCGAAGCCGGGCAGGTTCAGCGCGCCTTCCAGCACCGCCTGCTCCATCCAGGCCCGCCACACCGGGCGACAGAGCTGGTGCACGATCACCCCGTGCTGGAGGGCCTCGCAGCGGCGGCGGAACTCGAGCAATCCCGCGCGGATGCTGGAGTAGTTCACCTGCGTGAGATCACCGGTGAGCATCTCGTAGGTGATGCCCATGGCGGCGGCCACGGCCCGGAACTGCTGGCGCATGAACTCGGCGTAGGAGCTGCCGACATCGGCTGGCGCGGAGAACTTGATGTCCTCGCCCGGCTCCAGGATCTGCAAGGTGCCGGGTTCCAGCCCGGCGAGTGCCGCACCCTGGGCGTCCGGCAGCCCTTCGCCCATCAGGGTGTCCTCGGGCGCGAGCCGCGTGATGAAGCCGGCGAACATCGCCGCGGTCTTCTTGCGCACCAGTTCCGCGTCGTCGTACTGGTCGAGTTCGTGCAGCTTCACCAGGGCCCGCGCAAGCCACGGCTCGCCGCGGATCTGCCCCGGGCGCAGCGGGCGGAACAGGTGGATGACCTCGTCCGCCGGCACGCGCACGGTCTCCATGCCGCCCGTGCCGGACATCGGCGCCAGACTCCCGTCCCCGGGGTGCGAGCGGGTGAGGTGATAGGCCACCCGCCGCCCGAGCCGGTCAAACTCGATGCCGGCGCGGATCACGTTGCCTGAAGGCAGGTCGCGGTTGAGCGTCGTCGGCAGGTGTTCGGGCTCGAGCACCTGCAGCTGCAGACCCACCGGCAGACCGTCCTCCGGGCGGCGCCAGCGCAGGCGCACCAGCGCCTCGCCGCCTTCGAGCATCGCGCGGCAGGCGAGCGCCTGCAGGCCGTAGAAGTCGGTCAAGCCCGCCGCATCGGCCTCCTCCACCCAGTCCCACCACAACGCGTGGATGGCCTCGCGCACGGCCGCATCCGTCACCATGCTCTGCGGCTTGATGCCGGTGCCGATGGCATTCGCCACGAAGGCCTCGATGCCCGCGGCCGCCCAGGCGTTGCGCCGGGCGAGATCGCGGCTCTTGGCGCGCAGCTCGCCCTGGGTGTAGGCGAGTGCCGCGACCGCCCCGGGATTGCCGACCTGCCAGGCGACGGCCCGGCGGCCGCCGCCCACGCCGTCGTAGGTGGGGCTCGTGCCGAGCAGCCGGCGCTTGAGGGTATGCCACCAGCCCATCACGTCCCCTTGGTCGTGTGAAGGCGGATCTGCCGCGGCGCGCCGGGCCACAGCCCCGTGGCCACGGCCTGCTCGAAGAGCTCGCGTTTCACCTGGCGAATAGCAGCTTGCAGTTCCTCCACGCTGCGGTACTCGACCGTCTTGTCGCCGAAGCTGACGCGCTTCTCGCCCTTGGCGAGTGCGGCTTGCAGGGCGTCCAGGTCGGCTTGGGTGTAGGCCATCAGCGGTACACCGTGAGGTTGATTTCGAAGGAATCGGAAAACGACGCTGAGGTCGTCGCGCAACTGATGTCGACGAACTGGGCGGTCTTCTGGTCGGTGCTGGATCGCACGATGGCCATGCGCTGTGTGCCTCTGTCGGTGCTACTGCGGGCAAGCGCCGTCCAGCAATAGTTGGCGTCGGGCATGGCATTGGCGAAGGTCACGCGGTAGCGCCCTGCGGCCAGCCGCGTGACCGAGGCGACGTTGTGCGCGGCGCGTACGACGACCTGGTTGCCCACAAACCCGAAGCACACCCAGGCCCGCGCCAGCCCGGGGTGGCCGGCATCGATCTTGGTCTTGACCTCCAGGCCGATGCGGCCGGCCAAGGCGCCGATGCGCGAGGCCAGGCTCATCAGACCAGGGCCCCTTCGAAGATCGCGACGAAGTCGGTGTCGGTGTCGCCCACGTCGGCCGCGGCCACGGCGCCGATGTTGCTGCGCGCCTGGGCGGCTTCAGCGGCGGTGAGGGTCTGCGCCGCGTCGAAGCGCACGCGGTGGTTCACCGCAGTGAGCAAGGCGTCCAGGCCGCTGGTGCCGTCTTGCAGCAGCTGCTGGATCTCCAGCAGCGTGTCATAGGCGGCATCGGCCCCGCCCAGGATCTCGGCCTTGAGCACCTCCAGCAGCGTGACGATCTTGCTCGACGAGTAGGTGCTGCTCGTGGCGACCTGGGTGTCGTCGATCGCCCCCGAGGCCTGCAGCGCGGCCTTCAGCTCGTTGATGGCCGCCACCAGACTGGACTTGTCGGTGGTGGTGAGGTGGGCGAGATTGCCGGCCTTGGCGCGGACGTCGTTGAACTCCTGCGCGACGCGCAGGACGAGGCTTTCGATGCGGGTGGCCAGGGACATGGGTTCTCCTTCGGGGTTCGGGACGGCCGGCGGGGATCAGCGCAGCCAGGGGCTGCGGATGACACGCCGGCCGGGGTGGCGGTTCGTAGAAGTAGCGAGGCCACCGCTGGGGGTGGCCTCGGAAGGTCGTTCGATTAGCGACTCGGGCTCGCCGGCCGGCGGCAACCCCAGTTGCCGCTCCAGTTCGCGCCAATGGCGCTCCTCGAAACGGTCCAGCCCCACGGCACTGGCCGCGGCGCGGGCATACACGTAGCAGTCCAGCGCCTCGTTGCGCTCGCGCACCTTCTGCCACTCCCGCACCGGAAAGCCATTCCTGTCGCGGCGGGTGATCAGCTGCTCGGCGCAGAGCTGCTGGAGGAACTCGGCGTCGATCTTGGGCAGGTGGACGAAACCGGCCGGGTAGGTCACCGTCACGCCGTCGTCGGCCACCTCCGCGCTCTGGCGCAGGTGGTTGTAGAACTCGAGTTTGGCGAGCCCCGCCGCGACCGCATACACCTTGATGCCCCGGCGCAGCTTCTTGCCCGCCTGCGAGACATCGACCGCCGTCGGTGTGCCGATCAGGGCTGCGCCGCCCATCGAACCCGTCCGCACGCCCTTGACCGCCATGACCCGCGCGTCGCGGCAGGCGCGCACGAAGGCGTAGGCCTCCTGCGTGGCAAAGCCGGTGTCCAGCGCCAAGCGGGCCAGCGGCATGGCCGCGCCCGAGGCGTGGGTCCAAGTCTCGGCGAGCATCCCGGTCAGCGCCTTCCACACCGCATCGCGCGCGGTGTCGCCCATCAGCACCCGGTGTTCGATGAGCCAACACTCCTTGCCACGCCCGAAGGCCCAGACCGAGACCTCGATGCGGTCCTTCTGCACGTCGGCGCCAGCGGTGAGCAGCAGGCCGCCGGCGGGAATGGTGCCGATGGCATAGTCCTCGCGGCGCTCCAGCAGGCGTTGCCAGTCGGGCGCTTCGCCCTCTTCGACCCAGGTCTCGCCGAGCTCGGTGTTCTTGAAAGTCTTGATGGCAGCGGCCGATCGCGACTCTTTACTGACGGCGGCTTCCCACGCAGCGGCGATCTCGCACCAGGCGCGCCAGCCCAGCGGGCTGTACAGCGACGACAGATGAAACCCCGCCGTCTTGCCCGCGCCTTCCGCCGTCGCGCGCCACTCGCCGTGCTCCAGCATCCAGGTCTTGTGGTGCTCGGCGATCGCCGTCTCGCACGATTCGCAGACGTAGGCCGCCGTCTCGGGCCGGCCCTTCTCCCAACGCAGTTGCTCGAAACGCAGCCACTGCCGGTGCGAGCAATGCGGGCAGGGCACGAAGTAGCGGCGCTGGTCGCTGGCCTCGTACTCACGCTCGATGGCCGAGGCGCCCGCGATCGTCGGCGTCGAGACGATGAAGATCTTGCGCCGCGCAAAGGTGCGCGTGCGCGCCTCAGCGAGCGAGATCGCATCGCCCTCCCCCTCGACGTCGAGCGGGTAGGCGTCCACCTCGTCGAGAAAGAGATAGCGCACCGGCATCGAGCGCAGGCCCACCGCGCTGTTCGCGCCAGTCATCACCAGCACGCCGCCACGAAACTCCTTGGCGAGGATGGTGTTGCCCGAGTCGCGCGAACGCGCCGGAGCGATGAGTTCGCAGAGCACCGGCGACTCCTCGATCAGCGGGTCGATGCGCTGCTTGGAGTTGCGCTTGGCCATCTCCACGGTGGGCCACACCGCCATCATCGGCCCGGGGGCGTGGTGGATCACGTAGCCGATCCAGTTCGAGCCGGTCTCGGTCGCGCCCACCTGCGCGCCCTTCATGAACACCACGCGCTCGATGGGCGAGGTCGGCGACAGGCAGTCCATGATCGCCTTGAGGTAAGGCGTGCGGCTGGTGCGCCAGCGCCCCGGCTCGCTCGAGGCCTTGCTCGACAGCACCCGGTGACGGTCGGCCCATTCGGAGACGGTGAGCAGCGGGTCCGGCGTGAGGCCCTCGCGCCAAGCGCGCTCGATGACGTCCCAGCCCTCATAGGCGAACTCGTCCATCACAAATTCGTCGGGAACGAATTTGGACGCGCGCCAGCGCGCCCGGCAGGGTGAAACACAGGGATGTGTTTCATCAATCGACCCGAACCTTGAGTTCCCCGAGCTCGGCGAGGTGCTCGCGCACGGCGGCATCCAGGGCCACGTGCAGGGTGTGAGCCTCCACGCCGAGCCGGGCCGCCATCTGCGCCGAGATCCGCGCCGGCCAGTTGAGCCAGGCGTCGCGCTCCGTACGGGCGAGCTTGAACACATGCGCGATGGCCTGGTGGCGATCGACCAGTTCGCCCTTGAGGCGGGCCAGCCGCACCTTGTTGGTCTGCGCCTTGACCACCTCGTTGACCGTGCGCGCCTGCACGAGCGTGGTGCCGCCTGCGGGCAGGCCGGTGGCGAGGTTGGGGGCCGGATCCTCCGCCACCCGCACCTTCACGGTCCGGGAGCCCGTTCCCGCCTTCGGCGGCTCGGAGTTCCGGGTCCAGTCGCGGTCGGCCCGGTCTGGGTCGATGGTGCCGTCCGCCTCGGGCGTGATGCGCCCGGTGCGGATGGCCTTGTGCACGGCGGTGTCCGATACCCCACGGTGGCGGGCGTAGGCGCGAATCGAGATGCCCATGGCCCTTTTCGATCAAGTCATCGTCAGTTCTTGGCCAACACCCGCAGAAAACGCTTGGCTTCACGGGCGAGAAGCGCGTTCATCACGTCACCCCGAACCACCCGATCGAAAGGACGCCCGATGAACCCCCACATCCCCGACCTTCTCGCCACCAAGCTCGCCGAGGCCGCCCTGACCGTGCTGGTGCGCACTTGCCGCAAGGAGGTGGCCGCCGCCAGCCGCGACGAGCTCGAAGCCGCCTGCGCCGCGATGCGCGCCAAGGCCCGGCCGGTCATCGACCGCTTGTTTGACGACGCAAGGGCTGCGCCCTGGGTCGGCGAGATGGCCTTCCACGCCGCCGCGCTCGAACTGGCGCAGGCCGGCATCGCGGTGTTGCGCAAGGTCTGACGAGCAATGCGAAGCCAAGCAAGAACGCTTGGCTTCTCACGCGAACAGCGCGTTCATCACCTCACCCGATCACCACGCACCAAGGAGCAGACCATGACCCTGCGCATCCGCCAACCCCAGGTCACCGACACCAACGGCAACGCCCTCGGCACCCGCCTGATCCGAATCGAGTTCGACGAGCAAGGCCCAACGACCGTGATGCACGACGGCCAGCGTTACGACTTCACCGGCAAGACCGGCACCCACCTCAAAACCGGCTTGGCGGTGCGCGAGATGGCCACCGCGCGCGATGCGCGCCTGTGGATCAGCCTCGATGGCGAGCACCTCTGGGAAGACTGACTCGCGCCGATCCATCCCTATCCAGGAGCAGACCATGAGCACCATCACCCTGACCCCCGCCCAGCACGCGATCCTGGCCCATGCGCTCGAGCACAGCGACGGCCGAATCGACTGGTTCCCCGAGCACATCCAAGGCGGTGCCCGCCGCAAGGTGCTCGACGGCCTGGCCAACCGCGCCCTGATCGCCCGCCAGGGCGAGGTCTGGGTCGTTGCCGACGCAGGCTACGAGGCCTTGGGCGTGCCGCGCCCGGGTGCCCGCACCGCCCCGCGCCAGTCCTTCGTTGCGAAACTCGATGCGGTGATCGCCCGGGCCGAGCAGGCGCAGACGGCGCGCGACGAGGCCGACCTGGAGGCGGCGGTGAACGCCGCCGAAGCGGCCTGGGCGCAGGATGCGCATCGCAGCGCCGAGCCGCGCCGCCCCCGCGCCGACAGCAAGCAGGCGCAGGTGATCGCGATGCTGCAGCGTCCCGAAGGCGCCACCCTCCGCCAGATCATGGACAGCACCGGCTGGCAGGCGCACACGGTGCGCGGCACCTTGGCCGGGGCGCTGAAGAAGAAACTGGGCCTGACGATCGTCTCCGAGAGATCCCCGGGCGGCGAGCGCGTCTACCGGATTCGCTGACTGTCAAAGGCGCGGCCTAAAGCCGCGCCGTTTCCCAAAGGAATCAATCAACGATCTGATGCTTGGCTTCTCGATCGAACAGCGCGTTCATACGGGTGTCGCCACCCCAACCCGCAGGAGCAACCCATGACCACGACCCAGCCCATCCCCGCCACCCGCAACGACGCCTGGGGCTTTTACGGCACGATGAACGAACACGCCGACGCCGCCTGGCCCATCACGATGACCACGATCTCGCAGGCCACCGGCCAGACCCTTGAGGCAGTGCGAGCCTTCCTCGACAGCCGTCACGGCCGCCACTTCGCGGACGCAGTCCTCACCCACCTGCATGCGGGCCAGACCCTCCACGACGCGATCGACGCCGCCACCCGGCAGTGGATGGGATGGACCATCGGCCGCCAGACCAGCAAGGACTACGGCATCCCGCGCGGGCTGCCTTATCTGACCGGGTTCGTGATTCACTGCGCGATCGCCGACGAGTCGCTCGCCGCCTGATCGAAGGCCACGCCGTCGGCCTCGCGGGTGGCTTGCTGGCCGGTGAAGTCCTGCCAACGGCGCACGATCACGTCCGCATACTTCGGGTCGAGCTCGATCAGCCGCGCCACGCGCCCGGCCTTCTCGGCGGCGATCAAGGTCGTGCCCGAGCCGCCGAAGGGGTCGAGCACCACGTCGCCGGGGCGGCTGGAGTTGCGGATGGCACGCTCGACCAGTTCCACCGGCTTCATCGTCGGGTGCAGGTCGTTCTTCTGCGGCTTGTTGAAGTGCCACACGTCGCCTTGGTCGCGGTCGCCGCACCAGTGACGCTCGCCACCCTCCGGCCAGCCGTAGAGGATCGGCTCGTACTGGCGCTGGTAGTCCGAGCGGCCCAGCGTGAAGGTGTTCTTGGCCCAGATGATGAAGGTCGACCAGTGCCCGCCGGCGGCGCGGAAGGCCGCTTGCAGCGTGTCCAGTTCGCTGGAGGACATGGCGATGTAGATCGCGCCGCGGGTGTGCGCCATGATCAGCGCCAGCGCATCAAAGAGGAAATCGTAGAAGCCTTCGCCCAGCGCATCGTTGAGGATGGGGCGGTGTTTGCCGCGCAGCTTGTCCTTGGCGCTGTTGGCGTAGTTCACGTTGTAGGGCGGATCGGTGAAGACCATGTCCGCCCGCTCGCCGTCCGGGAACAGCTGCGCGTAGGCCTCGGCGGTGGTCGCGTCCCCGCAGACCAGCCGGTGCGGCCCGAGCCGCCAGACGTCGCCCGGCCGAGACACCGGCTCTTCCGGCATCTCCGGGATGGCATCGTCCTCCGTCCGGCCCTCGATCTGGGGTTCCTCATCGGCCAGCAGTTCTGCCAGTGCATCGGCGTCGAATCCGGTGAGATCGAGATCGAAGCCATCGTCCTGCAGCGCCTCCAGTTCGATGCGCAGCAGGGCATCGTCCCAGGTCGCGAGTTTCGCGAGCCGGTTGTCCGCGAGCACCAGGGCGCGGCGCTGGGTCGGCGTGAGGTGGTCGAGCACGACCACCGGCACGGTGGGCAGGCCCAGCTTGCGCGCGGCGGCAAGCCGCCCATGGCCCGCGACCAGCACACCGTCGGCGCCGGTGAGAATGGGATTGACGAAGCCGAACTCCGCGATGGAGGCCGCGATCTGGGCGATCTGCGCGTCCGAGTGCTGACGTGCGTTGCGGGCGTAAGGGATGAGCTTGTCGATGGGCCAGTGCTCGATGCGCTCGGCGAGCCAGCTCATGCGGCCGCCTCCGCCGTCTCGCCCAAGCGCTCGGCAGTAACCTCAGCGAAGGGCTGGCCGGTGGTCGCGAGCACCGGCTCCATGCCCGGGTGGTGCTGCAACCACCGGCGCAGCGCGACGTCCACGTACTCTGGAGCGAGTTCGATGGCGCGTACCGGGCGGTCGGTGTGTTGCCCGGCCAGCAGCGTGGTGCCCGAGCCCGCGAACGGCTCGAAGACGATCTCGCCCACGTCGGTGTAGGCCTCGATGAAGAACTTCGGCAGGCCCAGCGGGAATACGGCCGGATGATCGATGCCTTCACCGATGCGGCCGCGCTGGCGCGTCACCTCGACGACCGAGTCCGGGATGCGGAACGCCTGCGTGGGCTGTCCGGCATGGTTCCAGGCGCCGACCTTGCCGTCCTTGCCGCGCATCGCGGTGGACGATCCGTCGGCGCGCAGGTGCGTCTCGTGCCCGGCCCACTTGCAGGGCACGATCTTGTTCGGCTTGCGCGAGCGTCGGTTGAAGTGGAAGACGAACTCGTGCCGGGGCGCCAGCCGCCCGGCCCAGTCGCCGGGCACGGTCACCGACTGGTCCCACACGTACCAGCCAAAGCGCCGCCAGCCCTGGGTGCGCATCCATTCGATCCAGCCGTCCCAGTACGGCTGCCACTCGTTGTCGCGATGCACGAGCCCGAGGTTGACCAGGAGTTGCGCGTCCTCGCGCAGTGCCGCGCGGGCAGCGCCGAACACGCCCTGCATCAACGCGTCCCAGTCGGAGATGCCGCCGGTGGTGTAGTCGCGCTGGTTGGCATACGGTGGGCTGGTGAAGAGCAGATGCGCCCGCTCGCCCTCGAGGAGGCGCGCGACGGCGGCCGCGTCGCGGCTGTCGGCGCAGAGCAGTCGGTGTTCACCGAGCAGCCACAGATCGCCGGGGCGCGTGACCACCACCGTGGGCGGTGTGACGTCGTCCTCGTCCGGGTCGCGGACCAAAGCACTCGTGTCCTCTTCGGCGGACGGTTCCGTCTTCTCGATGGCGTCGAGCAGGCCTTCGATCTCGGAGGCCGAAAAGCCGGTCAGGTCCAGATCGAAGCCGGCGTCGGCCAGTTCGGCGAACTCCAGCGCCAACATCGCCTGGTCCCAGCCGGCGTCGAGTGCGAGCCGGTTGTCGGCGATCACGTAGGCGCGCTTCTGCGCAGGCGTCAGGTGCGCAAGCTCGATCACCGGCACCTCGGCGAGCCCCAGCTTGCGCGCGGCCAGCAGCCGGCCGTGACCGGCGATCACACCGTGCTCGCCATCGACCAGGATCGGGTTGGTCCAGCCGAACTCGGCGATGCTGGCGGCGATGCGCGCGATCTGCTCGTCGCTGTGCGTGCGCGGATTGCGGGCGTAGGGGATCAGCGTCTCGACCTTGCGGTACGTGACGGCGAGCGTGTCCAGAATCGGTGCCTCGGAAACGAAGAAGCCCGCCGACGGCGGACCGTGGGCGGGCTGGGGGTGTCGGGGAGAAGGTCTCGGGCTGGAGGGCTGCAAACCGCAAACCCTGCAAACCTCGGTTTGCACCCTGACGGTGGCGAAGCGCCGCGCTCGCGCCCCCCGCATGGCTGGGTCGCCAGGAAGGACCCGTGAATGCCCGGGCGGCTTCCTCGACCGTCACCGCTGTCCAGAAGTTAGCCGAGATACTACCCCTGATCGGCCTGCTTTGTTGCACCCCTGAACGACCCCGGATTTGCATCCAGTCCGAAACTGTCTGTCAGCGCGCCCTGCGTTCATCAACGTTGCGCATGGGTTTGGAAGAGCTACCCCATCAGAGCACCGCCTCCAGCCCCTTGCGTTCGATGAGGTCGAGCAGCTTCTGCGAGGGACCGCTGGGCTTCTTGTCGCCCACTTCCCACTTGCGCACGGTCGAGACGCTGGTGTTGAGGACCGATGCCAGCACGGCCTGACTCAAGTGCAGGCGTTCGCGCAAGGCGCGCACTTTCTCAGCGTCGTATTCATGCACCGGCTCCAGGCACAGCGCGTCGTACTTGCGCATCTTGCGCTTGTCGATGAAGCCCAGGCGATGCAGGTCGCGCGCCGTTTCGTGAACGGCTTCGAGCAGGCGGCTCTTGGACTTAGGCTCGTTTGTCATGGCAAATCTCCTGCAATGTTCCGTCGGCAACGGATTCATCCAACTGGCGCGCGGGACGGGCCAGCAGATCGGCGGCCAGATCCTGCAGCGCTTCCAGTTCCTCGTCATCGATGTTGGCCCGCTCGTTTTTCTCGAAGCCGTAGACGAAGAACCAGCGATCGCCCTTGTTGGTGGCGATCAAGGTGCGCGCGCCACCACGCTTGCCGCGGCCAGCCAAGCCCACGCGCTTTTTCACCACGCCACCGCCCAGGTCGGCATCGATGAGGCCCGCGGCCATCTCCTCGACCGCTTGACACAACCCGGCGTCTGTCAGTTCGGTCTTGCGCATCCAACGAGCGAAGTGGCGCGTCTTGAAGACTCTTCTCATTAGTGAAGTATGCCACTTAGTGGCACCATGTGTCGAGAAGTTCCTTGCTCTCCGTTCAGACGGTCGGCCACGATCGAGAGCGCCCGCTGCCACCGCCGCCAGGCGGTGGTCCGGTCGCAGCCAAAGCGGGCGCAGATGTCGCGCCAGCGGTGGCGCTCGGCGCGCATCCACACGAGATGCCGTTCCTCTTCCTCCAGCCACAAGACCCAGCGCATGGTCTCGAGCATGCGCTCGATGGCCTCGAGGCTGGGTGGGAAGCGCCGGATCGTCGGCTCGGCCCCCAGCGTCTCCCAGGGCATGCGCCGGATCGCCGGCCAGGTGTTGAAGTAGCCCTGCACGCGCACGGACGGCAAGCGGTGGGCGGTGATGGCCGCCTCCCGGAAGCGTTCGGCCACACGCTCGACGGTCCACTCAGCCATGGCGCGCCTCCCGTGCGCCGTAGAGCCGCTCGCCGATTCGGCGGATCAGCTCGCGTTCCATCCCATCGAGCCGGTCGTCCTCCAGGGAGACGACGAGCAGGCGTTGCTCGCGCCAGCCGCGGCGCTTGACGGCTTCCACGTCCATCGGCTCGGGCTGCAGGCGCCCCAGCGGGCAGCGGTAGCGAGGGGTCGGGATGTCCATCTCACGCCTCCTGCGCCGCGTCGTGGAGCGGGAGGGCCCAGTGCAACAGCGCCAAGGCGTCGGCCTCGTTGTCGTCCGCCGGGGCGTGACCCCGGCGACGCACGGCCGCCATCACCGCGTCCTTACCGGCGCGGCCAGAGCCGGTGGCGTGCTTCTTGATCGTGCCCACCGGCACGCCCTGGTAGGGGACGCCGTGGTGCTCGCACCAGGCCGCAAGCGTGGCCAGGAAGCCGCCGTAGGCGTGCGCCGCGTCGGTCGAGACGTGGCGGCGCACTTCCTCGAAGACCAGCGTATCGATCCCGTCGGCGTGGGCCTTGAGTTCGCCCAGCCACGTCTTGAAGCGCAGGAAACGCATGCCGCCGCCTTCGAAGCGTCGGGGCTTGAAGGCTTCGGTGCCGCTGGTGATTCGGCCCGTGCGGTCGCGCAGCGCCCAGCCGGTGGTGGTGCCCAGGTCGAGGGCAAGCAGGGTGGTGTGCATGGTGTCAGTCCTCGTTCGGTGGGGACTGACGCATCCGACGCACGATATCGATTACTCCCGTGAGGCGCGCGCACGCGCGCGCGCGCGTAGAGACTTACGATGTACAGCGTCAGATGCGTCAGTCCTGTCGGTGGTCACGGGTGTTCAGTCGTCGGCATAGGGGGTGTAGGCGGGCTGCGTCGGGTGCTTGAGACCCACGCCACGGAAGCCCCGGATGCCGGCGGCGTTGCGCCATTTCTCGACGCCGCGGGTGATCAAGAGGTCGGAGAAGCGGCGCTGTGAGCCGACGAACTCGCCGGCGGCCTCCGCCCACTGCTTCCAGTCGCTGAACAGTTCGGCCGTCAGCGACTTGGCATTGGCCTCGCGCACGCAGCGCTCGTCGAGCCAGCGGCCCAGCGCGTCCTCGGCTTCGAAGTACTCTTCGGTGGCGGCCACCACCTGCGGCGGCGGATCGAGCCGGCCCAGGCGCTGCCAGGCCAGGCAGCCCTCCAGCGCCCAGGCCAGGATCCCGTCGCGCTCGGCGAGCAACTTGTGCTGCAGGTGTTTGTCGCGCCGCTCGGGCGGCACGGTGATCGTGAAGGGGATCAGGTGCAGCCGGCGCTTCATGGCCTCGTCGATGTTGCGGATGGCGGGCTTGTGGTTGCCGGCGACGAAGAGCTTGAACTGCGGCCAGAACTCGAAGAAGTCTTGCCGCATGAACCGCGCCGAGATCTTGTCGCCGCCCGTGAGGCTCTTGACCTTGGACTCGGCCCAGCGCCGCCCTTGCTCGGTTTCGATCGCCGCTACGAAGCGCGCGCCGCGCAACCCCGCCATGTCGGTCGGATGGCGGTCGGTACGCGTCTCCATGAAGGTGTCCATTGGCGCGTTGGCGGCGTAGTCGCCCAGGATCGTGGCCAGGGTGTTGACGAACACCGATTTGCCGTTGGCGCCGGTGCCGTAGAGGAAGAACAGCGCGTGCTCCTGGGTGGAGCCGGTGAGCGCATAGCCCGCCATGCGCTGCAGATAGGCTTGCAGTGCCGCATCGCCGCCGGTCACTTCGGCGATGAACTGCCGCCAGGTCGGGCAGTCGCCGCCGGGCGTGGCGGTCGTGATCTTGGTCATGCGGTCGGCGCGGTCGTGCGCGCGCATGCGGCCCGTTCGGAGGTCGACCACACCGCCTGGGGTGTTGAGCAGCCAGGGATCGGCGTCCCACTCGGCGGTGGTCGCGGCATGACGTCGGTCTGCGCGAGCCAGGCGTTCGACGCCGCCGACGGTGCCGGAGGTGGCCAGCTTGGCCGCCAGCTTGGGGTTGTCGGCCTGGAGGGCCGCGTGTCGGCAGACACCGCGGATCAAGTCGGTGGCCGCCAGCGTCTCCTCGTTGCGCCAGCGCCGACCGTCCCACACCAACCAGCGGCCCCAGGCCGCCACGTAGCGCCAGTCGCGGTGGTAGCGCCGGGTGAAGGCCAGCGCCAGGGCATCTTCGGTGCCCCACACCGATTCATCCGCGCCGATCACCGGCTCGCCGGGGTCCGCAATGTCATGCACCTGCACACGCGGACCGTGGGCGAGGAAGGCGGCGACGTCGAAGCCCTCGGCCACCGCATCGGCCGCGTCCCATCCCTGCGCTGCTTCCTCGGGCGGGTAGAGGATGTGGCAGGACTTCGCGCCGGCGGACAGGATGGCCTGAGCCGCTTGCACGGCGTACTCCCAGCCCGGCTTGTCGCGGTCAGGCCAGACCAAGACGGCCTTGCCCGCCAGCGGCGACCAGTCGGTCTTGTCCACGGGCGCATTCGCCCCGTGCATCGCGGTGGTGGCGCACACGCCGGCGTCGATCAAGGCCTGGGCGCATTTCTCGCCCTCGACCAGCACGACCTGGGCGGCCTCCTGGATCCCCGGCTGGTTGTAGAGGGGCCGCGGCTCGGGCGGAGCCATCTTGCGCCGTTTGGCGTCCCAGGGCCGGAACTCCTTCTTGCGCCCGGGCGGGTCGTAGCGGTAGACCACGGCGATGAGGCGCCCTTGTGCGTCGAGGTAGTCCCACTTGGCGGTGGCCGGGCCGAGGTCGTCGATCGAGGCCTTCTTGGCCGCCTTGCGCGGCGGCGCCGTGAGCGCTCGGCCGACGAGGTCCTCGGCCAGATCGAGGACGCGGGCGAAGTCGCCGTGCACGTCCACGCCGAAGTGAGCGCCGATCAGGTGGAACACATCGCCGCCGGAGCCTTCGGCACGGTCGGTCCAGAGTCCCGCCTTGTCCCCAATGAGCACGACCTCCAGGCTGTCGCCCGGGCTGCCGAGCACGTCGCCGATGAAGAACTTGCCGCGGCGCTTCTTTCCAGCGGGGAACAGGGTGAACAGCACCGACTCCAGCCTCGCGAGCAGGGCGGCGCGAATCTCCTCGCGGCGCGCGGTGGGGTCGGCGTCGGCGGGCGGGTCCGGGAGAGCGTTGAAATCGATCATGCACCGCCCTCCTCGCTGCCATCCGACGCGCTGCGGGCCATGGCTCTCGCGTGGTGCGAGGCCCAAACCTGCAGTTCCGACAGCCGGTAGCGCACCAGCCCACCCAGAAGGTAGTGCGGGATGCGGTGCTTGGCGCGCATCATTGGATCGGCGAACCAGTAGTACGGCAGGCGCAGGCTGGCCGCGGCTTGCTTGGCGTCGATCATGGGCTCGCCAATCGCGCCCGTCGTCGATACGGATCGGGTCCTCATGCCGCAGCCCTCCAGCACCGGTCCTGCCATGGGCACATCCGGCACTCGACATGGGTGGGATCGGAGAACGAGCGCGGCAGCAGTTCGCCCGCCTCGGTGGCCGTGATGACCTTCACGGCCCGGTCGGACATGCGCTGCGCCAACGCCGCATCGAACGGCACCAGCTCGGCGTGGATCTCCATGGTGTCGGCGTTCACCGCCGTGAACAGGGCCGGGTGCGCGTGCAGTTCGAGATAGGCCTGGTAGAGCGCGACCTGGGCGGCGTAGACGGGCTTGGCGACCGCGAGGCGATGTCTCTCCAACTCGCGCCACGATTTGGCGCCCAGGCACTTGTTCTCCCACAGCGCGGGATAGCCGGCCCCAAAGCCGAGGTCGGGCCCGGCGACGAGCACGCCATCGACGTGGCCCTGCAGGCGCCCGTCCAGCGCCGAGAAGCCGAATTGCTCCCCCGCGTCGTCGCGCGTGCGCAGATCGAAGCCCGCCGCGCGCAGCCATCCGACCATGCAGTCCTCGATGACGTGGCCGCGCTCGAAGACGCGCAGCAGGCGGCCGTCGGTCTCGCGACCCGGATCGACCGGGGCGTCGGCAAACTCGTACTGCAGCGCGCGCTCGCAGGCGACCCCGAGGCGCGAGGCGCCCAGGTAGGTGCGGCGAGGCTGCGCCGCGCGAGACTGCTGCAGCCCGGCATCGATCAGCGCCGTGATCTGACCCGACAGGCTCTTGGAGGCGTTGAAGTCCATCATCGCCGCGCCTCCTTGGGTGCTGCCGTGCGTGCCGTCTGCGCTTGAGCCTTCGGCTCCTCCCACGGCAGATCGTCCTCGAGGTCGGCGAAGGGATCGGACACCGGGTGCTTCAGCCCGCGCACCGGCGGGTACTTGGTCGCCTCGTGGTGCTCGACCATCGCCTCCGTGTAGCAGGTGACGATGGCGTCGATCACCTGCAGCGCCTCGGCCTCGGAGTACGCACCGAGGGGCTTGTCGAAGCCGATGCTTTCTGCCGCCGCACCGAAGGCCTTGAGGCACTTCCGCATCGCGGCCAGCTCGACATCAGACGGATCGATCATGGCGACCTCCTTGATGTCGGTGCGCCCCTCGCGCACCCGCAGCCAGTGGCCGTAGAGCGCGTGAAACGCCTCCTGGCAACGCCGCGAGCAGAACACCCAGTCGATCGGATAGCGCCGGGCATCGCCCACCGGATGCCGAAGGTCCGAGTGGCCGTAGCCGCGCGCCTGTCGTTTGCAGACCCAACACTTCACTGACCCTCCTCTCACTGCGCCCAGGCCGGTTTGCCCGGCACGGCGGGGCGTTGCGGGGCGGGCGGCGTGGGGATCGCACGGGGCGGGGCGACCGCCGCCGGGGCGCCACCGTTGCCGGTACCGGGGGCCTTCGGCGGCACGCCCATCAGGCGGACGTAGTCCGGGTGGTCGGGCTCGACGGCGTTTCGGATGACGTTCTTCAAGTCGCCGCGGCCGTCCTTCTCGACGTCGATGCGGGCCGCAAACTCGATGCCGTCGAGCTCGTGGAAGCCCTGGATGCGCCGCGCGGCGGCGGCCTGCGGGCTCATGTCCTGCGGATGGACGTTGCGGGCGGAATTGAGCACGGCGCGCACGAAGCTGCGCCCCATCTGGCCCCAGGCCGGGCCCTTCGCGCTGTGCAAGCCGATGTTCGACCACAGCTTGCGCCGAGCGTACTCGCCCTCCAGCACGACGAACTCGGCCGCGAGATACACCGAGCCGGTCTCGAAGCTCTGCGTGGCGTAGCCCCCGGTCCAGCCTTGGGCCGGGTCATCAAAGCCCCCGGGCTTGAGGGTCATGCGCACGCGGGCGAGCGTGCCCTTGGGGATGAGGTCGAAGCTTTGCTGCTGTTCGGCGTCGTTGAAATCGGACCAATGGGTCATGGCTTACTCCTGGGATGCAGTGGGGGATGGCGGGATTCGAGTGGCGGCGGCGCACTTGTCGATCAGCGCGCGCAGGTTCGGCGGCTCCAGCAACTCGAGCTGGCCGGAGCGGTCCTTGGCCGGGACGCCGTAGGGGTTCACCGTGTGGCAGACGAAGGCGCGGTAGGACGAGCCGTCCTCGGCCTTGATCTCGGCCAAGGTGACGACTTCATCGACGATGCCGGGCAGTTCCGCCGCGGTCTTGGCGCCCTCGATCTGCGGCACGAAGACCTTGCGGTTGAAGTCGTCCAAGCGCTCGTCGAGGATGGCCACGAACACGACGTGCTTGCCGCGCGCGTGCTGCAGGTGGGTCAGCGCCCCGATGAGCTCGGCGCCCAGCAGCCCGTAGGCGCCGCGGGTGTCGGGCTTGCCGGTGCGCTCGCTGTAGGCCTGCGGCTGGGTCTTGGCCCAGACGAGCGCCAGACGGGCGAGCACCGTGATGCTGTCGACGAAGTAGGTGTCGTACTTGGCCAGTTGCGCCGGGTCGCCGTAGCGCTCGCACACATGCCGGTAGTGCGCCTCGGAGAACGGCGCGTCGGCCGGCAATGCCGGGTTCGGGCCGGCGAGGAACACCGCGAGATCGCGGAACTCCGGCCAGGTGCTCGGGCGCACGCAGTCGCCGCGCCAGTCCTTGACGGCCAAGTCGCCAGCCTCGAGGTCGACGAACAGGGTCGATCCTTCCGGCAGCGTCTTGAGCTGGCTGGTCTTGCCGATGCCGCTCTTGCCTAGAAGCACGAGCTTCACGCCCTGCTTCTCGCGCAGCCGCTCATCGGCGGTGATGATGGGGAGGGCCATCACGCCACCTCCTTCAGCACTTCAGCGACGGCGGGGTTCCAGAGGATCTGGTAGCCGCTGTGCCCGTTGCGCGAGTACGGCATGGCTTCGGCCCAAGCCTCGCCGGCTTCGGTCAGTTCCCACTCGTCGCGTTCGTTGCGCAACTGCAGGCCGTGGTGGGCCAGGCGCTGGTTGGTGGCCTTGGCCGACAGGCCGAGCAGCCTGCCGAGCTGGGTGGCGTTGAGCGAGCAGATCGCCTCGTTCGCCGCAGTGTCCCGGGCAGGAAGGGCGCGGCGCAGCGTCTCGACCGCCAGGCCCGTGTTCTCCTGGATGCAGGAGAGCGTGGCCGCCATCGCGATGCCGGGTTTGACCCCCGGCACCTTGGCCACGGCCTCGCCGATCAGCAGCAGAGCGGCGATGCGGTCCTGGGTGGGTGCCGGCAGGGTCGGGCGTGCACTTGGCGCCGTGTAGCTGCCCGTCTTGCGGATCGCCGGCAGCACCTCGTGGGTGACCCAGCGCTTGAAGCGCTTGGCCTCGCGCTTGCGGCTGCCGAGGACCAGGCTGTACAGCCCGGGCTCGTTGACGACGTTGACCTGGTCATTGCCGCGCGAGATGCCCTGAATTGAGATCAGGGCTTGCTCGTCAGGGTCCAGTCGCGCCAGGGCGCGGGTGGTGTTCGGCAGTTCAAGAACCGCGCACACATCCACCGCGACGAACCACGGTTCGCCTTGGGCATCCGTGACGACCCGGACCGGACGGCCTTCGAAATCAAACGGGATCAGTTCGGTGCTCATGGATCACTCCTCCGAGACGAGGGCCAGCCGGAACGTGGGCTTGCCGGGCTTGACGGTGCGGGCGGCATCGAACCCGGCGCGCAGTGCCGGCGGCCAGTTGGAGAAGCGCGATTCCGAGACGGAGTACTCGACGTCCAGGTAGTCCTCGACCTTCTCGCCGGCGGCGGCGATGCGCCGGGCGATGGCGGCCAGTTGCGCCTGGTCCCAGGACACGCGCTTCGGGACATCGACCGTCACGCGAAGCAGCCCGTCCTTCAGGTGCACGACGCCGAAGTCCTTGCCCGCCTCGAGGCGGGCAGCACGGGCCTGCTCGCCGTAGGCGGCCTCCAGCGCAGCGTCGAACTTGGCGCGGGCCTGCTTGAGCCAGGCGAGCGCTTCGTCGAGGTTGCGGCTGATCTCCGCCTTCTGGGCAGGCGGCAGCGCGGCCAGCTGGCCGACGGACATCGCGGCGATGTCGGCGGGGTAGAGGGTGAGGTCGCTCATGGCCGCCCCCTCACTGGTATGCCCGAGCGAAGGTCGAGTAGCGCGAGACGCGCCGCTCGAAGGCCTCGACGTCGCTGATCAGGTAGGTGACGCGTGCGCCCAGCTTGCAAAAGACCGGGCCCAGCTGCTCCTGCCGCCAGCGGCGCAGGGTGTGGACGGACAGTCGCCAGCGGGCGGCGAGTTCGAACTCGTTGAGCGCGACCGGCGTCGTGCCTTCGGGTGGTGCCGGATAGAAGTTCCGGGTGGATCGAACAGATGCAGGGTGTTTCTGCATGGCGGGGCTCCTTCTGTTTGGGAGCCCTCATTGAATTGCCCGGCGCTTTGGGCTTGGGCGAGTGCTTTTTAGGCGATCACGGGGCGCGGCCCGACCGGTGGCGAGCCAGGCATGCGCCTTAAGTCTTTGATTTGTATGGTCCGAACAATGTCTTTTCGGTTATTGCGATTTCGTTTGTTTCGGTTATACTGCCCCTTGCTGCGAATCACCCCCTGCCTGGAGAGCCCCATGACGACCCCCGCCATCCCCAAGGCGCTGCCCTCGGCCGAGGACGTCGCGCTCGCCCGGGAGTCCGGGCGCGTGCTCTCGACGGTGCTGCAAACGCGCGCCGAGACCCAGCAGATCGACTTCCACGACGACAAGGGCGCGGTGCGCTCAGTGACGCTGCCGACCACGGCGCTGCGGTTGCTGCTGGACGTGCTGACCGAGATCGGCCAGGGCAATGCCGTCACCGTCATCCCCATCCACGCCGAGCTGACCACGCAGGAAGCGGCCGACCTGCTCAACGTCTCGCGGCCCTTCCTCGTGCAGTTGCTGGAAAAAGGCGAGATCCCGTTCCACAAGATCGGCACGCATCGTCGGGTGCGCTACCAGGACGTGATCGCCTACAAGCACCGGATCGATGCCGAGCGCCGCAAGGCCCTCGACGAACTGGCCGCGCAGGCCCAGGAACTCGGCATGGGGTACTGAGCGGATGAGCTCGCACTTCACCGTCGTCTACGACGCCTGCGTGCTCTATCCCGCGCCCCTGCGCGATCTGTTGATGCATCTGGCGCTGTCCGATCTGTACCGGGCGCGCTGGAGCGACATGATTCACGACGAGTGGATGCGCCACGTGCTGGCCAGCCGTCCCGATCTGACTGCCGAACAGCTCGAGCGCACGCGGCGGCTGATGAACGCCCACGTCCGCGACTGCCTGGTCACCGGCTTCGAGTACCTGATTCCCTCGATCGAGTTGCCCGACCCCAGCGACCGCCATGTGGTGGCGGCCGCCATCCACGCCGGTGCCAGCCTGATCGTGACCTTCAACCTCAAGGACTTTCCGCCCGAGGCGCTCAAGCCCTACAACCTCGCGGCGCAGCATCCGGACGACTTCATCGTCGATTTGCTGGACCTGCACCCGGCCGGCGTGCTGGAAGCAGCCGCCCGCCACCGGCGCAGTCTGAAGCACCCGCCCAAGTCGGCGGACGACTACCTGGACACCCTGCTGGCGCAGGGGCTGACGCAATCGGTGGCGGTGATGCGCCCATGGGTCATGGCCATGTGAGGGACCGCTTCGCGCTGTATCGGAGGGAGCATGGGCAAGAAGACCCTGACCAACGCACATTGTCTGCTGGAACTGACCGAGCAGGCCCCCCCTGCGGTCCTACGCTCGTTTGCCGGTTTACCCGAGTGCCTGGGGCTGCAGCGCGGGTTCGACTGGACGCAGCCCGACGAGGGGCTGAGCGCTGCCCTCATCGAGCACATCAAGCACCTGCGCAAGGAGCAGCGCGATCCGGCCGAGCGCGAAGCCTTGCGGGTGCTGCGCCTGAGCACCGCACGCGGGGCCGCCATCCTCGCCACCGTCGCCGAGCAGCTCTACGACGAGGACCTGCTCGCACGGTTTCGTGCGCAAGAAGGCGGCGAGGTCGGTCGCGCGGTGTGGATGCGCACGCACAGCGAGGCCTCGATCAAGCTCTTCGACACTGCCGAGTCCATCGTCAACACCCAGGACCTGAAGGGGCTCAAGCGCCTGCACGACGCGTTCGACGTGCCCGGCGAGGCGCCGCCCTTCCTGTGGAACGATGCGGTCAAGGACCGGCTGGAAGCGCAACTCACCGAGGCGATGCGGCTGGCCGAGCCCTGCGAGGTCATCCACGTGGCCATGGAGGAGCCGAACCGGCAAGGCCAGACCCAGGCGACACACTACCTCGTGGTGCGTTTCGCCGGCGATCAGGTGGCCGCGGTGGAGATGCGCAACCGCCAGCGCAAGAGCTTCTTCTACTTCCCGGCGCGCGACGCCACCCTCATCTACGCGCCTCATCGTGGGCTCGTCGAAGTCTTTGCCCCGACGCTGGGCACCCGTGCGCCGCTGGCCAACGTGCTGTCCCGGCACGGCTTCAAGGCCCCCTTGTCGAACCGTCCGCTGGACCGCTCGCGCTACGACCTGTCGCGCTTTGCGCGGCCACTGAAGGACACCAAGCCGCGCATCGACTGGGGCCGCATCGAGCGGCTGTATCTGACCGAAGCCAAGGCTTTGCTTGGGCATGCCACGGACGCCGTCACGCTGCACATCGACAGCGGCGCAGAACTGCACGAGGTGATCGACGAGCGCTGGGGCAACCACCCCTTCGCGCAGCCTGGTGCCTTGCTCGGTGTGACCCTGGTGGCCGAACTGGTGTTCGAGGGGGAGACGGCGGCCACCCCGCTGGCCATCGTGCTGGCCGAGCCCGGTCGCTGCAGCCTGGCTGGCGAGAAAGACCAACGCCTGCGCCGCGCCGGGATGCAACTGCTCGAGGCCCTGGGGGTGCGCAAACCGCTGCACCCGGGCTGCGGGCGGGACGATCCGAGCCTGATCGCGCAGGTGGCCCGGCTTCTGGAGAGCGCCAGCAGCCCGATGGACGGCTTCGCACTGCATAAGCTCGGCATCGACATCGAGCGGCTGCAGGACGAAGGCATCCTCATCGAAGGCGAGCGCATCGCCGAGCTGTCGGTCCCCGTCGACGAAGGCGAGCCGATGAAGGTGGTGCTCGAACGCTGCGCCGATGCCGACACCGTGCGCTACCGCGATCCTCTGACGGGCAACGACGTGGTCCTGCCGGCCCGTCTCGCCCGGCGCTGGAAGGTGCAGCTGGACTGGTTGCGCGAGGAATTGATCACGGCGCTGGGATCGGCCTTGAAAGGACCCCGCTGTCGGCACTTCGACGACGAGCCGGTGTTCCTTGGCGAGATCGACATCGACGGCCATGCCGTGGCGCTGTACTTCGCCTCCAGGATGTCCCACGAGCGCGCGTACGCGAAAGTCGACGCTGCGTTGAGGCTTCGTCCGCGCCCGGTGGCAGGCGTGGTGTTGACGACGACCTCGACGCCGCTGCCATTCGCCGGCACCAATGTCGTCATTCCCATCGAGGATGTGCTCGCCGATGCGGGCAACGGCAGCGCCATCGACCTGGACCGGCTGAAGGTGGCCTATCGCCACGGGCAACTGGCGGCCATGGGCGGGTCGACGGTGACGCTCAAGGTCGCCCCCGATGGTCACGCGGCGACGCTGTACCTTCCGGGCAAGGCGCCGTGGCGGGTCACGGGCAAAGCAAGGATCGCCGTCTTGCAGCGGCTGGTGGAGGCCTGGGCCGCAGGAACGCCCCACGTCAACACGAAGGCGCTGATGGCCGGCACGGGCTGCACGTCTCCGGCCAACCTCTTCACCGGCAAGCACTCGCCCTGGCGCGACTATCTCGAAAGGGTCCCAGGCACGCGGGCGTGGCAGCTGAAGCTGACCCCACTCGATCGAGTGGTCGTCGATGACAGCGACACGCGCAGCGCTGCGATCGAAGCAGTCACCGAAGACGTCTGACCGCCGTTGAGGCGTCAGCGCGCCGCGCCGATTGATCGGCGTTGCGATCCGCTTCGGAAATCTGCGCACATCATCCCTGGCGGTTTCGATTCCCTGGAGCCGTCATGAGAAACCTCGAACTTGCATCTCCGGCAGAGATGAGCGCCAGCGCCCGTGCTGGCGAAATCACCACCATCCTTGCGGCCGCCATCGTCCGTACCCTCGGGTCTTCCGGGCTGGAACAGAGCGCGGTTCGCCTTGGCTTCTTGCCCGACCAGCGCGTTCATACAACCCCCTCTCAACAGGAGAAGTTGTGATGAACGAGAAACAAGCTTCCATCGCGGCGCGGATCGCCGAGCTGAGTCACCTGCCGATGGCCGAACTCTGGGTGCTCTGGGATCGGTACTTCGAGCGGCGCCCGGAGTTTCCGAACCGCACCCATGTCGAATCCCGTATCGCCTACAAGCTGCAGGAAGAAGCCTTCGGCGGACTCGCACCCGAAACGCGCCAGCGCCTTGAGGCCATCGGCGCGAAGCACTCCAAGATCAAACTGCGCGCGCGCCCGCGCAAGTTCGACTTCGCACCGGGCACCGTGCTGCTACGCGAATGGGGCGAGCGCGAGCACCGGGTGACGGTTGACGCCGATGGTCACTTCGAATACGAAGGCCGCCGCTTCAAGAGCCTGACCGCCGTGGCGCGGCACATCACCGGCCAGCATTGGAGCGGCCCGCTGTTCTTCGGCCTGAAGGGAGGCGCCTGATGACGGAAATCGCCTCCACCAAGGCGCGCAAGCGCTGTGCGGTCTACTGCCGGGTGTCGTCGGACGAGCGGCTCGACCAGGAGTTCAACTCCATCGATGCGCAAAAGGAAGCCGGGCACGCCTTCATCGCCAGCCAGCGCGCCGAGGGATGGATTCCGGTGGCCGACGACTACGACGACCCCGGCTACTCCGGCGGCAACACCGAGCGCCCGGCCTTGAAGCGCCTGATGGCCGATATCCAGCGCGGGCTGATCGACATCGTGGTGGTCTACAAGATCGACCGCCTGACGAGGAGCCTCGCCGACTTCTCCAAGATGGTCGAGGTGTTCGAGCGCCACGGCGTGTCCTTCGTCTCGGTCACGCAGCAGTTCAACACCACGACCTCGATGGGGCGGCTCACGCTCAACATCCTGCTGTCCTTCGCCCAGTTCGAGCGCGAGGTCACGGGCGAGCGCATCCGCGACAAGATCGCCGCGGCCAAGAAGAAGGGGCTGTGGATGGGCGGCGTGCCGCCACTGGGCTACGACGTGGCGAACCGGCAACTGGTCATCAACGAAGCCGAGGCGGCCGTGGTGCGCCGCATCTTCGAGGAGATGCTCTCAATCGGTTCGCCGACCCAGATCGCTGCTCGACTGACTGCCGAGGGCATCACGACCAAGGCGTGGACGACGCAGGACGGGCGGGTTCGCACCGGCACACGTATCGACAAGAAGTACATCCACAAGGTGCTGCGCAACCGCATCTACCTCGGGGAGCTGTCGAGCCGGGGCCAGTGGTACCCCGGCGTGCACGAGCCGATCATCGAACGCCAGCTGTGGGACCAGGTTCACGCGGTGCTGGCCCGCGACAGCCACGCGCGGTCGGTGGACACCAAGATCCGCTCGCGCAACGACGCGCTGCTGCGGGGGCTGCTGTACGCGCCGACGGGCGAACGCATGTACCCCACGTACTCGCGCAAGAACGGCCGCAAGTACCAGTACTACGTCTCCAAGTCCGAGAGCCGCTTCGGCGCGCCGGGCAAGAGCTACGAGCGCCTGCCCGCCCGCGAGATCGAGGCGGCGGTCGTGGCCCAGATCCGCACCGTGCTGACCAGCCCCGAATCCATCGCCGCCGTCGTGCGCCACATCCAACGCCAGGGCGTGCCGATCGACGAGACCACGGTCGTGATGGCGATGGGGCGCCTCAACGACGTGTGGGATCAGCTCTTCCCGGTTGAGCAGCACCGCATCGCCAACCTGATGATCGAGCGCATCGATCTCGTCCACACCGACGAGATGCAGGGCATCCGGGTGAAGTGGCGCGAACTGGGCTGGGACGCCTTGATCGGCGAGTTCGCGCCCAGGAGCATCGGCGCCGAGCTGCTGGAGGTCGAGGCATGAAGGACGGGACGCTCGAGACCTTCGTGCCGCTGACCCTGCGGCGGCGCGGCGTGCGCCGGCTGGTTCAGCACCAGGCCGAGGACCGGGACGCGCACGACAGCACGCTCATCGAAGGGATGGCACGGGCCTTCCACTGGCAACGGCTGCTAGACAGCGGCGCGATGCCCAGCGGCTCGGCCATCGCGCGTGCCGAAGGGCTGCACCACTCGGTGGTCAACGAGCTGCTGCGCCTGACGCTGCTCGCGCCCGACATCGTCGAGATGCTGATGGCCGGGCGGCAGCCACGCCGGATGAGCCTGATCTGGTTCCAGCGCCACCCGCTGCCGGTGGACTGGGCGGCCCAGCGCGAGATCGTGCGGCGCTTCGAGGAGAAAGCGTGAGCACGAAGCACCGGGGACGCATCGAGGGAGCGCCGGTCACCCAGAGACTGCCCACGCCTGCGGGCGGCGTGAAGCTGGAAACCTTTGTGCCCTGGCGGCTCGTCCAGCGTGGCACCCGGCGCGCGGTGATCCCACCACCTGGGGTCCGGACGGCCGTCGAGGCGCACTCGACCTGGGCCGCTCCCGTGCGCACCGAGATCCCGGACACCGCTCTCCTGCGAGCGCTTGGGCTGGCGCACCACTGGCAGCGGCTGCTCACCGAGGGAAGGGTTGCCTCGGCGGCCGAGATCGCCAAAGCCGAGGGGATGGACGTCTCGCAGGTCCATCGCCTTATGCGGCTGACCCTGCTGGCCCCCGAGTTGGTGGAGCGCCTCGCCGCCACCCCCGAACTCCCCGTCGAGCGACTGCTGGGGCGCCCGTGGCCCTATGGCTGGGCCGAGCAGATCCGGGTGCTGGCCTCGATGCCCTGACGGGCCCTGTCATCACATCGCCGCCGCCTTCGGGCGGCCTTTTTGCGGCCTGACGATCTCTCTCGGTCGCCGCCGCCGGGCAGTTGCCGACTGCAACCGGCGCCGCTAAGTCCTTGATGGAGCACGTACAGGTCCCCGGAGTCCTCCACGGACACTGAGCGAAAAACAGAGAACAGAGAGGCCGTGAGGGGCGAAGGCGGTCCGAGCTCAAAGGCTGCGTCCGCAAGATCACGCCGTGAACACGCGCCAACACGCGGGGAACGCGCAAGAAAAAAGGCCAACCGATAAGGGTTGGCCTTGGGTAAATGGTGGTGCTAAGGCGACGCCACGCGGCCTATCACGGCTGCAATGGGTTCCGATGAGCACCGTTCAGCGATGATTCTACGCTGATCGCCGTCCTTTGATACTCCAGCGTTGCGTCCGGCGGCCTTTTGTAGACGCCGATTCGATCCCCCAACACGGAATCGAACTCGACGGCCAAGGGGTGGCTGCGTCCTTGTTGTTGCAGTCCAAGTTGTGGCGCATAATGTCATCAGTTTGATGATGTGAACCGCCTGGCAATGGACAAACATAAAACCAATCGCAGTCTTTCGGTCGTCCGCTTGGGATGAGGAGCCTTCGGTGACTCAACCCCAGCGCGTCGAGAGCTTGAGCCACGCCCAGCGCGAGCGGCTGGCCTTCATCGACTTCCGGCTCTACTTCTTTGGTGAGATCGGCCGCCCCGACCTGATCGAGCGCTTCGGCGTGGCTCCGGCCGGGGCGACGCGTGACCTGGCGCTGTATCGGGAGATCGCGCCGCAGAACATCACCTTTGACGGTAGCAACAAGATCTACCGGATCGGGCAGGCGTTCTCCCCGCTGTTCGAACACGCATCCCAGCGTGTGCTGTCGGCGCTGGCTCTGGGCTTCGGTGATGGCGTGCATGGCCCCTCTGCAAAACCCCTGCAGCCGCTGCTGCCGTGCGAGTCACCCACGGCCCTGAGCAACCCAAAAATGGATGTCTTGGCCCCGGTCTGCCGGGCGATCCACGCCAAGCGTCCCCTCGCCATTCGCTACCACTCGATGAGCAGCGGCGAATCGGAACGGGTCATCGTGCCCTTTGCGCTGGTGGACACCGGCCTACGCTGGCACGTCCGTGCCTTCGATCGCAAGAGCGGCGAGTTCCGCGATTTCGTCGTCACCCGCATCGAAGCGCCAACGCTGCTCGACGAGGAGCCGCAGCCCTTTGAGCGGCCAGACAACGACATCCAGTGGACGCGCATCGTTGAGTTGGATTTGGTGCCGCATCCACGCCTCGCACGCCCGGAAATCATCAAGATGGACTACGGGATGGAGGGGGGCTCGATCCGGATGCGCGTGCGCGCCGCCGTCGCGGGTTACATGCTGCTGCGCTGGAGTGTGGACTGCTCGCCCGACCACCGGCTCAAGGAAGAACAGTACCGCCTTGCCTTAAGCGATCCGCTCGCCCTGTATGGCGTTGAGAACGCAAAACTCGCACCGGGGTATCAAGCCCCGGCCGCAAAGACATTTCGCAAAGGATAAGAACCCGATGGCACAGAAGGACACTGCCAAAAACGGCAACGGAGGCAACCTCGGTTTCGAGGCGGATCTGTTCAAGGCCGCCGACAAGCTGCGCGGCAACATGGAGCCCAGCGACTACAAGCACGTCGCGCTCGGACTCATCTTCCTGAAGTACATCTCCGACGCCTTCGAGGCCAAGCACCGGGCGCTGCTGGCCGAAGACCCGCAAGCCGCCGAGGACAAGGACGAATACCTCGCCGACAACGTGTTCTGGGTGCCCAAGGAGGCGCGCTGGTCGCACCTGCAAGCCAACGCCAAGCAACCCACCATCGGCACCTTGATTGATGATGCGATGCGCGCCATCGAGAAGGACAACGAATCCCTGAAGGGCGTGCTACCCAAGGACTACGCCCGGCCCGCGCTCAACAAGGTGATGCTGGGCGAGCTGATCGACCTGATCTCCGGCATCGCACTGAACGAAGACGGCGACAAGTCGAAGGACGTCCTCGGCCGCGTGTACGAGTACTTCCTCGGCCAGTTCGCCGGCGCCGAAGGCAAGCGCGGCGGCGAGTTCTACACGCCCCGCTCGGTCGTGCGCGTGCTGGTCGAAATGCTGGAGCCGTTCCAGGGTCGCGTATACGATCCCTGCTGCGGCTCCGGCGGCATGTTCGTGCAGTCGGAAAAGTTCGTGCAGGAGCACGGCGGGCGCATCGGCGACATCGCCATCTACGGCCAGGAGAGCAACTACACCACCTGGCGGCTGTGCAAGATGAACCTGGCCGTGCGCGGCATCGACGCCGACATCCGCTGGAACAACGAAGGCAGCTTCCACAAGGACGAACTGCGCGACCTCAAGGCCGACTACATCCTCGCCAACCCGCCGTTCAACATCTCCGACTGGGGCGGCGAGCGCCTGCGTGAAGACGTGCGCTGGAAATTCGGCGCACCGCCCGTGGGCAACGCCAACTACGCCTGGCTGCAGCACATCTATCACCACCTCGCCCCCAACGGCACCGCCGGCGTCGTGCTGGCCAACGGCTCGATGAGCTCCAACCAGTCCGGCGAAGGCGACATCCGCCGCGCGTTGATTGAGGCCGATGTGGTCGATTGCATGGTCGCCCTGCCCGGGCAACTGTTTTACTCCACGCAAATCCCCGCCTGCCTGTGGTTTCTGGCCCGCAACAAAAACCCCGGCAAGGGATTGCGCGACCGCAGAGGCCAAGTGCTGTTCATCGACGCCCGCAAGATGGGGGTGCTGGTGGACCGCACCCGGCGCGAACTCACCGATGATGAAATCAAAAAGATCGCCGACACCTACCACGCCTGGCGCGGCGAGAAAGGTGCGGGCGACTACGCCGACGTGCCCGGCTTTTGCAAATCCGCCACGCTGGAGGACATCCGCAAGCACGGCCACGTGCTGACACCGGGGCGCTATGTCGGCGCGGCGGAACAGGAGGACGACGGCGAGCCGTTCGCGGACAAGATGGCGCGGCTGGCGGCCCAGTGGCGCGAACAGCGCGAGCAGGCCGCCAAGCTGGATGCGGCCATCGAGGCCAACTTGAAGGAGCTTGGGTATGGCGGGTGAGTGGAAAGAGACTCCTTACGGGCAATTCTCTGCGGATTTTTGCGTTGATCGTCTTTCTAATCTTTGCGATCCGAATGCTGGCATCCAGACAGGACCATTTGGTAGCCAGCTTCATCAAGAAGACTACGTTCAGAATGGCACGCCAATTATCACAGTTGAGCATTTGGGTGAAAATCGAATCCTCCACGAAAATACACCCAAAGTCTCTGACGCTGATCTCAAACGGTTATCACGCTATCAGCTAAGTCAAGGCGACATCGTATTTAGCCGTGTGGGGTCGGTCGATCGTCGCGCATTAGTCAGAGAGCAGGAGGAAGGCTGGCTTTTTTCCGGTCGATGCCTCCGTGTACGACCAGACCCAAACAAGATTGACCCCCTATATCTCTCGTATTTTTTTGGTCTTCCTGCCTTTAAGGAGCACATCAGATCAATTGCGGTTGGGGCAACCATGCCATCACTAAACACCTCGCTTTTAAGCGAGATCGTTGTTCCTCACCCCCCAAAGATCGAAGAACAACGCGCCATTGCCCACATCCTCGGCACGCTGGACGACAAGATCGAGCTCAACCGCAAGCAAAACGAAACCCTGGAGGCGATGGCCCGCGCCTTGTTCAAGGCGTGGTTCGTGGACTTCGAGCCCGTGCGCGCCAAGATGGAAGGCCGCTGGCAGCGCGGCCAGTCGCTTCCCGGCCTGCCCGCGCACCTCTACGACCTCTTCCCCGACCGTCTCGTCGAGTCGGAGTTGGGGGAGATTCCGGAGGGGTGGCGTCATTCGACGATTGGCGAAGAAGTGACGGTCTGCGGCGGATCTACGCCCAGCACCAAGGAACCAGAGTTTTGGGAAGGTGGGCAACACTGCTGGGCAACGCCCAAAGACCTGTCCGCCCTGAAGTTTCCTGTTCTGCTGGACACGGATCGAAAGATTACCGATGCCGGTCTTGCAAAGATCAGCTCTGGCCTCTTGCCAGTAGGCACGGTGTTGCTCTCGTCACGGGCGCCAATCGGCTATTTGGCGATTACCGAAATTCCGACAGCCATCAACCAAGGCTTCATCGCGATGAAGTGTGACGGCGCTCTGCCAAATGTCTACGTGCTGCAGTGGTGCAGACAAAGCATGGATGCCATCGTCGGCAACGCCAACGGCTCGACGTTCCAGGAAATCAGCAAGAGCAACTTCCGACCACTTCAGGTTGTAGTTCCTTCCGATCTGGTGCTGGCAAGTTTTACAAGGTCGGCAGGCTCCCTCTATCGACAGCTGGCGGAAAACGAACGTGAGGCCCGCTCTCTCGCCCAACTCCGCGACACCCTGCTGCCCAAGCTTATCTCCGGCGAGTTGCGCGTTCCAGATGCCGAGCGGATTCTTGAAGAGGCGGAGAAGGCATGATCGATCCGCTGCACTCGCTTGCATTCTCCATCCAGGCGAATCCTGGCGTCTATGCCGTATTAGTCGGCTCGGGCGTTTCGCGCTCCGCTCAGATCCCCACAGGCTGGGAGATCACACTCGATTTCGTTCGCAAACTGGCCGGAGTGGCTGGTGAAAACTGCGGAACCGATCCAGCCATTTGGTATCGCGAGCGTTACGGCAAGGAACCCGATTATTCCGATTTGCTGGACGCGCTGGCCAAAACCCCGGCTGAACGCCAGCAGTTGCTGCGCGACTACCTGGAGCCCTCCGAGGAGGAGCGCGCTGAGGGCCTCAAGGCCCCCACCGTCGCACACCGGGCCATCGCCAGCCTTGCGGCGAAGGGATACATCCGCGTCATTATCACCACCAATTTTGACCGTCTAATGGAGACGGCTCTGGCGGATGTTGGTGTGGTGCCGACCGTGCTCAGTTCGCCGGATCAGGTGCACGGCGCGATGCCTCTGATTCACACCCGCTGCTGCGTGTTCAAGGTGCATGGCGACTACCTTGACACCCGAATCCGCAACACGCCCGCCGAGCTGGAGACCTACCCCAAGGAATTCGACGATCTGCTGGATCGGATATTCGACGAGTTCGGCCTGATCGTTTGCGGTTGGTCGGCGGAATGGGATACCGCTTTGCGTGCTGCCGTAGAACGGTCGGTGTCCCGGCGCTTTTCTCACTTCTGGGCGGTGCGTGGCGAGCCGGGCAATGCCGCCAAGCGCCTGATCGGACATCGGCAGGCGCAACTGCTCCAGATTTCCGATGCGGACAGATTTTTCTCGGAGCTGGCGCGTCTGGTCGAGGCGCTGGAGCAATTCTCGCGGCCGCATCCCCTATCGACCGAAGCTGCGGTTGCCAGCCTCAAAGGCTATCTCGCCGAGACCAAGCACCGCATCCGTCTTGCCGATCTTGTCGGTGGTGAGGTAGACCGAGTACTCGACGCCACTGCCACTCCTGCATTCGCTTTGCAAGGTGGGCCTGCGCCAGATACGAATACTTTTACGGCACGGGTGCGCTCCTATGAGGCCGCCTGCGAGACGCTCATCGCGATGGCCGTGGTGGGTAGCTATTGGGTGGAGGATTGGCATTGCGTCACGTGGCAGACGGCCTTAACAAGGCTGGCCACACGGCGCGGGGAATCAGGCTTCAACCTTTGGGTTGAATTGCAGCGTTATCCCGCTACTTTGCTTCTTTATGCATTGGGGCTGGGTGCGGTTGAAGCTGGCGAACGAGGACTGCAGTTCATAGGGAGGCTGTTCGGCACCACTGTCCACCGGGAGCATAGGGAGGATAAGACCGCTATCGAATTACTGCCACCATTTTGCCTTTTCGAGCGTGGCAATGAGCCAGCGAAGCTTCTCGAAGGCATGGACCGTCGTTACGCGCCGCTCAACGACTGGCTGCATGCGCTGCTGCAACCGCGATTCCGCAGTCTGATTCCTTCGGAGTCCCGATTTAGCTATGCCTTCGACAGGCTGGAAGTCCTGATGGCGCTCAGTTATGCCTATTTCGCAAAACGAGACAAAGACTGGTACTGGGTGCCTCCAGGCTGCTACGGCTATCGGGGGGATAACCTGGATCGCATCCTGAAAGAGCTGCGTTCCTCTCTGGAAAGCCTCGAAGAAAAATCGCCATACGTCCGAAGCGGCATCTTTGGTAAGTCCGCTGAGGAGTGCAGCGCCGGGATAGATGCTTTTACAACATGGGTACCAAAGCTGAGATGGTTCTAGAAAACGCTAGAGGTCTTGTATGACCTTGGACTGGTGCCCCGGCATTCGCGAGGCCTGCAGCCATTGGCGCGATGCGCCGATGTTGCAGCAGACCTTCGAGGCGATGGAGCGCAATCTGGAGCAGAACAACGACGCGTGCATCGACTGCGCCAAAACCGTCGTCGAGGTGGTCTGCCGAGTCGTGGTGGAAAGTTTCCACACCCAGCAAGCTCCGCTCAAGCCGACGCAAGAGACGCCCTCTTTGTCGGACTGGCTGACGGCAGCAATTCGCGCCCTCAAGCTGGGCGATGTGCGTGATGACCGTTTCAAGAAGCTGGTGTCCAGCCACCACAAGCTGGCCGACGCGTTGAATGACCTGCGCAACAAGGCGGGCCCCGCCAGTCACGGCAAAGACCCGTATCTGGCGCGGTTGTCAGAACACCATCGCCGCAGCGCAGTGTTGGCGGCTGATGCCATCGTGGCCTTTCTGCATCAGGCCTATCTGGATGCGCAGCTCGACCCGATCAGTTCCCGCGAGCCGTGGGAGCGGTTTGCGCAGGACAACGCGCTGATCGACGCGCACGTCGGGCTGGCTGTGGACGCAGAGGACGGAGACTCGCCGACCTTGCGCTTCCTGCTGCCAGGCGGCGATGAGCTGCCCATCAACATCGAGGTCAGCCGTTTGCTTTACCAACTGGATCGGGACGCCTATGTGGAGGCGTTGAATACTGCGCGCGGGGCAGCGGCTTCTGCTGTGGTGCCCACCGATCAACAAGGAGGGCCAGTATGAAGTTGACGCGCATTGCCAAGCTCAAACTCCGGGTCTTTCGAGACTTCGCCTGGCCCAAAAACCTGCATTCGTTCGGTCGGTTCAATCTGATCTATGGCTGGAACGGCAGTGGGAAAACAACCCTGGCATGGCTGCTCTCTCTGGTCGAGAAGCAAACGGCACTCATCGAGGGTGAAGTTGAATTGGAGTTCGACGGCAACGCGAAGGTGAGCGGTTCTTCGTTTGCATCGGCGGGGCTTCCTCCGGTGCGCGTTTTCAACCGCGATTTCGTCAACGCCACCCTCTCTCAGACCAGCGGCATCGCGCCCATCTACTTTCTCGGCAAAGACAGCGTCGAAAAGCAAGCGCAGGTCGACGAACTAAAGAAGGAGCTCGCTGCCATCAAAGCTGAAGTGGCGGCAGCGGAAACCAAGAAGAAAGTCGCTGAGAAAGAACTCGACGATTTCTGCGTGGGGCAGGCCAGACACATCAAGGAACTGCTGATCACCGCGAACAGCCCGTCCTACAACAATTACGACAAGCGCAAGTTCAAGCAAGCCGTCGAAGCGCTGGATGCACAGGGCGTCGCAGCCGCGATGCTCGCCGATGAGGACAAAGCCCGGCTTCGCAGCCAGAAGGACGCTCAGCCCAAACCCAACATCGACAAGGTTGCGGCTCCATCCATCGAACTGGACGCGCTGATACAAGAGGTTGATACGCTGGTCAACCGCTCTGTCGTTGCTCAGACGCTCGATGAGCTGGCCGGCAATTCCAGGCTTGCTGCATGGGTACAGGAAGGGTTGGTTCTGCACTCGGGAGAACATGCCTCGGAGACTTGCCGCTTTTGTCTGCAACCGCTCCAGGCTACGCGTCGTGCAGCCCTTGAAGCCCATTTCAACGACGCCTTCGCGAGATTTCAGCAGGATTTGGCAAATCTTTTAAAGAGGCTGGAATCGATCAAGCAGGCGTTGGGATCGCTTCGACTCCCTGATACTTCGCGCTTTTATGAGGCGCTCGCTTCTGATGCATCGGCATCGAGCCAAAAGGTTTCTGCGGCATGCTCTACAGTAGAAGCCGCGATTGAAGCGCTCATTGCGCGTGTGGCGGCTAAGCGCGACCAGCCATTTGCGCCTGCCGCCACGGCGATACCCATTCCTAGTTCGATGGGGGTTTCCCTCAGCGACGCTGTTGCTGAGTTCAACGCGACCATCGAGAAGCACAACGCGATTTCAGCGGATTTCAAGGCGCGGGTGGATGAAGCTTGCGAGAAGCTGGAGGCATCGTATGTTGCCGAGGCACAGGCTGAATTTGCGCAACGTTCCGAAGCTGTAAGGTCAGCAACCGCTGCACTGGAAGTCGTCAAAAAACAGCACGCGGATGTGCAGGCGAAGATCGAGGGGCTGGAGCGTGAAATCCTCGAACATCATCGCGCCGCTGACGAATTGACAACCGAGTTACGCGCCTACCTTGGCCGCGACGAGCTGCGCTTTGAAACGAAAGGCACAGGCTACGCTTTGACCCGCAACGGCGAGTACGTAGCGCATTTGAGCGAGGGGGAGCGTACCGCGATAGCGTTCTTGTATTTTCTCAAGTCATTGCAGGATAAGTCTTTCGATCTCAAGAACGGGATTGTCGTCATTGACGATCCGGTGTCCAGTCTTGATGACAACGCGCTGTTTTCGGCTTTCGGCTACATGAAAGAGCGCACCAAAGAGGCCGGGCAGCTTTTCATCTTCACGCACAGCTTTTCGTTCTTCAGGCTGGTGAAAAACTGGTTTCATTACCTGCCGGGACAACGCAAGAATCAGATCGATCTCAGGCCGGCCAGGTTCTTTCTGCTTCGATCTCGCCGGCACGCCGACGGATCACGAACCAGCGAGCTAGGGTATCTTGATCCTCTTCTCGAGGAGCACGAATCGGAATACCAGTATCTGTTCAAGCGCGTCTACCAGGAAGCCAACCGTAATGATGTGGTCGAACTCGAACACCACTACGGATTGCCCAATGTTGCCCGTCGCCTGCTGGAGGCTTTCTTAGCATTCCGCTTTCCCGATATGAGCGGCGATCTGCAGCCGCGCCTTGACCGTGTGTCTTTTGATAACGCGAAGAAAACCCGCATCCTGCGGCTTCTCAATACCTACTCGCATGCAGGTGCAATTTCCGATCCTGAGCACGACCTTTCTCTCCTTGCTGAAACGCAGCCCGTTCTGCGCGAGGTATTGGAGCTGATGGAGGCTGTGGACAAGGATCATTACGACGGTCTTATCAAAAGGGTTGCGCCGTCTACCGTCGAAGAACAAGGAGAACCGTAATGGCGTTTCTGTCGGAGGCCGCCGTGGAGCAAGCGCTGCTGGATCAGCTGCGTGCGCTCGATTACAGCGTCGAACGTGAGGAGGACATCGGCCCCGATGGACACCGCCCCGAGCGTGAGAGTCACGATGAGGTCGTCCTCAAGAAGCGATTCGAGGACGCCGTCGCGCGGCTAAACCCCGGCCTGCCATTGGAGGCACGTCAGGATGCCATTCGTAAGGTAACACAGTCTGAACTCCCCTCACTGCTCGAAGAAAACCGTCGCCTGCACCGGCTGCTGACGGAAGGGGTAGACGTCGAGTACTACGCCGAGGACGGTACGCTGACGGCGGGCAAGGTCGCGCTCATCGACTTCGACCATCCAGAGCAGAACGACTGGCTGGCGGTGAGCCAGTTCGTGGTGATCAACGGCCAGAACAACCGGCGGCCCGATGTGGTGGTGTTCGTCAATGGCTTGCCACTGGCGGTGATCGAGCTCAAGGCCCCAGGCAGCGAGCAGGCCACGCTCGTCGGTGCGTTCAACCAGTTGCAGACCTACAAGCAGCAGATTCCAGCGTTGTTCAATACCAATGCGCTGCTGGTCACCTCGGACGGCATTGCCGCCAGGGTGGGATCGCTGTCGGCCGACATGGAGCGCTTCATGCCCTGGCGCACCACCGACGGCACGGACGTTGCCCCGAAGGGAGCTCCGGAACTTTCGACGTTGATCGAGGGCGTGTTCGAGCATCGCCGCCTGCTCGATCTGGTGCGTCACTTCACGGTGTTCGGTGAAACGGGGTCCGGCCTGATCAAAATCATCGCGGGCTACCACCAGTTCCACGCGGTGCGACACGCGGTCAACCGCACGGTGACGGCGTCCTCGCCGGAGGGTGATCAGCGCGTCGGGGTCATTTGGCACACACAGGGTTCCGGTAAAAGCCTGCTGATGGCGTTCTACGCAGGCCTTCTGGTCAAACACCCAGCCATGGCCAACCCGACGCTGGTGGTGCTGACGGACCGCAACGACCTCGATGACCAGCTGTTCTCGACCTTCTCGATGTGCCGCGACCTGATCCGGCAGACACCGGTGCAGGCCGAGGGGCGCGAACATCTCAAGGAACTGCTGGGTCGCGCCTCGGGCGGCGTGATCTTTACCACCCTGCAGAAGTTCGGCGAAATCGACGGGCCGCTGACCCAGCGGCGCAACGTGGTGGTGATCGCCGATGAGGCGCACCGCAGCCAATACGGCTTCAAAGCCAAGGTGGACGCCAAGACCGGCGAAATCTCCTACGGCTTTGCCAAATACCTGCGCGATGCCCTGCCGAACGCTTCGTTCATCGGTTTCACTGGCACGCCCATCGAGGCCGACGACGTCAACACCCCGGCCGTGTTCGGCAACTACATCGATGTCTACGACATCAGCCGTGCGGTGGAAGACGGCGCGACGGTGCCGATCTACTACGAATCGCGGCTGGCGCGCCTCGAACTCGACGAGGAAGAAAAGCCCAAGATCGATGCCGAGGTCGAGGAATTGACAGAGGGCGATGAAGTCGCCGACCAGGAACGCTTCAAGAAGAAGTGGGCCACCGTCGAAGCCCTGGTGGGCAGTGACAAGCGCCTGGCGCTGGTGGCCAAGGACATCGTGGCCCACTTCGAGGATCGCGTCGCGGCCCTCGACGGCAAGGCAATGGTGGTGTGCATGAGTCGCCGCATCTGCGTGAAGCTCTATGACGAGATCGTGCGGTTGCGTCCCGATTGGCACAGTGAGGATGACAGCGCCGGCGCCGTCAAGATCGTGATGACGGGCGCGGCCTCTGATCCGGCCGAATGGCAAAAGCACATCGGCAACAAGGCCCGGCGCGATCTCTTGGCCAAGCGTGCCCGCGATCCCAAAGACCCCTTGAAGCTCGTGATCGTGCGCGACATGTGGCTGACCGGGTTTGACGCGCCCTGCATGCACACGATGTACGTGGACAAGCCCATGCGTGGCCACGGCCTGATGCAGGCCATTGCCCGGGTGAACCGTGTGTTCCGCGACAAACCGGCGGGGCTGATCGTCGACTACATCGGCATCGCGCAGAACCTGAAAAACGCGCTGGCGCAGTATTCACCACGTGACCGCGAGCAAACGGGCGTGGACGAGGCCGAGGCGGTGGCGGTGATGATGGAGAAGTACGAAGTCGTGCGCGACATGTTTCACGGCTTCGACTACGTTTCCGCGTTGAACGGTACACCGCAGGAGCGCTTGGGCGTGATGGCCGGGGCCATCGAGTGGATTCTCGACCTGCAACAAAAGCTGGCGGCGAAAGAGCAGACGAAAGAAGGCAAGAAGAACGCGCACCGTCGTTACCAGGACGCCGTGCTGGCCTTGTCCAAGGCGTTCGCGCTGGCCGCCGCCAGCGACCAGGCCCGCGCCATCCGCGAGGAAGTGGGTTTCTTCCAGGCCATCCGAGCCGCGCTGGTCAAGAGCCGCACGGGCTCCGGCATTACGCAGCAAGAGCGCGAATTGGCCATCCAGCAGATCGTCAGTCGTGCGGTGGTCTCGACCGAGATCGTGGACATCCTGGCCGCTGCGGGCATCAAGAGTCCGGACATCTCCATCCTCTCCGATGAGTTCCTCGCCGAAGTTCAGCAGATGGAGAAGAAGAACCTCGCACTGGAAGCTTTGCGCAAGCTGATCAACGACGGCATTCGCTCTAGAGCCAAGGCCAACGTGGTGGAGACCCGCGCGTTCTCCGAACGATTGGAGGACGCGGTGGCGCGCTACCACGCCAACGCCATCACCACCGCCGAGGTGCTGCAGGAGTTGATCCAACTGGCCAAGGACATCCGTGCTGCCCGGCAGCGTGGTGAAGAGTCCGGCCTGTCCGACGAAGAGATCGCCTTCTACGATGCCTTGGCCGAGAACGAGAGCGCCGTGCAGATCATGGGCGACGACAAGCTCAAGCTGATCGCCCACGAATTGCTGATGAGCCTGCGCGAAAACGTGTCGGTCGACTGGGCTCATCGGGACTCTGCTCGCGCCCGGATGCGAGTGTTGGTGAAGCGCATCCTGCGCAAGTACGGCTACCCGCCCGACCTGCAGGATGCCGCCGTGCAGACGGTGTTGCAGCAGGCGGAGGCGTTGTCGTCGGGGTGGACGCTTTCGCGTGGAGGGATTGTTTGAAATGAGTGATCGAGAAATTGATCGTAGAAAGTACGGCTGGTCGGCAGCGTTTCGCGTAACCGCCCAGCGTGCTTTGCGAGTGCCGGAGAGCGACTAATGCAGCCGTTTTCAATCACCCTTTTCGCCACGACCGGCGACCCCGAAGGGATTCGTCACGTCGACAAATCGAACTGGTCGGGTTACGGCGTCGTCTTCAACAAAGAGCTTTTCCATCAGTTGAAGCAGGAGCCCGGCTTCTCGCAGGCCGGTATCTACATCCTCGTCGGCAATGCCGCCGAAGAGACGATCTACATCGGCGAGGCCGATCCGGTAGGTGATCGGCTAAAGAATCACGTCTCGAACAAGGAAGGTTGGGTTTGGGGCGTCTACTTCTTCGACCGCAACCACAAGATCGGCAAGACCGAAGTTCAGTACCTGGAATCGGCGCTGGTTGCCCTGGCCAAGAAGCACGACCGGGCCATTCTGCTGAACAAGAACAACCCCACGGCTCCGACGATGGCCCCCGCTGCGAAGGCCACAGCCCAGGCGTTCCTCGCCGACATGTTGCTGATCCTGCCGATGCTTGGCATCAACGCTTTCACCCCGCCTAAGCAGGAAGACCCAAGCGATCAGGTGCAGCCAGTTGGTTCGGAGAACGACAAGTTCGACACCATCGTCGTTCCCGCCCGCGAGGAAGGATTCAAGCAGCGCTTCCTGAACGAGAACTGCTGGTTTGCCGTTCGGATCAATGCGAAGCACATCTCGAAGCTGAAGTTCATCGCTGCCTATCAGGTCGCCCCCGTCGCAGCGATCACCCACATAGCCGAGGTCGAGACCATCCTGCCTTACAACGACACCGGAAAGTACATGATCAAGTTCAAAGGACCGGCGACTGCGATTGTCCCGATCCCGCGCCCGGAGAACAGCGAGGTCAATATGCAATCCTCGCGTTACGCGCTACGGGAAAAACTGCTGGCGGCAAAAAATCTGGACGAAGTTTGGGCCTAACAGGCCGTTGAAAAACTCCCCTGTGGCCGGTCTTGGTACGGGTACCATGTGAGCCACGGCGACGACGACCAGACACCAGACACCGAAGATGAGAG
>NZ_SNYL01000006.1 GCF_004363315.1 Tepidicella xavieri
AGGGCTGCCAGGGGCTGGAAATGCGGATCCAGCCGGTTGAAAGCCGACGCAGGCAGAGCCTCGGCTGCTTCGATGGGCACTTTTTCAACGGCCTGTTACGCCCAGCACCCAGCCGCGCTGGCCTTCGCCCGCGAGATCGACGCCCAAGAATCCTGGACCGACGGCTGGGCCGAGCGATGGATCCGCCAGGCCCAGCGCCACCCACAGGTCATCCGCCTCATGACGCCCGCGCCGGCCGGCACGCCGCGCAACTGGAACGTGTACCGGGACCGCTTCATCGAACCGCGCCGACTGCAGGCCGGCCTGCGCTTCTGGCGCGAGCACGAGGCCACCCTGCGCCGGGCCGAGCAGGAGTTTGGCGTGCCCGCCTGGCTCATCGTGGGCATCATCGGGGTCGAAACTCTGTACGGCCAGCACACCGGTACCTTTCGCGCGCTCGACGCGCTGGCCACGCTCGCTTTCGACTTTCCGGCCGAACACCCCCGGGCCGAGCAACGCAGCGCCTTCTTCCGCAGCGAACTCCAGGCCCTGCTGCGCCTGAGCCGCGAGCAAGGCGTGCCCCCCACCGCCTGGCTGGGCAGCTATGCCGGGGCCATGGGCTTGCCGCAGTTCATGCCCAGCAACTGGATGCGCTACGGCGTGGACTATGACGGCGACGGACACATCGACTTGCTCAACAGCCCGGCCGATGCCATCGGCTCGGTGGCGCGCTACCTGCAGGCTTTCGGCTGGCAAAGCGGCATGCCGACCCATTACCCGGTGGAATTCGACCTCGACCGCCTGGCGCTCGATGCCCTGCTGGCCCCCAGCATCCTGCCGACCTTCGACGCGCAAACCATGGCGAGCAAAGGCGTGCGCCTGCCCTCACACGGCCGCGAGCATGCGGGCCCGCTGGCCCTCGTCGAACTGGAAAACGGCGACCCGGCGCGAGGCGGCGCCCCGCGCACCTATGTCGCTGGCACGCAAAACTTCTACGTGATCACCCGCTACAACCAGAGCAGTTACTACGCGATGGCGGTGATCGAGCTCGGGCAGGCCGTGGAAGCCCTATGGCGCCAACGTTGAGCAGCCCGTAGACTGTCAGGTTGCAGCTCTGCCACCCAGCCCGCCCATGACCGCCACCCGCCCGGCCCACTTGGAGCAAATGCCCGCTCCCAGCCCTTTCATCCATGACGCGCCGATTGCCGAGCGCATCCAATGGCTGTTCCAACTGGCCGACCGGCATGGGCAGGCTTTCCGCGGCCCGGAAGCGTGGCTGGCGCGGCAACGCTATCTGGCCGAGCACCCCACCGCCATCGCCGCGCTCAAGTGCATGGACGGGCGCATCAACCTGTCGGTGGCCACGCAAACGCCGGCCGGCATCCTCATGCCCTTTCGCAATCTGGGCGGCATGTTCAACCTCGGCTGGCCACATTTGGGCGAGATCCTCACCCACCATGTGCAGAGCATGGTGAGCGCCGGACGCCGCGTGCTTCTGCTCATCACCTACCACTGGTCCAAGGGCGACGTCAAACGCGGCTGCGCCGGCTTTCATTACAACCGGCAAGCCAGCATGGAACATGCCTGGGCCATTCGGCAGCAGGTCTCGCACCTGTTCGGCAACGCGCACCAGACCGTGTACCCGCTGGTATGCGGCTTCGAAACCGACCAGGAAGCCCTGCTGCTGCACAACCCCGCGGGCGAAACGCTGGACATGGCCGAACTCGCCCAGCAGCCCGAAGCGCCCCTGGAGCCCCGACTGGCCGCGCTGCTGCCCGACCTGCCACCGCCCATGCGCGCCGACCTGCTGCCACTGCTCCAGGGCAATATGGCCCATGTGATCGAGGTACAGGCCCAGACCGCGCGCCGCCAGCGCGAGCTGGCCATCGAGCACCGCGAATGGGTCATCTGCCTGGGCCGCGGGTTCGACTTTCTGCACACGCCCAATCTGGCGCTGATCGTCGGCCCTTACAGCCCCGATCTGGCCCACCCGATCCGCACGGCGGCGCAGATCATCCAGAACAACATGGACGCAGGCCGCATCCCCGATGACGGCTTCCTGCTGCTGGCTTCCGTGCCTTACGAAACGATGGGGGTGGAACGCGCGCGCGCAGAACTGAAATCGCGCTTTCTGGAGCAGTTCGCCGCCGACGTGATCCGCCAGGCTTACCCCCGGCTGGCCGAACGCATGCACCGCCAGGCCGCTGTGCTCGACTGGCATGCGCGGCGCCTGGAACGGCTCGACCCGCTGCCCGCGTGTCAGTAAAACCCCGGTCTCGGGGTGCTGTCATCCTGCAGTAAGATCATCAGGTCTAAACCATTCCAACAGGAGACCGTATGCGCTTGCTTCAGAAGCTCGGACTGATCGTTGGCCTGGGCGCCGCCCTCGTGGCGGGCACCGTATCGGCCCAGCAGCAACAATTCATCAATGTGCTGACAGGCGGTCAAAGCGGGGTGTACTACCCGATCGGCGTATCGCTCTCGCAAATCTTCGCCAAAGACATTCCCAACACCCGATCCACCGCCCAAGTCACGCGCGCTTCGGCAGAAAACCTCAACCTGTTGCAGGCCGGCCGTGGTGAACTGGCGCTGACCCTGGCCGACACCCTGTCTGACGCCTGGAACGGCAACGAGGAAGCGGGCTTCCGCAACAAGCTCGACCGCCTGCGCGGCTTCTCGGCCACTTACAACAACTACATCCAGATCGTGGCCAGCGCCGACTCCGGCATCCGCACCCTGGCTGATCTGAAGGGCAAGCGCGTCTCTGTAGGGGCTGCCCGCTCCGGCACCGAGCTCAACGCCCGCGCCATCCTCAAGGCCGCCGGCATGAGCTACAGCGATCTGGCCAAGGTGGAGTACCTGCCGTTTGGCGAGTCGGTCGAGCTGATCAAGAACCGCCAGCTCGATGCCACCCTGCAATCGGCCGGTTTGGGCGTGGCCTCGATCCGCGATCTGGCCACGGCCGTGCGCATCGTGGTCGTGCCCATTCCCCACGACGTGGTCGCCAAGGTGGGTGACCCGGCCTACCAGCCCTCCATGATCCCGGCCAACACCTACAACGGCCAGACCGAGGACGTGCCCACCGCCGCCATCCCCAACTTCCTGGTGACGCATGCCGGCGTGCCCGAGGAAACGGTCTACCGCATGGTCAAGGCCATGTACGACAACCTGGACACCCTGCACGCCGCCCACAGCGCCGCGCGCGCCATCAACCGTGACAACGCCATCAAAGGCATGCCCATCCCGCTGCACCCTGGCGCGGAGCGCTACTACCGCGAAGTGGGCGTGCTCAAGTGAGCCTGGCCCCTCATTGCTGATGCCATGACGCATCCGACGACGGCCCCTTTCGGGGCCGTTTCGGTTTCAACGCCTTCGAGGTTCACATGACCCCTTCCCACGCCAGCGACAGCCACCAGACCCGCGCCAGCCTGGCCGGCGCCATCTTCTGGATCGCGATCGCCTTTTCGGCCTACCAACTGTGGATGGCCGCCTTCCACCCACTGTCCAGCCAGGTCATCCGGGCCATTCACGTGGGCTTCGTCCTGCTGATGATCTTTGTGATCTACCCGCCGTTTCACGGCCGCTCCGGCGGCCTGGGCAAGGTGGGGCGCGTGCTGGGCTGGACACTGGGGCTGGCGGGCTTTGCCACCGGCATGTACCAGTGGATCTTCGAGGTCGAACTCACCGTCCGCGCCGGCGAGCTGGAAGGCTGGGACTGGGTGGTGGGCATCGTGCTCATCGCGCTGGTGTTTGACGCGGCACGCCGCGTCATGGGCTGGGGCCTGCCCATCATCTGCGGCATCTTTTTGTTGTATGCCTTGTTCGGCCAACACCTGCCGGGCAATCTGGCGCATCGGGGGTATGGGCTGGACCAGATCGTGGGCCAGCTCGGCTTTGGCACCGAAGGCATTTACGGCACGCCGACCTACGTGTCGTCCACCTACATCTTCCTGTTCATCCTGTTCGGCGCCTTCCTCGAACAGGCCGGCATGATCAAGCTGTTCAACGACTTTGCCATGGGCACCGTGGGCCATTCCCGCGGTGGGCCGGCCAAAGTATCGGTGATTTCCTCGGGCCTGATGGGCACGATCAATGGCTCGGGCGTGGCCAACGTGGTCACCACCGGGCAGTTCACCATCCCGCTGATGAAACGCTTCGGCTACAGCCCGGCTTTCGCCGGCGGGGTGGAAGCCACCTCCAGCATGGGCGGGCAGATCATGCCACCGGTGATGGGGGCCGTGGCCTTCATCATGGCCGAAACCATCAATGTGCCTTACCTGTCTATCGTCAAGGCCGCGATCATCCCCGCCATTCTCTACTTCGTGACCGTGTTCTGGATGGTGCATCTGGAGGCAGGACGCAAAGGGCTGCTGGGCCTGCCGAAGGAAGAGTGCCCCAATCCCTGGACGGCCGTCAAAGAGCGCTGGTACCTGCTGCTGCCGCTGGCCGGCCTGGTGACGTTGCTGTTCTCGGGCTACACGCCGCTGTTTTCCGGCTCGGTGGGCCTGGCGCTGACGGTGGTGCTGATCTTTGGCGCGGCGGCCATCAGCGGCGTCAACGGCTTGGCGCTGCGTGCGCTGTTCTGGGTGCTGCTGGGCTTTGCCTGCGCGGGCTTCTTCCACTTCGGCGTGGGCACTTTCTTTGTGGTGACGGCCGTGCTGATTGCCATCACCTACCTGCGTCGCATCGGCGGCGACACGCGCCAGCTGGCCGTGCGCGCGCTGGTCGATGGGGCGCGGCACGCCCTGCCCGTGGCCATTGCCTGCGCCTTGGTCGGCGTGATCATCGGGGTGATCAACCTGACGGGCGTGGCGGCAGAAATGGGCGGCTATGTGATTGCCATCGGGCGTGAAAGTCTGTTCCTGGCGCTGTTCCTCACCATGCTGACCTGCCTGATCCTGGGCATGGGCATCCCGACGATCCCGAACTACATCATCACGAGCTCGCTGGCCGCGCCGGTGCTGCTGGAATTGGGGGTGCCGTTGATCGTCTCGCACATGTTCGTGTTCTATTTCGGCATCATGGCCGACCTGACGCCGCCGGTGGCGCTGGCCGCATTTGCCGCGGCCCCCATCGCCCGCGAAAAGGGGCTGAAAATCAGCCTCAATGCCGTGCGGGTGGCGATTGCCGGGTTCATCGTGCCTTACATGGCCGTCTACAGCCCGGCGCTGATGTTGCAGGGCGACAGCTGGACGGCCACGTTGTGGATCGTCTTCAAGGCGCTGGTGGCCATCGGCATGTGGGGCGCGGGGGCGATTGGCTACCTGTTCAGCCCGCTGCAATGGTGGGAACGCATCGTGGCGGTGGTGGCGGCGAGCTTCCTGGTGGTGGCCTTGCCCATCACGGACGAAATCGGCCTGGGGTCGGTGGCCTTGTTCGTCGCCTGGCACGCCTGGCGCACACGGCGTCAGAGCCAGCACCGACACGCCAAAGCGTGAGCAGCGCCATCGGTGGGATCTGTCTGAGCCTGGCCCTGGGGGCCGGCTCGCCAGTGGTGTTCGTGCCGCTGGAACGTTTCACCCTGGCCTGGACGCATTCGATCGAGCGAGTGCGCTGGGAAGAAGACTACGCCGTGGTGCCCGACGGCGCCCGCTGGCAACTGCTGGCCGTGCAAACCCGCATCAAGGGTTCGGGGGCGGGCATGGAGCCGCCGCCCGACGCCCAGTGGCGAGGCGGCTGGTATGTGTATGCCCCCGCGAACCGGCACCCGGCCATGCTGACGCTGAGCCGCTCGGCATTCGTGCCCGACTATGAACTCTGCACGGCAGAGGGTTGCCGCCCGCTGGCCGATCACTTGCCCAGCGACGGTGGCACCACCGTGGTGCGCGCGTGCGGCGCCCACGCCCTCAGGCCGCCATCGGAATCAGAAAGTTCTGGCTGATCCGCGTGCCCAGCATGTTGACCCGATCCAGGAACTGGGTCAGGAAAGCGTGCAAGCCGTTGGCGAGGATCTCGTCGATGCGGGCAAATTGCAGTTCGGCGCGCAGCTTGCCGGCATGGCGCTCGGTTTCGGCGGAGGTTTCGTTGCTCACCGCACGCAGGTTGTTGACCACTTCGTTCATGCAGGCCAGCAGGCTGCGGGGCATGTCGGGGCGCAGAATCATGAGTTCAGCCACCCGATCGGGCGTGATGACGGTGCGGTACACCTTGCGATAGACCTCGAACGCGCTGACGCTGCGCAAGATGGCGCTCCAGTGGTAGAAGTCCAGTTCCTGGTCCTCCTGGCTGGCGGCGCCGTAAAAGTCGCTTTCCACGGCATGGAATTTGACATCGATGAGCCGCGCGGTGTTGTCGGCGCGCTCCAGGAAGGTGCCCATGCGGTAGAAGTGGAAGGCTTCGTCCTGCAGCATGGTGCCGATGGCCACCCCGCGCGAGAGGTGAGAGCGGAACTTGACCCACTCAAAGAACTCGGAAGGGTCTTTCTCGATGTGGCGGCTTTTGAGCAGGCGTTGCAGTTCGAGCCAGGTCTGGTTCTGGGTTTCCCAGAGTTCGGTGGTGAGCACGCCGCGCACGGCACGGGCGTTTTCCCGGGCGGCGCGCAAGCAGCTCACGATGCTGGAGGGGTTGCTCTCGTCGCGCACCATGAAGTGCAACACGTCCCTGGGCGTGACTTCGCCGTACTGATACTGGTAAGCGGGCATGAGCTCGCTGATGCGCAGCAAGCCCTCCCAACCCACCTGCGCCACCCCGGCCGACTGCGGCAGCAACGAGGTCTGGTAATTCACATCGAGGATGCGGGCGGTGTTCTCCGCGCGTTCGGTGTAGCGCGACATCCAGAACAGGTGGTCGGCGGTTCTCGACAGCATGTGTGTGTCTCCCCTCAGGCTTCCAGAATCCAAGTGTCTTTTGTACCGCCGCCCTGTGAAGAATTCACGACGAGCGAGCCGGCCTTGAGCGCCACGCGCGTGAGCCCGCCGGGCACCATCTGAACCTTCTTGCCGCTGAGCACGAAAGGCCGCAAATCGATGTGGCGCGGCGCGACGCCTTCGGCCACATAGGTGGGACAGGTGGATAGGCTCAGCGTGGGCTGCGCGATGTAGCCCTCGGGCTTGGCCTGCACCGCCTGGCGAAAGGCTTCGACCTCGGCCGTGGTGGCTGCCGGGCCCACCAGCATGCCGTAACCGCCAGCGCCATGCACTTCCTTGACCACCAGGTCTTTCAAGTTGGCGAGGATGTATTTCAAGTCCTCGGGCTTACGGCCCATGAAGGTGGGCACGTTCTGCAGGATGGGCCGCTCACCGAGGTAGAACTCGATCATCTGCGGCACGTAGGGGTAGATGGACTTGTCGTCGGCCACGCCGGTGCCGATGGCGTTGCACAGCGTCACGTTGCCCTTGCGGTAGGCATCGAGCAGGCCGGCACAGCCCAATGTGGAGTCGGGCCGGAAGGCCAGCGGGTCGAGGAAGTCATCGTCCACCCGGCGGTAGATCACGTCGATGCGCTTGGGGCCGCGCGTGGTGCGCATGTAGACGAAGCCGTCCTTGACGAACAAGTCCTGCCCCTCCACCAGTTCCACCCCCATTTGCTGGGCCAGGAAGGCATGCTCGAAATAGGCGCTGTTGTACATGCCGGGCGTGAGCACCACCACGGTGGGTTCGGCCGTGTGGGCGGGGCTGACGGCGCGCAGCGTCTCCAGCAGCAGGTCGGGGTAATGGGCCACCGGCGCGACGCGGTTCTGGCTGAACAGTTCGGGGAAGAGCCGCATCATCATCTTGCGGTCTTCGAGCATGTAGCTCACGCCGCTGGGCACGCGCAGATTGTCTTCCAGCACGTAGTACTCGGCCTGGCCGCTGCCACCGGGCACCGGGGCCCGCACGATGTCGATGCCCGCGATGTGTGAGTACACCCCCCCGGGCACGTCCACGCCCATCATCTCGGGTCGGAACTGGGCATTGCCTTCGATTTGCTCGCGCGGCACGATGCCGGCCCGGATGATTTCCTGCCCGTGATAGATGTCGTGAATGAAGCGGTTGAGGGCATGGACGCGCTGGATCAGGCCTTTTTCCAGTTGGCGCCATTCGTGCGAAGGAATGATGCGCGGAATCAGATCGAAAGGGATGAGCCGCTCGGTGCCGGCGCCGTCCTCGTCTTTGTCGCCGTACACGGCAAAGGTGATGCCCACCCGGCGAAAGATGACTTCCGCTTCTTCCCGCATGTGCGCCATGACTTCGGGCGGCTGCTCGGCCAGCCAGCGGGCGTAGTTCTGATAGTGGGCCCGAACCTGATCGGGAGCGGCATACATTTCGTCGAAGGTCGGTCGGCTCATGATGGCTTCAAGAGGGCGAATCACACCCGATGGCTGGGGACGTTTCCATCTTAGCAAGGAGCGGGCCAGCACGGCCAAAACGGGCCGCAGCCAGCCGACCGCACGCCGTCACGGATATGAAACAAAACCTTCATACAGTCACAGCTCCAGCCTTTCGGGGCTTGCCGAGTCGATATGTCTGCCCAGATTCTTGCCTTGCCTGTTGCCCCAACCCCTGTCAGCGATGTCCGCGATGTCGTCTCGCAAGGGCTGTTGCACATCCATTTTCAGCCCATCGTTCACATGGCCGAGGGGCGCGTCTTCGGCCACGAGGCGCTGATCCGCCCCCAGTCGCCGTCTCCCTGGACGACGCCAGACACGCTCTTTGCCGCGGCCCGGCAATGCGGCTGGACGATCGAACTGGAACTGGAATGCCTGCGCCTGGCCTTGCAAGCCTGGGCCCGCTCGGCCGAGCGCGGCTGGCTGTTCGTCAACCTCAGCGCCGAGGCCTTGATCCAGGCCCTGATGCGCGATGGCCTGGAACGGGTGCTGCGCCAGGCCCGCTCGGCCGGCTTGCCACTGTCGTGCGTGGTGGTGGAACTGACGGAGCACGAGCATGTGCAGAACGTGGACGCGATTCAGCAGGCCCTGTCGATGCTGCGCCGGTACGGCGGCTCGCTGGCGCTGGACGATTTCGGCGACGGGCGCTCCAGCTTGCGGCTGTGGTCGGAGCTGCGCCCGGAGTTCGTCAAGATCGACAAATACTTCATCCGCCACGTGCACGAGACCAGCCACAAGCTCAAGACGCTGCGGGCGCTGCAACAGCTGGCCGACACCTTTGGCTCGCGGCTGATTGCCGAAGGCGTGGAGGACGCCGACGAGCTGATGGTGCTGCGTGACCTGGGGATGGACTTCGTGCAGGGATACTTCCTGGGTCGGCCGCAAGCGCAGGCCGTCGATGCCTTGCCTCAAGAGGCGCTGGACGTGCTGGGCAACCGCGAGATCGCCGTCTTGCCCCAGGACCGCCACGCCTCCAACCGGGGGCTGACGGCCCGCACCCTGCTCAAGCCCGCGCCCAGCCTGCCGGCCACGGCCACGCACGACGAGGTGGCCGCCCTCTTCAACCGCCGCCCCGACCTGCACGCCGTGGCGCTGGTGGAAGGGGACCGGCCCGTGGGCCTGATCGCGCGCAAGACCGTGCAGGACCTCTACCTGCGGCTGTATTTCCGCGACCGCTACGGGCCGCGCCCCTGCACCTTGCACGCCAACCTCAACCCGCTGCTGGTGGACGTGCACACGCCCGTGGAACAACTGACCAAGGTGCTGACCTCCAACGACCAGCGCTACCTGACCGAAGGCTACGTGATCACCGAAGGCGGCCGCTACCTGGGGCTGGGCACCGGGGAACAGCTGGTGCGTGCCGTCACGGAAGCCCGCATCGAAGCCGCGCGACACGCCAACCCGCTGACCTTTCTGCCGGGCAACGTGCCCATCACGCTGCACATCGAACGCTTGCTCGACAACGGGCAGGACTTCGTGGCCTGCTATGCTGACCTCAACCATTTCAAGTCCTACAACGACCACTACGGCTACTGGCGCGGCGACGAGATGATCCGCCTGCAGGCCGAATGCCTGACCGGGGCCTGCGACCCGCGGCGCGACTTCGTCGGCCATGTGGGCGGCGATGATTTCGTGCTGCTGATGCAAAGCGCAGACTGGCAACGGCGCATCGAATCGGCGGTGGCCCACTTCAACCGCCGCGCCCGAGGTCTGTTCGACGAAGCCGCCCGCGCCGCCGGCGGCATCTGGGCCGAAGACCGCCAAGGCGTCCAGCGCTTCCACCCCTGCACCACGCTGAGCGTGGGCGTGCTCAAAGTGGGGCCAGACCAGTTCCACCGGGCCGAGGAAGTGGCCTCGGCCGCGGCATGGGCCAAGCACCTGGCCAAGCAAAGCGCCGGAGGCATCCATCTGATGGACGGCCGCGAGGCCATCGCGCGGCTGAACCAGCAGGCTGCGGCTCACCCCCTGCCAGGGTGATGCCAGTAGCGCCGCGTCACATCGCGGTGGCAGACGACCTCATCCGGCCGCGCGCTGTGACCCATGGCCGCGCCGCAACTGGGGCTGCTCACCCAGCGGATGCCACGCGCCTCCAGGCGCCGCAGCACCGTGGTCGAAGGGTGGCGGTAAGGGTTGCGGTAGCCGGCCTGAATCACCACCCAGCGGGGCTGTACCGTGTCCAGCCACACCGGCCCCGTGGACGTGGCGCTGCCGTGGTGGGCGGCCAAGGCCACCGCCGCGCGCAAGTCGGGCTGGGCCAGCGCCAAGCGGGTTTCTTCGGCCACCGTGATGTCGCCCGTCAGCAACAACGCGGATTCGCCTTCCCCGACCTGCAACACGCACGAGCGGGCATTGGCCGACAGGGCGGCGCCTTCGTCCTGCGGCCAAGGATGCAGAAAGCGAAAGGGCACGCCATCCCATGTCCAGCTCACCGGGGCCTCGCAACGCCGGCTGACCACGCCCCAGCGGGGCTGGGTGTCGAACGAGGTCCACCAGACTGCGTGGGGATAGGCACGGGCCAGGGTGCCCATGCCCCCGGCGTGATCGCTGTCGGCATGGCTGACGACCACGGCATCGGGAGCCTCGCCGTGTCGGCGCAGCAGCGGCAGCAGCACCCGCTGGGCCGCGTCGGCGTGCGGCCCCAGCGGCGGCCCCGTGTCGTACACCAATGTGTGATGCCGGGTGCGCACGATCACGGCCGTGCCCTGCCCCACATCGGCGGCGATCCATTCAAACGTCCCCGTCGCCGGACGGGGCGGCGTGTAGGCCAGCGCCGGCCAGACGAGCAACAGCCCCCAGACGCGCCAGGCCAACGGCAACCGGCTGACCGAGAGCACGCCCCCCAGCACGGCCAGCCAGCCGAGCCAGGCGGGCACCGCCGGCCGGCTCACCGCTGCCCAGGGCATGGCGGCCAAAGCCTCCAGCCCCCGCAAGAGCACCTCGACCGCCCAGGCCCCGACCGTCCACAACGGCGTCACCACCGCCCCGGCCAGCGCCACAGGCGTGACCAGCAGCGTCACCCAAGGAATGGCCACCAGATTGGCCAGCAAGCCCGCGAGCGAGAATTCCCCAAACCACAGCAAGGTCAACGGCGCCAACGCCAGTGTCATCAGCCCTTGGGTGCGGGCCATGCGCTTGAACGCCCCACGCACCCCTTCGCCGGCCTGTGGGAGCGGACCGCCCGTGGCAAACAGCACCGCCACGGCCACGAAGCTGAGCCAAAACCCGGCACGCAACAGGGCCCAAGGATCCAGCCAGGCCACCAGACACATCGCCGCCAGCCACATCACCGGCCAGGGCCAACGTCGGCCGCTGAGCTGTAGCCCCACCACCGCCGTCAGCATCCAGATGGCGCGCTGCGCCGGCACGCCCCAGCCAGAAAACACCGCATACCCCCAACCCAGCGCCAGACCACCCACGGCCGCCGCCACCGGCAAAGGCACCGCCAGCAACAGCCCGGGCCAGAACCGGCTCAGCCCCCGCCAGAGCCCGCCCACCACAGCCACGGCCAGCCAGGCGAACAAGGTGATGTGCATCCCCGAGACGACGACCAAATGCGTCACGCCCGTGAGGCGAAACGTCTCCCACAACGGCCGAGCGATCGCGCCCTGATCGCCCGTGACCATCGCCGCCAGCACCCCGGCCGTGCGGGGGTCGGGCACCTGCTGCCACACCCGGTCCCGTATTGTCTGGCGGGCCCGCTGCACCGGGTAGCGCCACGTATCCTCCAGCCATTGGGGCGCGGGCACGCCCGGCCCCTGCCGCACATACCCGTTGGCCTGCAAGCCCTGTTCCCACATCCACAGTTCGGTATCGAAACCGTGGGGGTTGGACCAGCCATGCGGCCGCTTCAGCCGCACCACCAAGCGCCAGCGCTGCCCTGGCCGCAGGCCGGATGCGTCCAACGCACGCACAGCCCCTGCGGGTGACGCCTGAGCCCCGGGCTGTGGCCGGTCGATGGCGCTGAGGCGGATGCGAGGCGGCAAGGCAACGGGTTCATCGCCCACCCAGGCCCGCTGCGGTGCCAGCTCGAACTGCCAACCCTCATCGGCCCGCCGCGGCATGCCCGCCACCCACCCCTCCACGAGCACGTCGCGCCCTTCGAGCGCCGGGCTCAGCGCCTGGGCCTGGAAATGCGCCGCGCGCCAACCCGTGACCGCATACATGCCCACCACGGCCACCGCGCACCAGACGGCGGCCTGCCACCCAGGCCGCCAGCGCCGCCCCGCCACCAGCGCGATGCAGGCCGCCACAGCCGCCCACGCCGCACCCCAGGCATAAGCACCCGCCGGCCACAGCGCCACCTGCTGCAACTGCAGCCATGCGCCCAGCACACTGCCCCCCATGAAGGGCACCAGCCGCACCATGGCCACCCCTCAATCGCGGCCGCGTGGCGACACACGGATTGGCGCAATCCTTGCTAGGATGGTTCTTGACGACATGCCCTCTTTCCTCCCCCTGATCTTCTGACTGTCGAAGGCTCACATGGCGATCCACGTTGCCCTCCATCATATGACGCACTACCGCTACGACCGGCTCGTGCGTCTGGCCCCCCAGGTGGTGCGCCTGCGCCCCGCCCCTCACAGCCGCACGCGGGTGCTGTCGTATTCCCAGCGCATCGAGCCCGAGAAGCATTTCATCAACTGGCAGCAAGACCCGTTCGCCAACTACCAAGCGCGACTGGTGTTTCCCGAACCGATGCGGGAATTCAAGGTGACGGTGGACCTGGTCGTCGAAATGGCGGTGTACAACCCGTTCGACTTCTTCCTGGAGCCTTACGCCGAGCACGTCCCTTTCACCTATCCCCCGGCCTTGAAGGCCGAGCTGGCCCCGTATCTCATCGCTGGCGAACGCACCCTGCGGCTGGACGCTTACCTGCAAGCCGCCCGGGCCCGGCTGGCCAGTGGGCCGACGCGCACCGTGGATTTTCTGGTGTCGCTCAACCAGCAGTTGCAGAAGGACATTGCCTACACCATCCGGCTGGAGCCAGGGGTGCAGACGCCTGAGGAAACGCTGGCCAAGGCCAGCGGCTCTTGCCGCGACAGCGGCTGGCTGCTGGTGCAGATGCTGCGCCACCTGGGGCTGGCGGCGCGCTTCGTCTCGGGCTACCTGATCCAGCTCGCGCCCGACGTGAAGGCCGTGGACGGCCCCAGCGGCCCCGAGGCCGATTTCACCGATCTGCATGCCTGGTGCGAAGTGTTTCTGCCGGGCGCGGGGTGGATCGGGCTGGACCCCACTTCCGGTCTGCTGGCCGGCGAGGGGCATATCCCCCTGGCCTGCACGCCACAACCCTCCAGCGCCGCGCCCATCGAAGGCGCCCTGGACGAGTGCGAGGTGGATTTTCGGCACCACATGCAGGTGACCCGCATCCACGAATCACCCCGCGTCACCAAGCCCTACAGCGAAGCGCAATGGGCCGCCATCCAGGCGCTGGGCCGGCAAGTGGACGCCGACCTGCAGCGCGGCGACGTGCGCCTGACCATGGGGGGCGAACCCACCTTCGTGGCCACCCGCGACCGCGACGCCCCCGAATGGAACACCGACGCGCTGGGCCCCACCAAGCGCCACTACGCCACCGAACTGTTGCACCGTCTGCGCGATCACTACGGCGCCGGCGGCTTTCTCCACCTGGGCCAGGGCAAGTGGTATCCGGGCGAACAGTTGCCACGCTGGGCGCTGTCGCTGTTCTGGCGTGCCGATGGCCAACCCGTCTGGCACAAGCCGGAACTGCTGGCCGACGAACGCGAGCCGGCCCGCTACACCGCGCAAGACGCCCAGCGCTTCATCCAAACACTCGCCCGCAAACTGGGCCTGAGCACCCAGTACATCACCCCAGGCTATGAAGACACGTGGTATTACCTCTGGCGCGAACGCAAGCTGCCCGTGAATGTGGACCCGTTCGACGCCAAGCTCAACGACGAGCTGGAGCGCGTGCGATTGCGCCGGGTGTTCAGTCAAGGGCTGGAGCAAGTGGTCGGTTACGTGTTGCCCCTGCAGGCGCATGCGCAGCCCGATGGCTCCCCCAAAGGCGTGCGCACCGGCGTGCCCGCCACCCGCTGGGCCACCGGCCCCTGGTTTTTCCGCGACGAGCGCATGTACCTCATCCCCGGCGACTCCCCCATGGGCTACCGGCTGCCGCTGGATTCGCTGCCCTGGGTGGCCCCGGGCGACTACCCCTACCACATCGAGCAGGACCCGGCCGCGCCGAGAGACCCGCTGCCCGAAGGCACCGCGCTGCGCCAACAATACGCCCCCCATCAAATGGGCGGTGGCTTCGCCGAAGGCGGCGTGGTGTCACTGCAAAGCAGCCCCTACCCCGCGCCTGCCGACCGCGCGGTCTCCAGCGACCTGCCCGCCTGGCAAGGTGATCCGATCGGCCTGGGCGTTGCAGGGGCAGCCCCTGCCCAGCCCATGAGCGCCCGCTATCCCCAGCGCGGCGAATCGGCCGCCTGGCTCACCCGCACCGCCCTGTGCGTGGAAGCGCGTGATCCGCAACGCGCCAACGGCCCCCAGGCAGAGGCCACCCTGGGCGGCCAAAGCAGCCACCTCTACGTCTTCATGCCTCCGCTGCAACGGCTGGAAGACTATCTGGACTTGCTCGCCGCCATCGAAGCCACCGCCGACAAGCTGGGCGTGAACATCGTGCTCGAAGGCTACCCGCCGCCCCGCGATCCGCGGTTGAAGATGCTGCAAGTCACCCCAGACCCGGGCGTCATCGAGGTCAACATCCACCCCGCCCACGATTGGGACGAACTGGTCGAGCACACCGAATTCCTCTACGAGGCCGCCCACCAGACCCACCTGTGCGCCGAAAAATTCATGACCGATGGCCGCCACACCGGCACCGGCGGCGGCAACCATTTCGTGCTCGGTGGCGCCACCCCGGCCGATTCGCCATTCCTGCGCAAGCCCGAACTGCTCGCCAGCCTGATTGCCTACTGGCACAACCACCCGTCGCTGAGCTACCTGTTCAGCGGCCTGTTCATCGGCCCCACCAGCCAAGCCCCGCGCGTGGACGAAGCCCGCAACGACCAGCTCTATGAGCTGGAAATCGCGCTCAACCAGATCCACAAAAGCCGCCAGACGCACGGCGCCGACATGCCCCCCTGGCTCGTGGACCGGACCCTGCGCAACATCCTCATCGACGTCACCGGCAACACCCACCGCAGCGAGTTCTGCATCGACAAACTGTTCAGCCCCGACGGCCCCACCGGCCGCCTGGGCTTGCTGGAACTGCGCGCATTCGAAATGCCACCCCACGCCCGCATGAGCGTGGCGCAGCAATTGCTGCTGCGCGCCCTGGTGGCCCGGTTCTGGCACGAACCCTGGCACGGCAAGCTCACCCGCTGGGGCACCGAATTGCACGATCGCTTCATGCTGCCCACCTTTGTGCGCATGGACTTCGAAGACGTGCTCGACGATTTGGCACGCCATGGCTACCCGTTCGACATCGGCTGGTTCGCCCCCCATTTCGATTTCCGCTTCCCGCTGATCGGACAGGTGGCCGCGCGTGGCATCGAGCTGACGCTGCGCCACGCGCTGGAGCCCTGGCATGTGATGGGCGAGGAAGGCGCCATCGGGGGCACCGTGCGCTATGTGGACTCTTCCCTGGAGCGGCTGGAGGTGCACGTCAGCGGCCACAACGACAGCCGCTATGTGGTCACCGTCAACGGGCATGCCCTGCCGCTGCAAAACACCGGCACCGTGGGCCAGTACGTCGCCGGCGTGCGCTACAAGGCTTGGAACCCGCCCTCCAGCCTGCACCCCACCATCGGCGTTCATGCGCCCCTGACTTTCGACATCGTCGATACCTGGAACCAACGCTCACTGGGTGGCTGCCAATACCACGTGGCCCACCCAGGTGGACGCCACTACGACACCTTCCCCATCAACGCCTACGAAGCCGAAAGCCGGCGACTGGCCCGCTTCTTCCGCATGGGCCATACTCCAGGCACCCTGCAAGCCCAGCCTGCGCCACAGAGCAAGGAGTTTCCGTTCACCCTGGATCTGCGCCGCGTCTGAACCGCCTGCTGCGCTTTGCGGCATACTGCCAGCCCGTGACGAAAACCCCGCTGCCCCTGTTCGACGACGACCCCGGCGCCACCAGCGTCTGCGCGCTGGCCGCCCAGGCGGCCCTGCCTGCCGCCCCAGGCCACTATGACGAGCTGCGCGTGGGCGGACGCAGCGGGCAGCCTTTGGCCCCTCACTGGGCCCGGTTTTTCGAATGGCTCGGCTTCGAAGGCTTCGGCGACCTCAACCGCCGCCGCCACAGCCTGGAGCAGCAACTGCGCGACAACGGCGTCACCTACAACGTCTACGCCGACGAGAACAGCCAGCAACGCCCCTGGGCGCTGGACCTGTTCCCCCTCATCCTGACACCCACTGAGTGGGCCGCCATCGAAGCGGGGGTGTTGCAGCGCACCCGGCTGCTCAACCAGATGCTGGCCGACCTGTATGGCCCCCGCGAACTGCTGCAACGCGGGCTGCTGCCCCCTGCCCTGGTGCAAGGCCACCCTGGCTATCTGCGCCCCATGCAGGGCGTGCAGCCCCCGGGGGGCACCTGGTTGCACATCGCCGCGTTCGACCTCGCCCGCGGCCCCGATGGGCGCTGGTGGGTGGTCAACCACCGCACCCAGGCCCCTTCCGGGCTGGGCTATCTGCTGGAAAACCGGATTGCCATCTCGCGCCAGTTCCCCAAAGCCTTCGCCGAGATGCGCGTGCAACGGCTGGCCGCCAGCTACAAAGCCCTGATGCAAGGGTTGTGCAGCCTGTCGCCCAAAGGGCGGGAAGCGCGCGTGGCCCTACTCACCCCTGGGCCCTACAACGAAACCTACTTCGAGCACGCCTACCTGGCCCGCTACCTGGGCCTGAGCCTGGTCGAAGGCAGCGACTTGACGGTGCGGGATCGCCGCGTCTTCCTCAAAACGCTGAATGGCCTGGAGCCGGTGGACGTGCTCATCAAGCGGCTCGACGACCAGTGGCTCGACCCCCTGGAGCTGCGCAGCGACTCGGCGCTGGGCGTCCCGGGCTTGATGCAGGCCGTGCGCGCAGGCCATGTGCTGCTGGCCAATGCCCCCGGCTCGGCGCCGCTGGAGTCCTGCGCCTTGCTGGGTTTTCTGCCGGCCATCTGCGAGCACCTGCTCGGCGAGCCGCTGGCTCTGCCGTCGTTGGCCACCTGGTGGTGTGGCGAGGCGGCCAGCCTGCACCAGGGGCTGCCGCTCATCAAGCAAAGCGTGGTCAAGAGCACCTGGCCACACTGGGGCAGCGAAGCCGTCATCGGCCCCAGCCTCACCCCAGCCGGGGTGGAGCAAATCACCGGGCGCATCGTGCGCCAGCCCGACGAATACACCCTGCAGGCGTATCTACCCTTGTCGCAACAGCCGACCTGGCGCGGCGGCGACATCGCCCCCCGGCCGGCCATGCTGCGGGTGTTTGCCTTGGCCGACGGACCGCAATCCTGGCGGGTGCTGCCGGGCGGCATGGTCCGGCTCGCCCCACCCGGCCAGGCCATCGCCTCCATGCAGCGTGGCGGCAGCAGCGCCGACTGCTGGGTCCTGACCGATGGCGAGGTGGACCGCACCAGCCTGCTGCACAGCGCCCCCAGCACGCTGAGCATGGCCATGCAAAAACGCATCGTCACCAGCCGTTCGGCAGAAAACCTGTTCTGGCTGGGCCGCTACACCGAACGCGCGGAAAACAGCGTGCGGCTGGCCCGCACCGCCTTGCGCAGCCTGCAGGGTGAAAGCGAGGGCGAAGGCGAATCGAGCCCCGAACTGCAGGCCTGGCTGTCGGCTTGCGCCAAGTACAACGGCCTGGTGCTGCCAGCGGTGCCCGATGCCCAGCAGTCGCCACGGGTGTTCGAGCGCGCGCTGCTGGCCATGCTCAGCCCCGACTCCCCCGCCCAGAGCGTGGGCTACACCCTCAAGGCGCTCAGCCGCGCCGCCAGCCATGTGCGCGAGCGCTTGTCGCAAGAACAGCGCAACCTCATCGAACGCCTGCAAGCCGAATTCAGCGCCCAAACCCAGGGCCTGGGCGCCGATGACGACTTTGCCACCCAAGAAGCGCTGGACGCCTTGGAGCAGGCCAGCGAACTGCTCTCCGCCATCACCGGGGCGCAGACCGACCGCATGATGCGCGATGACGGCTGGCGCATGCTCAGCATCGGCCGCCACATCGAGCGGCTGGCCACGCTGTCTCACGCGCTGGCCGAAGCCCTGCAAAGCGGGGCGGCCTTCGAGCACAGCGGGTTCGAAGCCTTGCTGACCTTCTTCGACAGCACCATCACCTTCCACGCCCATTACCAGCAGCGGCGCGACCTGGTGGCCCTGCTCGACATGCTGGTCACGCAACGCGACAATCCCCGCTCACTGGCCTGGGTGCTGGCCACGCTGCGCTCCCGCCTGCAAAAGCTCCCCACGGCCCATGTGGGCGGCCCCGATCAGTTGCTGCAAGGCCTGCCCGATCCGCAAAGCTGGGACCTGATCGCCCTCAGCGGCGCCATGTCCGGCCCCGCCGGGCAGCAAAACGCCTACCTGGGCCTCATCGAACTCCTGCAGACCTGCACCCAGGCGGCCTATGACCTGTCGGACCGTTTGGGCCATCTGTACTTCAGCCATGCGGACCGGGTCAACCGCAGCTTCCTGCTCTGAACGACCATGCGGCTGCGCATCCTGCACCACACTCGCTACGCCTACCAGGCGCCGGTCGTGCTGGCCCAGCACCTGGCCCACCTGCGTCCGCTGGACGATCATGGACAGACGGTGCTGCGTCACGATCTGCATATCGCGCCCACGCCGATCCTGCAGGAAACCATCCGCGATGCCTTTGGCAACTGGCGCACCTTCTTTGCCCTGCAAAGCCCGCACGAAACGCTCGATGTCACGGCCGACAGCCTGATCCAGACCCAGGCAGGCGAGCCCCTGCCCGACAGCCCGCCTTGGGAATCGGTCCGCGAACGGATGCAGTACCGCGCCCAAGCCCCATATGAGCCCAGCGCGGAATTCGTGTTTCCCTCCCCCTATGCGCCACGCCACGAGGCGTTTGCCGACTTCGCTCGCCCGGTCTTCACCCCTGGGCGGCCTTTTCTGCAAGCCTGTGAAGCGCTCATGGCGCTGATCCACGCCGAACTGCGCTACCTGCCGGCCAGCACGGCCGTCAACACCCCGGCCCAGCAAGCCCTGGCCCAGCGGCAGGGCGTGTGCCAGGACTTTGCCCACATCATGATCGGTTGCTTGCGCAGCCTGGGGCTGCCGGCCCGCTATGTCAGCGGCTACCTGCTGACCCACCCGCCTGCGGGCCAGCCGCGCCTGATCGGCGCCGATGCATCGCACGCCTGGGTGGCCGTTCCCCATGTCCAAGCGCCACCCAGCGCCGGCGAGCCTGCTCAGGCCACACGCTGGGCGCATTTCGACCCCACCAACCACCGCAGCGGCCTGCATCGCCCCGGCGAAGACTATGTCATCCTGTCCGTCGGGCGCGACTTTGGCGATGTCTCGCCGCTGCGGGGCGTCATCCAGGGTGGCGGCGAGCACACCCTGGATGTGGCCGTGACCGTGGCGCCGCCCGAAGAACTGGCCACGCTCATGGGCAATGAAACCGCCTGATCCGCCCATCCCCGGCCCCGTGCGCACACCGCCCCCCTCGCACCGCTGCATAGAATCGGACACGACAGACCGTGCTGGGTGTTTCGCGGTGAAACGCCCCGGCCTGCTTCGGAGGACACCCACATGCCCCACAACGTGTACGACACCCTGCAATCGCTACAGATCCAACTGCCCGAAGTGGCCACGCCGGCCGCCGCCTACGTGCCGTTCGTGCACACCGGCAAGCTGGTGCTGCTCAGCGGCCACATCGCCAAGCGCGACGGCAAGCCCTGGGTCGGCCAACTCGGCCTGACCATGACCACCGACGAAGGCAAGGCCGCCGCCCGCGCCGTGGCCATCGACCTGCTGGGCACGCTGCACGCCGCTTGCGTGGCCGCCGGCACCGACCTCAATGGCGTCAAGCGCATCGTCAAGGTGCTCAGCCTCGTCAACTCCACCAACACTTTCACCGAGCACCACCTGGTGACCAATGGCTGCTCCGAGCTGTTGGGGCAGGTGTTCGGCCCGCAGGTGGGCGCGCACGCCCGCAGCGCCTTCGGCGTGGCGCAGCTGCCGTTTGGCGTGTGCGTGGAAATCGAGCTGATGGCCGAACTGGCCTGACGGCCCGCCTCACCGATCGCCTCAAGCGGGCGGCGGCAGGGCCAGCCCGCTTTCCTCGTAAATGGTGGCAAAGTCCGTGGTCAGCTCCACGCTGCTCCACGCCACCGGGTCGCCCGGCGTCAAGGTGATGCGCTGCCAGCCGATGTCGCCTTCGCGGCGATAGATCTCGATCAACGCCTCGTCCTGCGCGATCAGCACATATTCCTGCAGGCTGGGCAGGGTGCGGTAGGCCATCAGCTTCTCGCGCCGGTCGGTGCCCGCGGTGGATTCGGAGAGCACCTCCACCACCAGGCGCGGCGACTCAACCAGAAAATCCTCGCTGCCGACCTGCTGGTGCTGCGGGTGGCAGGTCACCATCACATCGGGGTAGTAGATGCTCTGCTGCTTGGCCACGCGCAGCTTGGCATCCGCCATGAACGTGCGGCAGGGGCTGCCACGCAGGTGGTGACGCAACAGCGTGTAGACATTGCCTGCAATGATGTTGTGCCGCAGCGACGCGCCGGTCATGGCGTAGATCTGCCCGGCCACGTATTCGTGGCGCACGGGGCTGCAGGCTTCGAGGCGGAGGTACTCCGCCTCGTCCAGGGGCCGGTAGAGTTCTGCTTTCATGGCGGAGTCGTCTCCCAAGGCTGGGGGCGTGACGCCCTATTATCGCCAAGGCAAGCGCCTCAGCGCACCCCTTACTGCACGCGCCAGACGGCTGTGGGCTTGAAGCCGAAGCTGGCGTCGCGCCCTTTGCGGCCACGGGCGGCGCGGGCGTTGTTGAGGCTGCGGATTTCCAGCACTTCATCCCGCCATTTGCCACCCCGCCCCACGCCGTCGATGCGCACGCTGCGCAGGTAGGCCACGGCGCCGGCCAGGGTGTCTTTGCCCTCCAGCCCCATGAGCATGAGACCGCGCCCGCCCTTGGGCTGGTGCTTGAGGTCGCTCAGATCGAAGGTGAGGACCCGCCCGCTGCTGGAGACGCAGCACACCTGGGTGGCCGGTGCCAGCGCGGCCTGGGCCTCCCCACCTTCCGGGGCAGTGGGCGGGGCGAGCACGGTTCCGTCCGGGGCGGCCAGCCGCACCACCATGCCGCCGCTGACCAGCGCGGGGCGGCACACCGTCTCGCCCTCGTTCAGGGTGACGAAGGCCTTGCCGCCCTTGAAGCGGCTCGTCATGTCCTCCACCGTGGCCAGGAAACCATAACCGCCCGAGCCACTGAGCAGCCACATGGACGACGCGGGCCCCGCCAGGTAATGCACCGGCTGCGTGCCTGGCTCCAGGTCGATCAAGGTGGTGATGGGCTGACCGTCGCCGCGCGCCCCCGGCAGGCTGGCCACGGGCACACTGTACACGCGGCCATTGCTGCCCAGCACGATGAGCGTGTCCACCGTGCGGCACTCGAAGGTGCCGTACAGGCCATCCCCCGCCTTGAAGGCAAAGCCCCCCGCGTCGTGCCCGTGGCCGGTGCGCGCGCGCACCCAACCCTTGGCCGACACCACCACCGTCACCGGCTCGTCCACCACCTTGATTTCGGCCACGGCCTTCTTCTCGGCCTGAATCAGCGTGCGGCGCTCATCGCCAAAGGTCTTGGCGTCGGCCTCGATCTCTTTGACCATCAGGCGGCGCAGGCTGGCCGGGTTGGCCAGAATGTCTTCCAGCTTGCCCTGCTCCTCGCGCAGTTCCTTCAACTCCTGCTCGATCTTGATGGCCTCCAGCCGTGCCAACTGGCGCAAGCGGATTTCCAGAATGTCCTCGGCCTGCCGGTCGCTCAAGTTGAAGCGCGCGATCAGCGCGGCCTTGGGCTCGTCACTGGCTCGGATGATGGCAATCACCTCGTCGATGTTGAGCAGCACGATCTGCCGCCCCTCGAGGATGTGGATGCGATCCAGCACCTTGTCCAGCCGGTGGCGGGAGCGGCGGGTGATGGTCGTCTGGCGGAAGGCGATCCACTCCTCCAGCATCTGCCGCAAGCTCTTGGGCACGGGCTTGCCGTCGAGGCCCACCATGGTCAGGTTGATGGGGGCCGACGTTTCCAGGCTGGTGTGGGCCAGCAGCGCGGTGATCAGTTCCTGCTGCTCGATGCGGCTGCTCTTGGGCTCGAACACCAGGCGCACGGGCGACTCCTTGCTGGACTCGTCGCGCACGCCATCGAGCACCGCCAGCAGGCTGGCCTTGAGCTGCGTCTGCTCCTGCGTGAGTGCCTTCTTGCCGGCCTTGACCTTGGGGTTGGTGATGTCTTCGATTTCCTCCAACACCTTCTGAGCGCTCACGCCGGGCGGAAGCTCGGTCACCACCAGCTGCCACTGGCCGCGGGCCAGGTCTTCGATCTTCCAGCGCGCGCGCACCTTCAGGCTGCCGCGGCCGCTGCGGTAGGCGTCGTGGATGTCGGCGGTCGGGCTGATGATCTGGCCGCCACCGGGGTAGTCCGGCCCCGGCAGCAGGGCGAACAGGTCGTCGTCAGGCAGTTGCGGGTTTTTGACCAGCGCCACGCAGGCGTCGGCCACTTCGCGCAGGTTGTGGCTGGGGATCTCGGTGGCCATACCGACCGCGATGCCGCTGGCGCCATTCAACAGCACGAACGGCAACCGGGCCGGCAACTGGCGCGGTTCCTCGGTGGAGCCGTCGTAATTGGGCACCCAGTCCACCGTGCCTTGATCGATCTCGTCCAGCAGCAGGGTGCTGATGCGGCTCAGGCGGGCTTCGGTGTAGCGCATGGCGGCGGCACCGTCGCCGTCGCGGCTGCCGAAGTTGCCCTGCCCGTCGATGAGTGGATAGCGCTGCGCGAAGTCCTGCGCCATGCGCACCAGCGCGTCGTAGGCGGCCTGGTCGCCGTGGGGGTGGAAGCGGCCCAGCACATCCCCCACCACGCGGGCGCTTTTCACCGGCTTGGCAGGGGTGTTGGCGTTCGGGCCGCTGTAGCCCAGGCCCATGCGCTGCATCGCGTACAGGATGCGCCGCTGCACGGGCTTTTGGCCGTCGCACACATCGGGCAGCGCCCGGCCCTTGACGACGCTCAGCGCATATTCCAGATAGGCCCGCTGGGCGTAGGCGGCCAGGCTGTCGGGGTCATCGGCGCAAGCGCCAGCAAGTGGGGGGTCGGAAGGAGGCAGGGATTCGAAACTCATGCCTTATTGTCTATGAGCACAGGCAGCGCCACCGCGCAGCGCATCCGAACCGTCAGAACTCGACCGTGCGCACGCCTTGCGCGGTGCCCAGCAGGCACACGTTGGCCTTCTGGTGGGCAAACACGCCGACGGTCACCACGCCCGGCCAGTCGTTGACCATGCTCTCGAAGGCCAGCGGCTCGGTGATGCGCAAACCGCTGACGTCCAGAATGTGCTGGCCGTTGTCGGTGACCCATGGCGCCCCGTCCTTCAAGCGCAACCGGGCCTGCCCGCCCAAGGCTGCGAAACGGCGCGCAATCTGCTGCGCGGCCATGGGGATGACTTCCACCGGCAGCGGAAAACGCCCCAGGGTCTCCACCCATTTGCTTTCGTCGGCGATGCAGACGAACCGATCGGCCAGCGCCGCCACGATCTTTTCTCGGGTCAGCGCCGCGCCACCGCCCTTGATCATGCAGCCGCGGGGGTCGATTTCATCGGCGCCGTCCACATACACCGACAGGCGTTCGACCTCGTTGGCGTCCCACACCTCGATGCCCAGCGCGCGCAGCCGCGCCGTGGAGGCTTCCGAGCTGGAGACCGCGCCGCGGATGCGGTCTTTGACGCTGGCCAGCGCATCGATGAATTTGTTGACCGTCGAGCCGGTGCCGACCCCCACGATCTGCCCCGGCTCGATGTATTGCAGGGCGGCACGGCCCACCAGGGCCTTGAGTTCGTCTTGGGTCAGGGTGCTCATGGGTAAAAAATGTCCGAAGATGAAATGCGTTGCGGGGCCGATCTGCAACAATCCGTGCGATCCGGGGCACGTCGCCCCGCCCAACACCGGCGATTATCCAATGTCCCTGCTGCCTTACTGGTTGGCTCGCCCGTTTCTGTTTCGCATGGAGGCAGAGGAAGCCCATGAACTGACCCTGCGCCACCTGGAACGCATCCAGCGCACGCCGCTGATGGGGCTGCTGGCGCAACCGCGCGTCAGCGACCCGGTCACCTTGGCCGGCCTGACCTTTCCCAACCGGGTCGGGCTGGCTGCCGGCCTGGACAAGAACGCCCGCTGCATCGACGCCTGGGCCGCCCTGGGCTTTGGCTTCGTGGAGGTCGGCACGGTCACCCCGCTCGGTCAGCCGGGCAACCCTAAGCCGCGCATGTTCCGGCTGCCGCAATGCCGCGCCCTGATCAACCGCCTGGGCTTCAACAACGAAGGGCTGGACGCTTTCTTGGCCCATGTCCAACGCTCTCGCTTGCGTCAGGCCCCGCAGGCCGGCGGGCTGGTGCTGGGGCTGAACATCGGCAAGAACGCTGCCACCCCGATCGAGCGCGCCACCGACGACTACCTGGCCGCGCTGCGGGGCGTGTACCCTCATGCCGATTACGTGACCGTCAACATCTCCAGCCCCAATACGCAGAATCTGCGCAGCCTGCAAAGCGACGAGGCGCTGGAGCAACTCCTCGGCGCCCTGGCAGACGAGCGGCAGAAGCTGGCCGAGCAGCATCAGGTGCGGCGCCCGCTGTTCATCAAGATCGCCCCCGACCTGGACGAGTCCCAGGTCAGCGTGATCGCGGACGCGCTCAAGCGCCACGGCATGGACGGCGTGGTCGCCACCAACACCACCCTTTCACGGGACGCGGTGCAGGGCCTGCCCCATGCGCAGGAAGCGGGAGGGCTCTCGGGGGGGCCGCTCTTGCAGGCCAGCAACGCCATCATCCGCCTGCTCAGGGAACGGCTGGGCAAGCATTTCCCCATCATTGGCGTGGGCGGCATTCTCAGTGGGGAAGACGCCATCGCCAAGATCAACGCCGGCGCCGATGTGGTGCAGATTTACACCGGGCTGATCTACCACGGGCCGGCCCTGGTGACCGAAGTGGCCCGCGCCCTGCTCAAGACCCGGGTCTGACTGGCCGGAGCGGGCGCGTCAGTCGCGCAGCAGGCCAGCCACGTGCTCGCCGATGGCCAGCGCGCTCGTCAGCCCCGGTGACTCGATGCCCAGCAGATTCACCAGACCAGGCACGCCATGGTCCTGCGGGCTATCGACGCGGAAATCGGGCGCGGCCTGCCCTGGGCCGTAGAGCTTGGGCCGCACGCCGCTGTAGGCCGGTTGCAGGGCGCCGTCGGGCAGCCCCGGCCAATATCGGCGCACCTCGGCATAGAAAGCGTCGGCCCGGCGCGGGTCCACCGCATAGTCGATGGCGGCAGGGTCATCCACGTCGAGCCACTCCAGATCGGGGCCAAAGCGGGCTTGCCCTCCCAGATCCAGCGTGAGGTGCACGCCCAGCCAGGCATCCTGCGGGGCCGGGTAAATCAGACGCGAAAACGGCGCCTTGCCACTGAGCCCGTAATAACTGCCTTTGGCGAAATACGGCCGGGGCTGCCACTCGGGGCCCAGGCCATCGATGCGCCGGGCCACATCGCAGGCGTGCAGTCCGGCCGCGTTGACGAGCCGCCGACAGGCCAGCGTCCACACCTCCGCTCCCGCCCGCACCCGCAGGTGAAAGCCGTCGCTGGTCGGCTCGGCCCGCTCCAAGGTCGATGCGAGCGCCACCATGCCGCCGGCGCCTTCCAGATCGCCCTGCAGCGCCAGCATGAAACCATGGCTGTCCACGATCCCGGTCGATGGCGACCACAGCGCCGCCACGCAGCGCAGCGCCGGCTCCATGGCCTGGGCCTGCGCGGCGTCCAGCAGGCTCACCGGCACGCCAAGGCGTTGCGCTCGTGCGGCCATGGCCTCCAGGGCGGCCAGTTGGGCCGGATCGCTGGCCACCACCAACTTGCCGCATTGGCGGTGTGACACGCGCCGCGAAGCGCAATACGCGTAGAGCAGCGCCTTGCCCCGCACGCACCATTGCGCCTTGCGCGAGCCTTCCGGGTAATACAGCCCGGCATGAATCACTTCGCTGTTGCGCGCGCTCACGCCGGTGCCAATGGCCGTCTCGCGCTCCAGCACCACCACCTCGTGGCCAGCCAGGGCCAGCGCGCGGGCCACCGCCAGGCCCACGACCCCGGCGCCCACCACCACGGCATCGACACGGTCCATGGTTCAGCGCCGCTTGAGCAGCCCCCAGAACAGCAGCGCCCCGAGCAAGGCCATGCCGCTGAACACCAGGAAGGACCAGTTGGCAATCGTCAGTCCCAGGAAGGTCCAGTCGATCTTGGAGCAATCACCCGTGCCGCGAAACACCATCGGGATGACACGGCGCAACGGAAAGCTCTCGATCATGCCGTACAAATCGCGCCCGCAGCTGAGCACTTCGGGGGGGAACCACTGGAGCCAGCTCTGGCGGGCGGCGGTGAACGCGCCAAACACCGCCATCACCACCACGCCCAGCGCGCCAGCCATGTGGGCGCCACGCTGCGCAAATGCGGCGGCCAGCAAGGCCGCCAGCCCCACGCCGATCAGGGCATAGCGCTGCACGATGCACATCGGGCAAGGGTCCAAGCCCTCGACATGCTGCAGATACATGCCAAAGGCAAACATCCCCGCGCACACAGCCGCCAACAGCAGGAGCCAGCGCCGGGGATGGGCCGAGAGGAGATGCCACACGCTGTTCACGCTCATCATCAAAGACCTCAGCTTTCGGCAAAGGCGCGTTCGATGACGAAGTCGCCCGGCGTGCTGGTATTGCCCTCCACGAACTGGCGCTCTTCCATCATGCGCTTGAGGTCGCGCAGCATCTCGGGGCTGCCGCAGATCATCACCCGGTCCTCGGCCGGATTCAGCTTGGGCAGCCCCAGGTCGGCTTCCAGCTTGCCGGTTTCGATCAGCGTGGTGATGCGGCCGCGGTTCTTGAACGGCTCACGGGTCACGGTGGGGTAGTAGCGCAGCTGCTTGCTGACCATCTCGCCCAGGAACTCGTGCCGCGGCAAATCCACGGTGATGTACTCGTAATAGGCCAGTTCGTTGACCTGGCGCACGCCATGCACCAGGATGACTTCCTGGAATTTCTCATAGGTCTCCGGGTCGCGGATGATGCTCATCCACGGCGCCAGACCCGTGCCCGTGCCCAGCAGATAGAGGCGCTTGCCGGGCAGCAGGTAGTCGATCAGCAATGTGCCCGTGGGCTTGCGCCCCACGATGATCTTGTCGCCAGGCTGGATGTGCTGCAACTGACTGGTCAGCGGGCCATCGGGCACCTTGATGCTGAGAAATTCCAGGTGTTCCTCATAATTGGCGCTGGCGATGCTGTAGGCACGCAACAAGGGTTTGCCATTGGGCTGCTTCAGGCCGATCATGGTGAAGTGGCCATTGGAAAACCGCAAGGACTGATCCCGGGTCGTGGTGAAGCTGAACAGGCGGTCGGTCCAGTGGTGGACCGTCAGGACACGTTCCTCGTTGAATGCACTCATGATGAAAGCAGCAGGCCGACGCCCCGCCATGGCAGGCACGGAGCGGCGACGGTTCAGAAAAAAGACGATGGCGCGGGCTGCCAGCCAGCCGATGCGACAGCCGCAAGTGTAGCCACTGCCCGCTGCCAGCGCCTTGACATCGCGCAAGCCCGCCACGGCATGGGCCTTTGGGCGCTTGGGTTACAGTGACGGCTGGTTGCGGGCAGCCACGCGCTGGCAGCGGCGAAGGCGGATTCTGCCCCATTGCCGATCAAACCCGAAAGAATAAAAACTCATTTGCACATAACGCCAACCCGATCTGAAGGACGATTCATGGCACGCATGGTTCAATGCATCAAACTCGGCAAGGAAGCCGAAGGCCTCGACTTTCCCCCCTACCCCGGCGAACTGGGCAAGCGGATTTTTGACAACGTGAGCAAGCAGGCGTGGGCCGACTGGCTCAAGCACCAGACGATGCTCGTCAACGAGAACCGGCTCAATCTGGCCGATGCAAGGGCCCGCCAGTATCTGGCCCGGCAGATGGAAAAGCACTTCTTTGGCGAAGGCGCCGACCAGGCCGCGGGCTACGTGCCGCCCACCCAGGGCTGAGCCGGCCCGATGGCGGACTCGCCCGTGGCGTGGCTGCCAGACGGCACGCCGCACTGCCCCCGCTTTGACGACATTTACCGCAGCCGCGGCACCGATGCCTTAGGCCCGTGGGCACAGGCGCGAGAGGTGTTCCTGCGCGGCTGCGGCCTGCTGGCCGACAGCCAAACGCCGGCACGCTGGGCACGCCAGCGCCAATGGCACATGCTGGAAACCGGCTTTGGCCTGGGGCTGAACTTCCTGGCTGCCTGGCACGCCTGGCGCGCTGACCCGGACCGCCCGCAGCGGCTGTTTTTCAGCTCCATCGAAGCCTGGCCCGTGAGCGCCGAAGACCTGCGGCGCAGCGCCGCGCCTTTCGAGGCTCTGCGACCGCTGGCCGACGAGCTCGCCCGCCAGTGGAAGGGGCTGCTGCCCGGCACACACCGGCTGGTGCTCGACGACGAACAGGTGCATCTGACCCTGTACGTGGCCGACGTGGAACGCGCCCTGCCCCTGATCGACACCCCGGCCGACAGCGTGTTGCTCGACGGCTTTTCGCCGCGCAGCAATCCCCAGATGTGGAGCCCCGCGGTGATCAAGGCCATCGCGCGGCTGTGCCGCCCAGGCACTGGGCTGGCCACCTGGACGGTGGCCCGGTCGGTGCGCGATGCGCTGCAACAACACGGATTTCGGGTCTGCAAAGCCCCAGGACTGCCGCCCAAGCGGCACCGGCTCGAAGCGGTCTTTGAGCCACGCTGGCCAGTCGGACGCGCATGGCGCGCCGCGCACCACGCCGCGCCACCGGGGCGGGCCGTCATCGTCGGCGCCGGGCTGGCCGGATCGGCCGCGGCCTGGAGCCTGGCTCGGCGCGGCTGGACGGTCGAGGTGCTGGATGCCGCCGCGGCGCCTGCCGCTGGCGCATCCGGTCTGCCCGCAGGGCTGATTGCCCCCCACGTGTCGCCCGATGACGCCCCCCTGTCGCGCCTGAGCCGCGCCGGCGTGCGGGCCACGCTGCAACGGGCCCATGCCCTGCTCGACCACGGCAAGGATTGGGCACCCACCGGCGTGCTGGAGCACCGGGTGGAAGGCAAGCGCGCCCTGCCTTTGGCCGCTGACGATGAAACCGCCCTCTGGATGGCGGACTGGACCGCGCCCGCTGACATCCAGCGTACCGTGCCGAGCGCCCTGCCCCCGCAAGCCCAGGCCTTGTGGCATGCCTGCGGCGCCTGGATTCGCCCTGCCCGGCTCGTGCGCATGCAGCTCAGCCATCCGGGGATACGCTGGCGCGGCGGCTGCCCGGTGAGGACCGCAGAGCGCACGGCCGCAGGCTGGCGGCTTCTGGACGCAAACGGCTCCCCCCTGGCCGAAGCCGATGTGCTGATCCTGGCCTGCGCCTACGCCACTCGGGCATTGCTGGCGCAAGTCACCGGTGCCGAAGCCACGCTGCCGGCCCACCCGCTGCACGGCCAAGTGAGCTGGGGGCCCATGTCGGCCGTGCCCGCCGCCGCCAACTGCCTGCTGCCGCCTTGGCCGGTCAACGGACACGGCAGTTTCCTGCACGGCATCCCGGGCGATGGGGGCCAACCTTTTTGGATCCTTGGCTCCACGTTTGACCGCGGCCAAACCCAGCCCACCGTCAGCCCGGAGGGGCATCGAGCCAACCTCGCGCGGCTGCAACGGCTTCTGCCCGCTCTGGGCGAGGCCATGGCGCCCGCCATCGAGCAGGCCCAGGGCTGGGCCGCCGTGCGCTGCACCCTCCCCGACCGCATGCCGGCCATTGGCGCCATCGATCCGGGGCGCTGGTCTGGCCTGTATGTCTTCACCGGCCTGGGCGCTCGGGGGCTGACCCTGTCTGTCCTCGGCGGAGAATGCTTGGCGGCCCAGCTGCACGGCGAGCCCTGGCCGGTTGAACCAGCGCTGGCCAAAGCCCTTCAGGCCGGCCGCTTCATGCGTTGACCACCGCCTGCTTTATTTCCATATGGAATGACGGCATGAGAAAAATGTAGTTTGCATTCATGTAAACAACCCGTACAGTCGCGAGCCAATCCTCCATTTTTGGTGCCCAAGCCCGCGACGCATGTACGCTTACACCGATTTCGATCGCCAATTCATCCGAGAACGCGCGGCACAGTTCCGCGACCAGCTTCAACGCCATCTGGCTGGCTCCCTCGACGCCGAAGCCTTCAAGCCCCTGCGGCTGCAAAACGGCTGGTACATCCAGCGCCACGCCCCCATGCTGCGCGTGGCCGTGCCCTACGGCGAGCTCTCCAGCCGCCAGGTTCGGGCGTTGGCCCGCATCGCCCGCGAGTACGACCAGCCCAGCCACGAGGTGTTCCAAGGCGCAGTAGCGGCCCAAAACCGGCTCGGCAGCATCCAGCTGCGTGATGGCCGGGCCATCGCCAGCCGGCTGCCCACGGGCTACGCGCACTTCACCACCCGGCAGAATGTGCAGTTCAACTGGATACCGCTGCACTTGGCCGCCGACGTGATGGACCTGCTGGCCAGCGTGGACATGCACGGCATCCAGACCAGCGGCAACTGCATCCGCAACATCACCACCGACGCGCTGGCCGGCATTGCCGTGGACGAAGTGGCCGACCCTCGCCCCTTCGCCGAAATTCTGCGCCAATGGAGCACGCTGCACCCCGAGTTCGCCTTTTTGCCGCGCAAATTCAAAATCGCCATCACCGGCGCGCGCGAAGACCGCGCCGCCATCCACTGGCACGACGTGGGCCTGCGCCTGGTACGCAACGAGGCTGGGCAGCTCGGCTTCAAAGTGCTGGCCGGTGGCGGCATGGGCCGCACCCCCACCATCGCCACGGTGATGCGCGAATTCCTGCCCTGCGACCAGATCCTCAACTACCTGGAAGCGCTGGTGCGCATCTACAACGCCTGGGGCCGGCGCGACAACATCTACAAGGCCCGCATCAAGATTTTGGTCAAAGCCGAAGGCCAGCGCTACATCGACGAGGTGGAGGCCGAGTACCGCCGCATCGTGGAGCAAGACGGCGCCCCGCACACCATCACCGCTGCCGAGTTGGAGCGCGTGAGCCGCTGCTTCGCGCCACCACCACCCAGCGCCTCGGCCCACTGCACCGACGAAAAAGTCGCCCGCATCCTGCGGGCCGCTGCCGACGATGATGTGGAGTTCGGCCGCTGGATCCAGCAAAACGTCCATCCGCACAAAAACCCCGATCTGCGCGCCGTCACGCTGTCGTTCAAGCGCCTGGGGCAAGCCCCGGGCGACGCCACGGCCGACCAGCTCGACGCGGTGGCCGAACTGGCCGACCGCTACAGCGCCGGCGAGGTGCGCGTGACCCACGAGCAGAACCTCCTGCTGCCCTGGGTGCGCTGCGACGCGCTGCCCGACCTGTGGCGCGACGCCCGCCGCCTGGGCCTGGCCCGCCCCAATATCGGCTTGCTGACCGACATGATCGCCTGCCCGGGCGGGGATTTCTGCGACCTGGCCAACGCCCGTTCGCTCACCGTGGCCGAAGCCATCGCCACCCGTTATCAAGATCTGGATGAGCTGCACGACCTGGGCCCAATCGACTTGCACATCAGTGGCTGCATCAACAGCTGCGGCCACCATCACAGCGGTCACATCGGCATCCTTGGCGTGGATAAGGACGGTCAGGAGTGGTATCAGCTCACCTTGGGCGGCTCCGACGGCACCGACTTGAGCGGCCCCCCCGGCGCTGGCAAGGTGGTGGGGCCGTCCTTTTCGGCGCAAGAGATCCCCGAAGCGGTGGAGGCCGTGCTCGACACCTACCGCGAACTGCGCCAGCCTGCGGAACGCTTCATCGAGACGCTGCGGCGCGTCGGGCACGACCCGTTCAAGGCCGCCGCCAACGCCGTGCGCGTGACCACGGCCCGCGCCAGCTCGGAAGCGGCTGCCCTGGCCTGACTCACCTCCACGCAGACCCGACACCTACCCCCATGCGACTGCTGACCACCGAACCCCCATCTACCGCCGGACTGCTGCGGTTGGACAACACCGCCGACGTGCGCCACATCGCCCTGGACGGGGTGCAGTGCATCGAACTGCACTTTCCCAAATTCACCGATGGCCGGGCCTTCACCCAGGCCGTGCTGCTGCGCCGGCAGCGCGGGTTTACCGGCACCTTGCGCGCCACGGGCGACGTGTTGATCGACCAGTTGCTCCAGATGCAGCGCTGCGGATTCGACGAAGCGCTGCTACGCCCCGACCAGGACGCCGCCCACGGCCAACGGCTGCTGCGCCACTTCAGCGGCTTCTACCAGGGCGATGCCCAACAAGCCCGGCCGCATTTTGCCCGCGCGCGCTGACGCTGAGGCCACCTGCCAAGGAACCGACACCATGCCCGAGACACCCGCTTCCCCGCTGCCACAGGCATCGGCCTGGCCAACTGCGGCTGCGCCTGCGCCGGCCCCCGTCCCGGCCACCCGGCTGCATGCCCGCCCATCGGCCGATTACGCCGCCAAATTGGCCGAAACCGAAGCCCTGCTGCGCCATGCCGCCCAGGACCATCAACCCGTCGTCCAGGCGTCCAGCCTCGGGGCGGAAGACGTGGTCATCACCCACCTGGCCAACCGGCTGGCGCTGAGCATCCCCCTGTTCGTGCTCGACACCGGGGCGCTGCACCCCGAAACGCTGCAATTGCTGGCCCGCACCCAGGCTGGCTCGCGCAACCCGGTCACGGTGTACCGCCCGCAGCCCCAGGCGGTGGCCGACTTCGTGGCCCGCGAAGGCGCCGACGCCATGTACCGCAGCATCGAGCTGCGCAAAGCCTGCTGCGGCATCCGCAAGATGGAACCCTTGGCGCGCGCCTTGCGCGGCCACAAAGGCTGGATCACCGGTCTGCGGCGCGAACAATCCTCTGCCCGCGCCGAAGTGCCCCTGATCGACACCACCGAAGCCGGTCTGCCCCCGGGGCACGGCGGCTCGCCCAGCGCCGGGCTGACCAAATTCAACCCGCTGGCCCGCTGGACTTGGGGAGACGTGTGGCACTACATCGCCACCGAAGGGGTGGACTACAACCCCCTGCATGACCAGTTCTACCCCAGCATCGGCTGCGCCCCCTGCACCCGCGCCATCACCCTGGGCGAAGACTTTCGCGCCGGCCGCTGGTGGTGGGAAAGCGAGACGGCCAAGGAATGTGGCTTGCACGTCAAGAAACACCAGGAGACCGCATGAACGCCCGCACCGACCCCCATCTGCTGCACCCCCCCACATCCATGAGCCACCGACTCGACAACACCCATCTCGACGCGCTGGAAGAAGAAACCATCTTCATCCTGCGCGAAGTCGCTGCCGCCTTCGAGCGACCCGCGTTGCTGTTTTCAGGGGGCAAGGATTCACTGGTCATGCTCAAGTGCGCGGAAAAAGCCTTTGGCATCGGCCGGCTGCCTTTCCCGCTGCTGATGATCGACACCGGGCACAACTTCCCTGAAGTCACGGCGTTTCGCGACCAGCGTGCCCGGGAATTGCAGGCCGAACTGATCGTGCGCAGCGTCGAAGACTCCATCGCCCGCGGCACGGTGCGCCTGAGCCGGCCCGATGAAAGCCGCAACGCCCACCAGTCCGTCACCTTGCTGGAGGCCATCGAGGAGTTCCGTTTCGACGCCCTCATCGGTGGCGCGCGCCGCGACGAAGAAAAGGCCCGGGCCAAGGAGCGCATCTTCAGCCACCGCGACGCCTTCGGCCAGTGGCAGCCCAAAGCCCAGCGCCCCGAGCTGTGGACGCTCTTCAACACCCGGCTGCACCCCGGCGAGCACTTCCGTGTGTTCCCCATCTCCAACTGGACGGAGCTGGACGTGTGGCAGTACATCGAACGCGAACACGTCGGCCTGCCCAGCCTGTACTACAGCCACCGGCGCGAAGTGGTGGAGCGCCGCGGGCTGCTGGTGCCCGTCACCCCGTTGACGCCGCCACGCCCTGGCGAAACCGTGGTGGTGCGCGACGTGCGCTTCCGCACCGTGGGCGACATCACCTGCACCTGCCCCGTGCCCAGCACCGCCGCCACGCCGACTGAGATCGTGATCGAGACCCTGACCGCCGACTTGAGCGAGCGCGGCGCCACTCGCATGGACGACAAGACCAGCGACGCCTCGATGGAGAAACGCAAACGCGAAGGATATTTCTGATGGACGCCCTCAAATTCATCACCTGCGGCTCGGTCGATGACGGCAAGAGCACACTGATCGGCCGCCTGCTGGTGGACAGCAAGGCCGTGCTGCAAGACCACCTGGCCGGCGTGCAACGCGGGGGGGAAACCGACCTGGCCCTGCTGACCGACGGCCTCTCGGCCGAGCGCGAGCAAGGCATCACCATCGACGTGGCCTACCGCTACTTCAGTACCGAAGCACGCAAATTCATCATCGGCGATGCGCCCGGCCACGAGCAGTACACCCGCAACATGGTCACGGCCGCCTCCAGCGCCGATGCCGCCGTGGTACTGGTGGATGCCACCAAGCTGGACTGGGCCCAACCCGCCGTGCCCCTGCTGCCACAAACCCGGCGCCACGCGCTGCTGTGCCAACTGCTGCGCGTGCCCAGCATCGTCTTTGCCGTCAACAAGCTCGACGCGGTGGCCGACCCGGCCCTGGCCTTCGGGCACATCCGGCAAGCCTTGGAGCGCTTCGCTGCCGAGGCCGGCATTCCCGTGCGCGCCACCGTGCCCATTTCCGCCCTCAAAGGCTGGAACGTGGTGGATTTCGGCCACGAGCAACCCGGCTGGTGCGGCTATGACGGACCCTCCCTGCTGGAAATCCTCGAACAACTCCCCACCACGCCGCAAGACACCACCGCCCCCGTGGCCTTCCCGGTGCAGTGGGTGGAAAAGCTGCACGATAGCCACGTGACCCACCAGGGCCGCCGCATTTTCTGGGGCCGGCTGGCCGCCGGCACGGTGCAGCCGGGCACCGAGGTGCAGGTGTTCCCCAGCGGCCAGCGGGCCGTGGTGGCTCAGGTGCTGGACCACGTGCGTCGCTCGGGCGCCGTCGGCGCCGGGCACAGTGCCGGCATCGTGCTCGACCGGGAGGTGGACGTCTCGCGCGGCGACTGGCTGCTGGCAGCCCCCATCCACAGCGACGCCCCGGCACCAGAGGACGACTTCGGCGACAGCCCGGCCACACCCGCCAGCGCGTACCCGGCCAGCCGCGAGCTCCAAGCCACCATTGCCTGGCTGGACGAAGATCCGCTGCTGCCGGGCCGGGTGTACTGGGCGCTGCATGGCCACCGCTGGGTCAAGGCCAAGGTGCGCCGGGTGGCGCATCGGCTCAACATCCACACCCTGGCCGCCGAACCCGCCGACCGCCTGGAGGCCAACGCCATTGGCCATGTGGAGCTGCTCCTGCAAGAAGCCATCCCCACCGTGCCGTATGCGCAATCGCGCCAACTCGGCGCATTGATTTTGGTGGATACCGCCAGCCACAAAACCTCGGGCGCGGTGTTGGTGAACTGAGCCGCCCCGGCGGCCGATCGGTGCCTTGCCCCTTAAAATCCACGTTTTGAGCCCAACCGGCCGGCGTGCCCCCTTGGCGTGTGCCGGCCGGCTTCTCATCCACGAAACCGCTGCCCATTGCGCAGCGCCCCCACCATGACCCACGTTGTTACCGAAGCCTGCATCGCCTGCAAATACACCGACTGTGTGGACGTCTGCCCCGTGGACTGCTTCCGCGAAGGGCCCAACTTCCTCACCATCGACCCGGACGAGTGCATCGACTGCGCCGTCTGCATTCCGGAATGCCCGGTCAGCGCGATCTATGCCGAAGAAGACGTGCCCAAAGACCAGCAGCACATGATTGCGCTGAATGCCGAACTCGCCAAGCTGCCGGGCTGGAAGAGCATCACCAAACGCAAGGCCCCCCTGCCCGACCACGAAAAATACAAAGACCAGACCGGCAAGCTGGCGCTGCTGCAGCGCTGAAACGGCGGGGGCGGGCACGTGGTGGAAACCGATGCCGTCGTCATCGGCGCCGGGCCGGTGGGGCTGTTCCAAGTCTTTCAACTCGGCCTGCAAGACATCCGCGCCCACCTGATTGACGCGCTGCCCCACCCCGGCGGCCAGTGCGCCGAGCTGTACCCGGACAAACCCATTTACGACATTGCGGGCCTGCCCGTTTGCACCGGCAGCGAGCTGACGAAGCGGCTGTTGCAACAAATCGCCCCCTTCGCCACGCCCATGCATTTGGGGCAGCAGGTGCAAAGCCTGCAACGCCAGCCCGACGGACGGCTGCTGCTGAGCACCACGGCCGGGCGGCAATGGCTCACCCGCGCCGTTTTTCTGGCCGCGGGCGTGGGCGCCTTCGTGCCGCGCAAAGTCGCCGTTCCGGGGCTGGACGCCTTCGAGGCCGGACCTCACCCTCAGGTGCGCTACTTTGGCGTCGATGCGGCGACGCTCTCAGGTCAGCACGCGGTCATCATGGGCGGGGAAGACGCCGCCCTGGAAACGGCTTTGCAACTGCTGCGCAGCCAGCATTGCGCCAGCGTCACCCTGCTGCACCGCAGCGACCGGTTCAAGGCCGAAGCGGCTTTGGAGCAGGCGGCACGGGAAGCCATCGGCCAAGGCGCGCTGCGCTTCGTGGTGGGCCAGCCCTTGGCGCTGGAAAGCACGCCTGGCCCCCAAGGCCCGCGGCTGCAGGCGCTGCGGTTGGCCACGCCAGACACCCCTGAAGGGCAGACCCAGCCCTTGCCCGTGGACGTGCTGCTGCCCCGGCTGGGCCTCAGCCCCCAATTGGGCCCAATCGCCGAATGGGGGCTGGCGATGGAACGCAAACAGATCGTGGTGGACACCGCCCGCTTTGCCACGAGCGAAGCCGGCATCTTCGCCGTGGGCGATGTCTGCACTTACCCCGGCAAGCGCAAGCTCATCGTCTGCGGCTTTCACGAAGCCACCCTGGCCGCGTTTGCCGCTGCCGAACTGATCCACCCCGAGCGCCGCGTGCTGCTGCAATACACCACCACCAGCCCACGGCTGCATGCATTGCTGGGCGTGGCTAGCCCAGCACGCGGGTAGGCCGCGGCGCATGGCCGTGGTTCAGCGGCCCGCTGCCGCCCCCCGTGGTCACGGCGGCGCCGGCTTCGATGGCCCCGCGAATGTAGCCATGGGCGGCCTGCACCGCTTCTTCCAGGGTATGCCCCAGCGCCAGATGGGCCGCGATGGCAGAGGACAAGGTGCACCCCGTGCCATGCACATTGCGGCTGGCAATGCGCGGGCCACTGAGGCGCTGCCAATATGCCGGTGGCTCGGCGGCCAGCGCCAGCACGTCGGTCACCATGTCGCCGGCCAGGTGCCCGCCTTTGAGCAGCACCGCCTGGGCGCCTTGGGCCAGCAAATCGGCGCAGGCGGCATCGAAATCTTCCAGCGCTTTGACGGGCCGGCCCAGCAGCAGCGCGGCCTCGTCCAGGTTGGGCGTGATCACCGTGGCGCGGGGAAACAGCTCGCGCACCAGCACTTGCACGGTGGCAGGCTCGATCAGCGCATCGCCACTGGTGGCCACCATCACCGGGTCCAGCACCACCCGATCGAGCCGATACGTATCGATGGCCCAGGCCACCGCCTGCACGATGTCGGGCGCATGCAGCATCCCAATCTTGACCGCATCGACCCCGATGTCTTCGACCACCGCCGCGATTTGCGCTTTCAGGAAATCGGCCGGCACCCCGTGAATGCCCTTGACGCCCAGCGTGTTTTGCGCGGTCAGCGCCGTGATGGCCGACATGCCGTAGCAACCCAACGCGGCAAACGTCTTGAGGTCGGCCTGGATGCCAGCGCCACCGCCCGAGTCGCTGCCGGCGATGGTCAACACACGCGCATAGCGCAAAGCGCCCGTGGCGCATGAAGTCGGCGTTGCAGTCATGGGGCGAATTATCGGGCAACCGCCCGCCTCACCGGCGGCCGCGGGCGGGGCTGTGATGTAATTCCGGTTTGTCCCTCATGACCTCTATGCCTGCTTCTGCCTCCATCCGACACAGCGCCGAACCCGTGCTGGTGCTGGGTGCGGGCCTGATGGGGCGGCTGCTGGCCGTCCTGCTGGCCCAAGCCGGTCACCCGGTGCGCATCGTGGACGCTGGCGGCCCCGATGGCCAAGGCGCGGCCGCCCGGGTCGCCGCCGCCATGCTGGCGCCGCTGGCCGAATCGGCCATCACCGAGCCCAACGTCGTGGCCATGGGCCGGCACGCGCTGGCCCGCTGGCCCCAGATTCTGGCGCGGCTGGACGCGCCGGTGTACTTCCAGCAAAACGGCACCCTGATCGTCTGGCACCGGCAAGACGGCCACGAAGCCCGACGCTTCCAAGCCCTGCTGGCCGCCACCGGCCGCGCCCTGCCTGAGCTGCCTGCTCCACAGCCGCTGGAGGCCGGCTGCCTGGCGGCATTGGAGCCGGCCTTGGCCTCGCGCTTTCACCAAGGGCTGTACCTACCGGAAGAAGGGCAGCTGGACAACCGGCAACTGCTGCACGCCCTGACCCAGACCTTGGAGCGGCTGGGGGTGCGGATCGAATGGCACAGCGCCTGGACCGACGCCCAAGCCCTGGCGCACCAGCGCCAATCGGGCGGCTGGGTGCTGGACTGCCGCGGCCTGGGTGCGCGGACCGATTGGCAGGCCCTGCGTGGCGTGCGGGGCGAAGTGGTGCGGCTGCATGCCCCCGACGTGACCCTACAGCGCCCCACCCGTCTGCTGCATCCGCGCTACCCCATCTATATCGCGCCCAAGCCCGATCACGTGTTCGTCATCGGCGCCACCGAAATCGAAACCGATGACCTCTCGCCCGCGAGCGTGCGCTCGGTGCTGGAACTGCTCAGCGCCGCCTATGCCGTGCACCCGGGGTTCGGGGAAGGGCGCATCCTGGAGCTTTGCACCCAGTGCCGCCCCACCCTGCCGGACAACCTGCCAGCGGTCGAAGCCATCGCGCCGCGGATGCTGCGCATCAACGGCCTGTACCGGCACGGCTTCATGATCGCGCCGGCCTTGGCCGATGTGGTGCTGCAACACCTGCACGAAGGCCATGCCACCCTGGCAGAACAACTGGGCCTGCGCTTTCATCATGTCCCCGACCCTGCCGCCTGCGTGGCCGAACACTGACACCGGCCCAACGCCTGTTCAACGCCTGATCCTGCCCCATGCATGTGCTGATCAACCAACGCCCTTACGACCTGCCAGAAGGCGCGAGCCTGGCCGATGCGGTGCAAGTCCTGCAACCTCAAGGCCCGTATGCCGCTGCCGTCAATCTGCGTTTCGTGCCGCGCGCTGAGCATGCCCAGACCCCCTTGCACGAGGGCGACCACATCGAAATCATCGTGCCGGTGACGGGGGGATGACCCCCATTTCCCCCCGGCCCCCGGACCCCGCTCCGACATTCACACCCATCGCCGCCCATGAACGCCACGGCCACCCCGCCCGACGACGCCCTGACCCTCTACGGCCAGCCCTTTGCCAGCCGGCTGCTGCTGGGCACCGCCCGCTACCCCTCGCCACGGGTGCTGCAGCAGGCGATCGAGCGTGCCCAGCCCTGCATGCTCACCGCCTCCTTGCGGCGCCAAGGCGCGGCCGGGCTCGATGCAGGCCATGGCATCTGGCCCCTGCTGCAAGCCATGGGCGTGCCCGTGCTGCCCAACACCGCCGGCTGCCACAGCGTGCAGGAGGCCATCACGACGGCCGAAATGGCGCGCGAAGTGTTCCAGACCCCCTGGATCAAGCTCGAACTGATCGGCGACGACTACACCCTGCAACCCGATACCCTGCAGCTGGTCGGCGCTGCCGAACACCTCATCAAAGCCGGCTTTCATGTGCTGCCTTACACCACCGACGACCTGGTGTTGTGCCAGCGGCTGGTCGATGTCGGCTGCCAGGCCGTCATGCCTTGGGCCGCCCCCATTGGCACGGGCAAGGGCCCGATCAACCCCTATGCCTTGCGGCTGCTGCGCGAACGGCTGGACGTGCCCTTGATCGTGGACGCCGGGCTGGGGCTGCCCTCGCACGCCTGCCAGGTCATGGAATGGGGGTTTGACGCCGTGCTCCTGAACACCGCGGTGGCCTTGGCCCAGAACCCCGTGGCCATGGCCGGCGCCTTTGCCGATGCCGTGCGCGCGGGGCGAGACGCCTTTTTGGCCGGCGCCATGACGCCCCAAGAGACGGCGCAACCCAGCACCCCGGTGCTCGGCACGCCCTTCTGGCATCAAGCCTGACGCCCCTCCCCCATCGCCCTCGCTGCCATGCCCGACACCGCGCTTGCCCTGCAAACCCTCGTGCAACACCACCAGGCCCTGGGTCTGAACAGCCACGTCGAGCCGCACGCCATGCCGCCAGACGACAGCCCCTACGCCATCGCCTACGCGGCCGCGCGGCGTCTGGGCTTCATCCCGGCGGATGCGGACTGCATCGCCCAAGCCTGGCAGCGCCAGTCCGAGCGCACCGGGCGGTTCGACCCCACGGCGTGGCCGTGCGAGCCGAGCGACTTTGGCCTGCCCCCTCCGCAGAGCGCCGGGGGCTTCGCGCCCGCGCCATCGGCCCTGGGGCTGTATGCCGTGCTGCCCGATGCGGGCTGGATTGGCCGCATGGCCCGCGCTGGCGTGCCGACCCTGCAATTGCGCTTCAAGTCCACCGACGCCGAGGCCATCCGCGCCGAAGTCCGGGCCGCGGTCGCCGCGGTGGCGGGCACACCGGCGCAGCTCTACATCAATGACCACTGGCAAGCCGCCATCGAGGCGGGCGCCTACGGCGTCCACCTGGGGCAGGAGGACCTCGATACACTGGCGCCTGAGGATATCGAGCGGCTGCGCGCCAGCGGCCTGCGCCTGGGCATCAGCACCCACGGCTACGCCGAAATGTGCCGGGCCGCCGCGCTGCGCCCCAGTTACATCGCCTTGGGTGCGGTGTTCCCCACCACGCTCAAAGCCATGCCCACCCCGCCACAAGGGTTGGCTCGGCTGGCCGCCTATGCCTGGCTGCTGCGCAGCTGGCCGACGGTGGCGATCGGCGGCATCGGCCTGGAGCACCTGAACGCCGTCGCGGCCACGGGGGTCGGCTCGTTCGCCGTGGTGCGGGCCATCACTGGCGCGAGTCACCCGGAGCAGGCGGCCCAAGCCCTGATGGCCGCCTGGGCCCGCGCACGCGGCGCCCAGACTTGAGGGGCTGATCGCAGCGACTGGATCACAGCGGCTGAACGACGGACGGGTCGGGCCGCTGCAGCCATTGGGCCCACTCGTCGGCCAAGCGCTCGCTGGCGGCCACGGCCGTTCTCCAGTCCCGCATCCGGGCATCCAGGTCGCTGCCGTAGCGGGGGAAGTCGGTGCGGTCTGGCAGCTTGCCGTTGGGCAGCCGGCTCACCCACGCCGGATCGGGCGCCAGCACCACCGTGTGGTCCAGAAAAGCGGTGGCCTTGTGCCGCCATTTCAGGGCTTTGTCGAGCCAGCCGGGCACCACATGGCGCTGGAAATGCGGATACAGCACCAACCCGCGTTCGGGGCGGTAGGGCAGATGCAGGTGATAGTCGGTGATGCCGCCATCCCAGTAAGCGCCCCGCGGCGCCCCCGCAATGTCGTGCACCGCCTCCAGCACGAAAGGAATCGAGCAACTGGCCTGCAACGCGGGCATGAAGTTGGCTTCGGTCAGCGGCACCTGGCGGGTGCGGTAGTCGTGGGTGGCAAACGGCAGCGGGGCCGCGGGCTGGCTGAACACCACCCGCTCCAGCCACACGCCCATGGCCTGGCGCCGCACGGCGTTGGTGAGATAGGCGCCGAGGTAGCCAGCCGGCGTGCGCCAACGCCCTTCGCGCGCCAGCACATGACGCCCGCGAGAGGTGACGATATGCACCCGATAGCGGGGATGCCCCAGCACCTCGGCCACCCGGCCGCCATAGAAAGCCTGAAGGCTTTGGCCAAACCGCTCGCTCACGTGGCGAGGAATCGGCCGTTTGCGCCCGGGCGGCACCTGATAGTCTTGCGCGATGTAGTCCTGCTCCAAGCGGCGAAACGCCGCCACCGGATCAGCCAGACAGGCCGTGGCCATGCGCCAGGCGCCGATGGAGGCGCCCACCAAGTCCACCGGCTGGCTGCTCGCCGGCAGCCATTGCCCGAACAGAAAACGGTCCAGCGGCCCCAGGATCAGCCCTTTCGGCCCGCCGGCGGCCCCGGCCACCACGCCCACGTGCGCCGGCTCCAAGCCCTCACGCCGAATGTGCTCCAGGGCCTTGGGCCCGGCATAGATGCGCAATGCCTGCATTCGCCTCAACCTCCGGCCGTCGTCAGCACATGCAGGCCGGCCAGTTCGGGATCGACCAGCAGGTCGGGGTCCAGCCCCAGCACCTCGCCCATGGCATCGGGATAGGTGTGGATGAGGTCCTCTCGGCGGTTGCCATGGACCAGCACCCGCGCTCGCCAACTGGCCAGGTGCACGACGACGGCCAGCGGGTCGATGGGGTCGTGCTCCAGCGGGTCGGCATGTTGGCCGATGGCGTCGGCCAGCAGGCGGGGCAACCGCCAGTGTTGAGCCAATGCGCCACCGGCTTCGGCATACGAGTACCCCAAGGCCAGATACTCGGCCCGGGCCCGGTCCAGCTCGAACACGTCCACTTTCTGGTCGATGGCCAGCATGGTTTCGGGCATGCCCATGTGCATCACCAGCTCACCCACGCCGTGCAGCAAAGCGGCGGTGAAGGCCAGGTTTTCGTCGAGCCGCCGAGGGGTGCAGACCAGCCGCGCCACGGTGGCGGCGGCAAAGCTGAAATGCCAGAAGCGGTCCAGATTGACGCCACTGACGGCATGAAAGCTGGCATTGAGCGCCGCGCCGATCACCAACGCCCGCACCTTGTTGAGCCCCAGCACCATCACGGCATCGCGCACGGTGGCCACCGGCCGCAGGAGGCGGAAAAACGAGGAGTTGGCCTGTTGCAGCAGGCGCGCGGCCATGGCCGGATCGCGTTCGATCTCGGTGGCGATGCGCGACAGATCCACCTCCGCCTGATCGAAGGTCTGGATCAGCCGGGCCGCCAGTTCAGGCACCACCGGCAAGGCATGGGGTTGACGCAGCAATTCCTCCAGCCGCATGCTCACCCCATGAAGGCCGACAGTTCTCCGGCCGAAGTCCACTCGCTCGGGTCTTTGTCGAGCACCATTTGCAGATCGAGACCCAGCAGAATGGCCACCACATCGGGGAACGTGGCGGCCAACCCCTCACGGTCCATGCCGATTTCTTGGGCGCGGGCCCGCCATGACGCCATATGTACCACGCCCGCCATGGGCTCGTAGATGTCGCCCTCAAAGGGCACGAGCTGGTGTTTGAGCGCGCGGACGATGGCCTCAGGGAAATCCCATTTCAGGGCAAAGGCCGCGCTGACATCGGCGTAGGTGTATCCCAGCGCGGCGCGCTCGGCCTCGGCCCGCTTCATGTCCAGGGGCGAGACGGTCCAGTCCAACTTGGCCATCGCATCGGGCATGCCGATGTGCATCACCAAATCGCCCACCGCATGCACCAGCCCGGCGGTGAAGGCCGCGCCGTCGTTGTAGCGCAGGCTTTTGGCCAGCGTGCGGCAGATCTTGGCGGTGTTGAGGCTGTAGCGCCAGAATTGCTCCAGATTGACGCCCGGCACCGATTTGAAGCTGCTGCTCAGGGCCACGGCCTGCACCAGGGTGCGCACATGGTTGAAGCCCAAGACGCTGATGGCATCGGATACGCTGACGACTTCGCGGGTGAGCCCGAAAAACGCGGAGTTGGCCAGCTTGAGCAGGCGAGCGGTCAGGCCCGGATCGGTGGCCACGGCCTCGCTGATGGCGCGCGGGTCGGGGTCGTCCTTGTTCAGCTCGGTCATCACTTCGGAAACCACCCGCGGGATGCTGGGCAGCGCCTTGGCTTGGGCCAGAAGCTCTTCGAGTTGCATGGCGGCAGTCGGAATGTCGGATGCGGTCAGTATAGTGGAGGGATCGGGGCTCAGCGCTTGAGCCCTTGGAGCTTGGCAAAGGCCGAGGCCATGGCCCCCAGGGGCGCGGCGGCGGCTTGCCGTCCGCCCTGCCCTGGGCGGTGGGCGCGGCCTGCCGGCTCGAAGCGGTTGGCCCCCTCGCGGCGCTGCGAGCGGGCGCCCGGCTCATCGCCGAGCCGCATGCTCAAGCCGATGCGCTTGCGCGCCACATCCACTTCCATCACCTTGACCTTGACGATGTCGCCGGTCTTGACCACGTCGCGCGCGTCTTGCACGAACTTGTGGGACAGCTGGCTGACGTGGACCAGGCCGTCTTGGTGCACGCCGATGTCCACGAAGGCACCAAACTGGGCCACGTTGCTGACCGTCCCCTCCAGAATCATGCCTTCCTTGAGGTCGGTGATGTCTTCCACCCCCTCGTTGAAGCGGGCCACCCGGAAGTCGGGGCGCGGGTCGCGGCCGGGCTTTTCCAGCTCGCCCAGGATGTCGCGCACGGTCACGATGCCGAAGCGCTCGTCGGCAAACCATTCGGGCTTGAGGGCATGGATCAAGTCCACCCGGCCCATGAGCTCGGCCACCGGCTTGCCGGTGCGGGCCATGATGCGCTCGACCACAGGGTAGGTTTCGGGGTGCACGCCGGTCATGTCCAGCGGGTTGTCGCCCTCGCGGATGCGCAAGAAGCCGGCGCTTTGTTCAAACGTCTTGGCCCCCAGGCCGCTGACCTGTAGCAACTGCTGGCGGCTGCGAAACGCCCCATGCGTCTCGCGCCAGCGCACCACGGCCTTGGCCACGCTGGGCGACAAGCCCGAGACCCGCGCCAGCAGCGGCACGCTGGCGGTGTTGAGGTCCACCCCCACGGCGTTGACGCAGTCCTCGACCACGGCGTCGAGCGTGCGGGCCAGCTCGCTTTGGTTGACGTCGTGCTGGTACTGCCCCACGCCAATGCTCTTGGGCTCGATCTTGACCAATTCGGCCAAGGGGTCTTGCAGGCGGCGGGCGATGCTGGCGGCCCCGCGCAGGCTCACGTCCACATCGGGCATTTCCTCGGAGGCGTATTCGCTGGCGGAATACACCGAGGCCCCGGCCTCGCTGACCACGACTTTCTGGGGCACGGCCACGCCGTCTTGGGCCCGAGCGGCCAGGCGCTGGATGAGATCGGCGGCCAGGCGGTCGGTTTCGCGGCTGGCCGTGCCGTTGCCGATGGCAATCAGCTCGACGCGGTGCTTGAGGCACAGCGCGCCCAAGGTCGCGATGGCGCCTTCCCAGTCGCGCCGGGGTTCGTGGGGGTACACGGTGGCGGTATCGACGAGCTTGCCCGTGGCATCGACCACGGCCACCTTGACCCCGGTGCGGATACCCGGGTCCAATCCCATGACGGGGCGCGGCCCAGCGGGGGCGGCCAGCAGCAGGTCGCGCAGATTGTCGGCGAACACTTTGATGGCGACTTTTTCCGCCGCTTCGCGCAGGCGGGCAAACAGGTCGCGCTCGATCGACAGGCTGAGCTTGACGCGCCACGTCCAGGCCACGCATTTGCGGATCAGGTCGTCGGCAGGGCGGCCTTGGTGGCTCCAGCCGAGGTGGCGGGCGATGCGGCCCTCGGCCAGCGAGGGCTGGGGCGCGGGCTTGCCTGCCGACTCGCTGGCCGCCGGCAGCGGCTCCGGCGCGACCAGCCGCACGTCCAGGATGTCTTGCGCCCGGCCCCGGAACACGGCCAACGCCCGGTGCGAAGGCACGCGGCCGATGGGCTCCTCGTAGTCGAAGTAGTCGCGGAATTTCGCCACTTCGGGGTCGGCATCGCTTTTGCCTTCGACCTTGCGGCTTTGCAACACCCCCTCTTGCCACAGCCACTCACGCAAGCCCTGCACCAGAGTGGCGTCCTCGGCCCAGCGTTCGCTCAGGATGTCGCGCACCCCGTCGAGCACGGCGGCCACGGTGGTGAAGTCGCTGCCATCGTCGCCCTTGGCGGCCTTGACGTAAGGCTGGGCCTCGTCGGACGGCACCCGGGTGGGGTCGGCCAACAGCAGGTCGGCCAGCGGCTCCAGGCCGTTTTCCCGGGCGATCATCCCTTTGGTGCGGCGCTTGGGCTTGTAAGGCAGGTACAGGTCTTCCAGCGCTTGCTTGGTGGCAGCGGCTTCGATGGCGCTGCGCAGCTGTGGGGTCAGCTTGCCCTGCTCCTCGATGCTCTTGAGCACCGCGGCCCGCCGCTCTTGCAGTTCGCGCAGATAGGTCAGACGGGTTTCGAGCTCACGCAGTTGGGCATCGTCGAGGCCGCCGGTGGCTTCTTTGCGGTAGCGGGCAATGAAGGGCACGGTGGCGCCACCGTCCAGCAGGGACACGGCCGCTTCGACTTGGGCGGGGCGCACGCCCAGTTCATCGGCAAGAAGAGAAACGATAGAAATACTCACAGTCGAGAGAGGCTCGTCGAATCGAAAGTGCGCAAGTTTGCCACAGCGAATGCCGCGGCACGCGGCTTGCTAACTGGCCAATCGTGATCGTTCATCATCATTGACCCCCTGCCGCATGAGCTTACCTGCCACCGCTGTCGACAACTACCTGCCCTACATGCCCGACGTTTCCCGCTGTGAGACGTCGCTGCGCGAGCTCAACCTGATGTGGCGCCTGATCGAGTCGACCGCGCGCATGGTCTGCCCGCAGGAGGCGCAGGCCATCCTGCCGACGATTGCCGCCACCCGCGCCGGCTTCGACCGGCTGGAACGCGAGCTGGTGCGCAGCCTGGTGGCGGAGAAGATCGACCACGCGATGGCGGCGCTGGGCACCCGCGCCGGCTACGTGATCGACATCGTCGTTCGCAACCTGTACGAGCGCACCGCCGACGTCGGCTTCCTGGCCACCGACCGCGTGCTGTGCGAGTTCGTCGCCGGGCTGACTCGCGACGCCGACGCCGTGCGCGCGCGGCTGCTGTCGTACCGGCGCAAGTACACGGTCTACGACGAGATCCTGCTGCTGGATCCGCAGGGCAACGTGCTGGTGCAGACCGACCCCGCGCACGCGGTGGAGGGCACGCAGGACCCGCTGCTGGCGCAGGCGCTGGCCTCGGACGGCTACGTGCAGATCTTTCGCCCGACCGACCTGCGCCCAGGGCTGGGCGCCAGCCTCATCTACGCCCAGCGCATGCTGCACCCGACGACGCGTCAGCCGGCCGGCGTGCTGTGCCTGGTGTTCGGCTTCGAGGCCGAGATGGCCGGCATCTTCCGCTCGCACGGCGACCCGGCCGGCCGCTCGATCCTGCTGCTGCTCGACGGCCAGGCGCGCGTCATCGCCAGCTCCGACGAGCACTGGATCGCGCGCGGCGCCCAGGTGCCGGTCAACCCCGACGGCGCGCCGCGCCTGCTGCTGCACGCCGGGCGCGAGTACCTGGTCTGCACGCGCCGCGCCGAGGGCTACCAGGGCTACATGGGCCCGGAGGGCTGGCAGGGGCAGGTGATGGTACCGGTGGACCTGGCCTTCACGCGCGACGAGGGCAGCGCGCTGGAGGCGCTGGACCCCGGCACCGCCGCCGGCCTGCTGTCGCACGCGCGCAGCTTCAGCCCGCCGCTGTACGAGGTGATCCGCGCCACCGAGTCGATCCGGCGCGTGGTGTGGAACGGCCAGGTCGTCACCGCCGGTGGCGACATCGACCGCCAGCGCCTCAAGACCATCCTCGACCAGATCAGCGAGACCGGCGCGCGCAGCAACACGCTGTTCGCGCAGTCGGTGCGCGACCTCTACGACACCGTGCTGGCCTCGGGCCTGCAGCGTGTCGGTTTCGTCGCCCACCTGGCGGTGGACCTGCTGGACCGCAACCTGTACGAGCGCGCCGACGACTGCCGCTGGTGGGCGATGACGCCGGAGCTGCGCACCATCCTGGCGCAGCCGGAGCCCCAGGACGGTGCGCGCGAGACGATCACGCCGCTGCTGCGCTACATCCACTCGCTCTACACCGTCTACACCCGGCTGTTCGTCTACGACCGCGGCGGGCGCATCGTCGCCCAGTCGCACGACGGCGGCGACGACGGGCTGGTGGGCCGCCGCGTCGACGAGGCCACGCTGCAGGCCGTGCTGGCGCTGCCGGACGAGCAGAGCTACCACGTCTCGCCGTTCCAGGTGGAGCCGTGGACCGACGGACGCCCGACCTACACCTACCACGCCGCGATCCGCCACCCGGAGGACGGCCACGTCGTAGGCGGCATCGGCATCGTCTTCCACGCCGAGCGCGAGCTGCTGGCGATGCTGCGCGGCGCGATCGGCCAGCGGGCGGACGCGCGCGCATACCTGACCGACCGGCAGGGCCGCGTCATCGCCAGCACCGACCCGGCCACGCCGGTGGGGGCGGTGCTGGCCGCCGCCGGCCCATGGCTGGAGCTGCCCAACGGCGCCACCGCCAGCCGCGTCATCGAGCACGAGGGGCACTACGTGCTGCTGGGCGCCTCGGCCTCGGCCGGCTACCGCGAGTTCAAGACCAGCGACGGCTACCGCGACGACGTGCTGGCCTTCGTGATCGAGACGCTGGGCCCGGTGCGGCGTGCCTCCACACGCGCCGACACCACGCAGCACGACGGCTGGACGAACACCACCCGCGGCGGGCGAGAGTACGCCACCTTCTACCTCGGCGACGGCCTGCTGGCGCTGGATGCGGCCTGCGTGCGTGAGGCCGTGCCGGCCGAACGCATGACCCCCGCCCCGCCACAGGGGCATCCCGCTTTGGTCGGGATGCTGCCCCCCACCGACCACACCGCCCTCCAACATTTCATCTGGGTATACGACCTTGGGCGGTTGTTGGGAGGCAACGCCTCGGCCGATTCCGCGGCGCAGGGGCGCCAGATCATTCTGCTGGAGCACGATGGCCAGACCGCCGGCCTGCTGGTGGACGAACTGCACGCGGTGCCAGAGTTTGGCGTCGACGAGATCATCCCCGCGCCATTTGGTGGCGCCGCCCGTCGCCTGATCGAGCACCTGATCCGCGCGCGTGGCGGCGATCTGTTGATTGCGGTGCTGGATACGCAGCGGTTGTTTGCGGCCCTGCGCAAGACCGAGGGCATGCCTTCAAGCGCCTGAGCGCAACGCCGCGCGCAACTGCGCCCCCACTTCCGGGCGCTCGGCAAAGGGATCGGGGGGATTGCGGCCTTCGACGATGGCTTCCAGGCGGGTGCGCACATTGCCCAGGGCCTTGGGGTGGCTGTAGATGTAGAACCGGCCCTGCTCGATCGCTTGGAACACCTGGGCCGCCACTTCCGCCGCCGTGACCTTGCCGCTGCTGACGGCCTTTTCGCTCATGGCCTGGCCAATGAGCTGGCTGCGGGTGGGGGCGGCCGAGGGTAGGTCCGTCGGGCGGTTGCGCTGACTCTGGCTGATTGCGGTGGGCACGAAGTAAGGGCACAGGACGCTCGCCCCCACCTGGTCGGTGACCAGCGCCAGATCTTGATAGAGGGTCTCGGTCAGCGCGACCACGGCATGCTTGCTCACGTTATACACCCCCATGTTCGGGGGCGTAAGCAAGCCCGCCATGCTGGCCGTGTTGACGATGTGCCCTCGATAGGCTGGGTCGGCCTGCGCGGCGGCCAACATCATGGGCGTGAACACGCGCACCCCGTGCACCACCCCCCAGAGGTTGACGCCCAGCACCCAGTTCCAGTCGGCCACGGTGTTTTCCCAGATCAGGCCACCGGCGGCCACTCCCGCGTTGTTGAACACGAAGTGGGGCGCGCCGAACCGTTGCCGCACTTCCGCGCCGAGGGCATCCATCGCCTCGGCATGGGAGACATCCACGCGACGGGCCAGCACCGTCGCTGCGGCAGCCTCCAGTTCCTGCCGGGCACGGTCCAGCGCATCGGCCTGCACGTCCACCAGCACCAGGCGCATGCCGCGTGCTGCGGCCAGGCGCGCCACCTCCAGCCCGAAGCCCGAACCGGCCCCGGTGATCACAGCCGTCCGGCCAGCGAAGGTATCCAGCATGTATGCGTCTCCTCGTGTGTGTGGTTTCAGCGCGGGCGGGCCCGCTCGATGATGGCATCCCAATCGACGCCAGCCCCCAGGGCGCCGAAACTGTGCCCCCAGCGGCTATCGAGCCGTGAGTCACAGAAGGCACCCAACACGACCCCTGGCGCACAACGGGCCAGCCACGCGGCTTGCACGGCCAGCGCCACGCGCTCGGCCAGCCGGCGGGCCTCCCACTCGGTGGCCAGGTCTTCCATCTGAGCCGGCAGGTGATCGATCCAGCGGTCCAGCGCGGGGTGAGCGCCACGCGCAGGCGCCAATTCCTGGGCCAGGGCGGCAGCGGCATCGGCTTGCCGCAGCGCGCGCAGCAAGTCCAGCGCCATGATGTTGCCCGCGCCTTCCCAGATGCTGTTGACCGGCATTTCGCGATAGATCCGGGCCATCACGCCCTCGCCCTGCTCCTCCACGTAGCCGTTGCCGCCCAGGCACTCCATGGCCTCCTGGGCAAAGGGGCTGCCGCGCTTGCAAATCCAGAACTTGGCCACGGGAGTGAGCAGGCGTTGCATGACGCGCTCATGCGCGTCGCCACCGGCCCGGTCGAAGCTGTGCGCCAGCCGCAGGGCCAACACGGTGGCCGCCTCGGACTCCAGCGCCAAATCGGCCAGCACGTTTTTCATGAGCGGCTGCTCGATGAGCGGCTTGCCGAAAGCGCGGCGCTGGCGGGTATGGTCGATGGCCAGCGCCAGGGCCTGACGCATCAGTCCGCTGGTGCCCAGGGCGCAATCGAGTCGGGTCATGGTGCCCATGGCCAGGATTTGCGGCACGCCCCGGCCCTCCTCCCCCACCAGCCAGGCCGTGGCGGCGTGAAACTCCACCTCCGCGCTGGCGTTGGCTTTGTTGCCCAGCTTGTCTTTGAGGCGCTGGATGCGCAGCGCATTGACCGATCCGTCCGGCAGCACGCGCGGCAAAAACAGGCAGGACAAGCCCGCCGGCGTCTGGGCCAGAATCAGGAAAGCGTCACACATGGGCGCGGAAAAAAACCACTTGTGCCCGGTGACCACGAAGCGCCGGCCCCAGGCGTCCTCGCCGTCGGGCACGGCTTGGGTGGTGTTGGCGCGCACGTCGGAGCCGCCCTGCTTCTCGGTCATGCCCATGCCCATGGTCACGCCGGCCTTGTCGGTCCAGCGGCGCATGACGGGGTCATAAGCCCGGCTGGTCAGTGCCGGCGCCCAGTCGCGGTAGATGGCGGGATTGCCCCTCAAGGCCGGCGTGGCCGCATAGGTCATGGAAATGGGGCACAGCGTCGCTGGCTCCAGTTCGGTAAAGAGCATGAAGCCGGCGGCGCGGCGCAGATGGGCGTGCCCGCTGGCCTGCTCGGCATCGGCAAAAGGGGCGCCATGCAGACCGGCGGCCACCGCAGCGCCCATCAGCGCATGGTAGCTGGGGTGGAATTCCACCTGATCGATGCGGTGCCCTTGCCGGCTATGGGTGCGCAGCTGGGGCGTGAACACATGGGCCAGCCGGGCGTGCATCTGCATCTCGGCGCTGCCGGCCAACGCCCCCAACTCGACCAGCGCCGATCGGTCCATCGCGGGCGCCAGCCGGTCGAGCGCGTCCTGCATGGGCCGGTTGCCCGCGAACAGGTTGACGTCCTGCAGCGGCAGGGGCTGATTGAATACCTCGTGCGTCTCGTTCATCTCGCTGGCCTCCGTGACCGATGCCGCCCCAGCCCGGCTTCAAACCAGCTTGACGAGCTGCTTGCCGAAGTTGCGCCCTTTGAGCAGGCCCAGAAATGCCTCTGGCGCAGACTCAATGCCGTGGGCCACGGTCTCGCGGGGGCGAAAACGGCCGCTGCCCACCAGTTCAGCCAGTTCGGCCAGCGCCTCGGGCCAGACTTCCATGTGCTCGCTGACGATAAACCCCTCGACCCGCAGGCGATTGATCAGGATCAGCGCCGGGTTGGCCATCGGCAGGGGCTGGCCGTCGTAGCCAGCAATCATGCCGCACACGGCCATGCGGGCGAACGGGTTGGTGCGCAGCATCACCGCGTCGAGCACCATGCCGCCGACGTTTTCAAAATGCCCGTCGATGCCGTGGGGGCAGGCTTGCTTGAGGGCCTTGGCCAATGAAGGGTAATCACGGTGTTGCCGATAGTCGATGCAGTCATCAAAGCCCAATTCATCCTTCACGTAGGCGCATTTGTCAGGCCCACCGGCAATGCCCACCACGCGGCAGCCCCGGGCCTTGGCCAAGGCGCCGACCGCGCTGCCCACGGCGCCACTGGCGGCGCTGACCGTCACGGTCTGCCCGGGCTTGGGGTCGATGATCTTGACCAACCCGTACCAGGCCGTCACGCCGGGCATGCCCACCGCCCCCAGGTAGTGGCTCAACGGGACGTGTGTCGTGTCCACCTTGCGCAGCGCGCCAGGCTGGGAGGCATCCACCACGCTGTACTGCTGCCATCCCCCCATGCCCACCACCTGGTCGCCCGGCGCATAGCGGGGGTGGCGGCTCTCTACCACCTCGCCCACGGTGCCGCCGATCATCACCTCACCCAGCGGCTGCGGTTCGGCATAGCTTTTGGCGTCATTCATGCGCCCGCGCATGTAAGGGTCCAGGCTAAGGTAATGGTGCCGCACCAGCACCTGCCCCTCGGCCAGTGGGGGCGTCTCCACCGTTTCGATGCGGAAATTGCTCACGCTGGCTTCGCCGCGGGGGCGGTTGTCCAGCAGGATACGGGTGTTCAGAGGCATGTCATCTCCTGATGCGGGGCTCAGGCCCCGGAAAGGGAAGCGAAGGAATCAGTCGGTGGAAATGCCGGTGGCAGGCGCATTGAGTGACTGCACGCCCTTGGCCCCCACCGGCAGCCGTTTCACATACTTGAATGTGCCCGTGGCATGGGCGCACAGCCGGCCCTCGGCGTCAAACACCCGGCCTTCGGTGAAGGCCATGGTGGCGGTGCGGTGCAGCAGCCGTCCGCGCGCGCGCTGCAGCCCCTTGGCCGCCTGCATGAATGAGGTTTTCATTTCGATGGTCACGGCCCCCATGTCCGGCTGCACGCTGCGAGCGGCGTGGGCCATCACCACGTCGAGCAGGGTCATGGTGGCCCCGCCGTGGACCACGTTGAACGAATTCAGGTGCTCCGGCGCCGGATCGAAGGTGATTTCGGCCTCGCCATCCTGCCAATGCCGCAGGACGAAGCCCAGATGCTCGACGAAGGGGATTCGGACTGGAAACGCCACTCAACCTCCCGTGATGATGCTCACGCCACCGTCCACCGCCAGCCATTGGCCGGTGATGTGCTTGCCGGCGTCGGAGGCGTACAGCAGCGTCAAGCCCTTGAGGTCTTCATCGTCACCGAGACGGCCCAGCGGGGCGTGCGCGGCCATTTTGTCTTCTCCCAGCGCCTCCAGCGTGCCCTTGGTCATCTTGCTGGGAAAGAAGCCCGGGCAAATGGCGTTGACGCGAATGCCGTAGGGGCCCCATTCGGCCGCCAGCGCCCGGGTGAAGTTGATGACCGCGCCTTTGGAGGTGTTGTAGGCGATGGTGTTCATGCCACGCGGGTTGCCGCCCAGCCCGGCGATGGAGGCCACGTTGATGATGCTGCCTTTGCGCCGGGCGATCATGTGGTGCTTGGCCAGGTATTGACTCAGGATGAAGTAACCGCGCACGTTGAGGTTCATCACCTTGTCCCACGCCTCGATGGGGTGGTCTTCGGCGGGCGCGCCCCAGGCCGCCCCCGCATTGTTGACCAGGATGTCCACCGCCCCCATGCGCTGCAGGGTGTCGGCCGCCAGGCGGTGGATGTCGGCTTCCTTGGCGCAATCGGCGGCGATCCATTGCGCGTCGATGCCCGCCCCACGCAGTTGCGCCACCGCGCCTTCGAGTTCGTCGGCCTTGCGGGCCGTCACCAGCACGCGGGCGCCGGCCTCGCCCAGCGCGTGGGCCATCTGCAGCCCCAGCCCGCGGGAGCCGCCCGTGACGAGCGCCACCCGGCCCTTGAGGTCAAAGAGTTCGTGTACGGTGCGTGACATGCGTGTCTCCTTCTGGGCCCCCAGGGCCCGGTTCAAAATGCGTCTTCAGCCAGTTCGGCACAGGTCATGTCGCGCTGCGTGACGACTTGAAGCCAGGCGCCGATTTTGGGCAACTCGTAGTGAAAGAAGTAGCGGCAGGCGGCCAGCCGGCCCTGCCGGGCCGGTGATGGCGCAGCCAGCAACGCCGCCAGCGCCACATCGAGCCAGATCCAGGCCAGCACGGTGTGCCCAAACGCCTGCATATAGGGTACGGCATTGGCCAGGGCTTCGGTGGGCTGGCCTGTCGCCCATGCGGCTTGGGTGGCGGCACCCACTTGCTGCAAGGCTTGCGCCAGGGCCTGGGCATGGGCCGCCAACTCAGGCCGCTGCATGGCCCGGGCGATAGTACCCTGCATGCGGGCGACCAGCCGTTGCAGGCCTTGGCCGTTTTCCATCAACACCTTGCGGCCCAGCAGGTCGAGCGCCTGGATGCCATGCGTGCCTTCATGGATCATGTTGAGGCGGTTGTCGCGCCAGTACTGCTCCACCGGGAAGTCGCGCGTGTAGCCATAGCCGCCGTGAATCTGGATGGCCAGGCTGTTGGCCTCCAGACACCATTCGCTGGGCCAGCTCTTGGCGATGGGGGTCAGCACTTCCAATAGCAGACGGGCGTCATCGGCCGCTGCGGCGTCGCCGGTGCGCTGCTCGTCCACCAGACGGGCGCAATACAGCTCCAGCGCCAGCGCCCCTTCGCAATAGGCCTTCTGGGCCAGCAGCATGCGCTTGACATCGGCGTGCTCGATGATCCGGACCTGGGGTTGGGTCGGGTCTTTGCCGGCCGGCCCCATGGGGCGCCCCTGCGGGCGGGTTTTCGCATAGTCCAGGCTCGCGTGGTAGCCGGCCATGCCCAGCATGGTGGCTGCCATGCCCACCCCGATGCGCGCCTCGTTCATCATGTGGAACATATAGCTCAGGCCTTTGCCCGGCTCGCCCACCCGATAGCCGATGGCCCCGGCTCCCCGGCCGTCGAGCCCGGCGCCCAAGCCCTCGCCCTGCACCGGGAAACGGCCTTCGCCGAAATTGAGCAGCGTGTTCGTGGTGCCGCGCCAGCCGCATTTGTGGTTCAGGCCGGCCAGGGCCACGTCGTTGCGCACGCCGGTCAAGCGGCCTTGGGTGTCTACCAGCTTCTTCGGCACGATGAACAGGGAAATGCCTTTGACCCCCGGCGGCAGCTTGCCGTCCGGCCCGGGAATCTTGGCCAGCACCAGATGGACGATGTTTTCGGTCAACTCATGCTCGCCGGCCGAAATCCACATCTTGTTGCCGCGCAGGCGGTAACGGGGCCCCAGGGGGTCGGCCTCGAAGCCCTCGCCGTCGGGTGTGGCGCGCGTGGCCACGTCGCTGAGACTCGAACCCGCCTGCGGCTCGCTCAGGCACATCGTCCCGGAAAACCGGCCGCTGAATGCGTTGCGGGCAAACACCTCGCGCTGCAAAGGTGAGCCGTGCGCCATCAGCAAGTTGGCGTTGCCCACCGTGAGCATGCCTGCCCCGATGCTGACGGAGGCCATGGCGAAAAACGCGTTGCCCGCCGCCTCCACCGTGTAAGGCAGCTGCATGCCGCCCACGTCATGGTCTTGGGCCGCGCTGAGCATGCCAGAGGCGGCATAGGCGTCCCAAGCGTCTTTCGTGGCCTGGGGCAAGATCACCTTTTCGCCGTCGAATTGCGGCTCCTGGGTGTCCACCAGGCGGTTGAAGGGGGCGAACTTCTCGCGGGCGATGCGCTCGCAGGTGTCGAGCACGGCGTCGAAGGTCTCGCGGCTGTGGTCCGCGAAACGCGCGCGCTCGCTGAGGGTCTGCACCCCCAGCCAGTCGTAGAGCAGAAAATCGACGGTGGGGCGCAGGCTCATGCTCACTCCGTCGTCACAGCACCTCGAACACGCCAGCGGCCCCCATGCCCCCGCCGATGCACATGGTCACGCACACCCGCTTGGCGCCCCGGCGCTTGCCTTCGATGAGCGCATGCCCGGTGAGCCGCTGGCCACTGACGCCGTAAGGGTGCCCCAGGGCGATGGCGCCGCCGTTGACGTTGAGCCGCTCGTTGGGAATACCCAGCCGGTCGCGGCAGTAGATCACCTGCACCGCAAAGGCCTCGTTGAGCTCCCACAGGTCGATGTCTTCGACCTTCAGCCCCAGTTTGTCGAGCACCTTGGGCACGGCGAATACGGGGCCAATGCCCATCTCGTCAGGCTCGCAGCCGGCCACGGCAAAGCCCAGGAAACGCCCCAGCGGCTGGAGGTTGTGGCGGCTGGCATACGCCTCACTGACGACCACGCAGGCCCCGGCCCCATCGCTGAACTGGCTGGCATTGCCCGCGGCCACCAGCCCGCCCGGCAGCGCCGGCCGAATGCCGCTGATGCCTTCTTTGGTGGTGCCTTCGCGCAGCCCTTCGTCTTTGCTCACCGTCACCTGCCGGGTGATGAGGCCCAGCGTCTTGTCGGCCACCCCCATGGTCACGGTAATCGGCGCGATTTCCGCCTCGAACAACCCGGCGGCCTGCGCCGCGCAGGCTTTCTGCTGGCTCGCCGCGCCATACTCGTCCATCGCGTCGCGGCCGATGCCGTACCGCTTGGCCACCTGCTCGGCCGTTTGCAGCATGGTCCAGTAAATCTCAGGTTTTTTCTTCTTCAGCAGGGGATCGAAGGCCATGTGCATGTTCATTTCCTGCTGCACGCAGGAAATGCTTTCCACGCCACCGGCCACGTACACATCGCCCTCACCGGCGATGATGCGCTGCGCCGCCAAGGCAATCGTCTGCAAGCCGGAGGAGCAAAACCGGTTGACCGTCAGCCCGGAGGTGGTGATCGGGCAGCCGGCGGCCAACGCGATCTGGCGCGCGATGTTCATGCCAGTCGCCCCTTCCGGGTTGGCGCAGCCCATGATCACGTCTTCCACCTCGGCGGCGTCGATGCCGGCGCGGGCAATCGCGTGCTGCACGGCATGGCCCCCAAGGGTGGCGCCATGGGTCATGTTGAAGGCCCCTTTCCAGCTCTTGGCCAGCGGGGTGCGTGCGGTCGATACGATGACGGCTTGGGTCATGGTCGTTCCTTGCGATTCGGGATGGGGTGGCGAGGCATCAGCGGTTGAGGTCGGCGAAGGTCTTGCCTTCGGCCAGCAGGCGCCGGATCAGAGGGGCGGGCTGCCAGAATTGCGCGTCGTCATGCGGATTGCGGGCAAAGCGCTTCATGGCCTCGGCCACGTTGAACAGCCCCACGAAATCGGCGTAGTGCATCGGGCCGCCCCGGTGGACCGGGAAGCCATAGCCCGTGAGGTACACCATGTCGATGTCGCTCGGCCGGCTGGCAATGCCTTCCTCCAGAATGTGCGCCGCCTCGTTGACCAGCGCATACACCAGGCGCTGCACGATTTCCTCGTCTGCAATCTGACGCGGGGTGATGCCCAGCGCCTGGCGATGCCGCTCGATCATCTCGACCACCACCGGGCTGGGAATGGCATCGCGCTTGCCGGGGGCGTAGTCGTACCAGCCGGCGCCGGTTTTCTGCCCAAAACGCCCCATCTCGCACAGCAAATCGGCCGTCTTGCTGTAGCGCAGATGGGGTTTTTCCACATAGCGGCGCTTGCGAATGGCCCAGCCAATGTCGTTGCCGGCCAGGTCGCCCATGCGGAATGGCCCCATGGCAAAGCCGAACTTCTCGATCGCCTGATCGACTTGCTGAGGCGTACACCCCTCTTCCAGCAAAAACCCGGCTTGGCGGCTGTACTGCTCGATCATGCGGTTGCCGATGAAGCCATCGCACACCCCAGCGACCACGCAAGTCTTCTTGATCTTCTTGCCGATGGCCATCACGGTGGCCAGCACATCCTTGGCGGTTTTCTCGCCACGCACCACTTCCAGCAGCTTCATCACATTGGCCGGGCTGAAGAAGTGCATCCCCACCACGTCCTGCGGGCGCTGGGTGAATGCGGCAATCTTGTTCACATCCAGCGTGGAGGTGTTGGTGGCCAGGATGGCGCCGGGCTTGATCACCGCATCGAGTTGCCTGAACACCTGCTCTTTCACCCCTATCTCCTCAAACACCGCTTCGATCACCAGGTCGGCGTCGGCAATGTCCTGATACTTCAAGGTGGTGGAGAGCAGCGCCATGCGCTGCTCGTAGATGTCCTGCTTGAGCTTGCCTTTGGCCACCTGGGCTTCGTAGTTCTTGCGGATGGTGGCCAGCCCGCGGTCCAACGCCTCCTGCTTCATTTCCAGGATCGTGACCGGAATGCCCGCATTGAGGAAGTTCATGCTGATGCCGCCACCCATGGTGCCAGCACCGATGACGGCCACCTTCGCCACCGTGCGTTGCGGGGTGTCGGCCGGCACATCCGGGATTTTGCTGGCCGCCCGCTCGGCCACGAACAGGTGGCGCAGCGCCATGCACTCCGGGGTCATCATCAGGTTGACGAAGGTCTCGCGCTCATAGGCCATGCCCTCATCAAACTTTTTCTTCGTGGCGGCTTCCACCGCGTCCACGCATTTGACCGGCGCCGGAAAGTGCTTCGCCATGCCGCGAACCATGTTGCGGGCAAACTGGAAGTAGCCGTCGCCCTGGGGGTGCTTGCAGGGCAGGTCGCGCAACCGCGGCAGCGGCTCGCCTGCGGCGTGCTTGGCCGCCGCCTCCCGGGCCAGCGCCAGGGCCTCATCCATCAGGCTGTCGGCGCTGGCCGCCAGCTTGTCAAAGAGCTTTTGGCCGGGAATCTGGGCCAGCAACTCGCTTTTCACCGGCTCACCGCTGACGATGAGGTTGAGCGCCGGCTCCACGCCAATGGCGCGGGGCAGCCGCTGCGTCCCACCCGCGCCCGGAATCAAGCCGAGCTTGACCTCCGGCAGGGCCACGCTGGCGCCGGGCGCGGTAATCCGGTAATGGCACCCCAGCGACAGTTCCAGCCCTCCCCCCATCACCACGGTGTGCAACGCGGCCACGACAGGCTTGGGCGAGGCTTCCAGCGCGTTGATCACGCTGATGAGGTTGGGGTCCTGATAGGCTTTGGGGGAGCCGAACTCCTTGATGTCGGCGCCGCTGGAAAACGCCTTGCCGGCCCCGGTGATCACGATGGCCCGCACGGCGGCGTCTTCGATGGCTTGCTCCAGCGCCCGCGCAATCCCCTGGCGGGTGCTCAGCCCCAGACCGTTCATGGGCGGGTTGTCGAGGGTGATGACGGCCACGTCGCCGTGGACCTGGTAATGCGCGGTCATGCGGTCTCCTTGTCTGACTGAAAGCCAATGAACGGCCACAAAAAGAACGACCGTTCGTGTTATTGCATTGTAGGAAGTCTGCCGCGCATGAGCCCGGCCGTCTGTCACCTGTTTGTCTCGGGGCAGCGGCTTGCGCGCGCCGGGTCAGACCTCCAGCCACTCCTTGCGCACATAGGGGTTGGCTTTGAGCGCGGCGGGGGTGTCGTCGAACACGATGCTGCCGTGCCCCATCACCAGCGCGCGGTCTGAGATGTTCAGAGCAATCGTGAGCTTTTGCTCGATCAGCAGCACCGAGACGCCCTTTTCTTTGAGCTTCTGCAGAAAATCGGCCACCTGCTCGACGATCTTCGGCGCCAGCCCTTCCGTGGGCTCATCGATAATGATGAGCTCCGGGTCGCCCATGAGGGTGCGGCAAAGGGTCAGCATCTGCTGCTCCCCCCCCGACATGACGCCAGCCTCGGTATGCTGGCGCTCCTTGAGGCGGGGAAACATGGCATACATGTCGTCAAAACTCCAGCGGCTGCCTTTGCCCCGCCCTTTCTGCCCCAGCATCAGGTTCTGGTGCACCGTCAGCTTGGGGAAGATTTCCCGGTTTTCCGGCACATAGCCGATGCCCAGATGGGCGATCTCGAAAGGCTTCATGCCGCGAATCGGCCGGCCTTTCCAACGAATCTCGCCTTCCGAATCGACCAACCCCATGATGGCTTTGGCCGTGGTGGAGCGCCCCGATCCGTTGCGCCCGAGCAAAGCCACGATTTCGCCTTGGGCCACCTTGAAGTGCACCCCGTGCAGGACGTGGCTCTTGCCGTAGTAGGCGTGCAGGTTGTTGATGTCCAGCATGTCTGTCGTCCGTTTTCGTTCAATGCGCCGCACCCGCTGCCTGCTCCTCGGCCAGCACCGAGCCCAGGTAGGCTTCCTGCACGCGCTGGTTCGCCCGCACGGCTTCGGGGGTGTCGTAGGCAATCACCTCGCCATAGACCACGACGGCGATCTTGTCGGCCAAGCCAAACACCACCCCCATGTCGTGTTCCACCGTCAACAGCGTCTTGCCCACCGTCACTTCACGGATGAGCTCGATAAACCGCTTGGTCTCGCTCTTGCTCATGCCGGCGGTGGGTTCATCCAGCAGCACCACATTGGCCCCGCCTGCAATGGTGATGCCAATTTCCAGCGCCCGCTGTTCGGCATAGGTCAGGTTCATGGCCAGCGTGTCACGCTTCTTGTCCAGCCGGATCATCTCCAGCAGCTCTTCGGCCCGCTCATTGGCGTCGTCCAGATCGGCCAGAAATTTGAAAAAGGTGTACTTGTAGCCCAGACTCCACAGCACCCCGCAGCGCAGATTCTCGAACACGCTGAGCTTGGGGAAGATGTTGGTGATCTGGAAGCTGCGCGACAACCCCAGCCGGTTGATCTCGAACGGCTTCTTGCCATCGATGCGCTGGCCGTTGAGCCACACTTCGCCGGAAGTTGGCGCAAAGCGCCCGCTGATGAGGTTGAACAGCGTGGACTTGCCCGCCCCATTGGGGCCGATGATGGCCACTCGCTCGCCGGCCTGAACCGCCAGATTGGCTCCCCGGATGATCTCCGTCTTGCCAAAGCTCTTGCGCAGGTCCTTGAGTTCCAGAACGTAAGGCGTGCTCATCAGGTGGTCTCCCGGCGTTTGATCTCTTTTTCGATATAGGTCTGGATCTCGGCCCACTGGCGGCGGAAATGGTGCCGCGTCAGCTCGAACAACCCCAGGCCCGTCAGCGCCACGAACACCGAGCCGAACCAGCTCGACGTCTCACGGGCATTGAGCGTCACGCCCAGGAACCGCACCTCATCGCCCAGCGCCGTATTGAGCTGCAGGTGGTACACCATCTCGATCATGGCCCCAGCGCCCACGAGGAAGACCAGCGCCGTGGTGCCCAACGCCAGATAGCTCACCCACAACTCCCGCAGGCGGCCAAACATGGCCACGCGCAGGTTCATCATGATCAGGCTGGCAATGCCGCCTGGGGCATACATCACCATGAACAAGAAGATCAAGCCCAGATACAGCAGCCAGGCTTTGGTGATTTCCGAAAACAGGACGAAGGCCAGCACCATCAGCACCCCGCCGATGATGGGGCCGAAGAAGAACGTGGCCCCGCCCAGGAACGTGAACAGCAGGTAGCCACCGGAGCGGATCGGCCCGACCACTTCGGCCGTCACGATCTCGAACTGAATGGCAGCCAGTCCCCCGGCGATGCCGGCAAAGAACCCGGCAATCATGAACACCAGATAACGCACCATCTGCGTGTTGTAGCCAATGAACTCCACCCGCTCCGGGTTATCGCGCACGGCATTGATGATGCGCCCCAGCGGCGTGCGGGTGAAGGCATACATCAGCGCCACCGAGATGAAGGTGTACACCGCAATCAGGTAGTACACCTGGATGTTGGGCCCGTACGTGATGCCCAGGAAAGGCTCTCCCACCACCCGGTCGGCCGAAATGCCCGCCTCCCCCCCAAAGAAGTCGGAGAACATCAGCGACATGGCAAACACCAACTCGCCGATCCCCAAGGTGATCATCGCGAAGGGGGTGCCGGCCTTCTTCGTCGTCACATAGCCAAACAACATGGCAAAAAACAGCCCGGCCAGCCCACCCACGAGCGGAATCAGGCTCACCGGCAAGGACATCAGGCCGTCAGAGACGCGCAGCAGCGTGTGAATGGCCACGTAGGAGCCCAGCCCGGTATAGACCGCATGCCCGAAGCTCAGCATCCCCCCTTGGCCGAGCAGCATGTTGTACGACAGGCAGGCGATGATGGCGATGCCCATCTGCGCCAACATGCTGATGGACAAATTGCTGTCGAACACCTGAGGCGCGAAGATCAGCACCAACGCGAACAGCGACCAGATGATCCAGCGCCCGACGTTGTACGGCTTGAAACTGTAGTAAGCGGTAGTCATAGGTGTGCAGCCTCAGGTTTCACGGTTGCCCAGCAGCCCCCTGGGGCGGAAAATCAGGATCAGCACGAGGAACAGATACGGCAGGATGGGCGCGACCTGGGAAATCGTCAGGCGCAACAGATCGTTCTGCCGCGCCGCATCCGACAGCTCGATGCCCATGTTCGAGAGCACGCTGGCCAGTGAGTGGTCCAGCACCACCGCGAAGGTCTGCACCACGCCAATGATGAGCGAAGCCAGGAAAGCGCCCGACAAAGAACCCAATCCGCCCACCACCACCACCACGAAAATCAGCGAACCCAGCGTCAGCGCCATCGCCGGTTCCGTGACGAACGTGCTGCCGCCAATCACTCCGGCCAGCCCCGCCAGGGCCGTGCCCGCGCCAAACACCAGCATGAACACGCGCGGCACGTTGTGGCCCAGCGCCTCCACCATTTCAGGGTGCGTGAGCGCCGCCTGGATCACCATCCCCACCCGCGTGCGGGTGATGAGCAACCACAAGCTGACCAGCATCACCACCGCCACCAGCATCATGAATGCGCGAGTGGCGGGAAAGTAGGAGCACACGGTGCCGGTGGCCGCGCTGCACAAATCGGCCGGCGCGCGGCCCCACATGAAGCCCATGGTGTCATCGGCGTAATGCAGCAGGGTGAACGCCGAGCCCTGCAGGATCTCCGCAGGCCGGAATTCCACAGCCGAACGCCCCCAGATGAGCTGCACCAATTCCAGGATGATGTAAGACAGGCCAAAGGTGATCAGCAGTTCCGGCACGTGCCCGTACTTGTGCACCTTGCGCAGGCTGGTGCGCTCGAATGCCGCCCCCATCAGACCGACCAGGATGGGCGCCACGAGCAGGGCCACCCAGAAGCCGGCCACCTGGGCAATCGAATACCCCAGGTACGCCCCCACCATGTAGAAGCTGGCGTGGGCGAAGTTCAGCACACCCATCATGCTGAAGATGAGCGTGAGGCCCGAACTGAGCATGAACAGCAGCAGGCCGTAACTCAGCCCGTTCAGCATGGAGATGATGAAAAATTCCAGCGTCACATCGTTTCTGGCCAAAGCCAGCCTCTTGAGACAACAGTCCAGCCCCGCCAGCCATTAGATGGCACCGCGATCAGGGGCTGGGTTGAAAAACCGGGGCCCGGCACGCATAGGGCCCCGGTGTGTCAGGGTCGCGCAGGCAGCGTCAGCCCGGGCGCCGCATCTGGCAGCTGGTCGGCGTGCTGGCCACGTAGGCAGGGAATTCACGCACCGGCACCAGGGTCATCCCGGTGTTCTCCGGGCTGTACGGGTGTTTGGCGTCCACTTTCTGCCAGCGGGTCAGGTACAGGGGTTGCTGCAATTGGTGATCCGTGCGGCGCATTTCCACTTCGCCGTTGTAGCCCTGGAACTTCAAGCCGGAAAGGGCATGCGCCACCTTCACCGGATCGGTGCTCTTGGCGTTGGCCATGGCCTGCGCAAGCCCCTTGTAGATGTTCACCACGGACCCAGTGTAGAAGTCATCGTTGAAGCGCTGCTTGAACTCGGCCATCCATTTGTCCATCTGGCCGCCCATGTTGTAGTGGTTGTAACCCACCTGGTACACCCGGCCTTCGGCCTGGGTACCCAGCGCGGTCGGGGTACCCGTCACGCCCGCGTAGTAAGTGAAGAAGCGCACATTCAAACCGGCCTCATTGGCGGCACGCACCAGCAGGGAGAGGTCGGAGCCCCAGTTGCCAGTGATCACCGTATCAGCACCCGAGGCGCGAATCTTGGCGACATAGGGCGCAAAATCACGAACTTGGGCCAGCGGATGCAGGTCTTCGCCCACGATCTCGATGTCGGGGCGCTTGCGCTTGAGGCTTTCCTTGGCGTACTTTGCCACCTGATGGCCATGGGAGTAGTTCTGGTTGATCAGGAACACCTTCTTGATGGTCGGATCGTCCTTCATGAAGGCGGTCATTGCTTCGATCTTCATGGAGGTGTCGGCATCGAAGCGGAAGTGCCAGAAGCTGCATTTGCTGTTGGTGAAGTCAGGGTCCACAGCAGAATGGTTCAGGAACACCACCTCCTTGCCAGGGTTGCGGCTGTTGTGGCGGTTGAGCGCGTCGATCAGGGCACCGGCCACCGAAGAGCCGTTGCCCTGCGTGATGTAGCGAACACCCTGATCGATCGCGGCCTGCAGAGCCGTGAGGCTTTCGGCGGGACTGAGCTTGTTGTCGAAGCCTATCACCTCGAACTTGACTCCAGCGGGGTTGGCATCGCCACTCAATTTTTCTGCGAAGAACTGGAAACTGCGCAGCTGGTTGGTGCCCACCGGGGCCATGAGGCCCGACAGTGGGTCGATCCAGGCAATCTTCACCGTTTCGCCCTTCTGGGCGAACGCCGTGAAGGCGCAGGTCAGCATGGCAGCACCGGTCAGGGCTTTGATCATGAGTTTCATCGGTTTGTCTCCTTGGGGTGGTGGAACGTACAAAGCTTACTGGGGACTTGCAAACACGCTCTCAGGGATAGCCCTAGCCCCTATCGCCTGAGTGACTGCGCGGCCCGGCATCACAGCCCCGGCAGCCGGTAATCGGCCAGCTGCTCACGCAGCTTGACCTTCTGCATCTTGCCAGTGGCGCCCAGCGGAATGGATTCCACGAACACCACGTCATCTGGAATCTGCCACTTGGCGATCTTGCCTTCATAGAAAGCCAGCAATTCCTCGCGGGTCACCTCCTGGCCGGGTTTCTTGACCACGACCACGATGGGGCGTTCATCCCACTTGGGGTGCTTCACCCCAATACAGGCCGCCATCAACACGGCGGGATGCGCCATGGCGATGTTCTCCACGTCGATGGAACTGATCCACTCCCCACCGGACTTGATCACGTCCTTGCTGCGGTCGGTGATCTGCATGAAGCCGTCGGCATCGATGGTGGCGACGTCGCCCGTCGGGAACCAGCCATCGATCAGCGGCGGCTTGCCCTCGCCCTTGTAGTAGTCGCGAATGATCCAGGGGCCCTTGACCAGCAAATCCCCCGAAGACTTGCCGTCCCAGGGCAGCTCCCGCCCTTCGGCATCCACCACCTTCATGTCGATGCCGAAGATCGCACGCCCCTGCTTGAGGCGGATTTTCATCTGCTCCTCGGGCGGCAGCAGCAAGTGCTTGTTCTTCAATGTGCACAGCGTGCCCAGCGGGCTCATCTCGGTCATGCCCCAGGCGTGGAGCACTTCCACGTCATACTGTTCGCGGAAGGCCGTGATCATGGCCGGCGGGCACGCGGAGCCGCCGATCACGGTGCGCGTCAGATGCGGCAGCTTCAGCCCGTTTTGCGCCATGTGGGTCAGCAGCATCTGCCACACCGTGGGCACGCCGGCCGCGAAGGTCACGCGCTCGCCATCCAGCAGTTCGTAGATGGACTTGCCGTCCATGGCCGGGCCGGGGAACACCAGCTTGCACCCCACCGCGCAGGCCGAATAGGGAATGCCCCAGGCATTGACATGGAACATCGGCACCACAGGCAGCACGCAATCGCGCGCGCTCAGGCACATCACGTCCGGCAGCGCCGCGGCATAGGCATGCAGAATGGTGGATTTGTGGCTGTACAGCGCGGCCTTGGGGTTGCCGGTGGTGCCGCTGGTGTAGCACATGCTGGAGGCAGTTTCGTCGTCGAACCGGGGCCAGGCATAGGTGGCGGAATGCTTGCCAATGAGCGACTCGTAACTCACCAATCCGGCCAGCGTCTGGCCGTCGGTCACTTTGGCCAGGTGGGCATCGTCACACAGCGCCACCCAGTGCTTGACCGTGGGGCATTTGTCATGGATGGCCTTGACGATGGGCCAGAACGTCATATCAAAAAACAGGGCCTGGTCCTCGGCATGGTTCATGATCCAGGCGATCTGCTCTGGGATGAGCCGCGGGTTGATGGTGTGCAGCACACGGCCCGAGCCGCTGACGCCGAAGTACATTTCGAAATGGCGGTAGCCGTTCCACGCCAGCGAAGCCACCCGGTCGCCTTGGACCAATCCCATCGCGTCGAGCGCATGGGCCAACTGCCGGGCTCGGTTGGCCGCCTGCCGGTAGGTGGTGCGGTGAATATCGCCTTCGACGCGCCGCGACACGATTTCCACATCCCCATGGTGGCGGGCAGCGTGTTCGATGAGGTCTGAAATCAGCAAGGGCTGATCCTGCATCAAGCCGAGCATGAATAGTCTCCGTGGGTGGTTTTCAATCACTGGTCAACGCCCAACTATCTGGCGTTCCTGCATCTCTGGCATCATGGGAAACCCCGAAAGCGTGTTTGAATCTGTCGCAGAGCCGACATCTGTTTTCGCCGAGATCGATTGCCCATGCTGTTAGAGCCCCGTACGCCCGCCAGTGTGTTTCTGCACGCCCAGCCCTGGTTCGCTTGTATGTCCGCCGAGGAAAAAAACGAACTGCTCGACGCCATGGTGCTGCGCAAAGCCACCAAGGGAGAAATTCTGTTGGCCGAGGGGGAACCCATCGACGGCTGGTACGGCGTGCTCTCGGGCATGGCCAAGCTCCAGACCAAGGCCCCCGACGGGCGGCTCTCGGCCTTTCTGGGCGTGCCGGCCGGGGAATGGTTCGGCGAAGGCTCGGTGCTCAAAGAACCGGCCTGGCGCTACGACGTCATTGCCCTGCGCGACACCACGCTCATCGGCATGCCTTTGGCGCACTTCCAGCGCCTGTACCGGCACAGCCTGCCCTTTGCCCACTTCCTGATCGAGCGCCTGAACATGCGGCTGGGGCAAGCCATGACGGTCATCGAGTCCGGCCGCTTGCGCAGCCCGGACGAGCGCGTGGCCCAGTACCTGACGCACTTCTGCTGGTCCGGCGTGCGCAAGATCACGCTGTCGCAGGAAGACCTCGGCCATTTGGCCGGCCTGTCGCGGCAGACCATCAACCGCGTCCTCAAGCAGTTCGAGGCCCAAGGCTGGGTGTCGCTGGAGTTTGGGCGGGTGGAAATCCTGCAACCCCAGGCGCTGGAGCAACTGGCCAACCCTGTGGGGAACAGGGGCAACGATTCCGGATCACAATCCCACGAAGGATGAGGCGGGCACCAGACGGCTTGCCGTCCACGGCTTCTTGAGATTGTGCAGTGACGTTCCCTATCCAGAAAACAGACGCCGAATGGCGCGCCCTGCTGGCCACCAAAGGGGCCGAGCCCATGGCATATGAGGTCACGCGCCATGCCTACACCGAGCGGCCCTACACCGGCCGCTACGAGCAGGTCTGGGCCGACGGCAGCTACCACTGCATTTGCTGCGGCAACCGGCTGTTTGACAGCCAGACCAAGTTCGATGCCGGCTGCGGCTGGCCCAGCTTCTACGACGCCGCACCCGGCGCCATCGTCGAGCGCACCGACACCAGCCACGGCATGCGACGCGTCGAGACGCTGTGCAGCCAGTGCGGTGCCCACCTGGGGCACGTTTTCGACGACGGCCCCCAGCCCACCGGACTGCGTTACTGCACCAATTCCGCCGCCCTGGAGCTCAAGCCGCGATAATCCGGGGATGCGCCTTCTCATCGACTTCTTTCCCATCGCCCTGTTCGTCGTGGCCTATAAGATGCACGACATCTACGCCGCCACGGCCGTACTCATGGGCGCGACCGTGGTGCAAACGGGGCTGATCTACGCCATCGACCGTCGGCTGCAAACGCTGCAAAAAGTTACCCTGCTGCTGGTGCTCATCTTCGGCACGCTGACCCTGCTGTTGCAAGACGAGCGCTTCATCAAATGGAAGCCCACCGTCATGTACGCCAGCATGGCGCTGGTGCTGGGCGCGGCGTTGTGGATCTGGAAGAAAAACTTCCTGCAAATGTTGCTGAGCAGCCAGCTCAAGCTGCCCGATGGCGTCTGGGCGCGGCTGACCGTGGCGTGGGTGCTCTACTTCCTGTTCATGGCCGGCATCAATGCCTATGTGGCCGCCTATTTTTCCACCGAAGCCTGGGTCAACTTCAAACTGTGGGGCTACATCTTTCCCGTGATGTTCCTGATTGGCCAAGGCATTTACGTGGCCAAGCACCTCAAGGACGACCCCTCCACCGAAAAACCGTGACTGCCACCCCGCCCACCGCTGAAGCCCTCGAAGCCGCTTTGCGCCAGCGGCTGGCCCCCACCCGGCTCACCGTGCTGGACGAAAGCGCCGCCCACGCCGGTCATGCCGGCGCCAACGGGCTGGGCTATGGCACCCACTTCCGGGTGCGCATCGCCTCACCCCGTTTTGCCGGCCTGAGCCGGCTGGCCGCTCACCGGCTTGTGTATGATGCGCTGCAGGCGCACATCGATGCGGGGCTGCACGCCTTGGCCATCGAAATCGAACGCTGATTGGTCTTTTTCACACACCTCCCCATGAAACACCTGCTCACCGCCGTGGCCTTGGCCACCACCCTGGCTCTGCCCGCCTTCGCCCAAAACGTCGCCATCGTCAATGGCAAGCCCGTGCCCACCGCGCGGTTAGACAATCTGGTGCAACAGCTCGAACGCTCCGGCCGCCCGGTCGATGCCCAGATGCGCGAACAACTCAAGGAGGAGGTCATCCTGCGCGAAATCTTTGCCCAGGAAGCCGAAAAGCGCGGCATCAAAGCCTCCCCGGAATACCACTCCCAAGTGGAATTCGCCACCCAGACGATTCTGATTCGCGAGTTGTTCAACGACTATCAGCGCAAAAACCCCGTCACCGCCGCCGAGGTGAAGGCCGAGTACGACAAGTTCGTGGCCGCCAACAGCGGCCAGGAATACCGCTCTCGGCACATTCTCGTGGCCACCGAAGACGAGGCCAAAGCCATCATCGCCGACATCAAGCGCGGCGCCCGCTTTGAAGAATTGGCACGCACACGCTCCATCGACACCGGCTCCGGCCAGGCCGGCGGCGACCTGGACTGGGCCACCGCCGACGTGTTTGTGCCCGAGTTCTCTGAGGCCATGATCAAACTGGCCAAAGGCCAGATGACCGAGGCGCCCGTGCGCAGCCAGTTCGGCTGGCACATCATCCGCGTGGACGACATTCGCCAAGCCCAATTGCCGAGCCTGGAAGAACTGCGCCCGCAAATCGAGCAAACCTTGCAGCAGCAAAAACTGCTGGATTTCCAGGAAAACCTGCGCGCCAAGGCGCGGATTCAATAATTCAGCCGCCCCTGCTCCGCCCCTCGCCCTGAGGGGTTTGGAGCCAACAAAAAAGCCCAAGCGGATCGCTTGGGCTTTTGGCGTATCTGGTGGGTGATACATGGATCGAACATGTGACCCCTGCCGTGTGAAGGCAGTGCTCTACCGCTGAGCTAATCACCCGAAAGACTCTGATTATACACTGGAAACTCACCCCGGCGCCACCGCCCGCCACACCGTTTTGCCTTTGCTCGCTTTGTCCAGATCGGCCAGCACGGCTTCATGGGCCTGCAACTCCTGCTCGCTGGGCTTGAGCACCGGCAGCTCGAAGCGCGACACATCCACCGTGCGAAGCTCGGCCTGGGGCGTGCCAGGCGCATCCAGCTCGATGACCAGGGCGTCCTGCCCCCGGGTCATGTGGATGTAAACCTCGGCCAGCAGTTCGGCATCGAGCAAGGCGCCGTGCAAGGTGCGGCTGGAGTTGTCCACGCCCAGGCGATCGCACAGCGCGTCGAGCCCGTTGCGCTTGCCGGGGAACATCTCCTTGGCCATGACCAAGGTGTCGATCACGCCGCTGACGAGATCGCGCGTCTTGCCGTGCCCGAGCCGGCGGAACTCTTCGTCCAGAAAGCCCAGGTCGAACGGCGCGTTGTGAATGATGAGCTCGGCGCCGGCCAAATAGTCCAGCAAGTCGTTGGCCACATCGGCAAACTTGGGCTTGTCGGCCAGGAATTCGAGGGTGATGCCGTGCACCCGCAAGGCATCTTCGTGAATGTCGCGCTCGGGGTTGAGGTAGTAGTGCCGGTTGTTGCCCGTGAGCTTGCGGTTGAGCAGTTCCACACAACCGATCTCGATGATCCGGTCGCCATCCTGCGCAGACAGGCCCGTGGTCTCGGTATCCAGAACGATTTGACGCATGGCGTGAGCGGAATCAGTGATGCTCGCGGGCGTGGTTGATGGTGTAGCGCGGGATTTCGATGGTCAAGTCGGTGCTGCCCAGTCGCACCTGGCAGCTCAGCCGCGACTGCGGCTCCAGCCCCCAGGCTTTGTCGAGCAGGTCCTCCTCCTCTTCGCTGGCTTCGTTCAAGGTTTCGAAGCCTTGGCGCACGATCACGTGACAGGTGGTGCAGGCACAGCTCATGTCGCAGGCGTGCTCGATGTCGATGTCGTTGTCCAGCAGGGCCTCGCACAGGCTGGTGCCTGGCAGCGCTTGGATCTGGGCGCCTTCGGGGCAATACTCGGGATGCGGCAGGATGCGGATGGTGGGCATGGGCGGCTCAAAGCTCGTCGATATTGTGCCCGGCCAGGGCCCGGGCGATGCTGCGGTTCATGCGTCGGGCGGCGAATTCCTCCGCGCCTTTGGCCAGGGCTTGGGTGGCGGCTTCGATGGCCGCGGCATCCTCGCTGCCTTGGGTGTGCAGCACGGCTTCGATGAGGCCCTCGATGTCTGCGCGCTCGTCCGGGGAAAGCAGGTCGCCATCGGCTTGCAGGGCGGCTCGGGTGGCATCGGCCATGCGCTCGGCCTCGACCCGGGCTTCGACCAGGGCACGGGCCTGCATGTCTTGCGCGGCAGTGGCAAAGCTGTCTTGCAGCATGGCAGCGATCTGCTCATCGCTGAGGCCGTACGACGGCTTGACATCGATGCGGGCCTCCACCCCGGTGGTCTGTTCGCGCGCGCTGACGGTCAACAGTCCATCGGCATCGACGGTGAAAGTTACGCGGATGCGGGCCGCGCCCGCGGCCATCGGCGGAATGCCGCGCAGCTCGAAACGGGCCAGGCTGCGGCAATCGGCCACCAAATCGCGCTCGCCCTGCACCACGTGCAAGGCGAGCGCGGTCTGCCCGTCTTTGAACGTGGTGAAATCTTGCGCCATGGCGGTGGGGATGGTGGTGTTGCGCGGCACGATGCGCTCGACCAGCCCGCCCATGGTCTCGATGCCCAACGACAGCGGGATGACGTCGAGCAGCAGCAAGTCCCCCTCGGGGTTGTTGCCGGCCAGCTGGTTCGCCTGGATGGCCGCCCCCAGCGCCACCACCTCGTCCGGATTCAGGTTGACCAGCGGCGGCTGGCCGAACAACGCTTCGACGGCTCGCCGCACCACCGGCATGCGGGTAGAGCCCCCCACCAGCACCACCCCTTTGACATCGGCAGGCTGCAGCCGCGCATCGCGCAGCACCCGGCGCACGACGGCCACGGTGCGGTCGGTCAAAGCAGCTGTGGCCGCGGCGAAATCCGCACCGCTCACAGACCACTTCAGCAAGCGGCCCTGCACCTCGGCCTCAAACGGCACAGCGCCCTCTTCGGGCTGGGCAGACAGGGCCTCTTTGACGCGCCGCGCCTCGGCCAGCACCGCAGCCCGTTGCGTGGCAGGCAGTTCGGCCGCCTGCACCGGCCAGCCGGCGCGAGCAAGCAGCGCATCGGCCAAGGCGCGGTCGTAGTCGTCACCGCCCAGCGCCGAGTCGCCCCCGGTGGCCAGGACCTCGAAAACACCGCGGGTCAGCCGCAAGATGGACACGTCGAAAGTGCCACCGCCCAGGTCGTACACGGCATACACGCCTTCGGCGGCCTGATCCAGCCCGTAGGCGATGGCCGCCGCCGTGGGTTCGTTGATCAGGCGCAGCACATTCAACCCGGCCATCTGGGCGGCGTCTTTGGTGGCCTGGCGTTGGGCATCGTCGAAATAGGCCGGCACGGTGATGACCGCTCCATACACTTCGCTGTCAAAAGTGTCTTCGGCACGCTGGCGCAACACCGCCAGGATTTCGGCGCTGACCTCCACCGGCGACTTGTCGCCCGCCACCGTCCGCACGGCGGCCATGCCCGGCCCATCGACCACTTGATAGGGCAGCTTGTCGAGCACGCCTTGGGCGTCCAGGTCCTCGCGCTTGCGGCCCATCAAGCGCTTGACCGAGCTGATGGTGTTGAGCGGGTCATCGACCTGCGCGGCCAAGGCCTCATGGCCAATCTGGCGGCTGGGGCGAGCGCCCGGCGGCAAATAGCGCACCACGCTGGGCAGAATGACCCGGCCCTGGGCATCGGGCAGACATTCTGGCGAGCCGTGGCGCACAGCGGCCACGAGCGAGTGGGTGGTGCCCAAATCGATGCCGATGGCAATGCGCCGCTGATGCGGATCGGGGCTTTGGCCGGGTTCGGAAATTTGGAGTAGTGCCATGTATCGGGTTCAGAGCCGTTCCAGGCGATGGTACAGGTCTTCGGCAAAGCGCTCGACGAACATGAGGGCACGCACGTGGCTGACCGCGGCCTGGGCGTCTTGGCGCTGGTCGATGGCTTGGGCCAGGTCGGCCAGCAGCCGGTCACGGGTTTGACGCACATCGTCCAGCAGGGCTTGCACAGCGGCTTCGTCCGAGGCCTCGTCCAGCGCTTCGCGCCACTGCATTTGCTGCATGAGGAAGTCGGGCGGCATGGCGGTGTTGCTGTCGGCTCGCACCGGCACGCCATGCAGTTCGCACCAATAGGCGGCCCGCTTGATCGGGTCTTTGAGGCGGGCGTAAGCCTCGTTGACGCGCACCGACCATTGCATGGCCACCCGCTGGGCGGCTGCGCCCTGGGTGGCGAAGCGGTCGGGGTGCGTCTGGCGCTGAAGCTGCTTCCAGCGCTCGTCCAACGTGGCTCGGTCCAGCGCGAACCGCCGCGGCAGCCCCAGCAGGGCAAAATCGTCGGCTTGCAAAGACGGCACCGGCGATGCCACCGATGGCCCCGCCGCGGCCTCAGACACGGAAGGATTCGCCACAGCCGCAACGGTCGCGTTCGTTGGGGTTGTTGAACTTGAAGCCCTCATTGAGCCCTTCACGCACGAAGTCAAGCTGCGTGCCGTCCAGATAAGGCATGCTCTTGGGATCGACCAGGATCTTGATGCCGTGATCCTCGAAAACCAGGTCCTCGGGGGCCACTTCGTCCGCGTATTCGAGCTTGTAGGCCAAGCCCGAGCAGCCGGTGGTCTTGACCCCCAGGCGCACCCCTACCCCCTTGCCACGGCGGGCCAGGTATTTGCTGACGTGCTTGGCAGCGGCTTCGGTCACAGTGACGGGCATGGCGCTCACCTTGTGTCGATCTTCTCTGCCGCCTCAGTGCGCATGCTTGCGGCGGTAGTCTTCCACCGCTGCCTTGATGGCGTCTTCGGCCAGGATGGAGCAATGGATTTTCACGGGCGGCAGAGCCAGTTCTTCGGCAATCTGGCTGTTCTTGATCTGCGTGGCTTCATCCAGCGTCTTGCCCTTGACCCATTCCGTGACCAGGGAGCTCGATGCGATGGCCGAGCCACAGCCATAGGTCTTGAAGCGGGCATCTTCGATCAGCCCGGTTTCGGGGTTGACCTTGATTTGCAGCTTCATCACGTCGCCGCAAGCCGGCGCTCCCACCATGCCGGTGCCGACGGTGTCGTCGCCTTTGTCGAAGCTGCCGACGTTGCGGGGGTTTTCGTAGTGGTCGATGACTTTGTCGCTGTATGCCATGTCAGTACTCCTGTTCAGTGCGCCGCCCACTGGATGGTGGACAGATCGATGCCGTCTTTGTACATCTCCCACAAGGGCGAGAGTTCGCGCAGCTTGGCCACGTTGGCGCGGATCGATTCGATGGCGAAATCGATCTCCTGCTCGGTGGTCCATCGGCCGATCGTCATGCGCAAGCTGCTGTGGGCGAGTTCGTCGCTGCGCCCCAGGGCTCGCAGCACATAGCTGGGCTCCAGGCTGGCCGAGGTGCAGGCCGAACCACTGGAGACCGCCACCCCTTTGATGCCCATGATGAGCGATTCGCCTTCGACGAAATTGAAGCTCATGTTCAGGTTGTGAGGCACGCGACGGGTGGGATGCCCGTTGATGAACGACTGCTCGATGCTGGACAGCCCCGCCACCAAACGGTCGTGCAGCGCCTGAATGCGTGGCAATTCGGTGTGCATTTCGGCCTTCGCGATGGCATAGGCTTCCCCCATGCCCACGATTTGGTGGGTCGGCAGCGTGCCCGACCGCATCCCCCGTTCATGCCCGCCACCGTGCATTTGGGCCTCGATCCGCACCCGAGGCTTGCGCCGCACATACAGCGCGCCAATGCCTTTGGGGCCGTAGGTTTTGTGGCTGGTCAGGCTCATCAGATCCACCGGCAGTTGGCGCAAATCGATATCGACCCGCCCCGTGGCCTGGGCAGCGTCCACGTGGAAGATCACGCCCTTCTCGCGGCAGATGGCGCCAATGGCGGCAATGTCCTGGATGACGCCGATTTCATTGTTGACGAACATGACGCTGGCCAAAATCGTGTCGGGCCGGATGGCGTCGCGGAAAGCGTCGAGGTCCAACAGGCCATCGGGCTGCACATCCAGGTACGTCACCTCGAAGCCTTCGCGTTCCAGGTGGCGACAGGTATCGAGCACGGCCTTGTGCTCCGTTTTGACCGTGATGATGTGCTTGCCTTTGCCCTGGTAAAAATGGGCTGCGCCTTTGAGGGCCAGGTTGTCGGACTCGGTGGCCCCGCTGGTCCAGACGATCTCACGCGGATCGGCGCCGATGAGGTCAGCCACCTGCTCGCGCGCATGTTCCACGGCCTTTTCGGCCTCCCAGCCCCAGGCATGGCTGCGCGAGGCCGGATTGCCGAAATGCTCATAGAGCCACGGCACCATCTTTTCCACGACCCGGGGGTCGCAGGGGTTGGTGGCGCTGTAGTCCATGTAGATGGGGAAATGCGGGGTCATGGTCATGTCCGTTTCTCGTCTGGCATCAGGCCGTTGGCCGGCCGGGGATCATTTGGAATTGGCAACCGCGCCCAGCGCGAACACCGAATTGGGCGCATTCACCCGGATGGGCTTGACCACCGGCGTCGAGGAAATGGCCCGCTTGATGGTGGGCGCATTCTCCACCACCACCCCTTTGGCCAATTGCTCGTCCACCAGTTTCTGCAGCGTGATGGAATCCAGGAAATCCACCATTTTCGCGTTCAAAGCCGCCCACAACTCGTGGGTCATGCAGCGGGCGCCCTCGCCATGGCAATTCTCCTTGCCGCCACACTGGGTGGCATCGATGGGCTCATCCACCGACACGATGATGTCAGCCACGGTGATCTCCGAAGCCTTGCGGCTGAGGGTGTAGCCGCCACCCGGCCCACGGGTGGATTCCACCAGATCATGGCGGCGTAACTTGCCGAACAACTGCTCCAGGTACGACAGCGAAATGTGCTGCCGCTGGCTGATGGCCGCCAGCGTCACGGGGCCGCTGGACTGGCGCAACGCCAGATCAATCATTGCGGTGACGGCAAACCGTCCTTTGGTCGTGAGGCGCATCTCAAGCTCCTTCCAGGAATGATCAACATCGGACCCCGCCACGCAGGCCGCCCGGGACCACTCACCAGCACGGTCAATAACCAACTGTTTCAGTCGAGTATACCAAAAAACCGACTTTTCCAGTCAACCATGCCGGCCTTCAGTTTGTCCATGACAAATCAACGCGGCGCTTCCAACCCGGTTGAGGCCCAGTCAGGCTCGGCCGGGTGTTGCGTTGGAAACTTGAACTCTACGCCAGTTCCAGGATTGTTGGTGTAAAAGCGAATGTGGGCACCCAGTTTGGCCGCCCTCACCCGCAGATTGCCCAGACCACGTCCTTTATTTCCCCTTTCACCATCAGGGGTAAACCCGATGCCGTTGTCTTCGACATTTAAATAAACCGCCTGATCATCGGCGGCCGTCCGCACCACCACCTCTGTGGCCCGGGCGTGTTTGACCACGTTGGCAAAGATTTCCTGCATGCAGCGAAACAAGTGCATGATGCCGCGGGAATCCAGGGCGCTGAGGGCTGGCACTTCCTGCACGTCCCACACGAGTTGGATGCCAGCCGACTCCAGCGCCGGGGCAATCCGCTGCCGGAAAGTCCCCAAAATGGTGGGCAAGTCGCCTTCCATCGGCTCCAGGGAGTCCAGCGTCATGCGAAGCTCTTCCAGGGCGTGATGGATCATCGCCTCGACGGACTGGGCGTCCAGCGCCCCCCGGTGACTGCGCACCATGTTGAGGGTTTGCACCAGCTGACTGCCGAGGCCATCGTGCATGTCGCGCATCAGGCGACGACGCTCGCCTTCGACGGCGCGCTGCTGCTCGGAGACCCGCAGCTGCTCGAAGGCCTGGCGCAATTCGGCTTCGCGGCGCGCCACGATTTCGGCCAGCGACTGGTTGAGCCGGTGCACCTCCCGCGTGGACGCCGTCGCCCGCTGCACCAGCACCCAGCCCAAGGTGAACATCAGCGCAAGGCTGCCGATCGACATCCAACGAATGTCAGCGTCCCCGGGAAAGTTCAGCTGCAGGACCAGAAAGTCACGCACACCGGTGATGAGAGTGAACAGCGCCACAACGAGCACCAAGGTCTGATCCTGATTGAGGCGCCTTCCCCAACCGGTGCGCACCACCAGCATAGCGAGGCTCACCGCAGCCAGCAGGGCCAGCCCACCGGCCCAGATACGCGCAAAGGTGTAGTTTTCGGTGTAAAGCGCAGCCAGCAGCCACAGCGGCCCCGACACCAACAGAAAGTAAGCCAGCCAGCGCACCATTCGCATGCGCAGCCCGAACAGTTCTTCGATGAACAGGCAAAAAAAGGCGACATAGACATTGAATGCCACCCGATACACAAAGAAGTGCCAGGAGGGCGACAGGGGGGACTCCAGCATGAGCAGCAGCAGCAGCAGCCGCACCACATGCGCCAGCGAAGCCGCCGCCATGAGCAGAAACAGTCGCTCGCGCAACGCCCGCCACAGGAACACCGACATCAGCCCCATGAACACGGAGGCTATGGCCATCATCCAGCCGCCCATGACCTGCCAGACTTCGAGCACGCGATAGCGGTCGAACAGGCGGTCGTGGTCCCCGATCTGGAAGGGTGACAGGCCGCTGCGCTCCAGCGGCATGCCTTGCACTTCGATGATGAGCTCGTTGTCCTGTGGGCGGTCAGCCAGTAGGCCCGCGGGCAGCGGGATGTGGTAGGGGAACAGCCCCGACAGGATGGTGCGGTGCGGCGCAGCATACCAGCCCACGCTGTAGACCTCCTGCTGATTGAGCAGCACCCGGAACCGGGCATCCACACGGGGAAGCAGCAGGGCCAGACGCTGACCGTCACGGCGGTCATAGTCCAGCGCGGCGGGCCAGTCGAGCCGATAGGCCACGCGATGGCGCCACAAGTCCTCTTCGTCGTCGAGCACATGGGGCAAGCGGACCGTCTTGGGCGGAATGTCGGGCTGCCCCAGCACCGACACCTCAATTTCACCGATATTGACCGCTCCCGGCACGGCCGCCGGTCGCGAGACCCAGTACAGCGCCGCCAGCAGCGCCAACAGCAACAGCCCGACCCACACGTAATGGGGCCAATCTCGCCAGGCGGTGGGCCAACGCAGCGGCAGACCGGGCATCAGATCAGCCCTCGCTCCTGGGCCACCCGAACCACCTGCACCCGGGTATGGACAGCCAACTTCCGATAAAGATTCTTGATATGGGTGCTGACGGTGGCCGTGCCGATGCCCAGGCGATTGGCAATTTCCTTGTTCACATACCCCTGGGCCACGAGCTTGAGCACATCGGTTTCACGGTCCGACAGGGCAGGCAATTCGGTGGGTGGCAGCCCGGCCGAAGGGGTGCCGCCCCCCGCGCGGAACTGCTTGAGCAACAGGCGGGCAAGCAGCGGCGAAATGGGGGCGCCGCCCTCCTGAATTTGCTCGATGGCTTCGATCAACTCGGTTTCGCTGCACCCCTTGAGCACGTAGCCCGTGGCACCGGACTGCAGGGCATTGATCAAGCGCGACTCGTCACCAAAGACGGTGAACACCAGCAGTTCGGCATCTGGCCGGGTCACGGCGAGTTGGCGCAGCATGTCTTCGCCCCGGCCATCGGGCAGGCCCAGATCGACCAGAAACACGTCGGCGGTGCTCAGCGGCGCAGAAACCCGGGCATGGGAAAAGGTGTCGGAATGCCCGACGAGCCGCCAGTCGGGGCGCAGCCGCAGGGCACTTTCCACGAAGTGGAGAATGCTGCGATCGTCTTCAATGAGGTAAATGCGCGTGGGAACGGCCATGCGCGGATTTTCCGTCAAGCAGCCCCCTCGGCAACTCCCCCGAATGGGGGAGGCGGGTCACGCCGCCGGGCGCAGCGGAATCACGTTGTCGCCGCCATGCGCCCCCAGTACCCGGTCTTTGAGGCGGGCCAGTTGGTCGCGCACCCGGGCCGCCTGCTCGAATTCCAGGTTGCGCGCGTGCTCCAGCATCTGTTTTTCCAGGCGCTTGATTTCCCGCGCCAGGTCTTTTTCGCTCATGTCTTCCACTTCGGCCTGATGCTGACGCGCCAGTTCGAGGGTGCGGGCTTCGTCGCTGGCTTTTTCGCTGTACACGCCGTCGATCAGGTCCTTGATGCGCTTGACCACGCCTTTGGGCGTGATGCCATGGGCTTGGTTGAAGGCCAACTGCTTGGCGCGGCGCCGCTCGGTCTCGTCGATGGCTTTGCGCATGGAATCGGTGATGCGGTCGGCATAGAGGATGGCCATGCCGTTGAGGTTGCGGGCGGCGCGGCCGATGGTCTGGATCAGGCTGCGCTCGGCGCGCAAAAAGCCTTCCTTGTCGGCGTCCAGAATGGCCACCAGCGACACTTCCGGGATGTCCAGCCCTTCGCGCAGCAGGTTGATGCCCACCAACACGTCGAACGCGCCCAGGCGCAGGTCACGGATGATCTCGACCCGCTCCACGGTGTCCACGTCCGAGTGGAGGTAACGCACCTTCACGCCGTTTTCGCTCAGGTAGTCGGTCAGCTGCTCGGCCATGCGCTTGGTCAACACGGTGATGAGGACACGCTCCTGCCGCTGCACGCGCAGATGGATTTCCTGCAGCACATCGTCCACCTGATGGGTGGCGGGACGCACCTCGACCACCGGGTCCACCAGGCCAGTGGGGCGCACCACCTGCTCGACCACCTGCCCGGAGTGCTGCAATTCGTAGTCGCCCGGCGTGGCCGACACAAAGATGACCTGTCGCATCCGCTGCTCGAACTCCTCGAACTTCAGCGGCCGGTTGTCCAGCGCGCTGGGCAAGCGAAAGCCGTATTCGACCAGGGTGGTCTTGCGCTGGCGGTCGCCGTTGTACATGCCGCCCAACTGCCCGATCATCACGTGGCTTTCGTCGAGGAACATCAGTGCATCGCGCGGCAGGTAGTCGGTCAGCGTGCTGGGGGGCTCGCCCGGCGCGGCACCGCTCAAGTGGCGGCTGTAGTTTTCGATGCCCTTGCAGTGCCCCACTTCGGCGAGCATTTCCAGGTCGAAGCGGGTGCGCTGCTCCAGCCGCTGCGCTTCGACCAGCTTGCCCATGCCCACCAGTTCCTTGAGGCGCTGCTCCAGCTCCAGCTTGATGCTCTCGATGGCGTTGAGCACCTGCTCCCGGGGCGTCACGTAGTGGCTGCTGGGATACACGGTAAAGCGCGGAATCTTCTGCCGGATGCGCCCCGTCAGCGGGTCGAACAGCTGCAGGGATTCGACCTCGTCGTCGAACAGCTCGATGCGGATGGCCAGCTCCGAATGCTCGGCGGGGAACACATCGATCGTGTCGCCGCGCACGCGAAACTTGCCGCGCGAGAAGTCCTGCTCATTGCGCTGGTACTGCATGCGCACGAGCTGCGCGATGATGTCGCGCTGGCCCAGCCGGTCGCCCACGCGCAGCGTCATGATCATCTGGTGATAGCTCTCGGGCTTGCCGATGCCGTAGATGGCCGAGACGGTGGCCACGATCACCACGTCGCGCCGCTCCAGCAGGCTCTTGGTGCAGGACAGGCGCATTTGCTCGATGTGCTCGTTGATGGCGCTGTCTTTTTCGATGAACAAGTCGCGCTGCGGCACGTAGGCTTCGGGCTGGTAGTAGTCGTAGTAGCTGACGAAATACTCCACCGCGTTTCTCGGGAAAAATTCGCGAAACTCGGCGTACAACTGCGCCGCCAGCGTTTTGTTAGGCGCAAACACGATGGCCGGCCGGCCCAGGCGGGCGATCACATTGGCCATGGTGAAGGTTTTGCCCGAGCCGGTCACCCCCAGCAGGGTCTGGAACACCTCGCCCTGGTTCACCCCATCGACCAGTTGGGCAATGGCCTGTGGCTGATCACCCGCCGGCGGGTAGGGCTCGAACAGCTCGAACGGCGAGCCAGGGAAGGAAACGAATCGGCCAGGGTTTTCGGACATGGCGCTGATTGTGCCACCGGGCGCCCAGACGGGTTGGGGTCGGCCACCCCACTACAATGCCCGTGAGAACCCGCCTGGAGGAAGGCGGGCGCCCTATCCAATCCCTGGGCCGATCACCGAGGATGCCGTTCCACCTGCCGCTGACCGACGGACTGCCCCGCGCCCTGCCCCTGCACGCAGGAGGCCGGGCATGAGCGCGCTCCAGGCATTCTGGCACCAGCTGCTGCACGCGTTCCGCAATCTGTTGCCCATCGTTCTGGTGGTGGCGTTCTTTCAGTCGGCCATCATCCGCGAGGTGCCCGATGGGCTGCTGTCGATGGCCGCTGGCTTGCTCATCGTGGCCGTGGGGGTGGCGGTATTCCTCCAAGGGCTGGAGTTGGGCATCTTCCCGATTGGCAAGAACCTCTCTAACGAATTCGCCAAGAAGGGATCGCTCCTGTGGCTGATGGTGTTTGGCTTTGCGCTGGGCTTCTCGGCCGTGATTGCCGAGCCCGCGCTGATTGCCGTGGCCACCCAGGCCGACGCCATCAGCGAAGGACGCATCGATGGTTTCGTGCTGCGGCTGCTGGTGGCGCTGTCGGTGGGCACCGTGGTGGCCATCGGCATCGTGCGAACGATTCTGGGGCATTCGCTGCACTGGTACATGATCGTGGGTTATGTGCTGGTGAGCGTGGTGACATTCTTCGCGCCGGAGGAAATCGTCGGGCTGGCCTATGACTCGGGCGGCGTGACCACCAACATCGTCACGGTGCCGCTGATTGCCGCCCTGGGCATCGGCCTGGCGCTGTCGATCCGCGGGCGCAATCCGCTGGCACACGGCTTTGGCTTGGTGGCTCTGGCGGTGATGGTCCCGATGATCACGGTGCAGCTCTATGGCATCTATGTGTATCGGTTTGCCCCCGCGCCTGCGCAGGCGGCCGCGGCGCACGCCTTACCCGGCGCCGACCTGGAGCCCGCATCGGCCGAGACGACGCACGGGCTCCTGAGCATGGCGATCGACCTGCTGACGATGTTCCGCGATGTCCTGCCCATCATCGCAGTGATCCTGTTATTTCAATACCTGGTGATCCGCAAGCCGATTGCGCACCTGCACAAGGTGGCAGGCGGCTTCGTGCTGGTGATCGTGGGGCTGTATGCCTTCGTGGTCGGGCTCAAGCTGGGGTTGTTTCCGATTGGCCGCAGCATGGCGGCGCAGCTCATTGCCCTGGATGCGGTGCACTTCATCTACCTCTTTGCCTTTGCCATTGGCTTTGCCACCACGATGGCGGAACCGGCGCTGATTGCCATCGGCCAGCAGGCCGAGGAAGCCGGCAAGGGCAAGCTGGTGGGCCATCAGATCCGCGTCCTCGTGGCATTGGGCGTGGCCATCGGCCTGACGGTGGGGGTGCACCGCATCATTTCGGGCGCCTCCATCCACCACTACATCATGGGCGGCTATGCCCTGGTGATCCTGCTGACCTGGCTGGCGCCCAAATACATCGTGCCGCTGGCCTATGACCTGGGCGGGGTCACCACGTCAGAGGTGACGGTGCCGCTGGTGACGGCGCTGGGCATCGGCCTGGCGAGTAACATCGAAGGGCGCAATGTGCTGATCGACGGCTTCGGCCTGATCGCCTTCGCCTCGATCTTCCCGATCGTGACGGTGATGCTCTACGCCATTTATGTCGAATGGGCCAAGCCCCAAGGAGAGGTGTCGTGAAGTTTTCGGTTCTGGTGGCCATTTTGGCCGAGGATTTGGAGGAGCGCGCGATCGAGGTGGCCCGCCGCAGCGGGGCGGCTGGCGTGACGATTCTGGGTGGCCGCGGCATCGGCGCCACCGAAAAAAAGACGTTTTTTGGCCTGACCTATGAGGGCAGCCAGTCGGTGCTGGTGTTCGTGCTGGAGAAGAAGCTGTCACTGACCGTGCTGAAAAACCTCTGTCGGGAATTGGACCTGCGCAACCACTCGCGCGGGGTGATTTTCACCATCCCGCTGGAGCACATCGCCGGCATCGACATGAAGCAGATCCAGCAGTTCGAAGCCCACATCAAGCAAGATATCTGAGAGGAGAGGACCATGCTCGTCAAAGACATCATGGTGCGCGACGTGGCCACCATCCCGGCGCTGGCCACCATTCGCGAAGCGATGCAGGCCATGCGCCAGCGCGGCGTCAAGTCGCTGGTGGTGCAGCGGCGCGACGCACACGACGCCTACGGGATCATCACCTACACCAACATCCTCAAAACCATCGTGGCCGAGGATGGCGACATCGACCTGATCAACGTGTACGACATCTGCGCCAAGCCTGCGGTCACCATTTCCGCCGAACTGGATGTGAAACACGCCGCCCGGCTCATGGTGAACATGCGCTTGCGCCGCCTGCTGGTGACCAGCGGCAATGACCTGGCCGGCATCATCACCATGAACGACATCGTGGGCTCCATCTTGCAGATGGCCGAGCCAGAGGCCTGAGCCTCGGGGTTCTTGACCCACATCAAAAACCCTGCATTTTTCTGCGCCCGCAACGGCTCAGAAGCTTTGTGCACACAGGATGGGCTCGCGGATCGGAACTACACTGCCAGGTCGTTTCCCTATGATCGGCTTTCCCGAGCCCTGCGGCGCCTATGCACAACATCGAGCTTTACGATGCCCACGACCACCGTTTCGTCTTGCTGAATGAAAGCGAGCCCGGTGAGGAAGACGGCGTCCGATCCAATCAGTACCTGGTGCAGCATGGCGAAGAAGGCGTGCTGCTGGACCCGGGCGGCTTTGGCGTGATGCCACGGGTACTGACGGAGCTTCTGCGTCACCTGTCGCCCGACAAGATCAAGGCTATCGTCTTGTCCCACCAGGACCCGGACATCGTCGGCGGCATCAGCACCTGGCTGGAGCTCACACAAGCGCCGGTGTACATCTCGCATATCTGGACGCGCTTCGTGCCGCATTACGGGATCGAGGACATGCATCGTTTCGAACCCGTCCCCGATACCGGGATGCGATTGCGCATATCCCCCGGCTTTGAGCTGGAGCTGGTGCCCGCCCATTTTCTGCATTCGGAGGGGCAGATCAATGTGTACGATCCGGTGTCGAAAATCCTGTTCACCGGCGACATCGGCGCGGCGATGATGCCGGGCGATGTGGATATCCCTTATGTGGACGACTTCGACGCCCATCTGCCCAATATCGTGGGCTTTCATCGGCGTTACATGTGCGGCAACCGGGCCGCGCGAGCCTGGGTGGAACGGGTCTCGAAACTGGACATCGCGATGCTGGCCCCCCAGCACGGACCGGTGTACCGGGGCGCTGCCGTACCGGCCTTTTTGAACTGGTTTCGGGAACTGCAGTGCGGCATGGACCTGCTGCCCGACATCGTACCGGAGCGCTCTGCATGAACGCCGCTGGCCTGCCGGCCCAGCCCCAAAGCATCGCCGACCTGCGTCTGCACATGGTGCAGCGTTTTGCACAGTTGCTCGAAAACCAACTGCGCAACCAACGCTTTGCCAATGCCATCTCGACCATGGTCTCAGACGTGCACGACGATGTGATGAGGCACCTGGACCGGGCTTTGCACAGCCTGCAGCGTATGGATCTGCCCGCCCCCGAGCGGCAGATGCTGCTCGACGGGCTGCAACACGCCCTGCAACGCTGCAAACATCTGCAAGCCGCACTGCCCCTGCTGGTGGAAACGCGCAAACTGCGCGCCCTGGCCAACCGCACCGATCTGCGCAGCATGATGCTGCGCTTCGACGACACCGCCCAGAAGCTCGCCGGGACCCTGGTGCAAAAGGAACTGCTGGAGCGACAGAGTGCCGTGCTGGAACAGATCATCCTGTCGCACGAAAAAGTCACCCAGTGGAAGACTTTCGTGCAGGAAATCCTGAACAGCTTTCAGGAAGTCTTTCCGTTTCAGTTCTTCTTCATCGCCTTTGGCGAAGCCCACGGTCTGTCGCTCAACCTGTATTACGTCGGCCACCCGACGGAAGAGAACAAGCGTCTGGCCCGCCACCGGCTGGCGCGCCAGTTACTGCGCGAGTTGCATCTGCCCGAAGACGCGCCGCTGGACATTGAAGAATTCGAGATCGACAGCCATCACCACCAGGGCCCCATCGATGACGTGGAGATGATCATGGTCTCGGTGCCCGAGATCGAAAACGTCAACCTGGCCGGCCTGCTGGGGGTGGCGTACGCCAGCACGCGCCGCCCTGGCGTGCAGGAAATCGCCATCATCCGCTCCATCCTGGCGGTGATGGTGATGGTGGTCGGTTCCAGCAAGGCCCTCGGCCGCACCCTGTCAGAACTGGAGTATTACTCCACGCACGATCCGCTGACGGGGCTGCACAACCGGCGCTACTTCAACGAAATGCTGGAATACGAAGTGGGCCGATCCAAGCGGCACGGGCACGAGTTTTCCCTGCTCATGCTCGACCTGGACGATTTCAAGGACGTCAACGACACCTGGGGCCATCCCTGCGGCGACATGGTGCTGCGCCGCATCGCCGAGACCTTGCAGGCCGAAACCCGCAAGGGCGATTTGTCGGCCCGGCTGGGCGGTGACGAGTTCATCCTGATGCTAACCGAAACCGGCCGCGACGGTGCCCAGGTGGTGGCCGAAAAGCTGCGCCGCCGGCTCAAGGAGCAGCACTACCTCTCGCCCGACGGCAAACGTTTCCACGTCACCACTTCGATTGGCATCGTCAGCTATCCGCGCGACGCCGACACCGTCTCGGACCTGATGGCCGGCGTGGACATGGGGCTGTACCGGGCCAAGGAGCGGGGGAAGGACACGATCGCCACGCTCGAATCGGTGGGCACGCAGTTGCGCAACAACCGGCTCACGCGCGATCTGGTGGAAAAACTCCGGCTGGCCTTGCGGGAGAACCGTGTCATCCCCTTCTTCCAGCCGATCTACGACTGCCGCAGCGGCGAACTCTGCGCCTACGAGACGCTTGCCCGTGTCCGGGAACCTGACGGCAACACCCTGTCGGCTGCTTCGTTCATCGAAACGATCGAGCGCTACGGCTTGGGGCGAGAATTGGACCGGGCTGTCGTGGGCCACGCCCTGCAAGCGCTGCGCCAGCGGCTCGACGATGGCAAACCACCGGTCAAGCTGTTCATCAACCTGTCGGTTCAGGAGTTGCAAGGCCGTGGCGTGATCGGTTTCGCGGAACATCTCTGCACGCGCCTGGGCATCCCCCCGAATACGGTGGTCTTTGAAATCCTGGAGCGCGACGCCATTGGCGACATGACGCACACCCGCAGCTTTCTGTCGACCCTGCGCGAGAAGGGGTTCCTGTTCGCGCTGGACGACTTTGGCAGCGGCTACAACTCCTTCCACTACCTGCGTGAGCTATCCTTCGATTTTGTCAAGATCGATGGGGCTTTCGTGCGCAACATCCTCAACTCGAAAATCGACCACTCGCTGGTTCGCAACCTCACCCACCTGTGCCAAGACATCGGCATTCAGGTGGTGGCCGAATTCGTGGAGTCCCCCGAACTGTGGGAGGCGCTGCAGGGCATGGGCTGCGATTACGCCCAAGGCTACCACCTCGGCCTGCCCTCCCCATCCATGCCCTGAGCCGGCTGCCGCCTGAAAAGGAGCGTCCATGACGCACGTGGACTGGGGCGTATTGGCGGTTTTTCTGCTGGTGTACCTGGGCATGTTCCTGGGCGGGTGGCCGCGGCTGAAGCTGGACCGCTCCGGCGTGGCTTTGTTGGGGGCGATCGCAGTGATTGCGCTCACGGGCATGCCGATCGAGACGGCCGCGCAGGCGGTGGATGTGCCCACCATCGTGCTGCTGTTTGCCTTCATGGTGATTTCGGCCCAGATGCGCCTGGGCGGCTTCTATACCGAAGTCACGCGCCGGGTGGCGGCCCGCCCGCTGTCACCGCCGGCCTTGTTGGCGGCGCTCATCGGGGTGGCCGGCGCGCTGTCGGCCGTGTTTTCCAACGATGTGGTGTGTCTGGCCATGACGCCCGTGGTGGTGCGGCTGTGCCTGCAGCGCGGCTTGCCGCCGCTGCCCTTCCTGATCGGGCTGGCCTGCGCGTCCAACATCGGCTCGGCGGCCACGCTGATCGGCAACCCGCAAAACATGCTCATCGGCTCGGTCTTGTCCATTCCCTTCGGGGGCTATCTGTGGCAGGCGTTGCCGCCCGTGTTGCTCAGCCTGCTGATCCTGTGGGGATGGTTGTATGTGTTCCAGTTGCGGCCGGCTGGCAGGCCTGCTGGCCGCCCATCGACGCACCCAGACGTCCGCACCGAGGCATGGCTGCCCGAAAGCGCCCCGCCCTTCAACCGCTGGCAGACCACCAAAGGGCTGTTCGTCGCTGGGGCGCTGATGGTCATCTTTCTGTTCACCGACTGGCCCCACGAAGTGGCCGCACTCGTGGGCGCGGGCGTGCTGCTGCTGAGCCGGCGCTTGCATTCGGCCGATGTGATCGGTTTGGTGGACTGGTCGCTGCTGCTCTTGTTCATCGGCCTGTTTGTGGTCAATGCGGCCATGCAGCACACGGGCATGGCCAGCGAGGCGGTCCGCTGGCTGGGGCAGCACGGCATCGAACTCACCGACCCCGGGGTGCTGCTGGTGCTGGGCACGGCCTTGTCCAACCTCGTCTCCAATGTGCCGGCGGTGATGCTGCTGCTGCCCCACCTGGGGGGCCATGCCGAGCAGGCTGGGATCATGCTGGCGCTGGTCAGCACATTTGCCGGCAACCTGTTGCTGGTGGGCTCGATTGCCAACCTGATCGTGGCGGATCTGGCCGCCCGCCAGGGGGTGCGTCTGGACTGGCGAGCGCACGCGGCCGTGGGCCTGCCGGTGACGCTGCTCACCCTGGCCGTGGTGTGGATGTTCAAAGGGTGAGCCGGCTCTGGCGGCGTGGGGTATTCAGTCCTGCGGCTGGCGACGGTCCGCCATGACGTGCCGAATCAGCGACAGCAGAGAGCCTCCCGTGAACATCCCCAGCACATACACGCCAATGACCAGCAGCGACACCGGCAGGGTGATGGAGGCCGTGAGGAAAGCCACCGTCACCGATTGAATGTTTTGCAAGGTGAACACCAGCACCACCGCGGTGAACAGCACGATCACGGCCGTCTTGAACCATTTCGCCATCGTTTTGCCTCCTTCAAGAACGAACACGCCCCTATGCTAATGGCTAATGCCACAGCGCCGACAGGGGCGTCTGCGGCGAGAAACGGTGGGCCACCTGGGCCTGGAACAGTTCTGCCGTGGCCAGGGCATCGGTCAACGCATGGTGCAAGCGGTAGCGGGGCAAGCCATAGCGCTGGCGGCTGGGTGACAGGCGAATGGAGACTGGGGTTTCTTGCGGCCGCCCCCACCAGCGCCGCCACCAAGGAACAGGCCGCCGGTGCAGGCGGGCCTCCAGTTCCATGGTGTCGATGACGGCAAATTCGATCCCTTGCCCCAGGCGTTGCCGCACGGCTTTGTCCAGGAACAGGCGCTCAATGTCGCGGCAATGCACCACCAGCACCCGCCCAGCCATCTGGGCGAGCACCTCGTCGAGCACGTCGTCCAGATCCGGGGCGCGGCGCACTTGTTGGTCAGTGATGTGGTGCAGGGCAACGGCCTCGGCCCCGAGAGGCGCTCGAGGACGCAGCACCCAGTGCCGTGCTTCACTGGCCCGGATGCGGTCCAGCCCCAAGGGCACGGTGCCGATGCTGACCACTTCGTCCCGCGCCAGATCCAGCCCGGTGGTCTCGACATCCAGCGCCAGCAAAGGGACCTGGGCCAGCGGTGTGTGGCCGTCGGGAACGCCGGCGTGGTAATACGCCCTCAACCGGGCGTCGGTGGCGCTGGCGGCCAGCACACGAAAACGCTCGGGCCAGTCATCCCGGTCGCCAGGGACGGACTCGGCAGCCCCCGGTGGATGCTTGAGCAACCCGGCGTGAAACATGGCCCTCAGGCTCCGTAACGGTATTTGAGGTAGTCCTGGGCGCGGCTGAGCACGGTGAAGGCATCACGCAGGCTTTTGCGCTCGAACTCCGAAAGCCGGTCGGGTTCGATGCTGTTGCCCGGCTCGCGGCCGGCGCGCACGTCATCGGCCTGATTGCGCAAGCGCACATCGAGCAAAAATTCGAGCGCGTTGCGCAAATCCTCCCCCCGACCTGGCGGCAGGATGCCAGCCCGGATCACGTCGTCGAGCCGCTCGTGGGAATTGACCGCCCCCGAGCCAGCGGCCAGCGCATGCACGCGGATCAGGTCGGTCAGGGGCGCCGTGCCGCGCCGCTTCAGGTTGATGGCCGCAGTGTGACGGCCATCGGGCTCCAGCACGAAATCTTTGAAAAACCCCAAAGGCGGCGTGCGCTGCAAGGCATTGCGGGCCATGCTGGCCAAAAAGCGTGGGTGCTCGCGGGCCATGCGCGCTACCCGTCGGCGTATGCCCTCCACCCAGACGGTGCGGCCATGCACGCCGTCCAGGTCGAAAAAAATGCTGCTGTGCAACAAGCCCTCGGGGGTCGGCTGCTCGATCCAGTCCTGAAAATACCGCTGCCACTGACGCAAGGGCTGGCGCCAGCGGGGCGTCGTGGCCATGATGCCGCCGCTGCAATAAGGGTAGCCGCAGCGGGCCAAACCGTCGCTGACGTCTTGGGCCAATTGCGCGAAATACGCGTCGTGGCGCTGCGGATCAAAGCGGTCATCCAGCATCAGGGCGTTGTCCTGATCGGTCACCCACCCCTGCTCTTGCCGCGCCATCGAGCCCAGGGCCAACAAGCAATAGGGCACGGGTGGCGGCCCGAGCCGCTGCTCGGCCAACTCCAGCAGCCGCTGCTTGAAGGCCCGGCCAATCGCCGACAGCGTGCCAGTGACGATGCGCGCCCCCATCCCCTCGCCCACCATGCGGACAAACCCGGCCTGCACCTCGGGCACCAGGGCGGCCAGCTCGTCCACCGACTGGGCGCGGCCAATGCGGCCAACGACGAACAGGCTGTGGTGCGACTCGTGCCGGATGATGTCGGACAAAGCCAGCACCCCCACCGGCCTGCCCTGCCGCAGCACGGGCAAATGGTGCACGTTGTGGCGCAGCATCAGCCCCATGGCCTCGAAGACGGGGCGCCCCGCTTCGATGGTGACCACGTCCCGGGTGGCGATCTGGGCCACCGGCGTGTCCAACGGCAGCCCCCGGGCCAACAGCCGGGTGCGCAAATCGCGATCCGTCAGGATACCGCTGAGGGCGGGCGCCGGATCGTCGCCGCTGTGCGTCACCAGCAGCAGGGATGAGACGCCGGCCTCGGTCATGTGGCGCGCGGCCTCTTGGGCGCTGGCACCGTCGGCCAGGCAGACCGGCTCGCGCTGGAGCAGTCGGTCCACGTTGGCCGACAGCAGCGGATTGTCCGCTTCCTGCCGCGCCACCACTTTTTGGAGCCGGGTGCGGTCTTCGATCTCCACGTGATCGGCAAACGCCTCGTGGTTTTCGAACAATTCGGTGAACACCGGCTCGGGCAGCAGATACAACAGGGTGTCTTCCTTGGCCCGCGCCGGGAACCGCACCTTCTTGCGATGCAGCAGCCCGAACTCGCCGAAATAGCCGCCTTCGGTCAGGCGGTTGTAGAGCGTGCCATCGCGGCGAAACACCTCCACCACGCCGCTGCGCACGATGTGCCAGTACAGCGCATCCTGCCCGAACGCGACGATCTGCGTGCCGGCCTTGCAGTAACGCACATCGATGGCCGCGGCAATGCGTTCGAGCGTGGCCTCGTCCAATTCCCTGAACGGCGCATGCTGCCGCAGGAAGCCGACGATCTCGTGGCGCTCGTCTTCCATCAGCGCGGCCGGGGTTCGGAAGCCAGTCCTTTGACCACCGCCAGTGCCGCGACGAGCAGCACCACGGCAAACGGAAAGCCCGTGGAGACGGCCATGGCCTGCAGCGCCACCAGCCCACCGCCCAAAATCAGGGCAATGGCCACCAGCCCCTCAAAGGTGCACCAGAACACGCGCTGCGGCGTGGGCGCATTGATCTTGCCGCCGGCGGAAATCACGTCGATCACCAGCGAACCGGAATCCGAGGACGTGACGAAAAACACCACCACCAGCACGATGGCCAGGAACGAGGTGATTTGCGCCAGAGGCAGCGCCTGCAACATCAGGAACAGTTGCAAAGGCAGATCGGCGCTGGCCACCGCCTCATAGCCATCGTTGACGAGTTGGCTGATTGCCGTGCCACCAAAGACGGTCATCCACAACACACAAGCCAACGACGGCACGATGAGCACCGAAAAGATGAATTCCCGCACCGAACGGCCGCGCGAGACGCGGGCAATGAACATGCCCACGAACGGCGACCAGGAGATCCACCAGGCCCAGTAGAAGGCGGTCCACCCTTGGGCGAAATTGGCATCTTCCCGCCCAAACGGGTTGGCCAGCGCCGGCAAGTACTGCAGATAGGCCGCCAGATTGCCCAACACGCCCGTCACGATGGCCAGCGTCGGCCCCACCACGATGACGAACAGCACCAACAACAGCGCCAGCACCATATTGATCTCTGACAGGCGCTTGACCCCCGCGTCCAGGCCGGCGAGCACCGACACCAACGCCACCGCCGTGATGCCGATGACCAGCAGCACCTGCGTCGTCTCACCCAGTGGCACGCCAAACAGATGGTTCAGCCCGGCCGCCGCTTGCGCCGCCCCCAGCCCCAGCGACGTGGCCAGGCCGAACATCGTCGCCAGCACCGCCAGGATGTCGATCACATGGCCGGGCCAACCCCACACCCGTTCACCCAGCAAGGGATAAAACACGGAGCGTATCGTCAGCGGCAACCCCTTGTTGAACGAAAACAGCGCCAGCCCCAGCGCCAAAATGGCATAGATCGCCCAAGGATGCAGCCCCCAGTGGTAAATCGTGGCCGCCATGGCCAGCCGCTGGGCGGCCACGGGGTCGTCCGCCGCGCCGCTGAGGGGCGCCCAGTCGGTACGCGCCCCGCCTTCGGCCGCCGTGCCTGCCAAAGCGCTGCCAAAGTGCGACAGCGGCTCCGAGACGCCATAAAACATCAGCCCAATGCCCATCCCGGCGGCAAACAACATCGAAAACCAGCCGAGATAGCTGTAGTCGGGCTTGGCCTCGGTGCCTCCCAGGCGCACCCGCCCCAGGGGAGAGAGTGCCACGCCCAGGCACACCAGCACGAACACATTGCCCGCGAGCAGGAAAAACCAGTCCAGGCGGGAAGTCAGCCAGCCGCGCAGGCCGGCAAACAGCGGCTCGGCCGACGCCTGAAACAGCAGCGTCAATGCCACGAAAGCGATGACGGCCAAGCCCGAGACGGCAAACACCCGGTTGTGGATATCCAACCCGAAGGGGCCGACCTTGACCACGATGTTGTCCTGACCGACCTTGTAATCGGTATGGATGGGATTGACCTCGCCGTCTGGGCGCATGGGGTCGTGAGGGGGTGATGACATGGAAACCTCCTGCAATCAGTCAGGCCACGGAAGCGGAGCCAGCGGCCCTGACGGACCGGGGCCCCGGGTGACCTGGGGGTTCTTGTAATGCGTGCATGCCGGTGATGAATCGCGCGAACGGCGCACCAGCATGGCATTCAGTGTAACGGCAACGTCAATCCAGGGGAATGCCGAGGGTCTTGCAGAGCTCGGTCAAGTCGGCGCAGACGGGCACCGCGGCGGCATGAGCTGCCGGCATCGGAGCGGCCGGTTGGCGGGCCACCCACACCGCCTGCATGCCCGCCCCCAGCGCGCCGAGCACGTCCAGTTCGAAGTCATCGCCCACGTGGACCACGGCCTCGGGCGGCACGCCGGCCACGGCCGCGGCCCGGTGAAAAATGCGCGGGTCCGGCTTTTTGCACCCAGCTTCGCGGGCGCTGACCGTCCCGACGAAATGCGCATCCAGCCCGATGCGGCGCAAATCGGCATTGCCGTTGGACAGCGACACCACCGGGAAGCGGCGGCTGAGCCGTTGCAAGGCAGGCAGCGCATCGGGATACAGCGCCACCTGCTGCCGCGCCGCGAAAAACACCTCGAATGCCGGCTCGGCCAGCTCGGTGGCGTCGCCGGCGGCGGCCAAAGCGCGACGGATCGACTCCCGACGCAAGAAAGTCAGGTCATGGGCCAGATGCGGGAACTCGGCATGCACCTGCTCACGCACGGCGCGGCGACGCTGCGGGTCGCTCAGCCAGGCGGCCGTGGCCGGGGCATGCTCGCTCAGCCAGTGCTGCAAAACGCCCTCGGCACGCTCGATGGTGGGCCAGACCGGCCACAGCGTGTCGTCCAAATCCAGGGCAATGGCCCGTATGCGCGACAGGTTCCACATAGGTAAGCGAGAATAGCTCATGGCGTTTGCGAAAGAACCCCCTCACACCCATGGCCAGCCCCAGCGCACGGGGATTTTGCTGTGCAATCTGGGCACCCCGGAAGCCCCCACGCCAGCCGCTTTGCGGCGCTACCTGGGGCAATTTCTTTCCGACCCCCGGGTGGTCGAAATCCCCAAAGCCCTCTGGTGGCTGATCCTGCACGGCTTCATCCTGCGCAGGCGCCCCAAAGCCTCTGCGGCCAAATACGCCAGCATCTGGAGGCCCGAAGGCTCCCCCCTCAAAGTCTGGACGGCCAAGCAAGCCGTGCTGCTGCGGGGCTACCTGGGCGAACGCGGCCACGCCGTCGAGGTGCGCTATGCCATGCGCTACGGCCAGCCCGCCATCGCCGATCAGCTCGACGCGCTGAAAGCCGCCGGCTGCACACGCATTCTCGTGCTGCCCGCTTATCCGCAATACTGCGCCGCCACCACCGCCAGCGTGTACGACATGGTGTTCCAGTGGGGCCAGAAAACCCGCACCCTGCCCGAGTTCCGCTTCATCAACCACTACCACGACGACCCCGGATACATCGAGGCGCTCAAAACCGCGGTGCTCAAGCACTGGAGCACCCACGGCCGCCCCGACCGGCTGGTCATGAGCTTTCATGGCATGCCCGAACGCACCCTGCACCTGGGCGACCCCTACCACTGCGAATGCCACAAAACCGGGCGTCTGCTTGCCGAGGCCCTGGGCCTCGAAAAAGCGCAATACCTGGTCACCTTCCAGTCCCGCTTTGGCCGGGCCAAATGGCTGGAGCCCTACACCGAGCCCAGCCTGATCGCCCTGGCACGGCAGGGCGTGGAACGGGTGGACGTGATCTGCCCCGGCTTCAGCAGCGACTGCATCGAGACACTGGAGGAAATCGACCAAGAAGCCCGCCAAGCCTTTCTGGACGCAGGTGGCAAGGTGTTCCACTACATCCCCTGCCTCAACGACAGCGCCGAAGGCATGCGCGCGCTGGCCGACCTGTGCGAGCGGCACCTGGCCGGCTGGCCCACCCGCACGCCGCCCGACGCCGATGCGGGCCAGCGAACCCGTGAGCGGGCCCTGGCCATGGGAGCCACCGTCTGAACGTGCACCATGGCGCGCATGAGCAGCCCTCCTCCATCGCCTGAACGCGTCCGCCTCGACAAATGGCTGTGGGCGGCACGCTTTTTCAAGACCCGCAGCCTGGCCGCCGAGGAAATCGACAAGGGCCGGGTTCGGATCAACGGCCAGGTGGCCAAGGCTTCCCGAGAGCCCAAGCCTGGCGATGAAATCGAGTTCAAAAGCGGCTATGCCACACGCACCGTGGTGGTCAAAGCCCTGAGCGCGGTGCGCGGGCCGGCGCCACAAGCCGCGCTGCTGTACGAGGAAACGGCCGCCTCCATCGAAGCGCGCGAGCGCGCCGCCGAATGGCGCCGCCTGGCCCCCGAGCCGGCCCACGCCATCGATCAAGGGCGCCCCACCAAGCGCGACCGGCGCCAACTCGATGACTTTCGCGGCGGCGCCAGCCGCCAGCGCTGGAACGACCGCTGGAGCGCGTCGCTCGACGAATGAGCATCCCCACGCCAACCCCGCAGAGGAGACCTCTCTTGAACACATCCCGCTATCCCTTCCCCGACCTCAACACCCTGCCCGAAGACATTCGCGCCCGCATCCTGGAAGTTCAGGAAAAAGCCGGTTTCATTCCCAACGTCTTTCTGGCGTTTGCGCGCCGGCCAGCGGAATGGCGCGCCTTTTTCGCTTACCACGACGCGCTCATGGCCCCAGAAACCGTCGGGCGCGAAAGCGGCCTGAGCAAAGGGGAGCGGGAGATGATCGTCACCGCCACCAGCGCGGCCAACCAGTGCCTGTATTGCGTGGTGGCGCACGGCGCCATCTTGCGCATCTACGAGAAAAAGCCCCTGATCGCCGACCAGGTGGCCGTCAACTACCGCAAGGCCGACATCACCCCGCGCCAGCGCGCCATGCTGGACTTTGCGATGAAGGTCTGCCTGCGCTCGCACGAGATCGACGAAGCGGACTTTGCCGCTCTCCACGCCCACGGCTTCAGCGACGAGGACGCCTGGGACATCGCCGCCATCACCGCCTTCTTCGGGCTGAGCAACCGCATGGCCTCGTTCGCCGGCATGCAGCCCAACCCGGAGTTCTACCTCATGGGCCGCGTGCCCAAGAGCAAAACCTGATCAGGCCACAAGCGCCCGCAAGCGCTCGGGCAGTGGCACCGACTTTTGGTTCGGGAAATCCACCCAGACAACGGTTGCCCCGCCATTGGCATAGACGGTTTGCGGGTCGTCGGCGCGGCTCATGACGTGGTAGCTGTCGAAAGACGTGCGCCCCACCGCGCCGACGTAGGTGCGCACCAGCACCTCACCCGGATACTCCAACTGCCGGATGAAATTGCAAAACGCATTGACGATCACCGGCCCCTCGCCATGCGGGTTGGCAGGCAGCGCGGCTTCAAACATCCACTGCAGCCGCGCGATTTCCATGTAGCGGAAATACAGCGTGTTGTTCACATGGCCCATGGCATCCATGTCGCCCCAGCGGATTGGGATCGTCATGGTATGAACCCATTTTTTGTCTTCTGGAACGTCAATGCGCATCCGGTCTCCTGCCAAGGTCTGAAGCGAGTCGCCCGCACCGACAAGCGGCCGCAAAGCCACGGGAATGTCGTGCCGCGGACAAGGATTGTGCCTCCTGGCCCTCTACAATGCGTCGCGAGCACGACAGCTTAGCGTAAGCTTGGGCTTTCGGCCTTCCATCACGCGAGCGAGACAACACCATGAAAACACCCTCCCCCCTCCTCGAACAGTTCGGCCCGCGCGAGGCCATGGAATACGACGTGGTCATCGTCGGCGGCGGCCCGGCCGGCCTGTCCACGGCCATCCGCCTGAAGCAGTTGGCCAGCGAAAAAGGCGTCGAAGTCAGCGTGTGCGTGCTCGAAAAAGGCTCCGAACCCGGGGCGCACATCCTGTCGGGCGCCGTGATGGATCCGCGGGCCATCACCGAACTGTTCCCCGACTGGAAAACACGCGGCGCCCCGCTGAACCAGCCCGTGACCGGGGATGACGTGCTTTTCCTCAAAGAAGGCGGCGCCACCCGCACCCCCGACTGGCTCATTCCCAACAACTTCCATAACGAAGGCTGCTACGTCATCAGCCTGGGCGCCGTCACCAAATGGCTCGGCGAGCAGGCCGAAGCGCTGGGCGTGGAGATCTTTCCCGGCTTCACCGCCGCCGAAGTGCTCTACCACGACGACGGCCCGCTCAAAGGCGCGGTCAAAGGCGTGGCCACGGGCCACATGGGCCTGGGCAAAGACGGGCAGCCCACCGACGCCTTTCAATTGGGCATGGAGCTGCACGCCAAGTACACCGTGTTCGCCGAAGGCGCGCGCGGACACCTGGGCAAGGAACTGATCGCCCGCTTCAAGCTGGACGAAGGCAAAGACCCGCAGACTTACGGCATCGGCATCAAAGAGCTGTGGGAAATCCCGGCTGACCGGGCCAAGCCCGGCTTGGTGGTGCACACCGCCGGCTGGCCGCTGGACAACGCCACCTACGGCGGCGGCTTCCTCTACCACCTGGAGGGCAACAAGGTCACCCTCGGCTTCGTGGTGGGACTGGACTACAGCAACCCCTGGCTCAGCCCGTTCGAGGAGATGCAGCGCTGGAAAACCCATCCGGCCATCCGCGCCCACATCGAGGGCGGCAAGCGCATCGGCTACGGGGCCCGGGCCATTGCCGCTGGCGGCCTGCTGAGCCTGCCCAAGACCGTGTTCCCTGGCGGGGCGCTGGTCGGGTGTGACGCGGGCTACCTGAATGCCGCCCGCATCAAGGGCAGCCATGCCGCCATCAAAAGCGGCATGCTGTGCGCCGAAGCCGCCTTCGATGCCCTGCAAGCCGGCCGCGCGGGCGACGAGCTCAGCGCTTACCCGGCCGCCTTCGAGCAAAGCTGGCTGTACCAAGAATTGGATGCCGCGCGCAATTTCAAGAGCTGGTTCAAGAAAGGCAACACCGTGGGGGCCTTGATGACCGGAGTCGAACACTGGCTGCTGCCCAAGCTGGGCATGAAGCGTCCGCCGTGGACCATCCATCGCACGGCGGCCGATCACACATTCCTGCGCCCCGCGGCCGAATGCCCCCCCATCAGCTACCCCAAGCCCGATGGCAAGCTGACGTTCGACCGCCTCTCCAGCGTCTTTCTGTCCAACACCAATCACGAAGAAAACCAGCCCGCACACCTCACGCTCAAAGACGCGGCGGTGCCGGTGCAGGTGAACCTGGCCCGCTTTGCCGGGCCGGAAAGCCGCTACTGCCCTGCGGGGGTGTACGAGTTCATCCATAAGGACGGGGCCGACCAGTTGGTCATCAACGCGCAAAACTGCGTGCATTGCAAGACCTGCGACATCAAGGACCCGACCCAGAACATCGTCTGGGTCACGCCGGAAGGCGGTGGCGGGCCCAACTACGCCGGGATGTGAGACAATTTCGTCCAGCCAGGAGAGAGCCCTGACCCAGGTCGGGGCCGCCGAAGGCGCAGGAGGCCAACCCAGACCCCATCTGGGCGCCCTGAACGCTCAGGCAAAAGGACTGGCAAACGTCGGGTTGGCGCCGCACTTTGCGCGTGCGCAGACCCATCGTCACCCCCTGGAGAGAGGCCGCCCGGCGAGGCGGTCCACCGAAGGAGCAAGCGCCGCATCGCCGGGGCGAATCTCTCAGGTAAAGCGGACAGGCGGGCAGTTGCTGCATGCGGGCCGTGCATGGCACAGGCACGCTGCGGTTGTCGCCCTGGGATGGGCTGCTGCCTCGATTTGTCTGAGCCATGTCCGATACCGCCGCTTTACTGACCACCCCGCTGCATGCGCTGCACCAGGAACTCGGTGCCCGCATGGTGCCTTTCGCCGGCTACACCATGCCGGTGCAATACCCCAGCGGCCTGATGGCCGAGCATCAACACACCCGCGCCGCCGCCGGCCTGTTCGACGTCTCGCACATGGGCCAGTTGCGTCTGGTGGGCCCAGACGCCGCAGCCGCTTTCGAGACCTTGATGCCCGTGGACGTGCTGGGCCTGGGCCTGCACAAGCAACGCTACGGCCTGCTGCTCAATGACGACGGCGGCATTCTGGACGACCTGATGTTCGTCAACCGCGGGCAGGACTTGTTCGTGGTGGTCAACGGCGCCTGCAAGGCGCAAGACATTGCCCACATTCAGGCGCGCATCGGGCAGCGCTGCCAGGTTCTGCCCATGCCCGAACAGGCGCTGTTGGCCCTCCAGGGCCCGCAGGCCGTCTCCGCGTTGCAGCGCCTGGTGCCCGGGGTCGAGCAGTTGGTGTTCATGACCGGCATGGCCGCCAGCTGGCAAGGCGCAGAACTCTACATCACCCGCAGCGGCTACACCGGCGAAGACGGCTTCGAAATTTCCGTGCCCGCCACCCATGCCGAAGCCTTGGCACGCGCGCTGCTGGCGCAACCCGAGGTGCGTCCCATTGGCCTGGGCGCCCGCAATTCCTTGCGTCTGGAGGCCGGCTTGTGCCTCTACGGCAACGACATCGACACCACCACCACCCCGGTCGAAGCCGCCTTGACCTGGGCGATCCAGAAAGTACGCCGCCGCGGTGGCGAGCGCGCCGGCGGCTTCCCGGGCGCCGAACGGGTGCTGGACCAGTTGGACGGGCAACTGCCGGTCACACGCAAGCGCGTGGGCCTGATGGCCAAGGAACGCGTGCCCGTGCGCGAACACACCGCGCTGATCGACGACAGCGGGCAGCCCATTGGCACCGTGACCAGCGGCCTGCTGGGGCCCAGCGTCAACCAGCCGATTGCCATGGGCTACGTGCAAACCCGTTATGCTGCACTGGGCACGTCCGTGCAGGCGCTGGTCCGCGGCAAGGCGGTGCCGATGGAAGTCGTCGCCCTGCCCTTCGTGCCCCCCCGCTACCACCGCGGCTGATGCCGCGCTGGGCATCGCACCGTTTGTTTCATTGTCTTGGAGCCCGTCTCATGAACCTGAAGTACACCCCTGACCACGAATGGGTCCGCGTCGATGGCGACATCGCCACTGTCGGCATCACCCACCATGCGCAAGACGCGCTGGGCGATGTGGTATTCGTCGAACTGCCCGAAGTGGGCAAGGCCATGAACCAGAAGGATGTGGCTGGCGTGGTGGAGTCGGTCAAGGCCGCGGCCGATGTGTACATGCCGGTCAGTGGCGAAGTGGTCGAGGTCAATGAAGCGCTGCGCAACGATCCGGCCCTGGCCAACAGCGATCCGTTGGGCGCGGGCTGGTTCTTCAAGGTCAAGTTGAGCCAGCCTGCCGAACTCGATGCGCTGCTGGATGAGACCGCCTACGGCGCCTTGACCCAGTAAAGCCCGCCCCCACGCCCTGCCCTGGAGCCCGCCATGCTCATGCCCACTGCCCGCCCCCTGGCCGATTTGGAGCACGCCCACGAGTTCGTGGCCCGCCACATCGGCATCACCCCAGCCGACGAGCAGCACATGCTGTCGGTCATTGGCGAAGCCTCGCGCCGCGCCTTGATCGAGTCCATCGTGCCGCGCAGCATCGCCCGCGCGCAGCCCATGCGGCTGCCAACGGCCATCACGGAAGCCGCGGCCCTGGCCGAACTCAAGGCGATGGCCTCGCGCAACCAGGTGTTCAAGAGCTTCATCGGGCAGGGCTACTACGGCACCCATACGCCAGCGGTCATTCTGCGCAACATCCTGGAAAACCCGGCGTGGTACACCGCTTACACGCCCTACCAGGCCGAAATTTCGCAGGGGCGCATGGAAGCGCTGGTCAATTTCCAGACCATGGTGACCGACCTGACGGGCATGGCCATCGCCAACGCCTCGATGCTGGATGAGGCCACCGCCGCTGCCGAAGCCATGACGCTGGCCAAGCGATCGGTCAAGGCGCCAGGCAACGTCATCGTGGTGGCTGGCGACTGCCACCCGCAAACCCTCGAAGTGGTGCAGACCCGGGCCAAGCCGCTCGGCCTGGTGGTGAAGGTCACCCACAGCCCCGAGGACTGGCAAGCCGCCTTGGCCCGCGACGACTACTTTGCCGTGCTGGCCCAGTACCCCAGCACCAACGGGCTCATCCGCGATCTGCGCCAGGACGTGCCGACCGTGCACGCGCGACAGGCCGCCTTCATCGTGGCCACCGATTTGCTGGCCCTGACTCTGCTGACGCCGCCGGGCGAGTGGGGCGCCGACATCGTGGTCGGCACCACCCAGCGCTTTGGCATGCCAATGGGCGCGGGCGGCCCGCATGCGGCCTTCATGGCCTGCCGCGATGAATACAAGCGCTCCTTGCCCGGCCGCCTGGTGGGCGTGAGCGTGGATGCCCACGGCCAACCGGCTTACCGGCTGGCGCTGCAAACCCGCGAGCAGCACATTCGGCGCGAAAAGGCCACCTCCAACATCTGCACCGCTCAGGTACTACCGGCCGTGGTGGCCAGCATGTACGCGGTGTATCACGGCCCGCAAGGCCTCAAGCGCATCGCCCAGCGGGTGGCGGCCTACACCGCCATCCTGGCGGCTGGGCTGCGGCAACTGGGTTGGACGCTGGCGGCCGAAACGGCATTCGACACCCTGACCGTGCGCGCCGCTGGACCGGCCCAGGCCCAGGCCATCCTCGAACGGGCCCGCCAGCGCCGCGTCAATCTGCGCCCGCTGGGGGCAGACGGCATCGGCATCGCGCTGGACGAAACCACCACGCGCGCCGACATCTCTCTGCTCTGGGAGGTATTCGCCCAGGACGGGCAAAGCCTGCCCTCGATGGCAGCGTTTGAAAAAGGGGTGGAGCCGCTGATCCCGGCCGAGCTGCGCCGCGACAGCGACTTCCTGACCCATCCGGTGTTCAACACCCACCACAGCGAAACCGGCATGCTGCGCTACATCCGCAGCCTGTCCGACAAAGACCTCGCGCTGGACCGCAGCATGATCCCGCTGGGCTCCTGCACCATGAAGCTCAACGCCACCAGCGAGATGATCCCCATCACCTGGCCGGAATTCGCGCAAGTCCACCCCTTTGCCCCCGCCGAGCAGTTGGCCGGCTATGCCGAGCTGGACCGTCAACTGCGCGCCTGGCTGTGCGAGGCCACGGGCTATGCGGGCATCAGCTTGCAGCCCAATGCCGGCTCCCAAGGCGAGTACGCCGGGCTGCTGGCCATCCAGGCCTGGCACGCTTCGCGCGGCGAAGGCCACCGCAACGTCTGCCTGATCCCCCAATCGGCCCATGGCACCAACCCTGCCAGCGCCCAAATGGTGGGCATGCAGGTGGTGGTGACCCGCTGCGACGAGCGGGGCAACGTGGACATGGCCGATTTGCAAGCCAAATGCGAGCAATACAGCGATCGACTGGCCGCGGTCATGATCACCTACCCCAGCACGCATGGCGTGTTTGAGACCACGGTCAAAGACCTGTGCGCCCTCGTGCACCGCCATGGTGGCCGGGTGTATGTGGATGGCGCCAACATGAACGCGCTGGTGGGCGTGGCAGCCCCGGGTGAGTTCGGTGGCGACGTGAGTCACCTGAACCTGCACAAGACCTTCTGCATCCCCCACGGGGGCGGCGGACCGGGCGTTGGGCCGGTGTGCGTGGTCGAGGATCTGGTGCCCTTCCTGCCCGGCCACGCCACGGCGCAAGCCCAGGGCGCGGCCCTGGGCGCGGCTCCGCGCGATGCGGCCGTGGGCGCGGTGTCGGCCGCCCCGTTTGGCAATGCCGCCGTCTTGCCCATTTCCTGGATGTACATCCGCATGATGGGCGCCGAGGGACTGCAACGCGCCACCGAAACCGCCATCCTCAGCGCCAACTACATCAGCGCCCGACTCAAAGACCACTACCCCACCCTGTACGCGAGCGCCAACGGCCATGTGGCGCACGAATGCATTCTGGATCTGCGCCACTTCAAAGACAGCTGCGGCGTCATGGCCGAAGACGTGGCCAAGCGCTTGATGGACTACGGCTTCCATGCCCCCACCCTGTCCTTCCCTGTGGCCAACACACTCATGGTCGAGCCCACCGAGAGCGAGACGCTGGAGGAACTGGATCGTTTCATCGACGCGATGATCGCCATCCGGGAAGAAATCCGCCTGGTCGAAAACGGGACTTGGCCGCGGGACGACAACCCCCTGAAGAACGCTCCGCACACAGCGGCCAGCGTCCTGCAGGCCGACTGGCCCCACCCCTACAGCCGCGAAGTGGCTGCCGCCGCCACCCACCAGGCGGTCAACACCAAGTACTGGCCGTCGGTGGGTCGCATCGACAACGTCTATGGCGACCGCCATCTGTTTTGCAGTTGCGTGCCGGTCGGGGAACCCGACGGCCACCCGGCTCACGCCTGACCCTGGAGAACCTTCATGACCGTGCCGACCCCGCCCACCCAGCAATTTGCCAGCGACAACTACGCCGGCATGTGCCCGGAGGCCACGCACTGGTTCATGCAGGCCAATGCCAGCGGCCATCAGCCAGGGTACGGGGAAGACATCTGGACCCAACGTTCCACCGACGCCATACGCGAGCTGTTCCAGACCGATTGCGACGTCTATTTCGTGTTCAACGGCACGGCCGCCAACTCCCTGGCGCTGGCGGCCATGTGCCAGAGCTACCACTCGGTCATCTGCACCCCGGTGGCGCACATCGAAACCGACGAATGCGGCGGCCCGGAGTTCTTCTCCAACGGCTCCAAGCTGCTCATCACCGAGGCCGACAGCCCCGCGGCGCGGTTGGGCAAGCTCACGCCCGATGCGGTCGAGCAGCTCGTCACCAAGCGCAGCGATATCCACTATCCCAAGCCTAAGGTCGTCAGCATCACCCAGGCCACGGAACTGGGCACCGTCTACAGCGTGGAGGAAGTGCGGGCCATCGCGGCCATCGCCAAACGGCGCAAGCTCAAGGTGCATATGGATGGCGCCCGGTTTGCCAATGCCGTGGCCCATCTGGGCTGCCATCCGAGCGAGATCACCTGGCGAGCCGGGGTCGATGTGCTGTGCTTCGGTGGCACGAAAAACGGCCTGCCCATCGGCGAAGCGGTGGTCTTTTTCGACCGGGCGCTGTCCGAAGATTTCGCCTACCGGGTGAAACAGGCCGGCCAACTGGCTTCCAAGATGCGATTTATCTCCGCCCCCTGGGTCGGCTTGCTGGAAAACGATGTCTGGCTGCGCAACGCCCGACACGCCAACGCCATGGCGCAGCGCCTGTATGGGGCTTTGCGCGATGTGCCGGGCCTGCGCGTGCTGCACGCCCCGCAGGCCAACTCGGTGTTTGCCCAGTTGCAGCCCCAGGCCATCGAAGCGCTTTATGCCAAGGGCTGGAAGTTCTACCAGTTCATCGCCGGCGGCGGGTGCCGCTTCATGTGCGCCTGGGACACCACCCCTGAAGCCGTGGACGCCTTCGCCGCCGACGTGCGCGCCGCCCACGGCGGCTGACCCTGCCGACCTGCCTCCGCACCCGCCATGGCCGTCTCTGCATTCGACTTGTTCAAAATCGGCATCGGCCCCAGCAGCTCCCATACCGTGGGGCCGATGCGGGCCGCTCGCCTGTTTGCGCTGCATCTGCACGGCCAAGGCCAGCTGGCACAGACCCAGCGGGTGCGCTGCGCGCTGTACGGCTCGCTGGGGGCGACCGGCAAGGGGCACGGCAGCGACAAGGCCGTGCTGCTGGGCCTGTGCGGTTTCGAACCCGAGACCGTCCCCATCGAACAGATCGAACCCACGATCGCCGCCATCCGTGCCGAGCAGCGGCTGACCTTGCTGGGGCAGCACCCCATCGCGTGGCACGACAAAGAAGACCTGCTGTTCTACCGCAGCCAAACCTTGCCTTTTCATGCCAACGGCATGCGCCTGTCGGCCTGGGACGTGCACGGCCAGATGTTGACCGAACGGACCTACTACTCGGTCGGCGGGGGCTTTGTGGTAAGCGAAGCGGTGGCCGCCGACGGGCAGCGGCAGAAAATCATCGCCCCGGACGCCACCCAGCTGCCCATCCCTTTTCGCAGCGGCAACGAACTGTTGCTGCGCTGCCGCGAGCATGGCTTGTCGATCGCGGGGGTCATGCGCGTCAATGAGCGCCACTGGCGCAGTGATGCCGACATCGATGCCGGGCTCCTGCACATCTGGCAGGTGATGCAAGACTGCGTGGCCCGTGGCTGTCGCACCGAAGGCGTGTTGCCCGGCGGCTTCAAAGTCAAGCGCCGCGCCCCCGAATTGCACCGGGCCCTGACCCGCCATCCCGAACAGGCCCTGACAGACCCTTTGCAGGTGCTGGACTGGGTCAACCTCTATGCGCTGGCCGTCAACGAAGAAAACGCCGCGGGTGGCCGGGTGGTCACCGCCCCCACCAACGGCGCAGCCGGCATCGTGCCGGCGGTGTTGCACTACTACCGGCGCTTCGTGCCCGGCGCCAGCGACCGCGGCGTGATCGACTTTCTGCTCACCGCCGCCGCCATCGGCATCTTGTACAAAGAAAACGCCAGCATCAGCGGGGCAGAAGTCGGCTGCCAGGGCGAAGTGGGCGTGGCCTGCTCCATGGCTGCCGGCGCCCTGTGCGCGGTGCTGGGGGGCTCGCCCGAGCAAGTGGAAAACGCTGCCGAAATCGGCATGGAACATCACCTGGGCCTCACTTGCGACCCCGTTGGCGGACTGGTGCAGATTCCCTGCATCGAACGCAATGCGATTGCGGCCGTCAAAGCCATCAACGCCGCCCGCATGGCATTGCGCGGGGACGGCACCCACTTCGTCAGCCTGGACAAAGTGATCAAGACCATGCGTGAGACCGGGGCGGACATGAAAGTGAAATACAAAGAAACCTCCCGCGGCGGTCTGGCGGTCAATATCGTGGAGTGCTGAGCTCTTGTCCTCTCTCTGAATTGGGTTGCCCGCATCAGCCGGCAGGTTTACACTGACCAGCAGGCACTCAATCTGCTGAATCTTCCCCCTCATCTTTGAGGAACCTGACATGGACGCGACGCCCGAACCCCTGTCTGCACGCGCCGAACACTATCTGCGGCACACAGAAGGGGGCTCGTTCCCCCTCGCCCTGACTCGCCAATTTCCTCGCATTGCCAACCGTCTTGTCGAGCTCAAAGATGACAAAGAGGCTCTGCGCACCTATTTCGACGAGCTCACGCACGACCGGCGCGGAGACCGGCACGGCTTCCCATTTGATGTCCTGATGGACATCCATGCATTGCGTGAAGCCATGCTTGGCGACCTCACAGGCTTTACCCTTGACGACGAAAACAAATGGGTGTCTTGAGCCGAGGTATCAACCCAGCGCAAACGCATCCATCGACAGAAACCGGTACGTCACTTCCCGGCTGATGTACTCAGGCAACGGGCCGTCGGCTTGCCCCCAACCGGCCGCCCCGAGCGCAAAGAACATAGGCAGGAAGTGCTCGTCCGTGGGGTGGGCCCGGACGGCATCCGGGGCGTATCGCCGGTAGTCGAACAACCGCGCTCGGTCGCCTTCCCGCAGGGCGTTTTCCACCCACTGACTGAACGCCACCACATAAGGCGCTGGTGATGCGCCGTGCGCCGGGCGGCCACCGAAGAATTCGCCCAGATTGTGGGTCATGCTGCCCGAGCCGATGAGCACGACGCCTTGCTGTCGCAGATCGCCAAGCGCTTGCCCCAGGTCGTACACCTCAGCCGGTGAGGCACTGGCCGGCAACGAGAGCTGCACCACCGGCACATCGGCCTGAGGAAACAAAAAGCTCAAGGGCACCCAGGCGCCGTGGTCGAAGGGGCGCCGTTCGTCGGTTTTCGCGGTCCAGCCTGCCGTGGACAGACGGTGCCGCACCGCTTCGGCCAATACCGGCGATCCAGGCGCCGGATACTGCAGGCGATAGAGAGCGTCAGGGAAGCCCCCGAAGTCGTGCCAGGTCTGCGGCGCGGGATGGGTCATCACCGTCGGCACGTCGGACATCCAATGCGGCGACATGATCACCACGGCGCGGGCTCCTTGCGCCTGGAGGCGCTGGCCCCAGGCCGTCAGGGCCGGGCCGGTGCTTCCCGGCTCGATGGCCAGCATGGGCGAACCATGAGAAACGAAAAGCGCGGGCAACATGGACGTCGTGTTCATGGCTGCACTGTACGGCAGACGGGGCACTGCATCATTCAATCTTTTGCAGCACGGTGTTCAAAGATCCTTCGGTCGATCAGCGACAATTGCCCGTTGATCGCTCGCCGCCTTGACCCTTGCCCAGGCTTCGCATGACTGCCACAACCATCGACCGCTATGCCGTGATTGGCCACCCGATCGGCCACAGCAAATCGCCAGCCATTCACCGGGCTTTTGCCCAAGCTACCGGCCAGGCCCTCGAATATGACGCCATCGACAGCCCACCCGATGCCTTTGTGGCCACGGTAGACCGCTTTCGGGCTAGCGGCGGCCGTGGCGTGAACGTGACCGTTCCGTTCAAGCTACAGGCCTGCGCCTACGCCACCGATGTATCGCCCGCCGCGCGTGCTGCCGGCGCCGCCAATGCCCTGAAGTTCGACGGCCAACGCTGCTGGGCCGAGAATTTCGATGGCTGCGGCCTGGTGCGAGACATTCGCGACAACCTGGGGCAGCGCCTGCGCGGACGGCGCGTGCTGCTGCTCGGCGCCGGCGGGGCCACCCGGGGGGCCATCCTGCCCTTGCTGGAAGAGCGCCCGGCCTGCCTCTTCGTGGCCAACCGGACGGTGAGCAAGGCCACCGCGCTGGTGGCCGAATTCCATGCCGCCGGCGCCCCGAACAGCCTACAAGGCGGCGGCTACGACGACCTGGGGCGCGGCGACCGTTTCGACATCGTCATCAATGCCACCTCGGCCAGCCTGACGGCCGAACCACTGCCCTTGCCCGCTTCGGCCCTGCACCCGGACGGCCTGGCTTACGACATGGTCTATGGCAAAGGTCTAACCCCCTTCCTGCGGCAGGCACAGGCCGCGGGCATGCGGCAACTGGCCGACGGCATCGGCATGCTCGTCGAACAGGCGGCAGAGGCCTTTGCCTGGTGGCGGGGCGTGCGCCCGGCCACGGCCGACTTGATCCGGCGCCTGTCCACCCCGCTGACCTGATCCCTTCATCCCCCACACCACCATGAACCAGCTCGAAGCCCTCAAGCAGCACACCACCGTGGTGGCCGATACCGGCGACTTCCTGCAACTCGCCCGCTTTCAGCCGCAAGACGCCACCACCAACCCATCGCTGATTCTCAAATCGGCCCAGAAGCCCGAATACGCCCACCTGCTGCGTGACACCCTACAGCAGCATGGCCACCGCACCATGGACGAACGCGTGGACCGGCTGCTGGTGCGTTTCGGCTGCGAGATTCTGTCTGTCATTCCGGGCCGCGTATCCACGGAAATCGATGCCCGCCTGAGCTTTGACACCGAGGCCACCGTGCAGCGCGCGCAGCGGTTGATGGCGCTGTATCGGGCCGAAGGCGTGTCGCCCCAGCGGGTGCTCATCAAGATCGCCGCCACCTGGGAAGGCATTCAAGCCGCTGCCCGCCTGGAGGCGGAGGGCATCCACACCAATCTCACCCTGCTGTTCGCTTTCTGCCAGGCGGTGGCCTGCGGCCAGGCCGGCGTGCGGTTGATCTCGCCGTTCGTGGGGCGGATTTACGACTGGCACAAAAACCGCGCCGGCGCGTCTTGGGATGAAGCGGCTCACCAAGGCCCGAACGATCCGGGTGTGCAGTCGGTGCGCCGCATCTTCGAGTACTACAAGCGTTTTGGCATCCGCACCGAGATCATGGGCGCGAGCTTTCGCCATGTCGGCCAGATCGTGGCGCTGGCCGGCTGCGACCTGCTCACCATCAGCCCCGAACTGCTGGCCCAGCTGGCAGCCAGCGAAGCGCCCGTGCCACGCGCGCTCGACGCCGAACGGGCGCGTCAGCTCGACCTGCCCCCGGTCCGCTATGACGAAGCGGCATTCCGCCTCGCCCTCAACGACGATGCCATGGCCACGGAAAAGCTGGCCGAGGGCATACGCGCTTTCTGCGCCGACACCGTCAAGCTCGAAGCCTTGTTACAGGCTGCCTGAATCCGCATTCCATTGGCCATGCCCCACCCCTTCGTTCCGCCCCACAAGCGCCCCGCCTGGCACCGCTTGGAGCGACTCGCCCGTGAGCCACTGCCCCATCTGCGCGACCTGTTGACCCAGGCCGATCCGGCCCGGCAGGCCCGCCTGACCCTGGAAGCCGCCGGCTTGCGGCTGGATGCCACGCGCCAGGCCGTCACACTGTCCGTGCTGGATGCCCTCGTCGATCTGGCGCGGGAAAGCGGCGTGCGGGAACAGGCCGACGCACAACGACGGGGGGAGCCGGTCAACACCACCGAGGGCCGTGCCGCCCTGCACGTGGCGCTGCGCGGCGCAGACATGGCCGATGCGCCCTGGGGCACGGAGATTTCGACACAGGTGCGCCGCGAGCGGGAGCGTTTCCTGGTCGCCGCCCAGCGGCTGCACGACGGTCTGTGGCTGGGCCATACCGGCGCGCCGATTGCTCACGTAGTCAACCTGGGCATTGGCGGCTCGGATCTGGGGCCACGCATGGTCAGCGAAGCCCTGGCCGCCTCGCACGGGCCCCATGTGCGGGTGCATTTCGTCTCCAACCCCGACGCCTGGTCCCTGTACGACACCCTGCGCCACTTGCCCGCGGACCGGACACTGTTCGTGGTGCAAAGCAAATCTTTCACCACGCAGGAAACGATGACACTGGCGGCCTCGGCACGCCGCTGGCTGGCCGATCATGGCTGCCAAGGGGCCGCCCAGGCAGCCCATCTGGTAGCGGTGACGGCGCGACCCGACCTCTCGGCCCGTGAAGGCTATGCCCCGGCGCACACCTTTGGCTTCTGGGACTGGGTGGGTGGACGCTACTCCGTGTGGTCTGCCATCGGGTTTGCGCTCGCCGTGGCCATCGGCGCCGACGCGTTTCGCGCCTTTCTGGCTGGGGGACATGCCATGGACCGGCATTTCTGGGAAGCCCCTGATCAGGCCAACATGCCCCTGCTCATGGCGCTGCTTGGGGTGTGGAACCGCTCCTTTCTGGGCTGCCCCACCCAGGCCATCGCCCCTTATGCCAGCCGACTCGTCCATTTCGCGCCATTCGTCCGCCAGATGGACATGGAATCCAACGGCAAGCGCGTCCATCACGACGGCAGCCCGGTCGAGGTACTGACCGGTCCCATCCTTTGGGGAGGATTGGGGATCGAGGGACAACACGCCTTCTTTCAGTTGCTGCATCAAGGCACCCACCGCGTGCCGGTGGATTTCATTGGCGTGGAGAGTGAAGACACGCCCTTGCCCCTGGCTCAGGAACACCACCGCGTGGTCACGCTGAACATGCGCGCCCAGGCCCAAGCCCTGGCCATCGGGCGCGATGAGCAGGCCACCATCGGCCAACTGCGCGCCGAAGGGCTGGATGAAGCCCGCATGGCCGCCCTCGCCCCCCACCGCATCTTCTCGGGCAATGTGCCCAGCAACTGCCTGTGGCTGCCCGCGCTCACTCCCCACGCGCTTGGCGCCTTGGTGGCGCTGTACGAACACAAGGTCTTCTGCCAAGCCGCCATCTGGGGAATCAACCCTTTCGACCAATGGGGCGTAGAGCTCGGCAAGACCCTGGCCCGCGCCTTGGAGCGAGAGGCCATGCCGGATTCCTAACCATCCTCGACCACCATCATGCCCCGACCCAGCTCCGCCTCCCACAAGGACCAGCCCCTCATCGACGACATACGACTTCTGGGCCGCCTGCTCGGTGACGTGATCCGCGAGCACGAAGGCGCGCAAACTTTCGAACTGATCGAGCAAATCCGTCAACTCTCGGTCGCCTATCGCCGCCAAGCCGATCACGCCGCCGACCGCCAGCTCAAAAAACTGCTGCGAGGCCTCAGTGATGACCAGGCCGTCAGCGTCATCCGGGCATTCACCTATTTCAGCCACCTGGCCAACCTGGCCGAAGACCGGCATCACATTCGCCGCCGTGCCGTGCACGAACAGGCTGGCCATGTGCAGCAAGGCAGCCTGGCCCATACCTGGCAGCGCATGCGCGGCGCCGGGGTAGATGCAGACGTCATCGCCCGCTCGTTGGCCACCGCGCACGTCTCGCCTGTGCTCACCGCCCACCCCACCGAAGTGCAGCGCAAGAGCATCCTAGACGCCGAGCGTGACATCGCGCGCCTGCTGGCCGAGCGCGACAGCCTGCGCCTGCCTCGCGAACAGGCCGCCAACGAGGCACAGATGCGCGCCCGCATCCTGCAGCTCTGGCATACCCGATTGCTGCGCTTCACGAAGCTCACCGTGGCCGACGAGATCGAAAACGCCCTGAGCTACTATCACAGCACTTTTCTACCGGAAATCCCGCGCCTGTACCGGGCCATTGAGGACGCACTGGAACATCGCCGCGTTGCGCCCTTTTTCCGCATGGGCCAGTGGATTGGCGGTGACCGTGATGGCAACCCCAACGTCACGGCGGACACCTTGCGCTTGGCCCTACAGCGACAGGCCGACGTGGCCCTGCGGCACCACCTCACAGAAGTGCACCGGCTCGGGGCTGAGCTGTCGCTATCGGCCATGCTGCTGCCGGTGGGAGCCGAGATGCAGGCCCTGGCCAACCGTTCCCCGGATCGCAACGCGCACCGCCAGGACGAGCCCTATCGCCGCGCCCTCACCGGCATGTATGCCCGCCTGGCCGCCACGCTGCATGCCCTCACTGGCGGCGAAGCCCATCGCCATGCCGTCGCACCGCAAGACCCCTACCCCCATGCAGAGGCGTTTCTGGCCGATCTGCGCATCATCGAGCGGTCGCTGGTTGAACAAGGCTGCATGGCGCTGGCCGAGCACCGCCTACGCCCGCTGATCCGCGCGGTGGAGGTGTTTGGCTTCCATCTGGCCACGGTGGACCTGCGCCAGAGTTCCGACCAGCACGAACTTGCCGTGGCCGATCTGCTCGCCCAGGCACGGATCGAACCGGACTACAGCGCGCTGGATGAGGATGCCAAACAGCGGTTGCTGCTGCGCCAACTGAATGACGCCCGGCCGCTGCGCATCCCCGAAGCGCCGTACCAGCCCCACACCCTCAGCGAACTGGCCATCTTCCAGACCGCGCGCGAGATGCGCGAACGCTTTGGTGCCGCCGCCATCCGGCATGCCATCATCAGCCACACCGAAACCGTGAGCGACCTGCTCGAAGTCTTGCTGCTGCAAAAGGAAGTCGGCTTGATGCATGGCACGCTCGACCACGACGCACGGGCCGACCTGATCGTGGTGCCGCTGTTCGAAACCATCGAGGACCTGCGCCAGGCCCCAAGCATCATGGAGGCCTTCTACCGGCTACCCGGCATCTCGGCCATGGTGCGGCGCGGCGGCCCGCTGCAATACCACGAACAAGACGTGATGCTGGGCTACTCCGACAGCAACAAAGACGGCGGCATCTTCACCAGCAACTGGGAGCTGTACCGGGCCGAAACCGCCTTGGCCGACCTGTTCGACCGCTTGTCTGAGGAGTTGGGTCAGCCGCTGCGCTTGCGCCTGTTCCATGGCCGAGGCGGCACCGTGGGCCGTGGAGGCGGCCCCAGCTATCAGGCCATTCTGGCGCAACCGGCGGGCACCGTGCGTGGCCAGATTCGCCTGACCGAACAGGGCGAGGTGATCGGCTCCAAGTACGCCAACCCCGACATCGGTCGCCGCAATCTGGAAACGCTGGTGGCCGCGACGCTGGAGGCCACCCTGCTGCCCCCCACTCAGCCCGTGTCCAAGCGTTACCTGGAGGCGGCCGAGCGACTGTCCCAGGCCAGCATGGCGGCCTATCGCGAACTGGTCTATCAGACGCCAGGCTTCACCGACTACTTCTTCCAGGCCACGCCTATCCGGGAAATCGCCGAGCTCCACATCGGTTCACGCCCGGCTTCGCGCAAACCCTCGCAACGCATCGAGGATCTGCGCGCCATCCCCTGGGGCTTCAGCTGGGGCCAGTGCCGCCTGACGCTGCCGGGCTGGTTCGGTTTCGGCAGTGCGGTGCAAGCGCTGCGCGAACACATGGGCCCGGCCGAAGCGGACCGACTGCTGCAACAAATGGCCCGCAAGTGGCCTTTCTTCAACACGCTGCTGTCCAACATGGACATGGTGCTGGCCAAAAGCGACCTGTCGCTGGCGCGCCGCTACGCCGAGCTCGTCCCCGACGCCCGCCTGCGCAAACGCATCTTCAGCCGCATCGAAGCCGAATGGCACCGCACTCAAGAAGCGCTCAACACCATCACTGGCCAGAGCCAGCGCCTGGCCAACAACCCTGCCCTGGCGCGCTCCATCGAGCACCGATTCCCCTACATCGACCCCTTGCACCATTTGCAAGTCGAGTTGATCGGCCGCTACCGCGCCGGCAGCCAGGCCGAAAAGGTCAAGCGCGGCATTCACCTTTCCATCAACGGCATCGCCGCCGGGCTGCGCAACACGGGATAACGCCATCATGGACACCGACACGCTGATCGTTCATCACCTCGAAACGTCGCGCTCGCAGCGGGTGCTGTGGCTGCTCGAAGAACTGGGGGTGGACTATGAATTGCGCACTTACCGGCGCGACCCCAAAACCCGCCTCGCCCCACCAGCGCTCAAGGCGGTGCATCCGCTGGGCAAGTCGCCGGTCATCACCCACGGCCAGACCGTGGTGGCCGAGTCTGGCGCCATCCTCGAGTACCTGGCCGACGTCTTTGCGGATCGCGCCCAGGGCGAACTGGCGCACCTCGTGCCCGCCTCGGGCACGCCCGAGCATCGGCGCTGCCGCTTCTGGATGCACTACGCCGAAGGCTCGTTGATGAACTGGTTGCTGATGAAGTTTGTCTTTCAGCGCATCCCGCAGCAGCCCATGCCGTTTTTCGTGCGACCCATCGCCCGCGGCCTCTGCGAGCAAGTGCAGAAAAAACTCATCGACCCCAACCTGGCCACCGCCTTGCCCTTCATCGACAACGAGCTCGCTCAGCGCCCCTGGTTCGCAGGCGATCACCTGACGCTGGCCGACTTCCAGATGAGTTTTGCGGTGGAAGCTGCCCTGTCCCGGGCCGAAGCCGCTGCACGCCTGCCCAACCTTCAGGGCTGGATGCGCAAGGTACAGCAGCGCCCCTCCTACCAGCGCGCCATCCAAAAAGGCGGCCCGGTGATCATGTCGAACTGAAACGGCTCGCCAGCGCGCCCACCCTGTCGCGGGAACCCAGCGCCTCAGGCGGACTCGGACTGTCATGCTGCCTGTCCGTCAACCCTTCCGCGCCCCCCTGCTTGTCGGGCTGACCATCGCCCTGCTGAGTACGCTGCTGCCTGGCTTGGCCCGTGCCTGGTCACCTTGCCCCGGCTATGCCGCCGACGACCCCTCCCAAACGCGATCGATCTTTCTGTCGCCCTACACCCACCACTGGCGCCATTCCGACGACCATCAACCGGTTTTCTTGCTGGGAGCGCAACGCCACTTGCCCAACGATCGTCTGTGCGGAATCAGCGTGTTCAGCAACTCGTTCGGTCAGCCCTCGCTGTACGCCTTCACGGGCTGGCACTGGCCGCAGGTGTCGCAGCGCCACCCACGTCTGTATGCCTCACTCACCGCTGGCGTCCTGTATGGCTACGTGGGGGAGCATCAGGACAAAGTGCCCCTCAACGTCAAGGGCTTTTCCCCGGCCCTCATTCCCGCCATGGGCTGGCGGCTCAACGGAGACGCCACCGTGGAGGTGCATGTCCTGGGAACCGCCGCGCTGATGTTTGGCCTCTCACGCCCGTTCTGAAGGCGCCAGGCTCGACTGCCGCTGCCGGTAGCGCTCCTCTTCCTGCAGCCGCAGAACGCGCCGCTGCACCTTGCCGGTGGTGGTCATGGGCAAGGCATCGATGAACTCGATCTCCTTGGGGTATTCGTAAGGCGCCAAGCGCCCTTTCACATGCGCCTGCAACTCGGCCACCAGAGGGGCATCAAACTCGCGGGCCGGGTCCACACACAAGGCGCGGCGCTGGGCATGGTCCGGCGCCAACACCACGTAAGCCTTGACCAGCGCGCCGCGCTGCTCATCGGGTTTCGGCACCACGGCCGCGTTGGCCACAGCCGGATGCTTGACCAGGCAATTTTCGATCTCGCTCGGCCCAATCCGATAACCCGCGGCCTTGAACACGTCATCGGCCCGCCCTTGGTACCAGAGGTAGCCGTCCTCATCCCGCACGGCCATGTCGCCGGTGCGGCACCAGCTGTCGAGCGGATCGCCGGTGAACTTGGCCCGCGTGGCCGCCTCGTTGTTCCAGTACCCGAGAAAGAAAATGGGGTCGAGATCGCCATGCACATCGCGCCGGTGCACGGCCACTTCCCCCGGCACGCCCACCGGGCATTCCTGGCCGGCTTCGTCGATCACCGCCACCCGATGCCCCGGATAGGCTTTGCCCATGCTCCCCGGCTTGGCAGGCCACATGAGCGCGCAGTTGCCCACCACGTAATTGATTTCGGTCTGGCCAAACATCTCGTTGACCGTCACCCCGAGTTGCTGGCGGCAGTAGTCAAACACCGCATCGCCCACGGCCTCACCCGCGCTCATGATGGCGCGCAGCCGCAGCCGGTAATGCCGGCGCGGCTCGGGAAAGGCTTTCATCATCGCCTTGAGGGCGGTGGGAAACAAAAAGGTGTGGGTCACGCCGTGGCGCTGCATGAGCTCGAAGGCCACTTCCGGCGCAAATCGACCGCTCCAAGCCACGATGGGCCGCCCAAAATAGAGGGTGGGCAGCAGCGCATCCATCAGCCCGCCCGTCCAAGCCCAGTCGGCCGGGCTCCAGAACACCGCGTCCGAGCCACTCTGGGGACGCTCAGGATCGAAGCCAAACCAGTTCTGGCTACAGACAAAGCCCGTGAGGTTGCCGATCAACGCCCGGTGAGGAATCAGCGCGCCCTTGGGGTTGCCCGTGGTGCCGCTGGTGTAGATGAGCACCGCCGGGTCATCGGCCAAGGTATGGACCAGCTCGAACTGCTTGCGCATGCCGGGCCGGGCATGTGGCCAGTCCACCACGTCGGTGTCGAATGCGCCGGTCAAGCCCACCACATGCCGCAACGCCGGGCAGCGGCCTCGCACCTGTAGCACGGCAGGCCCGGTCGCCTCATCCACCAGCGCCACCACGGCCGCGCTGTCTTGCAGACGGTACTCCAGGGCCTCCGGCCCGAACAGCTGTGACAGCGGCATGGCCACCGCCCCCATTTGCAGCACCGCCATGTAGGCCACGGCCGTCTCGAAGCGCTGCGGCAGCACGATCGCCACGCGATCACCGCGGCGCACCCCCAACAGCCGCAACGCATGGGAAAGCCGGCAAGCCTCCTCGGCCAAGGTGCCGTAGCTGTATGCCCGCGGCGGGCGGCCCGGCCCGTCCTCGATCACGGCCGTCTGCGTGGCGCAGCGCCTGCGCGCGGCCCAGCGCCGGCAACAGGCTTCGGCCATGTTGAACGACGTAGGCACCCGCCAACCGAATGACGCATGCAGCGCTTCGTAAGCGTCTCTGGCTTGACTGACTTTCACGGTTTGTCTCCTCAATAATGCCGAGAATGTACCAAGCCCGCATCCCCTCCCGCAGCGAATACCTCCCCATTCGCTCGTATCGCTACCATCTGCGCCGCTGGGGGCCCGCCACCCCAGGGGAAGCGCCGCTCATCCTGCTTCACGGCTGGATGGATGTGGCCGCCTCCTGGCAGTTCGTGGTGGACGCGCTGGCCGACACGGCACTGGGTCAACGCCACCTCGTGGCCCCCGACTGGCGCGGCTTTGGCCTGACACGCTCATGCCACGCGAATGACGAGCACCCCAGCCACTACGGCGACGCCGACCACTACACCTTCGCCGACTATCTGGCCGATCTGGATCTGCTGATTGCCCGGATCAACGAAGGGCTGAACCGCGCCCCCGATGCCCCGGTGGATCTGGTGGGGCACAGCATGGGCGGCAACGTGGCCATGCTCTACAGCGGCATCCGGCCCCAGCGCGTTCGGCGGCTGGTCAACCTCGAAGGCTTTGGCATGCCCGCCAGCCGGCCCAGCCAAGCCCCAGGGCGCTATGCCAAATGGCTGGACGCGCTCCAGGGTTTGCGCCAGGGCGAACTGGCACTCAAGACCTACGCCGACGTGCATGGCGTGGCGCGACGCCTCATGAAAACCAACCCCCGACTGCCAGCCGGCCATGCCCTGTGGCTGGCGCACCACTGGGCAGCGCCCAATGCCCAAGGACAGTGGGAAATTCTGGGCGACCCGGCCCACAAAGTCATCAGCGCCCAGTTGTACCGGGCAGACGAAACGCTGGAAATCTGGAAGCGCATCACCGCGCCGGTGCTTGCCGTGGAAGCGACCGACGACAGCCTGGCGCAATGGTTCAAGCAAGGCGAATACTCATTGGCCGAATACCACGAGCGGCTGCGCGTCGTGCCCAACCACCGCATCGAAGTGATCCAGGACGCGGGCCACATGCTCCATCACGACCAGCCACAAGCGCTGGCACGGCTGCTGGAAACCTTTTTGTGCCAGTAGAGCCCTGACCATGCGAAAATCAGAAGTTTTTCAAAAGAAACCCAAGATTTGACCATGGAAGCCGAACGCCTCAACGCCCTCTCCGCCCGACTCAAGGACCTCAGCGAGCGCGTGGTCGAGTTACGGAGGTATCTTTGACTACGATGCCAAAGCCCTCAAACTGAGCGAAGTCAATGCCGCGCTGGAGGACCCGACCGTCTGGGACAACCCCAAGCGCGCCCAAGAGCTCGGCAAAGAAAAACGCTCCCTGGAAGACGTGGTGCTCGTGCTCGACCGGCTGAGCGCCGAACTGGCCGACAACACCGAACTGTTCGAAATGTCGGCGGCCGATGACGACGACGCCGGACTGGAGACCATCGAAGCGGAGGCCGAAAAGCTCGCCGCCGAAGTGGAAAAGCTCGAATTCCGCCGCATGTTCAACCAGCCGGCCGACCCCAACAACTGCTTCGTGGACATCCAGGCCGGCGCCGGCGGTACCGAAGCTTGCGACTGGGCCAGCATGTTGTTGCGTCAGTACCTGCGCTACGCCGAGCGGCAAGGCTTCAAGGCCACCGTGGAAGACGAAACCCCTGGGGATACCGCCGGCATCAAAAGCGCCACCATCAAAATCGAGGGCGATTACGCCTATGGCCTGCTGCGCACCGAAACCGGCGTGCATCGCCTGGTGCGCAAGTCGCCGTTCGACAGCTCGGGCGGGCGCCACACCTCGTTCGCGTCGGTGTTCGTGTACCCCGAAATCGACGACTCGGTCGAGATCAACATCAACCCCGCCGATGTGCGCGTGGACACCTACCGTGCCAGCGGCGCTGGCGGCCAGCACATCAACAAGACCGACTCGGCCGTCCGCCTGACGCACATCCCCACGGGCATCGTCGTGCAATGCCAGGACAGCCGCAGCCAGCACAGCAACCGCGACATGGCCTGGCAACGGCTGCGCGCCAAGCTCTACGACCTGGAAATGCGCAAGCGCATGGAAACCCAGCAACAATTGGAGGCCACCAAGACGGATGTCGGCTGGGGCCACCAGATCCGCAGCTACGTGCTGGACCAAAGCCGCATCAAAGACTTGCGCACCAATGTCGAAATCTCCAACACCCAGAAAGTGCTCGACGGCGACCTGGACGCCTTCATCGAAGCCTCTCTGAAACAGGGCGTCTGAACCCCGCCCGCCTCGAAACGGACCAGCCCATGAGCTCTATGCGTGAAGGCACACACACCGTCATCCGCCGCGAAGACTACGCCCCACCGGCCTATCTCATCGACACGGTGGATCTGACCTTCGACCTCGACCCCGCCAAGACCCGGGTGCTCAACCGCATGCGGGTGCGCCGCAACCCCGAAGCCCCCGTCCAGCCTCTGCGGCTCGATGGCGAGGAGCTCAACCTGGCGCGGGTGCTGGTCAACGGCGCGGGCACCAGCTTCAAGATGGATGGGGGCCAGCTCGTGCTGGAAAGCCTGCCCGACGGCGCCGACCCCTTCGAGCTGGAAATCTTTTCCACGTGCGCACCGGCCAAGAACACCCAGCTCATGGGTCTGTACGTCAGCCAGGGCACCTTCTTCACCCAGTGCGAAGCCGAAGGCTTTCGGCGCATCACCTACTTCCTGGACCGCCCGGACGTCATGGCCACCTACACCGTGACCCTGCGCGCCGACAAGCGCCAATATCCGGTGCTGCTGTCCAACGGCAACCTGGTGGAAAGCGGCGACCTGGAAGCCGGACGCCACTACGCCAAATGGGTGGACCCGCACCGCAAGCCCTGCTACCTGTTCGCGCTGGTCGCCGGCAACCTGGTGCATCGGGAGCAGAAAATCATCAGCCGCAGCGGCACCGAGCACACCCTGCAAATCTATGTGCGCCGCGGCGACCTGGACAAAACCGAGCACGCCATGAACGCCCTGATGGCCTCCATCGCCTGGGACGAGACGCGCTTCGGCCTGCCGCTGGACCTCGAACGCTTCATGATCGTCGCCACCAGCGACTTCAACATGGGGGCGATGGAAAACAAGGGCCTCAACATCTTCAACACCAAGTACGTGCTGGCCAGCCCCGCCACCGCCACCGACACCGACTTCGCCAACGTGGAGAGCGTGGTGGCCCACGAGTACTTCCACAACTGGACGGGCAACCGCGTCACCTGCCGCGACTGGTTCCAGCTCAGCCTCAAAGAAGGGCTGACCGTTTTCCGCGACCAGGAATTCAGCATGGACATGGCCGGCAGCCCGTCGGCCCGCGCGGTCAAGCGGATCGAAGACGTGCGCGTGCTGCGCACCGCCCAGTTCCCGGAAGACGCCGGCCCCATGGCCCATCCGGTGCGGCCCGACCAGTACGTCGAAATCAACAACTTCTACACCGTCACCGTCTATGAAAAAGGGGCGGAAGTGGTGCGCATGATGCAAACCCTGGTCGGCCGCGAAGGCTTTGCCCGGGGCCTGAAACGGTATTTCGAGCGCCACGACGGCCAGGCCGTCACCTGCGACGACTTCGCCCAGGCCATGGCCGACGCCAACCCCGACAGCGAACTGGCCCGCCTGCTTGCCGAGTTCAAACGCTGGTATTCCCAGGCCGGCACCCCGCGCGTGCACGCCAGCGGCCAGCACGACGCCGCAACCCGCACCTACACGCTCACGCTGAGCCAGAGCTGCCCCCCGACGCCGGGCCAGCCGGTCAAGGAACCTTTCGTCATTCCCGTGACCATGGGCCTGCTGGGCGCCGATGGGCGCGAACTGCCCTTGCAACTGGAGGGCGAAGCCCAGCACGCCGGCACCCACCGAACACTGGTGCTGACGCAGCCCAGCCAACGCTTTACCTTCGTCGGCATCGAGCAGCCACCTGTGCCCTCGCTGCTGCGCGGTTTCAGCGCCCCGGTCATCCTGGAGCAAGACGACAGCGACGCGAACCTGCTGACTCTGCTGGCACACGACAGCGACCCGTTCAACCGCTGGGAAGCGGCACAACGCCTGACGCTGCGCCGCGCCCTCGCAGCCGTGCGGGCGCCTGGCCCGGTCCAGGCCGACGTGCTCGACACCGCCTGCCTGGACGCGCTGCGCAGCGTATTGCGCCACCCCGAACTGGACGCCGCCTTCAAAGAGCTGGTGCTGACGCTGCCCTCGGAAACCTACATCGCCGAACAGCTCGACGAGGTGGAACCGCAACGCATCCATGCCGTGCGCGAGGCCATGCGCAGCCAGCTGGCCCACGCCCTGCACGAAGACTGGGTCTGGGCCTACGAGCAGCACAAAGACACCGGCGCCTACCGGCCCGACCCGGTCAACGCCGGCCGCCGTGCCCTGGCTGGCCTGGCGCTGTACATGCTCTGCTTGGCAGCCCGCGACAATGGCAACCCGGTGTGGCCCGGCAAGACCTACCAGCGCTTCAAAGACGCCGGCAACATGACCGACCGCTTCCAGGCACTGCAGGCCCTGGTTGGCAGCGGCCATGCCCTGGCCCAGGAAGCCCTGCAACGCTTCCACGCCCAGTTCCAGCACGATGACCTGGTGCTGGACAAATGGTTCGCCCTGCAGGCCGGCCAGCCCGACCGTGGCGGCCATGTGCTGCCATTGGTCAAGCAACTGATGCAGCACCCCGATTTTCACCTCCGCAACCCGAACCGGGCCCGCAGCGTCATCAGCACCTACTGCCACAGCAACCCTGGTGCTTTCCACCGCAGCGACGCGGCGGGCTATGTGTTCTGGAGCGAACGGGTCATCGAGATCGACGCCTTCAACCCCCAAGTGGCCGCCCGCCTGGCCCGGGCGCTGGACCGCTGGAAAAAGCTGGCCGAGCCTTACCGCAGCGCCGCCCGCGAAGCCATTGCCCGGGTGGCCGCGCACGAGCCCTTGAGCAATGACGTGCGCGAAGTCGTCACGCGCGCCCTGGCCGACGGCGCCACCGATGCCAAGGAGCCGACATGAACGCCCGCCCTTCCCTCACCCGCTATCTGGTCGAACAACAGCGCGTCCACGGCCTCATTCCGCCCGAACTGCGCCTGCTCATCGAGGTGGTGGCGCGCGCCTGCAAGCGCATCGCCATCAGCGTGAACAAAGGCGCGCTGGGCGAAGTGCTGGGCTCGGCGGGCAGCGAGAACGTGCAAGGCGAAGTCCAGAAAAAACTCGACATCATCGCCAACGAGGTGCTCATCGACGCCAACGAATGGGGCGGCCACCTCGCCGCCATGGCCAGCGAGGAGATGGAGGGCATTTACGTCGTGCCCAACCGCTATCCCCAAGGCGAATACCTGCTGCTGTTCGACCCCCTGGATGGCTCCAGCAACATCGACGTCAACGTCAGCATCGGCACCATCTTCTCGGTGCTGCGCCGGCGCAACGAAGACCCGACCCGCGTCGATCCGGTGTGCGTAAGCGACTTCCTGCAACCCGGCCACCAACAGGTGGCCGCTGGCTACTGCATCTACGGTCCGCAGACGGTGCTGGTGCTCACCGTGGGCAATGGCGTGGCCATGTTCACCCTCGATCGCGAGCAGGGTTCTTGGATACTGACGCAGGAAAACGTGCGAATTCCGCCCGACACCAAGGAATTTGCCATCAACATGAGCAACATGCGCCACTGGGATGCCCCGGTGCGCCGTTACGTGGACGAATGCCTGGCCGGCAAAGAAGGCCCGCGCGGCAAGGACTTCAACATGCGCTGGATCGCCTCCATGGTGGCCGACGTGCACCGCATCCTCAGCCGCGGGGGGATTTTCATGTACCCCTGGGACAAACGCGAACCCGAAAAGCCGGGCAAGCTGCGCCTCATGTACGAGGCCAATCCCATGGGCTGGTTGGTGGAACAAGCCGGTGGAGCCGCCACCAATGGCCGCCAGCGCATCCTCGACGTGGTGCCCACCCATCTGCATGAGCGCGTCAGCGTCATTCTGGGCTCCAAAAACGAGGTCGAGCGCGTGACCGCTTACCACCTCGAAGCCGACGCCGCACGGTAAGCCAGCCTCCGAACAGACCGCCTCAGCCACGCTATAATTCTGGTTTTCGCCGGCATAGCTCAGTTGGTAGAGCAGCGCATTCGTAATGCGAAGGTCGGGGGTTCGACTCCTCTTGCCGGCACCACACACCACCCTCAGTCCGCGCGGCCTGAGGGTTTTTTCATGGGCTTTTCATGGGCGCCCCGGGTGCACCAGAATCCGGGCCTTGACCCTAGGCCGGTTAAAATGAAAGGCTTTTCGCACCGTCTGCGTATGCGCCATACGCCGCTGTCCCGTTGTTCTTCCCACTTCAGGTAACTCGACATGTCCATGTTCTCTGCCGTCGAAATGGCCCCGCGCGACCCCATTCTGGGTCTGAATGAACAGTTCGCCGCCGACACCAACCCCCACAAGGTCAACCTCGGCGTCGGGGTCTATTACGACGACAACGGCAAGCTGCCCCTGCTGCAATGCGTGCAATTGGCAGAAAAAGCCATGATGGACAAACCCGCGGCCCGCGGCTACCTGCCCATCGACGGCATCGCCGCCTACGACAGCGCCGTCAAAAACCTGGTCTTCGGGGCGGAGAGCGAGCCGGTCAAAAGCGGCCGCGTGGCCACCGTGCAGGCCTTGGGCGGCACCGGCGGCCTGAAGATCGGCGCCGACTTTCTCAAGAAGCTCACGCCCCACGCGAAGGTGCTGATTTCCGACCCGAGTTGGGAAAACCACCGCGCCCTGTTCAGCAACGCCGGCTTTGCGGTGGAGACCTACGCCTACTACGACGCGGCCAAGCGCGGCGTGAACTTCGAAGGCATGCTCGCCAGCCTCAACGCGGCCGCGCCCGGCACCATCGTGGTGTTGCACGCCTGCTGCCACAACCCCACCGGCTACGACCTCACGCCCGCGCAGTGGGACCAGGTGATTGCCGCCATCCGGGCCAAGGGCCTGACCGCATTCCTGGACATGGCCTATCAAGGCTTTGGCCATGGCATTGCCGAAGACGGCGCCGTGATCCAGAAGTTCGTGGCCGCGGGGCTGACCTTCTTCGTCGCCACCAGCTTCTCCAAGAGCTTCAGCCTGTACGGCGAGCGCGTGGGGGCCCTGAGCGTGCTGTGCGACAGCAAAGACGAGGCCGACCGGGTGTTGAGCCAGCTTAAGATTGTCATTCGCACCAACTATTCCAACCCACCCACCCACGGCGGCGCCGTGGTGGCCGCCGTCCTGAACAATCCCGAGCTGCGCGCCCTGTGGGAAAAGGAACTGGGTGAGATGCGCACCCGCATCAAAGCCATGCGGCAAGCCCTGGTCGATGGGCTCAAGGCCGCCGGCGTCCAGCAAGACATGAGCTTCATCACCACCCAGATCGGCATGTTCAGCTACTCTGGCCTGAGCAAGGAGCAGATGGTGCGCCTGCGCAGCGAATTCGGCGTCTATGGCACCGACACGGGCCGCATGTGCGTGGCCGCGCTCAACAGCAAGAACATCGATCACGTCTGCAAAGCGATTGCCGCTGTGCTCTGACCGTCTGTCGGCGGCGGGCCAGCCCCGTCGCCAAGGTGCCACGACAAAATCAGCGGTTCCTGATATATTCTTGCTGCACTGCAACATCGTCAAGGGGTAGTCCATGCTGTACCAGATCTACGAGACCCAGCGCTCGCTGATGGAGCCGTTCTCGGACTTCGCGCAGATGACGGCCAAGCTGTTCGCCAACCCCTTGACGCCGCTGGGCCAACTGCCCATGGCGCAGCGCATCGCCGCCGCCTACGATTTGCTGCATCGGCTGGGCAAGGACTACGAAAAGCCCGAATTCGGCATCCGAAGCGTCAGCATCAACGGCCAGCATGTCGCCATCCATGAACGGGTGGAAATCGACAAGCCCTTCTGTGAGCTGCGCCGCTTCAAGCGCTACACCGACGACCCGCAGACCCTCCTGCAGCTCAAACAACAGCCGGTGGTGCTCATCGTGGCCCCCTTGTCCGGCCACTACGCCACCTTGCTGCGCGACACCGTGCGCAGCATGTTGCAAGACCACAAGGTCTATATCACCGACTGGAAAAACGCCCGCCTCGTGCCCCTGAGCGAAGGCGAATTCCACCTGGACGACTACGTCAACTACGTGCAGGAGTTCATCCGCTACCTGCAACGGCAATATGGCAACTGCCATGTGATGAGCGTGTGCCAGCCCACGGTCCCGGTATTGGCGGCGGTGTCTCTCATGGCCACCCGAGGCGAGACGGTGCCCCTGTCCATGACGATGATGGGCGGCCCCATCGATGCGCGCCGCTCCCCCACCGCCGTGAACAACCTGGCCATGCAGCGCAGCTACGAGTGGTTTGAGAACAATGTGATCTACCGCGTGCCCTCGACCTTTCCGGGTGCCGGGCGCAGGGTCTATCCGGGGTTCCTGCAGCATGCTGGCTTCATCGCCATGAACCCGGATCGGCACGCCAGCAGCCACTACGACTATTTCATGGACCTGGTCAAGGGCGACAACGAAAGCGCCGAAGCCCACCGCAAGTTCTACGATGAGTACAACGCGGTGCTCGACATGGACGCCGACTACTATCTGGAAACCATCAACACGGTGTTCCAGGAATTCAAGCTCGTCAACGGCACTTGGGATGTGCGCAACGAGCAGGGCCAACTCGAACGGGTCCGCCCTCAGGACATCCGCAACACCGGCCTGCTGACGGTCGAGGGGGAACTGGACGACATTTCGGGCTGCGGCCAGACCCGCGCCGCGCACGACCTGTGCACCGGCATCGCATCGCCGGAGCAGCGGCATTTCGAGGTCAAAGGGGCCGGCCACTACGGGATTTTCAGCGGACGGCGCTGGCGCGAGCAGGTGTATCCGGTGGTGCGCGATTTCATTGCCGAGCATCAACCCGCCACCGCAGGCTCGGCCCCACGCGCTGGCCGTCGTGCTTCCCGAGGGGCCGCCAGCGCAGCCTCCGGCCAAGGTGACTGAGCGCCGCCCTTCGGCTGGGCCGGCTACCCCTCCTCTGACCGGACTGGCCGCCCGCATCGACGCGGCCTTGCCACAAACCCAGTGCACGCGCTGCGGCTATCCGGATTGCGCCGCATATGCCCGGGCCATTGCCGACGGGCTGGCCGAGATCAACCAATGCCCACCGGGTGGGCAAGCCGGGGTGCAGCGTCTGGCCGAGATCACTGGCCGCCCAGCCCTGCCGCTGAATCCGGCGCATGGCCGTGAAGGGCCTTTGGCCGTGGCGGTGATCGATGAAGACTGGTGCATCGGATGCACGCTCTGCCTCAAAGCCTGCCCCACGGACGCCATCGTGGGCACGAACAAACGCATGCACACGGTCATCGAGCCCTACTGCACGGGGTGCGAGCTGTGTGTGCCGGCGTGCCCGGTCGATTGCATCCGCATGGAGCCGGTCAGCGGCCAAGCCACGGACTGGGCAGCCTGGTCCGCGGCCCAGGCCGAGCAAGCCCGCCAGCGGTATGCGGCGCGGCAATCGCGACTGCAGCGCGAAAGCCGTGCGCATCAGGACAGGCAAATCCAGAAAGCCGAAGACAAATTGGCGAATCTGGAAGCGCACTCCAAGCACACCGACGCCGCCACGTTGGAGCGCAAACGCGCGCTCATCGAAGCGGCCCTGGCCCGCGCCCGGGCTGCCCGCCAGCGCCAGCCAGATTGAGCCAGCGGCTAAAAACGGCTGCTAGGCCACCGTCAGTGGCAGGTATTGCCAACCCCGGTACAGCGGATTGCCGTTGCGCCTAGGCTCTCCAGCCAGACGCAGACCGGGCCAATGCTGGGCCAGCAGGCGCAGCACGGTCTGCCCCTCCAACTGAGTGAGCCAAGCACCCAGGCACACGTGGGGGCCGCTGCCGAACGACAGGGCGCCGGGCTGTGGGCGCTCGATGTCGAGCCGGTCCGGGCAGGCGTGGCGTTCGGGATCGCGGTTGGCCGAGCCGATCAAGGGCAAGACCAAATCCCCCCTCTCTATCGTCTGCCCGTGCCAGTGCAGCGTGCAGGTGGCGCGGCGGCCGGTCCATTGCACCGGGCTGTCGTAACGCAACAGTTCGCGCACCGCCGAGGCGGCCAGATCGGGGCGTTCACACAGGCGCTGCCACTGCTCGGGATGGCTCAACAGCGCGTGGACGGCGTTGCCCAGGAGATTCCGGGTGGTCTCGTACCCGGCAAACAGCAACATGGCGCATTGGGCCAGGAGTTCTGCGCCGGCGGCCACATCGCCGCGGGCTTCGGCTTGAAGCAGCAGGCTGGCCAGATCGTTTTGCGGATGGCGGCGGCGCTGGGGCAGGAGATCGCGCTCGAAGTAGTCGCACATTTGCAACAGGCTGCGCTGCGCAGGGCGGATGTGGTGCGGCTGCGGGGCATGGGCGCCGATGAACACGGCCAAGTCCTCACACCAGCGCATGAAATCGTCGCTCATGGAATCGGGGGCACCCAACAGCCGGGTGATGACGCGGGCGGGCACGGGGCGGGCCACGGCGGCCATGAAGTCGAACGTTCCGGCATCCGCGTGGGCCTGCATGTGGGCACGCAACAGGCTTTCGAGCCAAGGTTGCAAGGGGGCCAATGCCTCGGGCCGAAAGGCCGCCTGCAGCACACGGCGCAGCCGGGTGTGATCGGGCGCATCCAGAAACAGCATGGCCCGGGCGAACAGGCGCTGGAAAGGCAGGAATTCGCTGCGCTGCCCTTCGGCAGCCGCCATCACCCAGCCGCCGGTCCGCTGGGCGGAGAGGCGGGGATCGCGCAAGGCCGCTTCCACGTCGGCATGGCGGGTCAGCAGCCAGGCCCCGCCGAAGAAAGCGTCGCTCCACAGCAGTGGCCCTTGCGAGCGCCACAAGGCGTAAGTGGGATAGGGGTGCTCGGCAAAGTCTGGCCGCAAAGCGGCAGCCTGCGCCACGCGGGGCGGCGCTTCCAGGGTGGCGCTCATGCCGTCTGGGCAGGGGGCACGGACTGCACGGCAGGCTGCTCGCCCTGGGGCTTGAGGCCGAGGCGCTGGAACAGGCGCTGATCGCGCTGGGCTTGCGGGTTGGCGGTGGTCAACAGGCGGTCGCCGTAAAAAATGGAATTGGCGCCGGCCATGAAGCACAGGACTTGCAAGGCTTCGTCCATCTGCTCGCGCCCGGCCGACAGGCGCACCATGGTGGTGGGCATGGTGATTCGGGCCACCGCGATGGTGCGCACGAATTCGAAGGGGTCGATCGGCTCGGCGTCGGCCAGCGGCGTGCCGGGCACCGCCACCAAATGGTTGATGGGGACCGACTCGGGATAGGGGTCCAGATTGGCCAACTGAGCGATCAAGGCAGCGCGCTGCGTGCGCGTCTCACCCATGCCGACGATGCCTCCGCAGCACACGTGGATACCCGCCTGACGCACGTGCTGCAAGGTGTCGAGACGGTCTTGGTAGGTGCGGGTGCTGATGATGGCGCCGTAGTGATCGGGCGACGTGTCCAGATTGTGGTTGTAGTAGTCCAACCCGGCCTGCTTGAGCTGCTGGGCTTGCTCGGCATCCAGCATGCCCAGCGTCATGCAGGTTTCCAGCCCCAGGGCACGCACCCCCTCGATCATGGCGGTGATGTGCGGCATGTCGCGCTCCTTGGGGCTGCGCCAGGCCGCCCCCATGCAAAAACGGGTGGCGCCTTGCGCTTTGGCGGCCCGGGCGGCTTCGAGCACCTCGTCCACCGCCATCAGCTTGCTGGCCGGCAGGCCGGTGTCGAAATGGGCCGATTGGGGGCAGTACCCACAGTCTTCGGCACACCCGCCGGTTTTGATGGACAGCAGGGTGGACAGTTGCACTTCATTGGCATCGAAGTGCGCCCGATGCACCTGCTGGGCGCGATAGAGCAGGTCCATGAAGGGCAGTTCGTACAGGGCCTCGACGGCCGCCGTGGTCCAGCGGGTTTCGGGCACCCCCACGTTGGCGCGGCGCAGTTGGTCCAGAGGAATGGAGGCGACAGTGGTCATGACACAGTACGGGTAAAAGGTTGAGACAGGCCGGACATGGCCCACAGGCCGGCGAGCACCTCGCTGTCCAGATGCGGGGCCACGGCCTGCGCGGTGGCCTCGGGCAGCCGGGGCACCACGCCCAGGCACGGAACCCTGAAGCGGCGCTGGAACTCGTGCTCCAGCGTGGCGATATTGTCGGACAAATGCAGCATGGCCGGATCGACGGTATTGCCCACCCAGGCCGCCAGGCGCAACCCCCGGGCGGCCATGGCCTCGGCCGTCAGGATGGCGTGGTTGATGCACCCCAGCCTCAGCCCCACGACGAGCACCATGGGCAATCCCAGGTCGCGCATCAGGTCGGCGCTGTCCCAGTCTTCGCCCAAGGGCACGCACAGGCCACCAGCGCCTTCGGCCACGATCCAGTCGGCCTGCTGGGCCAGGTCCAGCGCCCCTTGGCGCAAGGCCGCGCGATCGATAGAGCGCCCCTCGGCCCGCGCGGCCAGATGGGGCGCGCAGGCTTGGCGCAATTGACAGGGCCCCACCTGCTGCGGGCTCACAGTCGCGGAACTGGCGGCCCACAGGGTCTGCACGTCGTCGTTGACCCATTGGCCATCGATCCACTCCATGCCCGATGCCACGGGTTTGTAGCCCGCCACCCGCCAGCCGGCCTGGGCCGTGCGGTGCAACAGGCCCGCGGCTATGCGGGTCTTGCCGATTTCGGTATCGGTACCGGTGACGAAACAACCTTTCATGCGGATGCGCTTTCTGCGGATAAGGTATGACTGGCCTGCTGCAATGCGTCGAGTAAGCGCTGGACATCGCCCGGCCCATGGGCTGCGCTGAAGGTCACGCGCAGACGCGCCGTGCCCGGTGGCACGGTCGGCGGCCGAATGGCGCCCACGTAACAGCCCTGCGCCTGCAAGGCGGCCTGCCAGGCCAGCGCCTGGGCATTGTCTCCCACGATCAGCGGCTGAATGGGGGTGCTCGATGGCACCGGGCGCGGCGCTGGGGTCCCCCATTCGATGGCGTCCAGTCCACGGCGCCATTGGGTGAGCAACGCCTGCACATGCAAGCGGCGGCGCTGCCCCTCCTCGCCCTCGGTCAGGCGCAGCGCCACCTCCAGCGCATGGGCCAAGGCCGGCGGCATGGCCGTGGTGTAGATGTAGGGCCGCGCGGTTTGCAACAGCCACTCCACCACCAAAGGCGGCGCCGCCACGAATGCCCCGCCCACCCCCACGGCCTTGCCCAGGGTGCCCATGTAAATCAAGCGCGTGCTGCGCAAGCCAAAATGCGCCAGACTGCCATGGCCTTGCGGCCCCAGCACCCCCAGCCCATGGGCGTCATCCACGACCAGATAGGCATCGTGGCGTTCGGCCAGCCGCAGCAGGGCCGGCAGATCGGCGATGTCGCCGTCCATGCTGAACACCGCGTCGGTGACGATGAGCTTGATGGGCGACTCGCACGCCGCCAGCAGGCGCTCCAAGGCGTCCAGCCGCCCGTGGGGATAGCGCTGCCAGCGTGCTCGGGACTTGGCTTGGGCCAGCCACGCGCCATCGATGAGCGAAGCGTGATTGAGCTTGTCGAGCAACAAGGTCGTGTGCTCGTTCGCCAAGGCGCTCATCAAGGCCAGATTGGCGCTGTAGCCGCTGGAAAACAGCAACGCCTGGGCATCCGGGATGTGGGGCTCAAACCAGCGCGCGAGCAGGGCTTCGACGCTGGCATGCGCCGCGCTGTGCCCACTGACCAGGTGCGAGGCGCCACTGCCCACCCCCCAGCGCTGCGCCCCTTCTGCCAGGGCGCGGATCAGATCCGGGTGACTGGCCAGGCCCAGGTAGTCATTGCTGCAAAAGCCCAACAGTTCGCCCTGCCCCTGCCAATCTTGCGCTGGCTGGCAAGGGGTGAGCACGGTGCGGCGGCGCCGGCGCTGGGCCGTCGCATCCAGCTCATGCAAACGCTGGCGGATGTGCTCGATCAGCATCGCGGTGGTGCAGGGTTTCGGTCAACGTGGCCGTGAGGGCCTGGGCGAGCCAGCGGGACAGGGCTTCGTCCAGCAGATATGGCGGCATCAGGTACACGGTGCGGCCAATCGGACGAATCAGCAATTCATGCCGCCGCCCGATGTGGTGAAACGTCTCGGCAAAGCGGCTGCCCACGGCGTCGGCGCGCACGTCAAACGCCCAAATCATGCCGCAACGGCGAGGATGCTCCACCACCGGATGCCGCATCAGCGGGGCCAGTGCGGCGTCCAGCCGCTCGGCCTCGATGTCGTTGCGCGTCAGCACATCGGCTTGGGCAAAACGGTCCAGCACGGCCAGGGCAGCCCGGCAGGCCAGCGCATTGCCGGTGTACGAGTGGGAGTGCAAGAAACCCCAGGCCACGTCTTCGCTCAGGAAGGCGCGGTACACCTCGTCACGGCACAGCACCAGCGACAGGGGCAAAAAGCCGCCCGTGATCCCTTTGGACAGACAGAGAAAGTCGGGCCAGATGCCCGCATGCTCGCTGGCCAAAAAACGCCCGGTCCGGCCACAGCCGACGGCGATTTCGTCGGCGATGAGATGCACGCCGAATTGGTCGCACAGGCTGCGGGCACGCCGCAGGTAGTGCGGATGGTGCATCGCCATGCCCGCTGCGCATTGCACCAGCGGCTCGACGATGACGGCCGCCACCTCCCGATGGTGCTGCGCCAACAGCGCATGGAGATCGGCCGCGGCGGCTTCGGCAGCCACTTCGGCGGCGGCTTGGCCCTCTGGCCCGGCTGGGGCCTGTCGGGCATCAGGGCTGGCGGCCCACAACACGTCTTGCAGCAGCGGCGCATAGGCTTGGCGGAAGATGGGCACGTCCGTGACCGACAGCGCACCCAGGGTTTCGCCGTGGTAGCTCTGGCGCAGGCACACGAAGCGGCGCTTGTCGGGTTGACCGTGGTTGCGCCAGTAATGGACGCTCATCTTCAGGGCAATTTCGACCGCGCTGGCCCCGTCGCTGGCGTAGAACGCATGGCCCAGTTCGCCGCCCGTCAGGGCGCTGAGCCGCTCGGCCAGCTCGATGGCGGGGGCATGCGTGCAACCGGCCAACATCACATGGGGCAGTTCGTCGAGCTGCTGCTTGATGGCCGCGGCAATGGCCGGATCGGCATGGCCGAACAGGTTGACCCACCAACTGCTGATGGCGTCGAAATAGCGGCGCCCCTCCTGGTCGTAAAGCCACGGCCCCTGGGCGCGGGCAATGGGCAGCGGCGGCACTTGGGCGGCCCGCTGCATCTGGGTGCATGGGTGCCAGACACTGGCGAGGCTGCGGCGCTGCCACTGGGCGTTGGCGCCGGAAGATGGCATGGATGGCATGGTATGGTATGGGTATGCAAGGCGTCGGCCTGGGCCAGGCCCATCAAGACAAAGCGGCGATGACTTCAGGCGGGGCCTGCACCAGTTCGATCAGCACTCCCTCGCCTGCAATCGGAAACTCCTCACTGGCCTTGGGATGGAGAAAGCAGATATCGTAACCCGCCGCCCCTGGGCGGATGCCGCCGGGGGCAAAGCGCACGCCCTGCGTCGTGAGCCATTCGACCGCCTTGGGCAAGTCGTCCACCCACAGGCCGATGTGGTTCAGCGGCGTGGCATGCACCGCGGGTTTTTTCTCCGGGTCCAGCGGCTGCATCAGGTCCACCTCCACCTTGTGCGGCCCGTGACCGATGGCGCAGATGTCCTCATCGACGTTTTCGCGCTCGCTGCGGAATGTGCCCGTGACTTGCAGCCCCAGCATGTCCACCCACAACTGGCGCAGCCGCATTTTGTCCGCCCCGCCGATGGCGATTTGCTGGACACCCAGGACTTTGAACGGTCGCACGCGGCTTGTCATTGCTCGAACTCCACGATGGGCTGGTCCACGACCAGCGACTCGCCTTTGCTGGCCAGCACCTTGGCCACCACGCCGTCGGCGCTGGCAAAGAGCACGTTCTCCATTTTCATGGCCTCGATCACGGCCACCCGCTCGCCAGCCTGCACGCGCTGGCCGGGCTGCACGGCCACGTCCACCAACAGGCCCGGCATGGGCGAGAGCACGTAGCGGCTCATGTCCGGCGGGGCCTTGAAGGGCATGAGGCGATGCAGTTCCGCCATGCGGGGCGAAACGACCATGGCCTCCAGCCGGGTGCCGTTGTGTTGGACCACCAGCGCCAGCGGATTCTTGGCCGAGCCGCGCTCCATCTGGGCGGTGAAGGGCTGGCCGTTGACTTCGCCGGTGATGACGATGTCGTTCAGGCGCGACGCAGAGGTGATCTTGTAGCGCCGCGCCGCCTCGCCCTGCCCCACCAGCACGCTGGCGTAACCGGTTTCTCCCACGAATTCATCCACATGCACCGGGGTGTAGCGGTGCTGGCCATCGGCCGCCAGGGCAATGACGGTGTAGTCCTTGCCCACCTTGACGCCGTAGCCGGGCAACTGGCCGCTGAGGCCCGTGGCGCGCTCGCGGCTCTTGCGGCGCACGAAGGCGGCCAGGGCGATCAGGAAGTCGGGATCGTCGTGGGGCACGTCCTCGGGCCGGAAACCGCTGCCATAGTGCTGCGCGATGAACCCAGTGTTGAACTGGCCCGAGACAAAATCAGGATGCGCCAGCAGCGCCGACTGGAAGGGAATGTTGCTGTGAATGCCGCGGATGACGAAGCCGTTGAGCGCCTCGCGCATCTTGGCAATCGCGTCCAGGCGGTCCTTGCCGTGCACGATGAGCTTGGCGATCATCGAGTCGTAGTACATCGGGATCTCGCCGCCCTCGAACACCCCGGTGTCGACCCGCACGCCGTAGCGGTGCGCGGTATCCGCCTGCCACATGGTCTCGGTCGGCGGCTTGAAGTGCACCAACCGGCCCGTGGAGGGCAAAAAGTTGCGCAGCGGGTCTTCGGCGTTGATGCGGCACTCGATGGCCCAGCCTTCGCGCTTGACGTCGGCTTGCGTCAGGGGCAGCTTTTCGCCAGCGGCCACGCGGATCATGAGCTCCACCAGGTCCAGCCCCGTGATGCATTCGGTAACCGGGTGCTCCACCTGCAGCCGGGTGTTCATTTCCAGGAAATAGAAATCCTGGTTTTTGCCGACGACGAACTCCACCGTGCCGGCGCTCTGGTACTGCACCGCTTTGGCCAAGGCCACGGCCTGCTCGCCCATCGCCTTGCGGGTGGCCTCGCTGATGAAGGGGCTGGGCGCCTCCTCGATCACCTTTTGGTGGCGGCGCTGGATGGAGCATTCGCGTTCGTTGAGGTAGATGACGTTGCCATGCGCGTCGCCCAGCACCTGGATTTCGATGTGGCGCGGCTGCTCGACGAACTTCTCGATGAAGACGCGGTCGTCGCCGAAGCTGTTGCGCGCCTCGTTGCGGCAGGAGGTGAAGCCCTCCAGCGCCTCCTTGTCGTTGAAGGCCACGCGCAGGCCCTTGCCGCCGCCGCCGGCGCTGGCCTTGATCATCACGGGGTAGCCGATGCCGCGCGCAATCTCCACCGCCTGCTCGGCCGACTCGATCGGGTCGTTCCAGCCGGGGATGGTGCTCACGCCGGCCTCTTTGGCGAGCTTCTTGGAGGCGATCTTGTCGCCCATGGCCGCGATGCTGTGGTGCTTCGGGCCGATGAAGACGAGGCCCTCGGCCTCGACACGGCGGGCAAAGTCCTCGTTCTCGGACAGGAAGCCGTAACCGGGGTGAATGGCCTCGGCGCCAGTGGCCTTGGCCGCGGCGAGGATCTTGTCGGCCACGAGGTAGCTCTCGCGGCTGGGCGCGGGGCCCAGCAGCACCGCCTCGTCGGCCAGGCGCACGTGGCGCGCCTCGCGGTCGGCCTCGGAATAGACGGCCACGGTGGCAATGCCCATCTTGCGGGCGGTGGCGATGACGCGGCAGGCGATTTCACCCCGATTCGCGATCAATATCTTTTTAAACATAAATCTTCTCCATCGGGGTGCAATCGCCTGCGCACGCTGCGCGTGCCATGCCATTTAGCTTCGCTGCTGCGCCGCTATGCGGCTGGTCACCGCGGTTGGCAATCAGGATTTTCTTGAACATGTGGAACTCCTGGGACGCGGATTACAGAGGAATGTTGCCGTGCTTGCGCCACGGGTTTTCGATCTTTTTGTCCTTGAGCATGACCAGGCTGCGGCAGATGCGCTTGCGCGTTTCGTGCGGCAGGATGACGTCGTCGATGAAGCCGCGGGCGCCGGCCACGAAGGGGTTGGCAAAGCGCGCCTTGTATTCGGCTTCGCGCTGGGCCAGCTTGGCCGGATCTTTCTTTTCTTCGCGGAAGATGATCTCCACCGCGCCTTTGGCGCCCATCACCGCGATTTCGGCATTGGGCCAGGCAAAGTTCACGTCACCGCGCAGGTGCTTGGAAGCCATCACGTCGTACGCACCGCCATAGGCCTTGCGGGTAATGACCGTGATCTTGGGCACCGTGCACTCGGCGTAGGCGTAGAGCAGCTTGGCGCCGTGCTTGATGATGCCGCCGTACTCCTGGCTGGTGCCAGGCATGAAGCCGGGCACATCGACGAAGGTGATGACCGGGATGTTGAAGGCATCGCAGAAACGCACGAAGCGTGCGGCTTTGATGCTGCTTTTGATGTCGAGGCACCCCGCCAGTACCAGCGGCTGGTTGGCCACGATGCCCACGGTCTGCCCGTCCATGCGGGCAAAGCCCACGATGATGTTCTTGGCGTAGTCGGGCTGGATCTCGAAGAAGTCGCCGTCATCCACCGTCTTGAGGATGAGCTCCTTCATGTCGTAGGGCTTGTTGGGGTTGTCGGGCACCAACGTGTCCAGGCTCAGCTCGGCGCGGTCGATCGGGTCGCCGCTGGGGCGCACCGGCGCTTTTTCGCGGTTGTTCAGCGGCAGATAGTTGAACAAGCGGCGCAGCATGAGCAACGCTTCCACGTCGTTGTCGAACGCGCCATCGGCCACGCCGCTTTTGGTGGTGTGGGTGATGGCGCCGCCCAGTTCTTCGGCGGTGACCTCCTCGTGCGTCACGGTCTTGACCACCTCCGGGCCGGTGACGAACATGTAGGAGCTGTCCTTGACCATGAAGATGAAGTCCGTCATGGCCGGCGAATACACCGCGCCACCTGCGCATGGCCCCATGATGAGGCTGATTTGCGGAATCACCCCGCTGGCCATGACGTTGCGCTGAAACACCTCGGCATAGCCGCCCAGCGACGCCACGCCCTCCTGGATGCGCGCGCCACCGGAGTCGTTCAGGCCAATGACCGGCGCGCCCACCTTCATCGCCTGGTCCATGATCTTGCAGATCTTCTCGGCATGCGCTTCGGAGAGCGCGCCGCCGAACACCGTGAAGTCCTGGCTGAAGACGAACACCAGGCGGCCGTTGATCATGCCGTAGCCGGTGACCACGCCGTCGCCCGGGATTTTGTTGTCGGCCATGCCGAAGTCGGTGCAGCGGTGCTCGACGAACATGTCCCATTCCTCGAAGGTGCCCTCGTCGAGCAGCACCTCGATGCGCTCGCGCGCGGTGAGCTTGCCCTTGGCGTGCTGGGCGTCGATGCGCTTGGGGCCGCCGCCCAGACGCGCGGCGGCGCGCTTTTGTTCGAGCTGTTGAAGGATTTCTTGCATGAAGGCTCTCCGGTGTTTAAGCGTGACGAAGTCGGTAACGGTGCAGGTGTAGGGCGGCGGCGCGAATGCTGATGCCATCGCGCCCCCAGAGCTTGCGGTTGTTGGAGAGGTGGCGCAGCCAGGCCAGCCGGCTCGTGGCCACGGCCAGCGCGCGTTGCACCTCGGGGCTTTCCTGGGGTAGCAAAGCGTCGAGTTGCTCGTCGATCCAACGATGCGGGACGTCGAGCAACCACAGCGAAGACTGAAAAAAAGCGAGCCAGTCCCGGGCCTGGGCGTCGGTGAGGCTCATCACCTCCAGCGGGTCGTCCTCGAAATCGATGGCCCCGACGCCCTGTGGCAGCACGATCAGATTGCGGGCGAAGCACTGGCTGAAATACGCCCCGGCCCGGTGGGCATCCAGCAAGTACTGCGCGCAGCGCCACCAGGCGCGTCGGGCCGCTTCGCCGCCCTGGCCCATCTGGCGGACCAGATTGTCGCTGCCCAGGTCCTCCATGACGAAGTAGTCTTCGGCCACGTGCAGCACCTGCGGCACCCGCACGCCAGCGGCGGCCAGATCGCGCAAGCGCCGCACCTCCACCGCCTGGGCCAAGTGCCCGCCATGAACCGGCACCGCCTTCAGGCAGGGCACCCCAGCCAAGGTGGCCAGCCCATTGAGCACGCGATGCGCCCACGGCCCACGCAGAGGGCGCTGCCCCTTGACCACCACCGGCCCCTCGGGCAAATCGAAATGTTCGACCCGGTTGCGGCGCCAGCCTGCCGACGACTCGATGACCTCCAACGATCGCGCGCTCAGCATGCCTGCTCCTGAGCGCGGAGAAACACCGCCAGCAATTCCCGCGCAGCCGCCGAAGGCACTTGCCGCCCCTGCAACACGGCATCGGAAAGCGCGGGCAGCTTTTGGCGCACGGCCGCGTGCTGGCGGAAGGCCTCGCGCAGCCCGGCATCGATGCGCTCCCACATCCAGGCCCGCGCCTGCTGCTGGCGCTTGTGCTGCCAGCGCCCGCTGTCTTGTTGCAAGCGCGAGAAAGTCTGCACCTGGGCCCAGAAATCCGCCACGCCCTGCCCGCGCAAGGCGCTGATGCGGATCACTTGCGGGTGCCAGATGCGCTCGTCATGGTGCATGTGCTCCGGATGGCCATGCAGGCCCAGCAAGCGCAGGCTCGACGTGATCTGGGCCTGAGCGCGGGTCGCTGCATCGGGGTCCAGGTCGGCCTTGTTGATGACCACCAGATCGGCCAGTTCCATCACCCCTTTTTTGATGGCCTGCAAATCGTCCCCGGCATTGGGCAGTTGCAGCAGGCAAAACATGTCGGTCATGCCGTGAACGGCCGTCTCGCTCTGGCCCACGCCCACGGTCTCGACGATCACCACATCGTAGCCGGCGGCCTCGCACACCAGCATGGCTTCGCGGGTTTTCTCGGCCACGCCGCCCAGGGTGCCGCTGCTGGGGCTGGGGCGAATGTAGGCGCGCTCGTGCACCGAGAGCCGCTCCATGCGCGTCTTGTCGCCCAGAATGGAGCCGCCCGAGACGCTGCTGGACGGGTCCACCGCCAGCACCGCCACCCGGTGGCCCTGCCCGATCAGGTACAGGCCCAGCGCCTCGATGAAGGTGCTTTTGCCCACGCCCGGCACGCCGCTGATGCCCAGCCGCAGCGCCCGGCCGGTGTGGGGCAACAGCGCCGTCAGCAGCTCGTCGGCCTGGGCCCGGTGATCGGCCCGGGTGGATTCGAGCAGCGTGATGGCCTTGGCCATGGCACGCCGCTGGGCCATGGCCTGCCCATCGACGATGCCTTGCGCGAGCGCCTGCGGACTCAAGCGACGACCTTCCTGATCTGCTCCAGCACATCCTTGGCGCTGGCCGGGATGGGGGTGCCGGGGCCGTAGATGCCCTTGACGCCGGCTTCATACAGGAACTCGTAGTCCTGCCGGGGGATCACGCCGCCGACGAAGACGATGATGTCGTCGGCGCCCTGTTTTTTCAGTTCTTCGATGATGGCGGGCACCAGGGTTTTGTGGCCCGCTGCCAGCGTGGAGATGCCCACGGCATGCACGTCGTTTTCAATCGCTTGGCGGGCGCATTCTTCCGGCGTCTGAAACAGCGGCCCGATGTCCACGTCGAAACCCAGGTCGGCAAACGCGGTGGCCACCACCTTGGCGCCGCGGTCATGGCCGTCCTGGCCGAGCTTGGCGATCATCACGCGCGGGCGGCGGCCCTGCGCTTCGGCAAAGGCCGCGATTTCTTGCTTGAGTTTGTCCCAGCCTTCGGCGGAATCGTAAGCGGCAGCGTACACGCCCGTCACCTTTTGCGTATCGGCGCGGTGGCGCCCGAACACCTTTTCCAGCGCATCCGACACCTCGCCCACGGTGGCCCGCAAGCGAATGGCGCGAATGCTCAAATCCAACAGGTTACCACTGCCGCTTTCGGCGGCGGCGGTCAGGGCATCCAGGGCCTGCTGCACGGCGGCGGCATCCCGGCTGCTCCGGATCGCCTGCAAGCGGGCAATCTGCTGCTCGCGCACCTTGTGGTTGTCCACTTCCAGAATCTCGACCGGGTCCTCCTTGGCCAGCCGGTATTTGTTCACGCCGACGATGACATCCTTGCCGCTGTCGATGCGTGCCTGCTTCTCGGCGGCGCTGGCCTCGATCTTGAGCTTGGCCCAGCCGGAATCCACCGCCCGGGTCATGCCGCCCATGGCTTCCACCTCATCCAGGATGGCCTGGGCCTTGTCGGCCATGTCCTGCGTGAGCTTCTCCATCATGTAGCTGCCGGCCCAGGGGTCGATCACGTTGCAGATGTGGGTCTCTTCCTGGATGATGAGCTGCGTGTTGCGCGCGATGCGGGCGCTGAACTCGGTGGGCAGCGCAATGGCCTCGTCGAAGCTGTTGGTGTGCAGGCTCTGCGTGCCGCCAAACACGGCCGCCATGGCCTCGATGGTGGTGCGCACGATGTTGTTGTACGGGTCCTGCTCGGTGAGCGACCAGCCGCTGGTCTGGCAGTGGGTGCGCAGCATCAGGCTCTTGGGGTTCTTGGCGCCAAAGCCTTTCATGATGCGGGCCCACAGCAGCCGCGCGGCGCGCATCTTGGCGATTTCCAGGTAAAAGTTCATCCCGATCGCCCAGAAAAAGCTCAGCCGCCCGGCGAACTCATCCACGTCCAGACCCTTGGCCAGCGCCGTTTTCACGTACTCCTTGCCATCGGCCAGCGTGAAAGCCAGCTCCAGCGCCTGGTTGGCGCCGGCCTCCTGCATGTGGTAGCCGGAGATGCTGATCGAGTTGAACTTCGGCATGTGCCGCGCCGTGTACTCAATGATGTCGCCGATGATGCGCATGCTCGGCTCGGGCGGATAGATGTAGGTGTTGCGGACCATGAACTCCTTGAGGATGTCGTTCTGGATGGTGCCGCTGAGTTGGTCCTGGCGCACGCCCTGCTCTTCGGCGGCCACCACGTAGCCGGCCAGCACCGGCAACACCGCGCCGTTCATCGTCATGGAGACGCTGACCTTGTCCAGCGGGATGCCGTCGAACAGGATTTTCATGTCCTCCACGCTGTCGATGGCCACGCCGGCCTTGCCCACGTCGCCAAACACGCGGGGGTGGTCGCTGTCGTAGCCGCGGTGGGTGGCCAGGTCGAAGGCCACGCTGACCCCTTGAGCGCCAGCGGCCAGCGCCTTGCGGTAGAAGGCGTTGGACTCCTCCGCCGTGGAAAAGCCCGCGTACTGGCGGATGGTCCAGGGCCGCACCGCGTACATCGTGGCCTGCGGGCCGCGGATGAAGGGCTCGAAGCCCGGCAGCGTGTTGGTATAGGGCAGGCCCTGCAAGTCCTCGGCCGTGTACAGCGGCTTGACCACGATGCCTTCGGGGGTGTGCCAGTTCAGACTCTCCAGCGGGCGGTCTTTGAGCGATTTGGCGGCGGCTTGCTCCCAGTCGGCAAGGGTGGCGGGCTTGAACTCGGACGTCATGGAAACACCTGTGAGGGAATGGTTGGCCGGGATTCTACATCATTCATAATTATTGATGCAAAATGCAGCAAATCCTGCTTTGGGTTAACATTGCGCCCCATCATCTCGCCAAAACCGACCGCCGTCCACCATGCCCCTGACTCCGCGCGCCTTGTACGAAGAAGTGGCCGAATTGCTTCGGCAGCGCATCTTCAACCGCGAGCTGGCGCCGGGCAGTTGGATCGACGAGCTCAAAATCGCCGAAGAACTGGGGATCAGCCGCACCCCGCTGCGTGAAGCGCTGAAGGTGCTGGCCGCAGAAGGGCTGGTGACCATGAAGGTGCGCCGCGGCGCTTATGTGACCGAAGTCTCGGAGCAAGACCTGCGCGAGGTGTACGAGCTGCTGTCGCTGCTGGAGTCTGACGCGGCCGCCGTGGTGTGCGAACGCGCCAGCGATGCCGAATTGCGCGAATTGCAGGCCTTGCACCAGGAACTGGAGCAAGCCGCCGCTCCTGGCACCGGCTCGCGCGAGCGTTTCTTCGCCCTGAACGAAGCCTTCCATCTGCGCCTGCTGGACCTCGCCGGCAACCGGTGGCGCAAGCAGATGGTGACGGATCTGCGCAAGGTCATGAAGCTCAACCGCCACAGCTCGCTGTTCAAATCGGGCCGCATCGAGGAATCGCTGCGCGAGCACCGCGCCATTCTGGCCGCGCTGAGCGCGCGCCGCGCCCAAGAGGCCCGCGAAGCGGTGAAAACCCACTTCGCCAACGGGCTCGAAGCCGCGGCCTGATTGGGGCTAACCCTAGGGGGCTGGGCCGTTACCGGGCTCCTACAATGGGCCGCCGTAGGCCCATGATGACGACCACCCCGCCCCAGAGGACCACGCCCTCGACCCCGACCGCCAAACCTTGCTGGAATACCAAGCCATCCTGGAAAACGCTTGGGTGGGTATCCTTTTCACGCGCAACCAGCGCGTGCTGCACTGCAACCCCCGTTGCTCCGAAATATTCGGCTGGCCGCATGGCGAGCTCGTGGGGCAACACGGCTCGGTGTTTTACCTGAGCCAGGAAGATTACGCCAACGTGGGCCGCGCAGCCTCTCCCGTTCTGGCCCGTGGGGAACCGTTTGACCAAGAACTGCCCATGCGCCGCAAAGACGGTAGCACGGTGTTCTGCCACGTGCGGGCCAAGGCCATCAACCCCCACGACACCACGGCGGGCACCATCTGGATCGCCGAAGACATTGGCGAACGCCGACGGGCCGAAGCCGAGCTGCAAAGCCTGCTGCTGCGTCAGGAAGCGATTCTGGAAAACGCCTCCGTCGGCATCCTGTTCACGCGCAACGGGGTCATCGTGCACTGCAACCCGCGCATGGAGCAGATTTACGGCTGGCCATCGGGCAGTCTGATCGGCCGCACCAGCGACGTGTTTTTCCGCGACGCGGCCGACCGACAGGCCTTTGCCGAACGGGTGGCGCCGCTGCTGAGCCGTGGCGAGCTGGTGGATATCGAGTGGCGCAACGTGCGCCGTGATGGCTCCCCCCTGTGGAGCCGGATACTGGCCAAGGCCATCACCCCTGCAGATGGCTCGCAAGGCGCCATCTGGATCAGCGAAGACATCACCGAACGCAAAGCCGTCGAGGAGCGCCTGGCGCTGTCGCAGCGTTTGCTGGAGCAGCGGGTGCAGGAGCGCACGGCCGAGCTGGAAAAAGCCCACCAGCAGCTCGACGCCATGATCCAGTGCGCGCCGCTGGCCATCTACACGCGGGACACGCGCAACATCGTCACGAGTTGGAACCCGGCAGCCGAACGGATGTTTGGCTGGTCGGCCGCCGAAATCGTGGGGCGACAGATCCCATCGGTGCCGCCAGACCAGCTCCAGAACCACGAACAACTGCTGCGCCGGGTCTTGGGCGGCGAGACCATCATGCGTACCGAAGTCGTCCGCCAACGCCGCGATGGCCGGCGCATCTACCTCGACATGACGCTGGCGCCGATGCGCGACCGTGCCGGCTGCATCACCGGCTATCTCACCATCGCGGCCGACATCAGCGAGCGCAAAGAGGCCGAGCAACGCATCGAATTCCTGGCCTATCACGACGTGCTCACCGGACTGCCCAACCGGCTGCTGCTGCGCGACCGCGTCGATCGGGCCCTGACCCATGCCGAACGCCATGGGCAGCGGCTGGCCTTGCTGTTCATGGATCTGGACAACTTCAAGCAGGTCAACGACACCCTGGGGCACGACACGGGCGACCAGTTGCTGCAAGCCGTCACCCAGCGCATCCAGCAATGCCTGCGCGAGACCGACACCCTCAGCCGCCAAGGCGGCGACGAGTTCGTCATCCTGCTGCGCGACCTGGCCGACGAGCAAGCCGCCGTGCCGGTGCTCGACAAGCTGCTGGCGCAGATGCAGCGCCCCTTCCTGCTCGACGGGCACGAGTTGACGACGTCCGTCTCCATCGGCGTGGCACTCTACCCCGAGGACGGACGCAGCTTCGATGTCCTCATGAAAAAGGCCGACATGGCCATGTACCAGGCCAAGGAAAATGGGCGGGCCACCTACCATTTTTTCAACGAGACCATGAGCCATCGGGCCAGCGAGCACCTGGCCCTGCGCAATGGGTTGCGTCGCGCGCTCGACGCGGGCGAATTCGAGCTGCATTACCAGCCCCAGGTGGAATTGGCCAGTGGCCGCGTCATCGGGGCGGAGGCCCTGCTGCGCTGGAACGCGCCGGGCGAAGGGCTCATCATGCCCGGGCGCTTCATCCCCGTGGCCGAGGAAAGCGGCCTCATCGTCCCCATCGGTGAATGGGTGCTGATGGAAGCCTGCCGTCAGGCTCGGGCCTGGCAACAGGCCGGCTTGGCCGAGGTGTGCGTCGCCGTCAACCTGTCGGCCGTGCAGTTTCGCCGCGGCAACGTGGAGCAGTCGGTCCTGCGGGCGCTGGAGGCCACCGGGCTGCCACCCCATGCGCTGGAACTGGAGCTGACCGAATCCTTGATGATCCAGAACGTCGAGCAGGTACTGGCCACCGTGCGGCGGCTCAAGCTGCTGGGCGTCAAGCTGTCCATCGACGATTTCGGCACGGGCTACTCCAGCCTGTCATACCTCAAGCGGTTCGATGTGGACAAGCTCAAGATCGACCAGTCTTTCGTGCGCGACCTGGCCTCCGACCCCGACGATGCCGCCATCGTCCGTGCCATCGTGCAAATGGCACGCAGCCTCAATCTGAAAACGATCGCCGAAGGCGTGGAAACCGAGGACATGCGCCACATGCTGCGCGTCTTCCAGTGCGACGAGGCACAGGGCTACCTGTTCGCGCGCCCGCTGCCTGCCGACGAATTTGCCCGATTCCTCAGCGCCCAGCAGGCCCGTTGATGCCCTGCGCGACGCCCCCGCGGGCCAGGGCCGCGCGGGCCATGCGCATCACCTCACGGGGTGGCAGTGGCTTGAGGCGATGATCGCTCCAGACCTGTCGCCACAAGCGCCCGCCGCGCTGGCCGTGGTAGAGGCCCAGCATATGGCGGGCAATTGCATACCAGGGCGTGCCGTCCTCGCGGGCCTCCTGCTCCATGTACGCCACCATCGCCTCCTCCACCGCTTCGCGGGTCAGGGGCTGTGGCGGCTCGCCATAAAAGTCGGCATCCCAGGTCGTCATCGGCCAAGGATCGTAATAGGCCTGCCGGCCCAGCATCGCCCCGTCCACATGCCCCAAGTGCGTGACGATGGCCGCATGCGTCTGAATCCCGCCGTTGATGACGATGGTCAGATGGGGAAAGTCTTGCTTGAGGCGGTACACCAACTCGTAGCGCAGCGGGGGCACCTCGCGGTTTTCCTTGGGCGACAAGCCCTGGAGCCAGGCATTGCGCGCATGCACGATGAACACGCTGCAACCCGCTTCGCTGACGCAGCCCACGAAGTCGCGCACGAAATCGTAGCTCTCCACCCGGTCGATGCCGATGCGGTGCTTGACGGTCACGGGGATGCGTACCGCATCCCGCATGGCTTTGACGCCATCGGCCACCAGGTTCGGCTCGGCCATCAGGCAGGCGCCGAAAGCGCCGCGTTGCACCCGCTCGCTGGGGCAGCCACAGTTGAGGTTGATCTCGTCATAGCCCCAGGCTTCCCCCAGCCGGGCCGCCACCGCCAGCTCGCGCGGCTCGCTTCCCCCCAGTTGCAGCGCCACGGGGTGCTCCTGCGCATCCATCCGCAGATGCCGACGCACCGACCCATGCATCAACGCGCCCGTGGTCACCATCTCGGTGTACAAACGGGCGCGTCGCGTCAGCAGACGGTGGAAGTAACGGCAATGCTTGTCCGTCCAATCCAACATCGGCGCCACCGACAGGCGCCAGCCGCTGGACGGCTGGTTGTATTCTCCGATCATGGGGCGAGATTATCCCAGCCCCGATCGGCCCATGCGCGCATCAGCCCATGTGCAAGCCGCCGTTGCAGGAGAAGTCCGCGCCGGTCGTGAAGCCGGCATCGTCGCTGGCCAGCCAGGCCACGATGGAGCCGATTTCTTCCGGCCGCCCCAGGCGCTTGACGGGGATGGTGGCGATGATTTTCTCCAGAATGTCCGGGCGGATGGCGCGCACCATGTCGGTACCGATGTAGCCCGGACTGACGGTGTTGACCGTCACCCCTTTGGCCGCGAGTTCCTGCGCCAGCGCCATGGTGAAGCCGTGCATGCCCGCCTTGGCCGCCGAGTAGTTGGTTTGCCCGGCTTGGCCTTTTTCGCCATTGACGGAGGAAATCTGAATGATGCGGCCCCACCCACGCTCCACCATGTCGGGCACGACCTGCTTGGTCACGTTGAACATGGAGGTGAGGTTGGTGTTGATCACGGCGTCCCAGTCCTCACGGGTCATCTTGAGAAACATGCGGTCGCGCGTGATCCCGGCGTTGTTGACCAGCACGTCGATGGGGCCGTGCTCCTCCTTGGCTTTGGCGAATGCCGCCACGGTGGAATCCCAGTCGGCCACGTTGCCTACGCTGGCGTAGAAGGTGTAGCCCAAAGCTTTCTGCTCGTCCAGCCACTTCTGATAGTCCCGCGTCGGGCCGCAGCCGGCGATGACCTTGAAGCCGGCATTGGCCAAGCGGTGGCAGATCGCGGTACCGATACCGCCCATGCCGCCGGTGACGTAAGCAACTTTCTGACTCATGCTTCTCTCCTCTGGTGTGATGAGTGGGTGACAGACTGGGAAAAACTCAACGCTCGACGGTCAGGGACACGCCCATGCCGCCGCCGATGCACAAAGCCGCCAAGCCTTTTTTGGCGTCGCGGCGCTGCATCTCGTGCAACAGCGTGACCAGGATGCGGCAACCCGAAGCGCCGATGGGGTGGCCAATGGCGATGGCGCCACCATTGACATTGACCTTGGCCGGGTCCACCCCCAGCCCCAGGTTGACGGCGCAAGCCTGAGCGGCAAAGGCTTCGTTGAGCTCGAACAAGTCCACGTCGGCCACGCGCCAGCCGGCACGCGCCAGCGCCTTTTGGGAAGCCGGCACCGGCCCCATGCCCATGGTGGCCGGATCCAGCCCGCTGGTGGCAAAGCTGCGGATGGTGGCCAGCGGCTTGAGGCCCAACTGTGCGGCCTTGCTCGCCTTCATCACCATCACGGCGGCCGCCCCGTCGTTGATGCCGCTGGCATTGCCCGCCGTGACGGTGCCGGCCTTGTCGAAGGCCGGGCGCAAGCCGGCCAGCGCCTCGGCATTGGTCTTGCGGTTGATGTACTCGTCGCTGTCAAAGACGATGGGGTCGCCCTTCTTCTGGGGAATCACCACGGGCACGATCTCGTCCTTGAACTTGCCCGCATCCTGGGCTGCGGCGGCCTTTTGTTGGCTGGCCAATGCGAGGGCGTCCTGCTGCTCGCGGCTGATGCCATGGGCCTTGGCCACGTTTTCGGCGGTGATGCCCATGTGGTACTGGTTGTACACGTCCCACAGGCCATCGACGATCATCGAGTCCACCATCTTCCAGTCGCCCATGCGCTGGCCATCGCGGCTGCCAAGCAGCACATGGGGGCTGGCGCTCATGTTTTCCTGGCCGCCAGCGATGACGATTTCGCTGTCGCCCCAAGCCACCGCCTGGGCGGCCAACATGACGGCCTTGAGGCCGGAACCGCACACGGCGTTGATGGTCAGCGCCGGGGTTTCTTTCGGAATACCGGCTTTCATCATGGCCTGCCGGGCGGGGTTCTGCCCCACACCGGCTGCCAGCACCTGGCCCATGATCACTTCACCGATCTGATCGGCCGGCACGCCGGTGCGCTCCAGCAACCCCTGGATGACGACGGCGCCCAGCTCGGGCGCGGGGATCTTGGCCAGGCTGCCGCCAAACTTGCCGACGGCGGTGCGGGCTGCGCCCACGATGACGATGTCTTCCATGCTCACTCCTTGGTGTGTGTGTCGAAGGTGTCGTTGAAAGGTCCCGCCCATTCAGGCCTTGGCCTTGACGTAGCGGCCCGGGGCCGGCTCGATGGGTTTGTACTTGCGGTTGCCATAACTCTTGGGCGCGGCGATCAGCTTGCCGGCATGGCCCTTGAGCCAGTCTGACCAATCGGTCCACCAACTGCCAGGATGCTCGGTGGCACTGGCCAGCCAGTCCTCGAATCGGGGGGGGAAATCGTCGTCGCGGCCAATCCAATGGCTGCGCTTGCCCTTGCTGGCCGGGTTGATGACGCCAGCGATGTGGCCCGAGGCCCCCATGACGAAACGCTTGGGGCCAGGCAGGTGCTGGGTGCTGGCATAGGCGCCACCGATCGGGACGATGTGGTCCTCGCGCGAGCCGTAGATGTACACCGGCAGATCGACCTTGCGCAAGTCGATGGGCTGGCCGCAGACGATGGCCGCCCCGGGTTTGACCAGCCGGTTCTCCAAATAGGTGTTGCGCAGATACCAGGCGTAAAAAGGCCCCGGCAGATTGGTGCTGTCGGAATTCCAGTACAACAGGTCGAACGGGGGCGGCGTCTCGCCCTTGAGATAGTTGCCCACCACGTAGTTCCACACCAAATCGTTGGGTCGCAGGAAGATGAAGGTGGTGGCCAGATCCCGCCCAGGCATGAGGCCGCCGTTGGCAAACTGCATTTCCCGAAAGCGCACGAACGCCTCGTCGATGAACACATCCAGGATGCCGGTGTCGGAAAAGTCGAGGAAGGTGGTGAGAAAGGTGGCGCTGTGCACCGGCTTTTCTCCGCGGGCGGCGAGCACCGCCAGCGCCGTGCCGAGCATGGTGCCCCCCACGCAGAAGCCCAGCGCATTGATGTCCTCAGCGCCGGTGATCTCGCGCACCACCGCAATCGCCTTGATCACGGCGTGCTCGATGTAGTCGTCCCACGTCTTGTGCGCGCACGACTGATCGGGGTTGCGCCAGCTCACCACGAAGGTGCGCATCCCCTGCTCCACCGCGTAGCGGATGAGGGAGTTGTCGGGTTGCAGGTCCAGGATGTAGAACTTGTTGATGCAGGGCGGCACCAGCAGGAATGGGCGCTCGTACACCTTGGCCGTCAGGGGCTTGTACTGGATGAGCTGAAAGAGCTCGTTTTCATACACCACCTGCCCTTCGGTGGTGGCCACGTTCCTGCCGACTTCGAAGGCGCTTTCATCGGTCATGGACACGTGGCCCTGCTTCATGTCGTGCAGCAGGTTCTGGATGCCCTTGGCGATGCTTTCGCCATGGGTATCGATGGCTTTTTTCTGGGCCTCGGCATTGAAGGCCATGAAGTTGCTGGGGGCGCTGGCATCGATCCACTGCTGCACAGCGAAATGGATGCGGGCGCGGGTCTTGGGGTCGGCCTCGACCGCATCGGCCAGCGACATGAGTGTGCGCGCATTGAGCAGATAGACGGCGGCCGTGAAAGCGGCCATCGGGTTCTGCGACCAGGCTTCGGCCGCGAACCGGCGGTCTTTCGGGGGCTTGACGTTGAGCCCTTGGTTCCACAACTGGGCCAGTTCCTTGACGTAGCTCTGCTGGATATCGAGCAGGCGGGACGGCTCGATCTTCACGGGCTGGCCGGTGATCTTGGCAAACAGCTCACTCAGGTTGGCGTCGCTCGGCAGGCCGAAACCGGGGCTGGGCACGCCGCTGGGCTGGCTGGCCTGCAACATCTGGGTCCACTGCTGCAGGGCCGCCTGCTGGAATTGCTGCACGGACTGGAGCCAGGGGTTCTCGGTGGTCATGCGGGTCTCCGGGTGTGGGGTTGTGAGGCGGCGGGAAACGAATGACGGGCGACAGGCTTTACAGTGTGGGCGTGCGAGCTTCCAGGTGCCTGACAGGTCGTCGGGCGACAGAGGCCGCGTTCACGAAACGTACGCATGTATCTGGTCGTCATTGCCTGGCTCTATGTGGCGCTGCTCATGGCGGTGACCGAAGCCACCAGCCACACGGGCACCGTCTTCGGAGCCATTATCACCTTCTTTCTTTACGGTTTATTGCCCGTCGGCCTCATGGTTTACCTGATGGGCACGCCGCTGCGGCGCAAGGCGCGGCAAGCCCAGGAACGGCAAGCACAGGCAGAGGCTGCGTCGAGCGCTGGGCGCGCCGGGCCGATAGGCAGCCCGGGGCCGTCAGACGCTGCGCCAGATGAGGGCCGCCATGCGGCCGCTGCCACCGAGGCGAGCGGTATCGCGCCGGTGCGAGAAAAACCGTGAAGGCTGGCTGACGGTGCACCACGCCGGGCCGCCATCGTTGCCCGTCACGCGCTCGAACCCCAGGCGTTGCAGGCGACGCCGGGCCAGCGCTGGCAAATCGGCCCAGTGGCGCTGGGTGCCATCGGCGGCAGGCACCCCTGGCCGGAAGCAGGCGGCGGCCCCCTCGTCTGCCGCGACGAAGGCCTGATGCACCTCCTGCCCCACCTCGAAATGCTGCGGGCCAATGCACGGCCCCAGCCACACCGTCATGGCCGCCCGATCGGCACGGTCGTGCGCCGCAGGCCATTGAGCGCACAGCGCTTCCAGGATGCCTTGCCCGTCATGCCCCGCCAGCCCCCGCCAGCCGGCATGGGCCGCCGCCACGCTGCGCCCGTCGGCACTGGCCAGCAGCACGGGCAAGCAGTCCGCCACCATGACGGTGCATGCCAGGCCGGGCACATCGGTCCAGCACGCATCGGCCACCGTGCCATCGGGAGTCTGCGCCAGCAAGCGGCACACCGACAGGCCGTGCACCTGCTTCAGAAACACCGGGCGCACGCCCAGCGATTGCGCCAACCAGCGCCGGTTGGCCGCCACGGCCAGCGGATCGTCCCCCACGTGGTCACCCAGATTGAGCCCTTCCCACGGCCCTCTCGAATGCCCGCCTGCGCGTTCGGTGCAAACGGCCTGCACGCCGGCGGGCCAATCGGCCTGGGCGGGCGGGCAGGCGGGCAGAAGGCGCTCAGCGCTCGGCATCGGGGCAGCGGTCGGGCATGGCACGCTGGAAGGCGTCGAGCCGCATGCAGGCGTCGAACGCGGCCAGCGTCAGCGGAATGTCCAGATCGGCATAGTCCAACCCAAACCGGCGCCCATTGACGACTTGTGGCACGAGGCAGCAGTCGGCCAACGTGGGCGTGTCGCCATAGGAATAGACCGACGGCGGCAAGCCCCGGGCCGCTCGCTCGGCCTGCAGGTCGCGCAGGCGTCGCTCATAGGCGAGCAGCCCTTCACGCACCCAATGGTTGTACCACTCGGCCCGCTGGGCTTCGCTGAGCCCCAGCGGCCCACCCAGGTACTTCAGGATGCGCAGGTTGTTGATGGGGTGGATTTCGCAGGCCACCGTCTGGGCCAGAGCCCGGACGCGGGCCCGCCCCAGGGCGTCGGCCGGCAAGAGGGGGGGCTCGGGGTGGGTTTCGTCGAGGTACTCGATGATGGCCATCGACTGGCTCAGCAAAGCCTCGTCCGGGTTGCCGGCCACATCCAGCACAGGCACCAGGCCATCCGGGCTGATGGCCCGGTACGCCGCGCCGTGCTGCTCGCCCCGGGCCAGATGGACGGGCAAGTACTCATAGTTGAGCCCCTTCAAATTCAGCGCAATGCGCACGCGAAACGAGGTGCCGGAGCGGAAATAGTTGTAGAGCTTCATGAGCAATCGAATGGCAGGATGAACAGGGCGTTACTGAGGATCAGCCCCCATTGTCACACTGGCGCATGTACACCTTGCGCAATAACCGCAAAAGCTCGCCGCGCTCGTGGGGTTCCAGTGGCGCCATCAGGCGCGCTTGCGAGCGGGCAATCGGTTCCATCAGGGCGGCCACCACGGCACGTCCGGCCTCGGTCACCCACAGCAGTCGTCGCCGGCGGTCTGCCGCATCCCGTTCGCGCCGGATCCAGCCCTTGGCCTCCAACCGGCCGATGACCGAGCCCGATGTGGCCGCATCCAGCGCCACCGCCTGCGAGAGTGTCACCTGATCCAGCCCTGGCCGGTCGATCAAAGCATTGAGGATGGCGAATTGCACCTGTGTCACGTCATGGGCGACCGCCTCCTGCATGAACAAGGCCACGGACACCTGATGCGCGCGGCGGATCAGGTGCCCGGGGGCGTTGGCAAAATCGTAACTCGCAGGCGGGTCTGAAGGCGCATTCATGGGCAAAGCGTTGCCGGGCGAATCCCCCTGATGTCAACATGGGGAATTCACCTAGTCGAAATCGGCGAACGACACGGATATTGACACATTTTTTGCCGTAAAGTGTGGGTGACTTGTGTCGGGAACTGCAGCGCCGCGCTGTGGGTCTGAATCCGTGCCGTCAACCACCCCTTGGGTTTCGTCGTTAGAGGAGATATTGCCATGATTCAACGCAGAACGCTGCTCAAGTCCGGCGCAGCCGTCGCGCTCGGGGCTCCCGCCCTGGTCGGACTGGCGCAGCAAACCGTGACGCTGAAGTTCCACACCTTCATGTCGCCCACGTCCAATGTGTGGCTGAACATGCACCGCGCCTGGATGGAAAAGGTCGAGCGCGACTCGGGCGGCCGCATCAAGTTCGAGGCCTACCCGGCCATGCAGTTGGGCGGCTCGCCAGTGCAACTGTTCGATCAAGCCAAGGATGGCGTGGTGGACGTGGTCTGGACCCTGCCAGGCAACACGCCCGGGCGCTTTCCGCGTTCCGAAGTGTTCGAACTGCCATTCATGATGACCAACGCCGAGGCCACCTCCAAGGCGTTTTGGGAATATGTGCAGACCAAAGCGGCCGACGAATTCCGCGAGGTCAAGCCGATCGCTTTCCAGGTTCACGGCCCTGGCATGTTCCACATCAAGAACAAAGCCATCAATTCGCCCGACGACCTGCGCGGGCTGAAGATGCGCGGCCCCACGCGTCAGATCACCAAGATGCTGGGCTACCTGGGTGCCACCCCGGTAGGGATGCCGCTGCCACAAATCCCGGATGCTTTGTCCAAGGGCGTGATCGACGGCTGCGTGATTCCGTGGGAAGTGGTCCCCTCCATCCGGGTGCACGAACTGACGCAGTTCCACAGCGAGTTCGACCCGGCCGGCGGCGCCCTCTACACCACCACTTTCATCATGGGCATGAACCAGCGCCGTTACGATTCGCTGCCGCCCGATTTGAAGAAGGTGATCGACGACAACTCGGGCATCGAGGCCTCGGCCTTCCTGGGCCGGACCCAGCAAGCCGGTGACGCACCCGCCCGCCGCCAAGCGGTGGAGCGGGGCAACACCATCAATACCATTGGCATGGCCGAGGCGCAGGAATTCCGCCGCCGCGCCCGTCAGGTGGAAGTGGAATGGGTGCAGGACATGGATCGCCGCGGCTTCAACGGCCGTGATCTGCTGGAGAGCGCTCGCAAGCTCATCGAGAAGCACACCAAGAAAGCCTGAAGCGGCTGCGCATCCATCCCACCACCGGCTTCGCGAGAGGCCGGTTTTTTTGTGGCTGAAGCTCAGACGCCAGGGATGTGCGAGGGGCTTTGCCGGCCCACTACACTTGGGGCATGTGGCCCTCCAAAATCAAACACTGCCGCGAGTGCGGCACCGCCGTGGAACATCGCCTGCCCGGGGACGGCGACACCAAGGTTCGCGCCATTTGCCCCCGGTGCGGAACCATCCATTACGAAAATCCGCTCAACGTGGTGGGGACGGTGCCGTTTTGGGGGCCGCAGGGCGAACAGGTGCTGCTGTGCAAGCGCAATATCGAACCGCGCTGGGGCAAGTGGACGTTGCCAGCGGGTTTCATGGAACTGGGTGAAAGCACGGCGCAAGGGGCGGTGCGCGAGACCCAGGAAGAAGCCGGCGCAGACATCGAAATCCTGGACCTGTTCACGGTGCTCAACGTCGTGCGTGTGGGTCAGGTGCATCTGTACTATCGGGCACGGCTGCTGAGTGACGTTTTCCAGCCGGGGCACGAAACCCAGGAAGCCCGCCTGTTCCGCGAGGAGGACATTCCCTGGGAAGACCTGGCCTTCCGCACGGTCCGGGAAACGCTGCGGTGCTATTTCGCCGATCGGCGCAAGGGGCAATTCGGCGTGCACACGGGTGACATCAGCTAAGCCTCAGGCCACGCCTGCCTTTTTCAGCTGAACAGCCGCCGTGTCAACGGGGCACCAGCCGGCAGGCCGCGCGCCTCCAGGGCATCGTACAGAGCCTCCAGATCGGCGCCGATGCGGTCCATGGCGTCACTGTTCAGGGGCTGGCCGGCGTCGTCGGTCACCACGCCCTCCATGGATGCCGCCAAGGCCTGCGCGGATTCGCGCAGGCGCACGAAAGGCCGTTCGGCCCGCGGCACGTGGGGCACGTCGAGGGTGAGGGAAAATTCTCTGAGCGCCGCCTGATCGGGGTCTTCCGACAAGGCGGCCTGCGTCTCGTACTGCAGCACCAGCACGGGCGCGGCACCCGGCTGGGAGGCCGGCAGCACCATCCGGCCCGGCAACGCGCCGGCCACGAAGCCCAGGCGCGCGGCATGCTGGGTCAGGTAGCCAGGGCTCCAGGCCGCGCGGCTGGCGCGCAGCGTGAAAGACAACTGGGCATCGTGCGCGCCGGCAAACTGATCGAGCTCGCGCGCACGGGCCACTTCCTGCATCATGTCCGGGAAATCGGCCGCCAGTTGCAGGGCATCGGCAAAGGCTTGCATCTTGACGACGAATTCAGAGAACTCGATCTCGTTGAGCGCCCCGACGCGGTTGGCGAGTTGGATGCCGCAGCGCAGCTCGGTGTAGCGCTGCCCGGCCTTCGGGAATTCCCAGTCCTGGGTATCGACAGGGCGGCCCTCGATGAAAAAGGGCTTGCTGCCGATGCGCCGGGTGCCGGGCAAAGCGGCCAGAACAGCGTCGCCGGAGACCACGCCGTCGGCCGTGAGTTGGACGATGGCGTCGAACTGGGCATCGAGCAAGGGCGTGGCCAGCGGCGTTGGTGGCCGAGGGGCTGCCGGTGCCTCCCCGGGCTCGGCGCCGGGGGCCTGGTGCAGCACAGGCTCCAGTCGTTCGTCCAGCACCGGATCTTCGGCACCTGGCATGCCACCCTCTTCAGGCGCCGGTCGGGCGCGTCGTGGCTGCAGACGCGCGGTGATCCAGCGGTTGTACAGCACGACAGCGGCCACCACCGCTACCCCCAGCGCGATCAAGCCCCATTGCAAGGCAGAAAACACGATTCAGGCCTCCATCATGCCGGCAGCGGTTTCCATGTCCACCGCCACGATGCGCGAGACGCCCTGCTCCTGCATGGTCACGCCGATGAGTTGTTGCGCCATTTCCATCGCGATTTTGTTGTGGCTGATGAAGAGGAACTGGGTTTCGGAGCTCATCCGAGTCACGAGTTTCGCATAACGTTCCGTATTGGCATCATCCAGAGGGGCATCGACCTCGTCGAGCAGGCAGAACGGGGCCGGATTGAGCTGGAAGATGGCAAAAACGAGCGCGATGGCGGTGAGCGCCTTCTCGCCGCCCGAGAGCAGGTGAATGGTCTGGTTTTTCTTGCCCGGCGGCTGCGCCATGACCTGCACGCCCGCATCCAGAATCTCTTCGCCGGTCATCACCAGCTTGGCCTGACCGCCGCCGAACAACTCGGGGAACATTTTGCCGAAGTGGGCATTGACCGTCTCGAAGGTACTGCCCAGGAGTTCGCGGGTTTCGGCGTCGATCTTGCGGATCGCGTCCTCCAGCGTGCGGATGGCTTCGTGCAAGTCGTGCGACTGCGCGTCGAGGAACTGCTTGCGCTCGCGCGCGCTGCCCAGTTCATCAAGAGCGGCCAGGTTGACGGCGCCCAGCGCCGTGATTTCTCGCTGGCAGCGGTCGATTTCGCCTTGCAATCCATAGAGCTTGACGCCTTCGGCCTCGATGCCTTGGGCCAGTGCGTCGAGATCGGCCCCGGCTTCAGCCAGCCACTGCGTGTACTGATCCAGCCCCATGCGGGCGGCCTGCTCTTTGAGCTGAAATTCCGTGATGCGCGCGCGCAAGGGGTCGAGCTCGCGCTCCAGTTGCAAGCGGCGCTCGTCGCTGGCGCGAAGCCTTGCGGTGAGCTCGTCATACCGGCTGCGCTGGGCGGCGAGTTCCTGCTCGCGCTGGAGTTTGGTGTCGAGGGCCTGTTGCAGGCCGCCCTGCGCCGCCGCATCGGACAAACGCTCCAGCTCGGCCTGCGCCCGCTGCAACTCGTCGGCCAAGGCCGCCGATTGCTGGCGGGCGGTTTCGATGGCCCGTTGCAGTTCGGCGCGTCGGGCCTCCAGGCTGCGCTGGGAGAAGCTGGCTTCCTGCGCCTGCCGCTCCAGCGTCCGCCATTGCTCACGGGCTTGGTGGAGGCGTCGCTCGGCCTCGATCACTGCGTCTTCGAGTTGGGCATGGCGCTCCTGACCATCGGCCAACTGCATGTCGAGCTCCTCGAAACGGGCTTCGGCCATGACGCGCCGTTCTTGCAGGGCTTCGAGCTGCTCGTCCACTTCTGCCAAGTCGCTGCCGATCTGGTCGCGTCGGGCACGGGCCTGCTCGGCCAGCTGAGACAGCCGCAACGCTTCGACCTGCAGTTCATGCACGCGCGCTTGCAGCTCGCTGGCTTCGCGGCGGGCAGGCAGCAAGCGCTGAGACACATCGCCGTATGCGGCCTCTGCCCGGTTGAGGGCGACGCGTGCCTCATCAGCGATGAGGGACTGGGCGCGCCACTGCTTGTCGAGGTTGTCGATTTCCTGCGCCCGCGCCAGCAATCCCGCCTGTTCGCTGTCCGGGGCGTAAAAGCCCACATGATGCGGGGTGACGACATGCCCTTGCGGGGTATAGAGCATGGCGCCGGCCGGCAACCGGGCACGGTCGGCCAACGCGGCCTCCAGCGTCTCGGCCCCGTAGCAGCCGTGCAGCCATTGCTGCAGCAGGGCTTGCAGGGTGGCATCGTGCAAGCGCAGCCGCTGGGCCAACGGTGTGAGTCCGGCCAGGGCGGCGTCGGCCTCTGCGGCAGGCAGCGGCGGCGTGAAGAAGGCCAGCCGGGCCGGCGGCGCATCGCTGGCGAAGGCGCGCACCATCTCCAGACGGGAAACTTCCAACGCGCCCATGCGCTCGCGCAGGGCCGCCTCGATGGCCGCCTCCCACCCAGGCTGTACTTGCAAACGGCTCCACAGCGGCGCCAGACCATCGAGCCCATGCTTGGCCAGCCAGGGCCGCAGCTTGCCGTCGGTCTTGAGCTTGTCTTGCAAAGCCCGCAGCGCTTCGAGCCGGGCCGCCAGCTCGGCCAGGGCGCGGCTCTCGGCGTTGGCCGCTTGCTGGGCCTGCCGACGCTCCTCGTCCAGCCGAGGCAGCAGTTCCTGCAGCTCTTGCGACCGGGCCTCGGCTTGCGCCTGCGCCTGCTGAGCCTCGCCCAGCTGGTCTTGCACGAGTTGCAGCCTGGCCTCGTCAGGCACGGCCAGGGCGCTGCGGTCGGCCTGCAACCGCTCGCGACGCTGCTGCAACTGGCGCGTCTGCTCCTCGATGCCTCGCTGCTCGGCGGCCAACACCTGTATGGCCTGCTGCACCTGCGTGACGGCCTGGCGCTGCGTGGCCGATCGCCCCTGGGCCTGCCGCAGCGCTTCTTCCAGCGTCGGGAGTTGCTGCGCCTGCTCTTCGAGCCGGGCCGCCAGCACCTCGCTGTGTTCGGCCGCCGATTCGTTCTGCTCGGCCAGGGCCTCGATTTCGACCTCGGCCGCCTCCTGGCGCTGCGTCCATTGCGCGATTTGCTCCTGCAGCTGCGCCAGCCGCTGCTGCACGCGCTGACGGCCTTCGACCACGTAGCGGATCTCGGCCTCCAGCCGCGCCACTTCAGCGCCGGCTTCGTACAAACGCCCCTGCGCCTGGTTGAGCTGGTCCCCCGCTTCATAGTGGGCTTGCCGGATCGCCTCCAGATCGGCCTCCACCCGGCGCAGATCGGCCATGCGGCCTTCGAGCTGATTGACGGCTTGCAGCCCATCGGCCTGCACCCGAGCCAGCTCTGCTTCGGCTTCGCGCCGCTTCAGAAACCACAGCTGCTGCTGGCGCAGCGTCACCTGGGCTTGCAGGGCGTGGTAGCGCTGGGCCACTTCGGCCTGTTTTTCCAGTTTCTCCAAATTCGCGTTGAGCTCACGCAGAATGTCTTCGACGCGGGTGAGGTTCTCTCGCGTGTCGGCCAGTCGGTTGGCGGTTTCGCGGCGGCGCTCTTTGTATTTGGACACCCCCGCGGCCTCTTCCAAAAACAGGCGCAACTCCTCAGGCTTGGATTCGATGATCCGGCTGATGGTGCCCTGCCCAATGATGGCGTAAGCCCTGGGCCCCAGCCCGGTGCCCATGAAGACGTCCTGCACGTCGCGCCGGCGCACGGGCTGCTGATTGATGTAGTAACTGCTGGTGCCGTCGCGGGTGAGCACCCGCTTGACGGCAATTTCCGCAAACTGTCCCCACTGGCCGCCTGCGCGATGGTCGCTGTTGTCAAACACCAGTTCCACACTGGCACGGCTGGCAGGCTTGCGCGTGGTGGTGCCATTGAAAATGACGTCCTGCATGGACTCGCCACGCAACTCGCTGGCCTTGCTCTCGCCCAGGACCCATCGCACCGCGTCCATGATGTTGGACTTGCCGCAGCCGTTGGGACCCACCACACCCACGAGCTGCCCGGGCAGATGGAAGGTGGTGGGTTCGGCAAACGACTTGAAGCCGGAGAGTTTGATCGTGTGAAGGCGCACGGGTGGTGAGGGGCGAAACGCATCGGTCGGACGACACCCTGGAGTTTAGTCGTTCCCTGACGGCTGCCCAGCCAGTCCGTGCATCGGCCTAGGGTCTCCCCGCCTTGCGTATGGCAGATTCAATATGCTTTAATGGCCTGTTTTGGCGATTCTGATATCGGAAAAATCATATGCAGCTGATCTGGCTCTCGGGGCCCACGGCGCGCGTCGTCACGCTTTCGATCACACGCAAAACCGTGCTGCTCGGCATAGCGTGCTTCGCTGCCCTTCTGCTGATGCTAGGCGCCTTGTTGCAATTCTTGGGTCTTCGGGTGGCCATCGAGCTTCGACCAGACTTGGCACGCACGCTGGGCGCAGTCACCACCACCAGCGAGCAACAACGCATCGAGCAACATTACCAGGAGCAACTGGCTGCGCTCGAAGCCCAGATTCAGAGCCTGACGCGCGAGTTGGGGACCCTGGAAAAAACGAAGCGCCAGCTCGTGGAACTGGTACCTGTGCGCTCTACCCGTACCGGGCCTGGCGGCCAGGGCGGCCCCAGTCTGCCCTTGCTCAACGAATTTCAATGGTTTGCCCCCAAGGCGACCGAGCGCATCGGTAAGCTGCACGAAGACGCTTGGCGGCTCGAACACCAAGTCCACATCCTCAAGCACGCCTGGACGCTGGAAAAAAGCTGGCTGTCCCGACTCCCCCTGCAACACCCGATCGCAGAACCGCATCATGTCTCTAGCGGTTTCGGGCTGCGCCGCGACCCGTTCACCCGTGCGCTCAGCCGCCATGAGGGCATTGATTTCGTCGCCCCCACGGGAACCCCTATCCTTGCCACCGCGCCTGGCCGTGTGCGCCTGGCCCGAGATTGGGGCCCATACGGCCTGACGGTGGATATCGAGCACGAATGGGGATTCACCACGCGTTATGCCCACCTCAGCCGCATTCTGGTCCAGGAAGACGAATGGGTAGAAACGGGGCACACCGTCGGCCTACTGGGCAACACAGGCCGCTCTACAGGCCCACACTTGCACTATGAAGTGCGCTTCCATGACCGTGCCATCAACCCACAAGCTGAGCAGGTCATGCGCACCGCGCGACAGCACATGGTCTTTCCGACCATCCAATTGGCCAAGTTCTGAGGGGCTCACCATGTTCCGATCCAAAGCCAAGCGCCACCCCAGCGCACTCGCCCAGGAAAAGTTCGACACCATCCTCGGCCCCCAGACGGAGATTCAGGGAGACATCCGCGTGTCGGAAAGCGTCCGCATCGATGGACGCCTGACCGGCAACGTATGTGCAGAAACCAACGGCCATGTCACGGTGGTGGTGGGTGCGCATGGCGTCGTCGTGGGCAATGTGCGCGCACGGCGCGTGGCTGTGGCCGGCAAAGTGCAAGGCAGCATCGAGGCGCTGGAAGAGGTGGAACTGCACAGCGGCTCCGTGGTCGAGGGCGACGTGGCCTGCGCCTCGCTGTCGGTCGCCCATGGCGCCCGCGTGATGGGGCGGGTGACGGCCTCTCACGAACGTCCTTTGATGAACACGACGGAAGCCCCTGCGGTTCCCGTGCAGACAAGTAAGAAAAAGGTCGAACTCGTGGCCTGAGCCGGCAAGACTTGGCCGCCACGCTACCATATGGCGGGTATGAATCCCCTGCTCTCCCGCCTACAACCCTACCCTTTCGAACGCCTGCGCCAGCTGTTTGCCGGCGTGCAGCCGAATCCGGCGTACGCGCCGATCAGCCTCGGCATTGGCGAGCCTCGTCATCCGACGCCGGCCTTCCTGAAGGATACCTTGTGCCAAGCCATCCAATCGCCTGACGGCGGCCTGGCCAACTATCCGGCCACCGGCGGCACGCCAGCGCTGAAACAGGCTTGCGCCACCTGGCTTGCCCGCCGCTACGGGCTGGAGGTGGATGCCAACTCGCAGATTCTGCCGGTCAATGGCTCGCGGGAAGCGCTGTTTGCGCTGGCGCAGGTGGTGGTCGATCCGCGGGCCTTTGCCCAGGGCGAGGAGCCCGTGGTGGTCTGCCCCAACCCGTTCTACCAGATCTACGAAGGCGCGGCCTACCTGTCGGGCGCGCAGCCCTGGTTCGCGCCCAGCGACCCGCAGCGCAACTTTGCCACCGACTGGGCCAGCGTGCCCCATGAGATTTGGGCGCGCACGCAGCTCGTCTACACCTGCTCCCCAGGCAACCCCACGGGCGCGGTCATGCCGCTGGAGGAATGGGCGCAATTGTTCGAGCTCAGCGACCGGTATGGCTTTGTCATCGCTTCGGACGAGTGCTACAGCGAAATCTACTTCCGCGACGAGCCGCCACTGGGCGGGCTGCAAGCCGCGCACCGGCTGGGCCGCACCGACTTCCGGCGGCTCATCAGCCTGACCAGCCTGTCCAAGCGCAGCAACGTCCCGGGCCTGCGCAGCGGTTTCGTGGCTGGCGACGCCGCGCTGATCCGCGACTTCCTGCTGTATCGCACCTACCACGGCAGCGCCATGAGCACCACGGTCCAGGCCGCCAGCGCCGCCGCCTGGCTGGATGAAGATCACGTGCGCGACAACCGTGAGCAATACCGGGCCAAGTTCGCCGCCGTCACCCCCATGCTGGCGACAGTGATGGACGTGCGCCTGCCCGATGCCGGCTTTTACCTCTGGGCCGGGGTGCCGGCACACTTCGGCGGCCAGGACCACAGCGGCCATCCGCAGCGCGACACCGTGTTCGCCCGCGAGCTGTACGCCCAATACAATGTCACCGTTTTGCCCGGCAGCTACCTGGCCCGTGAGGCCCAAGGCCACAACCCGGGCCGACACCGGGTGCGCATGGCCCTGGTGGCCGAGACCGCCGAATGCGTGGAGGCCGCGCGCCGCATCGTTCGATTCATCCAATCCGCCTGACCCTTCTCGACCATGACCCTGCCTTTGCAACAGATCATCGAAAACGCCTGGGACAACCGCACCCAGCTTTCTCCCGCCACCGCACCGCAGGAGGTGCAGGACGCGGTGGAGGAAGTCATCAGCCAGCTCAACAACGGCAAACTGCGCGTGGCCACCCGCGAAGGCGTGGGGCAGTGGACGGTGCACCAGTGGATCAAAAAGGCGGTGCTGCTGAGCTTCCGCCTCAAGGACAACGAGATCATGCAGGCCGGCGATCTGGCCTTCTACGACAAGGTCCCGACCAAGTTTGCCCACCTCAGCCCCCAGGAGATGGCTGCCACCGGCGTGCGCGTGGTGCCGCCCGCCGTGGCCCGGCGTGGCAGCTTCATCGCCAAGGGCGCCATCCTCATGCCCTCGTATGTGAACATCGGCGCCTACGTCGATGAAGGCACCATGGTGGACACCTGGGCCACGGTGGGCTCCTGCGCCCAGATCGGCAAGAACGTCCACCTCTCGGGCGGCGTGGGCATTGGCGGGGTGCTGGAGCCGTTGCAGGCCAACCCCACCATCATCGAAGACAACTGCTTCATCGGCGCACGCTCCGAGATCGTCGAAGGCGTGATCGTGGAGGAAAACTCCGTCATCTCCATGGGGGTCTACATCGGCCAGAGCACGCCGATCTACGACCGCGCCACGGGTGAAGTCAGCTACGGCCGAGTGCCGGCCGGCTCGGTCGTCATCAGTGGCAGCCTGCCCAAGGAAGGCGGAAAATACAGCCTGTATGCCGCAGTGATCGTCAAACGGGTGGATGCGCAAACCCGCGCCAAGACCAGCCTCAACGACCTGCTGCGCGACTGATTCAACAGCCAAGAGGGCCGACATGGGAACGATGGAGCGAATTCTGCGCCTGATGGGGGAAAAAAAAGCCTCCGACGTGTACATGTCTGCCGCCTCGCCGGTCCTCATCAAGATCAACGGGGTCTGCACCCCGATGAACGCACAGCCCCTGCCAGTGGATGGCCCGCTGCAACTGCTCGCCGAAATCATCTCCCCGGAGCAAATGGCGCTTTTCCAGTCCACCAGCGAACTCAACATCGCGGTGCCACTGCCGGGCGTGGGGCGCTTTCGCGTCAGCGCCATGAAACAGCGCGGCAGCTGCGCGGTCGTGATCCGTTTCATCAGCAGTGAAATCCCCAGCATCGAGTCGCTCAACATCCCTCCCGTGCTGGCCGACATGATTCTGGCCAAACGCGGCCTGATGCTGGTGGTCGGCGCCACCGGTTCGGGCAAGAGCACCACGCTGGCCGCCCTGCTGGACCATCGCAACGCCAATCTGTCAGGCCACATCCTGACGATCGAAGACCCGGTCGAGTACCTGTTCCGCAACAAAAAAAGCATCGTCAACCAGCGCGAAGTCGGCACCGACACCGAATCGCTCCAGGTGGCTCTGAAAAACGCCCTGCGCCAGGCCCCGGACGTGATCCTCATCGGTGAAATCCGCGACCGCGAGACGATGTCGCAGGCCATTGCCTACTCGCAGTCCGGCCACTTGGTGCTGGCCACCCTGCACGCCAACAACAGCTACCAGGCGCTCAACCGCATCCTGAACTTCTATCCCGTGGAAGTGCGCCCTGCCATGCTCAACGACCTGGCCTCGGCGCTCAAAGCCATCGTCTCCCAGCGATTGCTGCGCACGGTCGATGGCGGTCGCGTGCCCGCCGTGGAAGTGATGGTCAACACCCGCTTGATGAGCGAGTTGATCGAGAAAGGCGACTTCTTCGGCGTGCGCGAAGCGCTGGAAAAATCCATGGCCGAAGAGTCACAAACTTTCGAAGAAGACATTGCCCGGCTCATCATGGAAGGCAAGGTGGACCGCAAGGAAGGGCTGGCCTACGCCGATTCGCCCACCAACCTGATGTGGCGGCTGCAAAATCAACCCCATGCCTCCCGTGGCCAGGCACCGGCTTCTGCGGCGCCTCAAACGCCTGTCGGCGAAGCGGCCGGCCCCTCGTTTTCCGATTTCACTTTCGATGTCAATCACTGACATCGCTGCCTTTTGCCCATCATGACCGACACCCTGCGCCTGATCGAGGCACTGATCGCTCGCGCCTCCGTCACCCCAGACGACGCCGGCTGCCAGGCTCTGCTGGCCGAACGGCTGCGCCCCCTGGGCTTCGCGTGCGAGACGCTGGACAGTGGCCCCGCGGACTTTCGTGTCACGAATCTGTGGGCCCTGCGCACCGTGGCCGCGGATGCGCCGACGCTGGTGTTTGCCGGGCATACCGACGTGGTGCCCACCGGCCCGCTGGCACAGTGGCACAGCGATCCTTTCACCCCCACTTACCGCGATGGCCGGCTCTACGGGCGCGGCGCCAGCGACATGAAAACCTCGCTGGCCGCGATGGTGGTGGCTTGCGAGGAATTCATTGCCCAACGCCCCGACGCGCCCTTGAACATCGCGTTTTTGCTGACCAGCGACGAGGAAGGCCCCGCCCGCGACGGCACGGTGATCGTCTGCCAAGAACTTCAGCGCCGTGGGCAGCGGCTGGACTGGTGCATCGTGGGCGAACCCACCTCGGTGGAACGCACCGGCGACATGATCAAAAACGGCCGGCGCGGCACCATGAGCGGGCGGCTCACCGTCAAGGGCATTCAGGGCCATATCGCCTACCCTCATCTGGCCCGCAACCCCATTCACCTGCTGGCCCCTGCCCTGGCCGAACTGGTGGCCACCCGCTGGGACGAGGGCAACGAACACTTTCCCCCCACCACCTGGCAGGTCAGCAACATCCACGCCGGCACGGGGGCCAGCAACGTCATTCCCGGCACCGTGGAGGTGGATTTCAACTTCCGCTTCAGCACCGAAAGCACGGCGGAAGGCTTGCAGCAGCGCGTGACCGACATTCTGGCCCGCTTCGGCTTGCAGGCCGGGCAAGACTACGAACTGCATTGGACCGTGGGCGGGCAGCCGTTTCTCACCCGCCCGGGCCCTCTGGTCGATGCGGTCTGCGCCGCCATCGAGGCAGAGACCGGGCTGCGCCCACAACTCTCCACCACGGGCGGCACCAGCGATGGCCGTTTCATTGCCCAGATCTGCCCCCAAGTCATCGAACTCGGCCCACCGAACGCCACCATCCACAAAATCGACGAATCCGTGGCGCTGGCCGACGTGGAACCGCTCAAAAACATCTATCGACGGGTGCTGGAAAACCTGGCTTCGCACGCTGGCTGACATCCGCCTTCGCGCCCCATCCTCATGCAACTGCGCACCCTCATCGACCACAGCGCCGCTGCCCTGCAGGCCGCCGATTTGAGTTACGGCCACGGCACCACCAACGCCTACGACGAAGCCGTCTGGCTGGTGCTGTGGCGCCTGGGCCTGCCGCTGGACAGCGACTTGCATGCCCTGGGCCCGAACAACCTGTCGCCCGAGCAGGTGCAGGCCGTGCAGGCCCTCATCGAGCAGCGCATCCGCACCCGTCAGCCGGCGGCATACCTCACGCGCGAGGCGTGGCTGCAAGGGGTGCCGTTTTACGTGGACGAGCGCGTCATCGTGCCGCGCAGCTTCATTGCCGAGCTGATCGCCGATGCCGAAGGCGCCGAATGCCTGGACCCCTGGCTGGGGGAGCACACCCGGCGCGTGCTGGACCTGTGTACCGGCAACGGCAGCCTCGCGGTGCTGGCGGCGCTGGCCTGGCCCGAGGTCAGCGTGGATGCGTCGGACATATCGGCCGATGCCTTGGCGGTGGCACGCATCAACCTCGAACGCCACGGACTGACGCAACGGGTGCGCCTGATTCAGTCCGACGGCTGGACCGGCATCGACGGACGCTACGACCTGATTCTGTGCAATCCGCCCTACGTCAGCCGCGCCAGCATGCAGGCCCTGCCCGATGAGTACCGCGCAGAACCGCAGATTGCCCTGGACGGCGGCTTGCAGGGTGGCGAAGACGGCATGGACTTCGTGCGCCACCTGCTGCGACACGCCTTGGCGCACATGAACGACGACGCGGTGCTGGTGCTGGAGATCGGCAACGAGCGGGCGCATTTCGAACGGGCCTTCCCCGGTCTGCTGGCCTACTGGCCCCCAACCACTTCGGGCGAAGGGCCGGTGCTCATCCTGACGCAACAGGCCCTGCTGGACTGGCAGGCACAACGACACGCCGGCCCACAGACCGCTGGCCAGCAACAGCCATGATCGTGTTGCGCGACGTGGTGCTGCGCCGTGGCAGCAAAGTGGTGCTCGACGGCGCCAGCGCCACCCTCAATCCCGGTGAAAAGGTGGGCTTGGTGGGCCGCAACGGGGCGGGCAAATCCAGCCTGTTTGCCTTGCTGCAAGGCCACTTGCACGAGGACAGCGGCCACGCCGAACGGCCACGCCATTGGCGCGTCGCCCAGGTGGCGCAGGAGATGCCCGAAACCGCGCAGAGCGCCACCGATTTCGTCATCGGCGGCGACACGCGCCTCAGCGAAGCCCAGGCCGAGGTGCGCGCGGCCGAAGCCAGCGGCGACGGCGAGCGCATGGCACACGCCTACACCGCCTTGCACGACGCCGGCGCCCACGATGCCACGGCCCGCGCCCAGGCGCTGCTGCTGGGGCTGGGGTTTCAAATGCACGAGTTGCAGCGGCCGGTCAACAGTTTTTCGGGCGGCTGGCGCATGCGCCTGCAACTGGCCCGCGCCCTGATGTGCCCCAGCGATCTGCTCATGCTCGACGAGCCCACCAACCACTTGGACCTGGATGCCCTGGTCTGGCTGGAGGGCTGGCTCAAGCGCTACGAAGGCACGCTGCTGGTCATCAGCCATGACCGCGAATTCCTGGACGCCGTCACCCAAGTCACCCTGCACCTCGAAGGCGGACGCCTGAGCCGCTACAGCGGCAACTACAGCCGCTTCGAGGCCATGCGGGCCGAACAGATCAGCCAGCAGCAAGCGGCCTACGCCCGGCAGCAGGAACGCATGGCCCGCCTGCAGCGCTTCATCGACCGCTTCAAGGCCAAAGCCACCAAGGCCCGGCAGGCGCAAAGCCGCATCAAAGCGCTGGAACGCATGGAAAAAATCGCCCCGGTGCTGGCCGAGGCCGAATTCCATTTCCAATTCGATGAGCCCGGACAATGCCCCAACCCGATGCTGAGCTTGCGCGACGCCTGCTTCGGCTACCGCCGGCCCGATGGGCAGCCCTGGCCCATCGTGCGCGGTGTCACGCGCTCGGTGCTCGCGGGGCAGCGGCTGGGCATTCTCGGCGCCAACGGGCAAGGCAAGTCCACCGTGGTCAAAACGGTGGCCGGCGCCTTGCCCCTGCTGGACGGCGCCCTGACGGCCGGCAAAGGGCTGCGAATCGGCTATTTTGCCCAGCAGGAACTGGATGTGCTGCGCCCCGACGACACGCCGCTGGCGCACATGATCCGCCTGGCCCGCGACACCGAGGCCGCGGGACTGCTCGATGGGCAATCCACCCGCGAGCAGGATTTGCGCAACTTTCTGGGCCGCTTCCAGTTCAGTGGCGACGCCGTGCTGCAACCCGTGGGCACCATGAGCGGGGGCGAAAAAGCCCGCCTGGTGCTGTGCATGATCGTGTGGCAGCGCCCGAATCTGCTGCTGCTCGACGAGCCCACCAACCACCTGGATCTGGCCACACGCGAAGCGCTGGCGGTGGCCCTCAACGAATTCGAGGGCACGGTGATGCTGGTCAGCCACGATCGGGCGCTGTTGCGTGCCGTTTGCGACGAATTCTGGCTGGTGGCCGAAGGCGGCATCCGGCCATTCGACGGTGATCTGGACGACTACCAGCGTTACCTGCTCGAGGTGGCCAAGCAAAAGCGCGAGGCCCTGGATGCGGCCGCCTCCGCAGCGGCCAACCATCGCGATGGCCAGCGCGAAGACGCTGCCCATGCCGCAAATGGCCCGCGCCTGACGCCAGCCGAGCAGCGCCGCCAGCAGGCCCAGCGTCGCCAGCAGCTCAACGAGCAACTCAAGCCCCACAAGCAGCGCCGCGACGCGCTGGAGCGGCAACTCCTGGCGCTGCAAACGGAGCAGGCCGAGTTGCACGCCCGGCTGCAACAACCGCTGCCCCCCGCCGAGCTGGCCGAAGCGGGCCGGCGGCTCAAGCAGGTGGACGAGGCCATCGCCCAAACCGAGGAACAGTGGCTGGACGTGGCCGAGCAGATCGAACGCATCGAGCAAGCCGCCCAAGCATGAACACGCCCGCCCCGCCCTCCGGCGCCACCTCGACATGGCCTCCATTGCCCGCGGCCTTCGTGGCGCTGCTCGATGCGGTCATCCCCGCCGACCGCCGGGCCTCCGTGGAGCGCAGCTACATCGAGCCCAAGGCCGTCGCCTTCCGCCTGAACCCGCTGCGTGGCCACCCTGAGGCCACCTGGGCGGCATTGTGCGCCGACACCGACACCCCGCCCCAGCCCTTGCCTGGCGTGCCCGGCGTGTTCACCGTGGGGCCATCGCAACGCCCTTGGCTGACGCACCATCCCGCCGCCGGGGACGGGCGTCTGTACATCCAAGGCCTGTCGAGCATGGCCGCCGTCTGGGCGCTGGACCCGCAGCCCGGCGAGGAAATCCTGGACCTTGCCGCCGCCCCTGGCGGCAAAACCAGCTATGTGGCCGCCCTCATGCAAGGCCAGGGCCGGCTGGCTGCGGTGGAACCCGTCAAGGCGCGCTTTCATCGCCTCAAGGCCAATCTGCAACGGCTCGGCGCCGGGCATGTGCACACCTACCTCAAAGACGGGACCGTGGTGGGCAAGCTCACCCCCGAGCGTTTCGACCGCGTGCTGCTGGACGCGCCCTGCTCGTCCGAGGCCCAGTTCACCCGGCTGGATCCCGAATCGTGGGCCCACTGGAGCCCCAAGAAGGTCAAAGACAGCGCCCGCCTGCAGGCACGGCTCATCCGCTCGGCGTGGGCGGCGCTGAAGCCTGGGGGACGGCTGGTGTACAGCACCTGCTCCCTGTCGCCCGAAGAAAACGAACTCACCGTGCAGGGCCTGCTGGCGCAACAGCCCGATGCGACGGTCGAGGCCATCACGCTGCCCACCCCTCCGGGCATCCTGCCCACCCTGCCGGGGCTGACCGAATGGCAAGGCCAGGCGCTGGACCCTCGTCTGGCGTGGTCGCTGCGCGTCCTGCCCAGCGACCACACCGACGCGTTTTACGTCTGCTGCCTGCGCAAGGCGGCCTGACGGATTGCGTCCAGCGTCCCGCGCGTGGTGATGACCTGCGGGTCCAGCGGCATCTCGATCAGCGTGCCGGTGGGGGCGTCCAAAGCCCGACGCAGCGCGGGCTCCCAATCGGCCGTGCGGGTGACGCGCTCGGCCGCGTAACCGTAGGCCCGGGCCAGGGCGCAGAAGTCGGGGTTGTGCAACGACGAGCCCACCACATGGGCCGGGTACTCGCGCTCCTGGTGCATGCGGATGGTGCCGTACATGCCATTGTTGAGCAGCAACACGATGGACTTGGCGCCGTACTGCGTGGCCGTGGCCAGTTCCTGCCCATTCATGAGGAAGTCGCCATCCCCCGCGATGGTGAACACGGTACGCCCAGTAGTGATCGCCGCAGCCACCCCCGCCGGCACGCCATAGCCCATCGCGCCATTGGTCGGTGCGAGCTGGGTTTTCAGGCCCCTCGCCAGCCCCGGATACCGGTAGAAGCGGTGCAGCCAGCTCGCAAAATTGCCCGCGCCGTTGGTCAGCACCGCATCGGCCGGCAGCAGGCGCTGCAGGGTGTGGATGACCTGGGGCAGATCGATCTCGCCGGGCAATTGCACGCCGCCGTTGGCCGGGTCGATATTGGCCAGGTAGTCTGCGTGGCAACCTTGCGCCCAGTCGGCCCACGGCACTTGCGGCGGAGCGGTCAGCACCTCCAGACTGCGGGCTGCGGCCGACAGGCTCGCACAGATGGCGAGATCGGCCTGATAAACCCGGTTCAACTCCTCCGCGCTGCTGTGGATGTGCACGAGCTTCTGCCGGGGGCGCGGCGCTTCGATCAGGGTGTAGCCGCCGGTGGTGGCCTCGCCGAGCCGGGGGCCGATGGCGATCAGCAGATCCGCCTGCTGGATGCGCTTCGCCAAGGCGGGATTGATGCCCAGCCCCACGTCACCGGCGTACAGCGGATGGTGGTTGTCGAACGTGTCCTGGAAGCGGAAGGTGTTGCACACCGGCAGTTGCCAGTTCTCGGCGAAACGCGCCAGCGCCTGGGCGGCCTGCGGCGTCCAGCCGCCACCACCGGCCAGCACCAGCGGGCGCTGCGCCTGCAACAGCAGTTCGCGCAACTGCCGCAGCGCGCCGGGGTCGCTCCAGGCTTCCACCGCCTCCACGCGCGGCAAAGGCGCCGCCTCCACCGGGTGGGTGAGCATGTCTTCGGGCAGCACCAGCACCACCGGGCCGGGCCGTCCGTTCAGAGCGGTGGCGAAGGCGCGGGCCACGTATTCGGGAATGCGGCGGGCGTCGTCGATGCGCTCCACCCGCTTGGCCAGCGGCCCGAAGAAGCGGAAGAAGTCCACCTCCTGGAAGGCCTCGCGGTCGCGGCAATCGCTGGCCACATCGCCCACGAACAGCACCATGGGCGTGGAATCCTGAAACGCCGTGTGCACGCCAATCGACGCATTGGTGGCACCCGGCCCGCGGGTGACGAAACACACGCCCGGCCGCCCGGTCAGCTTGCCATGGGCCTCGGCCATGAAGGCGGCCCCGCCCTCCTGCCGGTTGATGACGAAACGGATGCGATCGGCATGGCGATGAAAGCCATCCAGCACCGCCAGATAGCTCTCGCCCGGCACCCCGAAGGCATGGGTCACACCCTGCTCGATCAGGCATTCGACCAGCAGATGCCCGGCAAGGCGCGGCGTGTTCATGGTGGACACATTCATGGCCGAGCCTCCGCCGTGCGACGCCCCACGCCCAGCGCCGCATACACCGACAGCAGCAGCACGACCGCCGCGCCCGCCAGCGTGACGCCGTACCAGCCCCGATCCATGAAAGCCCCAAAGATCAGCGGCGAAATGGCAAAGCCCACATCCAGCCCGGAATACACCGTGCCGTACACCCGGCCAGTGGCCCCCTTGGGCGTGGCGCGGCGAATCATCATGTCGCGGCTCGGGCCGGCGATGCCCACGGCAAAACCGGTGGCCGCCAGCACGATCATGGTGCCCAATCCGCCCAGCCAGCCGGTGGCAGCCAACAGCATCAGCCCTGCCCCCACCGCCATGCAGCCGCCGACCACGCGATCGGTGTGCGCCGCCTTGCCGGCCACGAAGCCACCCACGGCCATGCCCACGGCACCGCACAGCATATAAGCCGTCAGCGTGAAGGTGGCGGCTTGCAGGCTGACCGCGTGCACCGCCTTGAGGATGGAGGCGGAATAGGTCTGGACGACGGCCAGCGTCATGGTGGACAGGAGGAAAAACGCAAAACACCACCAGACCACGGGCAGCTTCATGAAGGCCAGATCACTGCCGCGGGTGGCGCCGGCAGGCCGAACCACCACCTCGGTCTTGAGTTGTTCGCGCTGCCACACCAGCAAGGCCAGCACCCCCAGGTACATCACGGCCGCCGCCAGATAGGCCGTGCGCCAGTCGGCCATGGCCGCGATGCCGACCAGAAACACCGGCGCTGCCGCCCAGCCCAGGTTGCCCGTCAGCCCGTGAACGCTGAACGCGTGGCCCAGCCGCGGCGTGGAGACGCGCTGGTTCAGGATGGAAAAATCCACTGGGTGAAACGGGGCATTGCCCAGGCCGGCCAGCACCGAAACCAGCATCAGCCAGGCATAGCCATCGGCCATCGATGCCACCAGCGCGGCAGCCGTGAACAGCAGCATGGAGCCAAACAACACCGGCCGCGCGCCCAGTCGATCCACGACAAAGCCCGCGCTGGCCTGCCCGAGCCCGGAGATGACGAAAAACACACTCATGAGGAGGCCCACCTGCGAGAACGACAGATCGAACTCGCTCATGAGCACCGGAAAAAGCGGCGGCAACAACAAGTGGGTGAAATGCGAAGTGCCATGGGCCAGCCCCACGAGGGCCATGACCCGAGCATCATCGCGCAGAGGAACGGTTGGCGGTGACGTCGAGGCGTCCAGAGAAATGCTTGACATGTGACGAATCGTAAGCGAAACCCCGCAAACGTGCTGTCATGACACATCCGCGGACAGGCACAGCGCCAGACACGGGCACAATAGCCGCATGAACATCGTGATCCTTGACGACTACCAGGACGCCGTGCGCAAGCTGGCCTGCGCGGCGAAGCTCGAACCCTACCCGGCCAAGGTGTTCACCAACAACGTCAAGGGCGTGGGCCAGCTCTCGGTGCGACTGCGTGACGCCGAGATCGTGGTACTGATCCGCGAGCGCACCCAGATCACCCGGCAGTTGATCGAGAAGCTGCCCAAGCTGCGGCTGATCTCCCAAACCGGTGCCGTGGGCCGGCACATCGATGTGGCCGCCTGTACGGAACACGGCGTGGCGGTGGCCGAAGGCGTGGGCTCGCCCATCGCGCCGGCCGAACTGACCTGGGCCCTGATCATGGCGGCGATGCGCCGCATCCCCCAGTACGTGGCCAATCTCAAGCACGGCGCCTGGCAACAATCGGGGCTCAAAGCCGCCGCCATGCCACCGAATTTCGGCATCGGCATGGTCTTGCGCGGCAAGACGCTGGGCATCTGGAGCTACGGCAAGATTGGCCAGTTGGTGGCCGGGTACGGGCGTGCCTTCGGCATGCGGGTGATCGTCTGGGGCGGCGAAGCCAGCTGCCAGCGTGCTGCCGCCGACGGCTATGAAATCGCGCCCAGCAAGGCGGCGCTGTTTCAGGAATCCGACGTGCTGAGCCTGCACCTGCGCCTGGGAGACAGCAACGTGGGCTGCGTGACGCTGGATGACCTGAACCTGATGAAGCCGACCTCGCTGTTGGTCAACACCTCGCGCGCCGAGCTGATCCAGCCCGACGCCTTGGTCGCTGGCCTCAACCGGGGCCGCCCCGGCATGGCAGCGGTGGACGTGTTCGAGTCTGAGCCCATATTGCAGGGCCACGCGCTGCTGCGCCTGGAAAACTGCATCTGCACGCCGCACATTGGCTTCGTGGAGCAGGAAAGCTACGAAAAGTACTTTTCTGCGGCGTTTGACAACGTGGTCAACTACATCAAAGGCACGCCCACCAACATCGTCAACCCGGGGGCCTTGCAATACCATCGCTAGGCGGCACGGCCACCCGCGCCAACGCCATCAGGTCTGGGGCTTGTCGCCATCATCGCTCGACGGGGGCGCCGCCTTGGGCGCCAGCTCCCAGTCGCTGAGATCGAAGTCCAGCATGTAATCGTCCGCGGCTGGCGAAGGAGCCGCAGAAGGCGCGGCGACTGGCGCAGCGGCGGGCTCAGGCACGGCAGGGAATTCGAAGTCCAGCAGCGGCGCAGCAGCGGCCGCACCGGCCATGCCTGCCGCGGAGCGGGCAGCGAGATCGTTGACCGATTTCCATCCCGCAGGGTCCATCGGTCCGGGCTGCCCTGGGGTATCGGTGCAGGCATCCTGGAGGTCGAGCACCCCTTTGAGCATCAACAGATCGTCAAAGGCCGCCAGTGTGCGAACCCGCATGAGCCCGTCTGGAGCACCCGGCTGAGACGCCAAGGCCTGACACACCAGATCCAGGGCGGCCGTGGTCGGCCAGACGCGGACGATTGACGGCATGAGCGTGGCGTCGTCATCGAGATGGCGCGGCGCGGCCACATCATGCCCTGCGGGGGCGAGGCGCTGATAATGAGATTCATAAAAGCGCTGCGCCAAGGCCTGATCGGACTCGGTGCCATGGGTGGCTGCCAGGTGCAACCACAGCACATAAGGCGCTTCGCTGGCACGCGGATGCGCCGTGACGAATTCGTTGAGCAGTGCCATGGCTTCGGCATATTGACCGATCGACTCGCAAAAGCGCGCACGCTGCCAGAGATCCTCCAACGCCTCCACATTCAGCGGCGTGATGGGCACTTCGTGAAACATGGACTCCCGCGCATCGGTGACCTCCAGCCCATCTACCGACCCGGTGGGCAGCCAACTGGGCTGGGCGGCATGGGGAGCCGGCTTGGGCGCAGGTGCAGCCGAGACCTCCGCTTGCACGGGCACAGCCACTGCGGCGGCGACAGCGCGGTCGGCGGTCTGGGCAGCGGAAGCAGAAGACGAGACAACGGCAGGCTCACTGGTGGGCTGGGAATTGGCGGGTAATGAAGACTCCCACCAAGGCGCCGTCGGCGCGGCAGCGGCCGCCGCTTGCCGGCGCATGCGCAGCGCATACCACAGCCCCCCCAGGAGCAACAGTGACAACCCGCCCAGACCGTAAACCAGTGTCGGGGAAGCCGAGGCTCGCTGCGCCGCATGCAGTTGCGCGTTGACACTCTCCAGCGCGAGCCTGAGCCGTTCCTGCTCCGCACGCAGAGCTTCGACCTCCTGCTGCAGCGCCCGAGTCTGCTCGGCCGCGGCATCGTCAGCAGCAGCGGCAACATCGCCCTGCCCCGCCACTGTCCCCCCACCGTCATCGGCCCCTGAGCCGGCAGGGTTCAGAGGGTTGGCCGCCGAAGGCAGTTCCACCGGGTCAAGCTGCAAGCGTGAGCCGCCCGTGGGAGCCTCTGTCACCGGGGAGGCTGCGCCGTTGGCGGGTTGGGAAGCGTCCTCCGCGGCAGCGGCGGCCATGGCCACGGGCAACGGCCGGGTTTTGGAAAGCATGCGCGTGACCGCGGCCGGCCGAGGCGCCGGGGCTGATAGGCGTATCGGCGTTTGCGGCCCGAGATCCGGCGCATCGGTTGTGCGCGGGGTGGCAGGCGCAGCAGGCATCACCGCTCGGGCAGGCGGCGGCAGCACCAAGGGGGCTGCAGGCGGGGTGACAGGGGCAGCCACCGAGGTGGCCGCAGACGCGGAAGGTTGCGCCAGGGCAGGCCCGGGCGCGGAGGAAACTGCGCGCGGCGGCTCCACATCGGCCAGCAAGGTGTAGCTGCGGCGAAAAGGTGTCTGACAACCGGCCTGGAGAACCAGGGTCACGATCGGCTCATTCACCGGCTCGGAGGTCTGCACGCGCAGGGCGCCTGTCCCATCCGCACCGATTCTGTGAATGGCCGCAGACACCGCGGTGGGTGGCACGCGCACGTCGCCGTAGATCACCTCCGCCTGAAGGCACAGGCCTGTGGCGGCGTCGGACGCATCGATGCGGCTCTGTACCAAAATATCCAGCGGGCGGCCGATGATCACACTGCCCTGCGTGGCGCCGAGAGAGACCGCCACAACCTGGGTGGCTGTCACGAACAGCGCACTTCCCACCGCCAGCTTGAGCATGTTCATGTCCTCGTACCGCGAGAGTTGGTATCGTTATACACGCTACATTCTGGCACAAGCACCCCCACCAGCATCCAGCCACGAGACCCGAGAGACTTCCCAAAATGCCTGCCACCCTCAAAACCCACAGCACTGGGGCCACCCTGGTGCTGACACTGAGCAATCCTGAACAGCGCAACGCCCTGAGCCCAGACATCTACGCGGCCGGCGTTGAAGCCTTCAATGCCGCCGAACGCAACCCCGATGTGCGCAGCGTCATCCTCACGGGCGAAGGGGCGCACTTCTGCGCCGGCGGCCATTTGCAACGGCTGCTGGCCAACCGCCAGCAACCCCCTGCGGTGCAGGCCGAAAGCATCGAAGAGCTGCACGGCTGGATCGAGGTGCTGCGCAGCTTCTCCAAGCCGGTGGTGGCCGCCGTGGAAGGCGCCTGCGCCGGCGCCGGTTTTTCGCTGGCGCTGGCCTGCGACTTCATCGTGGCCGCGCGCAACAGCGTGTTCGTGATGGCTTATGCCAACGTGGCGCTGTCGCCCGATGGCGGCGGCAGCTGGCAATTGGCGCGTCAGCTGCCGCGGGCCACGGCCATGCAGTTGCTCATGCTGGGCGAGCGCGCCAGCGCCGATCGGCTGCAGCAGCTCGGCTTGATCAATCAGCTCACCGATCCCGGCCAGGCCCTGGACAGCGCGGTGGCGCTGTGCGAGCGGCTCAATGCCCAGGCCCCCAATGCGCTGGCCAGCATCAAGGAACTGGTCAACGACGCCCCCCAGCAAGCGCTGAGCGCCCATCTGCGGCAAGAGCGCGAACTGTTCGTGCGCAACCTGCATCACCCCAACGGTGGGGAGGGCATCAGCGCCTTCCTCGACAAACGCCCGCCACGCTACCGCTGAACTCCACATACCGCGTCACCCGGGAGACAACCGCATGACCACCCAGTCACTCACAAGACAGACGATGGACGAGCCGATTCTGACAATGGAAGAGCGTGAGGCGATCAACAGCGGTCGCTGGTTCACGAGTCTTTCCCCTTCACTGCGACACGACATCCTCCGATGCGCCTACGTCAAACGATACAAGGACGGCGATTTGATCGCGGCCCGCGGCGATCCGGCCACCGAATGGACCGCCGTGGCCAAAGGCGCGGTGCGCGTGAGCTCGACCTCGCTGTCGGGCAAGCAGATCACGCTGACCTACGTGGAGCCGGGCGTCTGGTTTGGCGACATCGCCATGTTCGATGGCGACCAGCGCACGCACGATGCCTATGCCCATGGCCCCACCACGCTGTTGTGCGTGGCGCGCAACGATTTTCAGAAGATCCTGACGCTGCACGTGGAGCTCTACGAGGCGCTGCTGCGCCTGCAGGCCCGGCGACTGCGCAACCTCTTTGGCCTGGTGGAAGACCTCAACACCCTGCCCCTGCGCGCCCGGTTGGCCAAGCAACTGCTGCACCTGGTGCGCAGCTACGGCGTGCCCTGCCTGGCCAACGGCAGCGAAACCCGCATCGGGCTGCAACTGGCCCAGGAAGAACTGGCCCAGATGCTGGGCGCATCCCGGCAGCGGGTGAACCAGGAACTCAAATCCATGGAGCGCGAAAACGCCATCCGCATCGAACCGGGCGGACTGGTGGTGCGCGACCGCGCGGCGTTGATGCGCATCGCCGAAACCGAACACTGACTGCCCCCGGAGACCCCATCGGCCATGACTGACGCCCCCTCCCCCTCGTCCGCTCGTCAGGCCGAAGCCTCCACCCAGAGCCCCCACGCCATCGATACCCCGGCGCTGGAGGGCTGGCTTGCGGCCCACCTGCCCGGCTTCCAGGGGCCATTGCAGGTGGAGAAGTTTGCCGGTGGGCAATCGAATCCGACCTACCGCCTCATCACCCCCTCGCGGTCATACGTGATGCGGGCCAAGCCCGGCCCGGTGGCCAAGCTGCTGCCCTCGGCCCACGCCATCGAGCGCGAATTCCGCGTCATGAGCGGCCTGGCCGGCACCGACGTGCCCGTGGCCCGCATGCATGTGCTGTGCGAAGACGAAAGCGTCATCGGCCGCGCCTTCTACGTCATGGAACACGTCGACGGCCGCGTGCTGTGGGATCAGTCTCTGCCAGGCATGACGCCGGCCCAACGCCGCGCCCACTACCTGGAGATGAACCGGGTGCTCGCCGCGTTGCACCAGGTCGATTTCCATGCCGCCGGCCTCGGCGACTATGGCAAGCCAGGCAACTATTTCGAGCGCCAGATCGGCCGCTGGAGCAAGCAGTACCTGGCCTCCATCACCCAGCCCATTCCTGAAATGGACCGGCTCATCGAATGGCTGCCGGCCCACATTCCGGCCATGGCGCGGGACGAGGCCATGGTCTCCATCGTCCACGGCGACTACCGGCTCGACAACCTCATGTTCCACCCCAGCGAGCCGCGCGTGCTGGCGGTGCTGGACTGGGAACTCTCCACCCTCGGGCACCCGCTGGCCGACTTCAGCTACCACTGCATGTCCTGGCACATCCCGCCCGGCATGTTCCGCGGCATCGCCGGTCTGGACATCGCCGCGCTGGGCATCCCGTCCGAGCAGGAATACATCGCGTGGTACTGCGAGCGCACCGGCTTTGCCAGCCCACAGGCCCTCATGGCCGATTGGAACTTCTACCTCGCCTACAACATGTTCCGCCTCGCGGCCATCCTGCAGGGGATCGCCAAGCGGGTGGAAGACGGCACCGCCTCCAGCGCCCAGGCCCGTCAGTCAGCAGCGGGCGCCCGCCCCATGGCCGAACTGGCCTGGTCCTTTGCCCAGCGAGCCTGAACACCCCCCGCCCTCTCCACAGGAGCCCCACATGGATTTCGACTACACCCCCAAGGTCAAGGCCCTGCAGGCCCGGCTGCTCGCCTTCATGGACGAGCACATCTACCCCAACGAACGCCGCTTTTTCGAAGAAATCGCCGCCAACCGCGCCAAGGGCAACGCCTGGGTCCCCACCACACTGATCGAAGAACTCAAGCCCAAGGCCCGCGCCGCCGGTCTGTGGAACCTGTTTCTGCCCCACTCCCCACGCGCCCCCGAAGGTCTGAGCAACCTGGAATACGCCCCCTTGTGCGAAATCATGGGCCGCGTACCCTGGGCCCCCGAGGTGTTCAACTGCTCGGCCCCCGACACCGGCAACATGGAAACGCTGGAACGCTATGCCAGCGAAGCGTTGAAGGACCGCTGGCTGGAGCCGCTGCTGCGCGGCGAGATCCGCTCGGCCTTCCTCATGACCGAGCCCGAGGTGGCCTCGTCCGACGCCACCAACATTCAATGCCGCATCGAGCGCCAGGGCGACGAATACGTCATCAATGGCCGCAAGTGGTGGTCTTCCGGCGCCGGCGACCCGCGCTGCGCGGTCTACATCGTCATGGGCAAGACCGACCCCGAAGCCCCGCGCCACGCCCAGCAATCCATGATCGTGGTACCGGCCAATGCCCCCGGCATCCGAGTCATTCGCCCCCTGTCGGTGTTTGGCTACGACGATGCCCCGCACGGCCACATGGAGGTGGTGCTGGAAAACGTGCGCGTGCCGGCGGACCACATCCTGCTCGGCGAAGGGCGCGGTTTCGAGATCGCCCAAGGCCGGCTGGGGCCGGGCCGCATCCACCACTGCATGCGATCCATCGGGGCGGCCGAGCGGGCGCTGGAACTGATGTGCAAGCGGCTCCAGGAGCGCGTGGCTTTTGGCAAGCCGGTGGCAGCCCAATCGGTCTGGCACGAACGCATTGCCGAATCCCGCTGCCTGATCGAGCAGGCGCGGCTGCTCACGCTCAAGGCCGCTTACATGATGGACACCGTCGGCAACAAAGTGGCCAAGGCCGAAATCGCCATGATCAAGGTGGTGGCGCCCAACATGGCCTGCCAAGTCATTGACTGGGCCATCCAGGCCCACGGCGGCGGTGGCGTGAGCGACGACTTCCCGCTGGCCTACGCGTACGCCAACCAGCGCACCCTGCGCCTGGCCGACGGCCCCGATGAGGTGCACCGCAATGCCATCGCCAAGCTGGAGCTGGCCCGCCACAGCCTGCACCCCAAAGAGGTGGATATGCCCATCACCCGGGGCTGCTGACGGCCAGACGGCCCCAACGTCAGTTGAGCGTGGAAGAGCGCACTTCCGCCAGGGTGGTCAGGCCCTGCAACACCTTTTCGATGCCGTCCTGGCGCAAGGTCCGCATGCCTTCCTGGATGGCCAGGGCTTGCACCTCGGTGGGGCGTGCGCGGCTTTGAATGAGGTGCCTCATCTCTGGCGAATTGGCCAGCAATTCATGCACCGCCAGCCGGCCGTAATGGCCGGTGTGGCCGCAGCGGTCACAGCCCTTGGCCTGAGCCACGTGAAGCCGACCATCGCGGCCAAAGCGATCCTGCCATTCTCGAACCAGCGCACCCGCATCGCGCAGTGGATGTTCTCGCGGCAGTTGGGCCTGGTAGTCGGCGATGAGTTCCTGCTGCAAATCGGCGGTCAATGGCTCCATCACGGCGCAAGCCGTGCACAGGCGGCGCACCAGCCGCTGCGCCAAAATGCCCTGCAAAGAATCCGCGAACGAGAAGGGGTCCACCCCCAGATCGACCAGGCGCACCACCGTCTCGGCCGCCGAATTGGTGTGCAGGGTGGAAAACACCAGGTGCCCGGTCAGCGAGGCTTCGATGGCGATCTCGGCCGTTTCTTGATCGCGAATCTCGCCGACCATGATGACATCCGGGTCGGCGCGCAGCAACGCACGCAGCGCCGCGGCAAACGTCCAGCCGATTTTGGGGTTGACTTGAATCTGCCTCAAGCCCCGCTGGGTGATTTCCACCGGGTCTTCGGCGGTCCAAATCTTGCGATTGGGCGTATTGATTTCCCGCAAGGCGGCATGGAGCGTGGTCGTTTTCCCCGAGCCTGTCGGACCGGCGCACAGAAACAGGCCGTAGGGGCGCTGCACGATGGCCTCGAAAGCCGCCAGATTGCGCGCGCTCAGGTTGAGCTTGTCCATCGGCAGCGGCTCCGACGATGACAGGATGCGCAGCACCACGTCTTCGAGGCCATTGGCCGTGGGGATGGTGGCGACGCGCAGCTCGATGGCCAATCCGCCGAATTTGGCGAAGTTGATCTTGCCATCCTGCGGCTTGCGCCGCTCAGAGATATCGAGGTCGCACATGATCTTGATGCGCGCGATCAAGGCGTTGCGATAACTCGCTGGCAGTTCCAGGTAGGGCCGCATCTGTCCATCGACGCGAAAGCGGATCACCAGCTTTTCCCGGCCTGGATACGGCTCGATGTGGATGTCCGAGGCCCGCTGGTAGTACGCCTCGGTGATCATGGAGTTGATGAGCTTGACCAGCGTGTTGTCGGATTGCTCGATCGGGCGCTCGTCTTCGTGGCTGTCGGTGGCTTCCCCTGTGAGCTCCACCGCCAACTGCATCACATCCACTTCGCTGCCTTTGGCGTCGGCGCGTGGGCCCGGCGCGGGGGCTGCGGCCTTGGGGGCAGCGTTGGCATTGGCCAGATCGCTCATGCCGATCTCGCGATAGGCCTTCTTGATCTTTTCGATCAGTTCCCCACTGGTGCTGACCACCGGGATCACCTTGCGCTGGGTGGTGAACTCCAGTTCATCGATGACCTTGAACTGCAATGGATCGGTCATGGCCACGACCAGGGATTTGCCCTGATCCAGAATCGGCAGCACCTGCAAGCGCAGCGCCAGCGCGAAGGGCACACGACGCAGTGCGGCCGCGTCGATCGGAAACTTGGCCAGGTCCACGAAAGGGTAACCCATCTTGCGGGCAATCGCCGTCTGGAGATCGGCGGGCGTGACCAGGTTTTTCTCCAGCAGAATCTGACCGAGAGGGCGCTTTTTGTCGCCTTGCTGCAGGCGCAAGACCGCCTCGAGCTGCTCGGCCGTGAGCTTGCCCAGGCCAATGAGGGCTTGGCCGATGGGCACCGGCTTGAGGCTGCTCTGGCGCTTGAGGGCTTCGAGCAGTTCCTCGGGCGTCTCGACCATGGATTTCTCCACCCCTTCGTCCACCACCGGCTCCACAGCCCCCTCGTAGAGCATGGTCTGGGCGAAATCGGCATCCGAAATCAGGGCTTCGTCGCCCTGTCGGATTTCCAGCCGCACGATGCCGTTTTTGGGCAGGAACACCCGGTAAGGGTCGCCTTCGAGGGTGCGCTTGGGGAATATCCAAAGACCCTGATCGGTTTTCTCGTAGCGATAGCAGATACCCGAATACATGGAGCCGTCGCGCAAGAACACGACGAACGACTGCGCCTGCTGGGTGTCTGCGCCTGGCAACCCGGTCGGGCTGAATTCCAAATCCGTAGGGGGATGGTGCTGGATGCGCAGTCGCTTGAGCTGATTGAACTTCAGACTCAGGCCCCGCTCATCGCCCCGTGGGCGCAGTTTGATGACCCGGCGCGTGGTGTCGAAATCGAGCAGATGGCCCGAGACCGAGTTATCGCTCCAGCCCTCGGCGGTACAGGCCAGCACCGGGTCTCCCACCGCAAACACGTCCATCCGCTCGATGTTGGGCAATGAAAAGGTGTTTTCAGGCATGGCTTTTTCCTTGGGGCTGCGCACGAAGCCGGGTCACATCCCCAGCACCCATTTGATGACGTTCTTGGCCAGGAAGCCCAGCATGCCAAACGACAGCACCAGAAACAGAATGAAAGTGCCAAAGCGGCCCGCTTTGGATTCGCGGGCCAGGTTCAGCACGATGAACAGCATGTACAGAATGAAGGCCCCGACGCCGAACGTCAGGCCAAACTGGGCAATCTGCCCCTCGGTGTAGCCGAAAATGGTTCCTTCCATCGGCCAACCCTCAAGGCTGCGATACCCGGATCACGCCCGAGCGCCGCAAATCGACGTAGGCGTGCCAGCTGGCATGCCCGAGCAGGGGCACCACCACCACGAGGCCGATCAACCCAGTGGCCAACCCCAGAATCACCAATGCCGCGATGAGCGCGGCCCACCAAGCCATCACCACCGGATGGCTGCCGACGGCACGCCAGCTCTCGCCAATGGCCATCCACAGCGGCAACCGGGTGTCCATCAGCAGGGGCAAGGTCACGACGCTGGAGGCGAACATCGGCGCCGCGAGCAAGGCGCCCAGCAGCAGCCACACCTCGAACAAGCCCGGAGCAGGCGCCAGCACCACATGCCGCAGAAAATCGGCCGGCTTTTCGACCGGCGCCGACGCCCACAAGGTGATGAGACCGGCCGATGTCAACACCCAGCCGGTGCCCGCCAGGGCCAGTAACAGGCCAAAGGCGATGAGTCGTCTATCCCCCGACAGCCATACCCCCATCACTTCGCGGCATCCCATGCGGCGGCCCTGCTGGGCCTGGCGGCTGACGGCATACAGACCGCAGGCCAACACAGGCGCCACGATCAAAAACCCGGAAAACGCCCCGGCCAACCACCAAAACTGGTCGTGCGCCAGCCACAGCAGCAAAGCCCCGAAAGCCGCCAGCGCCACGCCATGCATGAGGCCCGGCAGCGGATTGGCCCACAGGTCGCGCCACCCCGAAGCCAGCCAGCGCAGCGGCGCCCGGCCATCCAGCGGCCGCATCCCTGAAGCCGCAAGCTCATGTTCCGTCATACGACACCCTGATAACCGATTCCCCTACATTGGATCACAACGGCGCGCACGCCTTGAGCAAGGCCTGCGTGTAAGGGTGGCTGGGCGTGCGCAGCACCTGCTGCGCCGGGCCGTGCTCCACCACTTCGCCCGAGCGCATCACCATCACCTCATGCGCCATGGCCCAGATCACATCCACGTCGTGGGTGATGAGCAGGTAGCTCAGGCCACGCTCGCGCTGCAACCGCAACAACAGCTCGATGACCTGCTTTTGCACCGTCACATCCAGGGCGGACGTGGGCTCGTCGAGCACCAGCACCTGGGGCTCCACGATGAGCGCGCGCGCAATGGCCAGTCGCTGCCGTTGCCCCCCCGAAAATTCATGGGGATAGCGCTGCAACCACAGCGACACGGCCTCTGGCGGCAGATCGGGCAGCAGCCCCACCTCGCGCAGCGCGCGCACCACGCGCTCGCGGCGCTGATCTTCATCGAGCCGCGGCTCGTGGATGCGCAGCCCCTCGCCCACGATCTGCTCCACCGTCATGCGCGGCGACAGCGAAGAAAACGGATCCTGAAACACCACTTGCACCTGCCGCCGCAGAGGGCGTGCACGGGCTTGGGCGCCGCGCCCTTGGGGCCACGGCTGGCCCAGGATGTGCAAGTGCCCCTCATGCGGGTGCAGACCCAATGCGGCCAGGGCCAGGGTGGATTTGCCGGAGCCGGACTCCCCCACCACGCCCAGGGTCTGACCGGGCGGCAAGGCAAACCGCGCCCGCTTGACCGCCTCGAACCGGCCGCGGCGAAACCACCCCACGAAACCGGGCAAGGGGGTGGCGTAAGCCACCACCAGGTCGCGCGCCTCCACGACGGGCGGGCCGGCCACAGGCACCGCTTCAGGCAAGGCTCGTTGCGGCCGGCTGCCCAGCAGCTTGCGGGTGTAGGCATGTTGCGGTTGCCCGAACACCTCGGCCACACCGCCCTGCTCCACCAGGTGGCCCTTTTCCATCACGGCCACCCGGTCGGCAAACTGGCGCACCAGATGCAGATCGTGGGTAATGAGCAGCACCGCCATGCCCAGACGCTGCTGGAGTTCTCCCAGCAGGCTCAGGATCTGCCCCCGCAGGCTGGCGTCCAGCGCCGTGGTGGGTTCGTCGGCGATGAGCAGTCGGGGCTCGCTGGCCAGGGCCATGGCGATCATGGCCCGCTGCCGCTGGCCACCGCTCAACTGGTGCGGGAAGGCCTGGGCGCGCCGGGCCGGCTCGGGAATGCCTGTGGCCGCCAGCAGTTCCTCCACCCGGTGGGCCGCCTCGCGCGGCGGCATGCCTTTTTTGAGCGTGAGGATTTCGGCGATCTGGTCCCCGATGGTGTAGAGCGGGTTCAGCGCCGTCATCGGCTCCTGGAAGATACAGGCCACCTCATCGCCGCGGACCCCACGCAGTTCCCGCTCGCTCAGGCGCAGCAGGTCACGCCCTTGAAAATGCGCCTGCCCCTCGATGTCGGCATTCGGCACCAGCCGCAGCAGGCTCAGGGCCGAGACCGTCTTGCCCGAGCCCGACTCCCCCACCAACGCCAGCTTCTCGCCTGCCTTCACCTGGAAGTCGATGCCATGCACCACGGTCTGCCCACCGAAACCGATGCGCAGGCCGCGCACGTCGAGCAGCGTCTCCTGAACGGCACTCATCGGTCGGCCTTTCTCGGGTCCAACGCGTCGCGCAGGGCGTCACCCATGAAGGTCAGCAGCAACAGCGTGATCACCAGCACGGCAAAGGTGGACAGCGAGATCCACCAGGCGTCGATGTTGTTCTTGCCCTGGGCCAGCAATTCGCCCAGCGATGGCGTGCCCGGCGGCACTCCCAACCCCAGAAAGTCCAGCGAGGTGAGCGCGAGAATGGCGGCGCTCATGCGGAACGGCAGAAAGGTGACCACCGGCGTGAGGCTGTTGGGCAGAATGTGCCGCCAAATGATCTGCCCGTTGCTCAGCCCCATGGCGCGGGCCGCGCGCACGTAGTCGAGCTGGCGGTTGCGCAGGAATTCGGCCCGCACGTAGTCGCTCAGCCCCATCCAGCCAAACAGGCTCAGCAGCACCAGCAGTATCCACACGCTGGGCTCGAACACGGCGGAAAAAATGATCAGCAGGTACAGCTCCGGCATGGAGCCCCAGACTTCGATGAAACGCTGAAAGGCCAAATCCACCTTGCCGCCGTAGAAGCCCTGGATGGCACCAGCCACCACCCCCAGCAGCACGCCGATGGCGGTCAGCGCCAGCGCGAACAGGATGGACAGGCGAAAGCCATACAGCAGCCGCGCGGCCACGTCACGGCCTCGATCGTCCGTGCCCAGCCAGTTGTCTCGCGAAGGCGGGGCGGGGTGCGGCTCCTTGGCAAAGTAGTTCAGCGTCGTGTGGTGATGGCGGTTCAGGGGGTAGATGACCCAGTTGCCGGGCTGCTCGAACTGGCGCTGGATGAAGGGGTCCAGGTAGTCCGTGGGCGTATCGAAATCACCGCCGAACGCGGTCTCGGGCGGGTTGTGCCACATCGGCACGAACCATTGGCCGTTGTAGCGCGCGAGCAAGGGCTTGTCGTTGGAAATCAGCTCTGCGCCCAGGCTGATCACGAACAGGGTGACGAAGATCACCAGGCTCCAGAAACCCAGCCGGTTGCGCCGAAACCGCTGCCACGCCCGCTGGCTCGGACTCAGGGAGCGTGCCACGCCTGATGCCGCCACGGCCGGCGCGGCCTCCGATGGGGCGGCGATGGCGTCAGTCGAACTTGACACGGGGATCCACCCAGACATAGCAAAGATCACTGATCAACTTGGTCACCAGGCCAATCAGCGTGAACAGGTACAGCGTCCCCAGCACGACCGGGTAGTCGCGCCGCATCACGCTCTCGTAGCTCAGCAGGCCCAGACCATCGAGGGAGAACAGGGTTTCGATGAGCAGCGAGCCAGCAAAGAACGCGCCAATGAACGCGGCCGGAAACCCGGTGACGATGGGAATGAGCGCATTGCGAAACACGTGCTTCCACAGCACGCGCCGCTCGGTCAGCCCCTTGGCACGAGCGGTCAGCACGTACTGCTTGCGGATCTCTTCCAGAAACGCATTTTTGGTGAGCATGGTGGTCACGGCAAAGGCGCCCAGCACGCTGGCCGTCACTGGCAGCGTGATGTGCCAGAGGTAATCCACGATCTTGGCGCCCAGGCTCAGCTCGTGCCAGTTGCTGGATGTGAGGCCCCGCAAGGGGAACCATTGCAACTGCCCGCCGAAGATCACCAGCAGCGCCACCCCGAGCACGAAGCCCGGGATGGCATAGCCCACCAGCACGATGAGGCTGGTGACCGTGTCGAACCGCGTGCCCGCCCGCACGGCCTTGGCGATGCCCAAGGGTATCGAGATGCTGTAGCTCAGAAAAAACGTCCACAGCCCCAGGCTGATGGACACCGGCAGCTTTTCCTTGATCAGTTCCCACACCGCCTTGTGATGAAAGAAGCTCTGCCCCAGGTCAAAGCGGGCAAATTGCCCGAGCATTTGGAAAAAGCGCTCGTGGGCGGGTTTGTCGAAACCATAGAGCTGCCGGATTTCCTCGATGCGCTGAGCGTCCACCCCCTGCCGCCCCCGGTAACCCGCTCCGGCCACGGCCGCCCCCTCGCCGCCCGTGTCGCGGCCCTGCAATTGCGCCACCATCTGCTCCACCGGCCCGCCAGGCACGAACTGGATCACCACAAAGGTGATGAGCAGGATGCCGAACAGCGTCGGGATCATCAGCAGCAGACGTTTGAGGATGTAGGCCCACATGATCAACGCCTCCGCCCAGGTGGGGGATTGAGGTTCTCCGGGCTGGCCCACCAGGTCATGAGCACCCAGCTCTCGGGCTGATAGTAACGCGGCATCACCGCGGGTTGCTCGAACCGCCCTGTGCGGTAGGCGATGCGGTGCACGCTGCTGAACCAATGCGGCACGTTGAGGTGCTGATGACGCAGCACGCGGTCAAGCGCCCGCAGCGCCGCCACCAGTTGTGGGCGCGTGCGGGCCGTCACCACGTGGTCCAGCAGGGCATCGACCGCCGGGTGCTTGACGCCCATCAGGTTGCTGGAGCCTTCGGTATCGGCCGCGGCGGAACCAAACCGGTCCAGCAGTTCGGTGCCCGGCGCCTCGCTGCCCGGCCAGCGCACGCTGATGACCTCGAAGTCAAACACGTCCAGCCGTTTCTGCAGAATGGCGAAATCGATCACGCGGTAGGTCGCGCGTATGCCCAGGCGCTCCAGGTTCTTGGCAAACGGCGTCACCACCCGGCCCATGGAGCCGCTGTTGTCCAGAAACTCGATGGTGAACACTTCGCCGCGCTCATTGCGCAAGGCGCCGTCGCGGTAGCGCCAGCCTGCCTCGGCCAGCAGGTCGCGGGCGCGGCGCAGGTTGTCGCGCAGGGTCTGCCCCGAGTCCGGGTCCAGGCTGGTGTAAGGCGGCAGCGGCACCTCCCGCTCGAACACCTCGGGCGGCAACTGGCTGCGCAAGGGCTCCAGCAACGCCAGTTCGTCGGGGCCAGGCAGGCCCCGGGCCTCGAAATCGCTGGCGACGAAATAGCCTCTGACCCGCTCGTAGGCGTTGTAGAAGAGTTGGCGGTTCAGCCACTCGTAATCCATCGCCAGCCCGATGGCCTCGCGCACCCGCGGGTCCTGAAACTTGGGCAGCCGGGTATTGAACAGAAACCCTTGAAAGTCTCCCGCATTGCCGTGTGCCAGCTCGCGCTTGACCAGTTCGCCCCGGTCGAAGCGGCGCCCGGTGTAGGAGCGCGCCCACTCGCGGGCGATGAACGCCTGGATGTAATCGAATTCACCGGCCTTAACAGGCCGTTGAAAAAGTGCCCATCGAAGCAGCCGAGGCTCTGCCTGCGTCGGCTTTCAACCGGCTGGATCCGCATTTCCAGCCCCTGGCAGCCCT